>JBMDXQ010000085.1:0-106715 GCA_048594975.1 Vicinamibacterales bacterium | reverse complement strand
ATTTTCCACGCACGCGCCCGCCGTCGACGGGCACGCTGCACGACCCCGGGGATTCCACGAGAGCCGTGCCCGACGATCTGTTCGCCGGCGATGCCGGCGGGCCGTTCATCATGCACGCGGACGGCCTCGGCTGGCTGTGGGTCGCAAGCGGGCTTCGCGACGGCCCGCTCCCCGCCCACTACGAGCCGCTGGAGTCGCCGACGGCCAACGCGTTTTAGTCGCAGCAGTCGAACCCGGTCGCCGATCGCCGCGCGCGCGCAGACAATCCGTGGGCCGGAACGGCCGATCCCGCGTTCCCGCACGTGCTGACGCCCTACCGGCTGACGGAACACCACACGGCAGGCGGGATGTCGCGAACGCTCTCGCGCCTCGCGGAGCTGCAGCCGGCGCTCTTCTGCGAGCTGTCACCCGAGCTCGCGCAGGAGATCGGCATCGACAACGGCGCACGCGTCCGCATCGTCACGGCCCGCGGGCACATCGAGGCCCGGGCGCTCGTGACCCGCCGCATCAGCCCGCTCGTCATCGGCGGACGCACGATCCACCAGATCGCTGTGCCCTGGCACTTCGGTCAGAAGGGTCTCGTCACCGGCGACGTCGCCAACGATCTGATCGCGATGTCCGAGGAGCCAAACGTGCGGATCATGGAATCCAAGGCCTTGATCTGCCGGGTCGAGAAGCTGAACGTGACCTGACAGGCGTTTTTGACCTTCAATAGCGCGGATCCATCAATAGCGCGATCGCGCGATCCATCCCTGGATCGATCCACAATTAGCCCGCCCATGCCCGTCACCGGCTTCTTCACTGACTCCACTCTTTGCATCGGCTGCAAGGCGTGCGAGGTCGCGTGCAAGGAGTGGAACCAGATCCCTGCCGACGGCTTCACGCTGTCCGGGAGGTCGTACGACAACACCCTGGCACTGGGGCACTCGACGTGGCGGCACGTGAAGTTCGTCGAGCGCGCATCCTTGAATGGCGGGGGGCCCTCCACCCCGCCAGGCTCGTCGCTCGCGGGGGCCCCCTCGCACCGCTCCGCTCCTCGCGGCTCTGTCGTCGTCGGCTGGGACTTCTCCTCGGATGTCTGCAAGCACTGCGAGAACGCCGGCTGCCTGGACGCGTGCCCGACCGGCTCGATCGTACGCATGGAGTTCGGGGGCGTCTTCATCCAGCCGGACGTCTGCAACGGCTGCGGCTATTGCATCGTCGCGTGCCCGTTCGGCGTCGTGGATCGGCGGCCCGCGGACGGCCGCGCGTTCAAGTGCACGTTCTGCTACGACCGGCAGAAGGCAGGCTTGCAGCCTGCCTGCGCAACCGTGTGCCCGACCGAGTCGATCGTCTTCGGCGAGCTCGAGGGGCTGCGCGCGCGAGCGGCGCGGCGGCTGGAGGAGCTCCGGAGCAAAGGAATCGACGACGCCGTGCTCTACGATGCGCGCGACACCAGCGTCGGCGGCACGCACGCGATGTTCATCGTCCGCGGCGCGCCGGCGGACTATAACCTGCCGGCCGCGCCCGACGCGCCGGCCGTTCACCTGCGCGCCGGGTGGCTGTCCGCCGCCGCCGCGGCGGCGCTGATGCTCGCCGGTACGGCGCTCGCGTTCTTGTCCACCAGCCCGGGGCGATTGCGATGATGCGCGTCGTCCCGTTGATCGTCGGCCTCGCGCTGCTCCTCGTCGCGGCCGGGCCGCTGTACCATGCCGCGCGCAATCGCCAGCAGCAGGTCCTCTCCTGCGAGCAGTACGCGCGCCAGCGGCCGGACGCCGCGTGGGTCCGGTTGACCGGCTGCGAGGTGGACTACGTCGGCGCCGGCTACCGCGAATCGGACGGGCAGATCGAGGAGCTGCTGTTCCCGGTGCGGCCGGCGGGCCAGGCCAGGAACATCCCGGCCGTTGCCGTCGTGGCGACGCGCGACGCGGCGGCGCTCGACATCGCGCAGCGCACGATCGGCGGCGGGCGGCAGCCGGACCAGGACGCGTACCTCGTGATGATGATGAAGATCGTGACCGCGCTGCAGGCGTCGCGAGAGGTCGAGGGCTACGCGCGCGTTGGGCTGATCGACCGGCTGACCGCCCCTCGCGTCCTGTCAGGGCTGGCGGGACCAATCGATCCGTCCCCGGTCGTGATCGATCTGCACGCGCAGCCGGAGGTGCTCGTGCCCGCGATTGAGGCAGCCGCAGGCGCGCTGGCGCTGCTGCTGTTCGTCTTCCTGCACATCGGGGGGCGTCGCCGCTCGGCGAAGCACGTCGCAGGGGAACTGCCGCTGCGCCGGCTGATGCTGCTGAACCTGCCGCCGGAGGCGGGCACCGAGGCCGTGGAGCACGCGCCGCCGCTCGGCAGCCGTGAGGAAGTCGTGCGGCGGCTGCAGTCCGCGTTGCCGGAACTCCGGATCGCCGAGGACGGGCGGGGCACGCTGGAGCGGGCCGACTGCGCGCTCCGGGTGAGACTCGGCGCGGACGACCAGGTGGCGACGGTCGTGATCGATGCGATCGGCGCCGGCGCACCGGAGGCCCTCCGGAAGGTGGTCTCGACAACCGGCTGGCGGGTCTTCGCGCCGCGGCGCGGCGCCTTCGTCGATGCCGAGATCGCGGACGTACGGCGGCGCGCATGACGGACTTCGAGCGGCGGCTGGAGGAACTCGGCGCGCGCGCCGCGGCGGGTGAGCTCGGCGTCGAGACGACCGGCTACTCCGACCTGCCGCTGCTGAAGGCGCCGGTCTGGACCTGGGAGGTCCCGGCCTACCTGTTCGTCGGCGGCGCGGCCGGGGCGGCCGCGCTGATCGGGGCGATGGCCACCGCGAGCGGCGGCCGGCCGGACCTGGTGCGCCATGCCCGCTGGATGGCCGCGGCCGGGGCGGCGGCATCACCGCCGCTGCTCATCTCGGATCTGGGCCGTCCCGATCGCTTCCTGAACATGCTGCGGGTCTTCAAGCTGCGCAGCCCGATGTCGATCGGCGCCTGGACGCTGGTCGCCTTCTCGAACTTCGCCGCCGCGGCCGCGTTCGCCGACGCGGCGAGACATGCCTCCGGCGGACGCCTGCCCGTACAGGTCGTCGGCGATGCCGCGGAAGCGCTCTCGGCGGCGACCGGCCTCGTGCTCGCGTCCTACACCGGCGTGCTGCTCGGCGCAACGGCCATCCCGGTGTGGTCGCGCACCGTGCACCTGCTGCCGGTGCACTTCGCCGCGTCCGGCATGAACAGCGCGGTCGCCATCCTGGAGCTGCTTGGCCACCACGACCCCGCGCTCAACCCGCTTGGCATCGGCGCGGCGGCCGTCGAAACCGCGATGGGGATCGCCCTCGAGTCGCGCCGCGACCCGGCGCTCGACCCGGTCAAGAAAGGGTGGTCGGGCCGGGTCACCCGCGCCGGCGGCGTCCTGTCCGGTCCCGTGCCGCTGCTGCTGCGGCTGCTCGCGCCGCAATCGCCGGCCGCCCGGCAACTCGCCGCGGTCTCGACCATCGTCGGCTCCCTGTTGACGCGCGTCGGATGGGTCGCGGCCGGCAGGGACTCCGCGCGGTCAACTCCCAAGGGCCAACTGCCACCCGCCAACTACGCGAACTCCCAACGAGCCACCCCCCGATCGGCAAACGAGTAAACACCGAATGGGCAGGTCGGGAGTTCCAGACGTTGGAGCTTGTTGGCAGTCGGGCGTTCTCGCCGTCGGCCGTTGGTCCTACCCCAACCGAATTGGCCGACGAACTGAACGCGCCAGAGACAGCGCGACAAGGAGCGGGCGGCGGAACTCAACGGGCGTTGAGAGTCATCGGTCGCCCTAACAGACGACAACAGATTGTCGGGGCGCCGTAGCCGCTCCAGTTTTCAGGCACTCAGCCAGTCGACTGACCGCCGCGTCGATTTCACCCGGCGCCACGCTCGAGAAGCAGAGCCGCAGTTCCGAGGCGCCGGCCGGGTCGGGGTAGAAGGCCGGGCCGGCGAGGAACGCGACGCCGGCGTCGAGCGCGCGTTCGAGGAGCGACGGCGAATCCGTCCCCGACGCGAGCTGGCACCACAGGTAAAGCCCGCCCTGCGGCCGCGTGAACCGCAGCGCGCCGGCGGGCACGTACCGCTGGATTGCTCCGACCATCCGTGCGCAGCGGCGCGCGTGCTCGGCGCGAATCGCGCGCAGGTGCTCGTCGAAGCTGCCGTCGCGGATCAGGCGGGCCACGGCGAACTGCGCAAGGTTCTGGGTGTGCGGGTCCATCCGCTGCTTGATGAGCGCGATCTGATCGACGATCGATCGCGCCGCCGACAACCACCCGAGCCGAAGCCCCGGCGCCATCACTTTCGAAAAGCTGCTCAAGAGGATGACGATGTTGCTCGTGTCCAGATCGCGCAGCGTCGGCGGGGACGGATCCGAGAAATACAGCTCGCCATACGTGGCGTCCTCGACGATGGGCACCCGGTAGCGCTCCGCGAGTTCGAGCAGGTCGCGCCGGACGTGCACCGGCATCGTCGTTCCCGTCGGATTCTGGAACGTCGGGTTCGTGTAAATGAGCTTCGGCCGATACCGGACGAGCAGGTCTTCGAGCTCGTCGAGGTCCGCTCGCGTCACGTCCCAGCCGATCAGCCGCGCACCAGCGGCGTGGAACGACTGGATCGCTCCCACGTACCCTGGGCGATCGACGATGACCGCGTCGCCGGGATCGACGAGGCAGCGGGCGAGCAGGTCCAGGCCCTGCTGCGCGCCCGCAAGCACGAGCACGCTGTCGCGCGGCACGTTGAACCGGTCGGCCACCGCCTCGCGCAGCTCCGGCTGCCCCTCGGTCGGCCCGTGGCCCCACACCGCACGCGCGTCCCTGCGCAGCACGTACTCGACGGCCTCGAGGAAGCGCGCCGTCGGGAACCGATCGATCGCCGGCTCGCCGGCGGCCATCGACAGCAGGCGCGTATCGGCCGCGTGGCTCAGCGCGTCGCGCAGCGTCGAATCGCTCGACCGCAGCGCCGCCGCCGCGATCTTCCCGCGCCACGCGAACGGCGTGCCGGCAGCCTCTGGGGCGGCACAGACGTAGGTGCCGCGTCCGACGTAGCCGCGCAGCAGTCCCCGCGACTCGAGCTCGCGATACGCGCTGACCACCGTCGTCCGCGATATCCGCAGCCGGGCCGCGAGCTCGCGCTCCGGTGGCAGCCGCGAACCGGACGGCAGGTCGCCGCGCACGATTGCCGCCTCCACGATGGTGACGAGGTGGCCGTACAGGGGACGCGCCGTGCGCTCGAACTGCCGCTCGATGTGCTGGATCATCGACGTGCTCCACCCGCCGTGCAGTGTGCGCGGATTGGTATCGCCCGCAGAGGCCCAATGATCGATTGGTCCGCGCTGCAGGTCAAACCCGGCGTCTCGTCGGGTGGCGATTGGCCGGGCCATTTGGTGATTGGAGCCTTGCGCGTGCAAGGTGGAGGGTGCACGTGGTGCAGGGGGCGTGTCAGCCGCCCCGCATCAGTCCCGGGCGAGATCCTCCTTGATCAGATCCGTGTTGATCGCGAACGCCGCCTCGGCGCCCTCGGCGGCGGCGACGACGATCCACTGCACGGCGCGCGACGCGTCGCCGGCCACGAAGAGCCCGCTCAGGTGCGTCGTCTCGTACTTGCCGGTCCGCACCGTGCCCTTCTCGTTGAACTCGCAGCCGAGGCGCGTCGCGAGCGGCGACCGCTGCTCCTGGCCGAGGGTGAAGAACAGCGCGCGGCGCGGGACCGCCTCGCCGCTGGCGAGGACGACGCGCTCGAGGACGCCGGCCTGGCCTTCCAGGCAGAGGACGCGGTCTTCGCGCAGCGAGATGCCGTGGCGGGCGAGCCGCGTGCGGTCGTCGCCGTCGATCTCCGCGTCGCCGTCGCTGAACAGCACCAGGTCGCGGCTCCAGGCTGTCATCTCGAGCGCCAGGCCGAGGCCGCGGACGCCGCGGCCGTAGACGGCGAGCGGCTGGTCGCGGACTTCCCACCCGTCGCAGTACGGGCAGTGAAAGACGCTCCGGCCGTAGAGCTCGCCGATGCCGGGCACCTCCGGGAGGTTGTCGACGACGCCGGTCGCGAGCAGGAGCTTGCGCGAGGCGACCTGCTGGCCGCCGGCGAGGGTGGTGACGAACCGGCCGGCGCGGCACTCGGCGTCGATCGCCTCGACGTCGCGCAGCTCGATGGTCGGGTAACGCCCCAGCTCGTCGCGCGCGAGGGCGATGAAGTCGTGCGGCGCGATGCCGTCGCGCGTCAGGTAGCCGTGCAGCGCGCGCGAGGCGCGGTTGCGCGGCCGGCCGGTGTCGCACACGAGCACGCGCCGCCGGCAGCGCCCGAGCATGAGCGCCGCGCTCAGGCCGGCGGCGCCGCCCCCGACAATCACGACGTCGTAGGCGGACGCGGCCGCCGCGCCGGCGACGGCCGTCATCGCGCGGCGTGGCCGGACGGCGCGGCGAGCAGGGCGATGAATCGCGGGTTGCTGCGCAGCGCGTCGAGGTCCGGATCGCGGCGGGCGCGCGCCGCGGTGAGCTCGGGCAGGAGCCGCGCCACGCGGTCGAGCGATTCCAGCGCGCGGTCCTGGTCGCCGCGCAGCGCGTGCAGGCAGGCGATGTAGTAGCGGGTGAACGGGTCGTCGGCGCCGCGCGCCACACGCGCGTCGAAGGACTTCAGCGCACGCTCGAAGTGCCGCTGCGCGTTCCCCGCCTCGCCGAGGCGGTGCCAGGCGGCGCCGACCTTGACGTTGATCTCGATGCTGGTGCGTTCGCGCAGCGCATGATCGCTCGAGGCGATGAAGGCCAGCTCCCTCTCGTACTGGCGCAGCGCGCCGGTGTAGTCGCCGCGCAGGTAGTAGACGTACCCGAGCCGCGCATAGGCGCCCACGATCTGCAACCCCATGTCGCCCGAGAGGTACTGCTCCTGCAGGTCCACGGCACGGCGGCAGACCTCCACGGCGCGTTCGTACTCGCCGAGCCAGGCGAGCAACAGCCCGAGCTGCAGGTACGAGTACCCCGCTTCCGGGTTGAGCTCGATGGCGCGCTCGAACTCCGGAATCGCTACCGCGAACTCGCCCTTGCCGATCCAGTAGGCGCGCGCCAGCCCCTGGTGCGCCTGGCCGTTCTGCGGATCGAGCTGGATCGCCTCGGCGAGCACCGCGATCGCCTCGTCGGTCCGGCGCAGGCCGAGCAGCGCCCCCGCCAGCCACACCCGCGCGTCGACGTGCGATTGATCGAGCGCCAGCGCCCGCCGCTCGAGCTCGATCGCCTTGAGCATCATCTCGTCCAGGCTGAGGAAACTGCCCTTCAGGCCGAACGCCGCGCCGAGCGCCGCCCAGGCGTTGGCGTACTCCGGGTCGTGGCGCGTGGCGTCCTCGAAGGCGGCAATCGCACGGTCCATCGAGTCGCCCGTCGCCTGGCGCAGGTTCATCATGCCGCGCGCGTAGCTCTCGTAGGCCTCCACCGAGCGCGTCTCCGGCCGCTCGATGCCGGCGATCTCGGTCCCCTGGAGCTCCACGTTCAGCCCGTCGCTCAGCTCGTAGACGATCCGGTCCTGGAGCGCGAAGATGTCGTCGATGCGGCCGTCGGTCTTGGCCGTGCGCCGCAGCGCCCCGGTCGCGATCTCCACGAGGTTGGCGGTGATGCGCACCGCCTGTCCCATCCGCTGGAACCCGCCCACCACCACCCACGTGGCGCCGAGGCGGCGGGCGATGTCGATGGCCAGCGCGTCGTTCAGGTGGCCGTCGGTGCTCAGGTTGCGCAGCGCGTCGTAGATCCGCGCGCGACCGATCACCGTCAGTCCGTGGATGTTCTTCAGGTCGGCGCTGACCGTTTCCGCGATGCCCGTGCCGATCCAGTCGTCGGCCGGCTCGCGTGTGATGTTCGCGAAGGTCATTACCGCGACCGCGCTCTCGACGCGCGGCGGCGGACCGGCGAGGACGACCGGGGCGGTACCGACCGGACGCCGCGAATCGAGCGTCGCGACGATGTCGCGCAGGTCGGTGTAGATCGCGTGCGCCGTCTGGTAGCGGAACTCCGGCTTCTTCTCCAGCGCACGGGCGACCACCGCGTCAATCGCCGGCGGCACCGGGGCGTAGCGCGACACCGGCGGCGGCGTCTCGTGCAGGATCCGGTCGATGATCGCCGTCGGCGTCTGCCCCTCGAAGGGAACGCGGCCGGTGAGCAGCTCGAAGAGCACGACGCCGAGGCTGAAGAGATCGGCGCGATGATCGAGGGGAAGCCCGAGCGCCTGCTCCGGCGCCATGTAGGAGACGGTGCCGATCACGATCCCGGCGATGGTCATCTGCGGCTGGGTGACGTCCTCCCCCGCGGCTACCCGCGTGATCTTCGCCAGGCCGAAGTCGAGCACCTTGGTGACGCCGCGCGGCGTCCGGATCAGGGTCGCGCTCTTGATGTAGCGATGGATGATGCCGCGGCCGTGCGCCTCGTCCAGTGCATCGGCAACCTGCATCCCGACGTCCACCGCCTCGCGCGGCGGCAGCGGGCCCTGCGCCACGCGCGCCGACAGCAGCTCGCCGTCGACGTACTCCATCACGATGAAATCGGAACCGCCGTGCTCGCCGATGTCGTAGGTGATCGCGATGTGCGGGGACCGCAGCAGCGACGCCGCCCGCGCCTCGTTGAGCAGCCGCGCGCGGCTCTCCGGGTCCGCCTTGAGCGCCGGCGGCAGGAACTTCAGCGCGACCTCGCGCCCGAGACGAAGGTCTTCGGCGCGGTAGACTTCGCCCATCCCGCCGGCGCCGAGCCGGGCGACGATACGGTAGTGCTGAACGGTAGTTCCGACCACGGCCCTTTCGCTAAGACGAGACGCAAGGCTCGACGGGTCCCGAGTTGCGACAGTATATCCAGTCGAGACGACGAGGCTGCCGGGATCTGCCGCCAATCGCCGAGTGCCGCTCGCTGGAGTCGCACCCGCAGGCACACGGGTCCGCCGACCTGTGATACAAACGGACGATGGTCCGGACCCGCAAGCTCGCGGCCATGCTCGTGCTGGTGCTGGCCTCTGGTCACGCCGTCGCGAGCGCATGCGAGGTGGCCTGCGCGACAGGCGGAACGAACGCCCAAGGAGGATGGCATCCGCCACCAGCGTCGTCGCGTTCGACCTGCCACGAAATCGTCCCGGTCTCGAGTGGCAACGCACACCGCGCGGGCGCGCCGTCGCACACCACCTGCGGGCATGCGGCCCAGGCGCCGTTCCTTGTGCCGGTGACCTCGAAGACGGGCGCGACGCTCGAGACGAGGGCCGCGCACGCCGCGGATGGACCAGCGGTCGGTGGACGACGGCCCGCGCCCCTTCGACTCCAGGATAACGCCCCTCCGTGCTGCTCTCCCACCCGCGGCGCGGTGCTGCGCATCTGACGTTCCAGCCCGTCATCTTTGAACCAACTCAGGGGAGTTCCCCCTCCCGCCGCTGCCACTCAGGAGTACGAGGGGCCAGCGGCGGATCGCGGGCCCCCGGCATGCAAGGACGGTTGTTATGAGTCGTCCAGGTCGCGTGGCATTGTTCCTCATCGCGCTGCTCGTGCTCGTCAGCGCCGGGCTGTACGCGTTCGTGCGCGGTCGCGGCTTCGACGCCCGGGCCGAACCGGGACCGTTTGAGAAGGCGATCGCGGTCCGGCTGCGGAGCTTGGCGATACCGGTCGAGGCGCGGCGGCGTGCCAACCCGGTTCCGGCCAGCGACGAGGTTCGCCGCGAGGGCCTCGCGCACTTCGCGGACCACTGCGCGATCTGCCATGGCAACGACGGGGCGGGCGACGCGGAAATCGGCCGCGGGCTGTATCCCAAACCACCCGATCTGCGGCAGCCGCCGACACAGCAGCTCACCGACGGCGAGCTGTTCTACATCATCGAGCGCGGCGTGCCGCTCACCGGCATGCCGGGCTTTGGAACGGGCACGGCCGAGGGCGAGACCGGGAGCTGGCACCTCGTGCACTTCATCCGGCGCCTGCCTCACCTGACCGCGGAGGAGCTTGAGGAGATGAAGTCGCTCAACCCGCAGTCACCGGCGGAGATCAGGCAGGCACTCGAGGAAGAACGGTTTCTGAGAGGGGAGGGCCAGAAGCCGCCGGCGCGGCACGCCGCGCCGCACAAGCACTAGCAGGAACCGGAATGTTCATGAACGTGAAGGTCAACTCGGCCCATTCGCTCCGAAAACCTACTTCCGTAGGCCGACAAAACGTCGCTGCGGCGACGAAGACGTGAAAGAGACGAGGAGAAGCGAGGCGCTGGTGAACCGGTCGAGACGGACGTTCGTGAAAGGCCTCGCAGCCGGGGGCGCCGCGGCGACCCTTGGGCTCTGGCGGACGCCGCTGCTCCAGGCGCAGGCGGCCGCGCGGCAGCCGACGGGCGAATTGTCGGGAACCCAGTTCGACCTGCGGATCGGCGAGACGGCGGTCAACTTCACCGGCAAACCGAGAATCGCGTATGCGGTCAACAGGTCGGTGCCGGGCCCGGTGCTCCGGTGGCGCGAGGGCGACACGGTCACGCTGCGCGTCGCCAATACGCTCTCCGGCGAAGATGCGTCGATTCACTGGCACGGCATGCTGCTGCCCGCCAACATGGACGGCGTGCCCGGCCTGAGCTTCCACGGGATCCGCCCCGGCGAGAGCTACACCTACCGGTTTCTCGTGCGGCAGAACGGGACCTACTGGTACCACAGCCACTCCGGGTTCGACGAGCAGCGCGGCATCTACGGCGCCATCGTGATCGAGCCGGAGCAGCCGTCACCGGTGAAATACGACCGCGAGCACGTGGTGCTCCTGTCGGACTGGACCGACGAAGACCCGCGGCAGGTGTTCGCGAAGCTGAAGAAGCAGTCCGATTACTACAACTTCAACAAGCGGACGGTCGTGGACTTCTTCCGCGACGTCCGAGGGTACGGACTGTCGAAGACGCTGGCCGATCGCCGGATGTGGGGCGGGATGCGGATGAACCCTACTGACCTGTCGGATGTCACCGGGTACACGTACACGTACCTGATGAACGGCATGACGCCGGCCGGCAACTGGACCGGCGTGTTCACGCCCGGCGAGCGGGTGCGGCTGCGGTTCATCAACGGCTCGGCGCAGTCGTACTTCGACGTCCGCATACCCGGGCTGAAGCTGACGGTGGTCGCCGCCGACGGCCAGTACGTGCGGCCGGTGGAGGTCGACGAGGTCCGCATCGCCACCGCCGAGGTCTACGACGTGATCGTCGAGCCGTCGGGAAGGGACGCGTTCACCATCTTCGCGCAGTCGGCGGATCGCACCGGGTACGCGGCGGGAACGCTCGCCGTCCGTGCCGGCCTGAGAGCGGACGTTCCAGACGTCGATCGCCCGCAGTTGCTGACCATGGCGGACATGGGACACGGGGACGTGAGCGGGCTCGGAATGCCGTCGCGGGGAGCGGGCGCCGCCGCACCGGCGGCCGCCCCGCACGCCGGGCACACGATGCCGCAACCTCCGGATCCACATGCCGGGCACGAGATGCCCACGCCGAACGCCGCGCCGCAGTCGCATCCCGCAAGCGAGCAGGGGAACCCGCTGGTCGACATGCAGGCGATGCACCCGATGCCGCGGCTCGACGACCCCGGCGTCGGCCTCCGCGGCAACCGCCGGCGCGTGCTCACTTACTCGGATCTCCGCAGCATCTTCGACGACCCTGACGGCCGCGAGCCCGGCCGCAGCATCGAACTGCACCTCACCGGCCACATGGAGAAGTTCGCCTGGTCGTTCGACGGCATCAAGTTCTCGGATGCCCAGCCGGTGGGTTTCACGTACGGCGAGCGGCTGCGCATCGTGCTCGTCAACGACACGATGATGTCGCACCCGATTCACCTGCACGGGATGTGGAGCGACGTCGAAGACGAGCACGGGCAGTTCATGGTGAGGAAACACACGGTGGACATGCCGCCCGGGACGAAGCGGAGCTTCCGCGTCCGCGCCGACGCGCTCGGCCGCTGGGCGTTCCACTGCCACTTGCTCTACCACATGGAATCGGGCATGTTCCGGGAAATGAGGGTCGACGAATGAGCGTCGCGCCGATCGCGCGCGTGCTGCTCGCGGCCGCGCTCGTTGTCGCACCGGCTCGGTCGGCCGCGCAGCAGCCACCGCCGCCGCAGAAGCCGGCCGAGGACCATTCGGCGCACGCCGCGCCGAAGGAGCGCCCGAAGGATCCGCCGAAAGAGCCGATCCCGCCGCTGACCAATGCGGATCGCGCAGCCGCATTTCCCACAGACGTCGAGGGCCACACCGTCCACGACCGCAAGCTGATGTCGTTCGTCCTCTTCGACCAGCTGGAGTGGCAGGGCACGGCGTCCGGCGGGATCAACCTCGAGAACACCTCCTGGTTCGGCGGCGACATCAATCGCCTTTGGGTTCGGGCCGAGGCCGAGTCGGATGACGGGCGCGTGGAAGCGGCGTTCGTGCACGCGCTCTACGGGCGGAGCTTCTCGCGCTGGTGGGACGTCGTCGCGGGGGTGCGGCAGGACGTCCGGCCCGGCGATCCGCAAACGTGGGCGGCGTTCGGGGTGCAGGGGCTCGCGCCGTACTGGTTCGAGGTCGAGGCCACCGCGTACGTCGGAGCCGGCGCACGGACGCACGCGCGTTTCGAGGTCGAGTACGACCTGCTTCTGACCAACCGCCTGATTCTGCAGCCACTCGTCGAGCTCGAGGTGTACGGCAAGGACGATCCTGAACGAGGCCTCGGCGCCGGGTTGAGCTCCGTCGAATGCGGCCTGCGACTGCGGTATGAGATCCGCCGGGAGCTGGCGCCGTACGTCGGCGCCACCTGGGACAGCAAACTGTTCGGCACGGCCGACTTCGCGCGCGCGGAAGGTAATCGCACCTCGGCCGCCCGCCTGGCGTTCGGCCTCAGGACCTGGTTTTGATGGGGGATTTTCCCCGACGGGGTGCCGGTTTTTCAGCGGCTGGAATCCGGCAGGGGGATGCCGGCGCCCGCTTCGCCCTGTACAATGGCCTTAGCACGTCTGGCACGGCTTGTGCTGCTCAGTTGGACACCGTGATCTCTGTTCTGCGGAAGCTGATTGCCGCCGTCGCGGTTGCGGCTCTCCTGGGTCCGGCCACAGCGGCGCTCTGCGCCTCAGGCCTGCCTGGCGGGTGCGCGATGCCGGCGTCGATCCACGCCTGCTGCGACGGTCCCCGTATCAGCAGCTGCGAGTGCCACGACGCGGACGGCCCACGCCGTGAGTCAGAGCCGGCGCAGCCGTTCGCCCGCGTAAAGGCGGACACGACGTCGACGGCGGCTCTTTCCGACGGCGCCGCGGCACTGGCTATCCAGCCAGCGCGCGTCGCCTGGCTTGCTGCCTCGCCGCCTCCCGCGGCAATGCGCGAGCGCCTGAGTCTCCTTTCCACCCTGCTCGTCTGATCCGGACGCCCCGCAGCACTAGCGGCGACGTGTAGCGCAGTCCTCGAGGGCTGCCCGCGCGTGGCGGCAGGCCTGAAGGCCTGGGTTACCAGCGGCGCACGACGTCGCCCAACCTGCGGGGATCCTCCCAACCATGCGTTCGATTTACGCCGCGCGGTGGCGTCGGCCGCGGCGGCGGCGGCTGATTCATCCCTCGTTCTGGGGTTTGTCATGCGAGCAGTCTCGATCGTTGTCTTCTCGTTCATCGTCCTGTCCGTGCCGGCGATCGGGCAGGAAGCGGCGCCACGGCTGACGCTCGCTCAGGCGGTCGCCACCGCGCTCGAGCGCCATCCGGAGATCGCCGCAGCGCAGCAGCGGTACGAGGCGGCGCGTCAGCGCCCGGTTCAGGAGCAGAGCCTGCCGGATCCGATGATCGAGGCGGGCTACACCGCGACCGGGAATCCGCTGCCCGGCGCCGGTCTCGGCACCGATCCGAACGCGAACCTCGGCGTGATGGTGAGCCAGGAAATTCCGTTTCCCGGCAAGCGCGACGCGCGCGCGGCGGTCGCCGAGCGCGAAGCCGACGCGGAGTTCCAACAGATAGCGGCCGCGCGCCTGGCCGTGACGTCGCGAGTCAAGCAGGCGTACTACGGGGTGGCGTACACGCAGGCGACGGGCGGGGTGCTCGAGCGGAATCGCGAGCTGCTGGCGACGCTGCTCAAGGTGAGCCAGCAGCGGTATGCCGTCGGGCAGGCTGCGCAACAGGATGTGATCAAAGCGCAGACGCAGCTCAGCGTGCTCGAGCTCCAGCAGCAGCGGCTTCAGCAACTCCGGCGTGCGCGCGAAGGGGAACTCAACGCGCTGCTGACGCGGCCGGCAGGGACGCCTATCGGCCCAACGGAGGACCTGCGCTACGTGCCGTTCGGCGAGGCACTCGACGTGCTGGTCGCGCAGTCGATCGCCAATGCGCCGATGCTCAAGCGCGAGCAACTGATGATCGAGCGCTCGCGCCTTGCGGTAGACGCGGCACGCCTCGACTACAAGCCCGACTTCACGTTGTCCGGTGGGTACGCGTACGCGGGCTCGATGCCCGCGATGTACGAGTTCCGCGTCGGTCTGACCATCCCGCTTCAGCGCCGCCGACGCGCCGCCGCCGTTGCCGAACAGCTGAGCCTGGAATCGGCAGCGCGGCAGACCTACGAGAGCAGCAGGCTGTCAATCCAGGGGCGGCTGCAGGACGACTACGAGATGGCGGCCACCGCCGTGCGGCTGGCCGGCCTGTATCGCGACACGGTCCTGCCCCAGGCGCGGCTCGCACTGGAATCGTCGATGGCGAGCTACCAGACCGGCAGCGTGGATTTCCTCACGGTGCTCACCAACTTCTCGATGGTCCTCGAGTACGAGATGACGTACTTCGAGGAGCTCCTGCAACTCCATCAAGCCATCAGCCGGCTGGAAGAAATGACCGGCACGCCGATCCCGCACTGAGGTACCCATGAGATTTCTCAAAATCTTCGCAGTGGCCGTCGTCATCGCCGCCGCATTCGGCGGCGGGTACATCTTTCGTGCGGTGAGGGCACGCGGCGCAGTCAACGCGTCGAAGGAACGCCATGTCCTGTACTACGTGGACCCCATGCATCCCGCGTATAAGTCGGATAAGCCGGGAATTGCTCCCGACTGCGGGATGAAGCTCGAGCCCGTCTACGCAGACGAGGGGGCGACGCCGCAGGCTGGAGCTGGCACTCGGAAGGTCCTCTATTACCGCGATCCGCAGGACCCGAAGTACACCGCCGACAAGGCGGGATTGAATCCGGAGACCGGCAACACGCTGGAGCCGGTGTACGCAGAAGAGGCGACCACGATTCCCGCCGGCGCCATTCGAGTGCCCATCGAGCGCCAACAGCTCGCGGGCGTGAAGTTCGCGACGGCCGAGTGGACCGACAGTACACAGTCCATCCGGACGGTCGGCAGCGTGACCTACGACGAGACGCGAGTCGCGATGGTGCATTCGCGCGTTGAGGGCTGGGTCGAGCGCGTCTTCGTGGACTTCACGGGCGATTTCGTCAAGAAGGGGCAGGCGCTGCTGACGATCTACAGCCCGGAGCTGCTGGCATCGCAGCAGGAACTCCTGCTCGCGCGGCGCGCGCGTGACCTGATGGCCAAAAACCCGATGGCCAGCGCCGCCGAGGGAGGCTCCGCCCTATTCGATGCCGCGCGCCGTCGTCTCGAGCTGTGGGACCTCAGCCCCGCGCAGATCAAACAGGTGCTCGACACGGGCGAACCCATCCGCAGTGTGACGGTCCATTCGCCGGCGACGGGCTTCGTCCTGAAGCGCGAAGTGTTCCCGAATCAGAAGATCACACCAGACACTGACCTCTACATGATCGCGGACCTGAGCCGCGTGTGGATCATGGCCGAGGTGTTCGAGTCGGACATCCCCCAGATGAAGCCTGGCGCCTCCGCGCGGATCACGTTCGCGTCAGGCGCTGCCCCGGTCAATGCGCGGGTGGCGTATGTGCAGCCACAGGTCGACCCCGTGACCCGCACGCTGAAGGTCAGGCTCGAGGCTGCCAACCCGGGCGTGCGCCTGAAACCCGACATGTTCGTGAACGTCGAACTCAGCGTATCGGGCAGCAAGCGCCTGACGGTCCCCGCCGGAGCCGTACTCGATACCGGCAGCCGCCAGACCGTCTTCATCGATCTCGGGAACGGCTATCTCGAGCCGCGGCAGGTGACGGCAACCGAGCGTGTCGACGACCGGATCGTCATCGCGAGCGGCCTCACCGGCGGCGAACGGATCGTGACATCCGCCACCTTCCTGATTGACTCCGAAAGCCAGTTGAAGGCCGCCGCCGGCGGAATGGGCGCGCCGGCGCAGCACCAGCAGCACGGTGGCGTTCCGCCGCCCGCGGACAAGAAGCCGAAGAAGGCGCCGGCGGATGAGGGGCACGGCCGTGATTAACGCGATCATCGAGTTCTCGGCGCGCAACCGGTTCATGGTCTTCCTGCTGGTTGCCGTCGGCGTGGTGGCCGGCCTGTACTCCATGAAGACGGTGCCGCTCGACGCCATCCCCGATCTGAGCGACACGCAGGTGATCGTGTACTCGCGGTGGGATCGCAGCCCCGACATCATCGAGGACCAGGTGACGTACCCGATTGTCACGGCGATGCTCGGCGCGCCGCAGGTCAGGTCGGTCCGCGGATTCTCGGATTTCGGGTTCTCGTACGTCTACATCATCTTCGAGGACGGCACGGACATCTACTGGGCGCGCTCGCGCACGCTCGAATACCTCTCATCGGTCCTGCCGCGGCTCCCGGAAGGCGTCCGCACGGAGATGGGCCCTGACGCGACCGGCGTCGGCTGGGTCTTTCAATACGCGCTGGTCGACACCACGGGCACATGGGGACTCGACCAATTGCGCAGCTATCAGGACTGGTACCTCCGGTACTACCTGAAGGCCGTTCCCGGAGTCGCCGAGGTCGCGCCGCTCGGCGGCTTCGTCCGCCAGTACCAGGTCCAGGTCGATCCGAACCGCCTGCGGGCCTTCAACATCCCGATCACCAAGGTCCTCGAAGCGGTTCGGCAGGGAAACAACGACGTGGGCGGCCGTCTGGTCGAACTGACCGGCGCTGAATACATGGTGCGCGGCCGTGGCTACGCAAAATCCGCCGACAACATCGGCGACATCGTCCTCGTGCGGAGCGACACCGGCGTGCCCGTCCGCATCCGCGACATCGGCCAAGTCGTGCTCGGACCCGACATCCGCCGGGGCATAGCGGACCTGGACGGCACCGGCGACGTCGTCTCCGGCATCGTCGTGATGCGCCAGGGGGAGAACGCGCTCGATGTCATCGAACGCGTGAAAGCGAAGCTGACCGAGCTCGAACCGTCACTGCCCAAGGGTGTGAAGGTCGTGACGACCTACGACCGCTCGGAGCTCATTCTGCGCTCGATCGAGAACCTCAAGGACACGCTGCTCGAGGAACTCATCGTCGTCGCGATCATCATCTTCATCTTCCTGTGGCACATCCCGAGCGCGCTCATCCCGGTCATCACGATTCCGGTCGCGATCATCATCGCGTTCATCCCGATGCGCATGATGGGGATCGATTCCAACATCATGTCGCTCGGCGGGATTGCCATCGCGGTGGGCGCAATGGTCGACGCCGCGATCGTCGTCGTCGAGCAGACACACAAGAAACTCGAAATCTGGGATCGTACCGGACGCAAGGAAGACTACCACCGCGTCGTCATCGACGCGGTCAAGGAAGTCGGCGGACCAAGCTTCTTCGCGCTCCTCGTCATCGCCGTCTCGTTCCTGCCGGTGCTGACGCTCGAAGCGCAGGAGGGGCGCCTGTTCACGCCGCTCGCGTGGACGAAGAACCTCGCCATGATCGTCGCGGCGGTGCTCGCCATTACGCTCGATCCGGCGCTGCGGCTCCTGTTCACGCACATGCGCGAGTACTCGTTCAGGCCCCGATGGCTGGCCCGGGTGGCCAACGCGGTGCTCGTCGGCAAGATCCACTCCGAAGACACGCACCCGATCAGCCGCGTGCTGATCCGCGGGTACGAGCCCGTGTGCGCGTGGGCCCTGCGCTGGAAGTGGACGGTGCTGGCCGGCGCGCTCGGCCTCGTGGTCGCGACGGTTCCGGTCTACAACCGGCTCGGCTCGGAGTTCATGCCGCCGCTCGACGAAGGCACGCTCCTCTACATGCCGTCGACGTTGCCAGGCATCTCCGTCGGCGAGACGCAGCGACTGCTACAGACCCAGGACCGGATCATCAGGCAATTCCCCGAGGTCAAGACGGTGTTCGGCAAGGCAGGACGCGCCGAGACCTCCACCGATCCCGCGCCGTTCTCCATGATGGAGACCGTCATCGTCCTGAAGCCGCACGAGGAGTGGCGCCACGTCGACACCTGGTACTCCGACTGGGCGCCCGGCTGGCTGACACCGGTGCTGACGCGCATAACGAGTAATCGCATTTCCACCGAGGCGCTGGTATCGCAGATGAACGAAGCGCTGAAGATGCCCGGCGTCAGCAACGCCTGGACGATGCCGATCAAGGCGCGAATCGACATGCTGACGACCGGGGTGCGGACACCCGTGGGCATCAAGATTTACGGCGCGGACATCCACGAGATTGAGCGCATCGGCACCGAGATCGAGGCGGTCCTTCCGAAAGTCCAGGGGACGCGGAGTGCGTTCGCCGAACGTACGTCCGGCGGCTACTTCCTCGATTTCGCCTGGAAGCGCGACGAGCTGGCGCGATACGGGCTGTCGATCGACGACGCCCAGATGGTGGTGATGTCGGCCGTCGGCGGCGATACGCAGACGACGACCGTCGAAGGTCGCGAGCGCTACGCGGTGAACGTCCGCTACTTCCAGGACTACCGCAGCGATCTCGATCGACTCCGCCGCGTCCTCGTCCCGGCGATGGACGGGCGCATGCACATTCCGATCGGCCAGCTCGCCGACGTCCGCCTCGCGAGCGGTCCGGCGATGCTGCGCAACGAGAACGGCATGCTGAACGGGTACGTCTACGTCGATGTCGCGGATCGCGACATCGGCAGCTACGTGGCGGAGGCCAAGGAAGCGGTCGCGGCCGGCGTCTCGATTCCGGCGGGGTACTCGCTGGCCTGGAGCGGCCAGTACGAATCGATGGAGCGCGTGCGCGAGCGCCTGAAGGTGGTGCTCCCCCTGACGCTGTTCCTCGTCCTGATGCTGCTCTACCTGAACCTGCGGTCGTTCCCCAAGACGTTCATCATCCTGCTGGCGGTCCCGTTCTCGGCGATCGGCGCGATCTGGCTGTTGTACCTGCTCGATTACAACATGAGCATCGGCGTGTGGGTCGGCCTCATCGCGCTGCTCGGCGTCGACGCCGAGACCGGCGTGTTCATGCTGCTCTACCTGGATCTCGCGTATGAAGACGCGAAGCGCGAGGGGCGCCTGCGTTCGCTGCGTGATCTCCAGGATGCCGTGTTGCACGGTGCCGTCAAGCGCATCCGCCCGAAGTTCATGACCGTCGCGGTCATGTTCATGGGGCTCGTGCCCATCATGTGGTCCACGGGTACGGGCGCCGATGTCATGAAACGGATTGCCGCCCCGATGATCGGCGGCATCTTCACCTCGTTCGTCCTCGAGCTCGTCGTCTATCCGGTGATCTACGAGATCTGGAAGTGGCACTTCGAGCTCAAGCCCGCGCTCGCGCGCGTGCCTTCAACTCTTACAGGAGACCAGTCATGAGAATCGCTACGATCCTCGTCGCCGCCGCCCTGCTCACCGCCGCGGCGCCGGCGCCGCAGTCAAAGACCTACACCGGCGTGATTACCGACACCATGTGCAATCGGGATCACAAGGCCATGAACGTCTCCCCGGATAGCAAATGCGTGAAGGACTGCGTCGGGGACGGGAAGATGTACAAGTATGCGCTTCTGAGTGGCGAGAACCTCTACACGCTCAGCGATCAGGAAACCCCCGCGAGATTCGCGGCTCAGCGCGTCACGGTCAAGGGTGTTCTGTACGAGAAGACGAAGATCCTGAAGGTCGAGTCAATCGAGCCGGCCAGGTAACGGGCCGAGACAGGAGAAAGGGTAAAGTTGCTGATCCTCCCGTGCTCCTGTTTGCTCAGTGCGAGTGGCACAGAAGGTGCGTCGTCAATCGCCGTAATCTGGCGGGGCCGGGACGTGCTGCTCTGGATGAGTCCGTCGCGACCGGCTCTGCCGCAATCCGAGGAGTACCAGAATGATCCGACACAGATTTCCAATCCTCGTGCTCGTGCTGGCCCTGGTCGCGGCTCCCGCGGCGCTCCAGGCGCAGCAGCCCTCCACTTCGCAGCCGCACCAGCATCCACCGGCGGACAAGTCGAAGCCGCAGGTGCAGGACATCATGAAGCCACAGGCGCACGACATGATGGCGAAGTGCAAGGCCGCGGCGGCGGCCCACGAGGCGATGATGACCGAGATGAACGCGGCCGATCAACGGCTCGACGCCCTGGCGGCCAAGATGACCGGCGCGACCGGGCAGGCCAAGGTCGACGCGACGGCCGCGGTCGTCAGCGAGCTCGTGTCGCAGCGCAAGACCATGCGCGAGACGATGATGAAGATGCACCACGAGACGATGGGCCACATGGCGGAGCACATGCAGGCCGGCCCTGGGTCGATGGCGATGTGCCCGATGATGAAGGGCGCGGGCACGATGATGATGAAGAAGTAGACGCCCTGAAGACGTTGCGATCGCTCGTCCGCAGCCGACGGACGAGCGATCAACGGCACATCACCCTCGGCGTCGCGATCCGGCCATCGCACAGCACCATTCAGCGCGGCGGCGGAAGGCCTGAGCGCACCGTCGCATGAGGTCGTCGTCTCCGCCGATGGATGCGCAACTCTCCGCGCAGCGTTTGCATACGGGGCGCAGACGTCGCAGACGTCCCCGTGATTGGACGAGCCGCGCAGCATGAAGTGCGCTATGCCACGCCGTCATCGCGGCGCAGACGATCGAGATTCAACAGATGGAGCAGTGGCTGTGCCGCTGGTACGGCCGGTGCCGCGGCGAGGCGTGAGGCCGCGTCAGCGTAGGAACTCCAGGTAGCCGAACCGTTCGGGATCGTGGAAGCCGCGCTCCGGCCGCGTCAGAGACCAGGCCGTGAACTCGTCATCGGCGCGCAGCGCGTGAAGCCGCTGCTCCAGTTGGTTCAGCTGGGCGGGTGCCGCGCGCCGTTTTTCCCCCTCCAGCCGCGTAATCGCGTCAGCCTTCGCCGCACCACCGGGGCGCTTGATGCGGTACAGGCCGGCGCGCCATCGAACGCCCGCCCTGGGCGGATCGGCCGCGCCGGCGGCGGCGAGGCTCGCCCACGGAATCGCGATTTCCGCGGTCCATCCTGTTTCGTTCCGCCGGACTGCCGTCTGCAATCCGGCAATGTCCCAGCGGAGCGCCGACTCGAGATCCGACCGCGGCCGGGGCAGCAGCAGGTCCACGACGACGTTGTTCGGGCTGACCTCGAGCTCGGCGTAGTTGCGGCCGTCGCCATCGGGATCGAGGAAGACCTCGACGACCTCTTCTTCCCACAGCCGATCGTCGCGGCGCGACTGGCGGCCCCAAGGCTCGGCGTCGGCGCACTCGAACGCGATGTACAGACGGCCGGCGTCCCACACCAGGGCGGCCGCGGTCGGGAACTTCGGCACGCGCGCCGGATCGTAGATGTGGCGGAACTCGCGGATACGCGGCGCCAGCTCCCAGCTGCGCTCGTCGAGGGTGCCGTCGACGCGGATCGCGTCGACCGCATGACTGACGCGGTAGACCGGCAGCTCGCGACCGTCAGCCTGCGTGGCCATCGCCACCATCAGACGGAGCAACCG
Organism: Vicinamibacterales bacterium; assembly: GCA_048594975.1. Taxonomy (GTDB): domain Bacteria; phylum Acidobacteriota; class Vicinamibacteria; order Vicinamibacterales; family 2-12-FULL-66-21; genus JBMDXB01. The sequence continues at coordinate 85,071 of JBMDXQ010000085.1, read as the reverse complement.
AGCCGTGCACGCCGCACTTCCTCTCCGCAGCGCTCACCGGACTTTCGATCCCAGCCAGGCGTCGCGAAAGGCCTGCTGCGCGGCCGTGAGCGTACCGCCGACCGACTCCACCGCGACGGCGTCGAGCCGAGGATCGTCGCGGAGGGTCATGACCGCCTTCACGCTGGCGCCCGTCGGACGGCGGAACTCGATCATCACGCGATCGCCCGGTTTGCGCTGCCCGAGAGCCTGCGAGACGGTGCCGGAGAAGGGCCGGCCGTCGAGCGAGGCGATGACGTCTCCCAGCTCCAGGCCGGCGTCGAACGCCGGCGTCCCCCATTCGAGGAGCGAGCCGACACGACCGGGCTCCTCGCCGCGCATCGCGTGTTCGAGGCCACTCCAGGCGGCGCCGGGATTCTGCCGGCGCACGAGGATGCCGGCCCGGGCGAGCAGTCGGACGTACTCCGCGACCTCTCGCCCCTCGATGTACCTGTCGAAGAAATCGTCGGCAAACGCGCGATCGCCGGAAACGTCGGCGAGCCGGCCGCGCAGGTCCTGCAGCGTGTACGGCTTTGCCGCCAACCCCGGCTGCGCAGCGGCTGGCCTGCCGTGCGCCTGCCACAGCGCGCGCATGTAGTCGTCGAGCGTGACGCGCCCGTTCGAGCGGTCGCGGAGCGAGAGATCCAGCGCCAGCGCGATCGCCGCGCCGTACGTGTAGTACGAGATGAACGTGTAGCCCTCGTTCGTCTGGTCGATCGAACGCGCGCCGTCGGCGAAGGGCGCCCACTCGCTCATCCCGACCGCCGAGCGGAACCGGCGCCCCGACCCGTTGACCACCTCGTTCAGTGCGCCGCTGATCGAGTTGACCAGCCGCGGCAACGTCCAGAGCCCGGTGCGCATCATCAGGAGGTTGCCGTAATAGGAGGTGAAGCCTTCGGCCAGCCACAACTCGCCCGAGACGTTTTCGTCCTCGAAGTCGAACGGCTCGAGCGATCTCGGCCGGATGCGCTCGACGTTCCACGCGTGGAAGAACTCGTGCGCCACCGTCCCGAGCACTCCGCGCACGTTCCGCCCGCGCAGCGACACCGGCGCGGCAACCACCGTGCTGTTGCGGTGCTCCATGCCGTCGCCGCCGCCCCACGGCAGGTAATCGCCGAGAAACGTGTAGGTGCCGGTCTCGAACTCCGGGTACTCGCCGAACACCGCGGCGGCCTCGCGGACGATCCTCTCTGTGGCGGCAGCGTATTCGTCGATCGCCGCTTCGTCCGACTCGTGGTGGATCGCGGTGCGGATGGTGAGCTCCCGGCCGTCCGGATTGCGCACCTTGAAGCTGCGCACGGAGAAGTCGCTCAGCTCCGCCGGGCTGTCCATCAAGTACTGCAGGTTCGGCGCGGTGAACGTCCGCTGATCGCCCGTGGGGTAGAGCTGCGTCGCCACCTTCCAGGTCGAGCCGGCGGGCGGCCTGAACGTCAGGCGCGACGGACGCGTCTCGAGGCCGCGCGCCCACAGCAGCGTTGCCGGCATGTTGATGTGCGCGTGTGAGGTGTCGATCCCGACGTAGGTGCCGTCGACGCGGTTGCCGAACACCTTGTAGGCGACGCGCACGCTGCCGTCGTGCCCGGCCACGTTCCACTGCGAGGCGGCCGGACGCGTGACCGGCAGCGGGGTGCCGCTGCCGTCGAACGCCTGGAGATCGAACACGTTCTTCGCGAACTCGTGCACCGCGTAGCGCCCGGGCGAGGACCTGCTCATGCGCATCTCGAGTGCAGCGCCGCGCGCCACCCCCGGAAAGACGACGTCGACCTGCGCGTAATGATGTTCGGGTGCGGGAAAAGAAATCGTGTATTGAATGGTCCGATCGGATGGAACATCCTGCGCAGGTGCCAGCGCCGCGACGAGCAGCACGGCCGGCGCCAGCCGCCACGCGATGTATGGCTTCACCATGACCGGATGCTAGTGTTGCGTCCGCGTGCTTCGCAACAGCTTTCCCGCAAGGTCGCCGCGCCGCCGTTCATCCGCCGCATGACGCCGCGCACGCGCCCGATCCACCGCCGGTCCGATTCCGCTTCCGGCACCCCCTCCCGCATCCGTATGCTCACCGCATGATCGCGCTGGGAGTCTGGTGAAGCGGAGGCTCTCGCTGTTCCAGACGCTGGTGGCGCTCGTGGGATTCTTCGCGATCGTCGTGCCGCCGGTCCAGCGGGTCGCCGGCGGCGGCGCCGCGCCCTGGATCCATGCGACAACCGCGCTCCCGCTGGTCCTGCTGCTGCCCTGGAGGCACGAATCTCCCGCGCCTCGATCGTCAACCTCGACGCCGTGACCGAGGTCGTGCCCGACGCGGGCGGCCATGGCGAGGTGCGCTTGCGCAACGGCGGTCGCCTCGAGGTGAGCCGGCGGCGGTTCAAGGACCTCGCCGGGCGCCTTTGGCGGGTAGCTCATCAGGCCGCTGAAGAGCGCCAATTCGCCACCTCCCAGGCCGGGGTCGTGGCCGGCCGTTGACGACGCCCGACACGGTCGCGCAGAATCCGCCGCACCGATGGCCGATCTCGCCCGTTCCCTCACCGTCACGAACGCGACGGCGATGGTCGTCGGCACGATCATCGGCGCCTCGATCTTCGTGCAGCCGTCCGAGATCGCCCGTTACCTCCACACGCCCGGACAGATCATGCTCGTCTGGACGGCGTGCGGCGTCCTGACCTTCTTCGGCGCGCTCGTGTGCGCGGAGCTGGCGTCGGCGTTTCCGCAGACCGGCGGTGTCTACGTGTTCATGCGCGACACGTTCTCGCCGCTCGCCGGGTTCCTCTGGGGCTGGGCGATGTTCTGGACGATGCACGCCGGAATCATCGCGGCGATCGCGGTGGTGTTCGCGCGCTACGCGGCGCACGTCGTGCCGCTCGGCGAAGCGGGCATCCGCGGCGTCGCGGTGGCGGTGATCGCCGGCCTGTCGGCGCTGAACTACGTCGGGGTGAAGGCCGGCAGCCGCGTGCAGACGGCGTTGACGGCTGCCAAGCTGGTGGCAATTCTCGCCATCGTGATCGCAGGTCTTGCCCTGTCCCCGGCCGCCACTGAAAAGGGGGCTGTTTCCTTTCCCGCAAAGGAGGCAGCATCCTTTTCGGATTTCCTGCTCGCCATGGTGGCGGGCCTGTTCGCCTACGGGGGGTGGCACATGGTCACCTACACCGCGGGCGAGACGATGGCGCCGGCGCGGACGATTCCGCTGGCGCTGCTGGCGGGTGTCGGAATCGTGACGGCCTGCTACATCGCGCTCAACCTCGTGTACCTCGCGGCGCTGCCCCTCGATGCCGTCAAGTCGTCCACGCGCATCGCGGCGGACGCTGCCGACGTGCTGGTCGGCCGCGGCGGGTCCGCCATCCTCGCCGGCCTGGTCATGATGTCGTCGTTCGGGGGCCTCGCCGGGATCGTCCTCACCGGGCCGCGCGTGTACTACTCGATGGCGCGCGACGGGCTCGCGTTCCGCTGGCTCGGGGCGGTCCATCCCGTCTACCGCACGCCGTCGAACGCGATCGTCGCACAGGCGGTGTGGGCGAGCGTGCTCGCCGCGACCGGCGCCTACCGCCAGCTGTTCACGCGCGTGATCTATACGGAGTGGATCTTCTTCGCGCTGATGGCAGCCGGCCTGTTCGTGCTGCGCCGCCGTCTGGGATACGCGCCGCGCTACCACGCCTGGGGTTACCCGATCGTGCCCATCGTGTTCGTCGCGGCGTCGCTCGCGATCGTCGCCAACCAGGTCGTCCGCGATCCAGCCGATGCGGCGCTCGGGCTCGGCATGGTCGCGATCGGCGTCCCGATCTACTATCTGCGGCATGCGGATCGTCGACTTCCATAACCACTACTACCCGCCCGAGTACGTGGAGGCGCTGAAGACGTCCGCCTCGCGCGTGCGCGTGACCTACGACGAGCACGGCAACCCCTGCGTGCACTACCCGGGCGACTACAACATCCTCGTCCCCGGCCACCGCGACATCGAGTACCGGCAGCGCGTCCTCGACGAGCACGGCGTCGCCACCCAGGTGCTCACGTTCACCACGCCCGGGGTGCACGTGGAGCCGCCAGGGTTCGCCGTGGAGATGGCGCGGCGCATCAACGACGCCTTCGCCCGGGTCGTGCGGACCGGCAAGGGACGGTTCGCCGCGCTGGCCACGCTGCCGCTGAACGATCCTGCCGCGTCGGTGGCGGAGCTCGAACGGGCGGTGCAGCGGCTGAAGCTGGCCGGCGCGATGGTGTTCAGCAACGTGAACCGCGTCGCGCTTGCCGACCCGCGCTACGAGCCGCTGTGGAAGCGGGCGGACGAGCTCGGCGCGGTCATCTATATCCACCCCACGGATCCCGCCGGGGTCGAGACAATGATGGACTACTGGCTGATGCCGCTCGTGGGATTCCCGATGGACACGACGCTGGCCGCCGCGACGCTGGTATTCAGCGGCGTGGTGGATCGCTACCCGCGCATCCGCTGGGTGCTCACGCACATGGGCGGCGCGATTCCCTACCTCGCCGAACGCCTCGACCGCGGGTATCGCGCGTTTGCCGAATGCCGGCGCCACATCTCGCGGCCGCCGAGCGACTACCTGCGGACGTTCTACCTCGACACCGTGAACTTCAGCCCCGCCGCCCTGCGCCTGGCCCTGGACTTCGCAGGGCCCGACCGCATCCTCGCCGGCAGCGACTACCCGCACCAGATCGGCAGCATCCCGCTGATGATTGACACGATTCGCGAGCTGGACGCCGGCGACGAGGTGAAACGAAGGATCTTTGCAGGGAACGCGGACATGTTGATGAAACGATAGTTCGGCATCACGCGTTCGGGATTACTCATTCGGCATTCAGTATTCAGCATTCAGCATTGACACTGCGCACTATCCAGCCCTGACCCACCTGATCATCTCCGGCACCGTGGCCGACTTGCCCTGCATGAGCAGGCCGGTGCGGAAGATCCTGCCGGCGGCCCACACGCAGACGACCGTGAAGCCCGCCATGATTGCCACGCTCAGCAGGACCTGCCAGAGCGGCGGGCCGGGCTGCAGCGCGATGCGCAGCAGCATCAGGAACGGCGCGGCGGTGGGGAGCAGGGAGAGCCCGATGGCCAGCATCCCGTCCGGCGCGCGCAGGATGGCCGCCCAGGTGAAGAGCGGCAGCATCACCAGCAGCATCACCGGCGTCATCATGTTCTGCGAGTCCTTCAGATCCGTACAGGCGGCGCCGATCGCGATGAAGATGGAGCCGAAGATGAACACCGCCAGCAGCAGGAACAGCGCGAACCAGGCGAGCATCGCCGGCGTCACGGCCGACAGGTATCCGTTGTAGCCGGCGACGCCGAGCCCACCGGCGACGTAGATGAGGGCGAGCAGGAACGACACGCCGGCGCTGCCCGTCAGCTTGCCCATCATCAGCTGGAATGGCGTCACCGACGCGATCAACACCTCGCTGATGCGGCTCATCTTCTCCTCAATCACGCTGTTGAGCAGCTGCGGCGCGCTCGACATGATCGTGATGTACATCAGTCCGAGCAGGACCCCGGGTACTACGAACGCGCGCACCTGATCGACCTGCCGCGCCTCTGTAACCCGCCCCGCGGCGTCGCGGTCGAAGAGCCCGAGCTGCTCGACCGGCGCCTGCCGGGTGAGCCGCTCCGCGGTGCGCCGGTCGACGCCGGCCGTCCGGAACCGCTCGTTCAGAATCGCCCGGCTGATCGCCGTGCGCAGCCAGTTGGGCAACGCCTCGTACGACGGGTGATCCGAGTGGTAGCGCACGCCGGCCGTCCCCTCCGGCCTGAGCACGTCCGGCGGGATCTCCACGAAGGCAAACAGCTCCTGGCGGCGCACTCGATCCGACAGCTCGAGGCGCAGCTCCTCGATGCTCCGGCCGCCCGGATCGACCGCGATCGGAACGAACCGGGTCACCGTGCGTCCCTCGCGCTCCGCGGTGTCGATCCGTTCTTGTGCCGCGGCCTCGAGCGCCGGACCGAGCAACCCCGAGCGGTCGACGTAGGCGAACCTGCGCTCCCGCATGTCGGCCGTGTCCTTGGTCAGGCGGATCACCAGGACCGAGCCGACCATCACGACCGGCATCAGAACCAGGGTGATGAGGAACGCCTTGCTCCGCACCAGGGTGGCGAACTCCGCCTGCGCGACGATTCGGGTCTTGTGCATGTGATCCTCGCCAGAATGTCAGGAGACAGGCGACAGGCCGATTCGTGCCGGGTGCTCTCAGGCGTGTCAGACAGAGGACACGCCTCGCCCGGTCTCATGCCTCCTGCCTCCTGCCTCCTGTGCTCCCGTCTCCTGCTCAGGCGGCCGGGCGATGCGGACGAAGACGTCGTGCAGCGACGGGCGAGTGACCTCGAAGTGAAAGACACTGGTACGCTGCACGAGTCGGGCGAGCAGCGACTGCGCGTCCCCCCTGAGCCTGACTTCCTGCAGCTGGCCGAAGTCGTTGACCGAATCGACCTCCGGGAGCCCGGCGAGCGCCCCCAGGCCAGCCGCCGTGCGCACGCGCACGGTGTCGGCGCCGTACTGCTGCTGGATGTCGTGAAGCGTCCCGTCGAGCACCTTACGGCCCCGGAAGATCATGAAGATGCGGTCGCACATCCGCTCGGCGGTGGCCATGTCGTGGGTGCTGAAGACGACCGTCGTGCCGCGCCGGCGGATCTCCAGCACGGCGTCCTTGAGCACCTGGGCGTTCACCGGATCGAGCCCTGAGAACGGCTCGTCGAGGATGAGCAGCGAGGGCTCCGACACCACCGCCGCCACGAACTGCACTTTCTGTGACATCCCCTTGGAGAGCGTCTCGACGTGCCGGTCGAGCAGCCCGGGGAGCTCCATCCGTGCCATCCACTCCTCGATGGCACGGTCGATGTCCGCAACCCTCCGCCCCTTGAGCCGGCCGTAGTAGCGCAGCAGCCGGCGGACGGTCATCTTCTTGTAGAGGCCGCGCTCCTCGGGCAGGTAGCTGACGCGGTCGCGCGCCGCCGCGGTGTCGCGCGACCCGAGCACCTCGATCTCGCCGCGGTCGGGCAGCAGGATGTGCATGATCATCCGCAGCGTCGTCGTCTTCCCCGACCCGTTCGGACCGATGAAGCCGTAGATGCATTCCTCCGGCACGGCGAGGGTCAGGTCGTCGACGGCCACGGTGCCGTTGAAGCGTTTGGTCACACCGGAGAGCGCGATCGCGTTCATGTCATCGTCGCGGGCCGCGCAGAACGCGCCGCAGAGAGACGGGTCGGCCTCGTGGCCTTCCACTCGGAGGCGACGGGGGCGAGGACTTCGGGTCAGATTACCTTAGCAGGGCGTCGCGGCGTGCTCGATTCTCCGGCAGGCGCGCTTGACCCTCGTCCGGGTCGTGGGTAGAATCGCCGCCTTATTCGACCGGATCACGGTCGTTCCCCTGCGACGAATTCCTTGGGGCGCGAGGATGTGGCATCACAGTTCCATCCCGGACTCGCGGCCCGGGCCCCTGTCTTTCAGCGCCCGGGAGTCCTAGTCATTGGCCCAGATCTTTCCCCCGTGGTGGAACAAGCTCCCGATCGTGGCCGCCCTCGCCGGCACTCTCGGTCCGGCGCTCGCGATCGTGGGCGTCTGGTATTACTTCTCCCCGTGGTACACCGACGTGGGGTACCGTCCCGTTCAGCCAGTCCCGTATAGCCACAGGCTTCACGTCGGCGAGCTTGGTCTCGATTGCCGGTACTGTCACGCCTCGGTCGAGCTCTCTCCCGTGGCCAACGTCCCGCCCACCAGGACCTGCATGAACTGCCATCAGACGGTGAAGAGGGACAGCGCGGCGCTCTCACCAATCCGGGACAGCGCCGCCAGCGGCCGGCCGATGCGCTGGGTGCGGGTCCACAAGCTTCCCGAGTACGCGTATTTCGCCCACAACGCGCACGTCAGGGCTGGAATCGGCTGCGTCACCTGCCACGGCCGCGTCGACGAGATGGAGACGGTCACGCAGATGACGCCGCTCAGCATGAGCTGGTGTCTGGAGTGCCACCGCAACCCCGCTCCCTACCGGCGCCCGGTCTCGGAGGTCACCAACATGAAATGGACGCCTCCCCGGGACGTCGCGGTGCTCGCGGCGCAGCTCGCCGGCGAACGACCGGTGAATCCGCCGACCGACTGCTCGGGGTGCCACCGGTGAAAACCTACTGGCGAAGTCTCGCGCGGCTCGAACAACATCCAGAGTTTCGCGACGCGGCCGAGCGGGAGTTCCCGGAGGGCGCCTCGGAGCTGCCCGAGGGGGTGACCCGGCGCGACATGATGATGCTCCTCGGCGCCTCGCTGTCGCTCGCGGGGCTCGCAGGGTGTCGCCGGCCGGTCGAAGAGATTGTCCCCTACGTCACCGCTCCCGAGGAGATCGTCCCCGGGATCCCGCGCTACTACGCCACGACCATGCCGTTCCGCCGGAGCGCCTACGGCCTGATCGTCGAGAGCCACGAAGGACGGCCGACCAAGATCGAAGGGAACCCCTCGCACCCCTCGACGCTTGGCGCCTCGAGCTCGCGCATTCAGGCGTCGGTGCTCGGCCTCTACGATCCCGACCGCTCGCAATCGGTCACCCTGAAGGGTGAACGGAGGTCCTGGAACGATTTCGTGGCAGCCTGGGGGCAGCGGTCGGCTGCTCATTCGCCGAATGGCGGCGCCGGCCTCGCGATCCTGTCCGACTCGTTCTCGTCGCCCACGCTGTCGCGACTGGTTGCCGAGCTCCGGGGCCGCTATCCCCGCATGCAGTGGGCGACCTACGACGCCGTCAGCGACGAGAACCGGCTCGCGGGGCTGAAGCTCGCCACCGGACGCGACCTCGATCTCGTGCTGCGCCTCGACCGCGCCTCGGTGATTCTCTGTCTCGACGCCGACCCGCTGCTGACCGACCCGGAGATGATCCGCCACGCGCGAGGGTTCGCGGCGGGAAGGCGCGCGGGGGCCTCCGGCGGCACGATGAACCGGCTCTACGCCGTCGAAGGGGTCTACTCGCTGACGGGAGCCATGGCCGATCATCGGCTCCGTCTCGAGAGCCGGCAGATCGCGACGTTGCTCGCGGCTCTCGCGGCACGCCTCGGCGCGCCCGGGCCGACGAGCGCAGCGGGCGCGGGCGCCCCGGGCGTCGATCCCCGCTGGCTCGACGCGCTGGCGAAGGACCTCCTCGCGAACCGCGGGACAGCGTTGATCGTAGCGGGGGAGCGCCAGCCCGCCGCCGTCCACGCCGCGGTGTGCGCGCTGAACTCGTATCTCGGCAACACCGGCACGACCGTCAGCTACTACGAGCCGAAGGACGCGGCGCTTCCGAGCGCGAGCTCGCTGGCCTCGCTCGTCTCGGCGATGAACGGAGGCGCGGTCCAGACACTCGTGGTCCTGGGGGGCAATCCGGTGTTCGATGCTCCCGCCGATCTCGACTTCGCGTCGGCGCTGGCGAAGGTCCCGCACGTCATCGCGCTCGGCCACGGCGTCGACGAGACATCGTCCAGGGCGGAATGGCACGTCCCGCGCGCTCACTACCTCGAATCCTGGGGCGACGCGCGCGCCGCTGGGGGCACGCTCAGCGTCGTCCAGCCGCTGATCCTTCCGTTGTTTGGCGGGCGGACGCCGGTCGAAGTGCTGGCGCTGATGGCATCGGGAAAGGATCGTCCCGGCTACGACGTCGTGCGGGACACGTGGAAACCGATCCTCGGTGAGGCCGAGTTCGACGGCAGGTGGAACCGCGTCCTGCATGACGGGCTGCTGTCGGGCAGCGAGCTTCCGGAAATCGCGCCCGATGTCGCCGGGGAGCCGATGGCGGAGCTCGCGCGGCTGATTGGTGCAACCGGCGCCGCCGGTTCCAGACCGGCCGATGCGGGATCTTCTGATGCCCTGGAAATCGTGTTCCTCCCGTCCGCGTCGCTTCACGACGGCCGCTTCGCGAACGACGCCTGGCTGCAGGAACTTCCTGATGCCATCACCAAGCTCACGTGGGACAACCCCGCGCTCGTGAGCCCGATGACCGCCGAGGCGCGCGGCCTGGCCAGCGAGGACCTGGTGCGTCTCGATTACGCCGGCCGCTCGCTGGAGCTTCCCGTCTCGATCGTCCCCGGGATGGCGGACGGCGTAGTGGCGCTGACCCTTGGCTACGGTCGTCAGCGTGCGGGACGGATTGGAACCGGCGTCGGCTTCGACACGTTCAGGCTTCGAGCATCCAGGGCGCCCGGGTTCGATGGCGGCGCCACGCTCGCCACGCTCGGACGCAAGTTCGCGCTCTCGGCGACCCAGAACCACGGCAGCATGGAGGGTCGCCCGCTCGTCCACGAATCCACGCTCGCCGAGCTGCGATCGACAGCGGCGTCCCCGCCGGCACCGGCCGAAGGCGCCCATGCGGCAGAATCCGCGCAGACGGAAGGTTCCGCACACGCGCCGAAGGGGGGAGGAGGAGTCCCGGGCGCGCTTGGCGTCTTCCCGGAGGACCCGCATCACTTCTCGCTCTGGAAAGAGCACGCCTACGACCAGGGCCACCAGTGGGGCATGACGATCGACCTGAACGCCTGCATCGGCTGCAACGCGTGCATGACGGCGTGCCAGAGCGAGAACAACGTGCCGGTCGTCGGCAAGATCCAGGTGGCGAAGGGCCGCGAGATGCACTGGCTGCGGGTGGACCGGTACTTCTCCGGCGAGCCTTCGGGGACTCCGGAGATCGTGTTCCAGCCGGTTCCCTGCATGCACTGCGAGGACGCCCCGTGCGAGCAGGTCTGCCCGGTGGCCGCGACCGTTCACGACGGCCAGGGCCTCAACGTGATGGTCTACAACCGCTGCATCGGGACCCGCTATTGCTCGAACAACTGCCCCTACAAGGTGCGCCGCTTCAACTTCTTCAACTTCACCAAGGACACGCCCGACATCCTCCGGCTGGCGATGAACCCGGACGTCACGGTTCGCGCCAGGGGCGTGATGGAGAAGTGCACCTACTGCACGCAGCGGATCAACCGGGCGAGAATCGATGCGAAGCTCGCGGGGCGTGAGCTTCGCGACGGCGACGTCCGGACGGCGTGCCAGCAGGCCTGCCCCGCCTCGGCGATCGAATTCGGAGATCTTCGGGACCGATCGAGCCGGGTCGCACAGGCGAAGGCGGACCGCCGCAATTACGCGTTGCTCGACGATCTGAACACCAGGCCGCGAACGACCTACCTGGCCAAGGTACGCAACCCGAACCCGGCCCTCGACGGCGCGCACGCCTGGACGAGCCCGGGACGCCCCGGGCATGTCGCCGGGCGTCGCGACGCGGTCGGCGGGCAGGAAGGGAGGCCTGGCGCATGATCGCGGGCTGCCGGGGCGTGGTGGGCGCGCTCGCGCTCGCGTCTCTCGTCGCCCTTACCGGCTGCGCGCGCGGCTGCACCTCGAGCCGCCCGCCGATCCATCTGAATCCGAGCATGGACGACCAGCCGAAGGCCCGCGCGCAGGCGGCCAGCAATTTCTTCCAGAACGGCGCATCGATGCGAGAGCCCGTTCCCGGAACGGTGCCGATCGGCGGGCTGAAGGAGGACGCGGCGTTCCACACCGGAAAGGGAGCGGACGGGCAGTTCGTCGCGACGATTCCGGTGACCGTGGACGCGGCGCTCGTCGAGCGGGGGCGCGAGCGCTACCGGATCTACTGTCAACCGTGTCACGACGCCCGCGGGGACGGCAAGGGGATCCTGTTTCAGCGGGGCAACGTCCCCACCGCCTCGATGCACCAGGAGAAGGTCCTGAAGTACCCGGACGGGCAGATCTTCGACGTCATCACCAACGGGCAGGGGCTCATGGCCGGGTACCGCTGGCCGATCCCTCCCGCCGACAGGTGGGCGATCGTCGCCCACGTGCGGGAGCTGCAGCGCAATCGGCCGTCGAGCGCCTCGGGCGTCTCCGCCCCGCCGCCACCGCGAAGCGGCTTCGGCGAGGTCTCGCCGGAGCGCGCGCCAGACAGCACGCGCGCGAAGGCGGAGGGCCTCAAATGATGGGGGCGCCGCAATGAACGGGCTGATGAACGGCCTGATGAACCGCAAGCTGCTGATCCTGCTCGGCCCGGTCGCGGCCATCGTGATGTTCGCCGCGACGGTGAAGATGGTCTCGGTGGTGGTCAGCCGCGAATACCGGGCACCCTACCGGGCTCCGGCGGCCGCCGGCGATCCGACGCCGCGCGCCGAGGGACTCGCCGCCGAGCAGGCAGACGCCGAGAGGACGGCCCGCGCCACGCCCTACCAGGAGGCCGAATACCGGAGATTCCCGATGGTCGGGAGCCGGGTGGCCGTCTGGGCGGTCGCGCAGCTCCACCTGCTGTTCGCGGCCTTCGTCCTGGCGGTCCCGATGTTCGCGTTCATCATCGAGGTCATCGGCTACAAGACCGGCGAGCTGCGATACGACCGGCTCGCGTACGAGTTCACCAAGCTCCTCTCGGTTTCGTTCTCGTTGACCGCGACCTTCGGCGCCTTCCTGACCTTCATGCTCATCATCCTGTATCCGAAGTTCACGAACTACCTGATGAGCGTGTTCTCCCCCACGTTTCTGCCCTACGTGCTGCTGTTCTTCTTCGAGGCCTTCTTCCTCTACGCCTACTACTACGGCTGGGGGAAGTTCCATCCACTGGTGCATCTGGGCCTGGGGCTCGGGCTGAACGTCGTCGGGACGGGGATCATGTTCATCGCCAACGCCTGGCTCACGTTCATGATGTCGCCGCGCGGCATCTCGGATTCGGGAGCCGTGCTCGATGTCATGGAGGCGGTCACCAACTTCACCTGGATGCCCATCAACGTCCATCGCCTCATTGCCAACGTCGCCTTCGGCGGATCGGTGGCCGCCGCCTACGCGGCGTTCAAGTTCCTGCAGGCGAAGACCGACGAGGAGCGCGCCCACTACGACTGGATGGGGTACATCGGCAACTTCGTCGCCATCCTCGCGTTCCTCCCGCTCCCCTTCGCCGGCTACTGGCTCGCGAAAGAGATCTACGCGTACTCGCAGACGCTCGGGCTGACGATGATGGGCGGCGCCTTCTCCTGGCTCTTCATCATCCAGGCCGTGCTGATCGGGAATCTCTTCCTCGCGGCCAACTACTACCTCTGGCTCGGCATGGGCCGGGTCGAGGGCGCGCAGCCCGTTCAGCGGTTCATCAAGTACCTGCTCGTCGGGATCGCGGTCTGCTTCGCGGTCTGGGCAACCCCGCGATCGATCATCGCGACGGTGTCCGAAGTCCGGGCGATGGGCGGGTCGTCGCACCCGGTCCTGGGGTTCCTCGGCGTGATGTCGGCGAAGAACACCGCCGTGAACATCCTCATCCTGACCACCTTCATGAGCTTCCTCCTCTACCGCCGGACGGGCAAGATCGCGACGGTGGCGTGGGCGAAGATGGGCCATACGGCGCAGCTCGCGATCTTCGCGGGCGCGGCAGTGATCGTCATCTTCCTCGGCGTCTACGGGTACTTCGTCGAGGCGACGGTCCGGATCGGGCTCTCGGTGCCGCAGGTCCTCTCGGTTCTGCTCGCGATGGTGTCGATCACCGTCATCGACATCTTCCTCTTCCGCGGCGCCCGGAAGACCGGCGAGGTCCGCTGGGGGAGGATCCCCGCGATCTCGCAATACGTGCTGATTTTCATCGCGGTCACGTTCACCTGGCTCATGGGGCTCATGGGCTACGTCCGGTCCGGGCTCCGGCAGCACTGGCACGTCTACGGGGTCGTCCGCGACACCTCGCCGGACGCGTTCACGCCCACGCTCGGCTTTGCGACGCAGGTCGTCTCGGTGACCGTGCTCTTGTTCTTCGGCCTGATTGGCTTCGTGTTCTGGATCACGAGCCTGCACGAGCGGCCGGACTACCGGCGGCCCAGCCCTGAGGAGCGCAGTACGCCGCTGCTCACCGACGTGAGTGAGGCGGAGAGGACCGCATGACCATCCCGCACACGGCGCGGATCGGCGCTCTCGTGCTGGTGACCACCGCGTTCTATACCTATGTCGGGCAGATGGTGCCGCAGAAAGAGGTGCTGCCTCCCCAGGAAACCGTCCTCGCCAGCGATCTGTCCACGGCCGACATGGTCAAGGTCGGCCGCGGGATCATGGAGGGCAAGGGGCTCTGCCTGACCTGCCACACGATCGGCAAGTCCGGCGCGCTCCGGTTTCCCGACCTCGACGGGATCGGCGCCCGGGCGGGCAGCCGCGTCCCGGGCCTGAGCGACATCGATTACCTCGCTCAATCGATGTACGAACCCGACAGCTACATCGTCGAGGGATTCAACCCTGGGATGCCCCCCATCAACAAGCCTCCGATCGGCCTCACCGATCAGGAGATCCTCTGCGTGATCGCATACCTGCAGACGCTTGGCGGCACGCCGACGGTGACGCTCCAGTCGGCCCATCGTTATCTCGCCGGCGCGCCGGGCGTAGCGCCGGCTCCGACCACTCCCAAAAAGGAGGGCGCGCCGAAACCATGAAGATCGCCGTCGTCCTTGCCGTTGCCGCTGCGTTCGGGCTCCTTCGCCTCCGCCGGGCCAACCTGCTGATCTGGGCATTCGCCTGGTGGGCGGGGATCTACGTCCTGCTCCGATTCGGGTTCACGGCCCCGATCCCCGCGTCCGTCATCTCGATCTACATGGGAATCGCCACGATAGCGATCCTGGCGTACGTGTCCTCCAGCGAGGCGCGCCGCGAGGAAGTCGCCGGGCCGCTCGTCCGGTTCATGACGGACCGGCGGTATACGGTGCTGCTCGGCGCGACGGTCGTCGCCATTCCGGCGCTGGCGGCGGCGAACGTGTACTTCCAGATGAACGTCCCGGTCCAGCCCCCGTTCTTCTCGCGGACGGTCCATCCCGCATCCCCGTCCGCCATCACCGTTCACGACAAGAAGATCGACCTCGACGCCGGCGAGAACCCGTACCTGCCGCTCGAGGGATCGGATCCGACGGAGTACCGCAGGCACGTCGAGAACGGCCGCCGCGTCTACTACCAGAACTGCGTCTTCTGCCACGGCGACGACCTGTCCGGCAATGGCATGTTCGTGCACGGCCTGGATCCGATTCCGACCAACTTCGCCGACGGCGCCACGATCGCGAATCTCCGCGATACGTTCCTGTTCTGGCGGATCTCCAAGGGGGGGCCCGGGCTTCCCGAGGAAGGGGGCCCGTGGGACACCGCCATGCCCGCCTGGGAGAAGTTCCTGAAGGAGGAGGAGATCTGGGACGCGATCCTCTTCCTCTACGATTTCACCGGCCAGAAGCCTCGCGCCCGGGAAGCGGTCGCGCACCAATGACCGCTCGCCTGGTCTCGCGCAGCTGTGTCGCGGTGCTCATCGCCGCGTGGTCTGTCACGACGATGGGAGTGGCGCGCGGGCAGGGTCCCGACCTCGGCACCGAAGCGCAGCGGGAGTCGGGGAAGGCGCTCTACCTGAAGTACTGCGCGCAGTGCCACGGCGAGAAAGGGGACGGCGAGGGCTATGCCGCACCGCACCTGCTCCCCAGGCCGCGCAACTTCACGACCGGCAAGTTCAAGGTCCGCTCGACGCCCAACGGAGCGCTCCCGACTCACCAGGATCTCCTGAACATCATCAGACGCGGGATGCCCTACACCTCCATGCCCGCCTGGCCCAGCCTTTCCGACCAGGACGTGTCGAATCTCGCCTACTACATCAAGACGTTCTTCCCCGACTTCTCGAACCCCGAGAACGTCCCCCCACCGGTGCCGCTCCCCAGCGCGCCGAACGCGACCAACGAGACCGTCGAGCAGGGGAAGAAGCTCTACGATGAGAGCGGCTGCGTGCGCTGCCACGGCACGCTCGGTCGGGGCGACGGGCCATCGGCGCCGACGCTGAAGGACGACTGGGGCTACCCGATACGGCCGGCCGACCTGTCGCAGCGCTGGACCTTCCGGGGAGGATCGTCCCGCGAGGACATCTTCCGGACAATGAGCACGGGGTTCAACGGGACGCCGATGCCGTCGTTCCTGGAGGGCCTGACGCCCGAGCAGCGATGGGCGATCACCGATTTCATCGTCTCGCTCTCGGGGAGCAACGGGCCCGGTTACACGAACCTCGTGATCGCCAGGCATGTCCTGGACCCGATCGATCTGGCGAAGGGGGCGGCGAACTTCCAGTCCGCGCCCGTGGCCCGCTTCCCCATCGTCGGGCAGATCATGGAGCCGGGCCGCTCGTTCCATCCGCCCGCGACCTCCGTGACCGTTCAGGCCATCTACGACGCCGAGTCCATCGCGTTGCTCGTGCGATGGCACGACATGGCCGCGGAGAAAGCGGGAAAGAACGGGCTGACGCTGCCGGTGCCGCCGGAGGAGGAGGCGGCGAAGCCGCAGGGAACCGCTCCGGGCGCGGCCGGCGACGAGGCGAGCGTCTGGGGCGAAGCGGCAGCCGCACCCGCCCCGGCCCAGGCGCAGGATCCATTTGCGCAGGATCCCTTCGCGGACCCGGCGGCCGCCCCGGCCGCCCCGCCGTCCGATTTCTCCGACGCGGTGGCGATCCAGATCCCCTCGCAGGTGCCGAGCGGCGCGCGCAAGCCCTACTTCATCTTCGGTGACCAGCAGAACTCCGTGGACCTGTGGTTCTTCGATCTCGCACGCCCCGCTCCCCTTCAGTTCACGGGACGGGGAAGCGCGGATATCGCGGCGAACGACACTGGGGACCTCACCGGTCTCGCGAGCTACGACCAGGGAGAGTGGGCGGTCATCTTCAAGCGGCCTCTGCGCAGCCCGTCGGGCGCGGCGTTCACCGCCGGACAGTTCATGCCCATCGCCTTCTCGGTCTGGGACGGCTGGTCGCGCGAGCGTGGCAACCGGCGAGGTCTCACCCTCTGGTACTCGCTCTACATGGAGCCGGAGGTGGTGCCATCCGCCGTCGGCCCGATGATCAGGATCGCGCTCGTCATTCTGTTCATCGAACTGGCGCTGATCGGCTGGGTCCGGTGGCGGTACGCCGCTCGACGCCGCGAGGAACCGGGCAGTGAACAGAGACAGCAGCCGGCCACGAGCGTGTGAGAGTGCCTGAACCAGTTTCGCGCGAGCGAGCGCCGCGAGCGAGCCACGCGAGCGGAGCGGGGGCCCTGAGGCCCCCGCGCTTTCGACGAGGCTCAGGGCGTCCTGAGCGAGGTCGAAGGACGCGAGCGAGCGGGTAAGGGGTTCGGGGATGAAGTCCCCCGATGAAAGAGGATCCCGATGTACAAGAGCATCTACGTTCCCGTCGACAACTCGGAGCACTCCAATCGAGCGATCGCCTGCGCCGTGGGGCTGGGCAAGGCGTACTCCGCGAAGCTCGTCGGGTGCCATGTCTATGCCGCCAGACTGCACGACTACCGCTTCCGGCAGATGGAGTACACCCTGCCCGAGGAGTACATCGACGAGGTGGAACTGGAGCGCCAGCGGAAGATCCACGACAGCCTCATCACGATGGGCCTCAAGCTGATCTCCGACAGTTACCTCGATGGCATGTCGCGCCTCTGCAACGAGTCGGGACTCCAGTTCGAACCGCGGATGATGGACGGCAAGCATCACGTCGAAATCCTCAAGGACCTGTCTCGCTCGCCGCACGACCTGGTGGTGATCGGCGCGCTGGGGATCGGGCGCGCGCGTGACAGCGTCATCGGCTCGGTGTGCGAGCGCGTCGCCCGCCAGGCCGACCGCGACGTCTGGGTCGTCAAGCACGTGCCGGAGGCGGGCGAGCCGGAGCGGGAGACGATCCTGGTCGGCGTCGACGGCAGCCCGCAGTCGTTCGGCGCGCTCATGACCGCCCTCGACCTGGCGCGCACCTTCGGCAAGAAGGTCGAGGCAATCGCCGTGTACGATCCCTACCTCCACTACTCGGTCTTCAACGGCATCGTCAACGTCCTCACCGAGCAGGCGGCGAAGGTCTTCCGCTTCGAAGAGCAGAACCAGCTCCACGAGGAGATCATCGACACCGGGCTCGCGCAGATCTACCAGTCGCACCTCGAGGTCGGCGAGCGGATGGCGAGCGAGGCGGGCGTCGCGATCACGAAGACGCTCCTCGACGGCAAGCCCTTCCAGAAGATCCTCGACCACGCGCGCAAGACGAACCCGTGGCTGATCGTGCTGGGGCGCATCGGCGTGCACAGCCCGTCGGACGAGACGGGGCTGGGGAGCAACGTGGAGAACATCCTCCGCGCCGCGCCCTGCGATGTGCTGCTCTCCACGCGCCTCGCGGTGCCGCGGCTCGACGTGCGCGCCGAAGAGACCGTGCGATGGACGCCCGAGGCCGAGGAGCGCATGAAGCACGTGCCCGATCAGGTCAAGGGGATCGCCCGTACCGGGGTCCTTCGACTGGCGCTCGAGAAGGGGCATTCGGTGGTCACGAGCGCGGTAATCGATGAAGCGATGGATCGGTTCATGCCGAAGAGCGCGTCTTCCGCGACGAAGGCGTTGGCCGAGGCGGTGGCGCTCGAGCGGGCGAAGTCCGGCCCGGTGTCGCTGTGCCGTTCGTGCGGCGTCGCGGCCACGCAGAGCGGCGCCGTGAAGTGCACGGTCTGCGGCGGCACGGACTTCGAGGTGATCTCGCAGGAGATGATCGAGAAGATCGCGGCGGTGGAGGGCGGTCTCCAGGAGGAGACCACGTACGACGGCCGAAAGCTCCGCTGGTCGGAGGAGGCTCGCAAGGGCCTCTGGACCATGAAGAACGCCTATCAGCGCCGTCGCGTCAAGGCGCGCGTCGAAAAGCGCGCGCGGATGATGAAGATGGACGCGATTACGCTCGACTTCGCCCGGCAGGTGATCGAGGAGGAGACGGGGGCGGCGCTGGACATCAAAGCCCCGTCGGTCGTAGGGCGGGACTTCAGTCCCGCCGCGGCCGTGGCGGAGGCGGGCACCAGCGCCGGAAGCGAGGCGCGCCTCGTCGCCCGCGACGATCGAAAGAACCCGTTGATCTCGACGTTCGACTGGACGGACGAGGCCGCGCAGCGGATCTTCCGCGTGCCGGCCGGTTTCATGCGCAGCAAGACGCAAGAGCGGATCGAGGAGCTCGCTCGGGAGCGCGCCGCGGCGGCTATCGACCTTGCGCTCGTCGAGGAGGGCATCGAGATCGGCAAGACGATGATGGCCGAGATGATTGCGACCTACTCCGGGCCGGGCGCGAGTCCATCGGCGGCAGTCTCGGCGGCGCCCGCGACGTCCGGCGGGAATGGACGGGGCTATCTCAACGAGGTGAGCCCGCTCACTCCGCGAAGCGACGCGTAGCACGCCGCACGTCGCACGTCGCACGTTTTCACGTGTCTGCTTACCGCTTCTGCCGCACGGACGACATCGGGCTGCTCGTCGAGGCGCTGAACCGCTGCTGGGCGCCGTACTTTCCCGACCAACCGCGCGAGACGCCCGCCTCGTTCAAACGGTCGATCCGCGACCTGCAGGTCTGGTGCAGCAGCTGCATGGTCGCCTTTTCGGGCAGCGATCCGATCGGCGTTCTGATCGGCGCGAAGCGGCCTTCAGCTACTCTCGTTCACAAGATCGCCGTCCATCCGGATCACCTGCGGCAGGGTCATGCCCGTCACCTGCTCGCCTCGCTCGGGTCGAAGCTGGCGATTCTTGGCCCAACCCGCATCGTTGCCGAGGTCCCCGAGGCGTTCGTTGCCGCCTGCGGACTGTTCGAGGCCTGTGGATACGTTCAGGAAGCCGTCCTCACCGACTACGTCCTGGAGCGTGCCGCGTTGGATGACGTAGGGCCGAACTTCAGTTCGGCCGCTGCCCGGTTCGTGATCCCTGTCACGGTTGAGGACCTCGCCGCCAACGATCTGCTCCGGGAGGCACATTCACAGGCGGCCTGGGAGCGCTCGGCCGAGACCTTCGCGGCCAGGAAGGGCGACATCGCCGGCCTCGCCGTCGCTTCCGATGAACGAATTGAGGCGTTCATCCTCTACATAAGTGGACGCTCCGACCCGGGCCCAGGGATTGTGGGACTCCGTTCGGTCGTCGAGGACGGGGGAGCCAGACTGAAGCTCCTGGTTTCTCGACTCGGCAAGGGGATCTTTCGGTTCCCGAAGGTGCATCCGGCCGAGATCCCAGCCGCGTCTCTCGAGGCCCTCGGGTTCCGACCCGCCGCCCGTCATCTGCTCTATGCGGCAACCGCACAGGCGGCATAGGAGCGCGGGAGAGCGACAGCTCGGCCTGTCGCTCTTCCCATCAGATTGGATTTCACTTCTCGGCTGGATGGGCGCACTCGAAGTACCCAAGCACCGCGGCCCAGACATACGGCTCATCCGTAGGCTCGCAGAGTTGGCCGTTGTAGAGTTCGGGCCTGATCAACAGAACGTTCGCCTCGAAGACGCCATCCCGCCATCGCTTCAACATGACGGTAGGGGGCCGATCGTCGGGCGGCTCATCAGGTGGAAACGCGGGTGTCGGAAGGGGCTGGCCCGGCGGGCTGCACACGGTCACGGGGCCGCCCCCCGGCGTTCGGCAGTTCCATCCGTGCGCCTGAAAGTCCTGCCAGCTTTGACTCGTGCCCTGAGCGGTGGCCGCCGCCGTGCCGGTGGGGTGCGCGGCGGGGGCCGTCGGACTGGCCGGAGCCCGGCTGCAACCCGCAGCTAGTATACCCGCCGCGACCGCGGCCACAACCAGAGCACTCACCCCAATCGTGCGCGCGCTAGTGAACACGAATTTCGTAATTCCTCGCACTGTCTCCTCCTCCCGGTCGCTCGCGGCCGGTACCTTGTAGGGAGTGAATGCGGGAATTCGCCGACAAACGGGTAACCCGGCGAGTTGCTCTGGGGCCAGACCTCAAGCTTCGAAAGGGTTCAGGAGATCGAGATCTGACCCCGGTCCGACCGGTCCCATGGTGCGACCGCTATAATCCGCATCGAAGCGGGCCGTGCGGACGCGAACCTCACCCAGGGTGACGGCATTGCTCCAGGCCTGGAGCGCGGGCGAACCCGGTGCCCTCGATCGGCTCGTGCCCCTGGTTCACGCTGAATTGCATCGCCTGGCCAGGCGGTACATGCACCGCGAGCGAGCTGGCCACACGCTCCAGACGACCGCGCTCATTCACGAGGCTTACATCCGGCTGGTGGACGCACGAAGCATCGACTGGCAGAATCGCGCGCACTTCTTCGGCATCTCGGCGAGAATCATGCGCCGGGTACTGGTGGATTTCGCCCGCGAAAAGGGATACCGGAAGCGCGGCGGCGGGGACCGTCGGGTTCCGCTCGACGAGGCGCTGCTCGTCGCGAACGCGCCGGACGAGGACCTCGTCGCGCTGGACGACGCGCTGAATGCGCTCGCGGAAGTCGATGAGCGAAAGAGCCGGGCCATCGAGCTGCGGTTCTTCGGCGGTCTGTCGATTGACGAGGCCGCGCTCGTGCTCGGCGTCTCGGCCGAGACGCTGAAGCGGGACTGCCGCCTGGCCAAGTCGTGGTTGCTGCGATGGCTCACTGAGAACAAGTCCGGATGACTGTCGACCGCTGGACTCGAATCGAACGGATCTATCACGCGGCGCTGGAGTTGCCGGCGTGCGAAAGGACGGCGTTCGTTCGCAGCGAAGCCGACGCCGATGTCGAGCTCGTCGAGGAGATCGAGGCGCTGCTGAAGTACGACGAGCGGTCGGCTGCGTTCGTGGAGCACTCGGCCGTGGAGTTGGCAGCTCGCGCCCTCGCCGAGGCGGATGAAGGCGAACCGCGCAGAATCCCGCGCACGATTGGTTCGTACGCGATCCTGCGCCCGCTTGGCGCCGGCGGCATGGGCGACGTCTACCTCGCACGCGATTCCAGGCTGGGGCGCAACGTCGCCCTGAAGGTGCTGCGGCCGGATCTGGCGGACTCGGAGTGGATTGCGGCCTTCCGGCACGAGGCGCTCGCGGCGTCGGCCCTGAACCACCCCAACATCGTGACGATCTACGAGATCGGCGAGCACAAGGGCACGAGGTTCATCGCAGCTGATTACGCCGACGGGATCACGTTGCGCGAGCGGTTGAAGCAGGGACCCATCCCCGCACCCGAGGTGGTGAACATCGCGTTCCAGATCGCCGAGGGCCTGGCGGCGGCGCACGAGGCGGGCGTGGTGCATCGCGACATCAAGCCGGACAACGTCATGCTGCGCGCCGACGGCCTGGTGAAGATCCTCGACTTCGGCATCGCCACGAGGACAGGTGGCGAACATCCGCTCGCTCCGACCGGATCCACCGGACCCGAAGGCACGGTGATCGGCACGACCGGGTACATGTCTCCCGAGCAGCGCCAGGGTCTCACCGTCGATGCCCGCACGGACGTGTGGAGTCTCGGAATTGTCATCTACGAGATGGCAACCGGGCATCTGCCGCCAGCGGCCGCAAACGCGGAACGGGAGCGACCGCTAGGGACTGCAAGCCGGCCTGCGCTCGACGAGCTCGCCCACCTTGCGCCGGAGCTCGCGCCGATTGTCACTCGCGCGCTGTCGCACGATCGCGCGGATCGCTACGCGACGAGCAGTGACCTGGTCCGCGATCTGCGCGTGCTGCGTCGCGTGCTCGAGAATCTACCCGGGGATGGCGCCAGGGTCAGCGGGCGGGCCGGACGCCCTCGCTTCGGAACCCTGCGCACGCTGTCGTGGCTCGGCGCCGCAGCGCTTGTTGTCGTCTCGGCGACGGCATATCTCGCGACAGTGGCGGGACGCGGCCGCGAAACTCCCGCCATTACGTCGATCGGTGTCTTGCCGCTCGACAACGCAGGGGAAATCCGCGACGGCGAGTACCTGGCCGACGGCATCGCTGCCTCGTTGCGAAGCCGGCTTGCGCAGGTGTCCTCCATCCGTCAGGCAGCCGCGAGCGAGGCCGCCCGCTACGAGCGGCTCGGCGTGTCACCCGCACAGGCCGGCCGTGAGATGCGCGTCGCCACCGTCCTGACGGGGACTCTCGAACGCCGCGCTGATACCGTCATCGTCCGGCTGGAACTCCTGCGCAGCGCCGACGGGACGGGGTTGTGGAAGCGGCAGTTCGTCAGGCCGATCGGTGACCTCCTGACGCTGCAGACCGAGATCGCCCGCGAACTCGTGGAGGCGCTCGGTTTCTCGTCGCGGCCCCTGCTTGCCAGCGGCGACGACACCAGACTCCCTGCCGCCTATCAGCTGTACGCGAAGGGGCGATACCACGTGCAGAGGCGCACGCCGGGTGACCTACGGAAAGGGCTCGAGTACCTTCGCGAGGCCGTGACGCTGGATCCGGGCTACGGACGGGCCTACGCGAAGCTGGCCGAGGCGTACATTCTGCGGGCGATGACGAGCGATGTTGCGCCCAAGGAGTCGTTCCCGCACGCGAGAACCGCTGCTGAGCGCGCACTCGCCATCGATCCCGGTCTCTCGGAAGCGCGAGTGTCCATGGGCATCATCAAGTTCTGGTTCGACTGGGACTGGAGCGGCGCCGAGGAGGAGTTCAGGCGCGCGATTGCGTCCGATCGGCCGGACCCGGCCGCGCACACCTTTTACGGACACCTGTTCTCGAACCTCGGCGATCACACCCGTGCACTGCAGGAGATGAGACGAGCGCTCGACTACGAGCCCCACTCCGCCCTGGCCAACGCCCTCTTCGCGCAGTGCCTGTATTACGAAGGGCGCTACGACGAGTCGCTCACGCACCTTCAGAAGACTCTCCCGCTTGACCCGGCGCTGTGGCTTACGCACAACATGATGGGGCGGATTTACGGACGGAAGGGGATGTATAGGGAGGCGCTCCTGGCGTTCGACAAGGCGACCGAGCTGGGTGGGTCCCTGGTGGTGACGGCCACCGCAGGCTATACGCTCGCGGTCAGCGGGAGGCGAGAAGAGGCCCGCACGATTCTCGACCGGCTGAAAACGAGAGCCGCGCAGGCCTATGTCCCGCCGTCGAACCTTGCGCTCGTCCATCTCGGCTTGGGCGAGCACGACGAGGCGCTGAACCGGCTCGGAGAGGCCGTCGAAGCACGGGACCTGCTTCTGACTTTTCTCACCGTTGAGCCACGGTGGGCTGACCTTGCGGGCCACCCGCGCTTCACCGCCCTGCTCGAGAAAGTCGGTCTGAAACAGTAGCGGGCGATTGCCCTCCAGAAGCTACTCCAGCGAGCACCCTTGGTCGCGTCCTGTCGTTCGAGACATCACCCGCTCCCGGCGCGGGACGGTGTAAGCTATCACCCCCGGAGCGTCACCAAGGTGAAGAGCTACCACGACATCTCCGGCGACGGAGGATCCCGGATCCTCGAGCAGGTCGCGGAACAGCGCGCCCGCATCGCGGACGGGCTCGCCAGAGTGCGCCATCTGGTGGCCGTCGGCTCCGGCAAGGGAGGAGTGGGCAAAAGCACTCTGACGCTGCACATCGCGGGCGCGCTGCGCGCCCGCGGCCTGCGGATTGCGATCCTGGACGCGGACTTCAACGGCCCCTCGCAGGCGCGCATGGCAGGCGTCGAGAGGACGCCGTTCGTGCCCGGCAGACAGAGAGTCGCGCTCCCGAGGACCAGGAACGGGCTCGGGGTGTTCTCGATGGGCTCGCTCATCCCGGAGTCCGAGTCCCTCGACTTCGAGAGCGCGGCGCGCGGAGAGTCCCATACGTGGCGCGCCACGAGGGAGTTCGCGCTCCTCGGCGAGATCCTCGGGTCCTTCGATTGGGGACCGCTCGACCTGCTGATGGTCGATCTGCCGCCGGGAGCCGACCGCACCGTCCAGTACGCCGATTTCCTCGGGCCGCGAACCTCGTTTCTGCTCGTGACGATCCCTTCCGAAGTGGCACGGGGCGTGGTCGCGCGCTCGGTCGCCGCGGTGTCGAAGGGCCCGAATCGGCTCCTCGGCTACGTCGAGAACATGAGCGGCTACTACTGTCGTGACTGCAAGGCGGTCAAACCCCTGTTCAGCCCGTCCCGCCCGTTGGACCTCGGGATCCCCTGTCTCGGGACCGTGCCGTTCGATCCCGAGCTAGCGCGCCACTGCGATCAAGGGATCCCTTTTCAGGACGATGCAACGCCGGTCGGCCGCGCCCTGGATCAGATCGCACAGCGATTGCTGGACGGGCTGGAAGCGTCCACGCCAGCCTCCGCGCATGCTGTGAGCGAACTGCGACCCGAGAGGGAGCCTCCAGAATGAAGTTCCTCTGTATCCCGTGCGACACGCCGATGAAGCTGCAGACCGTCGGCCCGCCCGATCGCGGCTCGCTGTCGGTCGTCTACGCGTGCCCGGAGTGCGGCTACGAGATGGCGATGCTCACCAACGCCTACGAGACCCAGATCGTTCAGTCGCTCGGCGTGCGGATCGGGCCCGAGAACGGCGGGCAGGCGGCGGGTGCCGGGGCGACGGGCGCCTCCGGCGCGGGCTGCCCGTTCCCGGCGATGATCGCGGAAACGGAGGCCCGACCCGACAACGCCTCCGGGCCGATTCCCGTGCGCTGGACCGCCGCCGCGGAAGCGAGGCTCGCGAAGGTTCCGGAGTTCGTCCGGCCGATGGCGCGGACCGGCATCGAGCGATTCGCCCGAGAGCGTGGGGCGCTGGAAGTGGACGAGACGATCCTCGACGCTGCCCGCGAGTTCTTTGGTATGTAGGCGCGACAGCGTTTAGTTGTGCGAGTCGGCAATCGGGAGTTGAACAGGGGGCCGCTGGAGGTTGGATCGGTGGATGTCTCCGAGATGAGCACCCCGCGGAGCGGCGCGACGCCCTTCGCCCGCCCCTACGTGATCTCCTGGAACCTCACCTACCGCTGCAACCTCGCCTGCGAGCACTGCTATCTCGACGCCGGCGGCACGCCGATGGTCGGCACGGAGAACTTCGCCGATCGCAGCGAGCTCGGCACCGACGACTGTTTCAGGGTCATCGACGAAATCGCCGCGTTCGCGCCCGAGTGCATGACCATCCTGACCGGAGGCGAGCCGCTCCTGCGGCGCGACATTCTCGAGATCGTCCGGCGTGCCGCGGAGCGTGGACTCTGGGTCGTCGTCGGCACCAACGGCGTGCGCATCACCGAGCACGTGGCCGCGCGCCTGGCAGAGGCCGGGGCGCGGGGGCTCTCGCTCTCCCTCGACGCGCTCGATCCCGAGCGTCACGACCGCTTTCGCCGGGTGCGGGGCGCCTGGCAGAACACGGTCGACGGCGCGGAGATCCTGAACCGGACCGGGCTGCCCTTCATCGTGCAGACCACCGCGGGCTCCCACAATCTCGGCGAGCTCGAGGCGATCGCCGATTTCGCCCACGAGCGCCTGGCGGCGAAGGTCTGGAACCTCTACTTCCTGGTGCCCACGGGGCGCGGGCAGTTCGTGTCCGACATGAGCCCGGCGCAGTACGACGAGGTCCTCGCCTCTCTCTACCGGATCCAGCGGAAGTACGACCGCCGGATGCTCGTGAACGCGAAGTGCGCCCCGCACTACATCAAGACCGTTCTGGAGAATTCAGCGGTCGGGACAGATCCGATCACGACGGATGCTGGGTCGACGCGTTCGTCGCCGTGGCCCGGGTCGTCGCCGATAAGGACCTACTCCGGCGGCGCCGGCGGGTGTCCGGCGGGAACGCACTACATGGGAATCCGGCCGAATGGGGATGTGACGCCGTGCCCCTACCTGCCGGTGTTCGCAGGATCGCTTCGCAGCGCGTCGCTGGCGGACCTGTGGACCTCCTCTCGACTGTTCACCGA
Organism: Vicinamibacterales bacterium; assembly: GCA_048594975.1. GTDB lineage: Bacteria > Acidobacteriota > Vicinamibacteria > Vicinamibacterales > 2-12-FULL-66-21 > JBMDXB01. The sequence continues at coordinate 58,548 of JBMDXQ010000085.1, read as the reverse complement.
CGTTCGCCGCCGCGGCTCGCTCGGCGGTCGGTGCGGGGCGTGCGAGATGAACGCCCACTGCGGGGGCTGCCGCGCCCGCGCTTACGGCATGACCGGCGACCTGATGGCCGAAGATCCGCTGTGCACGCACACCCCCGGGAAGTTCGCCGGTTCTCCCGTTCTCGCCGTCCAAGGCGCGGCAGGGAGGACGGGGGCTCCCGCCATCGAGTACGGCGTGGAATCGCGCAAGACGATCGCGTGGGACGATGAGGCGGCCGAGCGGATGAAGAGGATTCCGGCATTCGTTCGGGGGATGGTCGTCAAGGCTGTCGAGGAGTCCTGCCGCAAGAACGGCATCAGCCGAGTTACGGTCGAGGAGCTGGAGCGCATCCGCGCGCGGATGCCGACGCCGAAGATGTTCGGCTAGATCTGCCAGTGCCTCAACTGTGGCAACCCAACGGCGTGGCCCGTATGGCTCTCAGATTGCCCGCTGGGATCCCGCGGAGGTAAAAGACGATGGACCTCACCACCGGACTCTTGCTGGGAGTCGGGTTGTTTCTGTTGATCCTCGTGCCGTACCTCGTCTTTGAAGTGCGCCGCGGCAAGGCGCACGGGCACACGTGGTTCACGTGGTTCAAGCCGCGTGGCCACAGCGATATCGGACCTGATGTGGGCGCTCGCCTCACGAAGCCGGGGATCGACGAGGCGCGGGGATTGCGGCACTAACGCACGCCGGCAGCTCTACTTCCAGATGTCGCCGGCCTGCTCCTTGAGCTTGGCCTGCTCGTCATCCATCCACTTCTGGAATTCGTCGGTACTCAGGACCGTCACATAGCCCCGCATCCGGTAGTGCCCCAGACCGCAGAGCTGTGCACAGGCGATCTCGTACTGGAATTCGGGATTGCCCGTTCGTGCCCGCATCTCCGCGGTCGTGACGTTGGGGACGAACCAGATGGGGATGGTGTAGCCGGGGATGGCGTCCTGCTTCACGCGAAACTCCGGCACGTTGAAGCTGTGAATGACGTCCTTGCTCCTGAGCTTTACGATGATCGGCTTGTTCGCGGGCAGATACAGCTGATTGAGGGTCGTCAGGTCGTCCTTCGCGGCGGGATCGGACTGATCGAGTCCGAGCGGGTTCGACTGGACGTCGATCAGCTTGATGTCCGTGCGGCCGAACGTCCCGTCGGGGCCGGCGTAGCGGACGTTCCACGCGAACTGCTCGCCGGTCACCTGCACGACGAGCGCCTCGCTCTCCGGAGGGATGTCGCCGACTCTCGCCGCCCAGAGCGGGATCGCGAATCCGATCAGGAGAATCCCTTCGACCACTGCCACGGCGATCTCGGAGTAGTTCGACGCGTGCGACTTGACGCCCGTGTAGTTCGCAACCGGATTGCGCGACTGCCGGAAGCGAACCAGGGTGTAGACGAAGAACCCTCCCCAGCCGACGAAGAGGACGAACATGAACACGTGAATCCACGCGACCAGGCTGTCGATCTGTCCGCCGTGCGTCGCGGCGAGCGCCGGGAGTCCCAACCAGTTGCTCAACATGTCCGTGATCTCTGGAGCTTCGACCACTCGGTGTCGAGCTCGAGTTCCGCGTTCTGCTTCGCGCGCTTGCGGAGATAGAGGAAGAAGGCCAGGAACCCGCCCTGGACCGCAAGCGTGATGGCCAGCATGACCACGATGCCGAGCTTCGTCGCGTCGATCATCGAGGTCTCCTCCGCGCCGAAGCACATGGGACACGCGAGGACGCTCGAACTGCCGCCGATCACCAGGGCCGTCGCCGTCGTGACGAGCGCGCGCCCGATCCTGAGGCGCGCTGACGAGCCGGCATTTCTTGGTGCTCGCCGGGCCCCACCCCAGCTCGCGTCGCGCTCGGCGGCCCGGCTTCGCCGGGCTTCCTTCCAGCGCCTCGCGCGTGCCGCAGGCGCTTTCATCGCAGTGTCCTCGTCTTGCGCAGGAACCACGAGTCGTAGATGACCAGGCCGAGCGACACCGCGAACGCCGCGATGGCCGCGAGCAGCGTCGCGGCCCCGTCCTCCCGTCCGTACAACTCGAGGCACCAGATGCCGAACAGCACGGCGAGGGCCGCGGACAGGAGGATCAGCAGCGCATGGAACCATCGGAGGTTCATTCGTAGAACCCGTAGCTGTTGCTGTCCGTAAAGGCGGGCAGCGCCAGCAGCGCGGCGAAGAACACGGCGGTCAGCACGAGGACCGCGTAGATCAGCTTCTTCTCGGAGATCAGGTGCATGAAGTAGCACGCCACGAGCGATCCCTTGATCGTCGCGACGAGCAGCGCCACGCTGATGGCGATCGGCACGGGCAGGTGGAGGTACGAGATCCCCACCGTGATGATGGTCAGGGCCATCAGCGCCACGAAGACGGTGATGTAGATCCTGACGTGCCGGTCGATGTCGGCCGCGTGATCCGCTGCGCGATCGGCTGCGTGATCCATCGTCATCGATGCCGCCTACAGGAGATACAGGGTCGGGAAGAGGAAGATCCAGACCAGGTCCACGAAATGCCAGAAGAGCCCTGAGTTCTCCACCCGGTTGGTAAACCACACCGGGTTCGTCCTCCACAGCTTCGCGCCCGTGGCCCAGAGATAGGCATTCACCACCATCCCGCCGAACACGTGGAGCATGTGCAGCCCGGTCAGCGTGAAGTAGATGGCGAGGAAGTTGTTCGTGCTGGGAAACAGCCCGTCGTGGAACTTGTGACCGTACTCGAAGTACTTGACGATGAGGAAGACGAGCCCGAGCAGGATCGTGCCCCCCATGTAGATCCGGAACGTCCCGAAGCGGCCGCGCATGAGCGACGCCCAGGCCATGACCATCGTGACCGACGACGAGATTAGGACGATCGTGTTGAAGGTGGCGAGCGGGACGTTCAGAATCGTATCACCCCGCGGCCAGCTCATCGCCCCTGTGCGGATCAGGATGTAGCTCGCGAAGAGCGCCCCGAACAGCATGACCTCCGACGCCAGGAACAGCCAGATGCCGATCTTGCCGTTTGTCAGCCCCGTGTCGCGGCGAATCTCGACGGTATAGGGAATCTCCATCTCGACTCAGGCCTCGAACTGCGGCACGAAGTCCTTCGGCGCGCCGGGGACACTGTATTCGTACGGTCCGCGGTGCGCTTCCGGCGCCACGCGGAAATTGCCATGTGGCGGCGGCGACGGCGCCGCCCACTCGATGGTCGTGGCCTCCCACGGGTTGTCCCCCACCTTCGCTCCCTTCCAGATGCTCCAGAAGAAATTGAAGATGAAGGGAATCTGGAAGACCGCGAGAATCCACGCGCCCCAGGAGGAGACGACGTTCAGGTGAAGGACCGGCTGCGCGAACGCGTAGCTCGCGCCGCCGTCGAACAGCCGCCGCGAGACGCCGGCCAGGCCCAGCATGAACATCGGCATGAAGATGACGTTCATGCAGACGAACGAGCCGAAGAAGTGGATCTTACCGAGCGTCTCGTTCATCTTCCGCCCGGTTGCCTTCGGGAACCAGTAGTACATCCCCGCGAACAGCGCGAAGATCGTCCCCGGCGCGACGACGTAGTGGAAATGGCCGATGACGTAGTAGGTGTCGTGCAGCGGGATGTCCGTGATGTTCAGGCCGAGCGGAAGCCCCGTCAGCCCGCCGATGCCGAACATCGGGAGGAAGCCGAGCGCGAAGAGCATCGGCGTCGTGAACCGTATCGATCCGCCCCAGAGGGAGATGATCAGCGCCGTCAGGATGACGACCGACGGAATCGAGATGATCATGGTCGTCGTCTGGAAGAACGCCGCCATCGCCGTCCCCATGCCGGTCATGAACATGTGGTGCGCCCAGACGATGAACGACATGAAGCCGAGGAAGAGAATCGAGTAGACCATCGCACGGTAGCCCCACAGCGGCTTGCGCGTGTTGTTCGCGATAATCTCCGCGACGATGCCCATGCCCGGCAGGATCAGGACGTAGACTTCCGGGTGCGCCAGGAACCAGAACAGGTGCTGCCAGAGGAGTGGGTTGCCGCCGCCGGCGACGGTGAGGGCCTGGCCGCTGACGACCAGGCCGCTGGGGAGGAAGAAGCTCGTGCCGGCCACGCGATCCATGAGCTGCATGACCGCCGCGGCCTCGAGCGGCGGAAAGGCCAGCAGCAGGAGGAACGATGTGACGAACTGGGCCCACACGAAGAACGGGAACCGGAACCAGGTGAGCCCCCTGGCGCGGAGCTGGATCGTCGTCGTGATGAAGTTGATCGCCCCCAGCAGCGACGACGTGATCAGGAAGATCATTCCGATTATCCACATCGTCTGGCCCATTCCCGCGAGGTTGGCGAGCGGCGAATAGGACGTCCAGCCGGACTGCGCCGCGCCGCCCGGCACCAAGAAGCTCGCGAGCATGGTGACGCCGCCGAGGAAGAAGGACCAGTAGCTCGCCATGTTGAGCCGGGGGAAGGCCATGTCAGGCGCGCCGATCTGGAGCGGCAGGACGAAGTTCCCGAAGCCTCCGACGGCGAGCGGTACGACGCCGAGGAAGACCATGATGGTGCCGTGCATTGCCCCGAGCTCGTTGTAGAACTCGGGGAGCATCGTCCCGCCGGGCATGCGCGCGTCGCCGAAAAGGTTGCCGATCAGCGGCAGCGCGATGCCTGGATACGCGAGCTGCCACCGCATCAGCATCATCAGCGAAAAGCCGAAGAGCAGGAACAGCAGTCCCGTGACGGCGTACTGGATGCCGATGATCTTGTGGTCGGTGGAGAACACGTACTTGCGCCAGAAGCCCAGCTCCTCGTGATGGACTTCGGGCGCGACGTGCGGCCTGGGTGCGACGGCGCCTGCCGGGTCGGTCATGCGGCTTCCCTCCGGATCGCTACTTCGCGGCGGGCGTGGTGAACTTGAAGTTCTGGGTCTTCGTCTCGTTGGCGCCGACCGTGACCGAGGCGGTCTGCCTCCCCAGCCGCTCGTGCCAGGCGGTGATCTCGTAGGTCCCGGGCTCGAGGCCGGAGATGGTGAACTTCCCGTCGGTGCTCGTGACCGAGAAGAAGGGATGGGTGAAGACGCCGACGTAGGCGCTCATCCACGGGTGCACGTCGCACTTGATCTGGAAGATGTCCTCCGGCTTGTCGAACTTGGCGCTTGCCTCCTTGAGTGTCGGCGGCATCGCCCGGTTGAACTGCGGGTTGATCTTGGGAAGCGCGTGAACGTTGTGCAGGATGCCGTCGGAGTTGAGGATCCTGTAGGCCTGGCCGACCATGATCCCCATCACGTGCGGCTTGTACACGCAGCCCACCTGATCGAGAGTCACAGGATTCTTGGGAGCGGGCCAGGTCTTCCCGGCCGGGAGCCCCTTGGAGACCCAGACCATGATGTTCCCCATGCTGTTGTTGCTGCCGAGGACCAGCATCTCGCTCAGCACGGGCTTCGGGTGCTTCTTGGCGCACGCGGGGTCGGCGTTCATGGCGAGCGCCGGGAGATTGGGGACTTTCCCAGCGAACGTGACGGTTCCAGTTATCGATGATGCGGCGAAAGCCACCCCGGGCCACATCGCCGCCGCGGCCACCACGGCCGCCAGGCACAACCGCTCCACCGCCCTGCGCATCCTCGTCGCCTTCCTCATCGTCCCCCTGCCTCCTTCTTCGTTGCAGACGCTGCCTCCGGCGGCCCTCGACGCGGGCGGTCGCCGCAGGGAGCTCGATTCCGAGCGAACTCTACACCGGACGCGACAGTCGGGACAACCCGCCGCCGCGCGTGACGGCCTGACGCGACGACAGCGAGGCCGTCCGACCTCAGGCGTTCTCGAACGCGATCGATTCCGCGAGCCTCGGGTCGCGCAGCGGCACGAGCGCCTGCCGTTGCATCAGCCAGCTCGCCGCCGCCACGAAGCAGCCGCCGATGGCGAGCAACGCGGCCGCGTCGAGCGCTGACGGCCGTACTCCGTCGCGATGCAGCGTCGGCATCACCTGCCAGTAGAGGTCCAGGAAGTGCATTGCGAGCAGCCACGCGCCTCCGACGGCCAGCGTCCATCCCCTGCGTTTGACCGCGCGGCCCATCAGATAGAAGAAGGGAACGCCGAAGTGGCCCGCCATGAGCAGGATCGAGACGGTCTTCCAGGACCCCTCGAGCCGCGCCTTGTACCAAATCGTTTCCTCGGGCAGGTTCGCGTACCAGATGAGGAAGAACTGCGAGAAGGCGATGTAGGCCCAGAAGGCCGTGAACGCGAAGAGGAGCTTTCCCACGTCGTGCAGGTGCTCGGGGCTGATGACCGTGTCGAGCAGTCCCGCCCGCCGCATCGCCGCCGCTGCGACCGAGAGGAGCGCGATGAACCCGACGAAGGAGCCGGCAAAGAAATACACGCCGAACATCGTCGAGTACCAGTGCGGCGTGAGCGACATGATCCAGTCGATCGAGGCGAACGTCTGGGTGATGCCGAGGACGATGATGGCGGGGCCGGCGAGGCGGCGAAGGCGGCCGTAGAGCGCGGGATCGCCCGTTGCATCCTGGCGGCGCGAAACGCGGTAGTAGAAGAGCGCGATGAAGGACCAGCACGCGAAGTAGAGTGCCGCCCGGATCAGGAAGAACGGCACGTTGAGGAACGGCGCCTTCCAGCGCAGCAGCGCGTCGTGCTCGGCCGCGCCGGGGGCGGACCACGAGTAGAGATCGCGCAGCCCGAGGAGCAACGGAAGGAAGAGGGCCGCCATCACCGGAAGCGTCGCGAAGGTCGTTTCCCCGATCCGCCGCAGTACGGTGCCCCATCCGCCCTGGGCGGCGTACTGGATCAGCACGAAGAAGAGCGCGCCGAGGGCCAGGCTCAGGAAGAACAGGAACGACACCAGCCACGAGAAGAAGAACTGCTGCGGGTTGGCGAACCCCAGGATCGCGCAGCCCGCCGCGCCGAGCACGGCGCAGCCGGCGCCGACGACCGGCATGCGGTTCCACGAGTGCCCCGGCGGGATCGTGGCCTGTTCGGGTCGCAGCGCGACGCGATCGCGCTCGGAGACCATCTCAGGACTCCAGCAGCTCGACGCGGCGTGCGCCCAGCGACTCCAGCAGCTTTCCCGTCGCCGCCGGATCGAACCTAGGATCCCACGACTCGATCGAGATGAAGAAGGCGTCGTCGGTCACCCGCTCGAACACTCTCGATCGGAAGAGCGGATGGTAGTGCATGGGTAACCGGTTCAGGCCGAGCATGCCGAAGACGGCGCCGAGCGCGGCGAAGAGCACGCCCACCTCGAACGTGATTGGGATGAAGGCCGGCCAGGAGAAGTACGGCTTGCCGCTGATCACGAGCGGGTAGGCGATGGCGTGAACCCACCACTGCAGGCCGAACCCGAGTGCGGCCCCGGTGAGTCCCATGACCAGGACGATCCAGGGCAGCGGCGAGCGCCGCAGCCCCATGGCGCTCTCGAGGCCGTGCACGGGGAACGGCGTATGGGCGTCCCAGCGCGTGAAGCCCGCATCGCGCACGCGTTCGCACGCGTGATAGAGGTCCGCGGGCGTCGCGAACTCCGCGAGGATTCCGTAGGAGGGCCCTTTCGGAAGCTGGTTGACGAGGAGCGCCATCAACCGGCTCCCTCCGGCTCCGGCCGCCCGTGAGCAGCCAGCCCGGCCCGCTGGTCCCTGATCTCGCGTTCAGGGCCGCGCTGCGCGTGCGGATCGGCCTGCGGCAGGACCGTCTTGACCTCGGCCACCGCCACCATCGGAAGGAAGCGCACGAACAGGCAGAACAGCGTGAAGAACAGGCCGAAGCTCCCGATCAGGCAGGCGACGTCCCAGACCGTGGGCGTGAAGTAGCCCCAGGCCGACGGCAGGAAGTCACGGTGCAGCGACGTGACGATGATGACGAACCGCTCGAACCACATGCCGACGTTGATGACGATCGACAGCACGAACAGGATCGGGATGCTGGTGCGCGCCCGCTTGAACCAGAAGATCTGCGGGCTGATCACGTTGCAGGCGATCATCGTCCAGTAGGCCCACCCGTACGGACCCATCGCGCGGTTCAGGAAGGCGAAGAACTCGTAGGGGTTGCCGCTGTACCACGCCGTGAAGAACTCCGTGGCATAGGCGTAGCCGACCATCGACCCGGTGACGAGCATGATCTTCGCCATGTAGTCGAAGTGGCGGAGCGTGATGATGTGCTCGAGGCGGAACGCCTTGCGGCAGATCACCATGAGCGTCAGCACCATCGCGAACCCGGAGAAGATCGCGCCGGCGACGAAATAGGGCGGGAAGATCGTCGTGTGCCATCCCGGCAGGACCGAGACGGCGAAGTCCATCGACACGACCGAATGCACCGAGAGGACGAGCGGCGTGGCGAGGGCCGCGAGGACGAGATAGGCGGCTTCGTAATGGTGCCATTGCCGCACCGAGCCCCGCCAGCCCAGGGCGAAGAGGCCGTAGAGGAACTTCCGCGTGCGCGTCTTCGCCCGATCGCGCATCATCGCCAGGTCCGGGATCAGGCCGACGTACCAGAACAGCGCCGAGACGGTCCCGTACACGCTGACCGCGAAGACGTCCCAGAGGAGAGGGCTCCGGAAGTTGGGCCACATGTCCATCTGGTTGGGTAGCGGGAACATCCAGTACGCGACCCAGACGCGTCCCACGTGGATCCCCGGGAACATCAGGGCGCAGATGACCGCGAAGATGGTCATCGCTTCCGCTGCGCGGTTGATCGAGGTGCGCCACCTCTGGCGGAAGAGGAAGAGGATCGCCGAAATGAGCGTTCCGGCATGGCCGATCCCGACCCAGAACACGAAGTTAGTGATGTCCCACGCCCAGCCGACCGGGACGTTCAGCCCCCAGACCCCGACGCCTTCCCAGAAAAGCCACGAGACCGCCACGCCGAGCAGGCCGAGAAGCGCGAGCGAGGGAAGGAAGAAGAGCCACCAGCCGATCGGGGCCGGCCGTTCGACCGGCTCGGCGATGACCTCGGTGATGGCATGAAAATCCGGCGAGCGAAGGATGAGCGTGGGACGGCCCGCGACAGGATTGTCGAGCAGTTCTGCTTCCGTCTGGGCCAAACGTGTTCCCCGCTGTGCGTGTGAAAAGTGGCCGTTTGTACTATCGCGCATCGCTGGAGTCAAGCGCCGAGCCCGGCATCGCGCCCCATCGGCGGGGCCGTCAGGCCGATCTGCCCGAGCAGCGGTTCGAGGTCGTTTCCCGAAGCAGGCATGCAGGCGAGGATCCTCGCCGCGTTCCGCCGGACCCACGGATCCGCCTGCGGAAGCGGGCGCACCGTCTTGCCGGCGCCGAGGAGCCATTGCCAGGCATCGTGCGTCCCGGTCGCGAACTCGACGAGCAGCGACGGCGCTCCGTCGCCGCGCAGGATGCGCGACATCCGCGCGGCCAGCTCGCAGGATTCGACCAACCCCGAGTTCATGCTGTGCACGCCCACGGGAGCCGCCTGGTGCGCGGCGTCGCCGGCAAGCCAGACGCCCCCCTGGCCGAGGATCTTCGCCAGGCGCGACTCGAAGACCGCGAGCGTCGACCAGTAGATGTCCGTCGGCCGCGCCGCACACCAGGGCGCCCTCGCGGCGATCAGCTGCCCGAGCCGCTTCATCGATGCCTCGTGGGCGGAGGCGTCCTGGATCTGGAATCCCCAGCGGCATCGCCCCGCCTCGAGGGGCCAGTAGACGCTCGTCAACTCGGGATCGAGCATGACGCGCACTTCGGCGGGAAGCTCCCCCGTCGCCTCGATCTCGTACACGGAGAAGATCTGGCTGCGGCCATGCTCCTCCATTTCGATGCCGGCCATCCGCCGCGCGGCCGAGTCGTACCCATCCGCGCCGATGACGTAGGCCGGCCGGATCGTCTCGGTTCGCACGACGACCCACTCCGTTCGGGCAACGGGATAGCCGGTTGCGACCTGGTCGAGCTTCGCCACTTCCGCCCAGGGCGTCTCGTCCTCCACGTTGAGCGACTGGAGGCGGTGTCCCCACAGGACCTTGCCCTTCGTCTCGCGCAGCGCCTGCTCGGCGGCCCTCTCCAGCTCGCTCTGGCGGACGACGAGCAGATACGGATGCTTCGACGCGAGCGCCGAATAGTCGATCTCGGCGCGCCTCTCCCGCCCTTCGTAATACGCGACCTTCGTCAGCTTCTGCCCCGCGCCGATCAGCCGGTCGGAGAGTCCCGCCTCGTCGAGAACGCGCAGGGTCCGCGGATGGATCGCGAGCGCGTAGCTGTGCTGGGTCGTCCGCTGGTGCATGTCGACGATCTCCACGCGGATCCCGTGCCGCTGCAGGAAGAGGGCGGCGACGAGACCGACCGGCCCCGCGCCGACGACGAGGACCTCAGGATCGGGGTGACGGAACATCGAGCTTCCTCCTCGCGCGCCGGCCGCGCGGAGCTTCGAGACGGATGTCCTCGTCGGCCGAGCGAGTGGCGACCTCGGGTGTCATCGGTGCGCGGGCAATGGGTCGGGGCCCCCGCGTCGGACCGGCGTCGCGAATCCATGTTCGCCGGTCCGGTCGGGATCGACGAAGGGGCGGCGGCGGGGCGCCGGGGCGGTGCCCTCGGGAGACTGCTCCATGCTCATACCTGCGTGATGATCGGCTGAACGTCGCGCGAACAGGTTGCGGGGACGCGCTCGCTGGCTGGCGACGTGAAGCGGCAACGTATGACTCCTGCCCACGGGTTGTCAAGCACGTGACGTCCCCGCGGTCCGGCCTCGAACGGCGCGGGCGAATTGACTAGAATATCCGCTCGCGAGTGGCACTGCGGAGACTCCGGCGTCGGAATCCTGTTGGAACCGGGAGGCACGCGATGACCCTGTCCCTGCTCGTCGTCCTCGTCGTCACCGGCGTGGCCGTTGGTGGAGGCCTCGCCTATACCCTTCGGTGGTTCAAGGCTGGTGCAGAGGGCGCACCGGATGCCGAACGCGACGGCGCCCATGCGCTGGAGGCGGCCCACGCCGCCATCCTGCCGCACGACAGCGCCACGACCGAACTGTTGAAGCGCTACTTCGACGGCAAGGAGTGCGCGATCTGCAAGCGGCCGATTCCTCCGGTGCACCGGACAGGATTGAAGCCGGGCCTCTGGAATCCGGAGACACACAAAGCCCATTCGTGGGACGAGATTCCGAACACGGGTCTGTCGGGGATGCTCGAGACGGAGCTGCCGCTCTGCTCGACGTGCCAGGTCGCCGAATCGTTCCGGCAGCGGTTCCCGGATCTCGTCGTCGACCGCGATCGATCCGTCGAGGACGCCCACGCGCACGACCGTATCGAAGCCGGTTCGTGAACGACGTGTGAGCGTGCTGCCCGACGCTGGACCTCGTCGCTCGTTTCTCGGGTTGCAGCATGAACAAGAGGAGGAGAGAAGGGGAGGACCTGTCCGGCTGCCCTCCTGCGCTTCGGATGGGCACCGGCCACGACCGGCAGCGAAACCGTCCGCCGCGTCGCGCGTATTAGCGTCAGGTATCCGCGGCCGGAGACCGAGACGATGATGCAGGGATGGCTGCAGGACGTGCGGTTCGCGGCACGACTGCTGCGGAAGGCGCCGGGGTTCACGGCGATCGGCGTGCTGTCGCTCGCCATCGGCATCGCCGCGAACACGGCGATTTTCTCGGTCGCCAACGCCCTGCTGCTGCGACCGCTGCCGGGCCTGGCGGCGCCGCACCGTCTCGTGGACATCGGGCGCACGCGTCGCGGCGAAGGATTCGACACGACGTCGTACCTGAACTACCGCGACATCCGCGAACGGTCGCGGACGCTCGACGTCTTCGCGGCGCGCATCGAACCGATGCCCATGAGCCTCGGCGGCGCGGACGGCGCCGAGCGCATCTACGGCACCATCGTCAGCGCAAACTACTTCGAGGTGCTGGGCACGCAGCCGTACGCCGGACGGCTGCTCGGGAACGACGACGACCGCGAGGGGGCCGGGCCGGTTGCGGTCATCGGCTACGGGCTGTGGCAGCGGCGGTTCGCGGCGGAACATGCGATCGTCGGCGGCACGGTCACGCTCAACGGCCACGCGTTTGTCGTGGTCGGCGTCGCCCCGCCGGGGTTCCGCGGCACGACGATCCTCGAGCCGGATCTATGGGCGCCGATCTCGGCGCGCCGCGCGGCCGCCCCGCGACTGTCGCCGGACCTGCCCGCGGCGCGCGACGCGAACTGGCTGGTGATGGGCGGGCGCCTCACGCCTGGCGCCACGCTGGGACAGGCGAACGCCGAGCTGGAGGCGATCGGCGCCGCGCTCGCGCGCGAATACCCGTCGTCGAACCGCGACATCGGGTTCCGCGCGGCGCGCGCCGCCGTGATCCCGGGACAGATCAGCGCCGTAGCCGCGTTCGTGGCCATCCTGATGGCGCTCGCCGGGCTCGTGCTGTTCGCGGCCTGCGCGAACGTGACGGGGATGCTCCTCGCGCGCGGCGCCGCGCGGCGCCGGGAGATCGCGGTGCGTCTTGCGATCGGCGCGGGACGCGGCCGGCTCGTGCGGCTGCTGCTGACGGAAACGGCGCTGCTGTTTGCCGCGGCTGGCCTCGCCGGCGTGCTGCTCGCCTCCTGGCTGACGTCGCTGCTGATCGCACTCCTGCCGCAGCTACCGGTGCCAATCGCCCTCGACGTGCCGATGGACTGGCGCGTCCTCGCGTTCGCCACGGGGGCGTCGCTCGCCGCCTCGATTCTCTCGGGGCTCGCGCCGGCGCTCCAGGCGTCGGGCGCCGACCTCGTGCCGGCGCTCAAGTCCGAGGGGTTCGGAGGCGGGTACCGCTCGCGGCTGCGGAACGTGTTCGTCGTCGCGCAGATCACGGCGTCGCTTGTCCTGATCGTCGCGGCCGGGCTGCTGATGCGCGCGCTCCAGCGCGCGGCCGACGTGGACCCCGGCTTCGACCACGCCAACGTCGACGTGGTGTCGCTCGACCTCTCGCTCGCCGGCTACACCGACACGTCGGGCCCGGAGTTCGTCCGCGACGCCGTGACGCGCGCCGCACACATCCCGGGCGTCGTCTCGGCGTCGGCCGCCGTCGATCTCCCCCTCGATGGCGGCCGGATGGGCTTCGGCAGCGTGCGCGCGCCGGGCGTCCAGCCGCCGCCTGGCCGCGATGCGTTCCCCGCCGACTGGAACCTGGTCGAGCCCGGCTTCTTCGCGACGCTGAAGCTGCGGCTCGTCCGCGGCCGCGATTTCACGGCGGCCGATACCGCCGCATCGCTGCCGGTTGCGATCGTCAACGAGGCGCTCGCGCGGGCGATCTGGCCCGGCGAGGACCCGATCGGCAAGCAGCTCGAGACGTCGAGCCCGGCCGGATCGAGCAGGCAGTTTGTCACCATCGTCGGGCTGGCGTCGGACGCGCGGCTGATGTGGCTGAACGAGCCGGCGGAGGGCTATATCTACGTGCCGCTGGCGCAGCGCCACAGCGAGCGAGTGTCCCTGCTGGTGCGAACGTCCGACGGACGCAGCGCGATCAACGCGATGCGGTCGGTCATCCGGTCGATGAACGCGAACCTGCCAGTCACCGAGGCGATGCCCCTCCGCGAGATCACCGCCGTCTCGCTCATCCCGCAGCGCATCGCCGTGTCGGTCGCGGGCAGCCTCGGTATCGTCGCGCTGCTGCTTGCCGCCGTCGGCGTCTTCGGTGTGACGTCATACGCGGTCAGCCGGCGCACGCGGGAGATCGGCATCCGTATGGCGCTCGGCGCCACCCAGGGCGCGGTCCGCCGCCTCGTCCTGCGCCAGGTGATGGCGCTTGCCGGCACCGGAATCGCCCTCGGCCTCGCGCTCGCGGCGCTCGCCTCGACGGTGCTCGAGCGCCTCCTGTACGGCCTCACTGGCCTCGACCCGCTCACCTTCGGCGGCGCGTGCGTTCTGTTCATCGCCGTCACGCTCGCGGCGACCTACGTACCGACGAAACGCGCGCTGGCGATCGAACCAGTCGATGCGCTTCGCGCTGAGTAGCGCCGTCGTGGGAACGCACGAACGCCGCAATCGCCGGGACTGAAGGGCGGCGCGGCTGCTGCCCATCCTGCACGCGCCTGGCATTCTCCCGCGCTCCGCCCTGGTTTCTTCATTTTCGCTGCCGTCGCAACCGTGGGCTGGACGATCCGCATCGCGGCGAAGAGCGATTTGTCGCAGGATCTCTCGCGCATTTGACACTTTGTGAATAGTTTCACATTATTGACGGCGGTCCCCCCGGCTGGCGGCTCGCGGTGAGCGTGCGTTCGACGTCCCGCGGTGCGGCGCGCTTCTGTCCGTCCGGCAGTTCGGATAGGCTTGGGGTGGCGCACGGTTGCGGATGTCGTCACGATGAGTCAGCTCTTCCCCCGCCACACCAACATCTATTCACGGCTCAGCATTCTGGCGGTGGTGGCGTTCCTGGCGTTCCTGGGATGGGTCGTGGCCATGCTGCACCTGTCGGCCTACACCACCAACCAGGGCGACTTCATCGAGCAGCCGATCCAGTTCAGTCACGCGCACCACGTCGGCGGCATGGGCATCGACTGCCGCTACTGCCACACCTCGGTCGAGGAATCGGCGTTTGCGAACATCCCGCCGACCAAGACGTGCATGAACTGCCATTCGCAGATCTGGAACCGGGCGCCAATCCTGGAGCCGGTGCGCGCCAGCTTCCGCGAGAACAGGCCGCTCAGCTGGAACCGTGTCAACGACTTGCCTGATTTCGTGTACTTCAATCACAGCATCCACGTGAAGCAGGGGGTCGGCTGCGACACCTGCCACGGTCCGGTCGACCGGATGCCCTTGATGTACCAGGAAGCGTCGCTGCAGATGTCGTGGTGTCTCGACTGTCACCGCAACCCGGCGAAGTACGTCCGCCCGCGCGACCAGGTGTTCAACATGCAGTGGCGACGGCCTGCAGACGACCCGGACCTCGGCACCCGGCTGGTGAAGGAGTACGGCATCGCCAGCGTGGAGCAGCTCACCAGCTGCTCGACGTGTCACAGGTAGGCCGGGGCGGGGACGAACCGGCAGCGAATCTCAACATGGATTTCTCCTCCATCCGATCACGTCTGGCCGACGCCGGGGGACGGCTCTACTGGCGCAGCCTCGGCGAGCTCGCCGACACCGCGGAGTTCCGCGAGTACCTGCACCGCGAGTTCCCCGCGCAGGCCTCCGAGTGGAACGACCCGAAGGGCCGGCGCGAGTTCCTCAAGCTGATGAGCGCCTCGCTCGCGCTCGCCGGCGTCGGCGCGTGCACCAAGCAGCCGGTCGAGAAGATCGTTCCCTACGTGCGCCAGCCCGAGGAGGTCGTGCCCGGCCGGCCGCTCTTCTTCGCGAGCGCGGTGACGCTCGACGGCGTGGCGCAGCCCGTCCTCGTCGAGAGCCACATGGGCCGGCCGACGAAGATCGAAGGCAACCCGGAACACCCGGCCAGCCTGGGCGCGACCGACGCGTTGACCCAGGCCGCCATCCTCACCCTGTACGATCCCGATCGCGCCAAGCTCCTGACGCACCGCGGCGAGGTGCGGACGTGGGGCGATTTCCTGAGCGCGATCCAGTCGGCGCTGGCCGCACAGAAGCCTCGCGCCGGGGCCGGCCTGCGGTTCCTGACCGCATCGACGACCTCGCCCTCGCTGGCCGAGTTGATCGCGACCATCCAGCGCGATTACCCGCAGGCGCGCTGGCACCAGTACGACCCGGTCAGCCGCGACGGTGCGCGCGACGGCATCCGCCAGGCCACCGGCTCGCCCGGCTCCGCCATCTACCGCTTCGACCGGGCGGCGGTGATCGTCTCGCTCGACGCCGATTTCCTCGGCTGCGGGCCGGGCAACGTCCGCTACCAGCGCGACTTCGCGAACGGCCGGCGCGTCTCCGACGACCGCAAGGAGATGAACCGGCTGTACGCGATCGAGAGCACGCCGACGCTGACGGGTGCCAAGGCCGATCACCGGATGGCGCTGCCGGCGTCGGAGATCGAGGCATTCGCCCGCGAGCTGGCGGCCACGCTGTCCGGCGGCGGCGGCGGGCAGGTGGCGGGACAGAGCGCCAGCGTGCCGCGACCCGGGCTTCCCGAGATCGCCAGGTGGGTCCCCGTCATCGCGAAGGACCTGCAGGCACGCCGCGGCAGCTCGGTCGTAGTTGCCGGCGACTACCAGCCGGCGGGGGTCCACGCGCTCGCGCATGCGATGAACCAGGCGCTCGGCAACGTCGGGACGACGGTGACCTACGGCGCGCCGATCGAGGCGCGCCCCGCGAACCAGATGGCATCGCTGCGGGAGCTGGCCGCGGCGATGGACGCCGGCCAGGTCGAGCTGCTGGTGATCCTGGACGGCAACCCGGTGTTCACCGCGCCGGCGGATCTGCGGTTCGCCGAGCGCCTCGGGAAGGTGCCGCTCGCCGTCTACTACGGGCTGTACGCCGACGAAACGGCGCACCTCTGCCACTGGAACGTCCCGGCGACGCACCCGCTCGAGAGCTGGGGCGACGCCCGCGCGTTCGACGGCACCGTCACGATCATCCAGCCGCTCATCGCGCCGCTCTACGACGGCCGCTCGGCCCACGAGCTGCTCGCCGCCTTCACCCCGCAGTCGGGCCGGCGGATGCACGACATCGTGAAGGACTACTGGACGCGCGCGCTCGCGGGCGGAAGCGGCTGGACGATCCGCGATGCCGGCGGGCAGCCGTACCGGAGCGCCGACGCCTTCTGGCGGCGCGCCCTGCACGACGGCTTCGTGGCGGGCACTGCGATCGCGGAGGGCGGTCCGGCGACGCCGTTCGTGCCCGGTCCGAAACTGGAGACGCCCCCGGCGGTGAAGGTGCCGCCGGCGATTGCGGCGCTGGCCGGCGCCGGCGCGGTCCCCCTGGCGGCCACGCAGCCGACGACCGAAGCGGCAGCAGCCGGCGCGGCCTCCCAGCCCGGCGCTCAGCCGGGAACGGCCGCCGCTCCACCACCAGCGGCGCCGCAGGCGTCACCGCAGGCGTCACCGCCGCCGTCCCCGCAGCCGCAACCGCCGGCTGCCGAGGACCAGGGAGGCCTCGAGATCATCTTTCGCCCCGATCCGACGGTCTGGGACGGCAGCCTCGCCAACAACGGGTGGCTGCAGGAGCTGCCCAAGCCGTTCACGAAGCTGACCTGGGACACGTCGGCCTGGGTGAGCGTGCGGCTCGCGGAGGAACGCGGTCTGCACAACGGCGACGTCATCGAGCTCAGCTACCGCGGGCAGACCGCGCGCCTGCCCGTCTTCATCGTCTCCGGGCAGCCGCGGGACTCGGTCACCGTGTTCTTCGGCTACGGGCGGCGCATGGCGGGCCGCGTGGGCACCGCCGTGAACGGCAGCGAACGCTTCAACGCCTACCTGCTGCGCACGTCGGACGCCCCCTGGTTCGGACGCGGTCTCCAGATCGCGAAGACCGGCGAGCACTACCCGCTGGCCACCACGCAGCAGCACCACCTCATGGAGGAGCGGCACCCGATCAGGGTCGCGACGCTGGAGCAGTACCGCCACGAGCCGGAGCGGATCGCGCACATGGGTCACACCCCGCCCCGAACGCTGACCATGTACCCCGAGCACGTGTACGACGGCTACAAGTGGGGCATGGCCATCGACCTCACGAGCTGCACCGGCTGCAGCGCCTGCGTGGTCGCGTGCGTGGCCGAGAACAACATCCCGGTCGTGGGCAAGGAGCAGGTCCGCCGCGGGCGCGAGATGCACTGGCTGCGCGTCGATCACTACTTCGCCGGCGACCTGGACAACCCGGCGTCGTACCACCAGCCGGTGCCGTGCATGCAGTGCGAGACCGCACCGTGCGAAGTCGTGTGCCCGGTAGCCGCCACCACTCATAGCGCGGAAGGCCTGAACGACATGACCTACAACCGCTGCGTGGGGACGCGCTACTGCTCGAACAACTGTCCCTACAAGGTGCGGCGGTTCAACTTCCTCCTCTACCAGGACTGGGACACGCCGAGCCTGTACCCGCTCCGCAACCCGGACGTCACGGTGCGCAGCCGCGGCGTCATGGAGAAGTGCACCTACTGCGTGCAGCGGATCAACCAGGCGCGGGTGGACGCCAAGCGAGAGGAACGCCCGATCCGCGACGGCGAGGTGATGACTGCGTGCCAGGCGGTCTGCCCGTCTGACGCGATCGTGTTCGGCGACCTCAACGACCCGAACAGCCGCGTCTCCAGGCTGAAGGCGCAGGCGCGCAATTACGGCGTGCTGGAGGATCTCAACACGCGGCCGCGCACCACCTACCTGGCGGCGCTGCGCAACCCGCATCCCGAGCTCGAGCCGGCCGACGACGGGCAGCCGGGGACGAGGCACTGACGCATGGATCCGAAACCTGCACGGCCGAAGGCGGACTATCCGGCGCCCGCCCCGGTGATCGGGCCCGGGCACTCGTTTGCCACGGTCACGGACCAGATCAGCGCCATCGTCCTCACGCGCCGGCACCCGCTCGGCTGGTTCGCGGCGTTCGGCGTCGGGTTCCTCCTGCTCAACGGGCTGCTGGTGTCGGTCGGCTACCTGCTGCTCAAAGGCATCGGCATCTGGGGCAACAACGTCCCGGTGGGCTGGGCCTTCGACATCATCAACTTCGTCTGGTGGATCGGCATCGGCCACGCCGGGACGCTCATCTCCGCGATCCTGCTGCTCCTCAAGCAGGAGTGGCGGACCTCGATCAACCGCTTCGCCGAGGCGATGACGCTGTTCGCGGTCGCCTGCGCGGCGATGTTCCCGCTGATCCATACCGGGCGGCCGTGGCTGGCGGCCTACTGGCTGCTGCCCTATCCGAACACGATGGGCCTCTGGCCGCAGTTCCGCAGCCCGCTCATCTGGGACGTGTTCGCGGTCTCGACCTACGCATCGGTCTCGGCGCTGTTCTGGTACGTCGGGCTGATCCCGGACCTGGCGACCCTCCGCGACCGCGCCAAGAACGTGAAGCTGGCGCGGATCTACGGCGCGCTGTCGCTCGGCTGGCGCGGATCGGCACGGCACTGGCAGCGCTACGAGACCGCCTACCTGCTGCTCGCCGGCATGTCGACGCCGCTGGTGCTCTCGGTGCACACCGTCGTCTCGTTCGACTTCTCGGTGGGCATCATCCCCGGCTGGCACGCGACGATCTTCCCGCCCTACTTCGTCGCCGGCGCGATCTACGCCGGCTTCGCCATGGTGCTCACGCTCGCCATCCCGCTGCGGAAGATGTACGGGCTCGAGGACTTCATCACCATGCGGCACCTCGAGAACATGGCGAAGATCACGCTGGTGACCGGGCTGATCGTCGTCTACGGCTACGCGATGGAGGCGTTCTTCGCGTGGTACAGCGCCAACCAGTACGAGGGCTTCATGCTGAAGAACCGTGCCTTCGGCCCCTACGGCTGGTCCTACTGGGCGCTCATCTTCTGCAACGGCGTCGTGCCGCAGACGCTGTGGATCAAGCGCTGGCGCACCAACACGGTGTGGCTGTTCATCATGGCGCTGCTGGTGAGCGTCGGCATGTGGCTGGAGCGGTTCGTCATCATCGTGACGTCGCTGCACCGCGACTTCCTGCCCTCGTCGTGGGGCATGTACTACCCGACGTTCTGGGACTTTTCCACCTTCTTCGGCACGATCGGGTTGTTCGTCACGCTGATGTTCCTCTTCATCCGCGTGCTGCCGATGATCTCGATCTTCGAGATGCGGACGCTGGTGCCGGCGGCAAAGGTGAAGGGGGCGGAGGGGCACTAGGCGATGGTCGCGCAGCAGCCGCTCTACGGGATCATGGCCGAGTTCGCGACGCCGGCCGCGCTGGTCGAGGCGGCGCGCCGCGCCCGCGCGGAGGGCTATCGGCGCGTCGACGCGTACTCGCCGTTTCCGATCCACGAGCTCTTCGACGTGCTGGAGGCACACGATCGGCGGCTGCCGCTGGCGGTGCTCGGCGGCGGCATCGCCGGGATGCTCGGCGGCTTCGGGCTGTGCTACTGGACGTCGGTCGTCGCCTACCCGGTGAACGTCGGGGGCCGCCCGTTCAACAGCTGGCCCTCGTTCATCCCGATCACCTTCGAGACGACGATCCTCCTGGCCGCGTTCACCGCGGTGATTGCGATGCTCGCCTTGAACGGGCTGCCGATGCCGTATCACCCGGTGTTCAACGTCGAGCGGTTCGTGAGCGGCGGAAGCCGTGACCGCCTCTTCCTGGTCATCGAGGCGACCGACGAGAGGTTCGACCGGGATCGGACGCGCGCCTTCCTGCGGGGCCTGGGCGCGAGGGAAGTGCATGAAGTCGAACCGTAGTACGGGTTTCAAAACCTCCCGCGGGTGGCTGCGAGCGGAGCGCCCCGCCGCCCGCCGCAGCGCCGTCCCCCCTCCCCGTGCTGTTCGGCGCGAGGAGGCGGCGTCCCCGCCGGGCGTGTTGTGCCCGGTGGGGTGCGACGCGGTGGGGCTGCTCGCAGCCAGGACCCGCCAGGCAGGTTTTGAAACCGCATTGATCGTCCGGGTTGTTCGGGCGGGGTGTCAGCGTTGTTCAGTGCTCGCGGGGCCCCACCCCCGCTGGCGTACGCCCGCTTCGCGCGCGGGCGTCCTGCGGGCTTGCCGCCTTCGTTTCGCTCGGCGGCGCACCGTCCGTGTTCGAACACCGGCACTGGTCCCCGCATTGGTCTGCGCACTCGCCATGATCAGCGGCTGCCGGCAGGACATGCACAACCAGCCGAAGTACCGCCCGTTGCGCGAGGCGCCGTTCTTCGACAACGCCTCGAGCGCGCGGCCGCTCGTCGAGGGCACGGTCGCCCGCGGCACGCTGCAGGAAGACGAGGCGTTCTTTACCGGCAAGCTCGGCACCGCGCTCGTCACCGAGCTGCCGTTCCCGGTGGACGAGAAGCTGCTCGAGCGCGGGGAGGAGCGATACAACATCTTCTGCGCGCCGTGCCACGACGCGACCGGCAACGGCCGCGGGATGGTCGTGCAGCGCGGCTACCGGCAGCCCACCTCGTTCCACATCGACCGCCTGCGGCAGGTGCCGCCGGGGCATTTCTTCGACGTCATGACCAACGGGCTCGGCGCGATGCCGGACTACCGCGCGCAGATCCCGCCCCGCGACCGCTGGGCGATCGTCGCCTACATCAAGGCGCTGCAGTTCAGCCAGCACACCCCGGCGGCGGACATTCCCGGCAGCGACCCGACGAAGCTGACCGGCACGAAACCCGCGGCCGGCGCGGAGAAGCAGTGATGGCGACTGACTTCAGCGACGTGCCCGCGCTCGCGCGCCTGCAGCAGCGCGCGCTCGTCGTCGGCGCGGTGGGGCTCGCCGCGGCCGTCCTCGGGGCGTTGGTCGACGCCGACCAGTTCTTCCGCTCGTGGCTGATCGGGTTCCTCTTCTGCCTCGGCCTCGCACTCGGATCGCTCGGCCTGCTGATGCTGCAGCACATGTCCGGCGGCCAGTGGGGGCTCGTCGCCCGCCGCGTGTTCGAGGCGGCGAGCCGCACGCTGCCGGTCGTCGCGCTGATGTTCATCCCGCTGCTCTTCGGGCTGCGCGACCTGTTCGAGTGGGCGCGCCCGGAAGCGGTCCAGGCGAGCGCCGTCCTGCGGAGCAAGGCGCCCTACCTCAACGTGCAGTTCTTCATCGTCCGGGCGGTGATCTACTTCGCGATCTGGCTGGGCTGCAGCGTGCTGCTGAACCGGTGGTCGGCCGAGCAGGACCGCGGCGGCGCCGCGACGCCCGCCGAGTCCGTGCGGTTCCGGGCGGTCAGCGCCCCCGGCCTGCTGGCCTACGTCCTGACGATGACGTTCGCGTCCGTGGACTGGATCATGTCGCTCGACCCGGAGTGGTATTCGACGATTTTCGGCCTGCTGACCGTCGCCGGCCAGGCCCTGGTGTCGCTCGCGTTCGCCATCGCGATCCTGGCCACGGTCTACCCGTCGGGCGCGTTCGGCGACCGTGTGGGCCCGCGGCAGTTCCACGATCTCGGCAAGCTGCTGCTCGCGTTCGTCATGCTCTGGGCGTACCTCGCGTTCTCGCAGTTCCTGATCATCTGGTCCGGGAACCTGCCGGAAGAGATCCCCTGGTATCTCGAGCGCATGCGCGGCGGCTGGGGCGTCGTCGCGCTGCTCATCGTCGTCGGGCACTTCGCGCTGCCCTTCGCGCTGCTGCTCTCCCGCGACCTCAAGCACCGCGCCAGCCTGCTCGCGAAGGTGGCGCTGGTGGTGATTGGCATGCGGCTGGTGGATCTGATCTGGCTCGTGGCTCCGACGCGCGAGCACGGGGGGTTCCCGGTGCACTGGATGGATGTCGCGATCCCGGCGGGCCTGATGGGCACCTGGCTGTTCGTGTTCGCGCGGCAGTTGCGGAGCCGGCCGCTGCTCCCCTTCCGCGACCCGTACTTCGAGGAGGCCTTCGCGCATGACGCGGCCCACTGATCCGCTGGCGGACGGTGTCGAGCCGGCCGGCGGCGAGCTGCACAACCCGGACGTCGCGCACGAGCACAGCGACATCAACGTCCGCGCGATCATCGTGTTCCTCGTCGTGCTCACGGCGGTCGGGCTGGTCGCCGCCGGCGCCATGTGGGGCGTGTTCGTCTTCCTGGACAACCAGGCGGCCAACGCGGACCCGCCGCTGTCGCCGCTGGCCGCGCCCGCGGGGCAGCTGCCACCCGAGCCGCGGCTGCTCACGAACGAGCCCGCCACCCTCGAGAAGCAGCGCGAACGGGAGCGGAAGCTCCTCGAGGGCGGCGACTGGGTGGACCGCGGCGCGGGGATCGGGCGCATCCCGCTCGACGAGGCGAAGAAGCTGTTGCTCCACAAGGGGCTGCCGGCGCGAGCCGGCGAGCCCGTCGATCCGAGGCTCGGCACGCGCGCTGCCGCCATGTCCGACGCGTCGTCGGGCCGGAACGCGGTCGTCAAGCAGACGCCGACGGGCAGCTCGACGCAGCCGGGATTACGGCCGGCGCCACCGATGCCGCAGCCCGGAGCGCAGCCGGGCGCGGCAAAGCCGCCGCAGAAGCCCGGAGGACATTAGTCCGGGGGCCGGGACGGGCGGCCAGCGCTCGGCGCTCGGAAGTGACGTTGTCACTTCCGCCTTCAGTCGGAAGTTGACGAGGAAGAAGGGCACGAAGGGTGAATTCCAGCAAGACCGTCGCTATCGCAATCCTGACCGCGACGATGAGCCTGTCCGGCGCACATGCTGCCGCGCAGGGCGTCGGACCTACCGCAGACGCGCCGGGCGATGCGGCGAGCGCGAAGCCCGGGGTCCTCGGCAAGATCGGCATCGATCAGCGGCTGAACCACCAGGTGCCGCTCGACCTGCCCTTCATGGAGGAGACGGGGCGCGAGGTGGCGCTCCGTGAGTACTTCGGCACGCGCCCGGTGATGCTCGCGCTCGTGTACTACGAATGCCCGATGCTCTGCACGCAAGTGCTGAACGGCCTGGTGAGCGCGCTGGCGACGCTGAAGTTCGACGTCGGCCGCGAGTTCGACGTCGTCGCCGTGAGCATCAACCCGCGCGAAGGTCCCGGCCTCGCCGCGCAGAAGAAGGCAGCCTACCTCGAACGCTACGGCCGGACGCACACGGCCGCGGGCTGGCACTTCCTGACCGGGCGCGAGGAGAACATCCGGCGGCTCGCCGACGCGGTCGGGTTCCGCTACGAGTACGTCGCCGACATCGGCCAGTACGCGCACGGCGCGGGCGTGGAGCTGTTGACGCCCACGGGCACGATCTCCCGCTACTACTACGGCATCGAGTACTCGCCGCGGGACATCCGCTTCGGGGTCATCGAGGCCTCCGAGGAGCGCATCGGTACGCCGGTGGACGACGTGCTCCTGCTCTGCTTTCACTACGACCCGGCGACGGGGAAGTACGGTGCGACGGCGCTCGGCCTGGTGCGAATCGGCGCGGTGGCGACGGTGCTGGCCTTCCTTGCGTTCCTGGTCGTGAGCCTGAGGCGCGAGCGCGTGGCGCATCGAGCCGCGGCGGCGCACAGAACGTGAGCGCCAGCGGACTCAGGCAGACCCACTGAGATGTTCAAGAACCTCCCGTTGTTCCCGGTGCAGGCGTCGCAGCAGGCGGGGCAGGTGGACGCGGTCTACTTCTTCCTCGTCGCCGTGACGGCCTTCTTCTCGCTGCTCATCGCGACGCTGGTGGTGGTGTTCGCCGTCAAGTATCGCCGCCGGCACAGGGACGAGATCGGCGTCCCCGTCCACGGCTCCCTTCCGCTGGAGCTGCTCTGGACGATCATCCCGTTCTTCGTCGTGATGACGATGTTCGGCTGGGGCGCCAAGGTGTTCTTCGATCTCTACCGGCCGCCGCCCGGCGCGATGGAGGTCTACGTCGTCGGCAAGCAGTGGATGTGGAAGATCCAGCACATGGGCGGGCAGCGGGAGATTAACGAGCTGCACGTGCCGGTGGGCCGGCCGGTGAAGCTGATCATGGGTTCGGAGGACGTCCTGCACTCGTTCTACATTCCCGCCTTTCGCGTCAAGGCGGACGTCATTCCCGGGCGCTACAACACGATGTGGTTCACGGCCACCAAGGCCGGGATCTACCACCTCTTCTGCGCCGAGTACTGCGGCACGAAGCACTCCGGGATGATCGGCTCGGTGGTGGCCATGGAACCGGCCGACTTCCAGGCGTGGCTGAGCGGCGGTACGGGCGAGGACTCGCCGGCCGCCGCGGGGGCGAGGCTCTTCACCGACCTGGCGTGCGTCACATGCCATCAGCAGGAGTCCCAGGGCCGCGGGCCGGTGCTGCAGAACCTGTTCGGCAAGGCGGTCGAACTGCAGGACGGCCGCCGGGTGGTTGCCGACGAGGCGTATATCCGCGAGTCGATCGTCAATCCGCAGGCGAAAGTCGTGGCCGGCTTCCAGCCGGTCATGCCGACATTCCAGGGGCTGGTAACCGAGGAACAGCTGCTGCAGCTCATCGCCTACGTGCGCTCGTTGACCAAGCAGCCGGAGCCGGCGGCGGGCGCCACCGCGCCCCAGACGATGCCGCAGTCGAACGAGCGGCCGGAGATCAGGAAATAGCGCGGAACGGCGGGACCGCCGGCGTCGCGGCGGACCTCCGGGGACGAACATGGACACACCGACCCTGAACTATCTGAACAACGGCCACGGGCTGAAGTCCTGGCTGCTGACGCGGGACCACAAGCGGATCGCGCTGCTCTACCTCGTGTCGATCACCGCCTTCTTCTTCCTCGGCGGTCTGTTCGCCGTGCTGATCCGGCTGGAGCTGCTGACGCCGGCGGGCGACATGCTCACCTCCGAGAACTACAACAAGATGTTCACCATGCACGGGGTGGTCATGGTGTTCTTCTTCCTGATTCCGTCCATCCCGGCGGTGCTCGGCAACTTCTTCCTGCCGATCATGCTCGGCGCGAAGGACCTCGCGTTTCCGCGCATCAACCTTCTGAGCTGGTACATCTACGTTCTCGGCGGGACCTTCACGCTGGTCGCGGCGCTGAGCGGGGGCGTGGACACCGGCTGGACGTTCTATACCCCGTACAGCACGGCGGCGGCCAACGGCCACGTGATCACCGCGGCGCTCGGCGTCTTCATCACCGGCTTCTCGTCGATCCTGACCGGGCTGAATTTCATCGTGACGGTGCACCGGATGCGGGCGCCGGGGATGACCTGGTTCCGGATGCCGCTGTTCGTGTGGGCGCACTACGCGACCAGCCTGATCATGATCCTGGGCACGCCGGTCATCGCGATCACGGTGCTGCTCGTCGCCGCCGAGCGCGCGCTCCAC
This sequence comes from Vicinamibacterales bacterium, assembly GCA_048594975.1. Taxonomy (GTDB): domain Bacteria; phylum Acidobacteriota; class Vicinamibacteria; order Vicinamibacterales; family 2-12-FULL-66-21; genus JBMDXB01. Next base: position 32,985 of record JBMDXQ010000085.1, on the reverse strand, counting down.
CTCGGGATCTTCGACCCGGCGCTCGGGGGTGATCCGATCCTCTTCCAGCACCTGTTCTGGTTCTATTCGCACCCCGCGGTCTACATCATGATCCTGCCGGCGATGGGCGTGATCAGCGAGATCGTGCAGGCGTTCTCGCGCAAGAACATCTTCGGCTACGCCTTCATCGCCTTCTCGTCACTCGCGATCGCGGTCATCGGGTTCCTGGTCTGGGGCCACCACATCTTCGTCGCCGGCCAGTCGGTGTACGCCGGCCTGATCTTCTCGGTGCTGAGCTTCCTCGTCGCGATACCGTCGGCGATCAAGGTGTTCAACTGGACCGCGACGATCTACAAGGGATCGGTGAAGCTCGACTCGCCGATGCTGTACGCGATCGGCTTCATCGGGCTGTTCACCATCGGCGGGCTGACCGGCCTCTTCCTCGCGACGCTCGGCCTGGACATCCACGTGCACGACACCTACTTCATCATCGCCCACTTCCACTACATCATGGTCGGCGGCGCGATCATGGGCTATCTCGGCGGCCTGCACTACTGGTGGCCGAAGATCACCGGGCGGATGTACACCGAGGGCTGGGCGAAGTTCGCCGCGCTGGTGGTCTTCGTCGGGTTCAACCTGACGTTCTTTCCGCAGTTCATCCTCGGCTACCTGGGGATGCCGCGCCGCTACCACGCCTACGCCGACGAGTTCCAGGTGCTGAACGTGATGTCCACCGCCGGCGCCTCCATCCTGGCGGTCGGCTACGTGCTGCCGATGGTGTACTTCGTCGCCTCGCTCTTCGTCGGTGCGCGCGCGCCGGCCGACCCGTGGGGCGTCAAGGGGCTCGAGTGGGAGATTCCCTCGCCGCCACCGACCGAGAACTTCGCCGTGACCCCGATCATTACCGAAGGCACGCACCAGTACGGGCCGAGCCGGGAGGTTGGCCTTGCCTGACGGGACCGTCGCGATTCATCCGGCCGGGGGCGACCCGCACGGACACGTGCACCCGCATCATCCGAAGCTGCAGCACCATTTCGACGACATGGCGCAGCAGGCGGAGGCCTCGACGCTCGGCATGTGGGTGTTCCTGGTCACCGAGATCATGTTCTTCGGCGGGCTGTTCACCGCCTACCTGGTGTACCGGTGGCGGTCGCCGGAGGGCTTCGCCGAGGCGAGCAACCACCTCAACGTGATCTGGGGCGCGGTCAACACCATCGTGCTCATCGTCAGCTCGCTGACCATGGCGCTGGCGGTGCGCGCGGCGCAGGTCAGCGCGCCGGCGCGCACGCAGGTCGCCTGGCTGCTCGCCACCATGACGCTCGGCGCCTCCTTCCTGGGGATCAAGGTGATCGAGTACGGCGACAAGTTCGCGCACAACATCGTTCCCGGTCCCGCCGCCAACGTGCTCGGGCTCATCGACAAGGGGCCGTTCACCTGGACCGGCCAATATCCGGCGGCCGCGGAGATGTTCTACTCGCTGTACTTCTGCCTGACCGGATTGCACGCCCTGCACATGGTCGTCGGTCTCGGGATCATGTCCGTGATCTCGATCATGGCGTGGCGGCGGCAGTTCGACGCCACCTACTACACGCCGGTCGAGGTCGCGGGCCTGTACTGGCACTTCGTCGACATCGTCTGGATTTTCCTGTTCCCGCTGCTCTACCTGATCGGCTACCACTACGGAGCACACTAGGGAAGCGCATGTCTGCTGGCCACGTGGCACCCCGCAGCCTCTACTTCGCGGTGTTCGTCGCGCTCGTCGTCGGGACGATCCTGACGGTCATCGTCGCGAAATTCGACCTCGGGCCGCTCAACAACATCGTCATGCTGACGATCGCGTGCGCGAAGGCACTGCTCGTGGTGCTGTTCTTCATGCACGTCCGCTGGGGCACGCGGCTCACCTGGGTGGTGGCGGGCGCCGGTTTCTTCTGGCTGCTGATCCTCTTCTCGATCACGATGGCCGACTACGCGAGCCGGGGCTGGGTGGAGGGAACGCTGAAGTAGCCTCCATTGCGGATCGACGGATCGTCGATTGGCCAATGTCGACCGGGCCGTGCGACGCCGGCGGCTCACCGGCTGGCCGCTGAGGCACGACTGTTCACCGGCGCGGGTCCTCCGTTCGCCGGATCCGCGGACCCCGCGGACCTCCGCCACCGTATCCTGACTATACTGAGAGGCGGCGTTTCCCGGCTCCGGCCTGTCGATGCGCCCGTGCGTGGATCGACAAACCGGCAGCTGGTGGAAACGGTCCTCCTCGAGCCGGCAATCCGTCGACCCGCGGCCGGCGGCGCGCGCGATGCGCCGGCGATCGCCCATCGGCAATCGACCGTGGCACTGAAAGACGACCTCGCTTCGCTCAAGATCGAACACTCGGCGCGCGCCACCCACAGCCGGCGCGGCGTCTGGATCACGCTGGCGGTCATCCTCGCCGCCGGCGGGGCGGCCGGATGGTTCTGGACGCAGCGCGTCCAGGCCGATCCGGTCCGCACCGCGGCGGTGGTCGCCCGCTCGGGCGGATCGGGCGGCGGCGATGCGGTGTTGAACGCGTCGGGGTATGTCGTCGCCCGGCGCCGTGCGACGGTGTCGTCGAAGGTGACCGGGAAGGTCCTCGAGGTCAACGTCGAGGAGGGCCAGGCGGTCCGCAAGGGGGAGATCCTGGCCCGGCTCGACGCCTCGCAGGTCCGCTCCGCGCTGGCGGTGGCCGAGGCGCAGCTGGCCGTCGCCCTCCGCGGCGCCGCCGAGGACCAGGCGCGGCTGCGCGAGGCGGAGCTTACTCGGGAGCGCCGTGCCGCGCTGCTCAAGGAAGGCGTGGTCGGGCGGGCGGAAGTTGATGCCGCGGACGCGGAAGTCGAGTCGCTGAAGGCGCGCATCGCGCTGTCACAGGAGCAGATCCGCGTGGCGCAGAGCCAGGTGGCCGCGCGCCGCATCGATCTGTCGGACATGGTGGTGCGCGCGCCCTTCGACGGCGTGGCGATCTCGAAGGACGCGCAGCCGGGCGAGATGATCTCGCCGGTGTCGGCCGGCGGCGGCTTCACGCGCACCGGCATCTGCACCATCGTCGACATGTCGTCGCTCGAGATCGAGGTCGACGTCAACGAGAGCTACATCAACCGCGTCAAGCCGGGCCAGCCGGTGGAGGCGGTGCTCGACGCCTACAAGGACTGGCGGATTCCCGCCCACGTCATCACCGGCGTACCGACGGCGGACCGCGCGAAGGCGACGGTGAAGGTGCGCATCGGGTTCGACAAGCTCGATCCGCGCATCCTCCCCGACATGGGCGTGAAGGTGTCGTTTCTCGCCGCGCCGACCTCGCAGGTGACGGCGGTCGCGCCGCGGATGCTCGTGCCCAAGGCGGCGCTGCGCCAGGTCGAGGGCCGCGACGTCGTGTTCGTGGTCAAGGGCGACGTCGCCGAGCGCCGCGCGGTCACGGTCGGCCTGGCCGAGGGCGACCAGGTCGAGATTGCCTCCGGGCTGCAGATCGGCGAGCGCGTCATCGTCGAAGGACCCTCGACACTCGCCGACGGCGCGCGGGTCACGGTCAAGGAGAACTGATGGAGACGCTGGTCAAGGTCACGGACGTTCACAAGGTCTTCCACCGCGGCAGCGAACGCATCGACGTGCTACAGGGCGTCACGCTCGACCTCCCGAAGGGCGACTTCCTCGCGCTGATGGGCCCCTCGGGCTCGGGCAAGACGACGCTGCTGAACCTGATCGGCGGCCTCGACACGCCGACGCGCGGCTCGATCGACGTCGCCGGCGACCGCATCGACCAGCTGTCCGGCGGGCGGCTGGCGGCGTGGCGGGCGCGCCACATCGGATTCGTCTTCCAGCTGTACAATCTGCTCCCGGTCTTGACCGCGGCGCGCAACGTCGAGCTGCCGCTGCTGCTGACGAAGCTGTCGAAGGCGGAGCGGCGCAAGCGCGTCGAGATCGCGCTGTCCGTCGTCGGGCTCGCCGACCGCATGAACCATTACCCGCGCCAGCTCTCCGGCGGCCAGGAGCAGCGCGTCGGCATCGCGCGCGCGATCGTCACCGACCCGACGCTGCTGCTGTGCGACGAGCCGACCGGCGACCTCGACCGCAAGTCCGGCGACGAGATCCTCGAGCTGCTGCAGACGCTGAACCGCGACCACGGCAAGACCATCATCATGGTGACGCACGACCCGCACGCCGCCGAGCGCGCGCGGCGGATCCTCCACCTCGAGAAGGGCACGCTCGTCGAGGGGGGCAGGAAAGACACGCTCGTCGAGGGAGTGGCGGCGCGATGAAGTACTTCCCGCTCGTCTGGCGCAACCTGCTGCGACGCAAGTTCAGCACGCTGTTCACGATGGGAGCGATCTTCTTTACCTTCGTGCTGTTCGGCGCGCTGGCCGCGATCCGCGCCGCCTTCGGCTTCGGCGTCGAGATCGCCGGCGCCGACCGCCTCGTGATGATCCACAAGGTCTCGTTCATCCAGCCGCTGCCGCTGACCTACAAGAACCGCATCGCCGCCATCGACGGCGTCTCCGACATCACCCACGCGAACTGGTTCAACGGCATCTACCAGGACCCGAAGAACTTCTTCGCGACCATGGCGGTGGACTCCGGGAGCTGGTTCCGGATGTATCCCGAGTTCGACGTCCCGCGGGACCAGCTCGAGAGGTGGATGGCCAATCGCACCGGGGCGATCGTCGGCATCGACACGATGAACCGGTTCGGCTGGAAGGTCGGGGACCGCATCCCGCTGATGTCGCCGATCTACCGGAAGCCTGACGGCACCGGCTGGGAGTTCACCATCGAAGGGGCCTACGACTCTCAGCTCAAGGGAACCGACAAGACCCAGTTCTTCTTTCACTATGCACTGCTCAGCGAGGTCCTGCGCGGAACGTACTTCGAGGGCCTCGTCGGGTGGTACGTCATCAAGGTGAAGAGCCCCGAGCAGTCCGCCGAGCTCGCCAAGCGGATCGACACCGAGTTCGCCAATTCCCAGGCCGAGACCAAGACCGCGACGGAAAAGGCGTTCGTTTCGGACTTCGCCAAACAGATCGGCGACATCGGCATGATTGCCGTCGCCATCGTCTCGGTGGCGATCTTCGTCGCGCTGATCATGGCCGCCAACACCATGGCGCACTCGATCCGGCAGCGCACCAACGAGCTGGCGGTGCTGAAGACGCTCGGATTCACCGACGGCCTGATCCTGGCCATGGTGCTGGTCGAGTCCTGCCTGATCGCCGTCGTCGGCGGCGGGCTGGGCCTGGCGGTCGCGTGGCTGATCATCTCGCAGGGTGATCCCACCAACGGGTTGCTGCCGGCCTTCTACTTCCCCGTGCCGGCGCTGATCACCGGGGCCGCCCTGGTGCTCTTCCTGGGGCTCGCGTCTGGCGCCTTGCCGGCGTGGCAGGCGAGCCGGTTGCGCATCGTCGAGGCGCTGCGGAGGAACTGACGCCATGCTGTCGCAAATCGTCGCCGTCACGGCGGTGAACCTCCGCTCGATCGGGCAGCGCCTCAGCTCGTCGGCCGTGGCCATGATCGGGATCGGCGGTGTCGTGATCGTGTTCGTGGGCGTCCTGTCGATCGCCGAAGGGTTCCACAAGGCGATGGCCGAGACCGGCGATCCGCAGACGGTGATCGTGCTGCGCTCGGGCAGCGACTCGGAGATGACCAGCATCCACGACGGCGAGTCGGCCCGGATCATCGCCGAGGCTCCGGGGATCATGCGCGGGAAGGACGGACCGGCGGCGTCGGCCGAGCTGTTCGTCATTGTCAACCACCCCCGGCAATCGACCGGCACGGACGCCAACGTGCCGCTGCGCGGTGTCTCCGCGCAGGCGCTCGACGTCCGCCCCGAGGTCACGATCGTCGAGGGACGCATGTTCGAGCCGGGGCGCAACGAGATCGTCGTCGGCCGGGCGGCGGCGCGCCAGTTCGCCAACCTGCAGGTCGGCTCCACCGTGACGTGGGGACGGAACACCTGGAACGTCGTCGGCGTCTTCGACGCCCAGGGGACGGTGGCCGAGTCGGAGGTGTGGTGCGACGTCAGAGTGCTTCAGCCGGCCTACCAGCGCGGTAATACCGTCCAATCGGTGTACGCGCGCCTCGAGTCGCCGGAGACATTCCAGTCGTTCAAGGACGCGCTCACGAGCGATCCGCGGCTGAACGTCACGGCGATGCGCGTGCCGGAGTTCTACTCGGGGCAGTCCGAGGTGCTGCGCGAGATCATCCAGATGATCGGCATGTCCATCGCGCTCCTCATGGGCATCGGGGCGGTCTTCGCGGCGGTGAACACCATGTACATGGCGGTCGCGAGCCGGACGCGCGAGATCGCAACGCTGCGCGCGCTGGGCTTCGGGAACCTATCCGTCGTGACCTCCGTCCTCACGGAGGCGGTCCTGCTGAGCATCGTGGGCGGCGGGGTGGGAGCGTTTCTGGCGTGGCTCGCGTTCGACGGGTTCCAGACCGCGACGATGAACTGGCAGTCGTTCAGCCAGGTCGCGTTCGCATTCGCGGTCACGCCCGCCCTGCTGGCGCAGGCGTTCGGTTTCGCCATCGTGATGGGCCTGCTGGGTGGCCTCTTCCCGGCGTGGCGGGCCGCGCGGTTGCCGGTCGTCACGGCGTTGCGGGAACTCTGAGGCCTGAACAGCTGTATTCACGGCCGCCCCGGCCGTGAATGCGGTACGTAGTGAAAACCGACAAGGGCCGACCGCCTGGATTACACGGCAATACACATGTGCTAGGATGCCGTGCCTCGACAATAACTATTACAAGGTCGTCAAGCCTTTTACTGTCAGTATTTTATGAGAACACAATGCCGCCCGTGGCACGCCGGAAACATGACGGTACAAGCATTGCTTCTGTGTGCACACTACTGCAACGCAGCATGAAGGGCTGGCGACCCCACGGGAGGGATCGAGCCATGCGTATCGACGAAGTGCTTCAGCGAATCCAGGGCGAGTACGTTGAAATGCCCGGTCTTCGCCTGACGGCCGCGCAGGCGCAGCGCCTGTGGGGCCTGGAGCGCGACGTCTGCGATGCGCTGCTCGGCGCTCTGGTGGACGCGAAGTTCCTCGCGCAGACACGCGACGGCGCGTTCGTCCGCCAGGAGGGCGCCCGACCGACGCAGATAACGATGCCGCGCGACAGACATATGGCTGTGGCGTAAGAGTTCGACCCACCGGTGCCGGTCGGCTGACCACCTGCCTCGTCAGCCGCAAAGGCCGGCTCACTACCCTCGCTCCCGGGCGGTACGCGCCCGCGGCCAGGTTCGTCGGAGGTTGAAGGCTTCGGCCTTCAGCCTTCGACTTCACTTCTCGAGTCCGGAGGTTTCACAGACACCGGACTTCGTCTGTACGAAATCGTTCGCCACGCGGTCTTCGGCCTGAAGGCGGAGGCGACAGAGCAGATACCGCCAGCAGCCACAGGCTCCCGAGGCTAGCGCTTTCTCGTGTACGGGACGACCAGGGTTCGCACGTTCGTGGACACCGGGACGTAGATCGTGTCGACGTCCTCGCGCATGTAGACCGGAAGGTCGTAATACTCGCCGATGCGGCGGAAGCTGCCGTCGAGATCCACCGCAGGGCCGCTCCCGTACCAGCGATCCTGGTTGAAGTCGACATAGGCGTGATTCACGCCGGTGGGCCGCGCAGCCGTTACGAGGGGACTGGGCCGCAACAGGACGACCATGGGGCCGGAGCTCGCCTCGCGCGTGCCCGCCGTGCCGATCGGCGGGGGCGGAAGAGAGCCGAGCGATCCCCCCGAAGGACTGGCGGGTCCGGCGCCGACCAGGCGGTCGACCGGCGTGTCCATCAGGCCTGTCGGGGGACCTGGCGCCTGCGGCGCGCTGGTCAGCGCGCGCGACGTGTCGGCCCGCTCGACGGGCAGGCCCGGTCCAATCGAGCCGAGCGTGCCACCGATTTCGCCGGAGCGCCGGCGGATGTAGGGCTGCATGAAGCCGCCGGCCAGCGGCACGTAAACTACGCTCCACGGTTCGTAGGTCGTCCGGGTGTAGAGCGGGATCCCGCGATAGAACCCGCTGCGCACCATTTCGTTGCGGTTGAACGCGGTGAGCGGGCCGAGCGGGTAGAACAGGTACCCTTCGTACGTGATCGGCTCGCCGGCGAGATACCACGGCTCGCTTTCAGCCGTGACGACCGGCACCGGGAAGGCTGCTGAGGGTGCCTGGGCGCGGACCACGAGCGATGCCAGGACAACGGCCGCAAGGATGAGGCAGGCTGCAGCTCGGCGGTACATCGAGTTCCTCCGATTCACCGGATATCCAGCCCTCGTGCCAGGGCGCGCCGGTCAGGCGCGCCGCCTGCGCCAGTAGCGCGCGAGCCCCTGCCACGAGTAGTCGAGGCGGCCGGCGCGATTGTACCTGTCAGCATCCGCGTCGCCGAGCACGCGCCGAAGATCCCGGAACACCTCGTCGACGAACCGCTGCTCCCGCCCACCGTCATCGAGCGAGCCGTCCGCCAGCAGCCGCCGAACGATGCTGCTCCACTCCTCCAGTCGATCCATGAGCTGCTGGAAGTGCACCCGCGCGCCATGAAACGGGCCGAAGTGCGTCACGAACAGCGTGTCGGGATCCCGCGCGAGGATCGTTTCGGCACTGGCGCGCCAGGCCTCGAGGTCGATGTCCGGGGGCGGCGTGGGCGGCATGACGTAGGTTCCGGCGCTGAGGCGTACCCCGGCGACGTCGCCAACGAAGGCCAGGCGCGCGGATGGGTCGAAGTAGCTGACGTGGTGCAACGCGTGCCCTGGCGTGTAGGCGACCTCGAGCTCACGGCCTCCGGCGACGATCCGCTCGCCGCCGCGCAGCGCGCGCACGCGTCCGGCCGGCACGGGAAGGACTTCGCCCCACAGGGTTTCCATCTCGGCACCGTACAGCCGCGCCGCGCTCGCGAGGAGCTTCGCTGGATCGATCAGGTGCGGCGCGCCGCGCACGTGCACGAGCACCTCGATGGCCGGGTTCTCGCGGAGCAGCGTGCCGGTCGCGCCGGCGTGGTCCAGGTGAATGTGCGTCAGCAGCAGCTGGCGGATGTCGGCCACGGCAAGGCCCTTGCGTCCGAGCGCGCGGCGCAGGTTCGGCAACGTGGTGGACGGCCCGGGGTCGACCAGCGAGACGCCCGTCGCGTGCTGCAGCACCGCGGTTGCGATGATCTCGGGCCGGCCGAGAAAGTCGAGGTCGACGTAGTCCAGGCCCGGCGCGAGCGGCACGCTCACTGGATGGGATCCCCCGAGCCGCAGGTCCCACACCCGGCTGGAAGCGCAGGCCGCTTGCAGGCGCGGCTCCCCTTCATCACGAAGCCGTCGCGCTGGAGGTCGGTGATCGCGCCTGCGGCGGTCGCTACGGCTCGCATGAGGGCCGGCAAGATGGCCGTCGACGTCCGGCTGGTGTGCATGCGTCGCCTCCTCCTGATCTGGACCTCGGGATCTTACCTCAGCGCAAGACTGGTAAAATCAACGGGATAGACCGGTGGAAGCGGCGCGGGAAGCGTGCGTGCGCGCCGGAAGCGTTGCAGGTGTATGGCTGACACGGAACGGCAGACGGGCGGAGAGCTCCTCGAGCGGACGAAGCGGGAGACGAAGAAACCGGAGCTCTACCGCGTGCTCCTATTGAACGATGACTATACGACCATGGACTTCGTCGTCCAGATCCTGGAGACCGTCTTCAACAAAGCGCCCGCCGAGGCCTATCGAATCATGATGGCGGTACACACGCAGGGCAAGGGACTGTGCGGCGTCTACTCGCATGAGGTCGCGGAAACCAAGGTCGCGAACGTCATCGACCTCGCGCGGGCCAACGGGTTCCCGCTGCTCGCCGCGATGGAGCCGGAATAGCTTCCCACGCGGCGCCGAGCGCCGAGGAAAGATACAGGTCACACAAGTGTTCAGTCCAGCTCTCGAGATCGTTCTCACCGTCGCCTATCGCGAGGCGACCTCGCGCAAGCACACGCACCTGACGCTCGAGCACCTGCTCTACGCGCTGGCGCACGATCCGGAGGGCGAGCGGATCCTCGGCGCGTGCGGCGCGGATCTGCCCCGCCTGCGCCGCGACCTCGACCAGTTCCTGAAGGAGTCGGTCGAGCAGTTCACGCGCGGGCAGCAGAAGGAGCCGGAGCAGACGCTCGCGTTCCGGCGCGTGCTGCAGACGGCGGTGCTGCACGTCCAGAGCGCGGGGCGGCAGGAGGTGCACTCGGGCGACGTCCTCGCGGCGCTGCTCCAGCAGAGCAAGTCGTACGCCGCGCAGCTGCTCGCCAACCAGGGCGTCACCCGGCTCGACGTGCTGAACTTCATCACGCACGGGGTCAGCAAGGTCCCCCTCCATGACGATCAGCCGACTGACGACGAGGCCGAGGCGGGCGGGGGCGAGCGCGGGAGCGCCACGGCGCGCGATCCGCTCGGCGCCTACGCGGTCAACCTCACCGCCCGCGCGCGCGTCGGCGGTCTCGATCCGCTCATCGGCCGCAGCGGCGAGCTCCAGCGCACGATGGAGATTCTGTGCCGGCGGCGCAAGAACAACCCGGTGTTCGTCGGCGACGCCGGCGTCGGGAAGACCGCGATGGCCGAGGGGCTCGCCGCGCGCCTGCTCGAGGAGGATGTGCCCGAGCTGCTGCGCGGCGCCGAGGTGTTCTCGCTCGACACCGGCGCGCTCCTCGCCGGCACGCGCTTCCGCGGCGACTTCGAGGAGCGCTTCAAGGCGGTGATCGCCGCCCTGACGAAGCGGCCGCTGCCGATCCTGTTCATCGACGAGATCCACTCGACGGTCGGCGCTGGCGCGACCACCGGCGGGACGATGGACCTGGCGACACTCATCAAGCCGATCCTCACGGCCGGCCAGCTGCGCGTCGTCGGCTCGACGACGCACGAGGAGTTCAAGCACATCGAGAAGGACCGCGCGCTGGCCCGCCGGCTCCAGAAGATCACTATCGACGAGCCGTCGATTCCCGAGACCGTGAAGATCCTGCAGGGCCTGCGCTCGCGCTACGAGGGCCACCACCACGTGCGCTACACGGACGAGGCGCTCGAGGCGGCGGCGAAGCTGGCGGCGCGTCACCTGCGCGACTACCGGCTCCCGGACAGCGCGATCGACGTGCTCGACGAGGCGGGCGCGAAGCGCCGCCTCGGCATGACCGCGGAGAGCACGGCGCCGTCCGAGATCAGCGCCGCGCACGTGGAGGACGTGGTGGCGCGGATGGCGCGCATTCCTGCCAAGCAGGCGAGCTCGTCGGACAAGGACCGGTTGAAGTCGCTCGAGGAAGCGCTCGGGCGAGTCGTGTTCGGCCAGGAGGACGCGGTGGCGACGGTGGCGCGCGCAATCAAGCGGTCGCGCGCCGGCCTCGGTCAACCGGACCGCCCGGCGGGATGTTTCCTCTTTGCCGGGCCGACCGGCGTCGGCAAGACCGAGCTCGCGAAGCAGCTCGCGCTGCATCTCGGCAACGAGTTCATCCGCTTCGACATGAGCGAGTACATGGAGAAACACGCCGTGGCGCGGCTCATCGGCGCGCCGCCGGGGTACGTCGGCTTCGAGCAGGGCGGGCTGCTCGTCGACGCCATCCGGCAGCATCCCTACGCGGTGCTGCTGCTCGACGAGATCGAGAAGGCGCACCCGGACATCTTCAACATCCTGCTGCAGGTGATGGATCACGCCACCCTCACCGACAACAACGGCCGCAAGGCGGACTTCCGCCAGGTCGTGCTGACCATGACCTCGAACGCCGGCTCGCGGGAGCTGAGCGCCTCGGCGATCGGCTTCGCCGAGTCGAGCCGGTCGGCGCACGGCGTGCAGGGGCGACAGAAGGCGGCGCAGCAGCGGGCGAAGCAGGCCATCGAGAAGGTCTTCAACCCGGAGTTCAGGAACCGGCTCGACGCGATCGTCACGTTCGGTCCGCTGACGCCGGCGGTGATGGAGACCATCGTCGAAAAATTCGTGCTGCAGCTGGAGGCCCAGCTCGCCGAGCGGCGTGTCGCGATCACGCTCGAGCCGGAAGCGCGCGCCTGGCTGGCAGAGAAGGGCTACGACCCGGTGTACGGCGCGCGGCCGCTCGCGCGCGTGATCCAGACCGAGGTGCGCGATCCGCTGACCGACGAAATCCTGTTCGGCCGGCTGGAAAACGGCGGTACCGTCACGATCGGCCTGGAGGATGGCACGCTGACGTTCTCGTTCGACGCCGCCCAGCCGGTGAAGAAGACGCCGGCACCCGCGCAATGAGCGATGGCGAGGGCTCGAAAAGGCAGCCCTAAGGGCTGCACTCACTGAAGTAGCTAGGACTGACGCACCGCAGCCCTTTCAGGGCTGCCCGTCGATACGGCATGGCTGACGAACACGAGATCCCGGTCAAGGTCATCGACCGGCGGTGGTGGGCGAACAAGGACGGCGACCGGGCCGGCGCCGGCGAGGAGCGTACGTCGCTGAAGCCGACCTACGTCGAAGAGCTGGAGCGCCAGGTCGCCGAGAAGGACCGCCAGCTCCAGGAGTACATCGCGAAGTACCGCCAGGCGTCGCAGGAGTTCGAGAACTCGCGGCTGCGGCTGCGCCGCGAGATCGGCAAGGACATCGAGCGCGTCCGGCGCGAGATCCTCGCCGAACTGCTGGAGGTCGTCGACAACCTCGATCGCGCCCTCGACGCCGCCCGCCAGCCGGGCGTATCCGCCGACGCGCTCCTCCAGGGCGTAGAGCTGGTGCACCGCCAGTTCCTCGCCAAGCTGGAGGGCCTCGGGGTGACACGCATCGCCGCCGCGGACCAGCGGTTCGACCCGGAGGTGCACGAGGCGATCAGCACCGTGCCGGCACAGCGTCCCGACGACGACGGGATGATCGTCGGCGTGGTGCGCCACGGCTATCGCATCGGCCAGGACGTACTGCGGCCGGCCGCGGTGGCCGTCGCGAAGACTGACGCGTGACGGCTGCCAACGTCCGACTGCCAACGACGGGGGTCGTTATCGCAGTGCGCCCTTCGGTATCGACCACGGATGCAGCTCCACGACGAGGCGCCCGACCTTCACCATCGGGTCGCCGTGGGCGCGCGACCTCGCCTCCTCGACGGACTCGGTCCGGTAGATCACGATCCCGCGATTCACGCCACCGTCGATGAACGGGCCGGCCAGGATCAGTTTGCCGAGCGTTCCCTGGCTCTCCATGTAGGCCAGGTGCTCCTTCTGCAGCCGCGCGGCCTCCTCCGCACTCTGCCCGCGGTTCGGACCGCTCTTCAGGAACCCGAAGTGGACGGTTTCCTGCGCGAAGGGCTTCGCCCACGGCTGGAACTGCCCCTCCTCGACCGTCATGAACGGCATGACGTCGACCGTGAACATGCCGGCTTTCACGGCCGGATCCGCCGCTTCGATCGCTTTCGCCTCATCGGCGGTCGCTGCACGCAGAATCATGGCGCCCATCAGGTCGCCGCCGTCGATAAAGGGGCCGGCCGCGATGCTGACGCCGTCGGCGCCGAGCGTCATCATGTAGGCGCCGTGCGCGTCGCGCACCTTCGGATCGAGCGGAACCGATCCCTTCTTCAGCAGGACCAGCTGAAAGGTTTTCATCTTCGACTGCGTGGCGCCGCTACCGGCACGACCGTTGTGCTGCCCCGCGGTGGTCGTCACGGCCGCAACACACAAGACTGCCAGCAGGCTTTTCATGTCTACTCCGTCGACCCTCGTGCCAACACCGACCGGCTGCGGCCCCCGGCGTTGAACGTCGGCAGCCTCACTGACCTTGTCGCGGATACGGATAGCGAGGTCGAACTGTTCCTTCAGGTCGGCCCAGGTCGGCCTCCGCGGAGAACGGATTGCGCCGCCCTGAGTACGTCGACCGCCACCTTCCACAACGTGCCAGCCGGGCGTGCGGACCGTCGAGCTCAGGCCACCATCGGGATGCAGCGTGGACGACGGCATCAAGCAGGACGTCGAGCCGATCAAGGCAGAACCGTCATGATGCAATTCACGCTGCGGCGCAAACTGATTGGGCTGCTACAATCGATGCATGCCGCTGTACGAATACCTGTGCCGCGACTGCAACAAGCCGTTCGAGGCGTTCGTGACCGCCGAGCGCCGGCCGGTCTGCCCGGCCTGCAGCGGCGGCAACCTGTCGAAGCTTCTCTCCCGCGTGGGGATGGTGGGGGTTGCCTCGCCTACGAGCGAGGCTGAATCCTGCCGCATGCCCGCGCCGCTGTGCGGAGCCCGGGGCGGACGGTGCGGATGCCAGTGACCGCGTGGCGGTCCTGAAGAGCCGCCACGCGATCCCGTACACGCCTACCGCGCGTTACCCATCCTCGCCAGGGCTTCCTTCTTGCTGCGGCGGGTCGTGCCCGACGTCGAGTCGGTCGTGGCGCCGCGCTCCTCCCGCCCGAAGGCTCCCGCCGTCTTGTGCGACGCGGGATGCCGGTCGAAGCCGTGCCGGCTGCTGTCCATCTTTTTCGAAAGGGACTTCACGCCCGTCTTGCTCGTCAGCTGACCGCCTGGCGATCTGTTGGCCATCGGGAAACCTCCGCACCGGGGTGGCAGCAAGGCGGATACCAGTACCGCAGGACCGCAGCGGAGCTGCATGGGCACCGTCCGGCGTGCCGGCTGATCAGCAGACGGCCGAGCCCGCCACCGGCCGGGAGAGGCTCCGTCCGAGACGCGTGCCTGCCGACGGGCACTACTCCGCGCGCAGCGCAGACACGACGTCGATGCGCAGCGCCTGCCGCGCGGGCAGGATGCACGCGAGCAGCCCGGTGGCCGCGAGCAGCGCGATCACCGTCGCGTAGGTCATCGGATCGCGCGCCGTCACCTCGAACAGCAGGCTGCCGATGAAACGCGAGAGCGCGAGCGCGCCGGCGACGCCCGCCACGATCCCCGCGGCGACCGGTTTCATCGCCTGGAGGACGATCGCGCGCAGCACGCGCGCGTGGCTGGCGCCCAGCGCCAGCCGCACGCCGATCTCCGCGGTCTGACGCGACACCGAGTACGAGGTCACGCCGAAGATGCCCACCAGCGCCAGGGCCAGTGCGATCCCGGCGAACGCTCCCAGCAGCACGAGCGTGAATCGCCGCGACGCCGTCGAGCGGGAGACGATCTGCTCGAGGGTCTCGACGTTCGACAGCGGCAGCGCGGAATCGAGGTCCGACAGCGCCGCACGGACCATCGGCGTCAACGCCTCGGCGGACGCGCTCGTGTGGAGCACGAAGTGCATGTTGTCGGCGCCGGACCCGTAGACCGGAAGATAGACGGCGAGCGTCGGCGGCTGCGCGATGCCCCGCTCGCGCATGTTGCCGACCACGCCGATGACTTCCGCCTTCTGGTTGCCCTGGCCCCGCCAGAGAATCGCCTGCCGGCCGATCGGTTCCTTGCCGGGCCAGAGCAGCTCGGCGAGCCGCTCGCTGACGATGACGCGCCACGGCTTCGCGATGAGATCCCGCTCGTCGAACGTGCGTCCCTGCAGTACCGGTACGCCCATCGTCTCGAAGTATCTGCCGGTGATGAGCCGCCAGCTCGCCCAGGGGATGTCCGAGTCGGGCCGCTCGGCTGCAACGATGCCCATGCCGGTGCTGCCGGAAGTCATCGGACGACCGCTGACCAAGGCGGCCGAGATCACGCCGGGCAGGCTGCGGACGCGCGCCTCGAAATCGAGGACGAACTGCTGTGCGCGGCTGCCCTTGTCCGCGTTGTACTGCGGGGGGAGGTTGATTTCGACGAGGACGCGGCGCTCGGTCTCGAAGCCGCGATCGACGCTGAGCAGCGCAGCGAAGCTGCGCAGCAGCAGGCCGGCGCCGACGAGCAGCGCCAGCGTCAGCGCCACTTCGGCGGCGACCAGCACGCTGCGCAGGCGGCGCTGCCGGGGCGTTCCCGCGACGCCGCGCTCACCCTCGCGCAGCGCCGGCACGAGATCGACGCGGGGCGTGTGGATGGCCGGAACGAGACCCGTCAACAGGCCGGTCAGGACCGCAACCCCGGCGGTGAACGACAGGACCCATCCGTTCACCTCGATCTCTTCGAGCCGTGGAATGCCCGACGCCTGGCTGACGCGCAGCAGGTCGACGATCCACACCGCGAGCAGCAGGCCGGCGGCGGCGCCGACGATCGACAGGAGGAGCGATTCGGCCACGAGCAGGCCGATGACCCGGCGCCGGCTCGCGCCGAGCGCCGCGCGAATCGCGATCTCGCGCGTGCGCCCGGCCGCCTTCGCGAGCAGCAGGTTCGCCAGGTTGACGCAGGCGATGAGCAGCAGGAACGCGACGGCGCCGAGCAGCACCCACAGCGCCCGGCGCGTGGTGCTGCCCGCAACGAGGTCGTTCAGCGGCGTGACGTTCGCGCTCATCCCGCGGTTCGTGTCCGGGTAGCGGCGCGCGAGCTCACCGGTGACGCGCACCAGGTCGGCGCGAGCCTGCGCGATCGTCACGCCCGGTTTCAGCCGGCCGAGGCCGGCGAGCTCCCAGCTCCCGCGCTGCGCGTCGGCGGTGCGGACGAGCGGCCGGAAGACGTCGGCCCAGTCGATGAACGGCGTTCCCGCGGGCAGCACGCCGATCACCTGGTGGCCGACGCCGTCGAGCGTCAGCGTGCGCCCGACGACGCCGGGATCGCGCGCGAAGCGGCGGGTCCAGAGGCGATGCGAGAGGATTACGACGCGGGCGTCGCGGCCTGGTGCGTCCTCGCCCGGGGCGAGCAGGCGGCCGGCAGCCGGCGGCACCGCGAGCGCGCGAAAGAACCCGGCGTTCACGCGCGCCGCGTCCAGCCGCTCCGGATCGCCCATGCCGGTCAGGTTGACGCTGCCGAACTCGATCGCCCCGAGGTCCTCGAAGGCGGTGGCCATGTCGCGCGCGTCCCAGAAGTTGCCGTGCGACCAGGAGGTCTCCTGGATATTGCGCTCGGGGAAGGCCATCCACGCCTGGACGACGCGATCCGCCTCCGGAAAGACCAGCGGCCTCAGCAGCACGCCGTAGATGACGCTGAAGATCGCGCTGTTCGCGCCGATCCCGAGCGCCAGCGTGATGACGGCCAGCGAGGACAGCCCGGGCACGCGCCGCAGCGTTCGGAAGCCGTGCCGGATGTCTCTGAGGAATGCCATGCCGGTCCTCCCCGCACGCGGAGCAATCGCCAGGCCACGGCGGAACCCGCCTGTTTTCGGCTTGCGGCCGCGCCGGCCGTCCGCTCCCGCGCACCGTCGTCCCACCAGCGGACACGGCGACCGCGAGCAGCGCCAGGGGCTGCGCGGCCGCCCCGCACGGTCCGATACGTTCCTGGCCCGGTCGGTGCGCCATGAAGCAGCGTATAAGAGCCGGTGGTGCTGACTGCGTCCCCACGGGAGTCCGGCCCGACCGCGCACCGGAACGTCGGCGTGCTCGCCGTCAGCATCTTCGGCCTCGCCCTCGGCGAAGAGCTGTGGCAGGCGTACATCCCCGCCTACCTCGCCGCCCTCGGCGCCAGCGGCGTCATCGTCGGGCTGTTCGGCTCGTGCAGGGATCTGCTCGACAGCCTCTACCAGTATCCGGGCGGGCGGCTGGCGGATCGCGCCGGCGCGCAGCACGCACTGCGCCTGTTCACGACGCTGGCCACCGCCGGATACGCGATCTACGCAGTCGCGCCAGGGTGGCCGCTGATGTTCGCCGGCCTCGCCTGCGTCATGGCATGGAAGGCCGGCGCCTTCCCGGCCACGTTCGCCGTCATCGGCGACTCGCTCCCGCAGGGGCGGCGGGCGACCGCGTTCAGCATCCAGTCGATCCTGGTCCGGGTGCCGCGCGTCATCGGCGCGCCGCTCGGGGGCATCGCGATCGCCGGCCTGGGGATGGCGGCGGGCATCCGGGTCTGCTTCGTGGCGACGATCGCGCTCGCCCTGGCGGTGCTCGCCGCGCAGCACTGGGGCCTGCGTGACGCTACCGGGAGCGCGGCACGGCCCAAGCCGGCGGGGCCGGACCGCGCGGGCGGGTCCATGCCGCGCGCGCTGCGCACGCTGCTTCTCGCCGATTGTCTGGTCAGGATCGGCGAAGGGATCGCCGCGTCGTTCATCGTCCTGTTCGTCATCCAGCACCGCGGCTTCTCGGCGGCGGAGTTCGGAGTGCTCTACGCCGTTCAGCAGACGGTAGCCATCGCGTCTTACCTGCCCGGCGGCCGTGCCGCGGACCGTGCGGGCCGCGATCCGGTCGTCGCGCTGACGTTCGTCTTCTTCGCCCTGTTTCCCCTGGCCGTCCGGTTCGCTGCGACCTATCCGGCCCTGCTGGCCGCGTTCGTCGTGGGGGGGTTGAAGGAGATCGGCGAGCCGGCGCGGAAGTCACTGATCGTCGACCTCGCGCCCGAACACCGCCGCGCCTCCACGGTGGGGCTCTACTACGGAATTCGCAACCTCCTGGTCGTTCCCGCCGGCGTCGGCGGCGGCCTGCTGTGGCAGCGGTCGCCGCACCTGCCGCTTCAGGCGGCGTTCGCCGTGAGCTCGATCGGACTCGTGCTGTTCCTGGTCACGTCAGGCCTCGTCCGGGTGAGAGGCCTGATCGCGAAGGGCAGCTAACTGCGTGACGGTCGAGTGCAGTGGTTGGCAGTGGTCACCACTGGCGGAGGGGTGAGGTTGAACCGGCCGGGTCCGGTACCTTCCGGCGCGGTCCCCGGCCGGGTCCTGGTCACGCGGTGAAAGCCAGCCACAGCATCCCCACACGCATCTTCGGCCGCCGCGGACCGTAGGCGCGTATTCCGGCACCGGCCCTCCGCGAACTCCGGGCGTGCGTTCCAGACGGCGACCTGTTCGGCTCGTGTGAGAAACGCCTGGAACGCGACGTGACGCATGCGCCGCCCAGCCGCGAGCTACCGGATCCAGACGACGAGCGCCGCGACCACCCCGGCGAGCACCATGGCGACGGCAACTGTAATCGCCCACTGTTTCGTCAACACGTCGTGCGTGAACTGGTAGACCGACGTGACCGCGCCGCCGGCGAAGAGCAGCGCCCACAGGTCCATCGACGTCTCGTTCCGCACGTACGCGCGATACATGATGATGACCAGCAGCCCGTAGGAGAACACGTGGAATGCCCAGCGGTAGCTGGCGTTCTCGACGACCAGCGTCCGTTCGTCGCGGTGCACGGCAGCAGGGGTCATGCGGACCCTCCATCGAGGTAGAAGAGTTCGTCGACGCGTTTCCCGAGTTTCTCGGCGAGCTGGAAGGCGAGCAGCGCCGAAGGCGCGTACAGGCCGGTTTCAATGGAGCTGATCGTCTGCCGCGTGACGCCGACGAGGCGCGCCAATTGCTCCTGCGACAGGTCGCGCTCGGCCCGGGCGACCTTCAACCGATTTCCGAGCTTTCCGGCCACGGCGGCATACTACTGCTAAACAGGACATAATGTCAATTATACAGGACATATCGTCCTGTTTAACAGTACCGATGCAGGGCGATGGGGCGCAGCTCAAGGGGCGTGCAGGAACGCGAGCGCGATGCCTGCGGCGACGGCGACGTTCAACGAGTCGGTGCCCGCCGACATCGGTATGCGCACCTGGCAGTCGGCGGCGCGCAGCGTCTGCTCCGCCAGGCCGAGGGCTTCGCTGCCGAACATCAGCACCAGGCGCGCCTCGGGATCCAGACTCGCGGCGAACTCGCGCACCGGCATCGCGCGGATGTCCGGTGCCAGCGCGACGATCCGCGACCCCGAGGCTCTCAGCGTCTGGAGATCGTCGGGCCAGCGCCCGGCGGCCGCGAACGGCACGAGCAGCACGGAGCCCATCGAGGTGCGGATCGCCTTCCTGTAGAACGGATCGGCGCAGCGCGGCCCGAGCAGCACGCCCCCGGCGCCGAACGCCGCGGCGACCCGGAAGAGCCCGCCGATGTTGTCCGGGTTGCCGATGCCCTCGAGCGCGAGGAGGCAGCGGGCACCGGCAAGCTGCTCGACCGACGGCTGCTGCGCAGGACGGCGCGCCAGGGCGAGGCATCCGCGATGGAAGTTGAAGCCGGCGACCTGCCGCAGGAGCTCCGGCGTGCAGACTCTCACAGGAAAGTCGCCGCCGACGAGGATCTCCTCGAGTGCGCGCAGCGCCGCCGGAGTCACGGCGACCGACCCGATCGGAAAACGGCGCGCCTCGATCAGCCGCCGCACGACCAGCCGGCCTTCGGCCACGAAGAGGCCGCGTGCGCGCAGCCGATCGTGGCTGCCGACGTCCGCGTAATCGGCGATCCGTGGATCGTCGGCGCGCGTGACGTGGTGGATCACCCCTCGTTGCGGACGACCGAGCGCCGGCTGCGGTGCGCGTCGAGGACGTGCTGGCCGAGGCGCTTGCTGAGGAAGATCTTGGATTCCCCGGTGTCGTAGGGGTGCCGCACGAACCGGAGGATGTCGAACTGCAGCTGGGCAAGCGTGCTGCGCATCTCGTAGTAGCGGTTCTTGGTCTTGACGACGATCTCGTCGAAGCCGTTGGCGAGCGCCCAGGCTTCCTGCTCCTCGGTCAGCGCGCGGAAGTGCCCCTGCCCGCGCCAGTCGGTGCGTGTGCCGCCGATCCACTGGTAGAGCACGCGGCGGCCGTCGAACTGGACGACGTCCTCGAGCTGCGCGACCAGGTCGGCCAGCTTCGGGTCGGCTTCGGCCGCGCGCAGTTCGTGCGCGACCTTGAACGATACCGGCACAACCGTGTCGTCGGACAGCGGCGCCTCGGCCATCAGGATCTGGTGGTCGCGATCGGACAGCCGCTGAATGACTTCGGCGGCGGTCTTCTTCCTCGGGAAGTCGAGGAAGAACTCCTCCAGGTACTGAATCTCCAGCGCGCCCTGCTGCAGGCCGTACTGACGAAGCAGGTATTCCACGGGGTTCCTACTATAGCGTGGTTCGTGTCCGCCGCCGGCGGAGCGAGCGGTCGTGCCCTCAGCGGCCAGGGGCTCAGGGACAGGAGCCCGCCCGGTCGCTACGGCCGGTATTCGCGTTCGCGGTTCGCCCGTATCTCCCCCTCGGTGAACCACGCCCGGCGGAGGCGGTGGGCCGCGAACAGACGGATCTGATCGCGGCTGTGCGGTGAATCCAGGTTCGTGGTCTGCCCGTACGCGAGCACCGACCAGCCGGTGACCGGTCTCGCGAAGTCCACCACCAGGATCCAGGCATCGCCGAAGCCGATCGGTGCTCGGTCGCGGCCGACGGTGCCGGCGACGCGCACGCGGCCGGTCTGATCGACGGCGTCGAACCGCATGACGCGGAACGCGCCGTAGGCTGCCGGCGCGCCGTCCCCGGGGAGATCGACGTCGCCCACGCGGAACCGCGACACGTCGCCCCAGGCGACGCGCTCGGAGGCGGACTCGGCGCGCACCGCCGCCACCGCGTCGGCCAGGTGGGCGACGGCGGACCGCGGATCGGCAAGACCGTGCGGCGTGCGTGCGGGATCGGACGCGTCCCACGGCGTCGCGAAGGGCTGCGGCACCGCGCCGGCGTAGCGGTCCCAGAACCGCGTGAACAGCACCGCGCCGCGGCTCCCGGCCGACGCGCGATCGTCCCACGCCTCGAGTGCCTCGGCGCCGGCGCGCGCTTCCTCGGGTGCGGCGGGATCGCGCCGCACCGCCTCGACGAGCGCACGCTTGACCCGCCCGGCGAGGAGCAGGCGCGTCTCGTACTTCAGGCGGATCACGTCCTCGACGCTGAACCGATCGCGCGCCTCGAGCATGTCGAGCGCGAGTTGCGGGCGCAGCGCGAGCGGCCCGCGCTCGAAGTGCGACGGGTACCGCGCCATGTCGATCGGGTTGCGCAGCGACACGAACTGCGGCGGGTTGTTCGCGTTCTGAACGTAGCCGCCGGAAGGGTTGAGCAGCCGCGGCAGATCGTCGAGTCGATGCAGGCGCGTCCAGACCGCGCTGCTGCCCGGGGCGGGAACGTCGAGCCGGTAATCCACGCCGTCGCGGCGCACCGGCAGGCGCGCGTTCCACAGGTAGAGGATGTTTCCCTCCGCATCCGCGTAGGTGAAGTTCGACGTCGGCACGAAGTTGCGCCGCATCGCCGACAGCCAGTCGTCCAGCGATCGTGCGCGGCTCGCCCGGTACAGGCCCTCGAAGTACGCGAAGGCGTCGAGGCGGGTGGACTTCACGGCGAACGCCCGATCCGTCGTCCGGTAGACGACGGGCCCGAGATGCGACGTCCAGCGGGTGTGTGTCTCGGTCCGGTACGACCCGTCGGCGTTCCGCACCTGGATGTTCAGGACGCGGGGCGTCAGCGGCATCGACCGCCCGTCGAACAGGTAATGATCCGGGCGCGATCCGTCCAGCGTGAGCGCGAACACGTCGTCGAGGTCAGGCGCATTGTTCGTCGTGACAAAACCCAGGCGATCGTTGAACCCGGCGCGCAGCACCGGGATGCCCACCAGCGTGGAGCCGTAGAAATCGATCCGCCGGGGGACGCGGACATGCGCCTCCCAATAGAGCGACGACCAGCTGAGATGCGGGTTACCGAGCAGGATCGGACTGCCGGTGGTCGTCCGCGAGCCGGCCAGGGCGAAGGCGTTCGACCCGTCATCGTCGTGAAGGCCTTGTGTCGGAGCAGGGACAACAGCTCCGCCCGTGCCTGGCGGCCCGTACTTCGACTCCAGCTGGCGGCGAAGCCTGGGGCCCGACAGCGCGTCAACCGCGCTGGCGCGGCTGTTCGCGAGGACGGCGGCGGCGTCGAACTCGGGAATCCACGCGGGGAGGTCGCGCCGATGCCGCGCCACGTAGCGGTTCACGCCGGTGGCATAGGCCGCGAGAAGCCGGCGATACAGCGGGGACACGAGCGTCAGGCCGCGGCGCGCTTCCGCGAGGTTGTCGAAGTGCGCCATGCCGAGGTCGTTGGCGATCCCGCTCGCCCCGAAGTACTTCGCCTCCTCGCCGCGGGCCGCGATCAGCCGCCGCGCGATCTCGACTGCGTGGTCCTCCGCCTGCGCGTAGCCGAACGCGAAGGCCGCCGCCTCCTCGCTCGTCGCCAGGATGTGCGGGACGCCGAACGTGTCGCGCCTGATGGTCGCCTGCTGCGCGAGCCGGTCGGCGGAAGGCAGGTCGATGGTGGCGCGGGTGCACGAGAACAGCGCCATCGCGAGGAGCGAGCCGGCCGTGATGGCTTTCACGATGGGTGTAGGGTACTGGATCGTGTCTCCGGCGAACGGTCTATAACTAGAAGTGTCCGACCGGCCCCGCCCTCGGCGCATCCACGCCAGTGGGCGCTGCCCGGTGGCGCTGCGTGCGAGCGATGGAGAAATCAGACCTGCAGCAACTCATTGACGAGCTGAACGCGGTCGACCGCGCGGTCGAGGCGCTCGTCGCGCCGCTATCGGACGCACAGTTCTTCTGGCAGCCCGACGGCGGCCACTCGTGGAGCATCGCCGAGTGCCTGGACCACCTCTCCACCATCAACGGCTTGTACGGCCACGCCGTCGAGGAGGGGATCCAGTCTGCCCGCACCCGCGGTATCACCGGCGGCGGCCCCATCAGGTCGACGTTCTTCGGGCGGTGGTTCATCGCGTCGATGGAGCCGCCGGTGAAGCTCAGGCAGCGCGCCCCGCGGCAGGCCATCCCCGGCCCGCGCCGGTCGCGTGACGAGACCATCCGCGCGTTCCTGGAACGGCAGGACTGGATCCGCGGCCTGGTGCGCAGCGCGGCCGACGTCGACGTCAGCCGCGCGACCTTCAAGAACCCGTTCCTGCCGCTCGTCCGCGTGCGCGTCGGGACGGGCCTGCGCGTGATCACGGCCCACGATCGCCGGCACGTCTGGCAGGCGGAGAACGTCACCCGCGCGCCGGGGTTTCCCACCGCGGGTTGATGCGCGCGTAGAGCAGCTGGTCGCGCGGCCGCCCGTACTTCACGCTGCTGCAGCGCAGCAGGCCTTCGCGCTCGTAACCCGCCTTCTCCAGCACGCGTGCCGACGCCGCGTTGTCGGCGAACGGCAGCGCGAACAGTCGCAGCAGGTTGCGCGTGCAGAATGCGTGCTCGGTCACGAGCTGCACCGCCTCGGTGACGATCCCGCGCCCCCAGAACGGCTCGCCGAGCCAGTAACCGATCTCCGCCGAGAAGCGCTCGACGTCGCTGCCGGGCGCGTAGCCGATACCGCCGGCGGCTTCGCCATCCACCTCGATGGCGAAGTTGGTGACCGGCTGTGCGGGCACCACCTGGCTGAGGAACTGGCGGGCGGCGCCGAGCGTGTAGGGATGCGGGAACCGGTCCCGGAGCTGCTTCGCGACGTTGATGTTGTCGGCGTAGCGGGCGAGCCCCCGGGCGTCCTCCAGCCGCCATGGTCGGACGATGCAGCGGGTGCCTTCGAGGAACACGGCGAGCGGTCAGAAGAGCGATCGGCCGGTCGACTTCAACCAGCGCTCGGCCTCGCGAAAACCGGGACAGGCCGCCTCCACCAGTCGCCAGAACCGCCGCGAGTGGTTCTGCTGCCGCCGGTGCATCAGCTCGTGCCGCAGGACGTAGTCGGCGATCCGCGGCGGCATCTGCACGAGCCGGAAGTTCAGGGCAACGACGCCGCACGGCGAGCACGAGCCCCACCGGGAGCGCTGGTTGCGGATGAGGACGCGCGACACCCGGATCCCGTGCTGCGCCGCCAGGTCGTGCAGGCGCGGCACCAGCTCGGCGCGCGCGAGCGCCTTCAGATCCGCCTCGATGGCCGGCCGAACGTCCGATGGATTGGCGATCGGCACGACACGGCCGGCATACGCCGCCGTCGCTCGATCTACCGCGACCGTGATCGCACAGGGCATCCCGCGGAGCAGGATGGTCGTACCGTGCCGCCAGGTTCGCGACGTCTGCTCCGCGCGGGCGTGCGCCCGCTGCTGCTCGATCCACATCCGGTGCCGTTCCGCGAAGCGGAGCGCCTCGGCGCGCGATCCGCCGCGCGGCACGGTGATGCGCAGCGTGCCGTCGGGCCGCAGGCGCAGGATGTAGCGGCGCGCGCGCCGCACGCGCACGAACTCGATGGGCGGCTCGGAGATGATCGGCCGCGCCGGTTCGTCGAAGGGCAGGCGGAACTGCACTGACCCAGAAGGATAGACGTCTTGGTGGCAAAGGCCAACTGCCCAACGTCCAACCGCCACATCTGCCGCAGTGAACGCGGTCGGCCTGCGGGCGCGCGAAGGAACGCTACTCGGCGCGGAGCGCAGTCAGAGGATCGACGGCGGTGGCGCGCCGGGCTGGCATGTACGACGCCAGCGCGGCAACGGCGATCAGGAACAGCGTGACCCCGGCAAAACTCAGCGGATCGCCCGGCGTCACGTTGTAGAGCACGGTGCGCACGAAGCGCGCCGCCGCGTACGCGCCGAACAGGCCGAGGACGACGCCGACGAGCGCGAGCCTGACGCCCTGCCCGATCACCAGGAAGAGGATCGTGTTGCGTCCGGCGCCGAGCG
This sequence comes from Vicinamibacterales bacterium, assembly GCA_048594975.1. Lineage (GTDB taxonomy): Bacteria > Acidobacteriota > Vicinamibacteria > Vicinamibacterales > 2-12-FULL-66-21 > JBMDXB01. The sequence goes on along the minus strand of JBMDXQ010000085.1, from coordinate 7,737 downwards.
CGAGCCGAACGCCGATTTCCTGCGTCCGCTGTGCGACGGAGTACGACAGCACGCCGTAGACGCCGGTCGACGCCAGCACGAGCGCGACGGCGCCGAAGATCCCGAACATCCACCCGAAGAGCCGGCGCTGCCAGAAACTGAACTGGCGCCACTCCTCCATGGATCGAATCTGGAACACCGGCAGCGCCGGATCCGCCTGACGCACGCGCTCGCGGACCGCCGACGTGATGCTCGTCGGCTGACCGGAGACGCGCATCGTGAGACCCGTGTTGACGTTGGGATCGAAGGGGTAGGGGACGTACGCGCTCGGCGGCGGCACCTGGTTGGGATCGCCGGTGCCGGCGAAATGGCGGAAGTTCGCGATCACGCCGATGACCGTGAGCCATTCCGGGATGCGGTTGCCCATCATGCGGAACCGGCGGCCGAGCGGGTCGGCGTCACCCCACATCTGCTTCGCCATCGACTGGTTGACGAGCGCGACGGGCGTCCGCGACAGGCCTTCGGACCGCGTCATGTTGCGCCCGCGCACGAGCGGCACCTGCATCGTCTCGAGGAAGCCGGGCGTCACCGCGATGAACGCGATCGACGGCTCCTTCCCCGGCTCCGCCGTCGTGCCGTCCACGAGGATGCGGCCGCCGCCCCCGCCGCCGGCGAGCGGCACCAGGTTCGACGCGAACACGGACTCGACGCCGGGCGCCGCCTCGATGCGCGTCACGATGTCCTCGATCCGGCGCGCCTTCGCCTCGGGCGTCGCGTACGCCGTTCCCGGCAGCAGGACGCGCATCGTCATCAGCGGCGCCGTGTCGAAGCCCACGCTCGACGACTGCAGGTTGAGGAAGCTTCGGACGAAGAGCGACGCGGCGACCAGGAGCACCAGCGACAGCCCGACCTCGACGACGACGAGCGCGTTGCGCAGCCGGGCGCGGCCGCCCGAGCTGCCACGGCCGCCTTCCTTGAGGCTCTCCTGGAGATTCGACCGCACGGCGTGAACTGCCGGCGCGAGGCCGAAGACGAGGCCCGTGGCGAACGAAATCCCGATCGTGTAGAGCAGCGACCGCGCGTCGAGGCTCCAGCGGATGAAATACGGCACGCCGTCGGGCGGCATCGCCGCCCCGAGCAGGTCGATGCTGAGGTGGGCGACCGCCCATCCGAGCGGCGCGCTGAGGCCGCCGATGAAGACCGCCTCGATCAGCAGCTGCCGGACGATCTGCCACCGTCCGGCGCCGAGCGCGCTGCGCACGGCGATCTCGCGGCTCCGCACCGAGGCGCGGGCGAGTAGCAGGTTCGCGACGTTGGTGCACGCGATGAGCAGCACGAGCGTCGCGGCGCCCATCATCGCCGTGAGGATGATGGGCACCTCGTTGGGCAGCATCCAGTCGCGCAACGGCGTCACGTAGGCGCTCCACCCTTCGTGATCCGCCGGATACGCCTCGCCGAGCCGTGAGGTGACGGCGTTCAGGTCGGCGCGCACCTGGTCCATGGTCGCGCCCCGCTTCATCCGCGCGAACACCATCACGGTGCGCTCGCCGCGCGGCGCGTTCTGCCCCGTCGGTCCGAGCGGCACCCAGAGCCGGTGGTTGGTCGGAAACGCAAACCGCGGCGGCATCACGCCGACGATCGTGTGCACGGTGCCGTTGATCGGAATGGCGCGCCCGATGACGTTCGGGTCCGACTGGTAACGTTCCTTCCACACGTCGTCGCTCAGGATGACGACGGGCGCGGCGCCGGGATGATCGTCGGAGGGCTGGAAGTCGCGGCCGAGCGCCGGCGGCGTGCCGAGCAGCTGGAACAGGTTCGCCGACGCCGCGAGGCCCAGAAAGCGCTCCGGCTCCCCCTGCGTGTCGGAGATCGTCAGGCTGCGTCCCTGAAAGGCGGCGGCGTCCTCGAGCGTCCGCGCGCCGTCGCGCCAGTCGCGATACTCCAGGTACGACAGGAGCGCCCGGCCGACCCCGCGCTTCTGGTTCATGCTGTAGAGCACGACCAGCCGATCGGGGTCGGCGAACGGAAACGGCTGTATGAGGACGCCGTCGATGACGCTGAACATCGCGCCGTTGATGCCGATGCCTAGCGAGAGGCACGCCACCGCGACGACCGTGATGGCCCGATGGACCACGAGCGAGCGAAGGGCGTACCGCAGGTCCTGTATGAGCATGTACGGGGGTTAGACGCCGGGCCTCGCCGAATGTTCGAACGAAGTAGCCTGTGAAGGGCCGCCGGGTCGTAGCGCAGCCCTTCGCGGCTGCCATCTCACAGATGCTTCTTCATCCACCCGAAGACCGCCTCGTGCCACGCCTTGCTGTTCAGCGCCTTCAGCACCCAGTGCCCCTCGTCCGGAAAGACGAGCGCTTCGGCTGCGACGCCGTTGCGCCGGAGCGCCGTGAACATCTGCAGGCCCTGATCGACGGGAACCCGGTAGTCCAGCTCGTTGGTGATGATGAGCGTCGGCGTCTTGATCCGGTCGGCGAACAGATGCGGCGACCACTTCGCGAACTGCGCGCGCGCCTTCGGCGACCACGACGCCCCGCCGAACTCCCACTCCGTGAACCACAGCTCCTCGGTCGCCATGCTCATCGACTCGAGGTTCCACACGCCGTCGTGGCTGACCGCGACCTTGAAGCGGGTGGTCTGGCCGACAATCCAGTTCACCGCGTAGCCGCCGTAGCTCGCGCCGGCGATCCCCATGCGCGTCGAGTCGGCAAACGGCATCTTCGCGACCGCGTCGAACACGCTGTCGAGATCGGCCATCACCGTCCCGCCCCAGTCGCCGGAGATCTCGTCGACGAAAGTCTGGCCGAAGCCGGTCGAGCCGCGCGGGTTCGGCGCAGCAACGATCCATCCCTGCGCCGCCCAGAGCGACGGGTTCCAGCGATGGGACCAGGCGTCGAGCCACGCGCCCTGCGGGCCGCCGTGAATGAGGAACACGACCGGGTACTTCTTCGAAGAGTCGAACGCGGGCGGCTTGATGAGCCAGTACTGGATCTTCGCGCCGCCGGCGCCCACCGCGGTGAGGCTCTCGGGCGCGCTGAACTGCACCTCCTTCAGCCAGCCGGCGTTCTCCCGCGTCACCGCGCGCAGGCCGCCGCCGTCCTGTTTCGCCGCGAACACCTCCGCCGGCTCGGTGAGCGTCGAGCGGAGGAACACCAGCGCGTCGCCGCCCGCCGCGATCGAGGAGATCGCGCCCCCCTCGACGACGCGCTTCGGCGTGCCGCCGACGGCGGGGACGGCGAACAGGTGCTCGCGGCCGTCCTGCTGCGCCGAGAACCAGATCGTGCTGCCGTCCCTGGACAGCGTGTAGCCGTCGACGGAGAGGTCGGGGGACTCGAACACGACCCGCTTCGTGCCGGTCGAGCGGTCGTAGGCATCGAGATACCAGCGGTCCGACTCGAAGCCGGCGCGCCGCTGCGCGCGTACGAAGATGGTCTTCCCGTCCGGGGAAAACACCGGGTGCACGTCCGCCGCCGGGTTGTTGGTCAGCTTCTTCGCTTCACCGCCCGCCGCCGGCACGATCCACACGTCGTTGTTCGTAGTCCAGGCCTCGCGGTCCCTGCCCTCGCGATTGGAGACGAAGGCGATCGCGCGGCCGTCCGGCGAGAAGGCCACGCCCGCGTCCTCCTGGAAGAAGGGCGGCGAGTCGTAATCGCCGGGCGTCACGTCGACCGTCTTGCCCGAGTCGATGTCGGTGACGAACACATGGTGCCGCAGGTTGGTGCGCCACTCGTTCCAGTGGCGGAACAGCAGCCGGGTCAGCCGGTAGGCTTTGACCGGGTTCTTCTCGGCCTCCTCGGCGCGCGTCCTGGTGCAGTCGAGGTCCGGGCATTCGGGATAGACGTCCGACACGTAGGCGATCCTCGAGCCATCCTGCGAAATGACGAGCGGCGTCTGCACTCCGAGCGGAACGCTCGTCACGCGCTTGTTGCCTTCGCCGGTCTTGACGTCGACGAGCATCACCTGCGGCGGTCCATCCCAGTCCGCGATCCACACCACGCGCGGGCCGCCTTCCCTCGGCGCGCTCTCGTTCTTCTCCGTCGCCAGAAACGGTTTCGGGGGCGTAGTGCCGCCGGCGTCCACCAGGTAGATGTCCGAGTTCCGGCGGCCTGTTCTGACATCCGTGGTGGTGCGCGTGTAAAGCACCGTCCTACCGTCGGGCTCGACCTGCGGATCGCTGACCCGCACGACACCGAGCAAGTCGGCGATCGTCATGGCGCGGCCGGCGGCCGCGCGCACGGGGGCGTATCCGGCCAGGGCGGCCAGCGCGAAGGCGCCGGCTGCCAGGCGAAGACAGCATGAGGTCGTCACGGGAATCACCTCGGGATGAGCGGGCGCGGGTTCGGCGTGCCGGGCCACGGGATGGACACGACGATGACGACGAGCGCCAGGGTGAAAAAGATCGCGGCGGTGCGGTGCTTGCGCAGCCCATCGGACGACCGGCCGAGCCGCCTGCGGCCGATGTGCAGCAACGCCGTGGCGACGAGCATGCCGAACGGATGCTCGACCGCCCAGTAGCGCAGCGCGGGCGAGCGCATCGCGTTGCCGAAATCGTCCAGGGCCAGCCCCGTGTGCGGGCTGAACGCAAAATACAGCAGCAGCCCCAGGACGATCTGCACGTCCATGGCGATGGAGGCGAAGCGGCTGACGGTATCGTCGGCCCGCACCCACGCTTTCCGCAGCGACCAGCCGCTCACGGCGCGAACGACGGCGAAGAGGACGAGCAGCAGGACGGCCCATCGAACCCAGGAATGCGCACTCAACACGGCGGCATACATAGTCGAGATTCTAGTTCATCGCGGGAGGTCCGGCCGGCCATGGAACTCCCGGTGCCCGCCGGTGTCCATCAGGCATGCTCGACGCACGCCACCTGACGAAGTACTACTCGGCCATCCCGGCCGTGCAGGACGTCAGCTTCCTGGTGCGCCGCGGGGAAGTGCTCGGCCTGCTCGGTCCCAACGGCTCCGGCAAGTCGACGACGGTATCGATGGTGACGGCGCTGCTCGAGCCGTCGGGCGGCGACGTCCTGCTCGACGGGCAGGACATCCGCGACGACACCCTCGCCTACAAGGCGCGGCTCGGATACGTCCCCGAGGAAGCGCGCCTGTACAGCTACCTGACTGGTCCCGAGTACCTCTTGCTCGTCGGCGAGCTGCGCGGGCTGCCGCGGCGGCGGCTGGACGACAAGATCGACCGGCTGCTCGAGATCTTCAACCTGTACGACGATCGCTACGCCCCGATCTCCGCGTACTCCAAGGGCATGCGGCAGAAGATCCTGATTTCGGCCGCGCTGCTCCATGATCCCGACCTGGTCGTGCTCGACGAGCCGGGCTCGGGCCTCGACGTGACGTCGATCCTGGTCCTGCGCAGCCTCGTGCAGCAGCTCGCCGCGGAGGGCAAGATGATCGTCTACAGCTCGCACGAGCTGGAGATGGTCGAGCGCGTCGCCACCAACGTGCTGATCCTGCACGAGTCGCGCATCGTGGCCTACGACTCGGTGTCGCGGCTGCGCGATCTGATGAAGCTGCCGTCGCTGGAGCAGGTGTTCCGGAAAGTGGTCAACGCCGAGGATGTCGAGCGGCAGGCCGGACGGGTCGTGGAGGCAATGCGGCTGTGACGCGCGAACGCGGCGGGCAGGTCGCGCCCGGCTCCCCGGCCGGTGGAACGCCCGGGGGGCGGCAAGGGGCGCCGCGACCGATGATCGGCAACCTCTCCAGGCATCAGACCGTGCGCTTGACGAGGACGTTCTTCGCGCGCCTCTTCGAGAGCGATCTCATGCCGCCGGGCCTGCCGCAGGTGCGGCTCGTGATCTCGGTGGTGGCGGCGATCACCGTCGTCCTGACACTCCTGCCGGTGATGCTGCGCCTGCACGGCTCGCGCTTCGCCGCGTTCCAGTACACGCTGGCGATGATTGCGCTCGCCCTCGTGGCCCTGATCGTGTGGGAGGGCATCTTCCCCGATCGGCGCGACGGACGGATCCTCTCGCCGCTGCCGATCGCGACGGGCACGTTCGTGGCCGCGCGGCTCGCGGCGCTGGCCGGCTTCTTCGGGCTCTTTGCCGTCGGCTCGACGGTGCTCCCGTCCTTCGCGTTCACCACCGTCGGCAACCCCCTCGCGCACTTCGTCGCGCTCGTCGCCCTCGACGCGTTCGCCTTCTTCTCCATCGTCGCGCTCCAGTGCATCCTGCTGAACGTCGTCGGGCGCGCGGTTGCGCAGCGGCTCGCGCTCGTGCTCCAGATCCTGATCGTGATCGCCGTGCTCCAGGCGCCGGTGCTGCCGGGCCACGCGCGCCGGCCGGGGGACCTGGAGGCGATCGCGACCTGGTGGCTGCCGTCGCTGTGGTTCGTTGGGCTCTACGAGGTGCTCTCGGGCGCCGGCGGCGCCGCGGCGCGTGCCTTCGCGGCGGTTGCGGCCGCGACGGCCGTCGGCCTCCCCGTCGCGACCGTGCTGCTCTATGCGGCGACGTACCGGCGGCTCCTGCGCCGGGCGATCGAAGGGGAGACGCCGGCGGCGGGCGGGCGATCGGCGTTTGCGCGGCCGCGCGCGATCGCGCGGCGGCTGGTCGTGCTGGCGGTTCCGAACGCCGTCGCGCGCGCGGTCTGCATGTTCACGCTGCACACGATCGCGCGCAGCCGCCGGCACAAGATGCTCCTCGCGATGTATCTCGGCGTGGCGGCGGCGCTCATCCTGTCGGTCCTCGTGCCCAGGGCGGTGCTGAGAGGGCTCGCGGGATTCACGACGCCGGACGCCGCGCTGCTCTCCACGGCGCTCGTCCTCATGTTCATCACGCTCGTCGGCATCCGGTCGCTCATCCGCATCCCGGTGGAAATCAGCGCGAACTGGATTTTCCGGCTTCGCGAGCCCGCACGCCGCGGTTCCGCGGTCGGCGGGGTGGCGTGCGCGATGACGCTCGGCGGCGTGCTGCCCGTGACGCTCCTCGCGGGCGCGAGCGCGTGGTTGCTCTGGGGCCCCGGCGTCGCCGTGCGGCACGCGGTCTTCTGCGCCTCCCTCGGGCTCCTGCTTGCCCACGCGCTGCTCGTCACGTTCAACCGTTTTCCCTTCACGTGCCCCTACGTGCCCGGCGCGTCGAAGCTCCGGATGCTCTGGCCGCTCTACCTCACGACGTTCTCGATGTACTCCTTCACGATGGGACGGATAGAGGTCCGGCTGCTGAAGGACGACCGGCGCATGCTCGCGACCGTCCTGGTCATCCTCGCCGCCGCGGGCGCGTTCGCCGCCGCGCGCCGCGTCGTGCTGCGCCGGCGCCTCGGGGTCGGGCTGGGAGAGCGCGGGCCGGGCGCCCACTTCGAAGGATTCAACCTCAGCGAGTCGCTCGCCGCCGAGCGCAGCCGCGCCCAGACCCCTTGACACTAGTATCAGTCCGATACTAGTCTGCCGCCGATGGCGCACACCGGATCTCAACGGGACGCGGCCCGATACCTGCCGCTCAAGCCGCTCGTCTTTCAGGTGCTCCTTGCGCTCGCCGACGGCGAGCGGCACGGCTGGAGCCTCGTCCGCGAAGTCCAGCAGCGCGGCGGCTTTGGCCGGATCATGCCGGGCAACTTCTACCGGACGCTGCGATCGATGCTCGCCGACGGCCTGATCGCCGAGTCGGACGCGCGTCCGGCTCCCGATGAAGACGACGAGCGCCGGCGGTACTTCGCGATGACGCCGCTCGGCGCGCGCGCCGCGGCGGCGGAGGCGCGCCGGCTGGAGGCGGCGGTGCGCGAGGCGCGCGCCAAACGCCTGCTC
>JBMDXQ010000084.1:0-4588 GCA_048594975.1 Vicinamibacterales bacterium | reverse complement strand
GGCCGCGGTCACGCCGGGAAGCGCCCCGAGCCGTACGATCGCCTCGTCGATGAACGCCGTCTTCACGCTCGGGGTCTCGTACTTCGGTCCCGACAGATCCACCTGGAACGTCAACACGTTGTCGACCGGAATGCCAGGATCTACCTGCTGGAGCGCGTCGAAGCTGCGGAGCAGCAGCCCGGCGCCGGTGAGCAGCACGAGGGCCAGCGCGACTTCGCTGATGACGAGGACCGGCCGCAGCCGGGAGCGCGCCGTCATGCGGGCCCCGGCGTCGCGGAGCGCGACGGTCGGTGCGTGCCGCGCCAGCTGCAGCGCAGGGGCGAGCCCGAAGAACAGGCTCGATGCCACGGCGACGGCCGCCGTGAACGCCAGCACGGTGCCGTCGATGGCGACCTGGTCGAGCCGCGGCGTGCCCGCAGGCAGCCAGCGGACCAGCGTGTCGAGGAAGAGGTGGCCCGCGACCAGACCGGCGGCGGCGCCCGCGGCGGCCAGCACGGTGGACTCCACGAGGAGCTGACGCACGATGCGTACCCGGCCGGCGCCGATCGCCTGTCGCACAGCGACCTCGCGCGTGCGGCCCGTGGCGCGCGCGAGCAGCAGATTCGCCAGATTGGCGCACGCGATCAGCAACACCAGGACGACGCTGCCGAGCAGCAGCCACAGCGAGCGGCGCACGTTCGTCACCATCGCGTCGCGCAGGGGCGTCAGGGCGATCGTCATCCGCTCATTGGCCCGTGGGTGATCCGCGCGCAGGCGGGCCATGATCGTTTGGAGCTCCGCTTGAGCGGCGCCCCGATCGACGCCCTGCGGCAGCCGGGCGACGCCTCTGAGGTAGTACTCCGTCCGCGACGCGCGGATCTCAGGGGGCAGCCGTGCGGGCATCCAGAATTCCGAGTCGGCGTTGGGAAACGAGAAGCCCGCCGGCATCACGCCAATGACCGTCGTCGGGTGGCCACCCAACGAGATTGCCTGGCCGATGACCGCAGGATCGCCATTGAACGCACGCGCCCAAAGCCTGTAACTGAGCACCACCACCCGGTCCGCGTCCGGCCTGTCGTCGCTCGCCGAGTAGAGGCGCCCGTGCAGCGGCGGCACACCGAGCACCTCGAGGATGCTGCCGCTGCTGCTCGTGCCCGTCAGCCGTTGTGGTTCACCCTGGCCCGTCAGCGTCTGCGGCATTCCCGAATACGCCGCCATCGGCCGGAAGAGCGTGGCTTCGCGCTGGAGGTCGTAGAAATTTCCCGGTGACATCGCGGAGAGGCCCTCGGGATCGCTCGTGTCCCCGTGGAGCATGCGGTAGAGCCGCTCCGACTGTGGAAAGGGGAGGGGTTTCAGCAGAATCCCGCTGACCAAGCTGAAGATCGCCGTGTTGGCGCCTATCCCGAGCGCGAGCGTCAGAACGGCGACGGCCGTATAACCGGGGGATCGGCGAAGCAGGCGAATGGCGTACCGAATGTCGTGGGTGAGGGCGGACAGCATGCGGGGCCTCCTCCGGTCAGGAAACGCATCCTCGGGCCGTTGGTCGTCGGGATGGCGGGACGTGATCCCCGCGCGCAGCAGCGCGGCGAACTCTGTCGCCCAATAACGGCAGAGAGCGAGGCGTCCTCGCGTGCGCGCGTCGGCCGCCAATCGGACGACGGTGGCGAGCACCTCGGCCTCGTGGCGCCGCGCCGCGTCGCGCGGCAGCACCAGCCGGCGCACCCGACGGAAGACCCCCAGCGCCAGAGGCATGTCAGGCGCGGCCTCGACGCGGCAGCAGGCTCTTGGCTCGCGCCATGGCGGCGGCGCGTTCGAGCCTCGCCGCCTCGAGCTGCGCGACCTCACGCCCGTACGGCGTCATCCGGTAGTAGCGCCGCCGTTCGTCGTCGCCGGCAGGCGCGCGGCGCGGCGCGTCGACCTCTTCGATCATTCCGGCGTCGAGCATGCGCCGAATCGCGGCGTACAGCGTGCTCGCAGTGAGGCGGACCTCCCCCGCCGTGCGGGCGGCGACGTCCTGGATGATGGCGTAGCCGTGAAGGTCGCGGTCGGCGAGCGACACGAGGATCTGGAAGACCGGGACGGTCAGCGGCAGCTGGGAAGACGGATGTGACGAACGGCGCATGGCGCTCAAGTCTACCGTATAACGGTATAGCCTGGGACGGTAGAGAGCGGCGAAAGGTTCACTGGGCCGCTGTTCAGCTTCGATGGCGGCGACCGGGTCGATGCGGGTCGCCCGTCGAGTGGGCAACGGTGGTGATTTGACGCAGGCCTAGTAAACTAGGTATAACCCTAGCGCTCAAGGTATGCCGGCGAAATACCCCGCTCTTCCCCACGGCACCCTCGACTTGCTGGTGCTCCGAACGCTCGCGGCCGGCCCGAACCACGGCTACGGGATCCTCCTGCACGTTCACGAGGTCTCGAACAACCTGCTGCGGATCGAAGAGGGCTCGCTGTACCCCGCGCTGCACCGCCTCGAGACTGCCGGTCTGTTGAAAGCAACGTGGGAGACCTCCGAGACCAATCGCCGCGCGAAGTACTACAGCCTGACCGCCCACGGGCGGCGGCAGCTCGCTGAAGAACAACGCCAGTGGGAGCAGGTCGCCGAAGGCGTGACGCGCGTGCTCCGATTCGCCTGAAAGGAAGTTCTCCATGTCCTGGCTTCAGCGGCTCACGAACACCTTCAGGCGCCGCCGACTCGACGACGCGATCGACGACGAAATGCGTTTTCATGTGCGGATGCGAGCCGCCGATCTCGAACGCGGCGGCATGAGTCCGGAGGCAGCGGCGCGCGAAGCACGGCGCCTGTTCGGCAACCCGGCCTCGCTTCGCGACCGCACCCGCGAATCGGATGTGTGGGTGCGGCTCGAGACCGCGCTCCAGGACGTCCGCTACGCCGTCCGCCTGTTGTGGCGCGCGCGCGTCTTCACCGCCGCCGCCGCGGCGACGCTGGCGCTCGGCATCGGCGTCAACACCGCCATGTTCGGCGTGCTCTACGGCGTGCTGATCCGGCCGCTGCCATACGCGGACGCGGATCGCCTGTTCCTCATTTTCCAGAGCCGTTCCGGCATCGGCCGCACGCGCGTCGCGCCGCTCGATTATCTCGATATCCAGCAGCGTACGCGCGCATTCACGACAGCGGGAATCGTCGGCACTGGCTTCACGTTGACGGGGAGCGGCGATCCGGAACTCGCGATCGGTCAGCTGGTCACCGGCCACTTCTTCGGCATGCTCGGCGTGCGGCCAGCGCTCGGCCGGACATTTGGCGACGCGGAGGAATCCGTCGGCGAACACCAGGTGATGGTGTTGAGTCACGGCCTCTGGCAGCGACGCTTCGGTGGCGATCCAGCGGTGATCGGCCGCACGATTACGGCCAATGGACGCCCATTCACGATTGTCGGCGTGATGCCGCCCGGCTTCAGTTTCCAGGGACCACGGTACCAACTGTGGGTGCCGCTGCCGCTGCGCGGCACGAATCCTGACAACCTGCCAATCACACGCACGTCACGGTTCGTGCAGATCGTTGCCAAGCTGAAGGCCGGAATCTCGACGGCAGCAGCCGTCGAGGACCTGCGAGCGGTTGCGTCGAGCCTGGTGGCCGAGTATCCAAACGTCCACGCGACGACGTCGTTCGTCATGTCGTCGCTCATCGAGGACACCGTCGGCAACGTGCGTCCGGCGTTGCAGCTCCTGTTCGCGGCAGTCGTACTCGTGTTGCTGATCGCCTGCGGGAATGTCACCAGTCTCCTGCTCGCACGCTTTACCGTGCGAGAAGCCGAAGTGCTCGTGCGCTCCGCCCTCGGTGCAACGTGCGGACGCCTCGTCCGGCAGTTCGTGATCGAGACCGTGGTGCTCTATGCGATAGGAACCATGGCCGGGATCGTATTGGCCACGTGGCTGCTCAGCCTGGTCCGTACTCTCGGCACGACCGCGATTCCCCGCGCCGCGGACGTTGGACTACCGGGGCCGGTGCTGCTCTTTACGTGCGCGACATCGCTCCTCGCGGCGCTCGTGTTCGGCCTCGCGCCGGCCTGGCAGGCGACGCGCGCAAACTCGGCCTCCGCACTGCGCTCGCGGACGTCGACGGCGGGAGTGTCCCACCAGCGCTTCCGCTCCGCGATCGTCGTCGCACAAGTCGCCGTGGCGCTCTGCCTGCTCGCCGCCGCCAGTCTTGTTGTCCGCAGTCTGCTGAACCTCCAGCGAGTCGAGAAGGCCCGAAAACCGGCTGACGTTCAGCCTCGCCATGCCGGCCGCGCGCTTCCCGTCGCCGGAGTCAATGCACGTGTTTCACGGTCGTGTGCTCGACTTACTGTCCACGCAGCGGGAGTTCACCACCGTCGGTGCGACCACGCACCTGCCACTCAGCGGCCAGGATCTCGAGAACGGCTTCACCGTCGATGGCTACGTGCCCGCATCGTCCGATCAGGAGCCGATCGCCGCGTTGCGCGGCGTGAGCGCCGGTTATACGGCCGCGATGGGGATCGCGATCCGCGCCGGACGGCCGCTCGCGGACACCGACAACGCGCGCGCCGCGCCGGTGGCGCTCGTCAACGAAGCATTCGCACGACGGTATTTCGGCGGACGAGAGGCCCTCGGCGGACGCATCGCCGTT
>JBMDXQ010000083.1:0-2583 GCA_048594975.1 Vicinamibacterales bacterium | reverse complement strand
TCGTTGCCGAGCAGCGCGACCGGCAGGGCCATCTCTTGGATAGGGAACGGTTGGGTGATGCCGACCTTCTCAAGGGCGTCGGCGATCGGAGTCAGTACTCCGAGATCTCGGAAGGTAGTCAGGGCGTCTCGCCTCTTCGCGTGGTTCTGGCCTCGACGAAGGAGCGGGAGCGACTGCATCCGCTGGCCGTCTGGGAGGTCGTCACAGCATGGCCAGATCGGTTTCGCGCGGTCGCATCGGTGCGCCGAGTCGAGGGGCGCCCGTCTTCTCCGCGCGGACGCCAATGAATACGTGACTGAGTCTACAGCCCATTGCTCGGGATATCGTGCCTGGCATGAGCGACCAAGCCGGAGTACCGTCCGTCACCCCTGATGACCCGGACTATCGGGCCGCCGTCACGGACCTGCTGGGCCTGCTGAGTCTGGCCGAGTTGACCGCGTTCGAACGTCTTGCCGCCGATGCGGGTTTGGCGCCGAGTCTGGCCGACAAGGCCGCACTCGCGGCAATGGCCGTGGCAGAGTTCCAGCATTTCGAACGGCTACGCGAGCGGCTCGCCGAATTGGGCGTGGACGCCGAATCGGCGATGACGCCGTTCCGGGACGCGTTACAAGGCTTCCACGACCACACCGCGCCCGCCGACTGGCTCGAGAGCCTGGTCAAGGCATACGTCGGCGATGGCATTGCGGCCGACTTCTACCGCGAGGTCGCCGCCTATGTCGACGAGGACACCCGTGCGCTCGTCCTGGAGGTACTCGCCGACTCAGGACACGCCGACTTCGTGGTGGAACGGGTTCGTGCTGCCATCGATGCCGACCCTCAGGCGGCCGGGCGGCTTGCGCTGTGGGCGCGCCGGTTGGTGGGTGAAGCGCTATCGCAGGCCCAGCGGGTGGCAGTAGAACGCGATTCGCTGTCGACTCTGATCGTGGGAGGCGTGGACCGCCCTGGAATGGACCTCGCCGAACTCGCCCAGGTGTTCGCGCGGTTGACCGAGAATCACACGAAGCGGATGGCCTCGCTAGGGCTGGCGGCTTAGAGCGCGCCGAAACCGACCCGCCGTTCGACCGGCTCGCCGATCTCGACGTAGGTCAGCTGGTCGGCGACGACGATGACCCGACGGCCGCGCTCATCGGTCAGTTCGAGCACACCATCTTTGCCGGTGACAGCCGCCATGACTGCCTTCTGCACCTCGTCAGGGGACTGAGCGCTCTCGATGACGAGCTCTCGGGTGGCGTTCTTAACGCCGATCTTGACCTCCACGTTCGTTCCCTTCAAAGTTCAGCGGTTTGTCCCGCGTCGTGTTCTCGGTGTCAACTTGGCCGACAAGCAGGGGGGCCGGTTCCAGGCTAACCCGACCGCCGACGCGCGGAGTCTCCAGTCGCTCCGCCCACGGTGAAACGCCTACGGCGCGGTCGGGCCATCCTCGCGCTTGGGAAACCCGCGAATGCCCCGCCAGGCCAGGGTGGCGACAAGTTCGGCGGCCACGTCACGAGGGATCGATCCGGCCGTCTCTGCCCAGTATCGCGCGGTGAACTGGGCGTTGCCGACGAGTCCGACAGCCAACAGGGTCGACTCCTCGACCGGCAGTCCGGTGTCCTCAGTGATGATCTTGGCGACCTCTTGGGCGCTGAGTGCAGTGAACCGGTCGAGCCGTTCACGTACTTCCGGCTCGCTGACCAGGTCCGATTCGAACAGCAGACGGTGGGCTGTCGCGGGATCGCCGACGAAGTCGAAGTACGCCGCCACGGTGGCGGTAACGCGTTGTTTGTTGTCGTCGGTCGATCGCAGGGCCTGATGGATGCGCGCGAGCATCTGCTCGCCGCTTTCGTCCAGCAAGGCCAGGTAAAGTTCGCGCTTGCCGGGGAAGTGCTGGTAGAGCACCGGCTTGCTCACCCCTGCCCGCTCGGCGATGTCGTCCATGGCCGCTGCGTGGTATCCCTTTCCGGCGAATACTTCACGCGCGGCGCGAAGCAGTTGGGCCCGGCGCTCGTTGCGGGGCATGCGAACGCCCTTGGCGGGCAACTGCGGCGGGCTTGTCACGCAGGCTCCTTCGGTCGATGGCTGTCGCGATCGTATCCTCGCCGCAATGCCGGCCGCCAAGCTCAGCGGTACTCGTCCTCGTCGTAGTCGACAACGCGGTTCTGCTCGTAGGCGTCCGCCGGATCTACGTCGAACGGTACCCGGGGCGGGATGTCCTCGCCCTCGTCGACCAGGCCTCGATGCTGCTCCACGGTGTCGGCCTCGGGGACGTCGTCCGGCGCCTCGGTGATGTCGTCCGACGTCAACGCGTCGTCGGGCTCTTCGGGTCGAAACTCGGTCTCCGACACCTGGTCACCTCCGTGGCTCAAGCTGGCGGTGTCGAGCCTACCCGGTGGTTCTAGGATCAATCGGGTGAACGACCACGCCAGGCAGGATCCTGCACCAGGCGATCAGCAGCCGCCCGCAGGTATCGAGGTGCGGCTGCCGAGCGGGGTGAGCTTGTTCGTTCGGCACACCCCGGCCGAACGTCCTGACGCGCCGCCGGCGTTGCTAGTGCACGGGCTGGGGGGTTCGTCCCTGAACTGGATCGGGTTGATGCCCGAGCTC
>JBMDXQ010000082.1:0-85891 GCA_048594975.1 Vicinamibacterales bacterium | reverse complement strand
AGGTGCGGGACCAGGCCGAACGCGGCAAGGCCTACCGGTACTACGTCGAGAACTCGGCGGCAAGCCCCTACATCATCGGGACTCACTGGTTTCAAATGGTGGACAACATGCCGACGGGGCGTCCTTCGGACGAGGAACGACTGAACTACGGTTTCATCAACGTGATCGACCTGCCGTATGCCGAACTGGTGGAAGCCGCGCGGCAGACGCATCGGCGCATCTACCGGCTCAAGAGCGGCGCGGTCAAGCCGTATGCCGTGAAACCCCGCTACCGCTGACGGAGACCACCGATGATCCATCTGGCTGTCAGGCACTGGCCGCTTCCCTGTGTCCTCCTCGCAGCCCTGCTCGCCGACGTTCCCGTGGCGGCACAGTCCAGGGCCAAGGTGTGGGAGGAACCGCTGGTACTTCCCACCTACGAGGTGAACGCGCCGGATCACAACCCGAGGTTCTACGCGGGCCGGGCCTACCAGGGCGCGCAGGGCAGGGTCTATCCGTACGCGATGATCGACGACCTGACGGACAAGCGGGTGGAGAAGACCTACCGCGCGGTCTATCTCGAGAACGAGTACATCAAGGTCTGCGTTCTTCCCGAGCTCGGCGGCCGCATCATCTCGGCCGTGGACAAGACCAACAACTACGACTTCTTCTACCGGCAGACCGTGATCAAGCCGGCGCTCATCGGGATGATCGGCGCGTGGATCTCCGGTGGGGTCGAATGGAACTTCCCGCATCACCACCGCCCGACCGTGTTCATGCCGATCGACTACACGATCGAGAACCACCCGGACGGGAGTGCCACCGCCTGGGTGGGCGAAATGGAAATCCGCCATCGGATGCGGTGGGTGGTGGGGCTCACCCTGTATCCGGGGAGGTCCTATCTGGAAGCGAGGCTGAAGCCGATCAACCGGACTCCCTTCATCCAGAGCTTCCTGTTCTTCGCGAACGCCGGCACCCACTCGAACGAGAACTACCAGGTCTTCTTCCCGCCCGATACGCAGTACGTGACCTACCACGGTAAGAACCAGTTTGCGCGCTGGGCGGTCTCACAGGAAGTGTTCAACGCGATCGACTACACCGCTGGAGTCGATTTGAGCTGGTGGAAGAACCACCCGGAGTGGACCTCGATGTTCGCCTGGAACTACAACGAGGACTTCTTCGCCGGCTACGATCACGGAAAGCAAGCGGGAACCGTGAGCGTGGCCAACCACCACGTGGCGCCGGGGAAGAAGTTCTGGGAATGGAGCGCCGGGCCGCGCGGTGTTCTCTGGGACCACATCCTCACCGAAAAGGACGGCCAGGAGCTGGAGCTGATGACGGGCGCCTATTCCGACAACCAGCCGGATTACAGCTGGCTGCAGCCGCTCGAAGCGAAGGAGGTGCGGCTCTACTGGTTCCCGATCCGCGAGTTGGGAGGGCTGAAGTACGCGAACAGCGAAGGAGCCTTGAATTTCGAGCTGCAGCCGAACGGAGTGGCACGGATCGCGGTCAACACCGTCGCGGCGCACAAGGATGCGAGCCTTTCTCTGAAAACAGGCGACTCCATCATCTATTCGAAGACCATCGACATCAGCCCTGCGCGGCCGTTTTCGGCGGAAGTGCGGTTGCCGGCCGGCACCAGGGCCGAAGACGTCCGGACGTTACTGACCGATCGTGACTCGAGAGAGCTGCTCGCCTATCAGGAGAAGACGCCGAAGATCGAGCCGATGCCGCATCCGGTCGAGCCCCCGCCTCCGCCGAAGGAGATCCAGACGGTCGAGGAGCTCTATTACGCGGGCCTGCGGCTGGAGCAGTTCTTCAACCCCGCCCTCGAGCCCGACGCCTACTACGAGGAGGCCTTGCGGCGCGATGCGGACGACTCCCGCGTCAACCTGGCCTACGGGATCCGGAACCTGAAACGCGGACTGTTCGAGGACGCGGAACGGAACTTCCGCTCGGCTCTGAAGCGGCCGACGTACAACTTCACCAGCCCGAGGGACGGGGAAGCGCTGTACTACCTGGGGTTGGCCCTACGATTCCAGGGGAGACACCGCGAGGCGGTCGGACCGCTTTACCGAGCCACCTGGAGCTACGGTTTTCATACTCCCGCGTATCACCAGTTGGCGGAGATCAGCGCGCGCGAGGGGCGCCTGGCGGAAGCGCTCGATCACGTGAACCGCGCGCTGGCCACCAACGCGTGGAGTGGGAAGACTGCCGATCTCAAGGCCGCGCTGCTCCGGCGTGCGGGACGCGCTGCCGAGGCCCTGGAGTTGTCACGGGCGGTGTTGAAGGCAGATCCCCTGGACTTCTGGGCCGGCTACGAGAGCTACCTGGCGAACAAGGCCGTGGCGAAATCCAATGCCGAATCGCAGTTGAAGAGACTGCTGACACTGATGCGGTCCGACGTCCACTCCTTCCTCGAGCTCGCGGTCGACTATTCGCACGCCGGGCTCTGGGACGATGCGATCGCCATCCTCTCGCTTTTCCCGAAAGGCGGAGGCGAGCGGCCTGCCGGAACGGCGATGGTCGACTACTATCTCGGATATTTCTGGGGAGAGAAGGGAGACCGCGCCAGGCAATTGGAGTTCTTCCAAAAGGCCGCGAGGGCCAACCCGCGCTATGTGTTCCCCTTCCGCCTGGAATCGATCGCCGTGTTGAAGCGCGCGGCAGGAATCAATCCGGCCGACGCGCGCGCGCCCTACTACCTGGGCAACCTGTTGTTTGACGACCAGCCGGCCGCGGCCTTGACGGAATGGGAGAAGTCACGCGCCCTGGACGCGGGGTTTGCCACGGTTCACCGCAATCTGGCCATTGCCTATCAGCAGGTGGAGCACGACCTTCCGAAGTCGGTCGCCAGCATGGAGAAGGCGGTCGAGTGCGATTCGTCCGACGCGCGGCTGTTCTACGAACTGGACGCGCTCTACGAGCGAGCCGGAACAGCTCACGACACGAGGATCGCGACGCTCGAAAAGAACCGGTCGACCATCGAAAAGCGCGACGATGCGATCTCGCGACTCGTCCTGCTCTACGTTCAGACCGGCCGGTACGACGACGCCGCGCGATTGCTGGCCGAGCGCCACTTCAACGTCTGGGAAGGCAGCCGCGGGCTGCGCGATGCGTACGAGGACGTCTACCTGCTGAAGGGCCTGGAGCGTTTTCGCGCGCGCGACTATCAGGCAGCCCTGAAGGATTATCAGAAGGCCCTCGAGTTCCCCCTGAACCTGGAGAACGCCTGGCCGTACCGCGGCGGGCGGATGCCCGCGATCTTCTATTTCATCGCGACAGCGCACGAAGCCATGGGGGATGCAGGCACCGCGAAGCAGTTCTATGGCAAGGCGGCAGAGGCCAAGCAGCAGGAGGCCTGGTCCGACCTGCGCTACTACGAAGCCATGGCGTTGAAGAAGCTGGGGCAGAACGAGCAGGCGGGGCGACTTCTCTCCGGGTTGATGGAGTTCGCGTCGGTCGAACCCGGCTCGGGGGTGGAGTTCTTCTCGAAGTTTGGAGAACGGGAGCCGCTGAACGTCCGGCAGGCCAGACTGCACTACCTGCGTGGACTGGTTCACAAGGCGCGCGGGGATGCCGCCGCGGCGAAGGCCGAGTTCGAAAGCGCGCTCTCGCTCGACGTGAACCAGCTTTGGGCGCGGGTAGAACTGCGGGACTGAGGGCGCACACCGTCGGCCGCAGGCGTTTTCGTGGAGCGTTGATGCGACGACGACTCTTCACACGTCGAATCGGCTCTCCTGAAGTGCACCGCACGCCCGATCACTTCTTCGCGAACATCGCGTCATCGATCGTCACGTTGTGGTGACGGTTCCCGTCGCATGGCGGGACGTGAGCTTTCCGAGCGCCTCGCGGCCGCCAACGGCCGAGAGGTGCTTTCGACCACTTCGTCCGCCGTTTGCGCGGATACGGTCCCGGTGCAGACGATGACCGCGAGCACCGAGGCGAGGACCGGCAGCGCACGTGTGCTGGTGTACATGCCCGCATTCGACCTTCCCACCGCAGCGTATTCGGACTCGATGTCTCGCAAACCTGAACCGGGCGATCGACGAGGGCCTCGTGGCTAACCCGCCACCTCCAAGGCCGCCACCTCGAAGTCCACCACGCGCGGGATCGTGAACTCCACCACGTCATCGTGCTGCTGGACCGGCAACATGGTTTCCGCCCGTAACAAGCTGGCATTCCGGATGGCCACCGGCCGGGGC
This sequence comes from Vicinamibacterales bacterium, assembly GCA_048594975.1. GTDB lineage: Bacteria > Acidobacteriota > Vicinamibacteria > Vicinamibacterales > 2-12-FULL-66-21 > JBMDXB01. Next base: position 81,707 of record JBMDXQ010000082.1, on the reverse strand, counting down.
AGCTGCCATCGGACCTTCTGTGGACCGATGGGATAGTGACGCCGGATCGACCCTCGATGCAGATTCGGGTTGTTGTAGTTCAGCACGTGGAGGGCGAAGCCGGGTTCGGTTTCCCAGGCGAATACTTCCACGACGCCGTCGCCTTCGACGCGGAAGGGCCGGCGGCCGCGCATCATCCAGTTCACCGAGTTCTGTATGAGACGGGTGACATCGGGATGGCCGGAGCGCCAGGCCGTGCGACCGATGTCGCCCGGCAGGTACACCAGGCGCGATTGGCCCTGCTCGCGCAGCACGATCGCGGGTTCGTCCGTGCGTGCGACGTCCGTGTGAGTGGCTTCCGTCGGGTAGGCCGTGAATGGCGGCACCACAGTCATCGCGTGTTTGCCTTCGGCTCGCGTCGGCACACGCCACTCAGAGCCCGGAATCCAGTTCGTGTCCTCGAAGCCGCGCACGATCTCGTGCGGCTGCTCGATGCGGAAGTAGGAGGAGTTCATGAAGCCCCGGGCGCCCGTCGGCCCACCCATCTTCTGGATCCCGAAGAGTTTCCCGAGGCCGAAATCGGGCCGCGGACGGCCCCGCTCGTCGTAGAGTCCCGTCTCGAACGTGGCCAGCAGCGATCCGCCGGACCGCACAAAGGCCTCCAGCTGGCGGCACTGGGCATCGCTCAAGAACGCGACGTTCGGGAGGATCAGCGCCGAGTACTTGCGCAGCGTGTCCGGCGAGAGGTCATCCTCGTGCACGAAGTCGAACGGCGTGCGGTTCTCGATCAGCGCGTAGTAGAAGCCCTCCACACACTCGGCGGCGTCGCCCGGAGCCGGCGGCTTGTAGAACGTTTGCGTCCGCTGGCCGAGAACGATGCCCAGGTTCGCGATGGATTGTTTGTTGACGAAGTGCCGGTCGTGCCGCGCATGCCAGTTCAGGAACCGGCGGCCCGTCTCCTGCCAGCGACGGTCTTCGCCAAGTCCGGTCTGCGCGCCCAGCCAGTGATACCAGATCACCATCCCGCTGGCGACAGTCTGGGCCATCCAGGATTCCGCTTCGGCCGGGCTCTTGTGCGCGTTGCGCCACATCGGACTGCCGGTGGACCAGGCTCCCGTCACGTTGGTGACGGTGCGGCCCTTCATGACGGCTTGTGCCACGCGCCCCTGTTGCGCGGCGCCCCAGGCCGGAGTCGCTCCGGTGCGTCCCTGGTTATCGGCGTTGAACCACCAGGCGTGCTCGCCGAGCCGCTTGAGATCAAGACCTGAGCGGACGCCCCCGCCGAGATTGCCGAAGAACAGGTTGTCCGGGCTCTTCTCCTTGGCAATGCGGTCGTACAGGTTCCAGATCTCCACGCATCGGTCCATGTAGGCCCGGTGATACTCCGTGGTGTCGGGCTCGGCGATCCTGCGGCAGGCGCTGCACCAGCAGCTCGGCACGCGGAAGTTGGGCCAGCCGTTGGCATACAGAGCGTCTATGTCATAGCGGTCGTTCACCTCGCGCATCACCGCCGGGGTGTACTCAGCGAAGTACGAAGTAAAGACGCACGTCTGGTACAGCCCGGGCGCCTGACTGAACACAGGCGTCGGATTACCCTCGCGATCCCGCATGAACCACCCCGGTTTCTTCGGAAGGACGTCTTCCCACTGCAGGTCAGGGGAGAGGCGGCCGATCACCCGGATGCCTCTCGCTTTCGCCGCCCTGCAGCATTCCCCGAAGAAATCGCGCCCCTTCAGAAACCGGCTGTGACGGTGGAACGGAACCTTCGAAGGATAGAAGGCAATCATCCCGGTGACGTTCAGCAGGACGGCGTCGACTTTGGCGGAGGCCCAGTAATCAGCCCATGCCTCGACGTTCGCGTCCAGGGGATCCCGTTCGCTGAAGTTCACCTGGCCGACGCGCCGCACGCGCTGATGCCAGGGCACGACAGCGGCCTGAGCGACGGGTGCCGGGGAGACGGAAAGGCCGAGCGCGGTGGCGCCGGCCAGAGCGACGAAACTTCTGCGGGTGAGATGCATCGGCTTCCGTTGCCAGTATCACGTCGACCGCTCGGCCGGTTGGGGGTGCGGCCGGTCGCGCGTCAGGATAGCGCATGTTGGTCGCGCTCGTGCCGGCGTGCCCTGGCGAGTATCAGATCTGCTTTGTCGAAGCGGCACGAATCTGGATCCGCTCGGCGGACACGAATAGCCACGCGGGCGCTAACGCGGTATCGTTCGTGCTGTGATCCTGAGGCGGTTCGTGAACCTGCCCCTGCTCGCCGCCGGTGCCTTCTGGGCCGCATGGCTGCCGTCCTCGGCCCAGGATGTCGGCCGGGTGCGAGTCGAAACGCGCGATCGCGCGACGGGCAGGCTCGTTGCAGCGCGCCTGTACCTCACGGACCGCTTGGGAGGCCCGCGCACGCCGGCCGGCGTGATCCGCTATGACAAAGGGGGTGAACACCATTTTGTCGCGACCGGTAGCTTAGAGCTCGTGCTGCCGCCCGGCGACTATCGGCTGATGGTCGAGCGTGGTGCGGAGTACCTTGCCGCGTCGAGAGAGCTCGCGATTCGGTCTGGTCCGGCGGCGCGCCAGACGATCTGGCTGGAGCGCTGGATCGACATGAACCGGCGCGGCTGGTACTCGGGAGATCTTCACAATCACCGAAGAGCTGACGAGATGCCGATCCTGCTGCGGGCCGACGATCTCAACGTGGCGCCGACCATCACGGATTGGATCTGGGAGGATCGCTCTGTCGCCGACCCACCGGACGTCGCGAACGCGTTCCGCCAGGTCGGCGATCGCCACCAGTACAGCGTGCTCGACAAGGAAGTCGAACGGCTCGAGGCGGGACCGGGTGCGGTGGCGTTACTCGGGCTCCGCTCGCCGATCCGGTTCGAAGGGTATCGGCTCTATCCCCCCAACTCCGTTTTCTGCGAGCGCGCCCGCCTGCAAGGTGCCTACATCGATGCGGAGAAGATCGTCTGGCGCGACGGCGCGGCATTGGCTGCACTCGGCCTGATTGATTTCGTCGGTATCGTCCACAACCATTTCAACCGGCACGACGTCGAGCTGGAAACCGATCGATGGGGCATGATCCCGAAGTTCAGACAGGAGTTCGAGACCGTGCGCGGAATGCCGCTCTGGAGCATGGAGGTGTACTACCGCCTCCTGAACTGCGGCTTCAGGTTCCCGGTCTCCGCCGGGAGTGCTTCGGGTGTGAAGGCCTCTCCCCTGGGCTACAACCGCGTCTACGTGCATGTTTCAGGACCGTTCTCGTACGCCAGCTGGTTTCGATCCCTGAAGGCCGGCCGCAGCTTCGCGACCAACGGACCGATGTTGTTCCTGTCGGCGGACGGGCAGGAGCCGGGATCGGTACTCCGAGGCGAGGCTCCCCGCAAGGTGCGGCTCCGGGTCGAAGCGTTGAGTCCGCGTCCACTCGAGCGCCTCGAGATTGTCGCGGACGGTCGCGTGGTCCACAGCGTGACGAAACCCGAGAGCGACGGACGCTGGATCGCCGACATCGAGCACACGTTCACTCACGACGGCTGGGTGGTGGCGCGGTGCTTCGAGCCCGCGCTCGCCACCATTCAGTTCGCGCATACCAGCCCCGTCTACGTCGATGTCGGGCGGCCGGCACCGGCCGTCGAGGACGCCAAGTTCTTTCTGGAGTGGATCGATCGGGAGATCCGCTTCTACACGGCGGAGACAGGCTTCCGAGATCCGCGCCATCGAGAAGAGCTGCTCGACCTCTTTCGAACGGCACGCCGCGTCTATGCGCGATTGGCTGAGTAGCGCATTCTGGGCGTGATCCGCGCGCCCGTCTCACTCCGGCGTGTTCCACATCCCTATCGCCTCCGTCCAAATGTCGGCCTTAAAGGGCCGCGACGCGGCCCAAATGGGGTTGCACCCGTCGCGGGCCAAATACGAAGACATGGAATGGCAGCAATGCGAGGAGCGCAGGAACCGCTAGCCTGACCACGGCGGCGCGCTTTACCCCTATCGACCGCCGCCTCGCCGCGCGCGGCGGCCGTCCCTCGGAGAGATTCGTTGGCGACCGCTCACTTTCCGCCAATCAGCGCGAGCGCCCGCTCCAGCAGCTCGTCGCGTCCATCCCTGAGCGCGGCGAGCGTCGGCGCCATGAGGATATCGGGCACGACCCCGATGAGATGATGGGGTCCCCGCCCGTCGTGGCGCGTGACGCGCATGCCCGTGAAGGCGACGGTGGAGCCACCCGGGACATGGAACGTGGCGACGTTGCCGTTCGTCCCGGCGGTGGTGCTGCCGACGATCGTGCCGAGCTTTCGATCCGCAACATAGCCCATGACGGACTCGGCGTAGCTGATCGCGCGTCCATCCGTCAGGAACACGACCTTTCCTGCAAGATGCGGCGTGGCCGGCTTCAGATTCCACCCGAAGCTCTCCCAGCCCGCGTTTTCACCAAACGGCCCGACGATCTTCGCCACATGCATCCAGCGGTCACTTTCGGGCGCATCGATCAAGTGCGCGAGGATTCGTGCACCGGCGTCGGTCGGATAGCCTCGTAGGTCGAACACCACGCCCGCTGCGCCCGAGAGCATCTCGAGGACCGCGGTGATCTGGGTCATTGGCGCCCGAGTCAAGTCCACGTACCAGACGCCGGAGGCCAGCTCGGCAATGGCTGCCGGGCGCTTTTCGGCGGGCGGTCGCGTCTCCGTGCATGGCAGTCTGGCCGGACGCGGTCCGGCGCCGCTGTCGACCACGAGGGTGATGACCGCTCCCCTCTCGCACGTGGTGATGTCCTGGAGCGCGCGCGCTCGTTTCCACTGCGTCGATCCGGATGCGAGCCGCATCGCATCCGCCATTCGTTCCGCCGCGGGTGTCCCATCGATCGTAGACACGACGGCGGCGACGGGGACGTCCGCAGGAATCCTACTTGCGGTCACCACGAGCCGGTCGTCGAGGAGTCCGAGCTGAATCGGGAGCCGGGCCCGCTGTCCTGGTTGCGGGTCGACCACACGCCCGTGCCCATCCCGCGCATCAGCCACCAGGTGACGGAGCGCATCGCCGCGGGCCTTGCGGGTGTTCGCCGCGTAGGCGCGCTCGAGCTGAGACGGGAGCCGTGCGTCCCAGTCGACACCGGCCTCGGCCCAATACGGGTAGAAATGCCGGAAGACATTCCACGCGACGACCACATCTGCCAGTTGCGTGTCTCTGTCCGACGGGTCCCCGCCGGGCGCGACGAGGTCGAGCGCTGCACGGAGCCCGCCCAGCTCGCTCGAGTCCTGCGCGGACGACCCGGCTTCCGCCTCAGACAACGCCAGCGGTACTCGCGCCCGCAATCCGGAGCCGAGGTCGACGGTGGCATGTGCGCCTCGTGTGGGCACGCTCTCGAACAGTTCGGCGTTCGAAACGGGAGAGGCCGGAGACGATAGGCGCAGGAACCGGCTTCCCTCTGGCGACGGGCCGCTCGGCCGGGTGACCTCCGCAGTCTTCGACGTGCCCACCCGGTTCCACCCTGCAGGTTCGCTGTTCGCAGCGGCTTCGAACCCGGGGTCCCTGAGCGGGACTGACGTCCATGCGCCGGCGGCATCGCGCACGCTCAGATCGACCGCATCGAAATCGGCCGTGATGCCGCCGGTCGCCATCGCTCCAAACGCCACGTTCGCCGCGTCGTCCGCCACCGTTCCCTCGATTGCGTATTCCCGCCACTCCGAGGCACGGATGGGACGATCGCTCATGTTGTCGAAGAACCCTGTTGCTCCTCCTGGACGATCGACCCGCAACCACAGCGCCGACGAGCCTGTCGCGTCGTGCGGCGTCGCGCGCACGCGCGCGCGCAGACGGATCGTTTTTCCGCGCAGGGAGAGAGCGGGAATCGTCTGCATGAGCGAGACGAAGTCGTTCGTGCTCATCACGAGAGGCCGATTCGTCCGCTTGCCACGGTACGGGCCGAAGCTACTCGCCGGTGCCATCCCCGCGCCGAGATAGCGCCAGGCGATGAGCGAGCTGTCAGCGGGTCCCGCAGCGGGACGGGCAGGCAAAATCTCGGCGATCTCGATGCCCGGGCCCAGCGGACTGAAGAGCGCGTCGAGCGTGGCCGCCAGTCTCCTGGCATCGGGAGCCGCGCGCACGCGCTGCACGCCGAGGACGGCGAAGCGATCCCAGTCGAGACCGGCCGCAGCGTCACTCGGATAGAAGTACCGCACGACGCCATAGAGACGCGCGAAGGTCGCGACGTTGTCGACTTCCGGACGCACCCCTCGTCCGGATGCGGGCGCGCCGAACGCCGTCGCAGCCAGCAGCACCGTCAGGAGTAGTGGTCGCATGATGTGCCCGTGAGGATTCTGCGCCGAGTCGGTTGAAGAGGCAAACGGATCGAACAACTCCAACAGGTGATTCGCGGGGATTGAACGTGGCTCTTCCCGCTGCCCAGCGCCTCCGCCGCCGAAGGTCGGTATCAGGGCCGTATCTTGGCGTAGAGCGCCGGCAGCGCGGTGTGATAGGCGGCAGTGACGGCCGGCTCGACCTCGGCGAGCGGCTTCACCGGGATCAGGTCCACGACCTCCCGCGGCTGCAAGCCCGAATCGAGCAACGTTGCCACGGCCCCATCCATCATCGCCCGAAGCCCGTCGTCTGCGCTGGCCTGAGACAAGCCCAGCTCGCACCCGAGTTCGCGCAGCGCTGGAGCTCATACCAGAAGGCTCGCGACCGATGACACGAGTGATGCGCTGCTGCGGTTCGTTCTCCTGCTCATCGGTTCGGATCCGCAGGTGCAGCAGGACGCGGTCGCCGCGCGCGCCCTCGGCGGCACGTCGCCGGAACTCGTATGCCGCGACGCAGCCGCGGAGCTGTGCACCACCACGGGCACGGTCGCACCTGCCACGAAGGACTGACACATGCGATGGCGGCGGGAACGGGCGTGGCTGGCGGGGGCAATCGTGGTGTTCGCGTCGATCTACTGGCTGCCAGTGGGTAGCGTGCGATTCGACGGTGCCGTGCTCGAATCGCTGCACCTCTTGAAGTGGTACGCGCGGGAGCACGTGCTGCTCTGTCTCGTTCCGGCGTTTTTCATCGCGGGGGCGATCACCGTCTTCGTGAGCCAGGCGTCCGTGATGACGTATCTGGGACCGCGGGCCAACAAACCGCTCGCGTACGGGGTCGCCTCCGTGTCCGGTACCGTGCTCGCGGTCTGTTCCTGCACGGTGCTGCCGTTGTTCGCCGGGATCTACAAGCGCGGCGCCGGACTGGGTCCGGCTGCGGCGTTCCTCTACTCAGGGCCGGCGATCAATATCCTCGCGATCGTTCTCACCGCGCGTGTTCTCGGGTTCGAGTTGGGGGTCGCACGCGCGGCAGGGGCCATCTCCTTCAGCGTCATCGTGGGGCTCATCATGCAGGCGCTCTTCCGATCGGAGGACGCGGCGCGCACCAACGCGCTGCCCGCGCCGTCGCTCCAGGCGAAGCGGCGGACGCTCCCGCAGGAAGTCGTCTTCTTCGCGGCGCTGGTGGGCGTCCTGGTCATGGCGAACTGGGCCGAGCCGGTGTCCGCCGGCGGCTTCGCATCGCTTCTGTTCGAGCACAAATGGCCGCTCACCGCTGCGAGCTTTGCCGTCGTCGGGATTTCGGTGGCCACGTCGAGGTCTTTGAGTGACCTCGACGAGTGGTTCCTCGCCACATGGGAGTACGCGAAACAGATCATGCCGCTGCTCCTCGCTGGCGTGTTACTGGCTGGGCTGTTCCTGGGGCGTCCGGGCCACGAGGGGCTGATTCCGTCGGCGTGGGTGACGAGCGCCGTCGGAGGGAACTCGGTGGGCGCGAATCTGTTCGCCGCGGTCGCGGGGGCCCTCATGTACTTCGCGACGCTGACGGAAGTGCCGATCGTAATGGGACTCATGGGCAGCGGCATGGGGAAGGGGCCGGCACTCACGCTGCTCCTCGCAGGCCCGGCGCTCTCGCTGCCGAGCATGCTCGTGATTGGCAGCGTGCTCGGTACGACCAAGACCGTCGTCTACGTCGCGCTGGTGGTCATGATGTCCACGCTGACCGGGCTCGCGTTCGGCGCGTGGTTCTAGGGAGAGATCGTGACGAAGATACAGATACTGGGGACCGGGTGTGCCAAGTGCCGGATGCTCACCGATCACGCGGAGGAAGCGGCGAAGGCGCTGGGACTCGACTACGCGCTGGAAAAGGTCACCGACATCAACGATATCGTGGCGTTCGGCGTGGTGGCGACACCCGCGCTCGTCGTTGACGGCCAAGTCAAGGTCGCCGGTCGGGTACCGACGGCCGACGCAGTCAAAGCGCTGCTGGCACAGCGGCGGACATGAGGACCAGGTCGGGCTGTGCATGGTCGCGGCGTGATCCTCGGCACGTTCGCGCCGGAGTTCAGGGGGGCGCAGCGCTCGCACGAGTACGGTAATATCAGTTCTCGGTGAGCGGGACGACCTGGACGGCGGCGTCGGGGACGGCACCGAGAAACCTGTCCAGCGTCGAACCGTACAGCAGCAGCTCCCATCGCGTCCGCGCCGTCTGCCCGAAAATCACGTGGGTGACGCCCTCGCGCTGGGCGAACGCGACGAGCCCGTCGGCGGGCTTGTCGGCCTTGACCCGTACCACCGTGGCCCCGAGCGTCTCCGCCAGCTTGATGTTCTGCCGCAGCGCGTCCGCGTCCCGGGGGTTGATGCGGTCGGCGCGCTCGCCCGGGGTTTCGACGTACACGGCGTACCACCGCGATCCGAGCCGGCCGGCAATCCGTGCGCCGGTGCGAATGACCCGCGGGGCCAGCGCGTTGGAGCTCATGCACACCATCACCCGTTCGGGAATCAGCGCCGGCTCGAGGCCCTCGCGCGCGCGGTAGCTGGCCGCCTTCTCGCCGACCTCGTCGGCGACGGCGCGGAGCGCCAGCTCGCGCAGCGTCGAGAGGTTGCCCTTGCGGAAGAAGTTGGCCAGTGCCTGTTCGACCTTCTCGGGCCGGTAGATCTTGCCCTCGCGCAGGCGCTCGCGCAGCTCTTCGACCGTGACGTCCACGTTGATGACCTCGTCGGCGCGGTCGAGGAAGGTGTCCGGCACCGTCTCGCGCACGCGGACGCCCGTGGCGCGCGCCCCGGCGTCGTTCAGCGTTTCCAGGGGCTGGATGTTGACCGCGGTCATGAAGTGGATGCCGGCGTCCAGGATCTCGAGCGCGTCTTCGTAGCGCTTGGCGTGCCGCCTGCCGGGCACGTTCGTGTGGGCCAGCTCGTCGACCACACACACCTGCGGCTTGCGCGCCAGGATGGCGTCGACATCCATCTCCTCGACGGTGACGCCGCGGTATTCGACCCGGCGGCGCGGGATCACCTCCAGGTCCTTCAGCTGCGCCTCGGTGTCGTGCCGGCCGTAGGTCTCGACGTAGCCGACAACGACGTCGAGGCCGCGGACGCGGAGCGCATGCGCCTCCTGGAGCATCTCGTAGGTCTTCCCCACTCCGGGCGCGGCGCCGATGTAGATGCGCAAGCGCGCCCGGTCCTGCTCCTTGATGCGGGCCAGCAGCGCATCCGCGGTCGGGCGCTGATCGGACATGGGGGTGCTCGTGCGTCCTTTCTAGGCGAGCCCGGTCGCCACCAGCACGACGTCGATCGCCTTGATCCCGATGAACGGCAGCACGACGCCGCCCACACCATAGATAAGCAGGTTGCGCCGCAGGATGGCCGCCGCTCCGAGCGGCCGATAGGCGATGCCCCTCAACGCCAGCGGGATCAGCGCGATGATGACGACCGCGTTGAAGATGACGGCCGAGAGAATCGCCGACTCCGGCGTGCCCAGCCGCATCACGTCGAGCACGCCGAGCTGGGGGAACGCCAGGATGAACATCGCCGGGATGATCGCGAAGTACTTCGCCACGTCGTTCGCGATCGAGAACGTCGTCAGCGCCCCGCGCGTCATCAGCAGCTGCTTGCCTATCTCGACGATCTCGATCAGCTTCGTCGGGTTCGAATCGAGATCCACCATGTTGCCCGCTTCCTTGGCGGCGCTGGTGCCGGTGTTCATCGCCACGCCGACGTCCGCCTGCGCGAGCGCCGGGGCGTCGTTCGTCCCGTCGCCGGTCATGGCCACGAGCTTCCCGTCCGCCTGCTCGCGGCGGATCAGCGTCATCTTGTCCTCCGGCGTCGCCTGCGCCAGGAAGTCGTCGACGCCGGCTTCGCTGGCGATCGAGGCGGCGGTCAGCGGGTTGTCGCCCGTGATCATGACCGTCCGGATCCCCATCGCCCGGAGCGCGTCGAATCGCTGTCGCATGCCGCCCTTGACGATGTCCTTCAGGTGCACGACACCGAGCGCGCGCGTCCGCTCGGCGACGACGAGCGGCGTGCCGCCGGCACGTGAGATCCGGTCGACGATCGGTTGAACCTCGGGTGCCACCACTCCCTCATTGCCGCTGACGTACGCGGCAATCGCGTCGGCCGCACCCTTGCGGATCTCACGTCCCTCCAAGTTCACCCCGGACATGCGCGTCTGGGCCGTGAACGGCACGAATGCTGCGTCCTTGTCCGACAGCTCGCGCCCGCGGATGCCGTACTTCTCCTTGGCGAGCACGACAATCGAGCGGCCTTCCGGGGTCTCGTCCGCGAGCGAGGACAGCTGTGCCGCATCGGCCAGATCGCGCTCGGTGACGCCGGATACCGGCACGAATTCTGTCGCCTGTCGGTTGCCGAGGGTGATGGTACCGGTCTTGTCCAGGAGCAGCGTGTTCACGTCGCCAGCCGCCTCGACGGCGCGGCCGGACATCGCGAGGACGTTGTGCTGCACGAGTCGGTCCATGCCGGCGATGCCGATGGCGGAGATCAGCGCGCCAATCGTCGTCGGAATCAAACAGACGAGCAGCGCGATGAGCACCGGGATGGGGATCTCGGTGCCGGCGTAGTAGGCAAAGGGTTGCAGCGTCACGACGACGAGCAGGAAGACCAGCGTCAGGACCGCGAGGAGGATGTTCAGCGCGATCTCGTTCGGCGTCTTCTGGCGTTCCGCCCCCTCGACCAGGGCAATCATGCGGTCGAGGAACGTGTGACCGGGATCGGAGGTCACCCGGACCTTGATCCAGTCGGAGATCACGCGGGTGCCGCCGGTGACTGCCGATCGGTCGCCGCCGGATTCGCGGATCACGGGCGCCGACTCGCCGGTGATCGCCGACTCGTCCACCGACGCCACCCCTTCGATGACCTCGCCGTCGGCCGGGATGACCTGCCCGGCCCGCACGATCACGATGTCGCCGCGCCGGAGCGCCGAGGCGGGTACCCTGTCCTCCAGACCGTCCGGCGTCAGGCGCTGCGCCGTGGTTTCCGTCCGCGTCTTCCGCAGCGTTTCGGCCTGCGCCTGTCCGCGCCCCTCCGCCATTGCCTCGGCGAAGTTCGCGAAGAGCGCCGTGAACCACAGCCAGAAGGCGACCTGCCCCGTGAAGAGCGGTCGGCCGCCGCCCGAGGCCAGCTCCTGCACGAACACGGTCGTCGTCAGGAGGCTGCCGACCTCCACGATGAACATCACCGGATTCTTGATCTGGATCCTCGGGTCGAGCTTCCAGAAGGAGTCGATGACCGCCTGCCGGATGATCTTGGGATCCCAAATCGAGATTCTGCGTGCGCGTTCTGACATGGTCGTCGGGGACCCCCCTTCGCCCCGCTCCGTTCCGGCGGGGCGCGCCTGTGGCGCGCCTCCCAATTCGATCGGGACTTCGTCCCCCCGACCTCCCTGCGTCCTCCTAGCGGCCCGCGTCTTCGACGTTCGCTCCGGGCGCCGCGTCGAGCGCAAGGTTCAGCTCCAGCACGTTGACGCGTGCCCGGCCGAGAAACCCGATCGTCGGCGGCTCAGTGTGCGCGCGTATCAGCTGCTGCACGCGGTCGACTGCTACGCCGCGGGCGGCCGCCACGCGAGGCGCCTGCAGCTCCGCGGCCGCCGGCGGGATGTGGGGATCCATGCCCGCGCCGCTGGCGGTCACCATCTCCGACGGCACCTGTCCGGGCGCCACCCCCTCCTGCCTCGTGACCGCATCGAGACGTTCCTGCACGGTCTTCAAGTGCTCCGGGTTCGAAGGCCCGTAGTTCGTGCCGCCCGTGGAGGCGGCGTCGTAGTCCACGGCCGACGGCCGCGGGTGGAAGTACTCCGGCCGTTCGAACTTCTGCGCGATCAGGCGCGAACCCACGACGGCGCCGTCCTCACGCCGGATCAGGCTGCCTTCAGCCTGCGGCGCGAACAGCACCCGGCCGATCCCCCAGAGCACGACGTTGTACGCGCCTCCGATCATGACGATCGTGACCACGGTGAAGAGGATGCCTTGCCTGATTTCCTTGAACACCGTCCGACTCCTATTGCAGCGCCAGGTGCTCCGCGATCGGCCCGAGCACCGCGACCGGCATGAACATCAACAGACCCAGGATGACGATGACGGCCCAGAGCGTGAAGCCGAACGTCGCGCTGTCGGCACGCAGGGACCCGGCGGTGTGCGGCGCCGCCGGTTTGGCTGCCAGCGATCCGGCGAGCGCGAGCGGAGCGATGATCGGGATGTAGCGCGACAGCAGCATCACCACACCGGTCGAGACGTTCCAGAACGGCGTGTTGTCGCCGAGTCCCTCGAACCCCGACCCGTTGTTCGCCGTCGCCGAGGTGAACTCGTACAGCATCTCCGAGAAGCCGTGCGGCCCCGGATTCTTCAGCCACGCGAGCGCGCTTACCGGATCGGCGGTTGCCGCCCATACGCAGCACGCGGCGGCGGTCCCGACGAGAATCGCCAGGGGGTGCCACAGGAGCGCCAGGCTCGCCAGCTTCATCTCCTTCGCTTCGACTTTCTTGCCGAGGAACTCGGGGGTGCGGCCGACCATCATCCCCGCCACGAACACCGCAACGATGACGAAGATGAGCATGTTGATGAACCCCACGCCGACGCCGCCGAAGATGTTGTTCAGCCACATGCCGGCAAGCGGCATCAGGCCGCCGAGTGGGGTCAGCGAATCGTGCATTGAGTTCACCGAGCCGTTCGACGTCGCGGTCGTGGTCACGGACCACAGCGCCGAGAGGGCGGAGCCGAACCGTACCTCCTTGCCCTCCATCGAGCCGGTCGACTGGTCGATGCCCATCCTGGCGATCGCCGGGCTGCCGCCCGCGTCGATCGCCACGGCGAAGACCACCATCGGGATGTAGATGGCGAGCATGGTGGCGAAGATCACGACCGCCAGCCTGCGACGGCCCACGAAGTGCCCGAGGGTCCACACCATCGCCATCGGGATGAGGGCGATCGACCAGGACTCGACGAGATTCGAAAGCGGCGTAGGGTTCTCGTAGGGGTGCGCGGCGTTCGGCCCGAAGTAGCCGCCGCCGTTCGTCCCGAGCTGCTTGATCGAAACCACCCCGGCGGTAACCCCGCGGGCGATCGTCTGCTCCTGGCCCTCGACGGTCGTGGCCTTCGCCGCGCCTTCGAACGTCATCGGCGTCCCCTGCCACATCAGGATGACCGACACCAGGATCGCGAGCGGGAGGAAGACCCGCACCGTCGCGCGGGTGATGTCGAGATAGAAGTTGCCGAGCGTGCTCAGCCGGTTCCCGGCGAGGCCGCGAATCACGGCGATGCAGGCCGCCACGCCGGTGGCCGCGGTGACGAACTGCAGGAAGCTGATCGTGAACATCTGCGAGAAGTACGACAGCCCGCTCTCGCCGCTGTAGTGCTGCAGATTGGTGTTCGTGGTGAAGCTCGAGATGGTGTTGAAGGCGAGCGTCGGCTTCATGTTGGCGATGCCGTCCGGGTTGAGCGGCAGGGACTGCTGCAGCGTCACGATCGTCCACGTTGCCAGCCACATGAACACGTTCGAGACGATCAGCGAACGGGAATACTGTTTCCAGTCCTGCTGCTCGCTCGCGTCGACGCCGGTGACGCGCAGCACCAGCCGCTCGATCGGGACGAGGACCGGATCGAGGACGGTAGGCCGGCCGGCGAACACGTGGAACATGTAGCGGCCGAGCGGGACGCTCGTCGAGATGACGAAGAGAATCGTGAACCCGACGGCGAAGTACTCCGTGCTCATGCCCGCCTCAGAAGTTCTCCGGGCGCAGCATCGCGTAGACGAGGTACCCGAAGGCCGCGGCGCTCAGGATCAATGACAGGGCCGTCATGGCTCGCCTATACCCGTTCGCAGAGCGCGACGAAGCCGAGCATCGCGGCAAAGGTGGCCAGTCCAAGAATCACCATTCCAACGGTCAGCACGTCGACTCTCCTCGCCGCTACCAGGTGCCCGTCTTGCTGCCAATCACTCAGATGCCGATGAGCGCGGTGTTCTGGTGCCGCCGCGCATCGGCTGAAGCCAGGTGACCGGGGAAGAAGAACGGCTGGTTCGACCAGTCGCGGCGGCGCCGGCACGCAACAAGCGCACGCGTTTCCTGCGCCGTTCTCGAACGCAATCGACCACGCGCGGACACTGCACCAAAGCCATCACGATGTCGCTCCTCAGTACGACGATAGACTCCGTCGCCTGAAGATGTACAAAGGAGTTCCTCAAGAAGTCCTGACACGTCCGCGGGTCCTTCAGGCGACCCGTTGAAGCTCCAAACAGGTGATGGTCAGCCGGGCGGGCCAGCCGTTGCTCCGTAGACCGATGGCGCCGGGCGTGCGGTCAGGAGGGTCGATCGCTTTCGCCCGGCGACATTTCAGGCGTTCTTGAGGACTTCTCCAGGCCGTTCTCCGGCCGGTTCCCTAAGCTGGTCACCTGGAAGGCGCGTAAGCGACAACGTGTGACCGTCGGTGAGGCGTCATGAAGTCATGAATAGGACGGCACCCCGCCGGTTCCCAGCGCGGCTGACAAAACAGAGTGCGAGGATCAGCTGCAGGCGTGGACCGGGCGCTCTCCAAGCGCGAGTTCACCGCGACGCGGTAGTACTGGCATCACGCCGCATCATGACGCCTCGGTCACGAACCGATAGCCGACCCACGGCTCGCTCAACAGGTACTTCGGGTTCGCGGGATCCGGCTCGATCTTCTTCCGGAGCTGTGCCACCAGCGTCCACAGGTGTTCCGGCTGCTCGACGGCGTTCGGCCCCCACACTGCTTTCAGAATGGCCCGGTGCGTGAGGACGCGATCGTGGTTACGGGCCAGCAGTGACAGCAGCTCGAATTCCTTCGGCGTGAGACGAACCTCCGTCTCATCTCGCACGACCCGGTGGCGGTCGTAGTCGATCGTGAGCGAGCCGGCGCGGAAGAGGCCGGTCTCGACACCTTCCTCCGACGCGAGCCGGCGAAGCGCGACCCGGAGGCGCGCCAGCAGTTCCTCCGGGCCGAACGGCTTGGTCACGTAGTCGTCGGCGCCGAGATCGAGGGCATTGACCTTGTCGGCCTCCGCCCCGCGAGCCGACAGCACGATGATCGGTACCGCGGACGCCGCGCGCACGCGCCGGCAGACTTCGGTCCCTTCGAGATCGGGCAGGCCGAGGTCGAGCACGATGAGCGCCGGGGCGCGCTCGGCGAACAGTCTGAGCGCGTCCGCTCCCGTACCCGCGATGTCCACCTCGTATCCGCGTGAACGCAGGAGCGCACCCACGGCGCGCTGGATGGCGGCCTCGTCGTCGACGAGCAGGATCCGGGGTGACTGAGTCATGGGACGGGCGGACTCTCCGGGACGGCTTCCCTGACCGTGACGGGCACGGCAATCGTGAACTGTGCCCCGCCCTCGGCGCCGTTCTCCGCCCAGACGCGTCCGTGCTCGACGGCCAGGAGCGCGCGGACGATCCAGAGGCCCATGCCGGTGCCCGAGGTCCTCGTTTTTGCCACGGCGCCGCGATAGAACCGCTCGAACAGGTGGGGCAGATCGGCAGGCGCGATGCCGGCGCCCTCATCGCGGACCCGCACGACGAACTCCTCGTCCTCGACGGCGGCGGCCACACCGATTGTCGAGCCGGGCGGCGAGTAGTGGGCGGCGTTCTCGAGCAGTTGAGCAAGGGCCGCCGCAGTCAGACGCGGGTCCAGTCGCACCGGCTCGTCCGGTTCGATGACGATGTCCAGCCTGTGGCCCTGAAGGGCGTGCTCCACCTGGTCGCGCGCCGCCTCGATGATCTCGGACGGATGCGTCCACCGCGATTCGCTGGCGACCGCGCCGGCATCGATGCGGGCCATCTCCAGCAGGTTCTGGAACAAGCGCGTCAAGCGCTCGACTTCCGCCAGGATGACGTCGCTCTGATCGAGGCGGTCCGCACGATCGAGGTCGGCCGCCTTGAGATTGCTCGCCGCCACGCGGATGGCGGTCAGCGGCGTCCGCAGGTCGTGCCCCAGCGAGGCCAGCAGCGTGGTCTTGAGCTGCTCGCTCTGCCGCGTCAGCTCGCCGGCCTTGCGTTCCTCGAGCAGGTGGGCGCGCTCGATCGCAATCGCGACGACGCCCGCGAGCGTGTCGAGCGTGCCGGCCTCGACGGGGCGGCCGGCGGCCGCGAGCACGCCGATGGGCCTCGTGCCGACCCTCAGCGGCACCAGCCGAACGATGCGCCCTTCCGCCGTCACGGTCCGGTGGCCGGCGTACGTCCGCGCGTGCGCGTCGAACTCGAGCCTCGACCGTGCCGCGGCAAAGGCGTTCGACAGCTCGCGCCTGTCCAGCTCGATCGTCTTCCCCCCCGACTCGTACACCTCCCACCCGGCGTCGCGCGGCACGGCGACGGCGATGTATTCGAGATCGAACCGCCGGGCGATCGATCGCGCGAGCGCGGCGAGCGCCTCTCGGCTGTCGGTCATCATCAGCACGTCGCGACTCAGGTCGAACAGGCGCGCCAGCTCGTCGCGCCGTCCTATCGCCTCCTGCGTCCGCGCGCGCGCCACGGCGGACAGGTTGCTCGCGACCAGGCTCACGGCGAGAAACGCGACCAAGGCCACCCAGTTCTGGGGATCGGCGATCGTGAACGTCCCCACGGGCGGCAGGAAGAAGAAGTTCAAACAGAGCATGGCGGCGACAGAGGTCGTCACGGCCACCCACAGGCGCGACGTCGCCGCCACCAGCAGCACGACCGTCAGGTACGTCGTCGCTACCGTCGCCGCATTCGAGAGGCGAAGCCACCGCCCCAGCGTCAGCGTCACCACTGCCAGCGCCACGAGCGCCGCCGAGAGGCGAAACGCGTCCGAATCCCTGAACCGCGTCATGGGTCCTTCGCCGCGAGCGTCAGATCTCGACCTGCACGCCAAGCTCGACGACGCGCTCCCGCCTGAAAGAGGTCGTCGCCCGGGCCGCGTTCCGGGCCATCAGCACGAACAGTCCCTCACTGGTCGCGGGCTGCCGCTCAACGGTCCACCACAGGGTCCCCGCCGCCGGGGGGCGCTATCACGGCCCGGTCGTGAAAAGGGTAGATCAGCCCCTCCAGGTCGCGATACGCCTCGCGCTTCAGCCGTTGGGTGGAGTTCTGACCGCGTGCTCCAGCCGCGTGTGCGCGTCAGCGAACGCGTAGGCGAGGACCTGGCCTTCGAACTCCTGCCAGGCGTCGTCACTGAACAACGGTCGGAGCGCGGCGCGATTCGCCTCGAGGAAGTCGGCGGCGGCCGGGTCGAACTCCGAGAGCAATGTCGAGAGCCGTGCCGCCCTTTCCAGGGAGCGCGCGAGATCCACCGATGGTGGAGTGGCGGCCGGCTGCGGCGCTTCGATCGCCGCGCGGCCGAGCACGGTGCCCAGTTCCTGGACCAGCGGCGCCAGTACGTCGGCCGCCTCGCGTGTGGCCGTCTCCACCTCCACTGCCGTCGCCCGGTCGCGGATTGCTTTCTCGAGGCGGGCCGCGGCGGCCTGCACCTTGGTCGCGCCGATGTTGCCGGCGACGCCCTTGAGCGAATGCGCGGCCCGTTCGGCGCGTGCGAGGTCGCCGCCGGCCAGGGCCTCGCGCACCTGGCTGAGCGCCGGCCCCTGCTGCTCCGCGAACTGGCGAAGCAGCTGGAGATAGAGCCGGCGATTCCCACCCACCCGTGCGAGCCCGTCTCGCGCATCGAGGCCGTCAACCGTCGGCAGGTTCGCCCCCGGCTCCTGCGGAGGCTGGCGGCGCGCGACACCTTCCGGATCGACGGCACGTCCGGCTGCCGGTTGGTAGAAGCGGGTGACGGTGTCGATCAGGTGGTCGGGATCGATCGGCTTCGCCACGTGGTCGTTCATACCGGCGGCGAGACAGCGCTGGCGTTCCTCGATCGTGGCGTGCGCGGTCATCGCGATGATCGGCAAGGCGGCAAAGCGGCTGTCGGAACGGATGCTCGTCGTCGCCTGGAATCCGTCCATGTCCGGCATCTGCAGGTCCATCAGCACGACGTCGAACCGTGGTTGCTCCGGGCTTGCCGACAGGATCTCGACCGCCTCGCGTCCGTTGTTCGCGACCGCGACGGTGGCGCCCGCGGCTTCGAGGAGCTCGATCGCGATCTGCTGGTTGATCTCGTTGTCCTCGGCGATGAGGATCCGCGCGCCGCGGAGTCGCTCCGACTGCTCGCCGCTCGCCACCTGCTCGGTCTCCTCTCCGCCGGCGGCAAAGACGTTCACCAGGGTGTCGACGATCATGGACTTGGTGACCGGCTTGACGAGAAAGCCGTCGAGCTGCAGCCGCTCTGCTTCCTCCCGTACCTCGTCGCGTCCGAACGCGGTGACCAGCACGACCGCCGGCTGGCGGGCCAGCGTCTCGTCGCTCTTGATGTAGCGGGCGGCCTGCAGACCGTCCATGCCCGGCATGCGCCAGTCCATGAAGACGATGTCGTAGGGATCGACGGGATCCTGCTGGCGGATGGCGGCGATCGCCTCCTTGCCCGAGGCCACGGCATCGACGTGGCGGGCCACGGCGCTCAACGATTCCTGCAGGATCTCGCGCGCCGTCGCGTTGTCGTCGACGACGAGCGCGCGCAGCCGCTCGAGCTTCCCGGGCACGACCTTTCGCGCTCCGGTCTCCTCGCCGACGCCGAGCCAGACGGTGAAGTAGAACGCGGTGCCGACCCCCGGTGCGCTCTCGAGCCAGATCCGTCCGCCCATCAGCTCGACGAGCCGCCGGCAGATCGTCAGGCCGAGGCCGGTGCCGCCGTGGCGGCGCGTGGTGGACATGTCGGCCTGCGTGAACGGCTGGAACAGCTTCGCGGCCTGCTCCTGGGTCATGCCGATTCCCGTGTCGCGTACGGCGAACTTGAGCTGCACCTTGTCGCCCGTGCGTTCGAGCCGTTCGACGGTCAGCCTGACCTCGCCGCGTTCGGTGAACTTCACGGCATTGTTGACGAAGTTCGTGAGGATCTGCCCGAGGCGGAGCGGATCGCCGACCAGGTGCTCGGGAATGTCCGGCGCGACGTGGGCGAGGAACTCGAGCCCCCTCTCGTGCGCCTTCTGCGCCGTGAGCACCGTCACCGAGCTGATGACCTCATCGAGGTTGAAACCGATCGCTTCGAGATCGAGCCTGCCCGCCTCGATCTTGGAGAAGTCGAGGATGTCGTTGATGACCGCCAGCAGCGACGTGCCGGCATTGTGGATCTTGCCGACGTAATCGCGCTGCTTGGCGGAGAGCGGCGTCTTCAGGGCGAGATGCGAGAGACCGATGATCGCGTTCATCGGCGTGCGGATCTCGTGGCTCATGTTCGCGAGGAACATCGACTTCATCTGGGTGGCCTCCTCGGCCTTCTGCCGGGCGGCCACCAGTTCGCGTTCCAGCCGCTTGAAGTCGGTGATGTCCTGGGTCACGCCGAACATGTCCTGCGGCCTGCCGTCGCCGTCCTTCACGACGTTGCCCAGCGCCCGGATCCAGACGACGCGTCCGTCCACCGGTCGCTTGTACGCGTAGACCGCGCTGTAGGCCGGAATCCTGCCCTCCACGGCAGCCGTGAAGTTCTCCATCGTGGCCGTCGACGCCTCCTCGTCACCTTCCCGAACGTGCTCGGCCCACTCCGCCACGCGATAGCGGAAGTCGGGGGTGGGAAGGTCGCCGAAGATGCGGGCGGCGCGTTCGGAGGAGTTGTACCAGCCGGAGCCGTCCAGCGGCACGTGCCAGTAGCCCGCCCTGGTCAGCTCCAGGGCGGTGTCGGCCAGGAAGTTGATACGCTGGAGCTGCTCCTGCGAGTGCCGCAGCTCGCCGGTCTGCTTCTCCAGCTGGCGTGCCTGTTGCTGCGTCTGCTCGAGGAGCTTCTGCGTGCGGAGGTTGCGCTGGAGGATGTCCAGGCTCATGGCGGTCACCGGCAGCAGCTCGTTCAGCAGCGTCTGCTCGCGCGCGGTGAAGGGGCGGAACGACGCCAGCTCGATCACGCCGAGCACCACATCCTGCGACATGACCGGCAGCGCAGTCGCCTGGGACGGCGCGGCCTCGCCCACACTCGAGGCGATGCGGGCATACTGCGGAGGGAGATTCGTCAGGACAACGGCCTCGCGTGCCTGCGCGCACTGACCCACCAGCCCCTCGCCGAGCCGGATCGACTCGGGGCACGCTGCCGCGTCGGGAAGGCCGTAGGCGGCAACCCGGGACAGCGATCCCTGCGCGTCATCGAGCGTGTAGAACGAGGCAATGCCACCGCCGAGTATCGGGACGAGGCTCGAGAGCAGCCGCTGCCCGAACTCCTGGAGTGACGTCACGCCCTGCAGCTCTCCGGTGACCCTGGACACGTGGGACTTGAGCCAGCGCTGCTCGTCCATCAGCGCGGCGCCCTGCTTGAGGACGTCGATCGAGCGCGCCAGACCGCCGGTCTCGTCGCGGGCGGTGACGAACGGTACCGTCCTGGTGTAGTCGCCGGCCGCGATGGCGTTGACCGACGCGTCCAGCGCCCGGATTGGGTTCACGATCCGTCGCAAGGTGATGAGCCCGAGCGCCCCGGTGACGAGCAAGGCCGCCAGGGTCGCGATGATCAACCGCCGTTCGAACCGTTCGATGTCCGCGACGGAGGCGGCGCCCGCGGCAATCGCCGCCTCCTGGTCGTGAGCGATCCACTCGTTCGATACCGTGCTGACTCGCAGCCCGAGCTCCACCAGCCGGCCGTTGAACAGCGCGAGGGCTTCGGCACGCCGGCCCTCGTCCTCCAGCGCCATGACCGCCTTCGCCGCCGCAATCCAGTCGCGGCTGAGCGCCTGGAAGTCGCCGAGCAACCGGCGATCCCGGTCCCCGAGGACCAGGCGATCGCCGTACTGCTGCAACAGACGACCGACGTCCCGCTCGTCCTCGTCGAAACGCGCCCGCGCCGCGGCCCGTTGCGCGTCGGTCGACGCCAGCAGGTAGCTCCGCACGTTCACGCGAAGCTCGGCGAACGCACGCGAGAGATTCCCCAGCGTCGCGAGCGCGACGATGCGTGATTCCGCCACGAACCGGCTGCGCGCCTCGATGCCGCGGAGCTGCAGCCCGGTGAAGATTCCGAGCCCCACCAGCGAGACGATCGGTACGGTCAGAAGGGCGAGCAGGCGCGTGGCAATGGTCATATCGCGAGTCAGCCACGGACGCGACGTACCAGCATACGTGCGCCCGGCTGCGGTCGAAATCAGAAGGTGATGACCAGCGAGGTCGTCAGATTCGTGTCCACTTTGCGCTTTGCAGTATCCACGGTACCGACCACGTCACCCTCCGACGTGCGGAGTTCGAGCGTTTCGAGTGCCGGGAGGTTCCGAAACAGGACTCGGACGCTCGACTTCAGCGCCAGCTTCGAGTTGATGGCGACGCTCACGCCGTTGAGCCAGTCTGCCCGGATGTCATCGCCGGTCTCGAAGCTCCCGTCGACGGTGAGCTCGCTCTCGAGCGTGCTCGTGCCGGCCAATGGCGCCTTGAGACCGTACGAGAGACGGTAGCCGGCGAAGCGGTTCCGGCCTTCAATCACCAGATCCTCGTCGGTGTAGCTGACGCCGTAGGCGGTCCGGAAGGTCGAGCGATCCGTCTTGCGCCAGGTCGTCCCCAGACCGCCGGCGAGCACGAATTGACGGTTGATGTTGGCGGGTTCGTCGCGCACGGCGTCGAAATTGGTGAACCAGTCCGCGCGCCGCGACACCTGGCGCTGATAGCGCAGCTTGCTGAACAGACGCTGGCTGTCGATCGCGGTCGCGGGTTCGATCACGTCGAACCCCGTCGCGGTCTCGACGGCAAAGCGGTCGCCATCACGTGAGGCGGCCCGCAGCCAGCCGGCTTCCCAGCCCAGCTCCGCGTTCGCCCACCGATAGGTGTACACGTTGCGCAAGCCGATACTGGTCGAGCGGGCGTTCCCCGTGGCGATGACAACTCCCAGCTCCGAACTGTTCGAGGATCCCAGCCTCGGCGGCGCCTTCGCGGGCTGCGCCGTCTGCGCCGAGGCCGTGCCGGCGACCGCCAGGCCGGCCGCGAACAGCAGCGATCGGCGGGTGCAACGGCCCGGTCGGCTCGGCCGCCACCGCCACACCGGAGAGACCGCTCGTTCAGTGAACCGCATCGCCATCAGGTCGCCAGCGTGTCGATTTGCGGACCGGGGAAGCCGGCGTCGTGGAACGCTTCTCGAATGACGCGGTTCGTATCGAAGAGCACGCTGTCCTCACCTCAGCCCGCGTATCGGACGGAGACCACCGTGATGTCATCGGACTGCCTGGTGCCCGCCGCATGTCGCCGAACGACTTCGAGGACGCCAACGGTGGTCTCGCGCGCGGTTCGCCCGGCGAAGCCCGTGAGGTGCGCCAGCAGGCGGTCCTCCCCGAAGAGATCCCCGGCGGCGTCGAACGCCTCGCTGACACCGTCGGTGAAGAGCACGAACGTCCCGCCCGGCTCGAGCTCCAGCGTCTCGCTGACGTAATCGTCGGCGGGCAGCAATCCAAGGACGCGTCCCGACGACGTGAAGGCGAGGCAGGGCGCCCGCCCGGGTGCCAGGTACGCGGCGGCATGGTGTCCCGCGCTGGCGCAGGTCACGCTGCGGTTCGGCGGGTCGAACACCATCAACTGCAGCGTCACGAACATGCCGCGTGGATTCTGTTCCAGCAGCTCGTCGTTCAACAGCCGCAGGATCTCGGCGGGCGCGCGGCCCTGCCGGGCGGTGCTGCGCAGGATCGTCATGGCCACGGCCATGAACAGCGCCGCGGGGATCCCCTTGCCCGACACGTCACCGACGGCGACGAGCACGCGACCGGCGTCGAGGCGCAGGACCTCGAACAGGTCGCCGCCGACCTGGTGCGCCGGTTCGAGCACGGCGTGCACGTCCAGGCCGGTTCCCTGGATCTGCGCCGGGATGTTCGCGGGCAGCAGGCCGGTCTGGATCTCGCGTGCGATGCGCAGGTCGCGCTCCGCCGCCGCCTTCACGGCGTCCGCGTACGACTTGGCCTTCAGCAGCGACCGGACGCGCGCCTTCACCTCGAGAATCTCGAAGGGCTTCGTCAGGTAATCGTTGGCCCCGAGCTCGAACCCGTGGGCCTTGTCCTTCACGTCCTCGAGCGAGCTGAGGAACATGATCGGCAGCTCGCGGGTCGCCTCGGCCGCCCGCAGCCGCCGGCAGATCTCGTAGCCGTCGATGTCGGGCATGACGATGTCGAGCAGAACGAGATCGGGCGGGCTCCGGCGGACGGCGTCGATGGCCTGCTGTCCGCCGAGGGCCACCGACAGCTTGTACTCGCTGCGAAGCGCCTCGACCAGAATGTCGACGTTGGCCTTCACGTCGTCGACGATGAGTACCCGGGAATCGGAGAGTTCCTTCAACCCAGTCTCCCGTCCCGGCGCCCGGGCGCGGCGCGCCTGCCTTCGCCCGCGCCCGGGCACCGCGCCGTCTATTTGAGCGCCCCGGCAAGCAGGCTGCCGACCTTCGTGCCACCGGACTTCGTGACGAACGAGGTCAGGAGAGTCACCGCTTTGCCGACCATCTCCGGTTTCAGCCCGAGCTTGGAGAATGCGGAAACCGCCGGCCCGAGACCGGTTCCCGGTCCGCTGAGTTTCGAGAGCGCACCCGCCCCGGCAGCGGCAGCGCCGGCGGTGGGTGCGGCTTTGAGCAGGGCGTCCATGCCCGGGACCGCCTTCGCGACCTGCGCGAACTCGTCAGGGGCGAGCCGGGACTTGGCCACGCTGAACAACGCACCCGCCGCGCCGGCAGCCTGCTCAGGCGTCGCGTCGATCTCCTTCGACAACGCCTCGACCAGCGCGGGGCTGGACTTCGCGGCGGCTGCCGCCTCGGGTCCGGGACGGGGTTTCGTGACTTCCTGTGCGCCCAGCGCAGCGACCGCCAACGCGCCACACACGACGACTGGCGCAACTCGAAGCCGAACGCATCGGGACATAGACCCCCCTTGGTGCACCGGTGGAATCGACACTTTCCGAGCCGCGACCGCGGCACCGGTCGATGCACCTTCGGGCCGCTGCCTAGCATCAATCGTGCTCGCGTCCGGGCGGCAGCCGCCTGACCGGGGCGCGCGGCTCGCCGTGCCCGGAGGCTCTCGCATCCGCGGCGTTTGCAGGCCGCGAACACCGGCGGTGCGCGATCGCCCCCCTGCAGGCCGCCGCAGCCGATGCGCATCGCCCCGGAATGTCGGAGGCGGTACGAAATGCCGGAGACTGCGTCGCCCGGCCTGGTCTGACGAACAGCCTGCTGCCTGTGCCTGGTGCGTCACGATGGTGCACACGCGGTCGTGCGGACGTGGTGAGGGCGTTCAGCGGAAGATGCGCCCGATGCCGAAGATGGTCCGCCACCCGCCGTCGAGGCCGGTGCTGGCGGCGATGAGCACCGGCCCGACGAGCGTTTCCGTCATGATGCCCACGGCCAGGTGGGTGTTGACATTGGCATCCTCGTCGGAGTCGAACGCGGCGCCGTTCTCGAGCCACGCGCCCACGAACAGCGGCCCGCCCAGGAAGTCGGGCAGCCGCGCGACCTGCCGCAGCGCCCCGAGCGTGAGCACCGCGTAGTGATCGCCGCGACGCTCTCCGACGCCGAACGCATCCATCGTGAAGGGATAGCCGAGGCTGAACTGCCGCGTGGGCAGTGGATGATCGCCGAACGACGTGCCGCCCGCCACGATCGCGAAGAGACGATGACGCGATCCGGCGCGCCGGAACGTCGAGATCGTGAGCTCGACCTGCGTGAGATCCTCATTGGTCGCGGTCACCGCAGGCGCCTCGGGAGAGGTGAAGGTCTGCGCGAATCGCGCTACCGCTCGCGTGCCGCGCGAGGGAATGGCAGGGGAGTCCTGCGTGTCGACGATCCACCGCACGTGCGCGCCGACCTCCCCGCCCGACAGCTCGGGCAGCCCGGGATCACCGGTACGCACCTCGTCACTCACGTGGGCGATGCTGATGCCGCCCGAGAGCTCGCTCACCCGCGAGAGATTCACGCCGGTTTCCGCGATCGCCCAGGCCCGCGTGTCGCCGTACTCCGCGACGATGGCATCGTTCTGCACGATGCTGATCGTCCGCCGGTTGACGCCGGCGATCGGCCGGACGAACAGGCGCGTCCCCCAGATCGGGCGGTACAACGCGGCCGCGAAGTGGGGATCGGCGCCGAGGCCGCCGTCGATGCGCAGCTCGGAGCCGGAGCCGGCGACGTCGAACGCGAGGTAGCGCGCCGCGAGCTGCACGCGGAAGTTCTCCGACGTCGTGTTCTCGACGTTGAAGCCGAGCATCAGGAAGGGCGGGGCGTAGGTCTTTTCCCGGGCGCGCACGAGCAGCCCGGTGCCGCCGTCCCGCGTCGTCATCTGCCAGTCGACGGACTGATAGCGATCGAGACCCGAGAGTGCCGACAGATCCTGTTCGAGCGCGGGCACGTCGAGCGGCCGATGCAGATGGTGCGCGAGTGTGCGCTGCACGACCGCGGCATCGGCCGGCTTGACTCCGTCGGTCGTCAGGAAGGCCGGGTCCGGAATCGACCTCAGGCGCCGGCCGTCACGCGCCGCGATCCAGCGCTGCCAGTCCTCGTCCGAGACGCGGTACTTGATCAGATCGGACCGCCGGCTCTCCGCCGCCTGGTACCCGCGGGCGATCAGCTCGTCGGCTCGCCGCCAGTCGAGCGATCCGAATCCGGTGACGTCGATGGCAATCGTGACATCCGCATGCTTGAGCGCCGCTCGCGTCGCGGATCGCATCATCGCGTCGATGGTCCCGCCGATCAGACCGAACAACGACGCATTGATGTTCTCGCTGGGGGCGTACCCGACGTCGACCGCGATCACGACCGACGGGCCGAGGGTGCGCACGACGTCCGCCGGGATGTTGTCCAGCGCGCCGCCGTCGACGAGGAGCTGCCCGTCGCGCGCGACCGGCGGAAACACGCCCGGCAGCGACATCGTCGCGCGGAGCGCGGTGGCGAGCGGTCCCCGGTCGATGACCACCTTCTCGCCGGCACGAAGATCGACCGCCACGACCCGGAACGGGGTCGGCAGATCGTCGAAGGTCTCGAGTGCGTAGTACGGCGCGGCGATGCGCGCGAGCAGCAGATCGACCTGCTGCCCGTCGTTCAACGAGGTCGGCAGCACGATGCCCCGCTTCACGCCGAACTCGAGCCGCGAGGGATAGTTGCGGGCGTCTTCCTTGCGGCGCAGGTTCTTGAAGGGAAACGAGGTGCTGCCGAACATCGCGTCCCAGTCGGTGCCGGCGATCAGGCCGCGCAGCTCCGCCGCCGACATGCCGGTCGCAAACGCGCCGCCGACCAGGCCGCCCATGCTCGTCCCCGCCGCGACGTCGATTGGGACGTGGTGCTCTTCGAACCACCGGATGACCCCGATGTGCGCGATCCCGCGCGCGCTGCCGCCGCCGAACGCGACGCCGACGGTCGGACGCGACGGCTGCGCCGCTGCCGGACTCCCGGTACCGGCGATCAACAGCAGACCGACGGCCACCGTGAGGGCCCGGTTCGTGAAGCGGACGGCGGCGCGGGCGAGCCGCCGGTGGATGTCCGTGATGCCGAGGACCAACGGGCTGGTGCGTTTCATGATGCGGCGTTCTCCCAGCAGGGCGCGACCCATTTACTTCTTCCTCAATGCGGTCAGGCGGTCGGCCAGACCGAGCGTCTTGAGCACCTCGGGCGCGGCGTCCTCGACGGCGACCGCTTCGTGACAGACCGAACAGTCCTGGCTGATCGTCTTGCCGTCCGCGCTCGTGTGCCGATCGTCGTGGCAGCGGAAACAGCCGGGAGAAGATTCATGGCCGAGGTTGTCGCGATACGTGCCCCAGCCGACGTTCAGTTCCGGAAAGACGTTCCGTCCATAGATTTCTGCCACGTAGCGGCCGGCGCTCTGCACGGCCGCGGTTCGCGACGCATACACCGCGGGGTGCGAGTGTCTGTAGTAGTCCTCGATCGCCGCCGGGATCCTCCGGGCGGCGTCGTCGCTCGATGTGTAGGTCGCCCTCAGGACTTCGAGGCTCTTCTTCTTCAGGAAGGGCAGCGTCGTGGGAAGCCAGCCGCCGGCGAACGCGATGTCCAGCTCGCGCTCCGGCAACCGGAACGCGTGCGTGGGCCGGTTGTGGCAGTCGACACATTGCATGACCACCTTGGGCAACGCCGACACCGCATCCGCCGTCACGTCTCCCGCCAGGTAGACGCGGGTCTCGCCGCTCGTCCGGTCCGTGTACTCGACCCAGGGGACGTGCTGGCGTTGCCCATCCGACGCGGCGAAGCGGATCTCGACCCCGGGCCGGAAGTGCTTTCCGTGGATCCCTCCCGAGCGGCTGCCGCCGACCATCATCATCAACACCGTCAGGGTCGCGCTGTTGGACTCGTCCTCCGCGAATTTCGCGATCACCCGCAGCCGCGCGGCGGCGAACTTCTCCGGCCAGTGGCAGTGCTCGCACGTTTCCCGGGACGGGACGAGGCGTCCGCTCTCGAGGGCGGACGGGACGGGGCGCGAATAGGTGTTGAACGCCACCCCGAACAGCTGTCGGGTGCCGGCGATCTTGCTCTCCATCCATCCACGCGCGCCCTCGGCCACGTGGCAGTCGACACAGGCCACGCGCGCGTGCGGTGAGACCATGTGGCTCTTCCACTGGGGCGTCATCGCGTGGCATGCCCGCCCGCAGAACTGCACCGACTCCATCTGCTCCACCGCCCGGTAGGTGACCTGGGTCCCGACGACCACGTTGATCAGCACCGTGACGCCGAGAAACACGCCAAGCCGGCGCAGCGCCCGCCGCCGGTCGGTCACCGCCACGGCGAGATGCGCGCGAATCCGCCGGCGCGCCAGGTAGATGCCCGACGCCACGGAGACGACTCCGGCCAGGAAGATGAACGGAACGATGACGAAGATGACGATGCCGATGTACGGGTTGGACACACGTCCGCGGACATGCAGGGGCAGGACGAAGATCCACGTGATGAGCGCGGTGCTGACCAGAAACAGGCCGAGCATGCTCAGCCAGTGACTCATCACCATCACGAGGACAGGCCGGTCGCGGAATCTGTCACGGCGATCGGCGATATCGGTCATGAGCCCTCCCAAATTGCGTCGTGTCCGCGGCCGGTGGCCGTCCGGCGCCGTTGCTGCCGGATTCAGTCGATCGTTCCCGCCAGCACGGCCCGGATGTCGTGCCCGCCGGGGACTCGACCGCGGAGGAGTACCGCAAGCTGGCCCGAGGTGACGAGGCCGTGGTCCCTGGCCCAGTCGACGCCGAAGGCCAGCACCCGCTCTGCCCATGTGGTCTCCGGCAGCACCGCCGCCGTCACGCCCCAGCAGAGACTCAGGCTGCGCGCGACCTGTTCGGTCCGGGACAGCGCCAGGATTGTGGACGCGGGCCTGCGATTGCCGAGTGCGAGCGCCGTACGCCCGGAATCGGTGGCGACGACGATCAACGGGGCGTCGAGCTGCCGCGCCAGCAGGCAGGCGGCGTCCACGGACGCCTCGGTGATGGCATCGAGGCGCTCGTTCGAACCCGGCCGCGTGTTCTGAAAGAACCGCCCGGCCGTCTTCAGGTGGGCTTCCGCCTCCGTGCAGATCTGGCGCATGGTCGTCACCGCTTCGACGGGATACCGGCCGACCGCGCTTTCGCCCGACAGCATGACGGCGTCGGTCCCGTCGATGACGGCGTTGAACACGTCGCTCGCCTCCGCCCTGGTCGGCCGGTTCGAGTGCTCCATGCTGTTGAGCATCTGGGTGGCGGTGATCACCGGCCGGTAGGCTTCGTTGCATTTCGTGATGATGTGCTTCTGGACGGCCGGCACGCACTGGACGTCCATTTCCACCCCCAGATCACCGCGCGCCACCATGACCGCGTCGGCAACCGCGATGATCTGGTCGATCTGCTCCACCGCCTGCGGCTTCTCGATCTTGACCACCACCCGGGCGGGACAGTTCCTCGATTGCAGCTCCCGCCGCAGCCTCGCGACGTCGTCGGGACCTCGGACGAACGACAAGGCGACGAAGTCCACGTCGGTCGCGTGCCGCGCCGTCCAGTCGAGATCCTGCAGGTCCTTGTCGGTGAGCGCGCTGACGGACAGGTCGCTTCCGGGCAGGTTCACTCCCTGCCGGGAGCGCAGGCGACCGGGCAGCGTGACCCTCAGGCGCGCGCCGCCGGGGACGGTGTCGGTCACGGTCATGGCGACCGCGCCGTCCGCGAACAGGACGGTCTCTCCCGGCTTGAGATCGTTCGGCAGCTCACGGTACGTGCACGTCAGCTCCCGCGCGCCGCTCGCCGTCGCCTGCGTCACCAGCGTGAACTCGTCGTTCAGATGGCACTCGAGAACGTCGCCGGCGAACGGCTCGAGCCGCATCTTCGGCCCGCACAGATCCTGCAGAACGGCGACGTGGCGCCCCATTTCGCGGCTGAGCGCCCGGATGTCGGCGAGGATGGCGCTGTGTTCCTCGTGCGTGCCGTGAGAGAAGTTGAGGCGGACGGCGTTGGCGCCGGCGGCGATAAGCTGCCGCAGCACGTCGGGCGGACGCGAGGCGGGGCCGACCGTGGCGACGATCTTGGTGCGATGAGCCATCAGCGCATCTCGGGTGGCTTGCCGGTCGAGCCTGGGACGCTGTTGCAGGACGAACAGGATATCCGTGGGGCATTCCCCACAATCAGATCCGTCACAACCGCCCCAGGACGTCAGGCCGAGCTCTTTGCCTCATCGAGTTGGTGCATGAGGGCGGCGATATGCGCCGCCGCTTCCGCCAGGCGGGTCGAGTAGCCCATCTCGTTGTCATACCAGGCTGCGACGGACAGCAGTTCACCTTGCACTGCTGTCAGCGGCAGATCGACGATCGACGAATGCGGATCGCCGACGATGCGCGAGGACGCCCATTCGTCCTCCAGGACGGACATGACCCCCTTGAGGGGTGGCACGCGTGCGGCCGCGCGGAATGCCTCGTTGACCTCTTCGACCGTCACCGGCCGGTCGGTCAGCAGATTCAGCTCGGCGATGCTGCCGGTGCGGGCGGGAACGCGATAGGCCTTGCCGGTGATGTTGAGGCCCGTCCAGATGAAGGCGAGAGCGCGTGCCGCGCCGGATGACGAGGGAATGATGTTCTCGGCCGCAGCCCAGGAATCGCGGCGATCCCTCATCGGCTGGTCCGTGAGCGCCTGCGTGTTGGTGTAGGCATGGACGGTCGAGAACAATCCAGACCTGATGCCGAAGTTCTCGATCACGACCTTGATGACCGGAGCCAGCGCGTTGGTCGTACAGCTCGCCATGCTGACGATCTGGTGTTTCTCCGGGTCGAAGGTGTCGAGGTTGATGCCCGGCAGCAGCACCGCGTCGCTGTCTTCCCGCTTCTTGCCCGCCGCGCTCACGAGCACGCACCGGGCGCCCGCCTCGAGGTGTGCCTGGGCGCCGGGACGGGTGGTGGCGCGCCCAGTGCAGTCGATCACTACGTCGACGCCGAGCGCCTTCCAGTCTGGCAAGCTGACGGTCGAGTCGAAATAGGGGATCTCGCGATTGCCGATGACGAAACGACTGCCCTTGGTCCTGACTTCCTCGGGCCAGCGGCCGTAGTTGGAGTCGACCTCGAAGAGCGCGGCCAGGGTGTCGACGTCCCTGATGTCGGAGATGGACACGGGGACGAACAGATCGTGGCTGAGTGCCGCCCGCAGCAACGATCGGCCGATGCGACCGAAACCGTGAATTGCGATTCTCGTCATGACATTGCTCGCTCATGCAGCGGTGTACGCTGCTCATACAGGTCCGGCAGCTTTGATGTCGTCGCCAACACCCGACTCGTACGCGCTGAAGTTACCGCGGAACAAGTCAGCAAGCTTCTTCGCCGCGGCGTCATACGCGGCCGTCACCGGCCACGCGCGCCGCGGCACGAGAATCTCGGGAGGCACTCCGGGGCACTCGGTGACGACCTCGAAGCCGAACACGGGATCGCGTTCGGTTGCGCCCCGGGGGAGGGCGCCGCTGTGGATGGCGTCGATGATGGCGCGGGTGTGCCTGAGGCTGATGCGTTGCCCGGTTCCATAGGGGCCGCCGCCCCACCCGGTGTTCACGAGCCAGACGCGCGCGTGGTGCTTCGCCATTTTCGCCGCCAGAAGCTCGGCGTATTTGCTCGGATGCCACACGAGGAACGGCCCGCCGAAGCAGGGCGAGAAGGTCGCCTGCGGTTCCGTCACGCCCATCTCGGTGCCGGCGACCTTGGCGGTGTATCCGCTGATGAAGTGATACATCGCCTGCGCCGGCGAGAGGGCGCTGACCGGCGGCAGCACGCCGAAGGCGTCGCATGTCAGGAAGATCACGTCGCTCGGATGTCCCGCCATGCACGGGATTCGGGCGCTGTGAATGAACTCGATGGGATACGCCCCGCGCGTGTTCTCCGTAATGGTGGTATCGGTGAAGTCGACCGTGCGGTCCTCCTCCAGGACGACGTTTTCCAGCACGGCACCGAAGCGCAGCGCCTGAAAGATATCGGGCTCGTTCTCGGGCGTCAGATTGACCGCCTTCGCGTAACATCCCCCTTCGATGTTGAAGATGCCGTCGTCGCTCCAGCAGTGCTCGTCGTCGCCGATCAAATGCCGCCGGGGATCGGCCGACAGCGTGGTCTTGCCGGTGCCGCTCAGGCCGAAGAGGAGCGACGAACGGCCCGTCTGCCGATCCGCTGTCGCCGAGCAGTGCATCGACAGGATCTCGCGTTTCGGCGCACAGTAGTTCGCGACCGTGAAGACGCCCTTCTTCATTTCGCCGGCGTACTCCGTGCCGAGGATGACCAGCTCGCGATCTTCGAGGCTGAGCGCCACGCTCGTCGTCGATCCCATGCCGATGGTCAGGCGGTTGGCAGGGAACGCGCCGGCGTTGTAGATCGTGAAATCGGGCTCCCCGAAGCTCGCCAGGTCCTCCCGCGTCGGCCGGATGAGCATGGTGTGCATGAACAGCGCGTGATAGGGGCGCGAGCAAATCACGCGGACCTTGATGCGATACTTGGGATCCCAGCCCGCGAACCCGTCGAAGCAATAGAGGCGCTCGCGGGTATTCAGGTAATCGAGCGCGCGCTGGCGGTTGATCGCGAACGTCTGCGCGTCGCAGGGAATGTTCACCGGTCCCCACCACACATCCTTTTCGGAGTCCGGGTGTTTCACGACGCGCTTGTCCTTGGGTGAGCGGCCGGTCTTGACGCCGGAATAGGCCACCAGGGCACCGTTCTCGGCGATGCTGGCATCTTTCCCGTACCTGATCGCATGTTCGTACAGCGAACTGGCCGGAAGGTTGCGATGCAGCTGGCTGACCGTCAGGTGGTGCTGCGTGAAGGTCGCGGCGGGTCGTTGTTCGCCGAGCAGAGCGGCGCCGCTTTCGGCCATTGCGAGCCTCCCTTGTTATGTTGGCGACGAACTGCGCCGCGTGGGACCGGCTGCAAAGGGAGTACCGTCGCGATCAGGAACGTGCAGCTTCTTGAATCCAGAATCACCGGAAAGCGCGTGATTCATCGCCGGTGGCGGGGCACCGGTCCGGAGTTTCGTGGGGACTCCGGTCTTTCGGACCTTCCGGCAGCTACCGGCATCCGGCGGCGCTGCCGGATGACAGCCGGCGGCCACCCGGGACCTGACGCTATCAACCACGGGGCCGCCACGCTCGACGAATGGAGGCGAGCCTCGCGGCGGTCGCGCCCACGATGAGGCCGAGCACGATCGCGCCAACCACGAAAGCTGCTCTCAGTGAGGGCGCGACGGCGGCAGCCACCAGGACGGAATCCGTCTCTGCATTGGCGGCGGACAGGCGCATGGCATTCGCGATGCCGTCGTAAATGAACATGCCCGGCATCATCGGCACGGCCCCCGCGAAGGCGACGGCCGAGAAAGGCAGACGCTGCCGTTCCGCCGCCACGGCGCCAATCAGCCCGATGGGCAAGCAGCCGCACAACGTGGCGATCTCCACGCTCGAGCCAGCCTGCAAGCAGAGATATCGGACGCCGTGTCCAACCATGCCGCTCAGAATGGAAATCCAGAGCACGCGCCACCGCACGTTGTAGAACGCGCCGAATCCGCTCGCGGCCACGCCGGCCATGACGACGTCCAGCCACAGCGTCAGCGGTGGCACCTCCGTCCTCGACACGGGTGTCAGCCCCAGGACGAGCCAGTCGCCACCCAGCACACCGAGCGCGGCCGCCATCAGGATGGTGGCAGCCAGGCCCAGGCGGCAGATACCCGCCTGTATGTGATTCTGGAGCAGGTCGTCGACGCCGTTGATCAGGTGCGGACCCGGCACCAACATCAACGAGGGCACGATAAGGCACAATGCGGGAGTCGCCGTCCAGCCCAGACGGATGATCACGCCGCCGAGGACGGCGCCGATCAGTCCCGCCGCAAACGGCTGTGTGAGCAGCGCCGCGTGTCGCCGCGCGAGCTCCTGCCGCGCGATCACCCCGACGCCGGACGACACACCGGCGACCGCGATCGCGCCTCCGTCAGCCCCGAGGAGTCGCGCGAGCGCCGCCGCCGCGAGCCCGAACATCACCGAGAGCCCCCAGCGTCCGTATCTCGGGACCGTCCGCTCCACCGCCTCGAGTCGCCGCGTGGCTTCGTCGACCCTGATTCGGCCGGCGCAGAGCCGATCGAGGATGCCGAGCACTTCCACGGTGACGGCCGCGTTGAGGCGGAGCTCTGGTGCCTGCACATGGAGGTCGCGGTCGCCCGCGGCAACGAGCGTCACCTCCCGATATGCGACCACGGCCACGAGCCTGATATCGAGATGTGCAGCCACGCGTTCGATCCGCTGCTTGATCAGCTCCGAACGCACGTTGTATTCGAGGAGCAGCCTGGCGCCCAGCTCCAGGACGTGCCACCCAGCCTCACCCGAGGCAGCGGCGCTCTCGGAGGATGGGTGGGTGTGCGGCTCTACCATCGTCTCGGCCATTCAGCTTCCCGCTCACCGACCGACCGGTCAGCGGCATCGTGACGAAATGAGCGCGGGGACCCGAGAGCCGGTGCACGCGCAGCCAGGCCGGCCGCCGCCACGATTCCGGTGCGATGCTCCGTTCAGCGCATGTCGCGCGGCTGGCCAGTGGACGCCAGAACGCTGCTCCACAGCGCTCCCTCGGGGTCGATCCGTTTCCGCTCCGAGACGGCCAGTCCGATCGGCACGTGCGTGAAATGATGATTCCAGAAGCCCACGAGCATGTCCGTCCGTCCGGCCATCCCGGCGTGTACCGCGTTGTGGCCCAGGAGCAGGCAGAACGCCGAATCGTGCGCGGTTGCCGGCACGCTCCTGATGGCATAGCTCGGATCGATGTACTTGAGGCTTATCGGCACGCCGCTCTGGCGAAAGTGTCCGATGATCGCGTCTCTCAGGAATGCCCCGATGTCGCCATGCTTGACGTTTCCCGAGGCGTCGCGCGCTCCCCGGCCGGGCATCAGATCCTGCCCTGCGCCTTCCGCGACGACGACCACGGCGTGCCCGCGGCGCTCGAGCCGCCGTGACATCTCGGCGAGGAACCGCTCGAGCGAGAACGGAACCTCGGGCACGAGACAGAAGTTCACCTGGCCAGCGACGAGGACCGCATAGGCGGCGATGAATCCCGAGTCGCGTCCCATCAACTTGACGAGGCCGATGCCATTACGGGCGGCTTCGGCCTCGGTGTTGGCGGCGTAGGTCGCCCGCCTCGCCTCGCTGACGGCCGTCTCGAAACCGAACGTTCGCTGGACGTACGAGACGTCGTTGTCGATCGTCTTCGGGATGCCGATGACGCAGATCTTCGCGCCTCGTGCGGTCGCCTCCCTGCTGATCGCGTGGGCGCCACGCAGCGTGCCGTCGCCGCCGATGGCGAACAGGATGCCGATGCCGAGACGCTCGAGCCGGTCCACCATGGCGGCGGGCTCCTGCGGACCGCGCGACGATCCGAGGATCGACCCGCCAATCTCGTGGATCCGGTTCACCAGCCCAGGGGTCAGGTCCAGCGGCTCGTGGCCGTGCCGCTCCACGAGACCTTCGAAGCCGAAACGGAACCCGAGAATCTTCCGCACCCCGTAGTGGTGGTAGAGGCTCAACACGATCGCGCGGATCACGTCGTTCAGGCCCGGGCACAGACCGCCGCAGGTGACGATCCCGCACGCCACCGAGGAATCGAAGAACACCCGCTCGCGCGGGCCCGCGGATTCCATCGAGGAAGGCTCGCCGCCGGGCGCCCGCTGACGCCTGAGGTCCTCCAGCGTGGAGGGATAGAGGACGCGCGCATCCTCCGACATGAAGCGAACCCCCGCCATGGGCGAGGGGACGCGGCAATCGCCGAGCCGGGCGATGGAGAAATCGGGGTCGCCGTCGCGATTGACCGGCTTCCCGGTCATGTCGCCACCAGCGCCGTGCCGGCCGAGCGAAGGTCGGTCGCCGCGCGCGTGACCCGTTCGGCCATCGCCCGCTCCGCCAGCGCGAGGTAGGTGCGGGGATCGTAGGCTTTCTTGTCGCCGACGTTGCCGTCGATTCTCAGCAGGCGGTCGTAGTTCCTGAAGCAGTGATCGGCGATCGCCCGGGTGAAGGCGTATTGCATGTCGGTGTCGACGTTCATCTTCACCACGCCGTAGTCGAGCGCCTCGTGGATGTCGCGAAGCTCGGAGCCTGAACCGCCGTGGAAGACGAAGAGGAACCGCGAGGCCGCGCCAAACGCCCGGACGACGGCGTCCTGGCAGTCCTTCAGGATCGACGGTCTGAGCTTGACGTGGCCGGGCTTGTACACGCCGTGCACGTTGCCGAACGTAGCGGCAAGCAGGTACGGCTGATCCGCCGGCCCGGCCAGTCGTCGCGCCACTTCCAGCGTGTCCTCCGGCGTCGTGTAGAGCTTCGCCGCCGCGCTCGCGCGGATGCCGTCCTCCTCGCCGCCGACCGCGCCCACCTCGATCTCGAGGACGAGATCGTTCCTGGCGAAGCGCTCGCGCAGCCGTACGGCGATGTCGAGGTTGTCTTTCAGGGGCAGGGCACTGCCGTCGAACATGTGGCCGTTGAAGAGGTTCGGCCGGCCGCTGGCACGCCGCCGCTCGGTCTCCTCGACCAGCGGCATCACGAACGTGTCCAGCTTGTCCGCCGGGCAGTGGTCGGTGTGCAGCGCGACGTGGATCGGATACCGGTCGGCCACGCGGTGGACGTGCTCCGCGATCGAGATCGCCCCCAGGACCATGTCCTTGACGGTGTCGCCCGACGCGAAGGCGCCGCCACCGGTCGAGACCTGGATGATGCCGTCGCTCCCGCAGTCGGAGAGCCCCTTCAGAACGGCGTTGGCCGTCGTGAGCGACGTGACGTTCACCGCGGGATACGCGAACGTCCCCGATCGCGCGCGGTTGAGCATCTCGCGGTACGTCGCGTAGTCGGCTACTGGCATGATGATCTCCGTGGCCGGCGCGAACGGCGCTGACCCGCTTCGCAGACAGTGAGAGCCGAATGCCGCCGATCAGTGCGGCGCGCGGCGCCTGACTCCTCCGGATGTCGTCAGCCTGAGAGACAATCCTCCGCCGTCAGGGTGACGGCAGTGCAATCGCGGATCCTTCCGGCTCTGGCACGGGAAGACGAGGAAGGCGCGAGACTGCCCGCATCCGCGCTCGTCCGTGGTCTGGTCCGTCTCCCCGGTATTCCGGAGATCCTCCGGCGTTCCGGGGCTGGCGAGTCGATACCGGGCAGCCCGGCCAACAAAGACGGGCGTGACACGCGGTTTCACCGCAACCGCACGGCTGGAACGACTGCTGCTCAGTAGTAACGCCTGGATCGGAGGACGCGAGTGGCACGCCAGCCAGCCGGCAAATCACGAACAGGGGCGTCGCGTCGGAGCAGCGCCCCCACGAGCATCCGGACCGCGCTGGATCCGGATGCTTTCGCCGTAGCGCTGATCGACAACCTGCATTGTCTTCAGGCGAAACGCCGGAGGCATGCCACGCTCAATGACTGGTACATGGCCCTCGCGTACACGGTCCGCGACCGGGCGCTGAAACGCTACGTCGCGACGTTGGAGACCATCGGCGACACGCAGTCAGCGGTCAAGGTCATCGCCTACCTGTCGGCCGAGTTCCTGACCGGGCCGCATCTTGGCAGCCACCTGATCAATCTCGGCATCTGGCAGGCGGCGGAACAGGCGCTGGCCGAACAGGGGCAGACGCTGCCGAGCGTGCTGGAGCAGGAAGAAGAGCCCGGGCTGGGCAACGGCGGGCTCGGCCGCCTCGCCGCCTGCTACATGGACTCGCTGGCCACGCTGAACGTCCCGGCCATCGGCTACGGCCTACGCTACGAGTTCGGCATCTTCGATCAGGCCATTCGCGACGGCTGGCAGGTCGAGCTGACCGATAAGTGGCTGCGCTTCGGCAATCCATGGGAGATCGTCCGCTCGGAGGTTACCTTCGACGTCAGGCTCGGTGGCCGCACCGAGCATTACCGCGACGAAACCGGACGACACCGGGTCCGCTGGCATCCCGAGCGTATGGTCAGGGGCGTCGCCTACGACACGCCGGTGCCGGGCTACCGCGTGCCGACGACGAACCTGTTGCGTCTCTGGCGCGCGGAAGCGGTCGAGTCGTTCGATTTCGACGCGTTCAACGTCGGCGACTATTACGGCGCCGTCGGTGAAAAGATCGCCTCGGAAACCATCTCCAAGGTGCTCTACCCGAACGACGAGCCGGCCGCCGGCAAGGAGCTGCGGCTGGCGCAGCAGTTCTTCTTCGTGTCCTGTTCGTTGCAGGACATGATCCGTCTGACCCTGATGCGCGAGCGGCCGCTGCGCGAGTTCGACGAGTGCTGGGCCGCACAATTGAACGATACCCATCCTGCGATCGCGGTCGCCGAGCTGATGCGGCTCCTCGTCGACGAGCACGCGATGGAGTGGGAGGAGGCGTGGGCGATCACGCAGCGCACCTGCGGCTATACCAACCACACGCTCCTCGCCGAGGCGCTCGAGAAGTGGCCGGTGCCGCTCTTCGGCGCGGTCCTGCCTCGCCATCTGGAAATCGTCTACGAGATCAACCGCCGCTTCCTCGACGAGGTTCGGCTGCGGCACCCGGGCGACGACGGCCTCGCCAGCCGGCTGTCGTTGATCGACGAGAGCGGCAGCAAGTATGTCCGCATGGCTCATCTCGCCAGCGTCGGCAGCCACGCCATCAACGGCGTGGCCGCCCTGCACAGCGAGCTGCTCAAGCAAACGGTCATGCGTGACTTCTATGCGGTCGCGCCGGAGAAGTTCTTCAATGTCACCAACGGCGTGACGCCGCGTCGCTGGATGGTCCTGAGCAATCCCAGGCTGAGCGCGCTCATCACCGGCCGGATCGGCGACGGCTGGATCTCCAGGCTGGAGGAGGAGCTGGAACGGATCGCTCCGCTCGCCGACGACAGCGGCTTTCAGAGCGAATGGCGGGCGGTGAAGGCGGAGAACAAGCGTGATCTCGCACGCCTCATCAGCGCGCGGACGGGCATCACCATCGACCCCCGGTCGCTCTTCGACATCCAGGTCAAACGGCTGCACGAGTACAAGCGGCAGCACCTCAACGTGCTCTACCTGATCACGCAGTACAACCGCCTCAGGCGAGACCCGACTGCGCACACGCCGCGCACCGTGATCTTCGGCGGCAAGGCCGCCCCCGGATACCGCATGGCGAAACTGATCATCAAGCTGATCAACTCCGTCGCCGCGGTCATCAATCAGGATCCGCACGTCTCCGACCTGCTGCGCGTCGTCTTCCTGCCCGACTTCAACGTCAAGAGCAGCCACCACGTCTATCCCGCCGCCGATCTGTCCGAACAGATCTCCACGGCCGGCAAGGAGGCGTCGGGCACAGGGAACATGAAGTTCGCAATGAACGGCGCGCTGACCATCGGCACCCTGGACGGCGCCAACGTCGAGATCCGGGATGCCGTCGGACCCGAGAACTTCTTCCTCTTCGGCCTCACCGCCGCCGAGGTCGTGCAGACCCGGGCCGGCGGCTACCATCCGCGTGCGTACTACGAGTCGAACCCGGACCTGCGCGAGGCGATCGACCTCATCGCGGACGGCTTCTTTACCAACGGAGACTGTGACGTGTTCCGTCCGCTGGTGGAATCGCTGCTGATCCGTGACGAGTACCTGCTGCTCGCCGACTACCAGGCGTACGTGGACTGCCAGGCGCGCGTGAGCGAGGCCTACGGCGACCAGACCCGCTGGACGCGGATGTCGATCCTCAACGCGGCGAGGGTGGGGCGCTTCTCGTCCGATCGATCGATTCGCGACTACTGCCGCGACATCTGGCACGTCGAG
This sequence comes from Vicinamibacterales bacterium, assembly GCA_048594975.1. GTDB lineage: Bacteria > Acidobacteriota > Vicinamibacteria > Vicinamibacterales > 2-12-FULL-66-21 > JBMDXB01. Next base: position 42,285 of record JBMDXQ010000082.1, on the reverse strand, counting down.
CCGATGATGCTGGGCGCGGATTGATGGCCGGCGGGGGCGCAGCAGCGGCGCGGGGCGAGGCTTCCCTCGATCCGGGAACCAGCGCACCGCTCGGCGCCAGGGTGCGTCAGGGCGGCGTCAACTTCAGCGTGTTCTCGAAGCACGCCACGCTGGTCGAGTTGCTGTTGTTCGCCGACGGCGACGCCGCCGAACCGTCCCGCGTCGTCCCGCTCGATCCGGCGCGGCATCGCAGCTATCACTACTGGCACGCGTTCGTACCCGGCCTCGCCCTGGGGCAGGTGTATGGCTACCGCGTTCACGGGCCTCACGCCCCGGAACGCGGGCTCCGGTTCGATGCCGGGAAGGTGCTGCTCGACCCGTACGGGCTCGCCGTCGCCGTCCCGGCCGCGTACGATCGCTTCGCCGCAGCACGGCCCGGCGACAACGCCGCGTTCGCGATGAAAAGCGTCGTGGCCGATCCCTCCCGTTACGACTGGGACGACGACACGCCTCTCAGGCGGCCCTTCGCCGAAACCGTGATCTACGAACTTCACGTCGACGCCTTCACCCGCCACCCGACTTCAGGCGTCGCGCCGGAGAAGCGCGGAACCTACGCGGGGCTCGTCGAGAAGATCCCCTACTTGCAGGACCTCGGTATCACCGCCGTGGAGCTGTTGCCGGTACTGCAGTTCGATCCCCTGCACGCCCCGGCGGGCCGGGTGAACTACTGGGGGTACCAGCCCATTTCGTTCTTCGCCCCCCATCACGCCTACAGCTCCCGGAAGGATCCGCTGGGCGTGCTTGACGAGTTCCGGGACCTGGTCAAGGCCCTCCACCGCGCCCGGATCGAAGTCATCCTCGACGTCGTCTACAACCATACGGCCGAGGGCGGACCGCATGGACCGACGCTGTGCTTTCGCGGCCTTGCCAACGACGCCTACTACATCCTCGAGCCGGACAGATCGCGCTACGCGGACTTCACCGGCTGCGGCAACACGCTGAGCGCCAATCAGCCGATCGTCCGCCGGTTGATCCAGGACAGCCTGCGCTACTGGGTGACCGAGATGCACGTCGACGGCTTCCGCTTCGACCTCGCGTCGATCCTGTCGCGCGACGAGGCCGGCACGCCCATCCCGAACCCGCCCATCCTCTGGGACATCGAGTCCGATCCGCTGCTGGCGGGCACGAAGCTGATCGCCGAAGCCTGGGACGCCGCGGGCATGTACCAGGTCGGACACTTCGTCGGCGATCGCTGGCAGGAATGGAATGGCCGCTTTCGCGACGACGTTCGACGTTTCGTGAAGGGCGACGACAACACCGTGCCGGCACTCGCCGCCAGGGTGCTGGGAAGCCCCGACCTCTACGATCACGAGGAACGCGAGCCGGAACAGAGCATCAACTTCGTGACCTGTCATGACGGCTTCACGCTCAACGACCTCGTGTCGTACAACGAGAAGCACAACCTGGTCAACGGCGAGGACAACCGCGACGGCGCGAACGACAACTTCAGCTGGAACTGCGGCGCCGAGGGACCGACGGACGACTGCGATATCGAGTCGCTGAGGAACCGCCAGGTGAAGAACTTCTTCACGCTGCTGCTGCTCGCGACGGGCACGCCGATGCTGCTCATGGGCGACGAGGTGCGCAGGACGCAGCGCGGCAACAACAACGCGTACTGCCAGGACGGCGAGGTCAGCTGGTTCGACTGGAGCCTGCGGGAACGGTACGCGGACGTCCACCGCTTCGTGAAGGTGCTCGCCGACTACCGCCAGCGCCGCGACGTCGTCGCCGAGTCCACGCTGACGCTCAACGAGCTGCTGCGTCGGGCTCGCATCGCGTGGCACGGCGTGGCGCTCCGGTGCCCCGACTGGAGTCCGCACTCGCACTCGATCGCGTTCACGCTGGAGACGCTGCGGAGCCGCTTCCTCCTGCACGCGATGTTCAACGCCTACTGGGAGGCGTTGACCTTCGAGCTGCCCCGCAGGCCGGATGATCGCCTGTACGCCTGGCGGCGCTGCATCGACACCGCCCTGGTGTCGCCCGACGACATCCAGCGCTGGCAGGACGCCCCGACGCTGACAACGTCGAGCTACACCGTGCAGCCCCGTTCCGTGGTCGTGCTGGCGGTGGCGCTCGAGCAGCCGGCGCCCTGACGGCGCCGAAGGATGGTCGAAGCCGGCGACCGCAGCCGGCTGATTCGCGTCGCCGGCACACGCACGGAGGCCGTCGGGATGCCCGCCGGCGGCGGCCCGGTGCTACGGCATCCGCCTCCAGCGGCCAATGGACAGTGGCTTGCCATTCGCGTCCCTGGTCGTCAACGTCAATCGATCGGCCTCGACCTCCCAGTGGCGAGGCCGGGCCGGCGCCAGCGGTCCCGCGTTCGACGGCACCAGCGTCTGCCCGCCCAGCATGTAGGACAGCGTGCGATTCTGCACGTCGATGGCGGTGCGGCCGGACGACGAGATGACGTTGTCGCGGACGTCCACGCCGGCGGCCCGCAGCAGGTCGGCGGACTTCTCGTCGGTACGAATCTCGATCTCGAGGTTGCCGAACTCGTCGTAATTCAGGCTGCCCTGTCCGTTCAGGACCACTGGCGGACGTCCGGGTGGAAACACCTCGAACGATTCCAGGCTCCAGCGGCCCTGCAGGTATTTCCGGGCCGCCTCCACCGAGCCCGCCCCGCTGTCCACCGGCCCCATGGTCATGGGGCGCTCCACCGGAGCTGTACCGCAGGCCGCCGCGCAGGCGAGCACCGCCACGATCGTCAATCGCGATGCCGCCGCTCGCATCGTCATGTCATCCCCCTCTCGATTCTTCTGCTTCCCGCCATCCGCCGCGACCGCGGCAGCTGCGTCCGCGCGCCACTATCCAGACTGATAGGGAAGGCGGAACGCAAAGCAGACGCCGTAATCCGGGTGGTTCTCCGCCCAGAGCCGGCCGTGCATCCGTTGCACGAGTTCCTTCGCGATCGCCAGCCCTGGTCCTTGGGACGGCTCGGGCATCGATCCCGGCGCGTCGGCATACGCGAACAGGCGGGCGTGCTCGCTGAACGTCAACACCGGTCCATGGTCGCGGACGCTGCACACGACGCCGCCCGGTCCGGGCATGATCTGGACGACGATGTCCCCGTGAGGCCGCGAAACCTTGATCGCGTTGGACAGCAGGTTGTTGGCGGCAATGGCGATCGCCACGCGGTCCGCCCACACCGGCGGCACCTCGCCGACGGCGCGGCAGACGATCTTGAGCTGTTTTCGCGCCGCGCTCGGCCGGTGATAGTCACAGGCCCGCTCCATGAGGAGCGGCAGGTCGACAGAGTCCGGCCTGAGCGGGAATTCGCCCGCCGGCGGGATACGGAGCAAGCGTCCCACGGTGTGCCGCATCAGCCCGCCGAGGTGACGGAGCCCGTCGATCCATCGGGACAGCTCCGGGTTCGGATGGTCACCGATCGCCCGTTCCACCAGGCCGAGGGCGGCCTCGCTCACCGACAGGTAGTTCTCCATCGCGTGCGCCACGAAACCCACCAGGGAGTCGTCGTCAGGCATGTGCTCGAGCACTTCGAGCGCGTCCGAGAGCTCAGCCATCGCCTGGCTGATCGATTCGGCGGCCAGCCTTCGGACACTACGTTTCGGCATGTCACACCTCGACGAGACGACTCCTCACGCTGCTGCCGGCTCGATGCGCGGCGCAATCGCGGCATAGGTCCGGCCCACGTACCACGCCAGCACCAGCCAGACGACCACGAGCACGGCGTTCACCGCCGCGAACCCCCGCGGCGGCAGCGCCATCAGGCTCGTGCCTGCCAGCACGAGCAGCGCGGACAGCACGTCGCCGCTTCGCACGAAGAACGAGTCGATGGCCTGCTTGGCCTTGAACTTCTCTTCGTACGTGCACGGCAGGAACAGCATGTTGCGGATCGTGTTGTTCAGCGAATAGTCCGTCGAGTTCTCGAGCACCTTCGCTCCCAACACCGCCAGCAGCACGGGGTAGAACATGAGCACGTTGTAGGCACCGAGCGAGAGGAGCGGCAGGATCAGCACCGCGATCCGCACGCCCAGATGCTTGACGATGCGCGACACCACGAACAGCTGCAGCACGAGACCGAGGATGTTCACCAGCGTGAAGTACTTCGAGTAGAAGTCCCCGATGATCTGCTGTTCCGACAGCCCGCCGGCGCGCCCCTCGGCGACCATCCGCCCGGCCGTGTCTTCGACGATGGTTCCGAGGATGTACTCGCCCGTCGTGTTCACCAGGTTGAGCAGCATCAACATGAGGGCGATGAACAGCAGATAGCGGCTCTTGAACACCATCGTGAACGCGCTCGGACCCCCGGATCGACGGTCGCCGCCGCCACGCGGCGGTGCCGTCGGCCGGCGGCGTCCTCGCGACGAGCGATCGAGGTGATTGGTGAGGAGCGCCTGGCCGACGAGCAGGACGCCGCCGAGGAGCAGAAGGACGTTGATGCCGAGCGGTTCGATGAGCCGATCGGCGACTCGCGCGCCGACCACGGCACCCAGTGAGGCGCCAAAACCGACGATCGCAAACAGGCGCTCGCCCTCCTCGCGTGTGTAGACGTCGTTGGCGAACGACCAGAACTGGGCGACGATCATCAGGTTGAAGATGCCGATCCAGAGAAAGAACGGGATCGCGATGCGCAGGCCGGCCTGGGCAGCCACGAAGAACGCGAGGAGGCACGCGGCGAAGAACCCGGTGACGACGTTGATCAACCGTATGCGCGGCAGGCGCGACACGAGGCCGCCGTAGGCCGGTACGAGCACCGCCAGCAGGATGACCTGAAACGCCGACAGGTAGCTCTTCAGCTCCGCGGAGCCCTCGCCGAGGATTAACGCCTCGCGCACCGGTTTGAGCGCGTAGTACGCCATCAGGATGAGGAAGACGTTCACGGCGAAGAGCACCGCCGCCCGGCCCTCGCCCGGGCGCACGTCGGCAAACAGGCCGAGCCAGCGGTCGAGCCGGCTCCGGTCGTCGGCGGAAGGCACCATCATCGGGTTCTCCAAACCCCCTCAATCGATCCAGTGCAGCACGTTGCGCGCGATCGACCAGCGGGGGGTCCGCTCCTCTGTGCCTCGGCCCAGGATCCAGTAGTCATACAACGCGTCGATCGTCCCGTCCTTCCGCTTGAGCTCGATCCAGGCGTTGATCACGCCGGCCAGCGCGCCATCGTGGCGGGCGAGCGGGTAGGCGAGCGGCATGCGAATGGTGCCCGGACCCGGCACGACCACGGTGAAACGCGGGAACAGCAGCGTCCACGCGGAGCCGCGCTCCGCGGGCAGTGCCAGCGCGTCGACATCTTCGGCCCCCGCCGCCAGCAACGTCCGGACGTCGTCGACGCTCCGGATGGTGGCGCCGGGAACCCGCTCGCGGATGGCCTCGACATAGTAGGGGACGTCCGGTACCGCGATGGTCAGCGGCCGCGCCGACCGGATCGACCTCCAGGTGTCGAACCGCGCACGGTTCTCGTCGCGGGTGACGAGGGCCAGCGTTTCATCGAGGTACGACGCCGAGAACAGCAGCCGGTCGGCCCGGTCCGGGGTCACGGCGACGCCGGACATCACGATGTCGCAGTACCCGGCCTCCAGCCGCTCCGCCAGCGTGTCGCGCTGGAGCGGTACGAACTCGAGTCCGACGTTCAACCCGGCGGCGAGCCGGTGCGCCAGTTCCACGTCGAAGCCGACGAGATCGCCGCGGGCATTGAAGAACGCGAATGGCAGCGAGTCGGGCAGGTACCCCACCCGGAGGGCGCCGCGCGCGCGGATGTCCTCGAGGGCGGTGGCACCGCGCGGCGCGGGCGGCGGCGCGGCCTGGCGGTGGACGACCGCTGCGATGGGCCGATGCAGCAGCTGCATGCTCGCCAGGACCTGGTCCTTCGTGTACGGCTGCTGCATCACCGACGCGAAGAGGAGGCGCGCGCCGCCAATCGTCGCGACGGTGAGCGCGGCGGTCACGGTGGCATAGCGCAGGACACGCCGCGAGTCCCAGCGCAGCGCGCCGGTCATGGCGCAGGTCACGAGCAGTGCCACGACGAGCGTGTGCATAGCTGCGACGAGCGTGCCGAAGCGCGAGTTGATGACGCCGCTGGCGAGGAACAGCTGAAACGTGTCGCTCGGAATGCGGAACTGATCGAGCAGGAACGGCACGGCGACGTTGAGGCTGCCGAAGAACGTCACGATGGCGGTCAGCGCCAGACGCGGGTACTCGAGCAGCGGAACCGCCGCGTCGGCGAACCACCCGGCAAACAGCACGAAGCTGATCGACAGCAACTTGCCGGCATGCGGGAAGTTGAACGAGGCTGGAACGACGACGTCCGGCAGATCCGAGCCGTGCGGCCCGTTCGGCGCGTAGGTCTCGATGAGCGTGCGGCTGGCGGCAATCAGGACCGGCAGCACGATGAACAGATCGCCGGCAACGAAGGCGGTGATGAGCGCGTCGCGGTTGCGCGAGAAGAGCTCGCGCATGGGAATGGGGGTGAGCGCCGCCACCAGGGCAGGCAGCACCCATAGCGCCAGCAGCAGCGCCACCAGGACGTAGGCGACGAGGTAGACCTGCAGACGGCCGATCTGCTCCAGGCTGAGCGTGCCGGCGGTCACGGCCGCGATCGCGAAGAGGCCGTACGGCGTCAGCCGCACGACGAAGCGGGTGACGCGGGACAGTGCCTCGCTCGCGACGCCCAGAACGTCGAGCAGCACGTGTTTCCGGCGCACGCCAATCAGCGCCACGCCGACGATCACGGAGAACAGCACGACGGCAGGGACGATGTTGTTGGCGAGCGAGTGGAACGGATTGGCCGGAATGTAGAGATCGACGAAGTTGAACGGCGGGCGCCGCTCGACCAGCGTGGTGCTGAAGAACGCCGCGCTCTCGGACGCGGGGAAGGTGAGCGGAATGAGCAGCGCGAAGGCCAGCGCGATCAGCCAGATGCCGGCCAGGATCGCCCCGCCGCGCCACGCCAGCGCGCGCGTCTCGTCGCGCTGCAGCTTGCCCAGGCTGCCGATGATGGACAGCGTGACGTAGGGCAGGACGGTCATCTGCAGCAGCTTCACGAACCCGTCGGCCGCCCACTGCAGCGCCGCCGCGCGCTCCCCCAGGACGAGCCCGACCCCGATCCCCGCGGCCAGCCCGGCGAGAATCCGCGCCGAGAAGGACGGCGGGCGCCGCGCGCGGCCGCCCGCGGGCGCGGTCATCCGCCACCCGCCGCGGCTTTCGCCGCGTCGCGCCGGGATTCCTCGTCCTGCGGGGCGACTGCCGGCGCGCTGTACCACCGGCTCGGCGGCACGACCTTCGGCCCGCTCGGATCGGCCTCGTAGTTCGGCGACATGATCTGGACGCCGTACTCGTTGAAGGCGTCCTGGATGTTGGCGTGCAGCGCGTCGAGCGTGAAGTACCGCCGGTGCGGCTGATCGATGCAGACGAGCAGCGTGTACTGCACGTAGAAGTCGCACAGCCCCGTCTGCAGCACGACCGGCTTGGGCGCCTGCCTCACGCCCGGGGTACGCTCCGCCGCGAGCAGCAGCAGCGCATACACCTGGCGCCACGGCACGTCGTAGCCGATCGTCAGCGACGTCGGCGCAAACACCCCTTCCTGGGCGTGCCGCGAGTAGTTGGTAGCCGCGTGCGAAATGACGATCGCGTTCGGGATCGTGATCTCCTCGTTGCGGGCGTTCCTGATCTTGGTGGAGAGCGTGCCGAGGTGGACGACCGTCCCTTCCACCTCCCCCAACTTGACGAAGTCGCCCGCCCGCAGCGCGCGCGAGTAGGTGATCATCAGGCCGCTCATCACCTGGTTCATGACGCCGGTGGATCCGAGCGACACGATCAGCCCGACGAACACGCTCACGCCCTTGAACACCTCCGAGTCGCTGCCGGGCAGGTACTTGTAGGAGACGACGAGCGCGAACATCCAGAGCACCGCGACGGCGATCCGCCGGGTCGGCTGCGTGGTTTCCGGATAAATTCCGGGAAGCGTGACGCGGCCCTCCTCGACGGCATGGAACGCCAGCGTCGTCAGCCGCGCCACGAACCGCGTGATCACGACGATGGCCAGCACGGTGAGCAGGTTGGGCAGCTGGTCGAGCATCACGCCCCCTGCGGACGCGACCGCCGAGAAGAGGCCGGATCGCAGCGATTCGCCCCACGGCCGCGTGTAAGGAAACCGGCGCAGCACCACGGCGAGCCACGCGTAGGTCAGCGACAGGCCGAGGATCACCGCCGCCAGCCTGAACAGCCGGCGCACGTAGACCGGCGCGTGCGCGACCCCGACCATGATCTCGCCGCCGGGAAGCATCAGGAGCCGGCGTTCGGCGGCGCGGCTGACACGGTCGGCGACTCGCCGATCCATCCTGATCAGGACCCAGAGGCCGATGACGTAGAGCGCGGTGGCCGCGAGCGCGACGAGCAGCGGGCGCAGGAGCCTGGCCGGGGTACGGATCTCGACCGCTTCCTGGAATGCGGTCTGCAGCCTCGCGGCCGCGCCGGTCGCGGCCGATTCGAGCGTCTCGCCGCCCAGGGTGTCGACGTCAGCCGGGAATATCACCAGCACCGGGCGCGCCCCCATGACCAGGACGATGGCCTCGGGGTACGGGCGCGTCGTCACGGGAGCGGTGGGGTCCTCGTCGACGAGCCGATCGAGCTGCGCGATCGCCGCGGCGACGCGCTCCGCCGGCCGGCGCGCCAGGATCGTACCGCGCAGCGTGACGATCGCACGGTTTGCGTACACGAGCGTCGCCGGCGGGTCGGCGACGACGGCCGTTCTGGCCGCTTGCGCAACCGCCACCGCAAACGCATCGCCGCCGGGGGCGGCCGCCGGCGTCTGTCCCGCGGTCCACCCGGGGAACCCGATCGCAAGCGTCGCGGCGAGCAGGAGAACGCGCCGGGACATGGTGATGACCCTACTGCTTCGGCCGAATCGGGAACTGCCGGAAGATCCGCTCGGCGCCCTCGTGGATGCGCTCGATGCGTTTTTCCAGCGTGTGCTCCTGATTGATCCGTGTGATCACCGAGCCGCGCCAGATCGCGCGCTTCGAGGAACGCTGCACGATGTCGACGATGACGGTGCCTTTCTCGTGAACCCTCGTCGACGTGCTGGGGGCGCCGCCAGGCAGGAAGACCGAGGCAAACCCCGTGACGTAGCCGTAGTACTCGCCCAGATACGTCTGCGTCATGCCGGTCGTGAGCGCGGCAAAATAGGCGACGTGGACGTCCGCGGCATCCCGGTCGTCGATTTTCGTCAGCCCGCGCGCCGTCAGCTGGCGATCCACGGCCGCGACGATGTGCGGGCGGAGCGCTTCGTCGCTGAGCGTCGGATTGCTCGTGGCGTCGGGGGCGACGTTCTGGACGAGCGGTGGCGGCGGCAGCCACGCATAGGTCTTGATCGTCTCGAAGTCCGCCTTCGGATCGCGGTCGACCTTGACCTCGAGCTTCTGCGCGCCGACCGTGCCGGCGAGTCCGACCAGTGCCACGGCCGCCAGCACGGGCACCAGCCGTGGGTGCACGCCAGCCAAACGACGTGAGCCGCTACTTCTCAATTTTGACCTCGTTGAGCCTGACCGGCTCGGACGCATAGTTCTCGAGCACCATCTCCTGCTTCTTCTTGTTGAACTCGATCTTCGTGGCCACGGCCATCTTGCCGACGCCGCGGCCGTTCCCGTCGAGCCGGATGTCGATGAGGGTGAAGGGATAATCGATCGTGCGCGGCCGGTTTCGCGCTTCCCACATGCCGATGTAGCGGTCGGTCGCAATGGCGATCCGGTGGCCGCCGTCCTCTCCCGGCGTCGCCACGGCATAGCGCAACTCCCAGCCGAGCCGGGCGTTGTGCGGATCCGGTCCCCGCCAGCCGGGAATGCTGAGGCGCCCGTGATCCGGCATCTTCTGCAGGCTGCGCAGCAACGCGTCCTGCCCCTTCTCGATCGCCGCAGTGATCAACCGCTCGCGTTCGGCGGCGGTGGACCAGCGCGTGATTCGAATGTCCATCACGGCCGTCGTCCCCGTCGCGACCGTGCTCATGTTCACGGCGAACGCCGACAGCCGCAGGGGAGTCGGCAATGCGCCTTCGATCGACTGCGGGACGGCGGCGGGTGCGCCGGACATGACCGCCATCGGGGCGAGTAGCGCCGCGGCAAACGCGAGCCAGCTCTTCACGGATCCTCCTCTCCGCGGTTGTTGATCGTCCTGCCGTCACTGCCGGGGCAGCCGATCGATGCCGACCAGCGTCCACCCGCTGCCGGTCCGGCGGAAGTAGACGTCCACCGGGACCACGGCTGTCGGCTCCTGCCTGCTCGTGGCGATCTGCACCTTGACGAACGTTCCCGGCGCGGTCGGCAGCGGCGCCGGCGCCTTCGCGCGCCGCGTCGTGGTCGGCGTCGGCGACGCCATCGGGTCCGCCGTGTCGGTGGCGTTGTCGTACCGCGCCCAGGTCACGGCATAGCCGCCGGGCGGTTCGTCCGCGACGCCTGCGGCCGCCGCGGCGTTGTCGAAGGTCAAGGTATCCGAGCCGTCGAGGGCCACGTTCACGGCCGGAGTGACCGCCGTCAGGTACGCTCGTCCGATCTTGTCGCGGCGCTGAATCAGGACGTCGGCCAGCAACTTCGCCGCGGACTCGTCGGAGTAGTGCCCGGTTGCGACCACGGCGTGGATCATCTCGTCGGAAAACGCCATCACCCGGCGCGCGGCCCAGAAACTGTCGTCGACACGCGCGCGCAGGAATGCCGCCGTCGGCACGCGTGGTTTCCAGGCCTCCGGCACGAACGCCTCCCCCTCGAATCGCCCGATCGCCGGCGTCTCGACGTACTTCACCTTCTGCCACGGTTCGAGCCACAGGCCCATCGTGAGGAGGCGGTTGCGTGTGAGTCTCCCGTCGAAGAGGTATTCCCAGCCCTCGTCGTATTCACGCGGGCCGTTGGCGCCGGTGCCGAACGTGGAGCCCACGTCCTGCAGGTAGTGGCGCACGACCCCCTTGCCGTTTTCGGTGATGAGCGAGTCGAGCGTGTTGCCGGCCTTCATGTCGACGAGGTTCGTCCACGCCCCGAAGACCTTCAAGGCGCGCAGCTCGCGACGGTGCTCGTGTGGCACGAGGTCGTTCGGGTCGTCGGGACGGGTGCCGTAATAGCGGAAGCCGCCGAGCACGCGTCCGGGGAGCGCACGCGATGCGACGGCGCGATACGACCCATCGGCCCCGCGGTCGGAGCGCCGGAAAACGTCGTCCAGGTCGCCCGATTTCAGCCGCCGGCGCTTGCCCGACGGGGGCGTGAAGGTGGCCGACTCGGCGATGACGAGCTGGTCGGGGCGGATGCGCACGAGATAGTTTTCCGCCTGCCAGTAGCCGAGCGCCCAGAAGATCTTGTTGGCGACGAGAATGGCGCCGGTCGCCGCTTCCGGATGCCCGGCCGCGTCGAACGACACGAACCAGGTCTCACCCTTGCCGTCGCGCATCGTGAAGCCCGGGGCAAACCCCGCCTGCTTCGAGGCGATCACCGACCAGGTGCCGGGCTCGGGCCCGCTGCCCGTCAGCGGTCCCCGTTGCAGCTCTTCGATCGGCAGCGGGCGCGTGCCGATCCGGTTCGTGAACCAGCTCGAGTCCGGCACCTCGTCGACGGTGTTGACGTTCTGCGCGCGCACGTTCGGAGCGGGATCGCCGGGCCGCCCGAACAGGTTTTCGGCCAGGTCCCAGAACAGGTCGATGTCCCACTCCTGCACCCGCGACGCATCCTGGGTTTCCGGCTCGCGCGGGATGGGATCGTCGCCGTAGAACCTCGGCGCCGCGCCGCGCGGCGCCGCCGACAGGAGGAAGGCGGCGCAGCCGCACCACACGACGCAAGACACGAGACGGCGGCGATTCGTCATGGTACGGGTCCTCGCCTCAGAAAGCGGCACTCCCCGCGAACACCAGGTGAAGGCCCTCGCGTCCGTGTGCCAGCTCGATTCGCAGCGGGGTGGCTAGCGGGGTGTGGAAACGAACGCCGATGCCGACGTTGCTCTTCAACCCGTCGAGGCTCAGCTCGTCCCAGCGCCGGGCGACCTTGCCCATGTCGTAGAACAGCGCCATGTCGATGCCGAGGCGACTGGGAATCCAGCGGAGTTCGCCGGTGAGCAGCAGGCTGTGGCGATCGCGGTAGCGCCAGCTGGGATACGCGCGCAGCGTGCTGCCGCTGCCGAGCGACGGCAGCAGGAAATAGGGCACCTCGTCCTCGTCGTCGAGCGTGGTCTGGACGAGGCCGTGCAGCGAGATGACCCAGTTCTCGCGAAGAACCGGGATGTGCTGGACGATTTCGCCGTCGACGCGATCGAAGCTGTGGACGTCGTCCCGATCGGCGTAGTTGTGATAGGTGACCTGGTAGAGCCCGCCGCGTCGCGCGTAGTCGGGTGCGGGCCGCCAGTCGATGCCGGCCGACGCGATCGTGTGCAGGAACGCCGGACTCACCCCCAGTCCCGGCGCGGTCTCGGGCGTGAACACCTCCTCGATCGAGGGCGTGCTGCCGCTCCCAGGGCCGAGCGAGTAGTCTTCGTAGGTGGCGCCGACGGTGAAGACGGTGTAGCCGCCCGGCCGGACCCGCAGGTCGCCGCCAGCGTACCCCTGCTGCAGCCCGAAGTTCGCCGGCGCGTCCCGGCTGTCGATGCCGAGGCCGTAATAGGCGACCTGGGTGGCGTCGCGCCAGCCGGCGCGCGCGTGCAGGTCGAGCCGGCCCTGCGCGTGTCCCCAGGAGTCGGTGCTCAGCTCGATGAGCTTGTAACCCTTGATCGAATAGAGCCCCTTGACGTCCCAGTGCGTCCGATCGCCGAAGAAGGAGCGGTAACCGGCGCCGAGCGTGAAGCCGCCCCCGCTGTAGACGCTTTCGAAGTACGGATACGGGCCGGACGGCTCGTCGAGGAACTCGCGCCGCAGGGCGACGAACCACCGCTCGGCGGCGGTGGGCTCGCGCGGCTTCAGCTCCGAGGCCTTGCGGGCCTGCGCGGCGGCGATGACCTCGGCGCGCGACTCCTGCGCCGTTGCCGGCGATGCGAGCACGAGAACGCCCGCGGCGAACGCGGCGGTGAAGGAGTGCTTCTGCATGATTGAGCCCGTGCCGCCTTTCAGCGACGGCGACCGCCCCCGGCGCGCGCGCCGCCGGCGCGTGCGCCGCCGCCGCGGTAGCTGCCGGCGCTGCGGCTGCTGCCGCTGCCGCTGCTCCGGTAGTTCGAGTAATCGGTCGTCCGCTGCGCGCCCGCGCGCCGGGCGGCGGCGTCGCGATTCAGCTGCTCGGTCGTCGCGCGATCGGTCGTACGGGCGCCCGCCGCCGGCGCTTCGCGCGTGCCCGTGCGGTCGGTCGGGGTGGGCCGTTCACCCGGCTGCCGATCGGTGTTGGTCCATCCGCCGTCGTCGTACCGCTGCCAGTTTCCGTCCTGGCGGCGATAGACATTGCCATCCCTGCCCGCGTAGACGTCGCCGCTGCTGCCCACGCCGACCGTACCGCCGCCGGCGCCGCGACGCGTGACCGCCGAGCCCTCGTCGGTCCTGATCGTGCGCGTCGTGGTACCCGTCTGCCGGTTCGTGTACCGGTTCGTCCTCGCCCAGTCGTCGCCGCGCTGCACCGCGGTGGAGCCCCAGCTGCCATACACGTTCGATCCCTGGCGCGTCGCAGCGTACGTGCCGGTGCGCGGGTTGTAGGCCTGCGCGACGCCTCGCGCACCATAGGGACCGTAGGCGGCGGCGCCACGCGCATACGTTCCGGTCCGCGGGTTGTCGCGGGCGCCGACGCCGGCGCCGCCGTAGGGACCGTAAACCGCTGCACTCCGGCCGTACGCCCCGGTGTAGGGGTTGTACCAGGCGGAGTACCCGTAGGTGGGGAAGTGCGGGTAGTAATACGGATAGTAGCCGCCCCAACCCCAGTAGGGCGGGTAGTACCAGCCCGTGCCCCACACCGTGCAGCCCCAGGCCACCATCATTCCCGTGTAGCCGGCCGCCGCCGCAAAGACCACCCAGTCGTCGTCGTCGTCGTCTTCGACCGTCACGTAGGTGACGTGGTGAGCCGGCGAGCTGGCCGGGATCTTGTAAATCTGCTCCGGCACCGAGCTCGCCACCTCCCACGGTCCGGATGCGGATTTGCCGACGAACCACACGCCCTGGTAACACATGTAATAGAGGTCGCCGACCTTGAAGACGTCCTTGTCGGTATTGACGGCGCGCTGCACGCTGGTCTGTTCGATCGGCGCGAACTGCGGGTCGCCCTGGAAGGCCACGTCGGGGGCCTTCGCCTCCTTCTTGTTGACGCGCGCGGTTTGCGGGATCTGCGCGAGCAGCACGGCTTCGGCCGCCTGCGGGGTCCCTGGCACCGACGCGAGCACGCGCGACCGCTGGTGCTCGAGCGGGATCTTCTTGAAGTCGGCCGGCAGCGACGGCGTCGCGAAGGTCCATGGCCCGGTGAAGTCCGGCGCCGAGAACCAGCGGCCGGCCACGAGGTAATACACCGTTCCCGCCTTGCCCAGCCGGAAGAGATCGCTTTCGCTGTTGCTCACCCACAACAGGCCGGTGCCCTGGACAAGGATGTAGTTCGGCTCGCCGGTCAGCAGGATGAGCTCCGAAGGAGAAGTGCTCACGAACACCTTCGGCACCGCAGACGCCTTGAGCGGCTTGCCCGGCAGGTTCGCCTTGACGTCCTTCCAGTTGTCGTGTGCCGGCAGCGTCTTGAAGCTGTCCGGCAGCGCCCCGGCCGGCGTCCACGGCCCCTTGAAATCGGATGCCTTCAGCCAGGTATCGTTGTTCCTCAGGTAGTACACGTTGCTGGGAACGTGCTGGAACACATCCCAGTTGGTGTTGACGGCGTACTTCAGGTCGTTCTCCTTGATCGGGCTCCAGATCGGCTCTCCGTCGAGATTCACAATCACCGCCGGTGTCTTGCTGAAGAAGATCGTCGGGGGGTCCGCCTTGATGCCTTCGACGTTCTTCGGCACGATCTGGCTCGTGTCCAGGTTCGCGAGCACGCGATCGAGCGCGATCACCCGGTCGTCATGCGGAATCGCCTTGTCGATGGTGTCGGCGATCTCTCGCACCCGCTCCTTGGGCAGGGACTGAAAATTGGCTTCCGCGATCTTCATGTTGCGGAACTCCACGAGGCGCTCGGTGGTGGCGACCCGCGTATCTGCCTCCAGCTTGATCGTCCCGAGGACCGGCTTGTCGGCAGCGGTGTTCCGATAGGAGACCGCGCTGTAGGCCAGGACGTGCGCCTGTCGCTCCCAGCTCGCGATCTGCGGCTGATAGACGAGAACGCTCCCGTTGCTCGGGAGCGTGTACACCCGGGGCCACCCGCCGTCGACCGGCGTGGCGGCCGCGGCGCCGGCCGCCGGCTTCGCGCTCTGCCCGGCGCTCGCCGGTGGCGCCCCGGCCGGTTTCGAGGCCGGCTTGGCCGCGGCCTGTCCCTCGCCGAGGGCGGCCAGCTGTGCTGGGGTTTCGAACGACATCGCGATCGCAACGGCGACCGCGGCCACCCGGCTCGCGCGTCCACTGCATCTCATGGCTTCTCTTCCTTCTTCCGTACGGGCTTCTGTACGGGCGTGTCTCTTTCACCGCTGCCGGATCGCGACGACAACCAGGTGCGTGCGTCGGCGAGGGTGCCGAGCGGGAAGAACGCCACCGGCGCTTTTCGCAGACCCGCGCCCGCGAACAACAACGCCTCGCTCCGCCACCGGAGCGGTCCCACGACGGCAATGCGCTCAATGGCGCTGCCGTGCCTGACGAAGAACCCGATGTCGCTCCAGTCCGCGCGCGGTTCCCATCCGCGGAATCCCCTGAGCACGCACAGGAGCCTGACCGGGCCGGCACGATCGATCTCGGCGGCGAGCCGTCGCTGACACCGATCGAGATCGGCCTTTCGGAGCGTGCCGTCGATCTCGAGGCGATAGACGTTGCCTTGCTCGTGACGCAGGTCGATCGGCATGGCGGTCGCTTGGTCGGCGGCGGTCAGGCGGCGCCGGTCACGCCGGCGCACGCGTGCGCCGGCAGGCGGCGTATGGAGCAGGGAATGTGCCCGATCCGCTCAACGCCGCCACGGCGGCGCGAAGTGGTGCTCCGCCCTGAAGTTGGGGAATGGATCACCGTTCGGCCAGGCGGGCGTACTGAATCGGCGCTCCGCCGGACCGGAGTTCCCCCGGAATACCGGACCGCCCCCGGCCGGACCCGCGTACGGAGGGGCCGGCAGTCTCGGCATCTCCTTCACCGGAAGGCGGCGCACCAATTGCACAGAGGGGGTCCACACGCGAAAGGAACGCCTATGCAGAGCAGAGTCGTGACCCTGGTCGTAGCAGCGGTGCTGGCGCCGGTTGTCGTGCTGGCGCAGAAAACCAGCTACGACTACGAAAAGTCGGCAGACTTCGCGTCCTTCAAGACCTACGCGCACAAGGATGGTACCCCGGTCGGCCAGGAACTCATCGATGCGCGCATCGTTGCGGCAATCGACGCGCAGCTGGCGGCGAAGGGGCTGACGAAGGCGGAATCCAACCCCGATCTCTTCGTCGTCTACCACATGGCGTTCGACAAGCAGAAGGACATCTCGACCTTCAGCTCCGGCTACGGCGGCGGCTACGGGCCGTACGGGTGGGGCTGGGGCGGCGGCTGGGCAGGCGGCACGACCACCACGCAGGTGCGCGACATCCTGATCGGCACGCTTGTGATCGACCTCGCCGATGCGAAGAAGGGGCAGCTCGCCTGGCGCGGGATCGGGGTCAAGGAAGTCAACACCCAGGCCAAGCCCGAGAAGCGCGACAAAAGCATCAACGACGCGGTCAAGAAGATCTTCAAGAACTATCCGCCGAAGCCGAAGAAGTAGGCACCCAGACGACGCCGCGCGGGAGGTGCAGCCGTGATTCGACACGTGACAACGGGACTTCTGCTGCTGACCGTCGCGGTGACTGCAGCCGCGCAAGTACCGGGCGGCAGCGAGGCGGACACCCGGTCGCTCAATCTCAGCACGTATGCGGAATTGCTGCGCAGCGACGTCCGTGCGCAGAAGGTGGCCATCATCACCGAGGTGATGGGGTTCACCGACGCCGAGGACAAGGCGTTCTGGCCGATCTACCGCGACTACGATCTCGAGATGTCGAAGCTTGGCGACGAACGGGTGGCCCTGATCGCCGAGTATGCGGCGGCGTATGCCAAGATCACCGACGAGATCGCGGACAAGCTCGCCACCAGGGCGCTGGACCTGGAGGCGCGCCGGCAGGCGGCCAAGGCCAGATGTTACGAACGGGTCAAGGCGGCGTTGTCGCCGCGCACGGCGCTGCGCTTCCTGCAGGTCGAGCACCAGCTGCTGCAGCTGATCGATCTGCAGATTTCGGCGACGCTGCCGATCGCTCCACAGGAAGAGAGACGCGATCATGACCGTCCGAAGAAGTAGATGGATCGTCGCCGCGCTCGTGCTCGCATCGGGCGTTCCGCTCTCCGCCGATCGAGTCAGGCTGCGGTCGGGCAAGGTCGTGGAAGGGATGTTCATCGGAGGCGACAGCAAGACGGTGCGCCTCCTGCTCGACGACGGCAGCGTGTCTGCCTTCCCGCTCGAGGATACCGTCGGCGTGGAGTTCTCGGTCCGCAAGCCGCCACCGCCGCCGCCCGCCCCCAAGCCCGCCGCCAAGGCAGCGGCGCGGCCGACGGTGACCGTACCGGCGGGCACGACGATCAACGTGCGCCTCTCGGAATCGATCGACGTGGACCTGTCGCGCGCCGGCCAGACGTTCAAGGCGGTGGTCGACGACCCGGTCATGATCGGCGGATCGATCGTGATTCCGCGGGGCGCGTCGGCGGTCCTCCAGGCCGCCCAGGTGCAGCAGTCCGGCACGATGAAGGGGAGCGACAAGATCTCGCTGAAGATGAACTCGATCGGGTTCGGCGGGATGGTCTACGAGGTCGCAACCGGGTACGTGCAGAGCCAGGGCAAGGGCGAGGGCAAGCGCACCGCACGCAAGGTCGGCGGAGGCGCCGGGCTCGGCGCCGTATTCGGCGGGATCGTCGGCGGCGGTGAGGGCGCTGCGATTGGCGCTGCAATCGGCGGCGTGACCGGGGCCGCCGTCGCGTCCGGGGGCGAAGAACACCTCAAGCTTCCGGCGGAGACCCGCCTGCAGTTTCAGTTGAGCGCGGCGGTCACCATCGGGTCCTGAGTCCGAGTCCGACTACGCTCAGCGACAGGGGGGAAGGCCGCGCTTCGCGCGGCCTTCGTCGTCTTCGTTGGTCTTCGTCTTCGTTGGTCTTCTTCGTTGGTCTTCGTCTTCGTGCCGCGAGCGGCGCCGGGCCGCGCCAGCGCATCTTTCCGCGGTCCTTCAGGACGCCTTCGGCCGGATCAGGCCGAGCTTCGCCATCCGGGTTTCCAGCGTTGTTGGCCGCAGGCCGAGGCGTTCGGCCGCGCCCCCCATGCCCCGGATTCGCCAGCCGGCGCTCTCGAGGACGCTCCGGATATGTTCCTTCTGGACGTCAGCCAGCTTGACGCTGCGCTGGCCGAGTGCCGCCGGACCCCCAACCGGTACCGGGATGGTCAGCCGCGGGCCCGTCGACAGGATGATGGCTCGCTCGACGGCGTTGCGCAGCTCGCGAATGTTGCCGGGCCAGGGATACTGCTGCAAGGCCCGCATGCTCGCAACGGGAATGCGGTCGACGGATTTGCCGAACAGCTTCGAATACTCCGCCACGAACCGCCAGACGAGGAGCGGAATATCCTCGCTTCGCTCGCGCAGGGGGGGCACCCGAATCGGAAAGACGTTGAGGCGGTAGAACAGGTCCTCGCGAAACGCCTGTTCCGCGATTCGCTGCTCGAGGTCCCGGTGCGTGGCGGCGATGATCCGGACGTTGACCGGAATGGCTTTCGGGCTGCCGACCCGATTGAGGCTTCGTTCCTCGACGACGCGCAGGAGCTTGACCTGCACGTCCGCGGGCAGGTCGCCGATCTCGTCGAGGAAGATCGTCGAGCGGTCCGCCAGCTCGAAGCGCCCGACCTGCGTCGTCACGGCGTCGGTGAACGCACCTCTCTCGCGGCCGAACAGCTCGCTCTCGATCAAGGTGGTGGGGATGGCGGCGCAGTTGACCCGCACCATGGCCTGCGCGCGGCGCGCGCTCAGCTCGTGGATCCGCGTCGCCACGAGCTCCTTGCCGGTTCCGGTCTCGCCAAGCAGGAGCACGGTCGCGTCGGTGGGCGCGACCTGGTCAACCTGGGCGAGCACCTGCTCGATGGCAGGGCTCTGTCCGACGATGCCGCCTGCGCCGGTAGGAATGGCAGTTGGGGCGCACTCGACGCCGCTGTCCGCGTTCGCCTCCCGCAGCCAGGACGCCCTCGCTCGATGAGGCTCGCTGCTGCTGATCGTCTCCATCTCTCACGCTCCAGTTCCTGCCAACACAGCGCTCTGCTCCCAGGGTGCACCATGCTGCGGCCGAGTTAGCAATCAACTTGCCCCGTTGCCGGGGCCCTCCTTCGAGCTCACCCCGTGCGCTGCTGTCGGGAATCCGGCATCTTCTGCCCTCGACTCGCCCTCGCACTAGCGCTTCGGCCGGGTGAGCCCCAGTTTCGCCATGCGCGTCTCAAGCGTCGTCGGCCGAAGGCCCAGGCTGTCGGCCGCCCCTCCCTGGCCGCGAATGCGCCAGCCACAGCTCTCCAGCACTGCGCGAATGTGCTCTCTTTCCACGTCGGTCAGCTTCGCGCTGTCCCGTGCGGCCGCCTGCGGCGACGGCGGCGTGATAATCAGGCGGGACCCCTTGGTCGAAATCATCGCGCGCTCGACGAGATTACGCAGCTCGCGGATGTTTCCCGGCCAGCTGTACTGCTGCAGCGCCGCCATGTTCTCACCCGGGATCACCTCGATGCGCCTCCCGAACGACTTGCTGAACTCGTTGACGAACCGCCAGACCAGCATCGGGATATCTTCGGGTCGCTCGCGAAGCGGCGGCACCGTGATCGGGAATACGTTCAAACGATAGAAGAGGTCTTCGCGAAACATGCCGTCGGCGACCCGCTGCACGAGATCGCGGTGCGTCGCGGCGATGATTCTCGCGTTCACGCGAATCGGGCGCGGGCTTCCCAATCGCTCGATCTGTCGTTCCTCGAGGACGCGCAGGAGCTTGATCTGGACCTCGGCAGGCACGTCCCCGATTTCGTCGAGGAAGATCGTCGACTGGTCGGCGAGCTCGAACCGCCCGACCTGCCGCGCCACCGCGCCGGTGAATGCCCCCTTTTCACGGCCGAACAGCTCGCTCTCGATCAGCGTCGTCGGGATGGCGGCGCAGTTCATCCGCACCATCGGGCGCCCGCGCCGTGCGCTCAGCTCGTGGATTTCCGCCGCGAAGAGCTCCTTGCCCGTCCCGGTCTCGCCGAGCAGCAGCACGGTCGAATCCGTGAGCGCCACCTGCCGCACCTGCGCCAGGACGCGCCGAATCGCTGCACTCTGGCCGATGATGCGGCCCCTGCCCGACCGGTCCTCCACCTCGCGACGGAGGTACACGTTCTCGGAGGCCAGCTGATCGCGAAGCCGCGCAACCTCGGACAGCGCCTTCTGGAGGGCCTCCTCGTCCTTCCGGTGCGCCAGCACGTTCCCGAGCGCGGCGGACACGGCGGTCAACTGACGGACCGTCTCCGGTTCCCAGCGGCGTTCCTCGCGCATCGTGTTGAAACTGACCGCGCCTACGATCTCCCCGTCGACTGCCAGCGGCACGACGACAGCCGATCGAACGCCGCGCGACCGGAAGGTTTCGCGATCCACGGTGCTGGGGATGTCCTCGAGGCTCGAGAAACACACTACCCGTCCCGCGCGGATCATCTCGAGCGCCCAGGGAAACGACTTGGCGGCCGCTACAGGCGTCAGACCATCGTTCCCGCCCGGGATCACCCAGCCCACCGGATCGACCAGCAACCCATCCGGTTGAATGGCGAAGAACGTACAGCGATCGAGGCCGTGCCTTTCGGCAATGAGCTGCAGGCCGTGGCGAATCGCGCCCTCGACACGTTCGGCAGGGAGATTGATGAACTGTACGAACGGATCGACGGCGAGCCGCTCGCTCTCGATTGGAGCTGCGGTCGTCGGGCCGGTCTCTTCCCCGGTGCGCGGATCTGCGCGCCCGTCGTCTACGACGACAACTGCAACCGTGTCGTCTGGCGTCTGACACCAGCGCAGCCTGATGTCCACGGGAACCGGAGACCCGTCACGGCGGCGGCCGGGCACGCGCCGCCCCTCTTCGGGAGGCGTCGCCCGGTCTGTCATGGCGGCGCCGTTCGCCGGTGCTCCCCACTCGTCCGCCCGGTCCGCCTCACCGTTCAGATCGGGCAGGATGATGGCGACGGGCTGCCCGACCAGGTCTCCGGCGGAGTAGCCAAACTGCTGTTCCGCCCGGCCGTTCGCGAACGCGATGGAACCGTCCACACGGAGGACCAGGACCCCGTGCGGCAGGGACTCGAGTGCAACGGTCGACAGAGGATCGATGTCCGTCAAGAATGAAACCTCCGGCCGGCCGGAGGGAAAGCGACAAACCCCGGTTTCCGGAGCAGTCGCTATACCAAATCACGCCGAGGGGGGTCATGGGAATGGATCCTTGGTGCAATCCCGGTTCTCCGTTATTCCGGAGGTCGCCCGCAATTCCGGAGCGGTCTGCGCACGGGCGACGCCAGCAGCGACCGGAAGCGTCCTCTTCATTCGTGTTCGAAAGCCGTCCAACCGCGTGCGGTCATGGCATGGCGAGTGCTGCGGAGCGGGCATGACTGGGACAACTCCTTGCCGCTCGTTAGCCGCTAGTCCGGCGACGCGTACCCGACGGGTGATGCGATGCGTGCACACCAGATGCTGAAGGACGAACGTTCCTCTCGGCGCGCCTGCCAGGCGTTTGCGACCCTGGGAGTTGTCGCCGGGATGCTGGCCGCCCCCGCGGACGCCCGCGCCTCGCTGCTGTCGCCGGAGTTGGAGGACAAGCTCGCGACCTTCCTGGCGCTGTTCGTCCTGTTTATCGTGCCGGTCGTGCTCATCGTGCTCTTCTGGATGGTGCACGTCCTCCCCGAGAAGATCGCCCACAAACGGCACCATCCGCAGTTCGAGGCGATCCGGACGCTCTGCCTGCTGTCGCTGGTGTTCGGCGGCCTGCTGTGGCCGCTGGCGTGGCTGTGGGCCTATTCCAAGCCGGTCATGTACCGGATGGCGTACGGCACCGACAAGCACCCCGACGCCCTGAAGGAGGAGGCGGCGCACGGGGCCGTGGCCCCGGCGAGCCTGCGCGATCGCGTGGCGCAGCTGGAGGACCGGCTACCCGCGTCGGAGCTCGCCGCGCTTCGCGCCGACCTCGAGGCGCTCGAGGCGAAGGTCACGGAGCAGGGGGTACGGTAAATGGAAATCCTGCTGCTCGGCATCTACTCGTTCTTCGTCTGGCTGATCTTCATCAAGCTGAAGCTGCTGCCGTGGACGACGCCCTGGAAGGTCGGCGTCGCGATTCTCCCGGTGGTCGCCATCGCGGCGCTGCTGCTGCTGCTCAACATCTTTGCGCCAACCACGACGGACGTCAGGGTCGTGAACTATGTCGTGCCGGTGGTCTCGCAGGTGCGCGGCCGCGTCATCGAGGTTCCGGTCGAGAACAACCGGCCGGTCAAGAAGAACGACGTGCTGTTCCGCATCGATCCGACCCCGTTCCAGAACGAGGTGCAGTCGCTCGAGGCGCGGCTGGCATCGGAAGAGGCGCGGGTGGGGGCGGATCGGGCGAAGCTCGCGGAGGTCGAGGCGAAGCTCGCCGACGCGCGATCGACGGAACCGCAGCTGCGCGAGCAGTTGAACGAAGCCACCAACCAGGTGGCGGCGCTGACCGCCTCGCTCGATCTGGCGCGAAAACGGGTCGGCCAGAACACCGAGCTGGTCGCCGCGGGCGCCGGCAATCGCTTCGATCTCGAGAAGGTGCAGACCGACGTCGACGAGCTGTCGGCGCAGCTGGCGGCGGCGAAGGCGTCGCAACAGGAGATCCGCGAGAAGCTCGCGGGGCGGGTCAACGGCGAGCTGGCGACGGTCGCCCAGGTCAGGGCGCAGATCTCGTCGGCGCAGGCGCAGGTCAAAGTGTCGGAGGCGCAGGCGGCGACGACCCGGGCGCAGCTCGCGAACGCGCGCTGGGACCTGTCGCAGACGACGGTGCGCGCGCCGGGGAACGGCACGATGGTGAACGTCATGCTCCGCCCGGGGTTCTTCGTCGCCGGCATGCCGTTCAACGAGGTCATGACCTTCGTGGACAACGAGTACCAGATCTTCGCGCTCTTCGGCCAGAACGAGCTGCACCAGGTCAAGCCGGGCAACGAGGTCGAGATTACGCTCGACACGTATCCCGGCCGCGTCATCAAGGGACACGTCGATTCGGTGATCTGGGCGCAGGCCCAGGGGCAAGTCGACGCCTCGGGCGAGCTCCCACGGACGGTGCTGAACGCGCCGCCGGGCCGCTTCCCGGTGAAGCTCCTCGTCTCCGAGCGCGACAAGCACCTGTTTCTCGCCGCTGGTGCGCGCGGCTCCGCCGCGATCTACACCGAGCACCTGACGCTGGTGCACATCATCCGCAAAGTGCTGCTGCGCGTGTCGTCGTATCTCGACTACGTCATCATCAAGCACAGCCTCAGCCTGGGGCACTGATGGCCATGAAGACGGCAGCACTCGTAGTGCTCGTCCTCCCGGTCGCCGCCGGGTGCGCGTTGAAGGACCCGCCCGACGCGGCCGCGATCAAGAAGGAGTCGATGCCGGCGGTCACCGTCCCGGCACAGTGGTCGGCGCTCGACGCGTCGGCCGGCGTGGTGTCGGCGAACTGGGTTGCGACGTTCCGCGACGAACGCCTGGCGGCGGCGGTCAAGGAAGCCATCGCAGGCAATGCGGATCTGCGGGCAGGGGCCGCGCGCGTGGAGCAGGCGCGGCTCTACGCGAAACTCGCCGGGGCCAAGCTGTATCCCTCGGTCGATCTGCTCGCCCGCGGCGGCGGCAAGCTGTCGGGCGATCAATCGGGGTTGCAGGGCGGGGCCCTGTCGGCGAGCTGGGAGGTCGACGTCTGGGGCCGCGTGCGCTACGGGCGTGCGGCGGCTGCCGCAGACGCCCTGTCCGCTCAGGCCGATTTCGAGTACGCCCGGCAGTCGCTCGCGGCGCAGGTCGCCAAGACCTGGTTCCTCATCATCGAGGCGGAGCAGCAGGCGGCGCTCGCGCGCAGCACGATCCGGGAAAACGAGCAGATGGTGCGGCTCGCCGAAACGCGCGTGCGGATCGGCGCCGGAAACGAGGAGGATCTCTACCTCGCGCGCGCCGCCCTGGGCAGCTACTTCGACGCGTTACGGCAGATCGAGCTGGCGCGCGACGACTCGCGGCGGGCCCTCGAGCTGCTGCTCGGCCGCTACCCGGCGGCCGCCCTGGACGTCAGCGCGCAGCTGCCGCCGCTGCCCGACGCCGTGCCGGGCGGCCTGCCGTCCGAGCTGCTCGAGCGCCGGCCCGACGTCGTCGCAGCCGAGCGGCGCGTGGCCGCCGCCTTCAACCGCGTGCACGAAGCCAAGGCGGCGCGTCTGCCGTCCATCAAGCTCACCACCGGCGTCAGCTCGATTTCGAGCGATCTCTTCCTGCTCAAGGAACGCGACAACCCGATCTGGAACCTCGGCGCCAGCCTGCTAGCACCGATCTTCACCGGCGGCGCGCTCAAGACCCAGGTGGAGATCCGGACGGCCGAGCAGCAGGAGGCGGTCGCCGCTTATGCTGCGGTCGGTCTGCGGGCGTTCAACGAGGTCGAGGCCGCGCTTGCCGCCGAGATCGCGGCGCGCGACCGGGAGCAGATCCTGGTCCAGACGCTCTCCCACAACCAGCGTGCGCTGGGCATCGTGCAGGCGCAGTTCAAGATCGGCAGCACCGACCTGCGGTTCGTGACGCAGCGGCAGCTCACGGTGAATTCCGCGCAGTCGGCGCTGCTCCGCGTCCAGGCCGAGCAGCGGATCCAGCGGGTGAACCTGCACCTGGCGCTCGGCGGCAGCTTCGAGCCCGCAGGCCAGAGCACCGTCGTCACCGGCGCGCACGATCAACCGGCGCCGCGCTGACCTGGACTGCGCTCGAGCGCGGCGGGGTCCCCGCGATCGCGGCCTCCCCGTCCCAGCCCGTGTCCCCGGGGCTGCCGTCCCGTGAGCGGGCGTCAGCCGCTCAGAAGATCACCAGCTGCCACGCGGCCGAGATGGTCCTGAAGTCGGCGCCGATGCGGGTAGTGGCCCCCGTGCTGTAGGCGAATTTCAGCGACTGGCGGGTGCCAACCGGGATCGCCAACGTCGCGCCGAGGCGTGTGTTGTGGTACGGATCGGCCGATCGCGTCCCATCGACGGTGACGCGTCCGCCGCCGTACCACGTGCCGTTCACGGCCACCCACGCGCGAGGCCGCAGCGTGTAGCTCACGTGTGCCTGCAGCGCGACGACGGACGCCTGGCGGCGACGGGTCGATCCCGGATAGTACGCGTCGTTGTCGCTGAACAGCCAGACGCCCGTGTAGGCGTCGACGGTCCAGCGCCCCAGCGGCACGGACAGCCCGACCTCGGGCTTCACCGACCACCGGTTGGATCCGAGGTTGATCAGCTTCGCGCGGTCGTACTGTCCCGTCGGTGGCACGACCGTGATGCTCGTGCCGACGATGGGCGCGAGCCGCCGTTGCGCGAACTCGGCTCGCGTCATCGGCCGCGCTCCGGCCAGAATCACGGAGACCTTCAGGCGCGGATCGGCCAGTCCCCGGCGGCTGGTCTCGCGCCGGTCTTCGCCGACGTTGCCCGAGGCCTCGCCCCACGCGACCGGCAGCACCCCCAGCAGGAGCGCCTGTCTGCCGAAGAGGGCAAAGGTGTGCCCCAGCGCCACGCCGAGGAGGCCGACCTTCGCCTCCACGTCCGTCAACGGCGCTGACTCGTCGGTGAACACGCCACCCGTCGATCGCGTCGCGCTGGCGACGACGAACGTCGTACCAACGGGCGAGGGCGAATAGGCGCGAGGCTCCAGCTCCTGCCCTGCTGCAGGGTCGACGGCGAACAGGATGGGCACCAGGCAGGCCAGAACTCGCGTCCGTCTTCGTGCGGCGGGCATGAGCCGGCGCCAGCGAACACCCGTGTCAGCGGATCGTTCGCGTGACGGTGACGAGCTTGATCGGTTTGTCGGCGTAGTCGTCGATGAGCACGCCCCCTTCCCCGTCCGGCTTGACCCTCGCGGCCGCGGTCATCACCCCCTTGCCCAGCCCGACGCTGTCCACCTCGAGCTCGAGGACCGCCACCTCGTAACCCTCGCGCGGTTTGGCGTCGACCTTTCCACCTCCGACGAAGAAGATCGGCTGGTCGGTGACGACGACGATCTTTCGGGTGTGTTGCCCGCTGGGCCGCTCGCGCGCCCACCGAATCGCCCACTTGCGCTCGCCAAACGAGACCGCGCCGACCTCGGGCGCCTTGCGCAGGGCGGCGATGAAGGCAGGATACCCGCCGGTCTTGAGGGCGCTCTCGACGGCGGCGAGGTCGGCCGGCGGCGTGTAGCGGCGGATGTCGATCTGGATTGTCGCGGCGGCCGCGCCTCCGGTCGCCCCCGTCACGTTCAGGTTGGCGCTGAAGGTCTCCGGGGCGCCCACCTGCTGCGCCCACGCCGCGCTGGCCGTGCCGACGAGCAGCAGCATCGGTACGAGCATCGTTCGACCACGCATGACGCACATCTCCTTGACGCGATGCGCCGCTCGGGCGGGGTGCCCGGCGTCTCTCGCGACTGTTTCCCAGAGCACGTCGCGTTCCGTTCCGCCCGGCCACGATATCAACCGGCCGTACACCCGCGCGGAGAACGGGTTGGCCGCTTCCGGCGTGTTTCCGACCCAGCCGTAGGAGCCCTCCGAAATCAGTCCATCCTCCGGAATGCCGGAGCCACGTTGGCGGCGTCGCCGGCCTCCGCGGGCGCTACCGGACGGGAAGAGGCGCTCCGTCCCGAACCGCCGGCCGCGGTCTCGACGTACGTCGTCTGCGACGGGAAGGCGATCGCCGTGCCGGCGCGGTTGACGATTTCGGTGATGTCGAACAGCAACTGCTCCTGGATCTCGAGAAAGTGGTCCCAATCGCGGGCGTGCAGGTACGTGAACACCTCCACGTCGAGGGAGAACGCTCCAAGACGCAGGAAGCGGACGCGTCTGGTCGCCGGATCGACCGCGGCACGCTCGTCGAGCAGCCGCCGAATGCCGTCGATCACGCTGTGCAATTGTTCCGGCGTGGTCTCGTAGCGAAGCCCGACGATCGGGTGGAACCAGAACTTGTCGCGCGACGACAGCGTCTCCACGCTGGCGTTCGCGATCTGCGAGTTCGGCACGCTGACGACGGTTCGATCGAGCGTGCGGATGCGCGTCGAGCGCAACCCGATGTGATCGACCGTGCCCACCACCTCTCCCATCTTGAGGAAGTCACCGACCCGAACCGCCTGGTCGAAGATGAGCGACGCGCCCGCGATCACGTTCTCCAGGGTCTTCTGCGCGGCGAGGGCGACCGCGATGCCGCCCACCCCGAGCCCGGCGAGCGCCGGCGTGGGATCGATTCCGCGCCGCCTCAGCATGACGATGAGCGCGGCGAACAACACCACGAGGTCGACGCACCGGCGCAGCAGGCGCAGCAGCGATACCGCGGCGGAATTCGCCGGGAGGATCCGCCTTTGGATGTGGCGCTCGATCGCGCCGTTGAGCGAGACGAGCAGCCAGGCGACAGCGCCGATGCCGAGGATGCCTGCCGCGTTGGACCATAGCTGCCGCGCCGCCAGCGACAGCGGCAGCGCGGTAATCAGCCACCCTCCCATCAGCATCACCAGGAGGACGCGCGCCGCGGTCGGCAACCGGTTTCGGCTCACCGTCTCCGAGCCGCCGAACACGCGCCGCCAGATGACTCCGATCGGCGGCACGAGCAGCCGCTCCAACCCGAGCGTCGCCAGGTAGAGCAGCGGCAGGCCGAACAGGATCGCGAGGAAATCCCCGAGGCGGATGCCGGCGACGCGGATGCCGGCGAGGAAATCCCGCAGCGGCGACTGGCGCCGGCTGCTCACGATCTCGTCGTGGAGCGCCGGCACCTCCCTGAGGGTACGTGCGGAGAACAGCCAGATGGGTGTCGTTCCCGTCTGCTGGACGCGCTCGAGCACGACCTCCACCGTGCCGCGGCCGCCCTCGATCGTCCCGACGAGTTCTTCGTTCGGGCGCACCCCGCCGGCGCCTGAACCTTCAGGTGCGTCGCTGATCTGCGGCAGGCGAGCGGGCAGGCGCGCATCGAGCACCACGAACAGCTCGCGCGCGAGGGCCTCTGCGCCGCTGCCCGACGCGTTCAGGTATTGCGCGGCCACACCGTGCTGCCCGGCACGTGCCGCGGACAGGAATCCCATGACCGTGCCGCGCGGCGTGCCTCGACCGAGGCGGTCGTTCGGCGCGTCGCTCTGAACCGGCGCGGCGGCTGGTGCCGAGCCCGCCATCTTCTGCGCGTGCACGACCGTCGCGAACACGCCGAGTGCGAGCGCACACGCGCCCAGCACCTGGATGCGCACGGAAGACGGGGATGTCGCGCCAGCCATCGGTAGCCCTCCCTGGCGTGCTGCCGCCCACCCGGGTCGCGGGCGGATGGGTCTTGTGCTGCGAACTGTGTGCCCTCCGCCTGCGGCGGCGGCCGTAACTGTGGCGGCGCCGTCGGCGGGCGCGGGTTCCGCCACGCCCTGTCGCTACGGCATGCCGGAGTTCGTCCGGGATACCGGGCGGTACCCGCGTGCGATCGTGCCCGCGGCGACGTCCGTCTGACCCGGAAGCCTCGCTTGAATCGGGTGATTGAGACGCCGGGACGGGCGGCGCGCGCATGGCAGACGGCCTGCACGATGAGGATCCCGGCCGGCAACGGCGCGCCCGCGCACGGGTGCCTCTCCGTTGCGGCGACAAGACGAGGAGACAGGCATGACTCGGGCGATGCGAACGGTGGTGGTCGTGTCGGCATTCCTGCTCGCGCCGACAGGACTGCTGCGCGCACAGTCGCAGACCACGGACGACAAGCCGGCGGAGCAGCCGGAAGCCACCCAGGGCGAGGCCGCCAAAGCGCGTTCGACGGGGTTCCCTGGCTCGGACATCAAGTGGACGGTCAACTTCGACGCGGGATGGGGCACCTTCGGGTTCGGCAATTCGTTCTACAACAACCCGAAGGAACCGGGCATCGACGAGAACCTCAGCGACCAGTGGTTCGAGGGCTACATCAAGCCGGCGCTTTCGGGGGCCTACACGCTCGCGTCGTCCAGCGTGCTCTACGGGAAGATCAGCGCCGTCGGCGAACGGACCTACGGATCGATCCCATCGGCGTTCGGGTCCGACGTGTCGTCGTTCGGCCCGGAGGATCTCTCGCTCGGCTGGCGGTCGGGCGACGCGATTCCTGCGCTCGGCACGGACGGCCTCGACGTCGTCGTGGGGCGCACGCAATACCGCCTCGGCCACGGATTCCTGCTGTGGGACGGCGCAGCGGAGGGCGGCAGCCGCGGCGGCTACTGGACGAACGCGCGCAAAGCGTTCGAGTTCGCCGCCATCGGCCGCCTCAAGCCGGGCCCGCACAAGGTCGATACGTTCTGGCTGGACAAGGACGAGATGGCGGAGAACGACAGCCGGAGTCGGCTCTGGGGCACCAACTACGAGATCAGCCTTCCCGGCAGCACGACGCTCGGCGCGACGTACATGAAATGGTCCGCCGACGAAGAGCTGAGGCCGGGCCGCGACGGCCTGAACGTGTTCAACGTCCGCGCCTACACGTCGCCGATCCTGCAGGTGCCGGACCTGTCGTTCGAGTTCGAGTACGCGTCGGAGCGGAACGGCGACGCGCTCGATTCCAACGCGTGGACGCTGCAGGGTGCATATGCGGTGAAGAACATGACGTGGACGCCGACGTTCACCTACCGCTACGCGTTTTTCCAGGGTGACGATCCCGCGACGACGGCAAACGAGAACTTCGACCCGCTGTTCCTCGGCTTCTACGACTGGGGCACGTGGTGGCAGGGTGAGATCGCGGGCGAGTATTTCCTGTCGAACTCGAACCTGAAGTCGCACCTGGTGCGGGCGCACGTGACCCCGCACGAGAAGATCAGCGGCGGCCTGCTGTTCTTCAAGTTCCTGCTGGACCAGCCCGCGTCGGCGGGCGAGGGCGTCACGTCCACCGACGTCGCGTGGGAGACCAACCTGTACACCGACTGGAAGCTGAATTCCAACTTCACGATCAGCCTGATTGGCGCCTATGGCGATCCCGGCAAGGCCGTGCAGCAGGCGAGCGGCCGCACGAAGAACTTCGTATACGGGATGTTCTACATCGGCTACAGCTACTGAGCCGGGCGCGGCCGCGGAGGCCGAGGAGGAGCGTCGTGGAGTTCGTGCAGGCATTTCCGGTCGTCATCGTCGACGAGGACTTCGAGGCCGGGCACGCCGCCGGGCGCGGCATCCGCGACCTCGCCGCCGCCATCGAACGCGAAGGGTTCCGCATCGTCAGCGGGCTGGGCTATGACGATGCCCGGAGGCTGACGCGCGTCTACCACAACGAGTCGTGCCTGCTCGTCTCGATCGACGGCGTCGAGGCGACCGACGGGCAGTGGGCCGCGCTCGAGGATCTGCTGACCACCACGCGGGCGCGGAACCTGCGCCTGCCGATCTTCCTGCTGGGCGACGAGCGGACGGCGGAAATGGTGCCGGTGGCGGTGCTGAAGCACGCCAACGCGTTCTTCCGCCTGCACGAGGACTCGCCGGAGTTCCTGGCGCGGACCATCTGCCGTTCCGCGTCGCTGTATCTCGAGCGCCTGCTGCCGCCGATGTTCAAGGCGCTGGTGCAGTACACGCTGCGGGCCAGCTACTCGTGGCACACGCCGGGGCACGGCGGCGGCACCGGCTTCCGCAAGAGCCCGGTGGGCCGCGTGTTCTACGAATTCTTCGGCGAGAACACGCTGCGGTCGGATATCTCGGTGTCGGTCGGCGAGCTGGGGTCGCTG
This sequence comes from Vicinamibacterales bacterium, assembly GCA_048594975.1. Lineage (GTDB taxonomy): Bacteria > Acidobacteriota > Vicinamibacteria > Vicinamibacterales > 2-12-FULL-66-21 > JBMDXB01. Next base: position 11,349 of record JBMDXQ010000082.1, on the reverse strand, counting down.
CTCGATCACACCGGCCCGATCGCCGCCGGGGAGCGCAACGCGGCGCGCATCTTCGGGTCGGACCACACCTTCTTCGTGGTCAACGGGACCTCCACGGCCAACAAGATCGTGTGGCACGGCACGGTGGGGCGGGGCGACCTGGTGCTGTGCGACCGCAACTGCCACAAGTCGATCCTGCACTCGATCGTGATGACCGGCGCGATCCCGATCTACCTGGTGCCGTCGCGCAACGGCCTGGGCATCATCGGGCCGATCTCGCGCGATCAGTTCACGGCCGAGGCGATCGCGCGGAAGATCGCCGACAGCCCGTTCGCGCGCGAGAGCGAGGGCCGGGTCCGGCTGATGGTGATGACCAACTCCACCTACGACGGGCTCTGTTACAACATCGACGCCATCAAGGCCGCGCTCGGGAACTCGGTGGACGTGCTGCACTTCGACGAGGCCTGGTACGCCTACGCCAACTTCCACGAGCTCTATCGCGGCCATCACGCCATCTCGTCGGCGCAGCCGGCGCGGGCGGAACAGGCGCTGACCTTCGCCACGCAGTCGACCCACAAGCTGCTCGCGGCCTTCTCCCAGGCGTCGATGATTCACGTGCAGAACGCCCGTACGCGGCAGCTCGACCTGCCGCGGTTCAACGAGGCCTTCATGATGCACACCTCGACCTCGCCGCAGTACGGCATCGTCGGCTCGTGTGACGTGGCGGCGGCGATGATGGAGCAGCCGGCCGGCCGCGCGATCGTGCAGGAGATGCTCGACGAGGCGCTCGCGTTCCGCCGCGCCATGACCGGGGCGCGCCGCCAGCTCGGCGGATCGTGGTGGTTCGACGTCTGGCAGCCCCCGGCGATGGCGTCCGAGCCGGTCGCCGATGCAGCGCGGTGGCGGCTCGATCCCGGCGACGCCTGGCACGGCTTCGAGAGTCTCGCCCCGAACCACGTCATGCTCGATCCGATCAAGGTGACGCTGCTCACGCCCGGCCTGTCGGCAGACGGTCGCATGGAGGCCACCGGCATTCCCGCCGCGATCGTGACGCGGTTCCTGTCCTCGCGGCGGATCGAGATCGAGAAGACCGGCCTCTACTCCTTCCTCGTGCTGTTCTCGATGGGCATCACGAAGGGGAAGTGGAGCACGCTCGTCACCGAGTTGCTGAACTTCAAGGACCTCTACGACAGCAACGCGCCGGTCTCGCGGGCGCTGCCGGGGCTCGCCGAGGCGCATCCGCAGGCCTACGGCGCGATGGGCCTCAGGGACCTGTGCCAGGCCATCCACGACGTCTATCGGAAGGACCAGGTGCCGCGGGCGCAGCGCGAGATGTACACGCGCCTGCCCGACGTGGCGATGCGGCCTGCCGACGCGTACGCGCAGCTCGTGCGCGGCGACGTGGAGAGCGTGGAGATCGACGCGTTGATGGATCGCGTGGTCGCGGTGATGGTCGTCCCGTATCCCCCGGGCATTCCGGTCATCATGCCGGGCGAACGCATCACCCGCGCCACGCGGTCCATCCTCGATTACCTCCTCTACGCCCGGGAGTTCGACACGAAGTTCCCGGGCTTCGAGACGGACATCCACGGGCTGCGCTTCGAGGCGGGACCCGACGGCCGCCGCTATCTCGTGGACTGTGTCAGGACCGAGCGCCTCGGGGCGGAGGCCGCGCGAGGCTCGCACTCGGCGGTCGCGACCAAGGAGTAAACGCTGGCACGAGACCGGGGAGAAACGACGATGCAGCAGAAGAAGATGAACCTGGTCCAGCTGACCTTCATCGTCGCCGTCAACATGATGGGCTCCGGCATCATCATGCTGCCGACGAACCTGGCGCAGGTCGGTGCGATTTCGCTGCTGTCCTGGGGGGTGACGGCGATCGGCTCGCTGGCACTGGCCTACGGATTCGCGCAGGCCGGACTGTTCAACCAGCGGCCCGGCGGCATGGCGGCGTACGCCGAGGATGCATACGGGAAGGCCGGGTACTTCCAGGTCTTCTTCCTGTACTTCGTGTCGCTCGCGATCGCGAACGTCGCCGTCGCGAGCTCGGCGGTCGGCTATCTGGCGACCTTCGTGCCGTGGCTGGAGTCGACGCCCGTTGCCACCACGATCGGTATCATCGGGCTGCTGTGGCTCACGACGGTGGCCAACTTCGGCGGTCCCGGCATGACCGGGCGGATAGGCGCCATCACCGTGTGGGGCGTGATCCTGCCGGTGGGCTTCATGTCCACGATCGGCTGGTTCTGGTTCAGCGCCGACACGTTCGCTGCGGCGTGGAATCCGAAGGGTCTCACGATCGTCCAGGGCCTCGGGTCGAGCATCTCGCTGACGCTCTGGGCGTTCCTCGGCCTCGAGTCGGCGGCCCAGGCGGCCGGCGCTGTCGAGAACCCGAAGCGCGACGTGCCGCTCGCGTGCATGTTCGGCACCGTCGGCGCGGCGATCGTCTACATCCTGTCCACGACCGTCATCCAGGGCGTCGTTCCGAACGCGGAGCTGGCGAACTCCACCGGCCCCTTCGGGCTCGCGTTCGCGAAGATGTTCAACCCGGCGATCGGCTCGATCGTCATGGCGCTGGCGGTGCTCGCCTGCCTCGGCTCGCTGCTCGGGTGGCAGTTCACGCTCGCGCAGACGGGCAAGGCGGCCGCCGACGACGAAATGTTCCCGAAGGTCTTCGCGCAGGCGAACCGCTTCGGCGCGCCGATCGCCGGCATGGTCATCCTGGGCGTCATCCAGTCGGTGATGGCGCTCTCGACGATGTCGCCGAACCTCAGTGAACAGTTCAGCGCGCTGGTCAACCTCGCCGTCGTGACCAACGTCGTGCCGTATCTCGTCGCGCTGTCGGCCCTGCCGGTCATGATGCAGGTCGCCCGCGTCGGCGGGCCGAAGTTCCGGCGCAACGTCGCGGTCACCGTCGTCGGCATGGTCTACAGCGGGTACGTCATCTACGCGTCGGGCAAGGACGCGGTGTTCGGCGGCATGCTCGTCTGGGCGCTCGCCTTCATGATCTGGGCGTTCATCGCATACCGCTTCACGCACGTGCGGCCGGCGGGCACCGTCCAGCCGGCGTGAACGCCGACTTGTCGAACTGGAGCACGATCATGCGCGATCGACCATTCTTCCGGTCTCTCCCGGCGCTGACTGGGGCGGCGCTCCTGCTGCTCGCGGTGCCGATCATCCTGGCGCAGGACCCGCCGACGCCGCCCGGTCAGGCGGCGACGCGGGTGCAGAAGCCCGCTGCGCCGTCCACACCTGAGACGCCAGCGCCCGTCGGCGTTCTCGACCGTCTGCGCGGCGGCGGATCGATTCGGATCGGCTACCGCACGGACGCACGGCCGTTCTCGTTCAACAACGAATCGGGCGTCGCGGCCGGCTACTCCGTCGAGCTGTGCCGCCACATCGTGGAGGCGGTGCGCGGCGAGATCGGTTCCCGCGATCTCGCCGTGGACTGGGTGCCGCTCAACGCCGGCGAGCGCTTCGAGGCGCTGAAACAGCGGCGGGTCGATCTGCTCTGCGGGGCCGAGACGGTCACGCTGTCGCGGCGCGCCGACGCGTCGTTCTCGATTCCGGTGTTCCCCGGTGGCGTCGGGGCGCTCGTGCGTGCCGATGCGCCGGCCCGCCTGCGCGAGGCGCTGGCCGGGCGCGGGCAGGCGCGCCCGGTGTGGCGCGCGTCGGCCACGCAGGCCGTGCAGTCGCGGTTTCTCTCCGCGGTGCAGGGGACGACGGCCGAGCGCTGGCTGCTCGAGCGGATCGGTGAGCTGCAGATCATCGCCAGCGTCTCGCGCCAGCCCGGCTACGACGCCGGCGTGCAGGCGCTCGTCGATCGGCGAACCGACGTACTCTTCGGCGAGCGCGCCATCCTGCTCGACGCCGCCCGGCGGCATCGCGTCCCGGGCGAGCTGATCGTCATCGATCGCCTGTTCACGTACGAGCCGCTCGCGTTCGCCCTGGCGAGAGGCGACGAGTCGCTCCGCCTGGTCGTGGATCGCACGCTCAGCCGGCTGCAGGCGTCGGGGGAGCTGGGCCGCGTGTATGCCAACTGGTTCGCCGAACCCGACGACAGCACGCTGACTTTCTTCCGGTGGAACGCGCTTCCGGAATAGCGCCGCGAGGGGCTGAGGGTCGTTCCCGGTCGGAGGTGGCGGATTGGGAGGTGTCAGGTGGGAGTTGAAACGCGGAGACCGGACACAGCGGCGACCCCGTCCGCGTCACGGCCGCATCCCGGGGCCGCGGCCGCCGTCGGCGTCCACAGCGAGGTCGGCAAGCTCAGGACCGTCCTCGTCTGCCGGCCTGGCCTGGCGCACCAGCGGCTGACGCCGGACAACCGGGCCGCCCTCCTGTTCGACGACGTGCTGTGGGTGCAGGAGGCGCAGAAGGACCACTACGACTTCGTGCTCAAGATGCGCGAGCGCGGCATCGACGTGCTCGATCTGCACGATCTGCTCGCGGAGGTTCTGGCCGATCCTGAGGCGCGCGCCTGGGTGCTCGATCGGCGAATCACCGCGAATGACGTGGGCCTCGGGATGGAGCGCGCGCTGCGGCCGTGGCTCGACGAGATGCCGAACGTCAAGCTCGCCGAGCATCTCATCGGCGGCATCGCGATCGTCGATCTGCCGCGCGGCGAGCTGGCCACGATGCTCGCCGAGGCCTACGACGGGTGCGACTTCCTCCTTCCGCCCGTGCCGAACACGCTGTTCCAGCGCGATCCATCGTGCTGGATCTACAACGGCGTCACCTGCAACCCGATGTACTGGCCCGCGCGAAAGCCGGAAACGCTGTTACAGCGCGCGGTCTACAAGTTCCACCCGCGCTTCAAGGGCGGGGGCTTCACGATCTGGTGGGGCGACTCCGACGAGAGCTTCGGCGCGGCCAGCCTCGAAGGGGGCGACGTCATGCCGGTCGGCCGCGGCGTCGTCCTGATCGGGATGGGGGAGCGGACCACGCGGCAGGCGGTGTTCCAGGTGGCCGCCCGGCTGTTCGAGCACGGCGCTGCCACCCGCGTCATCGGCTGCCTCATGCCGAGGAGCCGTGCGGCCATGCACCTGGACACCGTGTTCAGCTTCTGCGACCGCGATCTGTGCACCGCTTTCCGCGACGTGGTCGATCAGATTCGCTGCTACAGCGCACGCCCGGACGGCAAGGGGGGGATCGAGGTCCACCCCGACACCGGTCATCTCTTCGAGGTGGTCCGGGAGGCGCTCGCCCTGAAGGCGCTGCGCGTGGTGGAAACGGGCGGAAACGCCTGGCAGGCGCAGCGCGAGCAGTGGGACGACGGCAACAACGTGGTCGCGCTCGAACCGGGCGTCGTCGTCGGCTACGACCGCAATACCCATACCAACACGCTGCTGCGCAAGGCGGGCATCGAAGTCATTACCGTGCGCGGCGCGGAGCTGGGCCGCGGCCGCGGCGGCGGGCACTGCATGACCTGTCCGATTGCGCGGGATCCGATCGACTGACTGCGACTGCATCGAGGAACGACCAATGAGCCTCAATCTGCGAAACCGATCGCTGCTGACCGTTCAGGACTACACGCCCCGGGAATTCCGGTATCTGCTCGACCTCTCCCGGGATCTCAAGCGCGCCAAATACGCGCGCACCGAGCAGAAGCACCTCGAAGGCAAGGAGATCGTCCTGATCTTCGAGAAGACCTCGACGCGCACGCGGTGCGCCTTCGAAGTCGCGTGCTTCGATCAAGGCGCGCACGTCACGTATCTCGATCCCTCGGGGTCGCAGATCGGCCACAAGGAGTCGTTCGCCGACACGGCGCGCGTGCTCGGCCGCATGTTCGACGGCATCGAGTACCGCGGCGCCAGCCAGGCGGGTGTGGAGGAGCTCGCCGCGCACGCCGGCGTGCCGGTGTTCAACGGGCTCACCGACGAATACCACCCGACACAGATGCTCGCGGATGTCATGACGATGCGCGAGTTCAGCGACAAGCCGATTCACGAGATCGCATACGCGTACCTCGGAGACACCCGCAACAACATGAGCCACTCGCTCATGATCGTCGGCTGCCTGATGGGCATGGACGTGCGGATCTGCGGCCCCAGGGCGCTGTGGCCGTCCGAGGAGTTCACCGCCATCGCCGAGCGCCTGCGCGACAAGTCGGGCGCGCGGCTGACCATTACCGACGACGTCGCGAAGGCGGTCAAGGGCGTGGACTTCATCCACACCGACGTCTGGGTGTCGATGGGCGAGCCGAAGGAGGTGTGGAACCAGCGCATCGAGCTGCTTCGGCCGTACCAGGTCAACGACGCCGTCATCAAGTGCACGGGCAACCCGAACGTGAAGTTCATGCACTGCCTGCCCGCCTTCCACGACACGCGAACCACGGTGGGCAAACAGGTCGCCGAGGCCTTCGGCCTCGCCAACGGCATCGAGGTCACCAACGACGTGTTCGAATCGGAGCTCAATCTCGCGTTCGAACAGGCAGAAAACCGCATGCACACGATCAAGGCCATCCTCGTGGCCACCCTGGGAGATTGACCCATGCTGGTCGTAGTCGCGCTTGGCGGCAACGCCCTCCTGCGGCGGGGAGAACCGATGACCGCCGACGTTCAGCGCAGCAACGTACGGGCCGCCGCGAAGGCGCTGGCGCCGGTGGCGGCCGCACACCAGCTGGTGATCGGCCACGGCAACGGCCCGCAGGTGGGCCTCCTCGCGCTCCAGGGCGCGGCCTACGCCAAGCTCGAGACCTACCCGCTCGACGTCCTCGGCGCGCAGACCGAGGGGATGATCGGCTACATGATCGAGCAGGAGCTCGGCAACCTGGTCCCCTTCGAGCGCCCCTTCGCCACCATCCTGACGATGGTGGAGATCGATCCCGGCGATCCCGCCTTCCGCAACCCCACGAAGTTCATCGGCCCGGTGTACCTGAGAGACGAGGCCGACCAGCTGGCGGCCACGAAGGGCTGGGTGTTCAAGCCGGACGGCGACAAGTGGCGCCGCGTCGTCGCCTCTCCCGAACCGAAACGGATCTTCGAGCTGCGCCCAATCAAGTGGCTACTCGAGCGGAACACGATCGTGATCGCCGCCGGTGGCGGGGGCATTCCGACGATGTACGCCAAGAACGCCAGCCGCCACCTGGTCGGAGCCGAGTGCGTGATCGACAAGGACTTCGCCTCGGAGCTGCTCGCGCGCGAGCTGGACGCGGACGTGTTCGTGATGCTGACCGACGCCGAGGCCGTCTGCGTCGGCTGGGGCACGCCGAACCAGTCTGCGATCCGGCGCGCATCGCCCGAGGCGCTGAGCGCGTTCCGCTTCCCGGCGGGGTCCATGGGCCCGAAAGTGGAGGCGGCGTGCCGGTTCGCGAGGGCGACGGGGAAGCAGGCGGCCATCGGCTCGCTGACGGATCTCGAGAAGATCCTCGAGGGCCGCGCCGGGACAACGGTGTCGATGCGGGAGGAGGGAATCGTCTACGCCACCGATTCCGCTCCGCAGACCGACGCCTCGGTGCGACGGTGAGCCGATGTCGACCGCAGCTGCGGCGCGCCCGAGCCTCGGGCTGACCGCGTGCACCGCCATCGTCGTCGGCAACATGGTGGGCGCCGGGTTCTACCTCTCGCCCTCCGCGCTGGCGCCGTACGGCGCGCTGGCGGTCGTCGCGTGGATCGTCATGGGCATCGGCGCCGGCTGCCTGGGTCTCGCGTTTGCGAGGCTGGCGCGGGTCGCCCCGGCCACCGGCGGCCCCTACGCCTACACGCGGCTCGCCTACGGTGACTTCGCCGGCTTCCTCGTCGGCTGGGGGTACTGGATTTCGATCTGGGCGTCGCTTCCGGCGATCGCGGCCGCGTTCACCGGCTCGGCGATCGCGCTCATCCCCGGCCTGCAGGGAAGCCGTCCAATCGGCGTCGCGATCACGCTCGGTGCCATCTGGCTCGTGGTGATCGCGAACCTGCGGGGCGTCAAGACCGCCGGGATCATCGCCTCGCTCACCACCCTTGCGAAACTCGTCCCGTTCGGGGCGATTTCACTGCTCGGCCTGTTCTCCGTGCGCCCCGAGCACTTCGCGACGTTCAACCCGAGCGGACAGTCGCTGTTCGCGGCCGGCGCCGCGCTGGCCCCGCTCACGATGTTCGCGTTCCTGGGGCTGGAGTCCGCGACCGTGCCCGCCGGAGACGTGCACGATCCCGAGCGCACGATTCCGCGTTCGACGCTGCTCGGCGTCGCGATCGCTTCCATCCTCTACGTCCTCGGGACCGTCGTCGTGCTCGGCGTGGTCCCACGCGAGCAGCTCGTGGGATCGACGGCGCCGTTCGCCGACGTCGCCAACCTCCTGTGGGGCTCGTGGGCGGCATCGCTCGTGTCCATTGCCGTCGTGATCTCGACCATCGGGTCGCTGAACGGCTGGACGCTGCTGATGGGGCAGGTGCCGATGGCGGTGGCCGACGACGGCCTGTTCCCCCGGCTGTTCGGGCGACGCTCGCCGCGCGGCGTGCCCGCCGCCGCGATCGTCATGTCGGCCGGGTTCGCCACCGGCCTCGTGCTCGTCCAGGTGTCCGGCGACACCGCCTTTGCCGCCATCTACGCGCTCATCATCGGCCTGGCCACGTTGACCGCCGCCATCCCATACGCGTTCTGCTCGCTGGCGGGAGTGCTCATCGCGGCGCGGCAGGGCCGCCTTGCCGCGGCACGCGTGTCCGTGGTTGAAGTCGTCGCGTTCGTCTTCTCGATCTTCGTGATCTACGGCTGCGGGGCGGAGGCGGTCCTTTACGGTCTCCTGCTCCTGCTGCTCGGCATTCCGGTGTACGTCTGGCAGCGCCGCGAACACCTGACCGTCGAATCCACCGTCCGCCGGCCGTCATCGGCACGACTCCCATGACCATTCCAGCCAACCGCTATCTCCGGATTCTCGTGGTCGGCTCGCACATCGCGCCGGTCGCGGAGATCATCGAACGCGAGCTCAATTTCCGCACGCTCCTCGTCGACCCGGCGGCGGCGCCGGGCGCGATCCGCGACGGCGCGGACTTCGGCGCGATCGTCGTGGGCGACGCCGACGCCGAATCGGTCGTCGCGGCCCGGGAGGCGCGCGGCCTGCGCATGCCCGTGTTCCTCATCACCACACGCGAACACGACACGCTCATGGCGCCGTATCTGCGATCGCTCGACGGGGTCGTGATTGCCGACATCGAGAGCCGCGACTTCTACAAGAAGCGCCTGCTCGCATCGGTTCAGGCCTACCTGGACACGCTGCTGACGCCCTTCTTCGGGACGCTGATGCAGTACGACTTCGAGGCGAACCAGAGCTGGGCGTGCCCCGGTCATCAGGGCGGTCAGATGTTCATGCGGCATCCCGCCGGGCGCCTGTTCTTCCAGCAGATGGGCGAGGCGGTGTTCCGCGACGACATCTGCAACGCCATGGTCTCGCTCGGCGACCTCCTGATCCACGAGGGGCCCGCGCTCGACGCCCAGCAGAGCGCCGCGCGCATTTTCGGCTCCGATCGCACCTACTTCGTGCTGAACGGGACCTCCTCCTCGAACAAGGTCGTCAACACGGCGCTGCTCCGCAGCGGCGACGTGGTGCTCTTCGATCGCAACAACCACAAGTCCAATCACCACGGCGCGCTGATCCTGGCCAACGCCGTCCCCATCTACCTGGAGGCCGACCGCAACGCGTTCGGCATGGTGGGCCCCATCGACTGGTGCGCGCTCGAGGAAGGCACGATCCGCGAGCGCATCCGCAGGCATCCGCGGCTGGCGGGCACGGACGCGTGGAGGAAGGAGCGCCCGGTCCGGGTCGCGATCATCGAGCAGTGCACCTACGACGGCACGCTCTACAACGCGCGGCTGGTGCTCGAGAAGATCGGCCACTTGTGCGAGTACATCCACTTCGACGAGGCATGGGCCGGATTCGGCGCTTTCCACCCGTTGATGAAGGACCACTTCGCGATGGGGCTGACGCTGACGGAGAAGGACCCCGGCGTGATCGCGACGCAGTCCACGCACAAACAGCTCGCCGGCTTTTCCCAGGCGTCGCAAATCCACGTCCGCGATACGCACATCCAGGGACAGCCGTACCGCGTCAACCACCGGCGCTTCAACGAGATGTTCATGATGCAGGCGTCGACCTCGCCGTTCTACCCGCTCTTCTCCAGCCTGGACGTGAACGCCCAGATGCACGGCGACCGCGCCGGGCAGGTGTTGTGGGACGACGCCATCAGGCTTGGGATCGACGCGCGCAAGGCGATTCGCAGGCGCTTCCGTGGTTTCTTCGATCCGTTTGTGCCTGACGTCGTCCGGTACGACGGCCAGGCGGTGACGTGGGAAGACGTGCCGACCGACGTCCTGGCGCGCGAGCAGGCGTTCTGGGAGCTGGCGCCGGGCGCGAAGTGGCACGGGTACCGCAACCTCGGCCAGGGCGCCGCCATGGTCGACCCGACCAAGCTGATGCTAACGACGCCCGGCATCGATCACGAGACCGGCGAGTACCAGGAGGCGGGAATACCCGCCACGATCCTCGCCGCGTTCCTGCGCGAGAACAACATCATCCCGGAGAAGAACGACCTGAACAGCATTCTGTTCCTCATGACGCCGGCCATCGCCGAGGGGAAGATGGCGATGCTGCTCGCGGGGCTGGAACGGTTCCGCGCGCTGTACGACGGCGATGCGCCGATGAGCGCGCTCGTGCCCCGCGTTGCCGCGAAACACCGCGCGCGGTACGAGGGATACACGGTGCGGCAGCTGTGCCAGGAAATGCACGCCTTCTACCGTGCGCGGAACGTCAAGGAACTGCAGCGCCTGTGCTTCCGCTACGAGTCGTTCCCCGAGCAGGCGATGACCGCCCGCGAGGCCATGGAGAAGCTCGTGGGCGGCGACGTCGATTTCGTGCCGATGTCGGAGGTACACGGCCGCATCGCCGCCACGCTCGCGCTCATCTATCCTCCCGGCATCGGCATCATCGTGCCGGGCGAGCGCTACGACGACGCGGCGCGACCGATGATCGACTACTTCCTCGTATTCGAGGAGGGCGCCAACCGGTTCCCCGGCTTCTCCTACGAAGTGCAGGGGGTCTACCAGGTCATGCAAGACGGGCGCGCACGCTTCTACACGTACGTCACGAAGGAGTGATTGCAAACGGCGTCATCGCTGGCCTCGCTCAGACAAGGCCGCAGCGGACGCTGCCATCCTCAACGTCGTGGCGCCCTGCCGTGCGGTCCCGCGTCACTGACCGGGGCGCGGCGCACCGCGGGTGCGCCGCACTGGCGCGGCGTAGTACCCGGCGCGAGTCCGGGCGTGCGCCGCATCGCGGTGCCGAACACGCACCGCGATACGGCGGAACTTCCCGTCGTCGGCCGGCCGCGTGGGGGTGTAGCCGAGCAGATACTGGCTCTGAAGCTCCTGGCCGATCGCCTCGTAGATCGCGGGCAGCTCGCT
>JBMDXQ010000081.1:0-8907 GCA_048594975.1 Vicinamibacterales bacterium | reverse complement strand
GACAACGGAGGGCATCCTCGCGCTGTACCCAGACCTCGAGGCTGACGACGTCCGCGAGGCGCTGCTCTTTGCGGCCGAGGCCGTGCGGGAACGAGCGCTGCCCCTCGCCGCCGGCGAATGAAGTTCCTGATCGACAACGCTTTTTCGCCAGCGCTCGCTGCTCTCCTGCAACAGGCCGGTCATGATGCAATCCACGTTCGCTCAATAGGATTGCAGTGCTCCGACGATGAAGTGATCTTCGAGCGCGCTGCCGCCGAGCATCGAATCGTTGTGTCCGCGGATGCTGATTTCGGAACGCTGCTCGCGGTGCGTTCGTCGCGACGGCCGTCCGTCGTCCAGTTTCGCGGCGAGGGCAGCCGGAAGCCGGACGCACTGGCGCGAACGCTGCTCGCAAACCTGCCCCAGCTCATGGACTCCTTGGAGAACGGCTGCATCGTAACGTTCGAGCCGGCTCGCGTTCGAGTCCGCTTGCTTCCGATTCCCTCACGCGGAGGCGACGAGTAGGTCACCCAGACCATACTCCGACAACCTGCTCAGGTCCTCAGCATCCGCGGCGTCCTGAGATCGCGCCGGTCTTCACCTTCCCGGCGCTAATTGAGCGAAGTCCTCGAGCGCTTCGGTCCTCGAGCCAAGAAGAAGCGATCCAGGCTCGTCGTGTCGCTGGCCGACGCAGCTTCTACCGTGCCGATTCGTGCTTGAAACAGGGGGTCATGCTCTTATTGCGGGCGAGAAAATGAGATTTCTGCGGGGTTCCAGCGGGGTTCCGCTGTGCGAGTGGTGGGCGCGATGTCCTGCGATGACATGCGTCAAATCGTTTGGGATCAGAGACTTGAGACCGGTCGTCATTTCGCATAACATCGCCTGAAGTCGCGAGACCGCGCTCTTGGGCGCAGGGGGTCGCTGGTTCGAATCCAGTCGCCCCGACCAATAAAATCAGGTCTATTCCGGGTACATGGGTAACGGTTTATTCCGAGCACTTGGGTAACACCGTCGGCCCAAACGGATTCTGGATCGGCTCCAGCCGACACGTCTCATCGTCAAAGTACCCGAAGTCGTAGTGCATGAAGCTGACGAGCCAGATGCGCTCGTCGACCTGCTTGATGCCGACCTGCTGGCCCGCAAAGACGTGGCTCAGATTGACTTTGCGGCCCTTGAAGCAAATGCGGCCGCAATGGGTCACGACCACGCTCCAATCGTGAAACAGATATTCGAGCTCCTCGAGACCGCGGTACTCGCGGGCTGAGGGGCGATAGAGATCCGCCGGGACGTTCATGGCCAGCGCCTGATGGGGGCGCTCGCGGTTGTATTCGTCGACAAACGCGTCGAAGCGGCCCTGCTGCTGGAGCACATTGGCGGCGGCTGGTCGGGTCGCCGTCGCCTTCAGCGTCAGGTGCATGCGTTCGTGCCGGCCGTTCTGCTCAGGATGGCCTGGCGTGATTCGTTCGAGTCGAATCCCGAGCCGCAGCCACCAGACCGACAATTTGCTCAGCCCGTAGAGCGCCCAGGGGGAGGAGAAGGGCACGCCATTGTCCGTCCGCATCGCCGCGGGGAGGCCGAATTCCTGAAAGACCCGTTCGAAGACGGGAAAGGCGGAGGCCTCGCGCGTGCTCTCGAGCGCTTCACAGCCGAGCAGATATCGACTGGCGAAATCGGTGATGGTCAAGGGATAGCAGTAGTGACGGTCTTCGAGGAGGAATTCGCCTTTGAAGTCGGCGCACCACAGCGCATTCGGCGCGGTGACGCGCGACAGTGCCGTGCCGCGCAGCGACGGCCGCCGACGCCGCCGGCGGCGGACTAGGCCGTGGCGGTCAGGACGGCATGCACGGTGCTGATCGCCGGGCACCGAAGGGGCGCGCACTGGGGCCTGAGCTTCTCGCGAATCTTGGGCGCGCCCCAGGTGGGGTAGCGTTTCTTCAATTGCACGATCTGCCGTTCGACGATCGTCGGGAGCTGATTCGCGTGCCGGAGCGGGCGCCGACTGCGATCGTTCAAGCCCTGCGCGCCGAAGGCTTTGTAGCGGTCGTAAATCTTGTAGCCCGTCTTCCGGGAGATGCCGAATTCCTCACAGAGCGTCGTCATCCGCTCGCCGTCCAGCAGGCGGGCAACGAACCGTAGCCGCTCGTCCATGACGTGACACTCCTTCCAAGGCATGCCCCCTCCTCGGGGGCAGAGTGTCACCCATGTCTCCGGAATAAAATGTCACCCCTGTCTCAGGAAGCACATCAGGGGCCGTGGAAAGATCACGATCCGCCATTTGCTTCTGTAGGCACAACTTAGGCACACGCCAGCCGGCATAGAGAGTTCGTCTGGTGCCGACCGTCTGAAGGCAAATACCACCAGCTTACGCGCGTAGTTCCGCCAATAGCGCGGCCGCGTCACCGTCCTTGGATTGACCCAGTTCACGCTCCGCCCTTTGAAGCATGTGACGTGCAACCTCGTCCCAATTGACGATCCAGCGTCGCACGCCGAGTGGATGGAACAGTATGCGCAGGTGGTTTGCGTGCGCGGTTCTCAGCGAGGGATCTACCAGTGTTGCCAGCAGATTTGCAGACTCCCCGTTTCCCATCAGGCAGTTCGCGTAGCGGTCGAGCACGACCGCCGCATATGGCTTGTGCTTGTCGAGAATGAACTGCAAAACCCCGCGCACGTGAGCCATGTCCGCGGCGTCGATCGGAGTCTGCCGATATACGGCTGCGTAGCCGGCTGCCTCCAAGAGTCGGTTACGGTCGCGTAGCGGCACCTCTAGCGTTTCGGCCAGGGCCAGCAGGCCTGACGACTTGGCTGCGTCCGTCCGGTTTCGATGAAACTGACGTGGCGAGCCGAAAATCCGGCGCGCATCGCGAGATCGAGCTGGCTCATGCCGCGGGTCGTCCGCCATTCGCGCAAGAGTCTCCCGAGCGAACTATCACTGATGTGCTGTGAAGCACTTGCTGTATCCATGTCCAATCATAAGGCCGTCCATGGCGCCGTCACTATTACCTTTGAGGTAATGCGCCATAGGACGGCATGACATCGCAGGTAATTGCGCAGCGTGACTGCACCGCACGATGCTTGGCCTCGGAACACTCGCGAGGAGGAAGCAGGAATGGAACGACGAGACGTGCTGAAGGTCGCGGCTTCGGTCGCAGCCACAACAGGTGTATTTGGCTCGATGAGAGCGAACGCCTCGCAGTCGCCGAGAAGCACGGTGGCCGCCCAAACGTCGCGGCCATACATTGGTCTTCGCGACGGAGAGCGCCTCTTCTTCAGGGATTGGGGAACTGGCGTGCCAATTATGTTTCTGGCCGCCTGGGCCCTCCCCTCCGACATGTGGGCATACCAGATGGTTCCTTTGTGCGAACAGGGGATGCGGTGCGTCGCGTTCGATCGGCGCGGCCACGGACGTTCGAGCGATTCAGGTCGGGGGTTCGATTACGACACGCTCGCCGACGATTTGGCAACTATCCTCGACACTTTGGACCTGCGTGACGTCACGCTCGTCGGGATGTCGATGGCCTCAGGCGAGATGGTTCGGTATCTCACGCGGCATGGTGCAAAAAGGATCGCACGGTTGGTCTTCGTTGCTCCTTCGGCGACGCCGTTTCCCACACGCACACCGGACAATCCAGGCGGTATCCCTGCCGAACGGTTCGACGCGTTTCGCCAGGCACTCCTGCGCGATTATCCAAAGTGGCTGGAAGACAACCGGACATCCTTCTTCGTTCCGGAGACTTCCCCGCAGATTCAGGACTGGGTCCGAATGCTGATGCTCGGCAATTCGCTGAAGGCGATCATCGATTGCAGCCGGATCATGACAGGGACCGACTTCCGCGCTGAGTTACCACAAATCCGCGTTCCATCCCTGGTGATACACGGCGACAAAGACATGTCCGCGCCTCTCGAGCTGACGGGCAGACCGACCGCGAAAGTGATTCCTGGGGCGCGATTGACTGTCTACGAAGGAGCGCCGCACGGTCTGTTCGTCACGCACATGACGCGTTTGACCAGCGATCTTCTCGCGTTCGCGAAGTCATGATTGTTAATTGGAACTCGTTCTGTGTCAGAACTGTGTCAGATACCCCGTGAAACCCCGGTCAAATACCGCGATCTACAGGGGCACTTTGATGCAGATCGTTGTTGCGGGAAATCGTTGATGGAGAATGCGTCGGTGCGTGTCGTCGTGCGTTATTGAGCGCGACCGGAATCAATTTCCAAGCGTGCTCCTTCAACCACTCGGACATCTCTCCGTCTTTAGAATGAACGACTTGCGAGCGGTTGCGAACAGATTATCCCACACGTCGCCGATTCCTGAGTCGCCCGGCCATCTCTTTTGTATTCAACTGTTTGAAGTGTGCGACGGCAAGCGTCGTGCAAACTGTGTCGGACCTCCCAATGTCCCTCGATCACTTCCGACGATTTCGTTGAGGCGCCCTCGCGATTTGCGGGTCAAGCCGCACTCAGTCAGCTGCCGAGCCACGTGCGGCGCCAGGGTCGGCTCCCATCCGCGACGGAACCTGAATACACGTGAACCGTGAGCTCGTCCAGCCGAGCGACTGGCCTTCGTCCTGCACGACCTGGTCGATGTACCGTTCAATCAGATCACACCCATGGTGGGGCGCTCAGCGACCGCAGCGAGACAGCTCGCCAGCCGTGCGAGGCGACGCGTGCACGGTGCAGCCGCCCCGCCTCCAGACCCCGACCTCGCTCGTCAGCGACAGGTAGTCCGATGCGTTCGTCGCCGCGGCGTACCTCGGCGCCTTTGACGCGCCCGTGGCCGTGCTGGATCCTGACGTCGTGCTGCGAGTGGATGGCTGGGAACGACAACCTGCGCGGTCGTTCGTTCGCCGTGGAGCGCCCGAACTCGCGCGTACTGCGATCACGTCTGCGCAGCCAGCCGCAATCAAGACTCCTGCGCTCGTCAACGGTGCTGCGGGGTGATCGTCATGGCCAACCAGCGGGCCATCATGGCGATTGGCTTTACGGTTGCGCGCGGCACAATCGTCGAGATTGACTGCTTCCTCGACCCGGAACGTCTCGCGCGGCTCGATCTTGCAGGTCTCGAGGGTGTGTCCTGAATCGCTCATTGCATTTGTCGAGCGCCTCCTCGTGATTTCTCCCGTCGTCGACCGCACATGTCGATCCATCCGAGGGACAACACGGTCAGCCCGCCGGAGGGGTGTTCAGCACGCGCTCCGCCGATCGCCCGGATCCGATAGGACTTCATCGCGTGCAGATCATCGACATCGCGCGACTCGCGTTCGCGTCGGCAACCTCGAGGCGGTGGATGGCACTCCTGTGCTCGATCTCGAGCCGGTATTGGGTCCGGTTGGCGAGTGGTAGGTCAGTCCTTCTTGCGCTGAGCGGGCAGCTGCCAGAGACCGTGGTCGTTGCCGCCTTGATAATAGATGGCAAACGTTCCGTGCCCTGGAATCTCCAACGGTGCATGGGCGGTCTGCCCGCCGAGGCGGACCGCCGCGGCCAGTGCCGCTTCAATGTCGGGCACGAGCCAGTAAGGCCGCACCACCGGATCCTCGTCCCCACGGAGAGGCGCCCGGACCCCCACCAGTCCGCCGCCAGCCAAAGGAGCCGTGCGCGCCCCGCCGAGTCGAGTGTCTGGTGCACCGAATTGCAGACTGATTGCCGACGAATACGCGGCAATGACCGCGTCGACATCTCTGGTGACGACTTCGAGATAGTGAACCCGCCTGGCGGCTTCTCGTTGCGATGCTGATGCCATCGGCGCAGTCGCGGCAAAGACACCAAGAGCTACGCCGGCGACGAATGTGGCTGAAGCGAGCATTAGGCTACGTGTCATCAGAAGCTCCTGGTTGTTCAATGCCCGCAAGTAGGGCGCTGTGGTCCTCTGGCAAGGCGCGCAGGTCTTTCCAATGCATATCGATGCCGTAGCTGTAGTTGAACCGTTGTCGCATCGTCCTATCCTCACCTCAGTCGCTCGAGCCGACACCTGCCGCGTCACCGCAGCCGAAACAGTGCGCTAGCGTTCTCGTAGCGGATCTTCGCTATCTCCTGTTCGTCCAGGGCCAAGCGGCTAAGTGCGCGCACATTCTGCTCAAGCGAATACTGCGGATAATCCGAGCCCAGTAGTACGCGGTTGATGCCGACATTGCGCATCGTCCAGACGAATTCGTCCTCGAGAGGCGAATCGGCGACCAGCACAACGATCGCCGAAATGTCGAAGTAGATGTTGTCGCCAAATAGGCCTTGGGCGGTCCGCGCAGCCTTGAGGACATTCCAGAAGCGGAAATTCATCCCGCCCAAATGCGTGAAGATAAGCTTGGTGTCTGGAGCCTTGAGTCGCAAGATTGAACAGCTTCTCGTTGTCGCCAGGCAGAATACTCGCATTGTCAATCAGCACAAACACGCCGAGCTCCCCGGCGCGCCGGACGATCGTTAGCACGCGCGGATCGATGAGATCAAACTGCTGGGTGTGCGGGTGGAGCTTGAGGACTCTAATGCCCTGGGCCGCGACCCGCTCCAGCTCCGCCACGGCAGCCGAACCGTCATAAGGGTGGACAGTAGCGATTGGCGTTATCTTGGGGTCCTTCGTCGCCAGCACGATGATGCCATCGTTGCCCGCCCGAATTTGGGCGGGCCGTCCCGCGAGCGCTTGGTTCGGACCGCCGAACCACATGGCGCCGATGCCCACCGCCTCCTGCCGCCCTTCCTTCAGTTGCTCCTCATACGCCCGAAGTGACGCCTCGCCATTCCACAGATGGACATGCGAGTCGAAGAGCGGTGATTGAGCCGCAACAGCTCGAGTGGTCGGCCCCAGGGCAACGGCCAGGATCAAGACGGCGCCTCCCGCCAACAGGACATCGACGCAATTGAGCTGCGCGCCGAGTCTCCGTGACGACCGTCCCGTCAGCGCCACGGCGAGTAGTCGAACGAAGCGCTGCCGGTTCCGCGCCGCGCCGCCCCATCGTCCGTCGGCGTATTGCAGCGCGAGCACGCCGACGGCGCCGAGCATTGCCACAAGCGAGATTCGAAAACGGTTCATGACCTCGGCCCGCAGGACTATTGGGAGACGCCGCGCGTCAACCCGGGAGGCAGTCGCCACCGCTCGGCAGCGAGGTCGCGCCCGCGCTGCGAAATCTCCCATCGATGCCCCTGAGGATCCAGCGACCGGTAGGTCCGGCCTCCCCAGAATCCGTCTTGCGGTTCTTGCACAATCCTGGCGCCTTCAGCCTTCGCGCGTGCGAAGTGTCGATCAACGTCCTCGACATACACCTTCATCACCACACCAGACGTCGCTCCGCTTTCGGCTTGCGGCCACGTCTCATCGTGCGTGGAGACATGGACGAGGCCGCCTCCGGCCTCCAGCCACGTCATGCTCCCGCCCGGCCACGTGAGCCGCGCCTCGGCGCGCTCGCGAAAGCCGAAGACCCGTGCCAGCCATTCGACGGCGCGAGGTACATCTGTGTAGTCGAGCGTAGGCACGATGTCAGGGGCATCCCACATTGGCTTCGTCTCGTCGTTCGCCATATAGGCCTCGTCTTGCTGAAGGCGTAACGTCGGCTACGCGCCGAGCGAAACACTTCTACCTGCTCTCTCGGCGCCACGTGACGGTCGCGCTCCGCAACCACGCCATCATCACAGCTGGCCAACTCGTAGTCTTGTAAGAATGGAAACCTGTTCGCAATCCACTTCACCCAGTTGCCGAGGGCTTCACGCCTCATCGAGATGGCGTGCAGTTCGGGTCCGGCGACACGCGGTACAGGTGCAGCGACATGACCGCCAGCCACGCCCAGCCAACCACGACGCTGAACCAGATGCCCAGAATCCCCAGCGATCCCGTCGCGAGCGCCGCGCCGCCAAAGAAGCCGAGCAGCACCGCTGAGCCGGCGCCAAACGAGATGCGGGCAAGCCCAGGCATGCTCCGGCGCGACATCGCGCGCGCTGAGGCGAAGCAGCTGATGGCGAGGGAGATGAAGCCGGTCGCGCCTGCGATGAAGAGCACGAGACCGGCGGCGCTGATCGAGGCAGGAAAGCCCTCGGGCGTGCCCGGCGGAAAGCCATCAACCGGGTCCGCCGGAAAGACGGCGGCGACGATCATCCCCATGCCGAATGCACCGAGTGACCAGCTGACAGCGCGTGATGCCAATGTGCGCGCGAACCCTACCGCCGCCGCGAGCACCATGAGGCCGCTGAGCGCGAGATTCCCGGTCTGAATCCATCCAGCCGGTCCGTTGGCGAGCCCACTGAGCGAGTGGCGCGCCAGGTCGAAGCCGTCGCGGAGGAAAGCCTGCAACAATCCGACGATGAGATAGAACGGCCCAACGATCACGCCGTAGCCGAGCAGTGAACGTGTGACCGCCGCGTCACGGCGGAATCCGGATTCACTCTGGTGTCCCGCCGTCGCGTCGACCCGCACGCCGGATTCCATATGCCCCTCCATGCGACTACTTAAGTTTCTCTCCGCGATACTATTTCACTCATGAGTAAAATATCAGCTCGAACCTCCCACCGGCGCGGTCGGCGCCGCTTCCTGGGGCCGCGAGCGAACGATCCGCGTGTCATCAGATCCCGCGCTGCCGTGCTCAAAGCCGGGCGCACCTTGTTCCTGCGCAAAGGCTACGCAGGCACGACCCTGGAGGAGGTCGCGGCGCAGGCAGGTCTCACCAAGCGCACCGTCTACAACAACTACGCTGACAAAGCGGCGCTCTTCACCGAGATCGTCGCGGATGTGACCGCCTACGCATCGGCATTCGCTCGGAACCTGCGCGACGTGTTTACGGTTCCGACCACTGCTTCGAATGTGGGAACCATGCTCGACGATCTCGGCAAGCGGCTGGCGCTCAGTGTCCTGCGGCAGGAGGTTGTGGCGCTTCGTCGCCTGTTAATCGGCGAGGCGCGAGAGTTCCCTGCCCTCGCCAAGGAGTACTACGATCGAGCGCCCGGTCAGGTGAT
>JBMDXQ010000080.1:0-187923 GCA_048594975.1 Vicinamibacterales bacterium | reverse complement strand
GGCCGGGGGGCCCCCCCCCCGCGCCCGGCGGCGCGGGGGGGGCCGGGCGCGGGCCCCCCCCCACGCCTGCTCGCGCAGCGACACCAGGCCGCGCGGCACCGGCCGGTACGGACGGTAGCGCGAATCGTCCTCGAAGTCCTTGAACTCGTCGGCGATCCGGAGCTGCAGGAAGAAGAGCAGCGAGGTGAGGAAGGCGACGATCAGGGCGCCGGCCGGCGGCGGCGCCGCCACGCCGCGCACCAGCGACGAGAAGCAGACCGCCGACGCGCTGAACGCCGCCACGAGGGGGCCGTGCGCGGCCAGGGGGAACCGCTCGCGCTGGTACTGGATCCAGCGCCTCATGTGGCGGCGGGCCCGTCCTGCCCGCGCGCGAGCTGCTGGTGCGCGCGCGTGAAATGCCCGGCAGTGAGCGCACCGGTGATCGACAGCTCACCGGCGAGCGCCAGCGCTGCCGCGACCTCCGCCAGCGCGCGCGCGTGGCCAGCGCCGGCCAGCCCGAGGATGTCCAGGCACGCGCGCTGGCACGGCAGGCCGGTGCCGCCGCCGACGGTGCCGACGATCAGGTTGGGCAGCGTCACGGCCGCGTAGAGGCTGCCGTCGCCGCGCTCCTCGAAGCGGGTGACGCCGACGGCCGCCTCGGCGACGCACGCGGCGTCCTGCCCGCAGGCGATGAAGAGCGCGGCCAGCCCGTTGGCGTAGTGGCCCTGAACGCCGATAGTGCCGCTCATCACGCCGCCGAACATCGACATGCGCGCGTAGTCGACCATCGCGGGCACCGTCGTGTGCAGCACCTCCTCGACGAGCGCGCGCGGCACCACCACTTCGGCGCTGACCTTCTTGCCGCGCACCGTCATGAACGAGTGGGTGGTCGCCTTCTTGTCGCCGGACATGTTGGCTTCGACGAACCACCGGCGCGGCCGGACCGGCGCCTGCTCGACGATGTGGCGGCAGATCGCATCGGTGGCGATCGTCACCATGTTCTGGCCGGAGGCGTCACCGGTCATGAACTCGAACCGGGCATGGACGTTGTTGCCCTCGACGGTGAGCTGCATGTCGACGAGTTCGCCGTGCCGGGTCGTCTCGCGCGCGACCGCCTTGAAGCCGTCGAAACGGCGAGACGCCCAGGCGACGAAGAGCGCGGCCTCGACGAGCGTGTCGAAGACGAAACCGGGGGCGCGGCTCACCCCCTCGCTGAGCACGATGACGCCGGCGCCGCCGGCGGCGGTGATGAGCTGCGCGCCGCGCGAGTAGGAGGCGACGAGCGCCGCTTCGGTCGTGGCCAGCGGCACGT
Organism: Vicinamibacterales bacterium; assembly: GCA_048594975.1. Lineage (GTDB taxonomy): Bacteria > Acidobacteriota > Vicinamibacteria > Vicinamibacterales > 2-12-FULL-66-21 > JBMDXB01. The sequence continues at coordinate 186,632 of JBMDXQ010000080.1, read as the reverse complement.
AGTAGTCGCCCGAGGCGTGCGCGCCGTTGACGCGCAGCGGGCCGGCCAGGCCCACGGGGACCTTCACGGTGCCGACGAAGTTCTCGATGTTCCGGGCGTACGTGTCGCGCTCCGCGAGCGTGCCCGGATCGGCGAGCACCGCGCGCGCCGCCGTCGGCAGGCCGGGCAGCGCCCACCGCGCGTCGATCGCATCGTCGCCCAACGCGCTCCCGCCCGGTACGCGCGGCGGCGAGGGATCGTGACGCGGCCGCAGGCGCGCGACCTCCTCGAGCCCCCGTTGGCCGAAAACGGCACGCAGGTAGTCCGCGATGCGCCGGAAGTGAGAGGCCATGCTCGTTGTTGACGGCAACGGAGTCGTCGAACTCGGAGGCCACGGCGGCCACGCAGACTATAGATCCAGGGCCCGCTTTGACGGTCGTGGCCGCCGAGTTCAGACCGAGGCCACGGGAACATCGAACTCAGAGGTCAGGGAGGCCACGGAGACCATGCATCCGGGATCCCTTTGTCGCTCCGTGGCCTCCGAGTTCAGATTCCTCCGTGCCCTCCTGTGTACCTCCGTAGACTACAGAATCCCGGGGTCTTCCGCGGCCTCTGTGTTGCCCCCTCCGTGCCCTCAGGCCGTTCCCTCCGTGGCCGCCCCGCACGCTCAGCGCGGGACCGGCTCCAGCCGGGCGGTGAAATGCCGGAGCACTGAGGGCGCCGCGGTGATGCGGTAGCCGGCCAGCTCGCCGGCCCGGCGCGCGACCGCGATGACGACCTCGGCGACGTAGTCGATGTGCGACTGCGTGTAGACCCGCCGCGGGATGGCCAGCCGGACGAGGTCCATTGCCGCCGGCGACTCGCGGCCGTCCGGCGCGCGGCCGAACATCAGCGTGCCGATCTCGACGCTGCGGATGCCGCCCTCGAGGTACAGCGCGTTCACCAGGGCGACGCCCGGAAACGCCGTGGGCGGGACGTGAGGCAGCATCGCTCGCGCGTCGATGTAGATCGCGTGGCCGCCCGGCGGCTGCACGATCGGTACGCCCGCAGCTGACACCTTCTCGCCGAGGTACTCGACCGAGCGAATCCGGTAGCGGAGGTAGTCCTCGTCGAGCACCTCGGCGAGCCCGCGCGCCACCGCCTCGAGGTCGGAGCCGGCGAGGCCGCCATAGGTGGGAAAGCCCTCGGTGAGGATGAGCAGGTTGCGCGCCGCCTCGGCCCACCGTGCGTCGTTGAGCGCCAGGAATCCACCGATGTTGGCGAGGCCGTCCTTCTTCGCCGACATCGTACAGCCGTCGGCGAGCGCGAACATCGCCCGCGCGATGTCGCCGGCGCTGCGCGCCGCCTGCCCGGGCTCGCGCTGTTTGATGAACCAGGCGTTCTCGGCGAATCGGCAGGCGTCGAGGAAGAACGGTTTGCGGAAGCGATCGCAGAGCCGGCGCACCGCCTCCAGGTTGGCGAGCGAGACCGGCTGGCCGCCGCCCGAGTTGTTCGTGACCGTGACCATTACCAGCGGAACGCGCGCTCCCTCTGCCTCGAGCACGCATTCCAGCCGATCGAGATCGATGTTGCCCTTGAACGGGTGCACCACCGAGGGCTGCCGCCCCTGTGCGATCACCAGGTCGCGCGCCTCGGCACCCTCGACCTCGATGTTCGCCCGCGTCGTGTCGAAGTGGTTGTTGTTGGGGACGAGGTCTCCCGGGTTCAGCACGGAGTGGAAGAGGATGCGCTCGGCGGCGCGGCCCTGGTGCGTCGGGATGATGTGCGCGAAGCCGGTCAGGCCGCGCACCACCGATTCGAAGCGGTAGAACGACGGGCTGCCCGCGTAGGACTCGTCGCCGCGCATCAGCGCGCTCCACTGCATCGAGGACATCGCGCCGGTGCCGGAGTCGGTCAGCAGGTCGATGAGGACGTGATCGGCATGGAGCTGGAAGACGTTGTAGCCGGCGGCGGCGAGCGCCCGCTCCCGCTCCTCGCGGGTGGTGAAGGTGATGGCCTCCACCGACTTGATGCGGAACGGCTCGATGATCGTCCGGTAGTTCACCCCGCCTCCGCCCTCAGGTCGGGTCGATGCCCGACTGGAAGCCGCCGGCCGGGGACGCCGAGCGCGCGACCAGCTCGATAATGCGCTCGGGGCCGGCGGGCTTGGTCCGGTGTGCGTCGAATCCCGAGTCGAGGGCGCGCTGCCGATCCTCCTCGTGGCCCCGGCCGGTGACCGCGATCAGGTGTGCGCTGCACGTCCGCGGGTCGGTGCGCATGCGCTGCGCGACCTCGTAGCCGCTCAGGCCGGGCAGGCCGATGTCGAGCAGCGCCACGTCGGGGACGAACTCCACGGCGGCCGCGACCGCCTGGTGGCCGTCGCAGGCCACACGCACGCCGTGCCCGTGCAGCTCCAGCACCGCCGCCATCATCGCCGCCGAATCGGCGTTGTCGTCCACGACGAGCACGCGCCGCGCGGGCGCGCGCGGAGCGCGGGGCCCCTCGGGAGGTATTGCCGCCGCCGAAACCCGCGCCGCGGCGGGCAGGCGCACCAGGAACTCGGCCCCGCGGCCGAGGCCCTCGCTTCTCGCCTCCACGCTCCGCCGTGCAGCGCCACGATCCCCTTGACGAGCGCGAGGCCGATGCCGAGCCCGCCGGTGCCCGGTCCTCCTATCTGGGTGAACATGTCGAACACCCGCGCCGCGTCCGCGGGATCGAGCCCGTTGCCGGTGTCGGAGACGCTCAGGAGGACCGCCGTGCCGTCGCTGTCTGCCGAGATGCTGATGCGGCCGCCCGACGGCGTGTAGCGCGATGCGTTGTTGAGCAGGTTGGAGAGGAGCTGCGTGAGGCGATCCGCGTCGGCGTCGAGCCAGATTGGCACCGACGGCAGGGAGACCTCCACCACCTGTTCCGCCCGGACGATTTCGGATCTTGCCGATTCGACCGCGTGGTGGACGAGCGGCACGAGATCGATCCGCTCCCGTCGCAGCTGGATCTTGTTGCTGCTGATCCGCGTCGCATCGAGCAGGTCGTCGACGAGGCGGACGAGGTGCGTGATCTGCCGCTCGATGACCAGCCGCGGATCCGGCCCATCCTCGGCGAGCAGCATCGCCACCGAATACAGCTCCGCGCCGCTGGAGCATCCGGCGCTCCAGACGCGGCGCGGCGCGGGCTGCGCCTGCCAGGCGGGAATCACCATTCGCTTCAGCGTGTCGAACGCGTCCGCGTCGCGGAAGAAGGCGGTGACGCCGATCACGAGCGCGCCCATCGCCGTCTCGAGCAGGTCCGGTTGTGCCTCGATCGCGGCACGCGCCGCCTCCATCGATCCGGCTTTCAGCGCCCGCAGGCAGGCCGGGACGCGGCGCGCGAGCGGCTCGCGGCGGTATTCGGCGGGATCGAGGCCCGCACGCGCGAGCACCCACGCGGCAAACGCCGCCTCCGGCGCCTGTGCGGCGTTCGCACCGGCATCCCGGCGTTGCCGGTCAGCTTCCGGCGTCAACGCCGCCTCCGGCGCCTGTGCGGGGGAGCGGTCGCCGGAGAATCGCACGTGGCACAGGTTGGCCGTCCTCGACAGGGCCATGATGGGGCGCACCTTGGTCAGGGAAACCCCGTCATTGTACCACCCGTCACCTTTCCGTCGGCCGCCACTCGGTACCGGTATGGCGCAACCGGTAGGTATGGCGCAAAGGAGAGATTGATGAAGACATGGCTTTTCGCGTTCGCAGTGCTGGCGGCCGGTGTGCAGCCGGCCCGTGCCGCCGGCCTGCCGTCGGACGGGCACGAACCGGCCGCGGTGCCCGCCGCCGTCGCCCTGCGGCAGGACATGCGCAAGCTCTGGACCGATCACGTCATCTGGACGCGTGACTACGTCGTCGCGGCGGCGGCCGATCATCCCAGCGCACCGGCGGCGGCGGCGCGGTTGATGAAGAACCAGGAGGATATCGGCGCCGCCGTGGCCGGTTTCTACGGCAAGGCCGCCGGCGACACGCTCACCACGCTGCTGAAGGAGCACATCGCGGTCGCGGTGGACATCGTCAAGTTCGCGAAAGCCGGCGACAAGGCGTCGCAGGCCCAGGCGGAGGCGAAGTGGACCCGCAACGGCGAGGAGATCGCGGCGTTCCTGAGCGGCGCGAATCCTCACTGGCCGCGCGCCGCGCTGGCCGAGATGATGAAGCAGCACCTGAAGACGACCACCGACGAAGTCGTCGCCCGCCTTACCAGGAACTGGGAGGCCGACGTCCGTGCCTTCGATGCGGTCTACGCGCACATCCTCGCGATGTCGGACGCGCTGGCCGACGGCATCATCAAGCAGTTCCCCGAGAAGTTCGCCGCGGGAGCGGCGAAGCGGCCGTAAGAGAACCGCGGCTGCCTGACAGGCAATCAGAGCGGGCGTGGCATGGCTCCAGTCGTACTCCGGGGCCCTGGGGGTCAACCGGGCGTCAGCAGGGTCAGATCTCAGTCTTCCGGCGTGCAGAAAACTGAGATCTGACCCTGGGGGCGGGGCCGCGTCATACTCATGGCATGGCAGGCGCGGCCTGGCTGCAGTCGTACTCCGGCGTCCGCGCGAAGCTCGGTCACGGTCCGGTCGATCCTCAGGACGAAGCGTTCGCGTTCCGTCACGCCTACTGCTACGCGATCTCCAGGCTGCAGGCCAACCCCTGCCCGCGAGCCCGTATCGTGCTCGCGCGGGATCCCCGGCCGTCCGGCCTGGCGCTGCTCCAGGCCCAGGCGCGCGGTCTCGCGACCGCCTGCCACGCGCTCGGCGTCGAGCTCGAGCTGATCGATCTCGGTGTGCTGCCGACGCCGGTGTGGCAGCACTCGGTGCGCCTGTTCGAGGCGCACGGCGGCGTGATGATCACCGCCAGCCACAACCCGGTCGACGAAAACGGCTGGAAGTACGCGACCGGCGTCCTGACCTTCGGCGTCGATCCGGCGCCGCCCGGCGCGCTGCTGTCGGCAGCGGAGATGGGCAACCTGATCCGCGCGGCGAACGCCTTCGCGCCACAGCCGTGGCGGGCGCCGCTCGGCTCGGTCTCCGACCCCGTGGCGCGCGATCGCGCGATCGCCAACTACGTCGCGTTCCTGGCCGGCACCTACTTCGTGCGCGCGCCGGCGGCGCGCGTGGTGGTCGATCCGAACGGGGGCGCCGCCTGCGCGGTGGCGGCGCGCGCCTTCGCGGCGCTCGGCGTCGACCCGGTCGTCATCAACGGCGTCGAGGGCCAGGTCGCGCACGAGATCGACGTCGAGCACCGGCGGCCAGACGGTACCCACGTTCTCGAGACCGTCGCCGAGCGGGTGCGCGCGGAGCGCGCGCTGTTCGGGCTCGCTTACGACTTCGACGCCGACCGCGGCAACCTCGCATACGTGGACGCCGCCGGCCGGACGCAGATTCCGTCGCCGCAGGCGTCGGCGGCGATGAACACCGCGATCGCGCTCGCGGTGCACCGCCGGGCGGGCGATACGCGCCCCGCCGCGGTCGTCGCCTCCGACGCGACGTCCTGCCGGGTGAAGCAGGTGGCGGCGGCGTTCGGCGCCCCTGTGCACGAGGTCGAGACCGGCGAGATCAACGTTGTCACCAGGATGCAGGACCTGGAGCGTCACGGCGCCTGCGCCGTCGTCGGCGTCGAAGGCCCGAACGGCGGGACCGTGTTCGCCGGCACGACGTGCCGCGACGGCACGCTGGTCGGCGCGGGTGCGCTGCTCGCCGCCGCCGACAAGGAGCTGCGCGCGATCATCTCCGAGACCCTGGCGCCGGGAGGGACAATGCGCCCCGATCTGGCGGGGTTCATCGAGATCCTGCCCTCGCAGCGATCGGTCGCGGAGAAGCACGCCGCGCCCGACGACTGGGCGGCGACCGTCGACGTGTTCGACCGCGAGTTCCCCGTTCTGTTCGCGTCGGCGTTGGCGGGGACGTGGGAGCGCTACGAGATCGTGTACTCGTACACGAGGTACGTCGGGCCGGAGCGACCCGATTCGGCCGGATACGGCTGGAAGGCACGGCTCTTCCGTCCGGGCGCCGAGGGGTTCCTGTGGATACGCGGATCGAAGACCGAGCGCGGGGTCGCGCGCCTGGTCGGCGACGCGCCCGACGCCGGGAGCGCGCGGTTGCTCGTCGAACTCGGACGGCGGCTGCTCGCGCCGGACTGCGGCTGATCCGGACCGTGGCAGCGTCCAGCAGCCGAACGGTCCGAGGGCAGCGGCACCGAACGCACGAAGGCCGAAGCGACCTGGCGACGCAACCCCAGGACACTCGCTGGGTTAGCGTTCGTGTCGCGCGGCACCGGGTGCCGCCCTCCATTACCAGAACTCTCCGTTGAATCCCACCGTAGTACCTGGAGGGCCCTGCACGAGGTTCGCCTGTGGGCGACGTTCGTCATGCCCTGCGGGTACTCGCCGGCGCACGCGGCTTCGCGGCGACGGCCATCCTGATCCTTGCGCTCGCGATCGCCGGCAACACCGCCACCTTCAGCGCCGTCGACGTCCTCCTGCTCCAGCCGCTTCCGTTCACCGATGCCGGCCGCCTCGTCGTGATCTCCGGCCGCGATCCGACCACGGGCGCGCGGACTGGCATCTCCCCCGCCGCCTATCACGCCTGGAGCCGCGATGCTTCGGCGCTCGACGGAACCGCGGCCGTGCAGCTGGAGCAGCGCTTCAACGTGTCCGGCGGTCCCGATCCGATCCGCGTCACCGGCGGCAGGATGACCGCGAGCCTGCTCCCTCTGTTCGGAGTGACGCCGCTGCGCGGCCGGCTGCTGTCGCCGGCCGACGAACAGCCAGGGGCGCCGCCGGTCGTGCTGATCACGGATCGCTTCTGGGCGACCAGGTTCGGCCGCGCTGATTCCGCGCTCGGCAGCGACCTCGTGGTCGACGGCGTGCGCACGACCGTAGTCGGCGTCCTGCCGCCGGACTTCAGGCTGCTCTACGGCGGATACGCACTCTGGGCGCCGCTGGCCGTCCAGGCCGCGAGCGCGGAGTCGAACGTGCGATCGCTGATCGCGATCGCACGCACCGCGCCGGGCACGGGGCTCGAGCGCTGCGCCGCAGAGCTGACGGCGCTCGCCCGGGCGGCCGAGGTCGCACCGGGACGCGAACCGGGCGGCTGGATGGCGCGCGTGATACCGATGCGGGATTTCCTGCTGGCCGGACGCGGCAACACCCTCGCGTTCGTGCTCGTCGCACTCGGGCTGCTGCTGCTCGTCGCCTGCGCGAACGTCGCCAGCCTGCAGCTGGCGCGGGCGGCGATGCGGCGCGCGGAGATCGCGATGCGGCTGGCGATCGGTGCGTCGCGGTGGCAGATCGTCCGGCAGCTCCTCGCCGAAGCGGTCGTCCTCGCGGCGGCCGCCGCCGTGCTCGCCCTCGCGCTCGTGGCGGGCGCGCGCCGCGTGCTCCTCGCGAGCAGCCCGGACCTGCGCGAGCTGGCCATCAGCCCGGCGGTCCTCGCGTTCGCGCTGCTGCTGGCCGCGGTCACAGCGGCTGCATTCGGCCTGGTGCCGGCGCTGACGGCCACTCGCCTGGAGCCCGGCGAAGTTCTGAAGAGTGCGGTCCCGCGCTCGCGATCGACGCGCCGCCTGCTGTCCACGCTCGTCGTGCTCGAGCTGGCGTCCTCGCTGGTGCTGCTCGTGCCGGCGGGACTGCTGTTCAAGAGTTTTCTCGCGCTGCGCCAGATGGATCCTGGATTCTCGGCGGGCGGCATCCTGACCTTCTCGCTCGCGCTGCCGCGCGCGCGCTATCCCGGGGCGCACCAGCAGCGGCAGTTCTGCCTTGCTGCGCTGGAGGGTTTGGCGGCGCTGCCGGGCGTTCGCGCAGCCGCCGCGGCCGACGCCCTGCCGCTCGAAGCGCCGCCCATGGCCGCCGTCGAACTCGGGACGACGGCCGGCGAAGCCGGGTCCGACGGAAGCGGTGGGACCATTCGGGCGCTGATGCGCGCGGTCAGCACCGATTACTTCCGGATGTTCGACATCCCGCTGCGTGCGGGGAGGCCGTTCGGCCCCGCCGATGCCCCGGGCGCACAGGCCGTCGCCATCGTGAACGAGACGCTCGCCGCCGCCATCAGACCGGACGGTCACGTGCTCGGCGAACGGCTCAGGACAAGTACTGCCGGCGCCGTCACGATCGTGGGCGTTGCCGCGGACCTGCGCAGCGTGGGCCTGCGCGTGCCGCCGCAGCCCGAGTTCCTTGTACCGCTTTCGCAGCATCCGCGTGCCGAACTGGCGTTCGCGATAGCGGCTGACGGAGATCGTGTCCCACCGGTTGCCCCGGCGCGCGCGATGGTTCAGGCGCTCGATCCGGACGTTCCGCTCGCCTCGGTCAGGCCGATGACGGAAATCGTGAACGAACAGGTGGCCGCGGTTCGGCTCATCGCGGCGCTGCTGGCGGCGCTTGCAGGCATGGCCCTGCTGCTGGCGGCCGTAGGGCTGTCCGGGCTGATGACACGGCTGGTCGCGCAAAGAACACCCGAACTCGGGATACGCGCTGCCCTAGGCGCGACACGCCGCGATCTGGTTCTCCTGGTGATGGGCGATGTGGTCCGGCTCGTCGGCTGGGGTGCCCTGCTGGGCCTGCCGGCCGCCGCGGCCGCAGCCCGGCTGGCTTCGAGCGCGGTGTGGGGCGTGAGAGCGGCGGATCTCCAGACCTTCGCTGTCGTCACTGTAGTGCTGGCGCTGGCAACGCTGGCGGCCTGTTATGTGCCGGTCCGGCGCGCGTCCGGCGTGGATCCGGCTGCCGCCTTGCGCGCGAATTGAGCACTACGGGGACACCGAGGACAACGTCGAGGCCACGAAGGCAGTTCAACTCAGAGGGCACTGAGGCCACGGAACGCCATCAAGTCAGAGGGGCAAGGAGGCCACGGAGCGCAATAAACTCAGAGGACACGGAGGCCACGGAGCCGCCAATGTGTATGGCAAGACTCGATCGGACAGACAGCCGTGATCGGGTCGGCCAAGTCGCGCTGGAGCGCCTCGAGCGTGGCGTGAGAGGTTCCGCGGGCCGACGTGGCAAAGCTCATTGAGCAACTCTGTTTTGCGGAGCGGGCGTCCCGGCGTTTCGTCAGGAGCGAACACACGGGGTGTCCGAAAACGGGCACTCAATCGCTTGGACGGGAAGCGGCCGAATTCTCTGCGACTGTCCACTGAAAGCAAGAGCCGAGTCTCCGGTGTCGATCCAGGCTCCGCCCGTTCGACAAGACCCGTGGAGCAGTCCGATCGTAAGATGCCTCATCAGACGGAGGACGGAATGAGCGGAGTACGCGTACTGGTCGGCACGCGCAAGGGGGCGTTCATTCTCACAGCCGACGGCACCCGGAACAAGTGGGACGTTTCGGGGCCGCACCTCGGGCTGGAGATTTACCACGTCAAGGGTTCGCCCGCGAACCCCGAGGTGGTCTACGCCTCGCAATCCAGCAGCTGGTTCGGCCAGGTGATGCACCGATCCACGGACGGCGGCCGCACGTGGGCAGCGGTCGGCAACAAGTTCGAGTACGACGGCACGCCCGGGACCCACCAGTGGTACGACGGCACCCCGCACCCCTGGGAGTTCAAGCGCGTCTGGCACATCGAGCCGTCGTTGACAGACCCGGACCTGCTGTATGCCGGCGTCGAGGACGCGGCGCTTTTCCGCTCGACCGACGGCGGCCAGGACTGGCAGGAGCTCCCCGGGCTTCGCAACCACGGCTCGGGACCCAGGTGGCAACCCGGCGCCGGCGGTCTGTGCCTGCACACCATCATCCTGGACCCGACGCGCCCCGAGCGCATGTACATCGCCATCTCCGCCGCCGGAGCGTTTCGCACCGACGACGGCGGGAAGACGTGGAAGCCGATCAACAAGGGCCTGCACTCGAAGTACATTCCCGACCCGGACGCCGAGGTGGGCCACTGCGTCCACCACATCGCGATGCCCCGTTCGCGCCCCCGCGTGCTCTTCATGCAGAAACACTGGGACGTGATGCGCAGCGACGACGGCGGGGAGTCCTGGCGTGAGGTGAGCGGCAACCTTCCGAGCGACTTCGGGTTCGTGATCGACGTGCACGCGCACGAGCCCGAGACGATCTACGTCGTCCCCATCAAGAGCGACGAGGAACACTATCCGCCCGACGGGAAGTTGCGGGTCTACCGCAGCCGGACCGGGGGCAACGAGTGGGAGGCGCTCACCCGCGGGCTGCCGCAGCGCGACTGCTACGTCAACGTGCTGCGCGACGCCATGTCGGTGGACTCGCTGGAGCCCTGCGGCGTCTATTTCGGGACGACCGGCGGGCAGGTCTACGTGTCGAGCGACTCCGGCGACACCTGGGCGCCGATCGTGCGGGATCTGCCGCCAGTCCTCTCGGTCGAGGTCCAGACAGCCCGGTGATTCGCGTCATCCTTCCCCCGCACCTGCAGGCGCTCGCCCGGGTCAGCGGCGAGCTGCAGCTCGAGGTCGCCGGCGCGGTGACGCCGGCGTCCATCCTGGACGCCCTGGAGGCGCGCTACCCGGAGCTGCGCGGCACGATCCGCGACCACACCACGCAGCGACGGCGGCCGTTCCTGCGGTTCTTCGCCTGCGAGCAGGACCTGTCGCACGAGTCGCTCGACGCGCCGCTACCCGATGCCGTGGCGCAAGGGACGGAGCCGTTCGTGATCCTCGGGGCGATCGCGGGCGGGTAGGGGCAGGACGGTGGGCCACGGGAGAATGCCTGACTGGCCGACGGGGATCAAGTCAGAGGCCACGTAGGCCTCCGATGTCGTTTCGCGCGGATACGAGACGGTGACGCGCCAGCGTGTCCGTGCCCCGAAAAATACCGGGCGTATTCTGCTCCGCGGCTTCTGGTTTGTACCGCCCCGTGGCCTCCGTGGCCTCTGAGTGTACCTCTCCGCGGCCTCCGCCCGCCCTCTGTCCTCGGCGCGTCAGCGCCCCGCGACGGGCTGGCGATCGAACGGTGGCGTCCTGCCTCCGTGGACATCCAGCAGCCGGCGATGCGTCTCCTTGGCGGCTTCCACCAGCTCCGCGTACGGCCGATCGGTGACGTCCACGAACCCGATGCTGTAGTTCTCGCCGTCGTTGCGGCCCGTCGCGGGCTGGTCGAGCCACTGGAACCAGTGCGTGCCCACCATTGCTGGGTGCGCCGCGCTCTGCTCGACGTAGTAGCGATAGGCGATCGCGCGTTCTCCCTGGTCCATCGCCTGGACGAGGCCGGGCGCGAGCCCGCGCTCGGGCACCCCGATGTGGAACTCGCCAATCAGCATCGGGCGGCCGGTCAGCTTGTAGACACGATCCAGCGTCGCGCGCGGCGGCGCGTAGCGATAGATGTTCATGCTGAAGACGTCCGACCCGTGCGCCGCCTTCACCACGTCGTCCTCCGGGTTGCCGCCGAACCGGATGCCGAGATTCAGGTGGTTCGGCGCGTGCTTCCGTACCGCCGCGTTGATGACCTCCAGGTAACGCGCGAAGGCGGCGTGTACGAACGCTTTCCGCCGTTCCGGCGTGTCGGCATCCGCGAGGTACGCCTTCAGCCGCGCCTTCATCGCGCCGTCCGGCCCGGCGAGGATCAGGTCGGCGAGCTGGCTTTCCCTGTTTGGCCACGGCGGCTCGTTGCCGATGAAGTAGCCGAGCATCCACGGATCGTCCTTCCGCGGCGCCAGCTGTTTCTCGGCGGCGGCCTCGACGCGGACCGGGAAGTCGTCCGCGTATACGTCGGGCATGCCCATGATCGACTGGCCCAGCTGCCAGCCGCGGAGCATTTGTGCGTACGGGACGCGAGGCTCGGCTTCCGGCTCCATGTTCCGGGGGCCCCAGTAGTGGATGGAGTTGATGCCCCAGGCCGCCAGCCGCTGCGTCGTCGTTTCGGCCCACCGCGGCCGCCAGGTCGCGCCGTGGCGGCGAAGCAGGTTCCAGGTGTAGAAGGACGCGCCGGGCCCGCCGATGTCGGCCGGCGGGAGCGCCGCAAACAGATCTTCGCGGCCCTTCACGCGTGTCCCGGATCCCGTGCCGACGCCGTTCAGACCCGTCGAGTAGAAGAGGTGCCCGTCGGGATCGACGAACCACCAGCGGCCGTCGATCTGTTCGACGCGGAAGAACCCGGTCGCCTTCGCGTGCGTGCTCGCGAACCCGCCGTACTGGCAACGATCGGCTCGCGTCGCCTTCAGACCGTCATCTTCCGCGTGCCACGCGCTCTTCAGGTCTTCCAGCGTGCGCGCCTTGCCCGGCCAGTCGACCCGCGTGTACTGGCCGAACTCGTCGACGAGCGGCGTGCCGTCGAGGACAGCATCGCCCGGATCCGTCTTTGCCAGGGCGACCGATCGAATCTCCAGCGTCGGTGAACCGACCGCGTTGTCCATCCTGGCGGTCACGCCGCGGACGTTCGTGGTCGGACCGTGGTTGCCGGAGATGTTGATCCAGTACGAGCCGCGCGGCTGATTGTACGTGGCCGCGAGATCCACCGCGCTGCCCGCGGGCTGCCGGTAGAACCGGAGCGGGACCGCGGCGCGCACCCAGGCGTTCGCGAAAGGACCGATGCGCTTCTCGAGGCGCGCCGTGTCCGTGTCGATCCCGAGGTGGAACCGCTGAGAGGACGAGGCCTTGAACTCGAGGACCAGGAACTCGTACGGCGTCCAGTCGGCGGGCAGTTCCGGGTTGAGCTCCTTCAACGTCCAGCTCCGTTCGGATCGTTCACCGCTGAAGGTGGCGCGCAGCGGCTGCTGCGCCTGGAGAGGGGCGAGCGTGATGGCAGCCACGGCAAGGAGGATCGCGGCGCGGATCGTCATGGGGGCACTCCTGATCGGGTCTCCTCCCCGGCTCTCGCGATCTCCGCTGCGATCCTGCGCTGCATCCACACGCACCAGGCGCCGAGCCCGGCGGCGAGCACCACGAGCACGAGCGCGACCGGAGCGGTAAACCGCTCGAACCACGCCAATTGTGCGACGACGACGACGACTTCCGCAACGAAGACGATGACGCCGAAGCAGCGACCGCGTCTGCGGCAGGGCGCGCCGGCGGCGGTACTCGGCGACGCTCAGCCCGATCGCGTTCCACGCGCCGCGGCGGTCCCACCAGGCGAACCCCGCTGCCGCCGCGGCAAACGCCCACAGCGTCGCCAGCCAGACGGCTTCCCACGCGGCTAGGCCGCCGCGCGCGACGAGCCGCGACAGCCACGCGAAGAAGGCGAGCGTCACGGTTTCGCCCGCAACGACCGGCGCAAGGCGGCGGCGGTGGGAAACGAGCTCCACTCGAGCGGCGTCCGGTCGATCGCGTCGCCCGGCGCGCGCCACAGGGTCGAGAGCGAATCCCAGTCGCGGTCCTCGGCGTTCATGTCCGGTTCATTGCCTCCTGCAGCATGCGCCGGGCGCGGCTGAGGCCCGGGACAAGGCCTTCGAGGCTCAGCTGCGAGGACCTCGCGCATCGCGGCGGCAGCGACTGCAGCGCGGCGAAGAGCCGCTCGCGCTGCTCGGCGGCAGTCGCGTGGTCCTCGCGCGTTCGGCCCGCGTCGACAGTCCCCGAAGCGGCATCGAGCGGCTCGGCGCGCGGCGGGCAGCGAGTGCGGTGCGTGAGCGCCCGGTTGAGGGCGACGCGGAACACGAGGACGATTGGATCGGTTCTCGGCCTCATCCGGATATAGTCCCGGCGGCGGGGATTTCCTTACACGCGCTCCGCGTGACGCGGGTGCTCCGTGTACAGAGGAGGTGTCAGATGACCGTGAAGATGAATGGTGGCGTCGCCGGAGCGATCGCGTTGCTGGCGGCGGGTTACGTGGTCGGGGCAGCAACGGCGCCGCGAGCCGTCGCGCAGCCGTCGAGCCCGCGCGTCTTCGAGCTTCGCACCTACACGACGCCGGAGGGCAAGTTCGACATGCTGAACGCGCGGTTTCGCGATCACACGCGCAGCATCTTCGAGCGGCACGGCATCGTCAACATCGGTTACTGGACGCCGGTCGACACGCCCAACACGCTCATCTACATCGTCGCGCACCCGAGCCAGGAAGAGGCCAAGAAGAACTGGGCGGCATTCCGGGCGGATCCGGAGTGGAAGAAGGTGAGCGCCGAAACACAGGCGCAGGGACTGACCGGAGTCAAGGTGGAGTCCAAATACCTGCTGCCGACGGACTACTCTGCGATCAAATAGGGAGCTCGCGAGCTCCCGGGCTCCTGACACCCGTCGACACCTGAAGCTGCCTCACTGGCCTGACCTCGATGCTGCCCTCGCGCGCGGGCGGGATCTTCGCGGCCACCTGGATGGCCTCGTTCAGGTCACGCGCATCGATGAGGTAGAAGCCGGCGAGCTGCTCCTTCGTTTCCGCGAACGGACCGTCGGTCACCGACACCCGGCCGTTGCGCACGCGGACCGTCGTCGCGGTCTCGACCGGCTGCAGCGCTTCGGCCGCGACGAGCATTCCGCCGGTTTGCAGGTCGTCCGCGTAGGCGGCGCACTCGCGGTCCGGAACGGTGTGGCGCGACGGATCTTCCATGTAGACGAGGCAGAGATACTTCATTCGCGTGGTTCCGAGGTTCCGGGGTTCCTCGCGTGCTTCCCTGGACCGTTCCGCGACCCTATGACAGTTCCGCCAGGCGGCGCTCGAGCAGCCGGCGCTCCGGATCCTGGCGCGTAAGTGCAAGGGCGCGCTCCAGCGACGTGCGCGCCTCTGCCGTCCGGCCGAGGCGGCGGCACAACTCGGCGCGCGCGGCGTGCGCCAGCCGGTAATCCTTGAGCGCACCGCGCTGCAGAATCGCGTCGATGAGCACGAGGCCGGCCTCGGGCCCATCGCGCATTGCCACCGCGACGCCGCGATTCAGCTCGACGACCGGCGACGGATCCATCCGCCACAGCACGTCGTACAGCCCGACGATCTCCGCCCAGTCGGTCGCCGCCGGCTCCGGCGACTGGGCGTGCACGGCCGCGATCGCCGCCTGTATCGTGTACGGCCCGAAGTGCCGCGTCGAGAGCGCACGCTCCACGAGCCGCACGCCCTCGGCGATCAACTCCCGGTCCCACAACGAGCGATCCTGGTCGTCGAGCAGGACCACGTCGCCCGAGTCGCTCATGCGCGCCGCGCGCCGCGACTCGTGCAGCAGCATCAGCGCGACCAGCCCGATCGCTTCCGGCTCGGGCAGCAGGTCCACGAGCAGCCGCCCGAGGCGAATGGCTTCCGCCGAGAAGTCGTGGCGCGTGACCGAGGCCCCCGAGGAGGCCGAGTAGCCCTCGTTGAAGACGAGGTAGATCACGCGCAATACCGCGTCGAGCCGTTCCGGCAGTTCCGCGGGCGACGGCACCTGGTAAGGGATACGCGCGTCGCGAATCTTCGCCTTCGCCCGGACGATGCGCTGCGCCAGCGTCGGCGCCGGCGTCAGGAACGCGTGCGCGATCTCCTCGGTGGTCAGGCCGCACACCTCCCGGAGCGTCAGCGCCACCTGCGCCTCGCGCGAGAGAGCCGGGTGGCAGCACGTGAAGATCAGGCGAAGCCGATCGTCCTCGACGCTTTCCGCGTCGGCCCACGCCGCCTCGTCCGTGACGGCAAGGTCCGCCGCATGGCCGACTTCGTCGAGCGCGTCGAACCGCGCCCGCCGCCGTGCCGCATCGATCGCCTTGAAACGGCCGGCCGAGACGAGCCAGGCCCGCGGGTTCGCGGGCACGCCGTCCCGCGGCCACTGCTCCAGCGCCGCCCTGAACGCGTCGTGCAGCGCCTCCTCGGCGGCGTCGAAATCGCCGAGCAGGCGGATCAGCGTCGCGAGCACACGCCGCGAGTCGGAGACGTAGACGGCGTTCACCGTCTCGTGGATGGGGTCGGACGCCGGCACCCGCCGATCACACCATCTTCGCCGCTCCCGGCGCAACCAACGCCCGCGGCCTCCTCAAGCCCCCTTCAACCGGTGGTCGAACGACCCGCACGCAATTCGACATTGTGCTTACTCCTGTGCCCCGTCCCGATCGTCTGTCGATCCCCGCCCCCCGCGTTCGACCAGGGCAAGAAGGAGGCTATCGTGGCATTCAACGTCGCGCTGTGGGTGATCCAGGGGCCGCTTGCGGTTATCTTCCTCCTTGCGGGCGGCATGAAGCTCATCCTGCCGATCGAGGCGCTGTCGGGACCGGTCGGGCTGTCCGGCCCGTTCCTGCGGTTCATCGGCGTCGCGGAAGTACTTGGCGCGCTCGGCCTGGTGCTCCCATGGCTGCTGAGGATCCGGCCGGGCCTCACGCCGCTTGCCGCCGCTGGGCTGGTCGTCATCATGACCGGCGCCACGGTCGTGACGGCCATGGCCGGCCAGGCGAGCGCGGCGCTGGTGCCGCTGACGGTGGGGTTGCTGGCCGCGCTCGTCGCGTACGGCCGCCGCCCCGTAACGAGGGGATTCCTGGAGGAGGTTGTCTCGTGGCCCGCTATGTAGACGGTTTCGTCCTGCCCGTTCCAAGGAAGGACCTCGAAGCCTATCGCCAGATGTCGGCGAAGGCGTCGAAAGTGTGGCGCGAACACGGCGCGCTCGAGTACCTCGAGTGCACCGGCGACGATCTCAAGTCGAAGTTCGGCGTCGCGTTCCCCAAGCTCGCGAAGGCCAAGGCCGGCGAGACGGTGGTCTTCTCGTGGATTGTCTACAAGTCCCGCGCGCACCGCGACCGCGTCAACGCGAAAGTGATGAAAGATCCGCGCATCGCCAACATGATGGACCCGAAGGAGATGCCGTTCGACGTCAAGCGGATGGCTTACGGCGGCTTCAAGGTGATCGTCGATGCGTAGCCTCCTCACCGACCTGCGCTTTGCGCTGCGGTCGCTCTCCCGGGTCAAGGGGCTCACGGCGACGGTCGTCGTCACGCTGGCGCTCGGGATTGGCGCCAACGCGGCAATCTTCAGCGTGGTCCGCGGCGTGCTCCTGAGGCCGCTCGCCAACCGCGACGAACAGCGCCTCGTGTACATCCGGCAGACTGCACGCGGGATGGGCGTCGAGAACGCCGCCTTCTCCGTGCCCGAGATCCGCGACCTGCAGTCGCGGGTGAAGACGCTCTCGGCCTTCGGCGATTTCTCGGTCATCGACTTCACGATGGTCGGCCTCGGCGAGCCGCGCGTCGTCCGCGCCGGTGTCGTCGGCGGCTCGTACTTCGACGTCATGGGCCTGCGGCCCGTCCTCGGACGCCTGCTCGGCCCCGGCGACGACGGCCCGAACGCGGCCGGGGCGGTGGTCCTCACACACCGCTTCTGGACGACCACGCTCAAGAGCGATCCGTCGGTGCTCGGGAAGGTCGTGCGGCTGGGCGAGCGGACCGCGACCATCGTGGGCGTGCTCGAGCCCTCCGTCCCGTACCCCGCGCAGACGGAGCTCATCGCCAACGTGGTTACGAGCCCGCACCACCTGGACGCGACGATGGTGGAAGGGCGCGTGCACCGGATGACGGAGCTCTTCGGCCGTCTGGCTCCCGGCGCCGACCTTTCGGCTGCCCGGGCGGAGCTGCGCGCGGTGCACGGCGCGATCCTGCGGGAGCACCCGGAAGCCTACCCGGCCAAGGACGACTTCCGCATTGACGCCGTGCTGCTGCGCGAGCAGATCACGTCGTCGGCGCGGACGGTCCTGCTCGTCCTCCTCGGCGCGTCGGCGCTGGTGTTCGTGATCGCGTGCTCGAACGTGGCGAACCTGATCCTGGCGCGCTCGGTGCGGCGGGAAGGGGAGCTGGCGGTGCGCGCCGCGCTCGGGGCTGGCCGGGGCGCGCTGCGGCGCACGCTGCTCGCCGAGAGCCTGCTGCTGTGCGGGACGGGCGCGATCCTCGGCGTGATCATCGCCAGGCCGCTGCTGGCGATTGTCGCGCAGTATGCATCGCGGTTCTCGGTGCGCGCGCTCGACCTCACCGTCGACGCGACGCTGTTGTGGGTCGGCGTTGGGCTGGCGCTCGCCGCCGCCGTCTTCCTCGCCTACGTTCCGCGCCTGCCGTCGGCGGACGCGGCCAACGGCCTCGGCCTCTCCAGCGGGAGCGTGCGGATCACGGCCGGAACGAACCGGCGGCTGCGCCTGTTCGCGGTGACGCAGATCGCGGCGTCCTTCGTGCTGCTCGCCGGCGCCGGAATGCTCCTGACGACGCTCGTCGCGCTGCAGCGCGCCCAGACCGGCTTCAACCTGAGCAACGTCCTCGCGCTCAACGTCCCGGTCGTCTCGTACCAGCGGCCGCCGGAGCAGACGGCGCTCTTCTACAAGGAGGCGATCCGCCGGATCGCGCAGCTGCCCGGCGTCGAGCATGTCGCGGTGGGCACCACCGTTCCGTGGCGCGACGCCGGCAATTTCGGTCCCGGCTTCCAGTTCACCGCCGAGGGCTACGCGAAGGCGAACGGCGAGGAGGATCCGCGGGCGCGGTTCCGGACGGTCTCGCCCGGCTTCTTCGCGTCGCTGGGCGTACCGATCATCGCCGGGCGGGACTTCAACGAAAGCGACCGCCGCGACGCCGAGCCGGTCGTCATCGTCAGCCAGAGCCTCGCACAGCGCCTGTTCGGCACGCGCGACGTGCTGAACCGCCGATTCATGTGGACCGACCCGGTGATGAAGTTCGTCGGGGTGAGCGCCGGCCCGCGGCGGATCGTCGGCGTGGCGGCCGATGTGGACGACGAGAACATCGTGCCGGGGCCGGCGATGAGCGTGTATCACCCCTTCGAGCAGGAGATCGGCGGCGGCCGGCTGTTCGTGCACGCCCGGACGGATCCGTACGCGCTGGTGCCGCCGATCACGAGGATCATCCGCGAGCTGTCGGCCGACCAGCCGGTCGAGCAGGCGGCGACGCTCGACGACGTGCGTGCCGAGGTGCTGGCGCCGGACCGGCTCAACGCGATGGTGTTCACCGTGTTCGCCGGCGTCGCGCTGACGATCGCAGTGGTCGGCGTGGCCGGCGTGCTGGCGTTCTCGGTCAGCGCCCGGACGCGCGAATTCGGCATCCGGCTGGCAATCGGCTCGGCGCCGCGCCAGCTGATGGCACGCGTGCTGCGCGACGGCGCGATCATCGCCGTGGCCGGGATCGCGGTCGGCGTGCTCAGCGGCTTCTCGCTGGCGCGGGTCGCCGGCGTCTGGTTCGACAGCGTGCGCACGCCCGGCCTGCTGCCGGTCGCCGCCGCCGCGCTCGTGCTGATCGCGGCGGCGATCCTCGCCTCGGCGATGCCGGCCGCGCGGGCGTCGCGGATCGACGTGATCCAGGCCCTGAGGGCGGACTGACGGGGCGTTTGTGACGGATCGTTCGCGGCAGCGCGCTTCGCGACGACTGAAGGCGCCGTTTCCTCGTCTAACGAGGTCATGGAGCGTGCCGTTTGCCTCGTCGCAGCCGCCGGCCTGCTGGTCGTCACGCTGTCTGTCCCAGCCGCCGCGGCCGCGCAGCGGGCGCCCGCCGCCGACGCGCGCGAGCTCCTGTTCGACACCATCGAGCTTCAGCCGGGCAGCACGGCGTGCGAGGTCGGCGCAGGTGACGGCACGCTGACCCTGGAAGCTGCCCGGCGCGTCGGCCCCTCGGGCCGCGTGTACACCAACGAGCTCGGGGACTCGCGCGTCCAGCGGTTGCGCGGTGCCGTCGAGGCGAGCGGCCTGGCGCACATCATCGTCGTCGCCGGCGAAGTGACGAAGACGCACTTCCCCGACGAGGCATGCGACGCGCTGTTCATGCGCGACGTGTACCACCACTTCACGGATCCCGCCGCGATGAACGCCGCGATCTACAGCGCGGTGAAGCCGGGCGGGCGCGTGGTCGTCGTGGATTTCACCCCGCCGGGCGAGGAAGCGACGCCGTCGGCGCGCGCCCGGGACGGCAGCCACGGCGTCAATCCCGAGACCGTCGTCCGCGAACTACAGCAGGCCGGCTTCGAGCCGCTGTCGTCCGAGTCTCGCAAGCGCTGGTTCGTGCTCGTTCTCGGCAAAAAGGGGGCTGCCTCCTTTCCGGCAAAGGAGGCAGCCCCTTTTGAGCAGCTCGGCGAGCAAGCTCATCCGATACGACGAATCTGGCCCCCAAGCTGCATCTCGTCCCTCGTTCTTCTTCTTACAAGGGAGAGACAGCGATGCGAATGATTGCAGCGGCGACGGCGGCTATCTTCCTCGCAGCGGGTGCGGCTGCAGCACAGGATCCTCCGAAACCTGCCAGCACTCAGCAGAACCCGGCGACCGGCCAGCAGACCCAGAAGCCGGCTGGAGCCGCAGAGTCGAAGGCGGGTGCCGCCAGCGACGCCGACAAGGTCGCGCGTGGACAGAAGTTGTACGCGGAGAACAAGTGCACGCCCTGTCACTCGATCGGCGGAAAAGGCAACGCCAAGGGTCCGCTGGACGGCGTTGGCGCAAAGCTCAGCCCCGAAGAGATCCGGCAGTGGCTGATCAATCCAACCGAGATGACCGGCAGGACCAAGGCGACCCGCAAGCCGCCCATGCCCTCCTACGCGAAGCTGCCGAAGGAGGACGTCGAGGCCCTCGTCGCCTATCTGTCGTCGCTCAAGAAGTAGTCGGCACGCGCGCAGTGAGCGCGGGCCTCGACGGGAAACTCAGAGACGAAGATGGAGCACGGCACCAGGCCGGCCTCCATCTTTCGTTCCACCTCCACGTTCAGAAGCGGTACAGCGCCCGGATGGACACGGTGTTGCCGCGGTACGGGCGGTTGCCGTACCCGGTGATCAGTCCGCCGAGCCAGTCGAGCCGCGGCTCGCCCGTTTCCGGCGCGAACCCCACCGGTCCGTCGCTATCGATGGTATTGAAGTCGATGACGTCGAGCTTCTCGAAGTAGTAGCCGACGCCGATGCCGGCGCGGCTGGTGAAGTCGTAGCGCACGTCGGCGGTCAGGCGATGCCACGTGTTCTCGACGTTGGGCAGCGGGATGAACTGGCCATTCGCCGTCAACGCAGCCACCCGCGGCCCGCCGTGCACGAACGCGTTGTCGGAGTCGCTCACGTCGTAGGCGACGCGGACGCTGGTATTGCGCATCGGCCGCAGCAGGTCGACGAAGACATTGAAGTTGTTGACCGTCTCGTCGTTGTCGAGCGTCCAGTCCCGGTTGGGGTCGGTCCAGCTCGGATCCGGCGGCGGGTTGGCGTTGCGCGAGAGCTGGAACGTGCCGTATTTCTCGCGCCCGTAGCTGGCGCCGACCAGCACGGTCGCCATCGGGCTGGCGTTCGCCCCGATGTTCCATGACGTCACCCGCGAATCCTGCAGGCCGAACAACTCGTCCGGCCGGCTCACCGGCGCCGACGGGTCGATCAGGTACTCGTCCTTGCCGTCGGCGTACTGCACGAAGAGGTCGACGTTCTCCATCGGCAGTATCGTCACCGTCACCGTGCCGCGCGTGCGGTTGCGGTCCGCTTCGTCGTAGTAGCGCAGCGTCGGCTGGATGCCGCCCGGGCCTTCCTCGTAGTCCACCCCGGTCTCGACGAAGCCGTCGCCGCGCCGCCGCCCCACGTCCAGGGCCGCCCGCACCGACACGTTCGGCAGCGAGATGGTGTCGAAGGAGACGCGGAAGATGTGCTCGCCCACGTCGGCGAAGCCGCGGCCGTGCCGTTCGACCGCTTCGTGTCCGTAGCCGGCACGCAGCGTGCCCCAGCGCCCTGGCGTGAACGAGAGGTTGGCGTCGAAGTTCTGCCGGGTCGTATCGAACTGGTGAGAAAAGCCCTCCTCGATCTCCTCCGGTACGGCGTCGAACCGCACGTACTCCGTGGCGTCGAAGGTGGGCGTCTGCACGTCGCGGTCGTTGTAGCGGTAGCGCGCCGTGACGCTGACCCGGCGCCACGGCCGGGTGGTGAAGTTCACCAGCGCGTTCAGCCCCTTCGCCTCGGCGAGCGCCGTCGGCCGCGGCAGCGTGGTGAGATGCGGGAAGGCGGCCAGTACCGTCGGCGAGTCGATGACCTCGTTGATGGTGAACGGGATCAGCGCCTCGTCCTGGCTCTGCTGCGTGACCTGCAGCGTGCCGTTCAGGCTCGATCGGTGCGGCAGCCGGTAGAGGGCGGTCGCGCTCACCACGTTCATGGTGTTGCTCGGTGCCAGCGCCATCCGCCCCCGCGCCGGGCCGTTGCCGTTGCTGTAGCCGCTCGGGTCGTACGGTCCGTTGGGCGGCAGCAGCCCGTTGTTGAAGTCGCTGATGCGAATCGGGTTGTCCCAGACCAGGGTCTGAACGTCGTTGCTGAACCACGAGCCGTCCCACCCGAGCCGGAACATGCCTTTCGCGTTCGCCCAGATGGCGCCGACCGCGAGGTCGTTGGTGCGCTGATCAATCGGCAGCGGCAGCTCGACGGCGTTGTTGAAGGCGAACGACGCTCCCCACGGTTGCTGCCCTTCTCGCATCGTCGACGTGAAGCGCGCGTCGATGTCCAGCGTCCGCGTCGCCATGTAGGTCATGCCGAACGATGCGGTATCGCGCCGCAGCCGGAGATCGAACGGCGAGGCGAGCGTGTTGTAGATCGACCGGTTCGCCTTCGCCTGCGCGGCCTGCGCGGGATTCCCGCAGCTGGCCGGCGGGGCACCCGGGGCGCACGGCACGCCCACGGCACTGCCGTCGTTGGCGGCGTTGCCCGGTCCCTGGACGGCGCGCTGCGCCTCGTCGTCGAGCGTCAGCGTGCCGCCGGCGCTGGCGAACGGCGTCTGCGCCGCGTAGCTGAAGTTCAGCGGCAGCGAGTCCCAACGGAATGCGGCGTTGACCTTCGGCCCGAAGAAGTTCGCGGCGTACCGCTGGTCGCGGTAGCCGACGTGGAACGCCTGCGCGTCGAACTGCGACGACGCGGTCTCGCGGGTGACCGAGAAGCTGGTGTAGGCGCCGTTCCGGTCGTCGCGATATCGCTCGTAGCGTGCTTCGTCCCCTTCCGTCCCTTTGAACTGCCCGCCGACGTCGATATTCCAGTTGAAGGTGCCCGGCTGCGGCGCCTGCACGTTCTCGGCGGGCGATGCCGGCTTTTGCGCCGGCGCCCGCGGAGCCGGGGTGGTCTGCGCCAGGGCGGTCCCGTGCTTCAGCAGGAGTGCAGCGGTCACGATCAGCAGTCTGGTTCGCATCGCAGCCTCCTCACCTACCGCAGCAGCGCCCTGCCCGAGGGTGCGTTCGACCCATGTACGAGCTGGTGGCAGACCGTGCAGGCGCGCGCGTAGATCTTGTTGGCGTTCTGCGAGTTCTGCAGCAGGTAGCCCTCGTAGATCGTCGGAGGATGTCGGGACGTGACGTGGCACCGCTGGCAGAGGAACGGCTGCTTGGCGACGAGCATCCGGTCGTTGTTCGATCCGTGAGGGTCGTGGCAGGTGACGCAGCTCTCGGCCACGGGCGCGTGCTCCCACAGGTACGGCCCGCGCTTGTCGGCGTGGCAGCTGGTGCAGCTCTCGTCGATGGTCGTGCCGGCGCGCAGCAGCCGGGCGTTCGTGCTGCCGTGCACGTTGTGGCACATCGAGCAGGTCATGCGCTCTTCGCGGACGGGCATGTGGTTGTAGCGGTACTGCCGGTTCGTGACGTTGCGATGGCAGGTCGAGCACAGCTCCGGTTGCGTGCGCGCCTTGATCAGCGGCTCGCCTTTTGGCGCATGGATGCTGTGGCAGGTCGCGCAGCCCAGGTTCCGCTGGTCGTGCGCGCTGCCGTCCCACAACGCGTGTGACGCGCGGTTGTGGCAGGTCGTGCACATTTCGCTCGCCGCCGCCGGCGTCATCGTCTTGAAGCTGCGGATGAGCGACTTGTCGCCCCCGGAGTCGGCGTGCGCCTTGCCCGGGCCGTGGCAGCTCTCGCAGCCGTGGCCGGCGGCAGGCGTGCGCTCGTTGAATGCGCGGCCGTGGGAAGAGTCCTTGTAGGCCTGGTCGGCGTGGCACGTCAGGCACGTCGCTTCGCCCGCGTAGTCGGCCGGGGCCGCGGGCTGCGGCGGCTGCTTGGTCTGAGACGTTGGCGGCTGCGCCTCTTTCGCCGTCGCCTGCCTGCCCGACGCGGCGGACATGGCGGTGGCATTGGCGATGGCGAGCCCCAGGGCCGCGGCGGCGAGGGATACGTACGCAGATCTCCAATTAGGCATAGTCACTCCGACATGCGGGGGGAAACGTCTGCACCTGCTACCTTGAAAGGCCATCGACGCGTGGTCGGCGCAGGGCCAAGCATCTCCCGTGCCCGCGCGAACGAGCGACACCGTTACGGTTGAGCCGGCGCGTGTTCCACGAGCTGGATCACATTGCCGCACGTATCCTCGAACAGCACGACCGTGACCGGCCCCATCTTTGCGGGCGGCTTGCGGAATACCACCCCCAGCGCCGACATCCGCTGGTGCTCGCGCTCGATGTCGTCGGTCGCGAACGCGGTCAGCGGGATGCCGGCCTCGAAGAGCGCCTTCTGGTAGGCCTTCGCGGGCCCGATGCCCGCCGGCTCGAGGAGCAGCTCGATGTCGGGCGACGCCGGCGAAACGACCGTCAGCCAGCGAGCCTCCCCCACCGGGATGTCGGCCTTCTTCACGAAACCAACCGCTTCCGTGTAGAACGCCAGCGCCTTCGCCTGCTCGTCGACGAGGACGCTGGTCAGATTGATTCTGATCATGATGGCCTCCTCCTCAGGATGGCAGCGGAGATGAGAGAGACGGCAAGGCCAACCGGAAACGTGGTCGCGAAGCTGAGCGCGGCATTCGTGGCGGGGTGGTCGTAGAGGCGCTTCAAGAGCCGCGCCTGCCCGGCGACTTTCGCCACCTCCTCCGGGCTGCCGCCGGCAGCGCGCGCGTGCTCGATCATGCACGCCGCGAATCGCTCGCCGAAGTCCGGCGCGATCCTGAAGTACATCAGCTCGAAGGCGGCCATGTAGCACAGCGTCGAGATCAGCGTGATGGCGAGGCCGACGAGGAGACCGCGGCGGAAGGTCAGGAAACCGCCGGACCGCTCCCGGAACGAGCGCACGCCGAAAAACACCACCAGGGCCGAGAGCAGGATCGACGTGTAGCCGAGGACGTCGGCCGTGGCGAGCTTCGCCGGGTCGATGAACGGCAGCGTCACGAACATCATCACCGTGGAGACCGCTCCAGCGAGCAGGCCAAAGCCGAGCGCCGTGTTCTTCATGTGCATGTTCATGGCGGGAACGTTAGCGGATGGGCGCCGCGGCGCCGTCACCCGTTCGGGTGATTTCGGCTGCTCCGGCACGAAATCATGCTTTCGGGCGGCTCACGCGATGAGCCGCGCTGCCTTCGCGATCTGGACGGCGTGCGTGCGGCGCCTCGCTCCCAGCTTGTCGAACACACGGCTGGAGTGGGTCTTCACGGTGTTTTCGCTCACGCACAGCCGGTCGGCGATCTCGCGATTGCTCAGCCCGGCGGCAATCAGTTCGAGGATCTCCAGTTCGCGCGGGGTGAGACCGAGGGCGCGGACCCGTTCCTCGTCCCGGACAAACGGTCCGCCGACCTGGATCTCCTTGACGATGATCTCCGGCTCCCGGCGCGTCAGGGTGATGCCGAGCCACACGCCGACCACGGCAAATAGCGCGGCAGCAAGGGCCGTGTAGAGTTCGGCGGAGCGCTCGAGGACGAGGGAGCGGTACCCGATCAGTTCGAGAACGGCGAGCAGCGCGCCGCCCGCCAGCCCGAAGAGGGCGACCTCGCGCAGGGCGCTGCTGTGACCGGGCGGGGAGGAGCCGGTCGGATCGGCCACGGCGGCCATAATACCAACAGGCGGCCATGCCGATGCTGACGATCGCGTCCGTCTCGCTCGCATCGGCCGGCCGCCGCGGACCATTGGTGGTCTTCGAGGGCGGAGTCGCCGGATCGTCGCTGAGCTGGACGCCCGTGGTGCCGCGCGTGGCGGCGTGCCGACGATGCACCCCGCCCCGAACCGTGTCGGCATGACGTCGTCCAGCGGCATCAACCGTTGCTGTCGGTCTTCCGCAGTAGAATTCGCGCTCCGGCCGTGGTATCCGACTGCGTCATCCGTCCCGCTGCGCCAGACGACCAGGCTGCGGCGTATTGCGTCTGCCTCAAGACCGGCGACCACGGGGAGGACGCGGAGGCGCTATACGGCGACGATCCCGACGCCCTCGGGCGCATCTACGTCGGCCCCTATCTCGCCTTCGAGCCCGATCTCAGCCTCGTGCTGGAGGACGGCGGCGGCGTCTGCGGCTACGCGCTCGGCGCAGTCGATTCGCGGGCCTTCTACGCGCGCTACGAGCGCGAGTGGCGCCCTGAGTTGTGCCGGCGGTTTCCCGCGCCGCAGGGCGACCCGTCGCGGTGGACGCCCGTGGAGCGGACGCGCCACGCGTATCATCATCCCGACTACTTCTGTCCCGAGCCGTACGACGGGTATCCCTCACACCTGCACATCGACCTGCTGCCGCGCGCGCAGGGTCGCGGCTTCGGCCGGCGCCTGCTGACGTGCCTGATCGACACGCTCCGCCGCCGCGGGTCGCCCGGCGTCCACCTGGGAGTGAGCGCGTTCAACACGCGGGCCTACGGCTTCTACGAGCGCCTCGGCTTTCGCAAGCTCGCGCGCGCCGGTTCCGGCGACGACGCGTGCCTCTACATGGGCCTGAGCCTCAGGACCTGACGCGCGATGCTCGCCCTGCACGGAGGGTCGCCCGTTCGCGCGAAGCCGTTCCCGGTCTGGCCGGTATTCGGCAGGCCCGAGGAAGAAGCGCTGCTGCGCGTGCTCCGCAGCGGAAGTTGGGGACGGCTGGACGGCGGCGAGGTGCGGCGGTTCGAGACGCGATTCGCGGAGATGCACGGGTGCCGCCGCGCCGTCGCGGTGGCGAGCGGCACGGTGGCGCTGCGTATCGCGCTGCTCGCGGCCGGCATTCGCGCCGAAGACGAGGTGATCGTTCCCGCGTACACCTTCGTCGCAACAGCCAGCGCCGTGGTGGAGGCCAACGCGGTTCCCGTCTTCGCCGACGTGGATGCGCAGACGTTCAACCTCCATCCCGCCGCTGCCGCGGCGGCCGTTACACCCCGCACGAAGGCGATCATTCCGGTCCACTTCGCCGGGCTGCCCGCCGACATGGACGCGATCGCGGGTCTCGCCCGCGACCGCAGCCTGCTGGTCATCGAGGACGCCGCGCACGCGCACGGCGCGAGCTACCTCGAACGACCCGCCGGATCGCTCGGCCATCTCGCGGCGTTCTCGTTCCAGTCGAGCAAGAACCTGACCGCCGGCGAGGGTGGGATCCTCACGACCAACGACGGCGCGCTGGCGGACGCGTGCGAGTCGATGCACAACTGCGGGCGCGTGCGCGCAGGCCCGTGGTACGAGCATCACATCGTGTCGGGAAACTACCGGCTGACCGAGTTCCAGGGGGCGCTCCTCGCGTGCCAGCTGGACAGGCTGGAGGAGCAGGCGCGTGTTCGTGACGGGAACGGGCAGTACCTCGCGTCGCGCCTGTTGGAGCTGCCCGGGCTCCGTCCGCAGCTCCGCCCGCCGTCGTGCAGCCGGCACGCGTACCACCTCTTCATGCTGCGGCTCGACGAGGAGGTGTTCGGCGCGCCGCGCGCGGCCGTCCTGCGCGCGCTCGAGGCGGAGGGTGTCCCGTGTTCAGGCGGCTACGGTTTCTCCGTCCCCGAACAGCCGCTGTTCCGCAACCGGGCATTCGGCCCGTATCTGCCCGGGGTGACATTCGGGCGGGGGGACGTGGCGGCGCGCTGCCCAAACAGCGACCTGATCTGCCGCCAGGCGATCTGGCTGTCCCAGAGCCTCCTCCTCGGCACCCGCTCGGACATGGACGACATCGCCCACGCGTTCGAGAAGGTGCACGCGCACCGGCACGCGCTCGACGGATGCTGACCTACCTGTCCGCTGTCCGCGCTGGCATGGTCGCCGTCGTGCCACTGACGATCGTCGGCGGCCTGTTCACGATCGTCGCCCACCTGCCCGTGCCGGGCTGGGAGGCGCGGGTCGCGCCATGGCTGCCGCTCCTGCAGGTGCCGGTCGCAGCGACGTTTGGCGTGCTGGCGCTGGTCGCCTGCTTCGCGATCGCTTACGACCTCGGCAGGTCCCTCGGGCAGGAGCCGCTGGTGAGCGCGACCCTGGCGACCGTCTCGTTCCTGCTGATCCAGGTCGACGCGGCCAGCGGCAACCTGCGGACCGACGCGCTGGGCTCTACCGGGCTGTTCACGGCCATCCTCGTCGCCCTGGTTGCCGTCCGCGTCCAGAAGTTCTTCGCCGATCGCGACCTGATGATGCGGATGCCGTCGAGCGTGCCGCCTGCCGTCTCCGAGTCCTTCCGCTCGTTGACGCCGCTGCTCTTCCTGCTCACTGCGTTCTGGACGGTGCGGTTTGCGGCCGGACTGGACATCAACGCCGCCGTGCGGGCTGCGTTCAGCCCGCTGGTGTTCGCGCTCAACACGCTACCCGGCATCCTCGTCTACGCCGCCATCGTCACCCTGCTCTGGTCGGTGGGCATCAACGGCGACAACGCCGTCGACGTCGTCGTCGCGCCGGTCTTCCTGCAGTACCTGTCGGAGAACGTCGCGGCCATGGCGCACGGCGAGCCGCTGCCGTACATCACCGCCTACGGGTTCTTCACCGCGTTCGTCAACGTCGGCGGGACCGGGGCGACGATAGCGCTGGCGCTGATTCTGTGGAACTCGAAAGCGGCGGGCTTCAGGAAGGTGAGCCGCGTGTCGCTGCCCATGCAGGTCTTCCAGATCAACGAGCCGATCTTCTTCGGACTGCCGATCGTGCTGAACCCGGTGTTCATGGTCCCGTACGTGCTCAACGCGCTGATCCTGACCGCCGCCACGTACCTGCTCATGGCCTGGAACGTCATCCACCGGCCGTTCGTGAACGTGCCCTGGACGACCCCGCCGATCGTCGGCCACTACCTGGTGACCGGCGGCGACTGGCGGGCGGCGGCCTGGGGCGCCGTGTCGATCGCGATTGCAGTGGCGGTGTACTTGCCGTTTGCGAAAGCCGCCGAACGGCGGCAGTCGAGGGTCGTCGATGCCTAGGGCGTTTCTTCCCGCGCTTGTCGCGCTGCTGCTCTGCAACTCGGTCGGCGATGCCCAGCTGCAGTCCGCTCCAACGGTCTACCGGCAGAAGGTGCGGACGTTCCATACGGCCGAGGAGTTCGCGCGGATCGCCGGGGGCAGGGTCCGCCTCACGCGGGCCCTGGACGGCCGGCGCCTCGCGCTGCTGCGGCAGAGCACCATCAAGTGGCCGTCGATCGACTTCACCGTGATTGCCGGCGAGTCGCCGACCGTGACCTGGGTCGGGACGCGGCAGGGCGCCGCCCGCGTGACGCGCGACGACGAACGCGTCGAGTACTTCGCTGGGCTGCGCTGGCTGCCGGACGACCAGGTGACGGGCATCGGCTTCGACGGCTCGTCGGCGTGGATCGAGACGCCCCGCGGCTTCGCGCGCATCGAATACCGCGAGATGACGCTGCCGGAGAAGGCGCGCGCGTTCGTCGAGCGCGTCCAGGCGCGGCACAACCGCTGGGGCCTCACTGCCGATTCGCAGCTCGCCACGCCGGGCGACCTGTCGACCAGCCGCGCGGTGACAACGGACAACGACGGCCTGTGGACGGCCATGTATGTCGCGGCCGAGTCGTTCCGCTACAGCGTGACCGGCGAGGCCGACGCGCGCGAGAACGCCCGGCGCGGCATGCAGGCGATCCTGCGCCTCGAGGCGATCACCGGCCGACCCGGGTTCCCGGCGCGGTCGTTCATCCGCGTCGATGCGGACGTCCAGCCCTCCGACGGTGAGTGGCACGACACCCCCGACCGGCTCTGGCGCTGGAAGGGCGATACGAGCTCGGACGAGATCGTCGGCCACTATTTCGTCTACCCGATCTACTACGACCTGGCCGCCGCCGAGGACGAGAAGCCGGCGCTGCGCGCGGCCATCGAGCGCATCACCAGCCACATCCTCGACAACGGCTTTCAGCTCGTCGACGTCGACGGGAAGCGCACGCGGTGGGGCTGGTGGGGGCCCGACGCGATCTGGGAGGATCCGGACGAGACCGGACTGCGCGCGCTGCACATCCTGTCGCACCTGCGGGTCGCACTGTACCTGACCGACGACGAGGCGCTCCGCCGCAAGTTCCAGGCCGCGTACGACGACCTGGTCCACACCCATCGGTATCACCTGCTCACCCGCAACCAGAAGGTGATGGTGCCCGGGCACATCAACCACTCGGACGACGAGCTGGCCTTCCTGTCCTATTACCCGTTGCTGCGCTCCGAGGAGGACCCGAAGCTGCTCGCGGTCTACCGCGACAGCCTGGAGCGCAGCTGGCACATCGAGCGGCCGGAGCGCAACCCGCTCTGGAACTTCATCTACGCCGCCGGGACGGGCGCGGCGGAGTTCGATCGCGACCTGGCGCTGCGCACGCTCCGCGAGATCCCCATGGACCTGGTCACGTGGACCGTCCGCAACTCCCACCGGCTCGACGTGCCGGTCGACCCGATGCCCGATCGGTTCATGCGCCGGCAGGCGTTGATCGTGCTGCCCTACGACGAGCTGCCGGTGTTCAAGTGGAACGGCAACCCGTACAGCCTCGACGGTGGCAACGGCGGCCGGAGCGAGGACGACGGGGCGTACTTCCTGCTGCCGTACTGGATGGGCAGGTACCACCGTTTGATCGGTCCGTAGCTCCATTTCCCGACCCGAACGGCATCGAATCACTAAGAGAGCAGGGTGGGGAGCCGGTTGCGTCATGAGGGCGCACCGCAGCTGATGGGCTCGCGTCCTCCCCAGCTCCTGCTCCTGATCCGAACGGCATCGAGTCAATCGCGCTCCCGGTGACGATCCGTGCCCGGGGCAACCGGAATTGCGGTCGTGCCGTCCAATGGCAGCATGGAGACGCTCCTCGCGGATCTAAGGCTGGCCGGCCGCGGCCTCCGGCGCAACCCGCTGTTCGCCACCGTGGCCATCCTCTCCCTCGCCCTCGGGATTGGCGCCAACACCGCTATCTTCACGCTCATCGACCAGGTGCTGCTCCGCACGTTGCCGGTGAAAGCGCCGGATGAGCTGGTGATGCTGCGCCAGCAGGGCCCGCACAACGGCAGCAACATGGGCCGCTGGATGCACTCGTACCCGCTCTACCAGGACCTGCAGGCGCGCGCCGAGCCGCTCACCGAGGTCATCTGCCGCCGCAACGTCCCGGCCTCGATCAGCGTGGACAACCAGACCGAGCGCATCGACGCGGAGCTCGTCTCCGGCAACTACTTCACGATGCTCGGGGTGAGCGCCGCCGTCGGCCGCGTGTTCAATTCCCACGACGACGACCGGGTGTTTCGCGGCCACGCGTCGGTCGTGCTCGGCTACGACTACTGGGTGCGGCGCTTCGCGCGCGACCCGATGGTCGTGGGGAAGAAGATCCTGGTCAACGACCACCCCATGGCCATCGTCGGGGTGTCCGCGGCCGGCTTCGCCGGCCTGGATCCGGCGCAATCACCGCAGATCCGCGTGCCCATCCAGATGCAGCCGGTGATGACGCCCGACTGGCCCTGGCTGCGCATTGACGATCGCCGCACCCGCTGGGTGCAGGTGTTCGCCCGTCTGAAGCCGGGCTACACGGCCGAGTCCGCCCGCCCGACACTGCAGGGACTCTTCACGCAGATCCGGACCTACGAGTCGACCCTGCCGGCGGCGAAGAACTGGACGCCGTACGCGCGCGAGCAGTTTCTCAGGGGCCAGCTGCTCGTCGAGCCGGCCGACGTCGGCTACTCGGAGATCCGCAACCAGTTCTCGACCGCCCTCGTCGTGCTGATGTGCATGGTCGGGCTCGTGCTGCTCATCGCCTGTGCGAACGTCGCCAACCTGCTCATCGCGCGCGGCTTCATGCGGCAGAAGGAGCTGGCGGTGCGACTGTCGCTTGGCGCGTCGCGCGGCCGGCTGGTACGGCAGCTGCTCGTCGAGAGCCTCGTGCTCGCCGGCGCGGGCGGGCTCGCCGGCGTCGCGCTCGCGATCTGGCTCACGAGAGCACTCATCGCGCTGGTGCCGACCGGCGGTCACCCCCTGCTCATCGCGGCGACGCCCGACCTGCGCATCCTCGCCTTTGCCGCCACGCTGACGTTCGTCACCGCCATCGTCTTCGGCCTGCTGCCGGCGCTGCGCGCCAGCCGGCCGGAGCCGTGGTCGACGCTGAAGGATACGGTGGGGTCGATTGCCGGCGCCGGCGGCTCTCTCTTCCTGCGCAAGGGACTCGTGACCGTGCAGGTCGCGCTCAGCTTCCTGCTGCTCTTCGGCGCCGGCCTCTTCGTGCGCAGCCTGCAGAACCTGCGGACGACCGATACCGGCGTGGCGCTCGACAACCTGGTCACCTTCCAGGTGTCGCCCTCGATGAGCGGCTATACGCCGGAGCGCATTTCGAACTTCTACCAGCAGCTGCTGGAACGGTTGCGCGCCGCCCCGGGCGTGACGGCGGCAGCGCTCGTCGCCGTGCCCATCCTGAGCGGCGACGAGTGGGACAGCACGACCGGCGTCGAGGGGCACACGCCGCAGGACGGCGAGGACATGCAGGCGTTCATGAACGCGCTCTCGCCCGGCTACTTCGAGACGATGAAGATCCCCCTCCTCGAGGGCCGTGATTTCCGGGTGTCGGACATCCGCCCGAACGCCACCGTCGCCATTGTCAACAAGCGCTTCGCCGATCATTTCTTCCCGGGCCGCAGCGCCATCGGCAAGCGGCTCTCGCGCGGGATCGGCCCCAACGCCAAGTTCACGGTCGAGATCGTCGGCGTGGTCGCCGATTCGCTGTACGAGGGGCCGCGCGAGGGCGTCCGCCGCCAGGTCTTCGTCGCCAACGCGGGGACGGGCAGCGCGGTCTTCTACGTGCGGGCGCAGACCGGCTCCGCGTCCGCCTACAACCTGGTGCGGCACGAGGTGAAGCAGCTCGACTCGTCGATGCCGGTCTACGAGCTGAAGACGCTGGAAGCGCAGCTCGACGAGACGCTGCTGACCGACCGGCTGATCGCGCTACTCTCCGGCGGTTTCGGCCTGCTGGCGACGGGGCTGGCCTCCATCGGCCTCTACGGTGTGATGGCGTTCGTGGTGGCGCGGCGATGGAAGGAGCTGGGCATCCGGCTGGCGCTCGGCGCGCGGCCGGCGCTCGTGGTGTGGAACGTGATGCGCGAGGTGCTCCTGCTGCTCGCCATCGGGCTCACGATCGGCATCCCGGCGGCGCTGGTGCTCGGGCGTTACGTGCAGTCGCAGCTGTACGGCATCGAGCCGCGCGACCCGGCGATGGCGACGTGGACGGTGGTCGTGCTGACGGCGGTCTCGGCGCTGGCCGGCCTCATCCCGGCGCGCCGCGCCAGCCGCATCGATCCCATCCTCGCCCTCAGATACGAGTAGCGCGCGTCGGGAGCCGCGGTCCGGGGGGAAGATCGTTGGTCTGGTCGCGCCTTCGCGGCGAAGCTCGACGTTCGGCTCCCCGCCTCGCCGCGAACAAGGGACTCCTGGAGAATCCGCCGGAACCGGGAACCGGATCCCGCCGTCGTCTCTTGACGTCTGTAACTTTGCAATATAGAGTATTCTGCAATGCCGCCCAAGCTGCCCGGCCTCAGGCGGGTCAAGCTCGTACTGCCGGCGCTGACCGAGGCGGCGAGCCCCCACTGGCGGCCGATCAAGTACTCGCTCTTCCCGCCGCTCGGCCTGGCCACGCTCGCCGCCTACCTCGACCCCGATCTCGATATCTCGATCCAGGACGAACACGTCGCGCCACTCGACTTGGATGACCGGCCCGACCTGGTCATCCTCCAGGTCTACGTCACAAACGCCTACCGGGCGTACCGGATTGCCGACCATTATCGGGCGCGCGGCGCCTACGTGCTGCTCGGCGGGCTCCACGTGACCTCGCTGCCGGAGGAAGCGGCGCCGCACGCCGACACCCTCTTTCTCGGCCCCGGCGAGCACACGTTCCCCGCGTTCCTGCGCGACTTCGCGGCGGGCGCGCCGCGCTGCCGCTACGACTCGCCGGTGCGAACGCTCGAGGGCATCCCGCCCGTCCGCCGCGACCTGGTTCAGCGCCACCGCTACCTGGTGCCCAACTCCATCGTCGTGTCACGCGGCTGTCCGCACCACTGCACGTTCTGCTACAAGGACGCGTTCTTCGCCGGCGGCCGCTCCTTCTACACGCAGCGCGTCGACGAGGCGCTGGCCGAGATCGCGCGTCTACCAGGGCGGCACCTCTACTTCCTCGACGACCACCTGTTCGGGAATCCGCGCTTCGCGCGCGACCTGTTCCGCAGCATGCGCGGCATGGGGCGCGTGTTCCAGGGCGCCGCCACGGTGGACTCCATCGTGCACGGCGATCTGATCGAGGAAGCGGCCGCGGCCGGATTGCGCAGCCTGTTCGTCGGCTTCGAGACCCTCTCGCCAGGCGGCCTGGCGTCCGCCGGCAAGCGCCAGAACCTCGGCCGCAGCTACGCGGAGGTCGTCCGGCGTCTCGACGCGCTCGGCATCATGATCAACGGCAGCTTCGTGTTCGGTCTGGACGACGACGACGGGGACGTGTTCGCGCGCACGGTGGACTGGGCGGTCCGGTCCGGCATCACGACCGCGACGTTCCACATCCTCACGCCCTACCCCGGGACGGCGCTCCACGCGGACATGGCGGCCCGCGATCGGATCGTCACGCGGGACTGGGACTTGTACGACACCCGCCACGTCGTCTATCGGCCGGCGCGGCTGTCGCCGCAGGAGCTCGCGCGCGGCTACCGTCGGGCCTACGAGATGTTCTATCGGTGGGAGGCGATCTTCCAGGGGGCGTCGGTGCATGCCTCCGCCCGGCACCGGCTGAAGCACCTTGCCTACGCGGCCGGCTGGAAGAAGTTCGAGCGCGCGTGGGACCTGATCATCCGCGTCAAGCAGCTGGCGCAGATGCGGCCGCTGCTGGAGACGGTGCTGGCCCCGGTGCGACAGGCGCCCGAGGCTGAAGCACTGCGCTCAGCTCACGACGGACGCGCACCGGCCGTACCTATCGGCAGTCGAGGATGCCCTTGAATCGGACATCGATTACGCCGTGCTACAGAAGCTGTCCATGGACCGCGTTGTCGCAGGACTCAAACCAGACCACTACCCGGCCGTTCACCCGCTTGACACCGGGAGTACGCGACGGTCAAAGTACCTCCCGCGCTCCGATGGTCCGTCCCCGCGCGTCGGCGCTGCTCACCGCACTCATCACGCTCGCCGCCTGTCGCAGCGGCGCGGGCGCCGGCCCCGCGGTCGTCCGGCCGGGCGCGCCCGGCGAGGACAGCCGCGTCGTCGCCCCGCGCGAGGCGCTCACGGCCGTCGAGCCCCGCCACACCGACGCCGATATCCGGTTCATGCAGGGGATGATCCACCACCACGCGCAGGCGCTGGACATGACGGCGCTCGCCGCCGACCGCGCCGGCAGCGAGGACCTGAAGAAGCTTGCGCACCGGATCGAACTCTCACAGCGGGATGAGATCGCGATGATGCGCGAGTGGCTGGCGGCGCGCGGCGCGGACGTCCCGGGCGAGCACGCGCATCACGCGCCCGGCGCGCCGTTGATGCCGGGGATGCTCACCGCGGCGGAGATGGCCGGGCTCGCGGCGGCCGCGGGCGCCGGGTTCGACCGGCTGTTCCTCGAGCTGATGATCAAGCACCACGAGGGCGCGCTGGTGATGGTCAAGGAGCTGTTTTCAAGCCCCGCTGCCGGGCAGGAACCGGAGATCTTCGCGTTCGCCTCGGACGTCGACGCCGATCAGCTGATCGAGATCCGGCGCATGGAACGCATGCTGAAGGAGCTTGGGAAATGAGGGTCGCGGTCATCCGGATGGTCGGCTTGCTCGCGGCGTCGGTCGGAGCGGTCGCGATCGGCGCTGCGGAGGAAAAGGCGGACCCGCGCGTGGGTCTGAAGGGGGGGCTCACCGACGCGGGGCAGGCGGCGATGGGCATGGAGCTGCTCGCGTCGCTGCCGAAGCCGCCCGGGTTCTTCGACCCGAAGGCGCCGGCGGGCGAGTCGACCCCGCCGGAGGAGGCCGACACGAAGGAGCCGGAGCCGCCGGACGAGGCGCCCCCGCCCTCCGCCCGCGGCCGCGGCCAGCGCGGGGGCGGCGCCAGCCTGAATTTCGCCAACTCGGACCTGGCGTTCCGCGGTACGCAGCTGTTCGTCGGCAACTTCAGCGGCTACAACACCTACGACATCACCACCCCGAGGTCCCCGAAGCTGATCGCGTCGGTGGTCTGCCCGGGCGGCCAGGGCGACGTCTCGGTGCACGGCAACCTGCTCTTCATGTCGGTGGAGCAGACGCGCGGGCGCGTCGACTGCGGCGGCCAGGGCGTCGAGACGCCGGTCAGCAAGGAGCGGTTCCGCGGCGTGCGCATCTTCGACATCAGCGACGTCCGCAAACCGAAGCAGATGGCGGCGGTGCAGACCTGCCGCGGGTCGCACACCCACACGCTGCTCGTCGATCCCGACGACAGGGAGAACGTCTACATCTACGGCTCCGGGACGAGCTCGGTGCGATCCGCCGAGGAACTGGCCGGCTGCTCGGGCATGAAGCCGGACGAGGATTCGAACACGTCGCTCTTCAGCATCGACGTGATCCAGGTGCCGCTCGACGCACCGGCCAACGCGCGCATCGTCAATCGCCCGCGCATCTTCGCCGACCTGACGACCGGCACGATCGCCGGTCTCGCCCGGGGACGGAAGGAAGCCCCGGGCATCCAGGCGACGCGGCAGACCAACCAGTGTCACGACATCACGGTGTTTCCCGAGATCGGGCTGGCCGCCGGCGCCTGCTCGGGCAACGGCATCCTGCTCGACATCAGCGACCCGGTGAACCCGGTGCGGCTGGACGCGGTGGAGGACACCAACTTCGCCTACTGGCACTCCGCGACGTTCAACAGCGACGGCACCAAGGTGGTGTTCACCGACGAGTGGGGCGGCGGCACCCGCCCGCGCTGCCGCGCGAGCGATCCCCCCAACTGGGGCGGCAACGCGATCTTCGACATCGTCGATCGCAGGCTCCGGTTCCGGAGCTACTACAAGCTGCCGGCGCCGCAGACCGAGCAGGAGAACTGCGTCGCGCACAACGGCTCGATCGTCCCGGTGCCCGGCCGCGACATCATGGTGCAGGGCTGGTACCAGGGGGGCGTGTCGATCTTCGACTTCACCGACTCGACCAGGCCGGTGGAGATCGCGTTCTTCGATCGCGGTCCGATCGATGACAAACGCCTCGTCACCGGCGGCCAGTGGTCCAGCTACTGGTACAACGGACACATCTACGGCGCGGAGATCGCGCGCGGGCTCGACGTGTTCCGGCTGACGCCCGGCGCGCACCTCACGCAGAACGAGGTCGAGGCCGCCGCGCAGATCCGGCAGGCGGCGTTCAACGCCCAGCAGCAGCCGCGCATCGCGTGGCCGGCACACGCCAGCGTGGGGCGGGCCTACATCGACCAGCTCACCCGCGACCGCGCGATGACGACGGAGGCCGCCGCGGCTGCGAGGGCGGCGCTGGCGCGCGCGGGGGGCCGCAACGAGGCGCTCGCAGCGCAGCTCGAGCAGGAGGCGGCGACAGCGCCTTCGCAGACGGCGCTGCGGCTGAAGAGCCTGGCATCCGTGCTGCGCGGGCAGCGCGTGACGGGACGCCAGACGGCTGCGGCATCGATGGAGGCCGGCTTCACCAGCCTGTTCAACGGCAAGGACCTCACCGGATGGAAGATCGCGGGCCCGGCGGAGTCCTGGTCGGTCAAGGAGGGCGCGATCGTCGCCAACGGCCGCGCCAGCCACCTGTACTACGACGGCCCGGTGCACAATCACAGCTTCCGCAACTTCGAGCTGAAGGTGGACGTGATGACGCAACCCGGTTCGAACGGCGGCGTCTACGTGCTCACGGAGTTCATGGAGCGGACCTGGCCGGGCAAGGGCTTCGAAATCCAGGTGAACAACACGCACACCGATCGCATCCGCTCCGGCAGCCTTTACCACGTCCAGGACGTGCTCGACGACTCGCCGGCGAAAGACGGCGTGTGGTTCACCGAGCACATCATCATCAAGGGCGACACCATCACCGTGCTGGTGGACGGCAAGCAGGTCGTGCAGTGGACGCAGCCGGCCGACTGGGATGGCGGCCGCGAAGGGCCGGGACGCAAGATCACCGGGCCGGGGACGATCGCGCTCCAGGCGCACGACCCGAAGAGCGTCGTGCACTACAGGAACATTCGTATCAAGGTGCTGGAGTAGGCGGCGCGGCAGCCCCGAAGGGCTGCCCTGCGGCTGTCGCAGGTGACGACTGTCGTTGGGCCAGGCCTTTCACGGCCTGCCTTCGGGATACGGCCGCAGCCGCAACAGCTCGTCTACCCGCACGAACGCGTACCCGCGAGTGGCGAGCGCGTCGAGCAGCTCGTCGAACCGCCGGTGGAACTTGTCGGCGCGCCGCGGGCCCGCGCCGACGTGCAGCAGCAGCAGAAACCCGTTCAGCCCGTGCGGATCGTCGCGCTCGCGCCGCAGGATGCTCTCGAAGATGGTGTCGGTCGGGACGAACTGCGGCGTGCCCTCCTCCGTGTAGTCGGCGTTGGACCGCGTCCCGGGCGTGTGGCAGACGAGCGTCAGCCCCGCCTCGCGGGTCCAGCGGGCGATGTCCTGCGTATACCACTCGTACGACGGCAGGAAGACGCGCGCCTCGGCGCGTGGGACGCCGAACGGCCGCAGCGCATCCAGGTTCCGCTCCAGGTCCTCCCGGAACGCCTGGCGCGAGACCAGCGTCGCTTTCGGGCCGCTCCACGGCGCGTACAGCAGGTGCGCGTCCGAGTGCGGGCCGACGTAGTGGCCGTCCCTGACCATCCGCTCGACGACCAGTCTCTTCCCGGCATCGCGGAGGAACACGCCGGTCAGGAAGAACGACGCCTTCGCCCGGCGCCGCGCGAGCGCGTCGAGGATCGTCGTCGCTCCCTCGGCGAACTCGTGCCCGGTGAACACCAGCGCGAGCTGCCGTCTCGCCGTTGATCCCCGGACGATTCCGTCCTCGACACGCTGCACATCGTCCGGCTGCACGGCGGCGGCGGCGCCCAAAAGGCCGGCGAGCGCGAACGCGGCGCACGCGCGCGGTGACATCCGGTAGTAGGATAGCCCTGTTCCCATGCCCACCGTCCTGGCCGTCGATCTCGGCGGCACGAAGACCGCAATCGCCCGCGTCAGCGAAGACGGCGCGATCTCGGATCGGCGGACGCTGCCGGCGGCGCACGCGCTCGGCGACAGCGTCGATCAGATCGTGCGCATCACCGGCGCCAGCCGCCACGTGGACGCCATCGGCATTGTCGTGCCGGGCATCTACACGCCCTCGACCGGGTCGGCGTGGTGCCCGAACCTGTGGGGCACGGAGCACGTGCCCCTGCGCCAGGCGCTCCGGGAGAAGCTCGACACCCGCATCGTGATCGACAGCGATCGGTCCGGCGCGGTCGTGGGCGAGGCGTGGCTGGGAGCGGCACGCGGGCTGCGGCACGTGGTGTTTGTCGCGATCGGCACGGGGATCGGCGTGGGGATCATGAGCGACGGCATGGTCATCGGCGGCGCCGGCGGCGTGGCGGGCGCCGCCGGCTGGTTCGCGCTGACGCCGGACTGGCAGGAGGCGTACGCGGCGACCGGCTGCTGGGAGGCGGAGGCCGCGGGACTCGGCATCGCGCGGCAGGCCGGGCTGCCCGATGCGCGCGCCGTCGTGGACGCGGCGCGAGCCGGCGACGAGCACGCGACCGCGGTGCTGCGCCGCGCCGCCCGGTTCAGCGCGATGGGCATCGCCAACTTGATCAGCGTGCTGAACCCGGAGGCGGTGATCCTGGGCGGCGGCCTCGTCGCCGGCGCCGGCGACCTGCTGCTCGACTGGATCCGCGCCGAGGTGCCGCGCTGGGCGCAGCCGGTCGCCGCCGCGCAGTGCCGCATCGAGCGCACGCAACTCGGCGAGGACGCCGGCCTGCTCGGCGCGGCGCGCCTCGCTTTGGACGTACTGTGATCATGTCTGCAACGCGCTACTACGAACAGGTGACGCGCCTTCTCGAACGCATTCACACGACGCAGGGTGCGAAGCTCGCCGAGGCGGGCGAGCTCTTCGCTGCCGCCATCGCCGGCGGCAGCCGCGTGTATCTCTTCGGCAGCGGCCACTCCGTCATCCCGGTGATGGACGTGTTCCCGCGGTACGGGAGCTTCGTCGGCTTCTATCCGCTGTACGACCCGCGCCTCATGTGGTCGAACGTCGTCGGGCCGAACGGCGCACGCGAGCTGCTCTGGCTGGAGCGCCGCGAGGGCTACATCGAGCAGTTCCTCCACAGCTACCCGTTCGGACCGTCCGATTGCCTCATGGTCTTCTCGCACGGCGGCATGAACGCTGCCCCGATCGAGGCGGCCCTGTACGCGCAGGCCCGTGGCGCGAAGGTGGTCAGCGTGTCTTCGCACGAGAACCTGCGGACCGCCGGCCGGAGCCATTCGAGCGGCAGGGCGCTCGCCGAGGTCGCCGATATCGCGGTCGACAACTGCGTGCCGCCCGAAGACGCGCAGGTCGACGTCGGGCGGCGCGAAAAGGTGGCGGCCGGCTCGACGATGGCGGCGGTGTTCGTGGCGATGGCGATTGTGGCGGAGACCGGCGCGAGGCTCGCGGCGCGCGGCCAGCCGCTGACCACGTTCGTCTCCCCCAACGTCGAGGGCGTCGCCAAGGACCACAATTTCCGCGTGTTCGACGAGTACGCCCGCCGCTGGTACGAGCGGGCGCCCGCGCCGGTCGTGAAATGAGCGCCGCCCGCGGGGCGACCCGATCCGGCAGGCTGGACGCCGTCGCCTACGCCGCGATCTTCGTCTTCGGGATCGTGATGGCGTTGGTCGGCGCGGTGATGCCGGTGCTGAGCGGGCGGGTGGCGCTCGACCTGGGCGACATCGGCACGGTGTTTCTCGTCTCGAACGCCGCGATGCTCGTCGCCGCGATGCTGACCGGGCCGGCCATCGACCGCTTCGGCCTGAAGCCGCCGCTCGCACTCGGCGGCGCCCTGGTGGCGGTGGCGCTCGTGGGAATCGCCAGCGCGTCCAGCCTGGGCACGCTGCTCCCCGTCGTGGCGCTGCTCGGGTTCGGCGGCGGCGGGCTGAACGTCGGGGCGAACACGCTCGTCGCCGACCTGCACGACGACCCCGATCGGAAGGCGTCGGCGCTGAACATGCTCGGCGTGTTCTTCGGCTTCGGCGCGTTGCTGATGCCCTTTGCCATCGGGGCGCTGCTCTCCCGCGCGGGCCTGGGCGGTTTGCTCGCGGCCGGCGCCGTCCTGTCGGCGATCGCCGCGGCGATTGCCGCGGCGCCGCGTTTCCCCGCGCCCAAGCAGGCGCACGGCGTGCCGTTCTCCGCGATGCGGCGCTTCGCCGCCATGCCGCTGGTGCTCGCCTTCGCCTTCCTGCTGTTCTTCCAGTCGGGCAACGAGTTCGTGCTCGGCGGCTACGTGTCCACGTTCATGACGCGCGAGCTGGCCATGTCGCTGTCGGGGGCCTCGTATCTGCTCGCGGCCTACTGGGGCGCCGTCATGCTCGCGCGCGTATTCCTGAGCCGTCTGCTGCTGCACGTGAGCGCGTCCCGGACGGTGCTCGCCAGCGCGATGGTCGCGGCCGGAGCCACGCTGATCGTGGCGGTGGCGCCGGGTGTGGCGGTGGCGATTGCCGGGGTGCTCGTCACCGCGGTCGCCGTTGCGGGGATCTTCCCGACCGTGCTCGGCCTGGCCGGCGCGGCGTTCCGCGACCATTCCGGCACGGTGTTCGGGATCCTGTTCACGGTCGCGCTCTCCGGCGGGATGCTGATGCCGTGGATCGCGGGGCACCTGGCCGAGGCGGCGGGGCTTCGCGCCGTATTCGTGCTGGTGGCAGCCAACTTCGTGGTGATTACGGTGCTCAACAAGGTTGCGCGGTCATGGAGTTGAAGCGGCAACGCTCGGATTCGCACTTCCGCCTGAAGACGGAAGCGACAACGACGCCGCCTGGCACATTGCCGGACTCTGCGGCTTCCGCCTGTAGACGGAAGATCGCGGTCCGGCGCAGGGCCGCGCTCGTCGTCGCCGCCCTGGCGCTCACGCGGTTCGCCATGCCGACGCCCGCGGCGCAGGCGCCGCAGACCCCGCGCTATTTCCCGATGGCGGTCTGGTACGGCGGCGGGAAGGCACGCGCGCCGATGCTCGAGCGCGACGCCCGGGCCAAGAAAGAGACCTGGCGCCAGGACGTGCGCCAGATCAAGGCGCTCGGCTTCAACACGGTCCGCGCCTGGATCGACTGGGCCTCGGGCCAGCCGGTCGAGGGCTCCTACGACTTCGAGACGCTCGACGTGCTGCTGGAGCTCGCGGAAGAAGAGGGCCTGAAGCTCGTGCTGCAGGTCTACATGGACTCCGCGCCGGCGTGGATCGGACGGAAGCACCCGGACGCACTGTTCGTGTCGTCGAACGGACAGGCCATCCAGCCGGAATCGTCGCCGGGCTACTGCCGCGACCATCCCGGCGTGCGCGCGGCCGACAACGCCTTCTACGCGGCGCTGGCGGCGCGGGCGAACAAGAGCCCGGCGTTGGTCGGCTGGGATCTCTGGAGCGAGCCGCACGTCATCAACTGGGCGAACCCGACATGGATCCCCAACCCTGAATTCTGCTTCTGCCCGAACACGCTGAAGCGGTTCCGCGGCTGGCTGCAGAAGAAGTACGGCTCGGTGGAGAAGCTGAACGACGCGTGGTATCGGCGGTTCGCTGACTGGCAGGAAGTCCAGCCGAGCCGCATGAGCACCATCCTCTCCTACAGCGACTACATCGACTGGAAGTCGTTCATCGTGGCGAAGCTCGGCGAGGACCTGCGCGACCGTTATCAGGCGGTCAAGCAGGTGGCGCCGCAGACCATCGTCACCAGCCACGCCGCCGGCGTTGGGCTGTTCGCCTCGCCGCACCACTGGGAAGGGCAGTCCGACGACTGGAGGATGGCGGCGGAGGTCGATTTCTACGGGACGTCCTTCTACCCGAAGCACTCGGCGTTCGTCGATCGGGACGCGCCGTGGCGCGCGGCACTCTTCGACTTCACGCGCTCGTTCGGCTATGACGAGGGGCGTCGCGGATTCTGGGTCGGCGAGCTGCAGGGCGGGTTCGGGACGATTGCCGTGAACGTCAGCCCCACCGTCACGCCCGAGGACCTCCGCGTGTGGACGTGGACCGCGCTGTCGCGCGGCGCCAAGGGCATCAATTATTACGCCTGGTACCCGATGAATTCCGGCTACGAATCCGGGGGCTTCGGCCTGAACCATCTCGACGGCACGATCACCGAGCGCGCGAAGGTGGCCGGCGCGATCGCGCAGGTCGTCGATCGCCACCAGGGCCTGTTCCTCGACGCGCACCCGCCGCGCGCGGACGTCGCGGTACTCTACAACCCGCTTGCGCATTTCGTCGGCGGACGGCAGCGGGCGGCGGCCTACGGCGGCGCGCAGGGCGAGGTCGCGGGCATCGAGCGCGACTCGCTGCTCGGCATCCACCGCGCACTGTTTCCGCGCAGCGCGCCGCTCGACTACGTGCACGTCGACTACATGCCGGCGGACAAGCTGCGTCAGTACAAGCTGGTCTTCTTCCCGTATCCGTTGATGATCCCGGAGTCCTCGGTCCGCGCGCTGACGGAATACGTACGCGACGGCGGCACGCTCGTCGCGGAGGCGCGGCTTGCCTGGAATAACGAGAGGGGATACGCGTCCGATCGCATTCCCGGCCTCGGGCTGTGGGAGGTGATGGGCTGCCGCGAGACCGCCATCGAGACGCCGCCCGGCGGCCGCACGACGATCCGCTGGACGGGCAGCGACCTGCCGGGCCTCACCGCCGGCGCGGAGCTGCCGGCACGCTGGTACAAGGAGACGCTGGAGCCGATCTCATCGTCGGCGCGCGTGGTCGCGCGGTTTGCCGACGGCGGGCCCGCCGCGGTCATGTCCACCTACGGCAAGGGCCGGACGCTGACGCTCGGGTCGTACGTCAGCGCCGCGGCACAGTCGAGCCCGACACCGGAAGCGGAGCGCTTCTTCGCCGCGCTGCTGGACTGGGCCGGCGTCCGTCTTCCCGTCCGGACGACCGGGCCAGTCGAGGTGCGCCACCTCGAATCCGGCGCCGACACGCTGGTGTTCGTCTTCAATCACGGCAGGCAGGAGGCGAAGTCGGTCGTGTCGCTCCGGCTGAGTGGCGCCAGCTACACCGCCGTCGATCTCGTCGACGGCCGCCCGGTCGACCTGTCGCTGGGGGGCGACGGCGTGTCTTTCGCCGTCGTGCTGCCGCCCTCGGGGGTGCAGGTCCTGAGAATCACGCGGAGATCCTGATATCCACGACGCAGCGCTCCCTGGTGGCGACTGGGCGTCGCCTCCTGCATGGCGCGATGGCACGAAGGCGAACGTGACCGCAGCGATCCCCCTCCGCCGCCCCGCTCTCCGACTATTGCATCGGCAGTGAGCGCATCGACTGCGGGTTGACGAAGCGTTCCGCCAGGCTCGTGAGCTCCTTGTCGGTCGCGCGCTCCTCGTCGAGCGTCTGCTGAGGAGGTGCGCCGCGAATCCGCGCCGAGCGTCTCGGCGTAGGTACGAATGGTGCCGTAGTCGGCAATTTCCAGATGCTCGTTGCGCTGCGCAGTGGCGATCAGCCAGGCGTCGCACACGTCGCGATCGGCCGTGCCTGCGAGCAGCCGCCCGG
Organism: Vicinamibacterales bacterium; assembly: GCA_048594975.1. Classification (GTDB taxonomy): domain Bacteria; phylum Acidobacteriota; class Vicinamibacteria; order Vicinamibacterales; family 2-12-FULL-66-21; genus JBMDXB01. The sequence goes on along the minus strand of JBMDXQ010000080.1, from coordinate 142,197 downwards.
CGTCGCTGACGAATCGAAGTGCAGGAGGAGATCGATCAGGAAGTCCGTTGGCCATGGGAGCGGAACGCGTGCCGGAAGCATGCTGCCCGCGAAGTTGCCGGTGCCTTACGCCAGCGAAACAGTCTTGCCGCTACGCGCGGCCTCGTAGATGGCCATCATCACTCTGAGATCCTTCAGCCCCTCCTCGCCGGGGGTCAGCGGTTCCGTGCCGTTCAGCACGCAGCCGGCGAGGTGGTCCATCTCCAGGGCGAAGTGATCGCGTTGCGGCAGAACGCGCTCTTCGATCGTGCCGCCGCGGAAGACGCGCATCCGCAGCCCGGAGTAGCTCGACGCCGGATCGAGTTCAGCCGAGCCGCGCGGCTTCGTCACCCGGAAGCGGTTGAAGCTCCCGCCGTAGCTGGACGTACAGTTGGCCAGGATGCCGCTCGGAAAGCGCAGCTGGAAGGTGACGTTCTCCTCCACCTCGACGAACCGCGGGTCGCCGGGCGTCGAGTGCATCATGGCGTTGACCGCCACCGGCTCCTCGCCCGAGAGGTAACGCGCCGCGTTGAGCGCGTAGATGCCGATGTCCATCAGCGATCCGCCGCCCGCCATCTGTTTCCGCAGACGCCACTGCCCGGGATCGCCGATGTTGAAGCCGGCATCCGCGAGGATGACCCGCGTCGGCCCGCCGTCCTCGGTCTGGCGCGCGTACGCGATGAGCGCCTGGTTGTACGGTTCGTAGCGGACGCGGTAGGCGATCATCAGCTTGCGATTCGCTGACTTCGCCGTCCCGATCATCTGCTCGCACTCCTGCGCCGTGTTCGCCATCGGTTTCTCGCAGAGCACGTGCTTGCCGGCCTTCAGCGCGCGGATGGTGTAATCCGGGTGCATGCTGTTCGGCAGGACGACGTAGACGACGTCGATCGCCGGGTTGTCGGCGAGTCGGTCGTATGTGTCGTAGGTGTAGATGTTCTTCGCGTCGACGCCATACAGCTGCGCGAGGTGTCTGGCCTTCTCCGGGCGGCCGCTCACCAGCCCGGCGAGCTTCGCCTGCCGGCACCGCGCAAAGGCAGGCAGCAGCTGGTTGATCGAGAGGTTCCCCAGGCCGACCAGCGCGAAGCCGACCTGCTTGCCTGGCAGCTCCGGCAGCTTGACGTTCGGCACCTGCGCGGGGGCCGCCGGCGGCGCCAACGCGGGCAAGGAGATCGCGGCCAGCGTGCCGCCGGTGGCCCGCAGGAACCTGCGTCGGGAGACGCGGCTGTCGTGTCGGTCGGTCATTGAATCCTCGCTGCGCGGGCCAGGCCGGTTCGCCGAATCCAGGCGCTGAAGGCTGACCACTTACCCCTACCATTTACCACTTCACACTCACCACTCACATTACCACTCACCGTTGCCACTCACGCTTGTTGGCGGTTCTGCGCCGGGGGGAAGTCGCGATACGATCGGCACAACGGGGGCAGACATGCACACGATCACGATGCTGGCCATGCTGACAATCGCCGGTGCCGCCGGCCTGCGCGGCCCGGACGCGCCGAACTTTCAGCCCGGGGACCCGCAGACGCTCTTCGACGCCGGCAAGTACGATGAGGCGATCAGCGCGATTGCCGCGCAGAGCGGCGATCCGTCGCCCGAGTCGATCTACCTGGCGGGCCAGAGCTATCTCCGGCTGAACAGGCCGGACGACGCGCGCGCGCAGTTCGCGAAGCTCTCGGCGGGCGTGGATCCGCCGACCGCGTGGTCGCTCGTCGGCGAGTCGGCCGCCGCGCTGGTCGACGGCAACCACCCGGCCGCGGTCGAGAAGGCCACGCGCGCGGCAGAACTCGCGGCCGATCAGTTCCATCCCCACTACCAGCTCGGGCTCGCGCACGCGGCCCTCCAGCAATGGGAGCAGGCGGCGGCGGCGTTCGAGAAGGCGACGACGATCAACCCGTCGTTTGCCTACGCGCACTATCACGCGGGGCTGGCGTATTCCAGGCAGCGCCAGGTCGATCGCATGGCGACGCACCTCGAGTACTTCCTGAAGCTGGCGCCGAACGCGCCGGAGCGCGCCGCCGTGACCTCGCTCTTACGTGGCGTGCGCGGCAGGTAGGGATCCGTCCCGGGCGACTCCAGGTGAACCGGCGTGGCCGCGGCGGCAGATTCCGCGCGCGCCCAGCGACCCTGGCCGTGGGCGTCACCACGAGCGCGTTCTTCGAAGCGCCCGCTCCGATTGATTCTGGTCCCGGGAACTAGAACGCGTGGCCGAGGCCGAAGTACCAGCGGCCCGCCGGCTCGCGGCGGCGGTTGGTCAGCGGCACGCCGAAGTCGGTGCGCACCAGCCCGAACGGCGAGTCGATGCGCACGCCGACGCCCGCGCCCAGCGCCAGGTCGGCGAACGCGATGTCCGCGGCCCGCGGGAATACGTTGCCGGCGTCGAGAAACACCAGGCCTCGCACCCAGCCGAATACCGGGAAGCGCAGTTCCTGGTTGAACAGCATCATGCTGTTGCCGCCGCGTGGGTCGCCCAGGAAGTCGATCTCGCCCAGGCCGTCCTCGGCGAATCCGCGGACGCTCGTGCCGCCGCCCGCGTAGAACTTCTCGCTCGGAATCAGATCCTGGTCGAACCCGTGCCCGAGGCCGAGGCGGAACGCCGAGGCGAACACCACCCCGCGGCCCACCGGCCGGTAGTAGTGCTGCTGCGCCAGGTACTTGACGAACCGCAGGTCGGAGCCGAGCGCCTCGGTGCCCAGCTCGACGCCCGAGGAGTGGAACCACCCGTCCGCCGCGTCGAGGCGGTCGTCCCGCCGATCCCAGGCATAGGTGCCGGTCAGGCGCGCGACCTTCGCGCGCAGCTCGAGCGGCGGGAAGCCGGGGAGCGGCTCCGGCTCGAAGACGTGCGTGCGCGAGAAGTTGTAGCCGTAGGTGACCGCCATTCGTGCCGAGGGGTTGAACCGCTGTTCGGCCGCGATGCTGGACTCGTCCTCGACGAACGGCGTACCGCCCTCGGGCGCGAAGTCCTGGCGCGATCTCGTCAGAAAGAAGCTCGTGGTGACCGGCAGCCGGAACAGCCCAGGCAGCGCGACCACGCCTCTGGCCAGCCGCTGGTCGGCTTCCACTTGACCGGCGATGCCGGCCGAAATCGCGCGCCCGAACAGGTTGCGCCGCAGCAGGTCGAGGACGAGTGCCGGCCGGACCTCCGCGTCGGCCTCGACGGGCCCGACCTCGTCGCTGAGCCGCAGCCCGTAGCGCAATCGATACGGCGGTAGCTCCTGCAGCGCCACCGACGCGCGCACCGGCCGCGTCGGGCCGGCGTCGGCCTCCTGCGCCGGGACGAACTGGATGTCCGCCGAGCGGAAGACGCCGGTGTCGTAGAGGCGCTTTTCGGCGCGATAGAGATCCGAGACGGTCGCCGGCTGACCGGCCTCGAGCTTCAACGCCCTATCGACCAGGCTACGGCTCGTCAGGTTCGCGCCAGCCACGTCGACGCCGGCGAGCACGTGCTGCCGGCCCTCGTCGACCTTCAGCACGACGTCCACCTGCGCCTGGGTCTCGTCGATGCGCGTGTCGACGGAGACCTCGACGTCGTTGTAGCCGTCGCGCCGGTAACCGAGCTCCACCCTGCGCCGGGCCGCTTCGAGGTCTGCGGGAACGTAGGCGGAGGCCGGTGCCAATCCGAACGCGCCGCGCACGTCCGCTTCGGACCGCCTCGCGGCGCCGCGCACGGTGACGGCGGCGATGGTGAACAGGCGTCCTTCCGCGATGCGCACGGGCAGGGTGGCCCTTTCACCAGCAAACAGCGCTGATCCGACCTGAACCGTGCACTCCAGGTACCCGTGCGATCGGTAGTGCCGCTCGATCGCGGTGCGAAGCGCCGCCGCATCCTGCCACGCCGCCGTGTCGAGATCGGCGGCGTCGACGACCGCTTCGAGCGCCGCGGCGTCGAAGCGCCTCTGTCCGTCGAAGGCGATCTCGCGCGCGCCGACGCGCGCTCCCGGAACGATGCGCACCGCAATCGCCTTCTCCGCGGCATCCTCCTCGGAGACCACGGCGGCATCGACCTCCGCCCGCAGGTAGCCGTCCTCCACGAGGTACGCGCGCGCCATCGATTCCAGGTCGTCTAGGAGGAACCCGTCGAACACTGACGACGCCCACGCCTCTTTCATCCGGTCGACGAGATTGGCCGGTAGATCGTGTCCTTCGACAGCAAGGGTCGCGGACGGTCCGCGCGTGATGTCGTACTCGAGCGTGACCGCGTCGGCCGTCTCCGACCGTCGCGCGGAGATGCGCGCCTCGAGGAACCCGCGCTGGTGGTAGAAGCGTTCGAGGCGATCGCGATCCTGCTGCCACCGGTAGAAATCGAAGCGCTCCCCCTCGTCCAGCCGCAGTTGCTCTCGGACTTCCCGCTCGTCGAATCCCGGCGTGCCGACGACGCGGACGGCCGTAACGCGTACCGTCGTTGCCGACGCACGTGGGTCGCCACGCGCGACCGCGTCGCTCCCCCCGCCGAGATTCAGCTCGTGTCGGAACTCGTACGAGCGGCTCCCGTCGTCCAGCGTCGCGCCCCGGAGTTCGACCTGGCGGACGGGCCGGTACATCGCGATCCAGGTGATGTCGCCGGTGTCGCGCAGGCTCTGAGAAAACACCAGCTCCACTTCGCGGCTCAGGTGCTTGCTGATTGTCAGCCGCGCGCTCGGATCGGTGTCGGTGGCCAGCAGGTCGAAGTCCGAGGCGGCCCCGCCCAGCCCGCGCGCGATCTGCACGGTGTCGAGCCCGACCGCGCGGCCGGCGAACCCGAGGACCTCGCCGGACAGGAGCATGATCAGCTGGCGGCGCGCGACCTCCGTCTGTGCCAGGGTGGTTTCGTCCGCGAGCTGGCCGGCCAGGAGCAGCGAGATGACATCGGCCTGGCTCAGTCCAGGGCTCCTGAGGGTCGCCTCGATCGTCTCAGGCGTACCGGCGACCTCCAGGGTCACGTCGTACCGCTGGACGCGCGTCTGGAGCGAGAGGTCGATGACCGGCTCGGTCGGCGGGCCGCCCGTGAAGTCGATCGTCCCGCGCACGACCTCGTAGGTGCGCCCGCCAAGGAAGACGTCGCCGCCCTCCTCGATCGCCAGCCGTCCGGTGAGCAGCGGGTTCGCGGCCGTCCCGGCGACGCGGAGGTTCCCCCTCAGGTCGAAGCGGCCGTAGTTGTTGTCGATGACGATGCGGTCCGCCGTCCGCACTTGCACGCCGAGCGACAGGCGGTCGGCGAGGGCGGGCTCGCTCTGCTGCGGGCTGGCGCGCCTCTCGGCGCCGCCCAAAAACTGCGCGGCCAAGCTGACCGGCTCGCGGTACGAGCCCCGCACGACCGTGACGGCCCCCGTCAGTGAAGGTCCTTGCCGCCCGAGCCCGAGCTGGAGGTCGGCGTCCACTTCGCTGCGCAGGTGCTCGGGCAACTCGAACGCCATTCCCCGCGCCTCAATCGCGACGACGCCGGCGGCAGGCTGCCCGCGCGGGTAGCTGACGGCGCCGCTGACGCGCACGGTCCCGCCATTGGCCTGCGCCGTCACGTCCTGGAACTGAAGCTCGTCGCGCGCGAACGCGACCACGCCGTCCAGCCCGGTCACCGCAAGGCGCGGATCGCGGAGAATCACTCCTCCCTCCCGCACCGTGAGGCGGCCGTCGATTGACGGCGCGCCGGCGGTTCCCGTCACCTCGACGTCGAGCGCCGCCCGTCCCGAGGTGGCGATGTCCGGCGCGAACGCGCCAAGCATGCGGAGATCCAGCGCGGCCTTCAGCGCGACGTCGAGCCTGGGCGACCCGACCCCGAACTGCGCGCCGCCGCTCACGTCGACGCGGTTCCCGGCGCCCGACCAGCGCCAGTCGACGACCTCGACACGGCCGCCGTCGAGGCGGAGGCGCGTCGGGGCGTCCTGGCGGAGCGGCACGCGTGCCAGCTCGATTTCCGCACGCTCGAGCGCCACGCTGGCTTCGACCCCGTCGAGCGAGAGCGATCGCGCGGTCGCCGTCGCCACGGCATCGACGCGCCCGGCGACCCGCGCTGCCACGTCGGGACTGACAAAGGGCGCGATCGCTTCCCGGGTGAGTGACTCGATTCGTAGTGTGGCCTGTGCGGGGCGCGTCGAGGACGGCAGCGTCTCCCGGTACGCAGCGGGCAGCCGGTCGCCGAGCAGCCCGAGAGGCACCTGCGCCGACCCGGTCAGCTTCGCCCCCTGCCACTCGGCGCGCGCATCCCGCACGTCGATCGTGCCGTCCGCGAGGGTCGCGTGCAGGGTCACGTCGCTCACCGGCGGCAACGTGCCCGCCGTGACGCGGGCAGACGCCACCGACAGCCTCGCGTCGACGTCCGGAGCCTTCAGCGTTCCGGCGGCGCGCGCCGTCAGATCGATCGCTCCCGACGCCTCGACCTTCTCGAGCGCCGGGACGATGTGCAGGAGCGGCACGAGGTCGGCTAACGAGCCGGTGAGCGCAATCTCCAATGCACCGGAATCCGGAGCTTCGCCGAGCCGGCCGGCAGCCGAGAGTACCGTGTCGCCGATCCTCAGCGCGAACGGGTCGACGGCAACCGCGCGTTTCGAATACCGCGCCCGCGCCGGCGCGTCCAGGCGGACCTTCGCACCGTTGACGGTGAGGTCGTCGAAGGCCAGGTAGAGCTCGGCGGAGGCGGCATCGAGCCGATCGAGACGGCCGCTGGCATGCAGATCGACCGACACGCCGCCCGTGAGTGCAGCGCGATCGAGCAGCGATCCGGATTCGACGACGTGCGTGCCGGCCGGGCCGCCCGGACGGACGACCCGCGCCAGGTCCGCGCGCGCGACCATCAGCGCGGCACTGAACGTGCGCGGATCCGCCAGGGCCATCTGGGCCCGGATCGAGGCGGAAGCTCCCGGGAAGCGCCCGTTGACGAAGAGCGTGCGGCCGTCGGCCCGCACGCCGACCCGCGACGGTCCCAGCTCGTACTTCTCCCATGCAACCCGGGCGAAATCCACGAAGCCCTCTGCGTGCGGCGAGGCCGACGTCCCGTTTCCGCGCAGCTGGAAGTCGAAGCGGGCGTCGAGGGGCAGGCCGGCCGTTTCCGAGGGGACGACGCTCAGCCCTTCACCACTCAGGTCGAGGGCATATCGCCCGCTCGCGAAGGCGTACCGACCGCTGCCGGTCAGTCGGCCGTCCGGCTGTGCGATCTCGAGGCGGTCGACGATGAGAACGCCGCCCGCGAGGCGCGCGGTCGTGTGGATGCGCTCGATCGACTGACCGGCCACCCGCACGCCGTGCGAGGTCAGCCCGATCGTCGCCGCGGGCGATTCCGGCGATCCCGCCAGACGAACGCTGATGCCGGCCGCGCCGTCGGGACGCCACCGTTCGGGCACCTCGGCGGCGAGATCCGCGAGCCGCGGCAGATCCATCGCCAGGTCCCCGCGAAGCGTGTTCGCCGTCAGGTCTATCGCCGCGCGTCCCTGAAGGGTGTTCGATCCGAGCGCGACGTGAAGGTCGTCGACGACGATGCCGCCAGGCGACGCCACGAAATGCGCACGTGCGCCGCCGGAGGGCGTTGAGCCGTATCGAAGGCTGGTGGCCTCGAAGGTGCCCCGGGCAACCGGTGCCTCGAACGTGCCGGCAAGCTCGGCGTCAGCGGCGAGCGCGGCTGTCAGCTTCTCCAGTCCCTCGGTGCCAAACGCCGACCCGGCGTCGCGCGCCTGACGAAGAACGCTGGTGAGATCGTCAGCTCGCAGGGTGGCGTGGCCGGAGAGCGTGGAGCCTGCCGGCCGGGTCGCGTCGAGTCGGCCGCGCGCGTTTCCCCCAAGCGTCACTTCGCCCCAACGATGCTGGTGTGTCACCTCGTACCTGCCGGAGACGAGCTCGAGATTGGCACGGCCCGCAACCGCGACGCCGCCCGGCCTCGGCCGCGGCTGCAGCATGTTCTCGATCGAACCTCGCCCTTCCACGACGCGGCGGCCGATCCACTCGAGCGCGCCGGCGCCGCTCGCCGTGGATGCGAGTCGCGTGAGCGCCTCAGCTCCAGGCAGCGTGGCAAGCTCCCGGACGTCGAGGTTCCGCCATCGGAGCCGCACCCGCCCGGGCACGTCACCGGTGAACGGGACGCGCGCCTCTCCGACGATCTCTCCATTGGCGAGTACGGCCGTCACCGACGCAATGTCTGCGCCTGCCGCAGTCAGACCGGCGTTCGCGGTGAGCGACGCCTCGACGCCGGACCAGGCCAGCCGATCCGCAGCGAGCTCGATCGTCGCCCGCGGGTCGTCGAGCGTCCCCGCGACGGTGCCGGAGAACGCCAGTCGACCCCGGGCGGGCGGCTGAATCGACGCCCATGGCGATGCGCGGTCGAGGGCGACGTGTCCCGAGTAGCGGGCCGCGTGGAGCCGCTGGTCCTTCAGGAGATCGAGGCCGCCGTCAAACCGCAGCGAGGCTTCCGGTGATTCGATGATCAGGCCGCTGGCGGTCAGCGTCGAGCCGTCGAACGACAACCCGCCGTCGAACCTCGAGATGCGCGTCTGCCGTCCTCCCAGCCGGACTCCCATGTCGACGGGCGAGGCGAGCCGCCCGCTAAGCAGCCCCCTGCTGTCCTGCGCCATCTCGACACCAGCGCCACTTGCCTGGACGTCGAGGTCAAGCGCGCGATCGTCATAGCGCATTTCCAGACCGGTGAGCACGAGCCGGCCGATGTGGATTGCCCCCATCGGCGTCTCGCCGCCGTCATCGGTGGTTTGCGGCAGGTTCGACGTGCCGTCCACCTCGCGCACGATGGTCACGCGCGGCCGTCGGACCTCGAGGGATTCGAACGCAACATCGCCGCGCACGGCCGCCCACGGCAAATCGACGTGAATTGCCTCGGCGTGGAAGAAGGGCGTGCTGGAGCCGGCGGCGGCAACCGTGACGTCGTGCAGGCTGCCGCCCAGGGTGAACAAGTTGTAGTCGAGGCGGCCGACCTGGGCGTGGACCCCGGCGTCAGCGTTGAACCTGGCGAGCACCCTGGCCAGCGCCGCGGATCGAACCCAGCGCGTGTGCAGGGCTCCGGCCAGGAGCGCAAGGAAGGCCGCGAGGATCGCCGCGCCGGTGAGCACCCGGCGGAGCGAGCCGAATCGATGCACGACGGCGCCTGTTGGCGTGCTCGACCGCTGCATTGGAGCTGCCCTGCTGGCGTTCTCAAATCTACCATCGAGTCGTGGCCGACTCGCGCGTTCCGCGCCTGTTCAGTCTGTTGCGCGTCAAGAAACGCCGGGCGGCTCAGCGGGCGCCGTCTGACACCTCTTCCGCGCTGCAACCGCGGCTCTCGACCGTGCCCGATGAGGCACCGGTCAGAATCCCACCAGCACGCCCAGCCGCGGTCCGATCGCTTCGATGTCCGGGTTGCGGTCCCGCCCCGCGAGCCCGTTGTTGGAGACGTGCACCCAGGTCACGCCGGCGACCAGGTGCAACGCGCGCTGCAGCCTGATGATCGCGCCCGCGCCGCCCAGCACGAGATAGTTGAAGCGGGTGCCACGTGGCGGCGTGAAGGTGTCGGCCTCGGCGACGCCCACCTCGATCTCCCAGAACGCCGTCGCCCGTCCGCGACGCAGGAAGCGGCCGCGCACACCCGCCGTCGCGCCGAGCATCCAGGCGTCTACGCCGCGCTGGTCCACGTAGGACAGCGGCCCGGCCGCCGTGAGCACCAGGCCGTCGCGCAGGCCGTAGGTCAGCCCCGCGCGGATCGCGTACATCTCCTCGTGCGAGATGTTGTAGTTCCACGCCTCGAACGCTGCGTGGCCGGACAGCTCGAGACACCAGCTGCGGTTCGCGAACGGATCGATGGCATCGCCGGCCTTGGAGGTCGCGGACTGTGCCGCGGCGGCAGGGGCGAACCCCACGCAGGCGAGCGTCAGCACGGTCACCGCCACGGCGACGCGTGGCGGGTGCGCTATGGTAGGCGGCATGCGCCTCGGTCCTGCCACGCTCCTCTGCGCCGTGTTGGTCGCCGGCGTTCCCGGGCCGCTGCGCGCGCAACCTGGCGTCGTCCTGACATCCGACGTGCTGTTGTATGGCGACAACACCGAGTTCCGCAACCCGTTCCGGGAAGGGGAGACCATCTTCGGCGCTGCGGTCCGGGTGGCCGCGGAGATCGAGCTCGCGAGCGCCGTGACGCTTCGCCTTGGCGCATTCGGCAACGTGCGGTTCGGATCGGACGATGCGTTCGAACTGGTTCGGCCGGTCGTGGCGCTCGCCGTCGGTTACGGCGCATCGACCTTCACCATCGGGACGCTGCCCGCTCCGGACCTGCTGCGCCGGCGTGGTCCGGACCGCGCCGGCCCGCACGCGCTGCTGCCGGCGATTCAACGCGAGACGCTCTCATTTGATCGACCACACGAGGCGGGCCTGATGTGGACGGTGGACGCCTCGCGGCTGCAGTCCGAGCTGTGGGTGAACTGGCAGCGGCTGAACACGCCGGCCCACCGCGAGCGGTTCGATGCCGGCGGCGCCGCGTCGCTTCGCCTGCCGGGCGCAATCGCCGTGCCGGTGCAGCTGCACGTGGTGCATGAGGGCGGGCAGCAGTTCGCGTCGGGACCGGTGGCCGACAGCCTGGCGGTCGCGACCGGCGCGGCGGTGGGCGCGAAGGCCGCCGCGATGACGGTGTCGATCGAAGTCCTGGGCGCCGCCGCGCGCTACGTGCCGGATCGAAGCCGGCCCGAGGCGAGCCGATCGGGAGCGGCGCTGTTCGTGCGCGGCGCCGTCGAGCGCGGCGCGTGGCGCGGCCACCTCATCGTGTGGCGCGGCGACGACTACATCAAGGTCGAAGGGGACCCGAACTACCAGTCGCTGCGCCGCGACGGCTCGCGGTGGCGCGGCGTGCGCGATTACGCAGAGTTGGGGTTGACGCGCAGCTTCCACCCGGCGCCCCACGTCAGGATGGAGGCGGCTGTGCGCGCGCATCGGACCGAGAACCACTATGAGTACTCCTTCCGCGTGCTCGCCGTCGCCGCCGTGCGTGCACGCGTGCGCTGACCGGAGCATGCCGACCAATCGGCGGCCGCCGGTGTCTTACCTGTAGAGGGGTGCTCGCCTCCGCAGGGCCGCCGCCATGAGGGGCACCGACGCGTCATCTGCCATACCGGCGTTCCGCCTCCGCCGGTCCGAGGCGCGGCCCGCCGTTCTGCCGCTCCGGATCATCGCCGCGGCGGCAGTGGCGCTCCTGCTGTTGCTCCTGGCGGGCGGCGGCTACTTCTGGCTGCGTTACTACGTCCACGCCACCTCCCCGGCGGTCCCCCGCGTCGACCCGTATCGAGGGTTCTTCGATCTGACGCCGGTCAGCGTCACCGTGACCAGAGCAGGCGACCGCGTCAAGGAGCGTGTGACCGCGGACGACCTGCGCAGCAACGTGACGCTGTGGCGGGACATGGACCTGGCCAGCTGGAACGACGTACCGCCGCCGCTCCGGCGCGCGGGCCTCGACCGGATGTTCGGGCGGTACCGGGACATCCTCATCGACCCGAGCGCATGGGATCGCATGCAGCCGCGGGATTGGGACCTGGTGCCGTCGCCGATGCGCACGGTGGCGTTTCGGCAGATGACAGCCTACTGGGCCGGGTACTACGAGGTCGGTGCCGCCTACGGGCTGCCACGCGGGCTCGTCGCCGACACGCTCGCCGCGATCGTGATGTCGGAGTCGTGGTTCGATCACCGGGCGTTCCTGGTCAACCGCGACGGCACGCGCGACGTCGGGCTCGCCGGCGCCTCCGAGTTCGCGCGGGCACGCATCCGCGAGCTGGCCGCCGCCGGCGTCGTCGACGTGCAGCTGACCGACGAGCAGTACGAGAACCCGTGGATGGCGACCAGGTTCGTGGCCGTCTGGATGACGCGGCTGCTCGGGGAGTCCGATGGAGACCTCGAGCTCGCCGTCCGCGCCTACAACCGCGGCATCGCCGGCGCCCGCGATCAGCTCGGCACCGCGTACTACGAGGCGGTGCAGCGGCGGCTGCGGCGGTACGTTCGCAACCGCGAGGCGCCAGCCGCGTGGGATTACGTGTGGCGCAAAGGGCGCGAACTGGAGCGGGCCGAGTGGCCGTGGATGGATCGCTGAACCCGCATCCGTCGGCCTGCAGCGTCGCGCTGGGGCCGTCGCCTCGTCGCCGCTGGCACGCGCCCCGCCGATCGCCTACGATGCGGCCATGCAGACGGTCACCAGGCGCGAGTTCATCGGCGCAGTCATGGCAGTCCCCGCGTCGCAGGCCCTGGCCTCGCGGAAGCCGGCCGGCTTCCGCGGGCCCATCTGTCTGTTCTCCAAGCACCTGCCGCTGCTCGACGGGCGCAATCTCGGTCGCACGGTGAAGGCGCTCGGTTTCGACGGTATCGATTTGACCGTCCGGCCGAAAGGGCACGTCGAGCCGGCACGAGTGACGCAGGATCTGCCGCCGTTCGTGGAAGCGATTCGCGCGGAAGGCGCTGCCGTACCCATGATCACGACGGACCTGCATTCCGACGCCGAGCCGGCGGCCCGGCCCACCCTCGAGGCCGCGGCACGGCTCCAGATTCCTTTCTTCAAGTGCGGCTACTACTACTACAGGTTCGCGGAGGTGAGGCAGGAGCTCGACTCCGCCGCGAAGCAGCTTCGCAGCCTGGCCGACCTTGCCGCCCGGACCGGCGTCAAGCTCGGGTTCCACAACCACACCGGCTACGTCGGCGGCCTCGTGTGGGACATCGCCCCGGTCATCGACACGCTCGATCCGAAGTGGGCCGGCTACTACTTCGACGTGCGACATGCCGTCGCCGAGGGAGGCGACGCCGGCTGGCGCTCGGCCTTTGGCATCGCCGCGCCGCGGTTGTTCATGATCGCCCTCAAGGACTTCTTCTGGGACAAGACGCCGAAGGGCTGGCGCCAGATCAATTGTCCGCTGGGCGAGGGAATGGTGGACTGGCCGCGCTATTTCCGCATGCTCGCCGCCGCGACGTTCCACGGCCCGCTGTCGCTGCACCTCGAATACGACCTTCCGGGCGGCACGCCCGAGAAGCTGCAGGACAACATCATCGCCGCCGCCGCACGGGACCTGGCGTTCGTCAAGGCGGGTCTTGCCGCCGCGTACAGCGCCGGAGCCTCGCAATGACGATCAGCCGGCGGAGTTTCCTGCTCACGCTCCCGGCAGCGCCGCTCGCCGCCGTGCGGCGTGCGCCGGCGATCACCATCCCCCGGCAGACCGACATCCGCCTCGCCGAGATCCGTCACTGGTACGACAACTACCTGTATCGCGCTCCCTACAAGTTCGGCGGCCGCGTGGTCGACCGGGTCACGCTGCTGAACGTGCGCTGCCGGGTCACGACGCGCAACGGCAGGTCGGCCCGCGGCTTCGGGTCGATGACCATGGGAAACATGTGGGCGTTCCCGTCCAGGACGATGCCCTACGAGAAAACGCTCGCCGCGATGAAGGCGTTGGCGGCGCGCATCCAGGGGATCGCCCGCGCCTGCACCGAGACCGGGCACCCGCTCGACCTGGCGCACGTGCTCGAGCCCGAGTACCTGAAGGCGGCGGCCGACGTCTCCACGGCCGAACGGCTCGACGAGCCGATCCCGAAGCTGTGCACGCTCGTCGTGGCCAGCGCGTTCGACGCCGCCGTCCACGATGCTTTCGGCAAGGTCCACGGCCGGAACGTGTACGCGACCTACGGCCCGGACCTGATGACGCACGACCTGGCGCACTACCTTGGGCAGGAATTCGCCGGGGAGCGGCTCGATGCCGCGCTGCTATTGCGGCGGCAGCCCCGGATCCCACTGTTCCACAGCGTCGGCGGCCTCGATCCGCTGCTGGACGCCGACATCGACACGCCGGTTGGCGACGGGCTGCCGGAGACGTTGCCGCAGTGGATCGAGCGCGACGGGCTGGTGCGCGTCAAGATCAAGCTGAGCGGCGAGGACCTGAAGTGGGACGTCGAGCGCACGCTGGCGATCGATCGCGTCGCGGCGGCGGCGCAGGCGGCGCGCGGCGTCCGCGAGTGGTCGTACTGCCTCGACTTCAACGAACGCTGTCCGAACGTCGAGTACGTGCTCGAGGCGCTGCGGCGCATCCGCGCCGGCTCGCCGGAGGGCTTCGCGCGCATCCTCTACGTCGAGCAGCCGACCGCGCGCGACCTGAAGGCGAACCGGCACAACGTGATGCACGAGGCGGCGAAGCTCCGGCCCGTGGTCATCGACGAGTCGCTCACCGACCTGGAGAGCCTGCGGCTGGCGCGCGAGATGGGCTACAACGGCGTCGCCCTGAAGGCGTGCAAGGGGCAGAGCCATGCGGTACTGATGGCGGCCGCGGCGCGGAAGTACGGGATGTTCCTGTGCGTCCAGGACCTGACCTGCCCCGGCGCCTCGCTCATCCACTCCGTCGGCATCTCGGCGCACGTGCCCTCGGTCGCCGGCATCGAGGCCAACGCACGCCAGTACGTTCCGAAGGCGAACGAGCCATGGGCGGCGCGGTTTCCCGGCATCTTCCGCGTGACCGACGGGCACCTCAACACCTCGGAGCTCGGCGGGCCGGGACTGGGGATTCCCGAGGATCTCGTCCCGGAGGCGTCTGCAACGAGATGAAACGCCTGCCACGATGCGCCGCTGCCGCAGGAACTCACGAAAGGCGCGACGCGATCCGCTGGCTGCGTGTTCTTCGAGTCTCGTGCCTTCGTGAGGATCGAAGGTCGTGCTCCCTGCGACGTCCGCATCAGACGAGCGTCTGCACGACCTGGTAAGCGCCCACGACCGCCATCGCGATCGCGGCGAGCCACAGGCACACCGTCCGGATCGGGCTGCGGCCGAGCACCCGCACGAGCGTGTGGTGGTGATAGTAGACGGCGGCCGCTCCCAGGAACGGCAGCATGACGCCCTGGCCCACCGCGCCGATCAGTACCAGCACCACCGGCTGGGGAAACAGGAAGTAGACCATCGCTGACGCGATCGGCAGCGCGACGCACGCGGCGCGGATCACCTGCCGCCGCTCGCCGACGTCGCGGTAGCGCGCCAGCCCGAAAATGGGCAGCGCATCCGCGAGCAGCCGCGCGTTGGACGCGGTGGCCACGAAGAAGGTCGAGTAGAGCACGGCAAACGCCCCGGCGAGGAAGATCCAGCTGCCCGCCGGCCCGAGCGTGTCGCGATACATGTGCGAGAGCGTCTCGATCAGTTCGCGGTCGGTGACCTGCGCGCCGCGCGCGTGCAGGATCGCGGCGCCGAGGATGTAGAAGGCAACCGTCGCGCCGGTGTAGATGGCGAGCGAGAGCAACGCGTCGAGGTGCAGCACGCGCAGCCAGCCGTCGGCGCGCCGTCGCCAGTCGGGTGACCCGTCGCGCGCCCCGATGTGCCGCGCGTAGCCCTTCTCGAGGCACCAGTACGGGTAGTAGATCAGCTCCGACGCCCCCACGCCGATGATGCCGAAGGCGGCGAAGGCGACGGTGAACGACGGCGGCAGCCGGAAGGACAGCCCGTCGGCGATGTCGGCGAGCGAGACCCGGCTCGGGGTCCACTGCAGGGTGACGACCGCGACGATCGTGCTCAGGGTGAAGAGCGCGACCATGATCGTCGATCCTCTCTCGACCGGCCCGTAACTGCCGGTCACGAGCAGCAGCGCGCAGGACGCAGTCACCACGACGAGCAGCAGGCCCGGCGACCCCGCGATGCCCGCCGTACGGCAGACCAGCACGGTGCCGCCGATAAGGCCTCCGACCTGGAATACCAGCCCGAGATACATGCCGAGCCAGATCCAGATCAGCCACGATACGCGCGCGCGCGGCCCCGGCACGCCGTTCAAGGCCTCCAGCGTGCTGACCCGCTCGACGACCGCGAGCCGCGCCAGCTCGATCTGCACGAACACCTTGACCACGCAGGCGAAGACGACGAACCAGAGCAGGGTGAAGCCGTTGGCGGCGCCGACCTTGGGCGTCACGATCAGTTCGCCGGACCCGACGATGGCGGCGCTGATGATCAGGCTGGGCCCGAGGTGGCCGAGCGTCGACCGCCATCCGATCGGCGGCTCCGCGACATCCGCCGCGCCGGCTGCGTCAGGTATCACGCGCGCCATTGTCCGGTAATTCGCCGCGAATCGCCATCTCGAACGCGAACGCTCCAGTGCGAACGATCCGTCGCGAACGGTCTGTGGCAACGGTCCGTCGCGGACCTCGCGTCCCGAACCCCCCGTCGCGAACGATCCGTCGTGGTATGGTCGGCGACGTGCGGGTGTCGCGGCCCATCCTGCTCATCATGGCGATCGCGGCTGCCGCCGTGGCCGCACTCGCCATCTGGCGCTGGACCGCGCGCCCGCGCGAGCGCGCGCTGCCCGCCGACTGGACGGCGGTGGCCTACGTCCTGGCGGGCGACGGACGCGAGGGCCCGCGCGACGGCCGCGCCGGCCGTGCCAGGTTCTCGGATCCGTTCGGCGTGGCCGCTGCCCCGGACGGCACGGTCTACGTCGCCGACGCCGGCGGGGCGCAGAGCATCCGGCGGATCTCGAGCGACGGCGCCGTGTCGACGATCGCCACGGGCTTCAGCACACCCTCGGGTCTGGCCATCGACGCAGGCGGCACTCTTTACGTCGCCGAGACCGGCGCCGACGCGATCCGGCGCGTCGCCCACGACGGGACCGTCACGACAGTGGCCGCCGGCCTGAACGGTCCGGTCGGCGTCGCCGTGGATCGCGCGGGCCGACTGATCGTCGCCGACACCTACAGCGATCGCGTCCGCATCATCGATCCCGGCGGCGCGATGCACGACGCCGCCACCGAACCCTTCGACACCCCCTGCGGCGTGGCCGTCGACGACGCGGGGACGATCTATGTCGCGGAGACCGGTGCCGGCCTCGTGCGAGCGATCTCGCCGTCGGGCGAGGTCAGCACGATCGAGCCGCTTCCCTCCGACGGGCTCTTCCGGCCAATCGGGATTGCGGTCGGTCACGACGGCGTCGTCTACGTCACCGACGAGCGCGGTCGCATCATCGAGATCCGGCCCGGCGTGTCGGCGCGCACGCTCGTTGGCGGGTCGAGCGGCTTCGCCGAAGGTGCGGCAACCGGGGCCAGGCTGCGCGGTCCCGCGGGCCTCGCAGTTGCGGGCGAGGGGCGGCTGGTCGTTGCCGAGCCGCGGAACGCGCTCGTGCGGCTGGTCGCCGCGCCCTCGCGCCTGGCGCTGCGCCCGCCCTCGCCGCCCGGGATCGAACCGGCGTTCGATGCCGACCGGTTCGGGTGGTTGCCACTGCCGTGGCCGCTCGCGCCGCGCGACGGGCCCTTCGAGGTCACGGGGACGCTGGGGGAGCCGAGGGGCAACGACGGCGAACGCTTCCACGCCGGCATCGACGTTCACGCGCCGCAGGGCACGCTGGTGCGCGCCGTCCGATCCGGAGTGGTCCGCGATCCGATCGCGACGAGCGGTTTCGGCAGCCTCAACGAGGCGCTGCGGGTCGGGGCGGTGACCTACGTGCACATGCGGGCCGGGCGCCTGCGCGACGACACGCTCCTCGATACCCGGCGGTTCGCGCCGACCTACGACGAGGCGGGGCGACTGGCCGGTATCCGCGCTCGGCGCGGCGCGCGCTTCGAGGCGGGAGAAACGGTCGGCACGGTCAACGCCTTCAACCACGTCCACCTCGCGGTGGGGTGGCTGGGCGAGGAGCACAACCCGCTGCGCTTCCGCCTCGTGCACTTCGAGGACTCGGTTCCGCCGGTGATCGCGCGCGGCGGCGTGCGCCTGTTCCGCGAGACCGGCGAACCGCTCACCGAACGCGCGCGGCGGCGGCTGCTCGTCCACGGCCGGGTGCGGATCGTCGTGGATGCGTGGGACCAGGTGAACGGCAACCTGCCGAGGCGCCGACTCGGCGTCTACCGCCTCGGATACCAGGTCCTTACCCGGACGGGTGAAGCCGCCCCGGGCTTCGACGCGCCGCGCGAGACCATCCGGTTCGATCGGCTGGGCAGCGATCCGGACGCGCCGCGCGTCGTGTTCGAATCCGGCAGCGGCATCCCGTTCTACGGCAGCCGCCGCACGCGCTTCCTGTATGTCGTGACCAACACGCTGCGAGACGGCGTGGCCACAGTGGGCGCATGGGACGCGGATGCGCTTCCACCCGGCGACTACACGCTGCGAATCCTGGCCGCCGACTTCAACGGCAACGAGGCGATCGCCAACCGCGATGTCTTGATCACGATCGGGTCCAGATGAGGGGTTCTGGGGTTCCTGGGGCTCCCGGGTTCAGGGAGTCGTGACCGATCTCGTACCAGCGATCGAGCTGCACGCCGCAGGGCGCGTCGCCACTGATGCCAACGTCGCGGATGCGGCGGATGATCACCTGCCCGTCAGCAGTGATGCGCGCGGCGAAAGAGCGGTTCACGATCACGCTCGCCGTGGCCGGAGCGCTCCTTCGCCTGCTCGACGCCGCCGAACGCGCGGCGCGCGGCGCAGCGCGCCTCGTCCGGACTCATGCCGCGCGCGACGAAGTCGTCCTCGAGGAGCCGGAGGTGCGCGACGATCTCGCGCGCCAGCTCGCGCTCCGCGCGGCCGGTGCGAAGGAAAGACAGCAGCGGGTGAAGGAAGCGCGGCGCCGGGAAGCCATGGCGTTTGCATCGAGGAGGCGCGCCCCGCGACCCGAGGTAATCCTCATCGTGCTTCGCGCCGCCATCGGGCCACCGCGGCGTCCGGATTCGCCGGTGGCTGCGGCGCCGCCGTTCGCCGGTAGGCGCGCAGCACCTTGATCGGCGGCTCGAGCGATTCCGTGCCGTAGGGGCCGGTCGTTCCCGTCGGCGACATCTGGATCGCCCTCACGACGTCCATGCCAGAGACGACGCGGCCGAAGACCGCGAACCCCTGCCCGTCGGCGTTCCGCCGGCCGCCGAAGTCCAGTTCCGGCTGATCGTCGATGGTGACGACGAAAGAGGCCGTCGCCGAGTCCGGCGTCGTGCGCGCCATCGAGACGGCGCCGTCGACGTGCTTCAGGCCGGTCACGCTGGTGCGCTCGAGCGGGATCGGCGGGAATGCGTCGCGCCGCCGCGCGGGATCGATCTGGAACTGGATGACCTGGATCTCGACGTCGTGCCGTGTTGTGTTGTCCGGTCGCACGGCGCGGTTCACGACGCCGCCATCGAAGAAGCGGCCGTCGACGTACTTCAGGAAGTTGGCCGCCGTGATCGGCGCGCGGCGCGCCTCGACTGCGATCTCGATCGAGCCTTTTTCGGTCTCGACGACGACGGTGACCGCCCCATCCTGTGCGGCCGCGGTGGGCGCGTGCGCGGCGATGCTCGCCGCGAACAGGAACGCGAGCACAACCCGCAGAATCATTCGGGTGAGTCTACCGCGTGTTCGGTCCGTTCGGGTCCCGGAACCCCGGAACTCCCGGAACCACAGGCTAGCCGAACCCCATGACCCCCGTCATACGCCCGCCCGCGGATCACGTCCTACAATCGTTGCCGGTGCGCTTCTTCGACGAGCTGCGGGCCGAGCACGAGCTGATCGAAGCCGTCGCAGGCTCGCTGCGGGCGTTCGTCAACCAGCGTCTGCGCGGGGAAGGGGATCCCGCCGACGGGCCACGCTTCGTCCGGTTCCTGCGCCATTACGCGGGGCACTTCCACCATGCGCGCGAGGAGGAGACGCTCTTTGCCGCCCTCGTCGGGCGCGCGCAGCTGCCGGAGCGCGGGCCTATCGCCACCCTGGTCGCCGATCACCATCACATCGCCGCGCTGCTCGACCAGATAGCTGCGCTCGTCGGCCGCGCCGCGCTCGACGCCGCGGGACTCGGGCAGCTCGAGTCGCTGGCCGTCGACTACACGCGTGCCCTGTGGCGCCACATCGACGCGGAGAACTCGGTGCTGTTCCCCGAAAGCGAAGCGCGCCTGCGCAAGGCGGGCGTCCGTGAGCTGCCGTCCCGCCCGCCGGGCGACGAGGAGTCGGCAGCCCGCCGACTTGGTGAGGCGCTGGTCGCGCGTTATCCGCCCTTCCACGATGCCGCCGCCATGCGCGGCGACGGTTGCGTCTGCTGCCCGGCCATGGGCGAGTCGTGCCACGGCCTCGAGCTCGAATGGTGGAACGAGTGGGAGTGGGCGGAGTTCGAAGACCACATCGCGGAGGGGTGAGATCGGACGCGGTGTGTGACGCGCTGCCGTGGGACGTGTGGACGTACCCGTGCCAGGTGCTGGTGTCGGGAGATTTTTCGCGAACGGTGGGGAAACTTACTGTTCCGTGGAGCTAGGGTTGCGATCCACGGACTCAACGGTTGACGTGAGGATTCGCCGTCCATGCGCCTCGAGCTCGAGCCGGAAGCCCGGGTAAATGCCCCCCCGCTTGAGGACGCACCCCCCGACGCTGCTGCCCGACAGGCGCGCCTGGGTGAATGATGGGAAATGCGCGCCGCCGCGCACTAGCACCTGACCCGTTTCGGGACTCGTCACGACGATTTCGTAGGTGCTGTTACGTGTTTGCACCGATACCGCGTCGAGTTCGCGCAGGTCGTCGATCTGCACGCCGTTTGCCCAGTCGAGGCCGCTGAACGACTCAAGTTGCGCGCCTGTCCGCATCGTTCCTTGTCCTTCCTGGCGGGAAGGCGTGCAAATTTCCGACCAACTCACGCCTCAACCGTGCTGGCTGGACCGGTTCCGTGTGCGCTCACTGGACACGAGGAGTTTTGGCGCCCGCTTGCTGAAAGGGATAGGCGAAGCGATACGACCCCGAACCCACTTCGACGACCACTGCATCGCCGTCCTGGCGCGGACCGGTGAGGCCCTGCGACGCCGGCAGCGGCCCGCCGGACTCGGTGACCACCGGGAGCCGCGCGCCGGGCAGCCGGACGGTGGCGCGCGTGTTTGCCGGGACCTCGATCGCTAGCTCGAACGTCCCGTCCTTCAGCGCCCACGCTGACGACACGTCTCCGTACAAGCTCCGATGGCTCGCCTTCACGCTGGTGAACTGCCCACCCGGCAGCGGCTGAATCCGGATCCTCTTGTAGCCGGGCGCACCGGGATCGACCTCGATTCCCGCCATCCCGCGGTACATCCAGTCGCCGACCGCGCCGTAGGCGTAGTGGTTGAACGAATTCATGCCGCGATCCTGGAACGATCCGTCCGGCTTCATGCCGTCCCACCGCTCCCAGATCGTCGTCGCACCGCGCTTCACCGGGTAGAGCCACGACGGGTATTCCTCGCGCTCGAGCAGCGAATAGGCCTCGGCGAGATAGCCGTGCCGCGCAAGGACGTGGCAGAGGTAGGGGGTACCGAGGAACCCGGTCGTGAGGTGACGCCGGGTGCGTACGTCGTCGGCCAGCCGCTTCGCCGCCGCGGCGCGCAACTCCTCCGGCACCAGGTCGAACTCGAGCGCGAGCACGTACGCCGTCTGCGTGTTCTCCCCGATCCGGCCAGTGTCCGTGATGAACTCCCGCCGGAAGGCCTTCTTGATCTCTTCGAGCTGTCCGGCATACCGCGCCGCCGCGTCCGTCTTCCCGAGCACGAGGGAGATCCGCCGCATCAGGTCGGTCGCATGTGCGTAGAACGCCGTCGCAACCAGGTCGGTGCCGGTCGTCGCCCCGGGGTACGCCGGGCTCGTGGTGGCGAAGGCGAGCCAGTCGCCGAAATGAAAATCTCCGGTCCAGACGTGATCGCTGCCGGCGCGCGTGCGCATGTAGTCGACCCACCGCGCCATGCTCGCGTACTGCTCTTCCAGGATGCGCGTGTCGCCATAGGTGAGGTACATCGTCCACGGCACGATCACGGCGGCGTCCGCCCAGCCGGCGGCGCCGGCCTGCACTCGCTTCTGGTTCGAGAGCACGTCGGGGATGACGTGCGGAACGCGGCCGTCCGGCAGCTGGTCGGCGGCCACGTCCTTCAGCCACTTGGTGAAGAAGCCGGCCACGTCCATGTTGAAAGCGGCGGTGCGGCAGAACACCTGCGCGTCGCCCGTCCAGCCGAGGCGCTCGTCGCGCTGCGGGCAGTCGGTCGGCACGTCGATGAAGTTGCCGCGCTGCCCCCAGACGATGTTGCGCTGGAGCTGGTTGTGGAGTGCGCTCGAGGTCTCGAACTCGCCGGCCGGCGGCAGGGCCGAATACACCACGACGCCCGTGAGGCTGTCGGTGGTGAGCTCGCCCGGGTAGCCGTCGACGGCAACGTAGCGGAAGCCCATGAAGGTGAAGTGCGGCTCGAAGGTCTCCTCCGCCCCGCCCTTGAGCGTGTAGCGAATCGTCTGCTGCGCGCGGCGCAGGTTCTCGGTGTAGAAGTTGCCCTCGCGATCGAGAACCTCGGCGTGCCGGAGCGTAACGGTCGTACCGGCCGGTCCCCGCGCCTTCAGCCGCACCCAGCCGACCATGTTCTGCCCCATATCGACGACGGCGTCGCCGCGTGGGGTCTTGAGCACGTTGACCGGGCGCAGCTCCTCCATCCGCCGCACCGGTGGGCCGGCGGGCGCGATGAGCCTCTCGTTCGAGTGGTTCGCCGTGCGGACGCCGGACCACTGGCGATCGTCGAATCCGGCGCGCGTCCAGCCGTCCTTCTCCAGCCGCGCGTCGTAGGTCTCGCCATGGTAGATCTCGGACAAGAGGACTGGGCCGGTGGCTGCCTTCCAGCTCGCATCGCTGCCGACGATCTCCTGCCGACCGTTGCGGTAGGTCACGACGATCTGCATCAGCAGCGCGAGCCGATCGCCGTAGAAATTGCGCTGGCCGCTGAAGCCGATCTCGCCGCGATACCACCCGTTGCCGAGCAGCACGGCGGCGGCGTTGTCGCCCGGCGCGAGCAGATCGGTTACGTCAAAGGTCTGGTACTGCAGCCGCTTTTTGTAGCTGGTCCACCCCGGCGCGAGGACCTGGTCGCCGATGCGGCGGCCGTTCAGGTGCACCTCGTACACGCCGTGCGCCGTGACGTACGCGCGCGCCCGCGCGATCGGGCCGGCCACACGGAACTCGCGCCGCAGCATCGGCACCGGTCCGGGTTTCGACACGTCCTCCTTGATGTCCGGCTCGATCCAGCTCGCGCGCCACTCCGCCGGGTCGAGCAGGCCCATTTCCCACCACGCCGGGGCGCTCCACGCCGATTGCGCGGCGGTGTCGTCCCACACGCGTACGGCCCAGTGATAGCGCTGCGTGGATTCCAGGGCGGGGCCGCCGTAGACGCGGTGGACGGACTCGTCGGACGCGACCCGGCCTGAGTCCCACACCAGGCGCCGCCCGCCGCGCAGGTCGGCTTCCGTTCGCGCCACGCGGATCTGGTACGCCGCCTGTGCAATGCCGCGCCGATCGCCGCGCAGCTGCCAGCTCAGTCGCGGCTTGCGCGCGTCGATGCCGAGCGGGTTCTCCAGGTACTCGGTCCGGAGGTTCGAGACGGTGATCGACGCCGTCTGCCCTTGGGATCGGGGTCCGGCGATCTCCTGCGGCGCGCGGCCCGCACCGTTCTGCTGTGGCGCGGGTTGTCGAGACGCTGCGGTCGTGGTCAATTGCTTCGGATCGATGACGACGTGCCGGATCCGCTTGCGCTCCCAGGTGTAGGTGACGTGCACCAGTCCGTCGCGCGCCTGGATCATCGCAGGATACGAGTACTCCCCGGGCGAGTTCTCGAGCTCAATCACGCGCGTCCACGTCCGGCCGTCGTTCGACAGCGCGATGTCGAGCCGATCGCGGCCGCGCGGCATCGGGTTGTAGACGAGCGCGAACCGCTCGTCACGCAGCCGCACGGCATCGATGCCGGCGCTCGGGTTGGGCAGCGCCGTCGCGCGCATCGGTCCCCAGGTCCGTCCACCGTCTTCGGACCACGCTTCGGTGATGACCTGCTGCTGGCTGCGGTTGAGGATCTGCAGGCGCGCGGGCGAGTGCACCAGGATCGTCGGCTGGATGGCGCCGAACACCTTCGGATCGTTCAGCGGCCCGGTCTTCTGCCAGGATTTCGGATCGGCCAACGCCCTGAGTAACGGGACACTCGACGGTCTCGGCTGATCCAATTTGAACGTCTCCATGTGCACGACCCAGCCGGCGTGCTCGGTGCTCGACCCGGCGAGTAGCCTGCCCTCCGGCAGCAGGACCGGCTTCGCGCGGATCGGACCGAGGATGCCGTCGGGCAGCTTCGCCGCCTCGGACCAGGTACGCGCTGCGTCGTCAGACGTCCGCGCCATGCCCCACCACGCCCGCGGGCTGGGGCCGACCTTGTAGAAGAGGATCAGCGGCCCGCCCGGAACCTGGAACAGGACCGGGTTCCAGCACGGGTGGCGCGTGCCGTCAGCCTGCACGCCGTTGGCGACCTCCACGGGGACCGACCACTGCCCACCGTCGTAGCGGGAGATCCAGATCCCGACGTCGGGATTGCGCTCCGCCGTGCCTCCGAACCACGCGGCGACCGGGCCGGCAGGCGTTTCTGCAATGGTCGACGCGTGCGCCGACGGGAAGGGTGCCGACTGGAAGATGAACCCGGAGCGGACGACGGCGTTCTCGACGGGTTGTTCGCGACGGATCGTTCGCGAGAACGCGTTCGCGGCGGTTGGTTCGCTTCGGGCCGTTCGCAACGGTTCGTTCACGGCGGCGGTCAGCAGACATGAACCGGCGAAGATGACGGCAGGCGCGACGTATCTCATGCGCGCAGTCTACTCCCAACCGCCCGAACGATCCGTAGCGGACCTCCTGTGGCGACTGACCGGTCGCGAACGATCCGTGTCGAACGATCCGTCGCAGACCAAGCGTTGCGAGCCGAGCGTCGCGAACGCGCCGTCTAGTCTAGAAGCCAGTGCGGAAGCTCACGTCGAACGACCAGCCGCGCGCCGGCCGGCTGAGGGCGCGCACCACCGAGAGCTCCACCGGAAAGAACGCGCTCAGGCGAACGCCGGCGCCGACACTGCTCGCTCCGTGCCGCGCGGAGTCGGCGGCGGTGAAGATCGGGCTGCGCGACCACACCAGGCCGCTGTCGGCGAAGAGGAAGCCCTCGACCGGCACCGGCCCGTAGCGGAGATCGCGCGCGAGAATCCCCATCACCGGGAACCGCACCTCGAGGTTGGCAACGAGGACGCGGCTGCCGAGCAGTTCCTCGTACGCGCCGCACTCGCCGTCGGCGTCGCGCGGGCACTGGATCGCGCTCCAGCTGTAGCCGCGAACGAACTGCCGCGAGCCGAGGAAGGCCGGCAGCAGCCTGGGGTCGCCGGCGTCCTGCCCGTAATAGCCCATGTGCAGCACGCGTCCGGCTATCGTGTAAGGCTTCACCGGAAGGACGTAGCGGCGGTAGTCGAGGAGGATCCGCGCGACTGTCAGCTCGCCGACCGTCGTGCCGATCTCGAACCGAGACCGCCCGCCGACGATCGGCCCGGCGGGGCCGAACGCCGCCGTGTCGCTCACCAGGGCGGCGCTGAACTCGCCGACGGTGGCCGGCGCGCCCTGCAGGCCGGCGGCGGACTCGCGGCTGAGCAGGCGGCCGGTGTCCAGCGAGCGTACGGTGGAGACAACGATCTGCCGGTACTGCGTGTGCCGGATGCCCCCCTCGAATTCCACCCGCTGTGCGCGGTTGAGGGGATAGGCGACGTGGCCGCCGAGCGCGAACTGGCTGCGGTCGAAATACACCGTCTCACGCGTGACCGCCGGCTCGCCCCCTTCGTCGCCGACCCGGCGGCGCGGGAGCCGGTGAAGCGAGGGCTGCAGCTCCGCGCTCAGGCCCCAGTTCCAGCGTCGCTCACGATTCAGGTAGCGGACGGCGAACGCGGTCTCGCGCAGACGGTTGCTGACCTGCGTGTACATGAGCAGCTTGCGCTCCCCGAGCAGGTCGCTGAACAGGACCGAGCCGCCCCCTCGCCAGTAAGTGCCGAGCGGGCCGCCGCCGGAACTCAGCGTCGGCTGGCCGAGCGCTTCGACGAACAGCCTCGGGCGGTAGGCGCGCTCGCGCGCCTGGCGCGGTACCGCTTGCTCGGCCTCCTCGCCGACGAGCGGTCCCGCAGCTACCCCGACCTCGCGGACTGGCGGAAGCGCCGTTGCGGCGCTCGCCGGATCCGGCGTGGCGGCCGTCCCGAGCGACTCGATGCCGCGCCGTACTTCGAGTTCGTAGTGGCCCTTGCGAAAGACCGTGAAGGCAAGGACGTCCGCCTCGCGCGCGACCGAGAGCGCAGGGCTCGTCGGCGCCAGGCCGGTGACCCCGCCGTCGACGGCGGTGACCTGCGCGATGCTCCGCGTCGCCAGCGCGATCCGGTACACGTTGCGTACGCCGTCCGGGTCCGCCACGAAATACAGCGAGGCGGCGTCCGGCGACCACTGCGGGTTGAAGTGACGCGCGGTCTCGAACCCGGCGACGCGGCTGATCGCGAGCGTCTCGACGTCGATGAGCGCGAGCTCCGTCGATCCCAGCGACAGGCCCGCGACACTGCTCGAGAACCGATCGCTGGCGAACGCGATCGTGCGGCCGTCGGGCGACCACGCCGGCTGGAGATCCGCGTAGAGATCGTCGGTCAGGCGCCGCAGCCGGTTCGCCTCGAGGTCGTACACGTAGAGGTCGGTCGAGCCCCCCTCGAGCGCCGCGAACGCGATCGCTTCGCCGCCCGGAGACCAGGACGGCGTGAAGACTTGCCCGAATGCCGGCAGCCGGATCCTGTTCACCTCGCGGCCGCGCACCATGTCGAGGAGGACGAGCGACGGCTGCCCTCCCTCGATCGCGGCGAAGACGAAACGATCGCCGTTCGGGTTCCACGCACCGGCGGAGCGGATCGCCTGAAGGCTCTCGAATCTCGCGCTGCCGGTGGTCGTGAGCAGCTTCGCCTCGATGGCACCGGATTCGGTGTTCGCGACGAACAGGTCCAGCGAGAGCCGGTCGCGTTCGGAAAAGAACACCGCGCGGCGGCCGTCGGGGCTCAGCGCCGGGCCGAGATGGTACCGGCCCGCGTCGGCGCCCCGGAGCAGCGGCGAGCGACCGTCGGCAGCCGCATCTTTGCTGGCCGCGAAGTGCTCGCGGGCCGCCGCCCGGAATTCGGCATACAGAACGTCCAGCTCGCGCGTCGTCGCGCTGCGCAGGCGCTTCTCGATGCTGCCCGATGCCTTCAGCGCGTCTGCGAGTACCCGATCGCCGAAGCGGCCCGCCAGGTAGGCCCAGAACGCATGGCCGTACTTGTACGGCGAGAACCGCCGTTCCGCCTCGCGCCGGTGTTCCGGGAGCAGGTCGGAGACGACGGCGTCGCGCAGCCACAGCGCCGCGTCGCCGTCGACCGCGCCGACCGACAGGTACTGCGCCATCCCTTCGACCGCCCACAGCGGCCAGGCGAGGCCGCCGCGCCGGCTGCGGGTCATGTCGAACTGGAACGCGTGGACGATCTCGTGGCCGAGAATCTGGTCGGTTTCCGACAGCGTGGGCGCGAACGGCATGACGATGCGCCGCCGCGCCGATTCGGTGACGCCGCCGATGCCCTCGCCGAGGAAGCCGGCGACGACGTTGGTCTGCGCGAACTCCGGCTGGCTGGCGTAGAGAATGAGGGGCTGCCGCGACCCGAGCCGGTGTCCGAGGCGCGCTGACAGCCGCGCGTGCCACCGCTCGGCCAGGCGCGCCGCCAGCCGCGCCGCGTCCGCTTCCCGCTCGTAGTAATGGACGTCGAAGTGCTCGGTTTCCAGCACGCGGAAATCGAAGTCGACGTACTCGACCTTGTTGCGGCCGAAGTGTTGTGCGGCGGCGTCGCTGCCTGCCGCCACCAGGCACGACACCATACACAGGACGAGGCAAAACGGCCTGCGCATATTGACCCGGACCCCCGAGAGCTTTTCAGACGTGTGAGAGTGAGTGCCTTTGTAGCGCAGGCCTCGATCTGAATCAAGGACTGTCGTGGCGGACGAAGGGCAGCCGTCGTTTTCGGAGTGGACTTTGCGGATCGGAGGTCAGCAGTTGTCCGGGCCTCAGACCTCCGAAAGTCATTGCTCGACGGTGAATACGGGGAACACGGGACCGGGGGCCATCGCCTGGCGGCCGTGGCTGGATCGATAGTGCGCCGGGGCGTGGCCGGTGAGGCGCTTGAACACGGCGCTGAACGACCCGAGGCTGCGAAAGCCGACGGCGTCGCAGATCTCGGTCACCGACATCGAGGTCGTGACCAGCAGTTCCCGGGCGCGATCGATGCGGCGGGCGCGCACGTACCGGTGAGGCGTCGACCCGGTCGCCGCGCGGAACGCGCGGATGAACTGGAAGGGGGAAAGCGCCGCGAGCGCCGCCAGCCGTTCGATCGACAGCGGCTGTGCGAAGTGCCGGTCGATGTAGTCGCAGACGTCGGAGATGCTGTGCATCGCCCGTTGCGGCTCGTTCAGGGCTTCAGGTCGCTGTGGCACGATTGACATGCGCTCTCTATCCATGGGGCGTTTCTCGACCTTCTCGCTCTGCGGTGCCTGCGGCCGGCGCTGTGGCGGCTGGTCGGGTCTGACGCGTCGTCGCGCGCCTCGACCACGAGTGGCGCGACGGCTTCCACGCTGTGTGTTTCAACTACCATGCCGCGCGCCGCGGCGTGGTGGCGCCACGTCCGCACAATCGGATGGAGCGGCACGACTGCGCCGGGCGTGCGGCCCTCGAAGCAATCGTTCGTCTCCGAGCGGGGCGCGCCATCCGCGAGGTCATCCAGGGCGCGGTGCCGGATTACCGGCGCGCAGACTCTGCCGGGCGCGCGTGGACACTGCGTGACGCACGACCGCGCCGCGCTGCTGCTCGGCGAAGGCACGCTCGAGCTCGACATTACCGGCGGACCCTACGTGCGCACGCGGCGTGCGCGCGGGTCAGATCTTGTTCCTTGCAGGAACGTCCTCCCACGAGCACGATGACGTGCTGTGCACCGCAAAGGTCATCGTGCTGGAAAGACGATCTGACCCGCCGCTCAACTACAGCATCAGCGCGCTGTGCCGCAGCAGGGTCGCCACGGCTCGCGCCAGCTCGGGCGGATTCACCGGCTTGGCGATGTGCAGCTGGTAGCCGGCGGCAAGCGCCTGCTGCCGCTGGTCCTCGCGCGCGTACGCGGTCACCGCCGCCGCCGGAACCGATGCCGATCGGCGCGACGGCAGCGACCGCACTTTCCTGATCAGCGTGTAGCCGTCCTCGACGGGCATGCCGATGTCGGCCAGAAGGACGTCCACGTTGGTGTGGCTCAGCGCGTCGAGCGCCTCCTGCGCCGAGGAAGCGGTCAGCACCGTCGTCCCGCAGTTGGCGAGCGCGCAGGCCATCAGCTCGCGGGCGTCGGCCTCGTCGTCGACGACGAGGACGCGAACGCCGGTGAGATCCGGCAGCTCCGAGGTGGACCGCGAGCGGTCGGCGCGCGCCTGCGCGCCCGGCTGCGTGGAGTTCGCGGTCAGCGGCAGCGTGACCGTGAAGGTCGTGCCGCGGCCGCGGCCTTCGCTGTCCACGCCGATCGCACCGCCGTGCGCCTCGACGAGGTTGCGCGCGATCGACAGGCCGAGGCCGAGCCCGCCGTGCGTGCGAGTCGTGTGACTGTCCGCCTGGCGGAACCGATCGAACACCTGGGGCAGGAACTCGGGCTCGATGCCGATGCCGGTGTCGGCCACCTGGATCTCGACGTAGCGATCGCTCGTGGCGACGCGCACGTCGATGCGGCCGCCCTCCGGGGTGAACTTGACCGCGTTCGACAGCAGGTTGAGGAACACCTGCTCGAGCCGCTTGATGTCGCCGTCGTAGGCCAGCGACTGCGGCGCGCTCAGGTGCACGATCACGCCCTGCGCGTCGGCGGCCGGCAGGATCGACTCGACCGCGCCGCGCAGCATCTCGGCGAGATCGAGCCGCTGCACGTCGAGCGACGCGCGTCCCGCGGCGATCCGCGACACGTCGAGCAGCTCGTCGACGAGGCGCGCCTGCCGTGTCGCGTTGTCGTGGATCGCCTGGACGGCGCGCACCGTGCGGCTGGCATCGAGGGCGCCGGTGCGCAGCATGGCCGCCCACCCGAGGATGGCGTTGAGCGGCGTGCGCAGCTCGTGCGACACGGTCGAGAGGAAGTCGTCCTTCAGCCGGTTCTCCGCCTCGGCGTCGGCGCGCGCGCCGTGCTCGGTCTCGTAGAGGCGCGCGCGGTCGAGCGCCTGGGCGCAGTGCTGCGCCACCGAGGTGAGCAGCGTGCGGAACTCGTCGTCGAAGTTGACCGGGGCGGTGAAGTGGAAGCTGAGGACGCCGAGCGGCGCGCCCTCGGACAGCAGCGGCAGCGCGGCGGTGGACTGGAAGCCGCCGTCGGCGGCCTGCGCCGCCGACCGCCAGTAGTCCCGCTGCCAGTCGGCGAACGACCCGACGAAGACCGGCTGCCGGGTCTCGACCGCCCTGGTCAGGCAGAGGCCGGGTGACAGGCTGAAGCGGCCGCGCCGGCGATCGTCCGACAGGCTGTCGTCGGCGAGGATCTCGAACTGTGTGCCATTGGCGACGAGCAGCGTCACCGAGCCGGCCTGCGCGCCGACGACAAGCTTGCCCTGGCGGACGACCGCGCTCGCCACCGCGTCGACGGTGAGCGCCTCGGAGAGCGCCGCGGTGAGCGCGTGCAGGCGGCTGGTGCGGGCGGCCAGCGCGCGGTAGCGCGCCTCGCTGTCGCGCAGCGCCGCCTCGATCTTCTGCCGCTCGGCCAGCTCCTGGTCGGCTCGGGCGCGCAGGTCCTCGGCGTCGGAGCGCGCGCGCTCGGCCAGCTGGTAGGCGCGGGCGCGATCGAGCGCGTGCGCGGCCCGCACCGCGACGTTCTGCAGGAAGTCGCACTCGGCGCGCGACCACGTCCGCGGCTGCGTCACCGCGAGCGCGAAGGCGGCGGTGGCGCGGCTACGGACGAGGACCGGCACCGCGACAATCGCCTCCTGGTCGCGCGGGAACAGCACGCTGGCGCCCTCGCCGTATTTCGCCAGCAGCGCGGCGCGCGACTCGATCGCGACGATGGCGCGCGAGCTGATCGCGTCGGCGAGCGGCGTGGGCTCGCTGCGCGGTGAGAAGCTCCGCAGGTAGTCCAGGCTGGCGGCGGGCAGGCCCACCGCGTGCCACGCCTCGACCGCGCCCACCTCGTCGTCGAGCAGCACCATCGCGCCGGCGGCGGCCCCGAACGTATAGGTGCACTCGAGCACGCAGGTTTCCGCCACCTCCGCAGGGGTCCGCGCCTTCGAAAGCGCGGTCGCCACCTGCTGCAGGTGCTCGGTCCGCCGCGCCTCGTTCTCGGCGTGGACCCGGGCGAGGCGCTCCTCGTCGTAGCGCCGGTGCAGCGCCTCGGCGAGGATGCCCAGCAGCAGGCCGCCTCCCACGAACACCGTCAGCTGAATGATCGCGTCCCGCTCGCCGATCCCGAACGCCGGCGCCGGTTCCAGGAACCAGTAGTCGCTCGCCACCGCCGAAAGCGCGGTGGCCAGGGCCGCCGCCCGGAACCCGCCATACCAGCCGGCAGCGATGATCGCGGGATACAGCGTGGGAAAGAGAAAGTGGGTGTGGGGCTCGCGCTCGAGCAGCCCGTAGGCGAGCAGCGAAACGGCGCATAGCACGAAGGCGAGCAGGAAGCCGATCCGGTCCGTTCGCGCGGGGCGAAGCTTGATGAACCGCATTCTGTGCTGGATGGGAGCCGCCGGACCGGGCCGGCGCACCGGCCGTCAGCCGGCAACCCGTGTGCCGCGCCGCGCGCGGCAAAAACCACCTGCAAACCGCCCTGGCAGACGCCGGGGCTGTACGCGGATCTAACGGAGCACGTAAGACTTACACGAACCGGCGCAGCGGCGCAAGGCTCGCACCCGCGACTTATAATCCAGCCTATCACCTGCTGAACCCGACTGAAGCCCCCAGGGAGATCAGGTTTGCTGCGCCCGCTTCCGCCCGCCGTGACCCGCCCCCTGTCGGTCCTCGTGCTGGTGACGTGGGTCGTCTCGATGGCGGTGCTGGTCCAGCGCTCGTACTTCCAGGACTCGACGACGCTCGCCGCCGACCTGGCGCGCTACGGTCCGGCGGCGCAGTGGCGCGGCGTGTACTACAAGGGCGAGAAGATCGGGTTCACGGTCAGCCAGATTGCGCCGACGGCCGACGGGTTCGAGCTGCAGGAGGACGGGCGGCTCCAGATGTCCCTGCTCGGCGCGGTGACCCCTGCGCGCCTGCGCACCACCGCGCGCGTCGATCGCGGCTTCGCCCTGCAGTCGTTCGAGTTCTCGCTGGACCCGGGGAGCGGGCCGATCGCGGTCAGCGGCCGCGTCGTGGGCCAGGCGCTAGAGATCGCGGTCCGCACCTCTGCCGGTTCGTCCACGGAACGCCGTCAGCTCGCCGAGCCCCCGCAGCTCCCGCTCAACCTGGCCAGGCGCCTCGCCAACGGCGGCCTCGTGTCCGGGGCGACGCACCGGCTGACGCTCTTCGATCCCGCGACGCTGCGCAACGCGCCGGTCACCCTGCGCGTCGGCCCGCGCGAGAGCACGCGCACCGGCCAGGGCCGCGTCCCCGCCTTCCGCGTGGAGATGGCGTTCGGCCCGCTGCGTACCACCTCGTGGATCACCGATACAGGTGAGGTGGTGCGCGAGGAGAGCCCGACGGGGCTGCTGGCCGTCCGCGAATCCGCGGAGTTGGCGCAGCGGTTGGCGGTGTCGAACCGGATGCAGATGGATCTGCTCGAATCGTCTGCAGTGCAGCCGGTCACGAGTCGCCGCATCGACGAGCCGCGCGACGTCCGCGTCCTGCGTCTCCGGCTCGAGGGGGCGGACCTCTCTTCCCCGGACGTGCGGGGGGCGGGACAGACGGTCGCGGGGGACGTCGTCGAAATCGTGGACGCGCGCCGGCTGCGCGCCGGTCCTCCGGATCCCGACGTGGCCCGCTACCTGGCGCCCGAGCCGCTGATCGAAAGCGACGCACCGGAGATCCGCGCCGAGGCGCAGCGCGCCGCCGGCACGGCCCTCGGCGCCCGCGCCCGCGCCGAACGGCTCACGCGTCACGTCAGCGCGCTGCTCGAGAAGAAGCCGACCGTGAGCCTGCCCTCGGCCCGCGAGGTGCTGCGTACGCGCGTCGGCGACTGCAACGAGCACACGGCGCTGTTTGTCGCGATGGCCCGCGCGATCGGCATCCCCTCCCGCATTGCCGTCGGCCTTGCCTTCTCGCGCGGCGCGTTCTACTACGACGCCTGGCCCGAGGTCTACATCGACGAGGGAGGCGGGCGCGGCCTCTGGCTGCCGGTGGACCCGACCTTCAGCCAGTTCCCCGCTGACGCCATGCACCTGCGCCTGGCGCGCGGCGGCCTCGATCGGCAGGCATCCATCGTCCCGCTCATCGGACGCCTCAAGATCAGCATTCTCGACGTCGAGCTCGAGCCCGGTTCGACGCCGACGCTGGTCGGGCGGGCGCCGGACGACTTCCGGCCTCTGTCGATTCCCATGCCGCAGCGCCGTGCCGGCGGGTGCTGGTCCGTTCCCGCCGACCCCGGGCCGCTGCAGCCGGTGCGCCGATGATCGCCATCCACGATCTCGTCAAGACGTTCGGTACCTTTACCGCCGTCGACGGCATCACGCTCGACGTGCGCCGCGGAGAGATTCACGGCTTCCTCGGCCCGAACGGCGCCGGCAAGACCACGACGATGCGGATGATCGCCGGGCTGCTGAAGCCGACGTCGGGTCGGATCGTCGTCGACGATCACGATCTCGCAATCGAGCCGGAAGCGGCGAAGGCGTCGCTCGGCTTCATTCCCGATCGCCCGTTCATCTACGAGAAGCTCACGGCGGGCGAGTTCCTGCGCTTCCATGCCGGGTTGTTCGGCCTCAGCCGCAACGGGACCACCGAACGGATCGCGGAGATGCTGGAGTTGTTCGAGCTGACGCGATGGGAGCACGAGCTGGTCGAGAGCTTCTCGCACGGCATGAAGCAGCGGCTGGTGATGGGCGCCGCGTTCCTGCACCGCCCGCGCGCCGTGGTCGTCGACGAGCCGATGGTCGGGCTCGACCCGCGGGGCGCCCGCCTGATCAAGGACGTGTTCCGCCGCATGAGCGCGCGCGGCGTGGCGATCCTCATGAGCACGCACACGCTGGAGGTGGCCGAAGAGATGTGCGATCGCATCAGCATCATCCTGCGCGGGCGGATCATCGCGTCCGGGACGGTCGCCGACCTCCGCCGCCTCGCCGGCAGCGAAGACGACGAGCTCACGCCGGTGTTCCTCAAGCTCACGGGCGGGAGCGGGCTCCAGGAGATCGATGAGCTGCTCTAGCGCTGGTCACCGTCAATGCTGAATGCCGAATGCCGAATGGTGAAGCCGCAGCCTTTCCCGTATCTCCTGCTGCCGGCGCTGTGGTCGTCGCGCAACCGCGTGCGGCGGCGGCTGCGCGGCGACGGCCTGCGCGCGGCGCTGTTCGCATCGGTGGCGGTGGTCGTCGGCCTCACGCTCTTCGCGGGCGCGTTCTGGCTGACGTTCCAGCTGCAGCGCTTCGCGGAGTTCGGCGACTACCTGCTGCGCCTCGGGCTTTCGTGGGTGTTCCTGGCGTTCCTCTCGTTTCTCGCCTTCAGCGGCGTGGTCACGGCGCTCTCCACGTTCTTCCTCTCGCGCGACCTGCAATTGCTGCTCGCCGCACCGATCGCGCCGCGGCGCCTCTTCCAGGCGCGGTTCGCGCGCACCGTGGCGCAGGCCGCGTGGATGGTGGTCGTCTTCCTGGTGCCGGTCCTCGCGGGTATCGGCGTCGCCGCCTGTGCCGGCCCGGCGTTCTACGCGACGGCAGTGATCGTGATCCCGCCGTTCACGGTCATCCCGGTGGCCGCCGGCACGGCCGTTACGCTGCTCCTCGTGAACGTCGTCCCCGCCCGCCGGGCACGCGACATCCTGATGCTGATGGGGCTGGTGTTCGCCGCGAGCCTCATCGTGCTGCTGCGTGTCGTCCGGCCCGAGCAGCTGCTCAGCGTCGAATCGCTGCCTGACGTGGCCGACTTCTTCGCCACGCTGCAGTCACCGGTCACGCCGCTCCTGCCGTCGTTCTGGGCGGGAGAAGCGCTCTTTGCAGGCTTCAAGGGCTCGGTCGATGTCGCCCACGGCGCGGCGCTGTGGACCACCGCCGCCGCGTTCACGCTGCTGCTGCGCCTGGCGAACGAGCGCTGGTACTTCGCCGGGTTCAGCAGGTCGCAGGAGGCGCGCAAGGCGCGGTTCACCCGCCTCCGCCTCCTCGACCGGATCCTCGCGCGGCTTCCGCTGACGGCAGTCCGCCGGCAGCTGCTGACCAAGGACCTGAAGATCTTCCTCCGCGACGTGAGCCAGTGGTCGCAGCTGCTGCTGCTGCTCGCGCTCGCGCTCGTGTATCTCTACAACTTCCGAGTCCTCGATCTCGACCGCGTGCCCTACATGAGCGGTCCAATCCGCAACGTGTACGCGTTCGTGAATCTCTGCATGGCGGCGTTCGTCATGGCCACGATCGCGGTGCGCTTCGTCTTCCCGGCGGTGTCTCGGCCGAGGGCCCCGCCTTCTGGGTCATCCGCACCGCGCCGGTCCGGCTGCGCGACTTCCTGTGGTCGAAGTTCTGGATGGGGCTGTTGCCCATCGTGGTGCTGACCGAGGCGCTGATCGTGACCGCGAACGAGTTTCTCGGGATCGATCCCGTCCTGAAAGTCGTGACGCCAGTCGCGATTGCCCTGATGGGCTTTGCGCTCGTCGGGCTGGCGACGAGCCTTGGCGCCAGGTACCCACGCTTCGCTGCCGAGAATCCCACGGAGATCGCGGGCTCGTACGGCGGCGTCGCCTTCATGGTCCTGGCGGTGCTGCTCATCGTCGTCACGATCGCGCTGATCGGCTGGCCGTGCTCCATCCTGCTGTTCAGCCGGCGGCACGGTCTGCCTCTGAGCGGAGTGCAACAGCTGATCATTGCCGGCAGCTTCGCGGCGGCCGTGCTCTTGAGCATGGCGACGTGGCTGGTTTCGATGAGAATGGGGGTAGAGGCTCTCGACGGCATGGGCTCCGCATGATCCCTATCGTGCAGCACGGTCCCCGACCACTTCCGACGCTTCTCCTCGTTATCGCGTGCGCCTCGACGCTCGCCGTCACGCGCGCGCGCGAGCAGGCGACGCAGTCGGCCTTGGCCAGCTACGTCGAGACGGTTCCGAACTCGAACGTGAAGTTCGACATGGTGGCGGTGCCAGGCGGCACGTTCATGATGGGCAGCCCGGACAGCGAGCCCGGGCGCGAGGCCGACGAAGGCCCGCGCCACGCGGTGAAGGTGGAGGCGTTCTGGATTGGCAAGGTCGAGGTCACCTGGGACGAGTACGACCTGTTCGCGTTCTCGACCGATCAGCCGCCGCCGCCGGGCGGAGCCGCGCCGCCCGCCGATGCCGACGCGCTCACACGCCCGACGCCCGCGTACGGCGACGAAGCGCGCGGCTTCGGCAAGGGACGCCAGCCGGCGCTCGATCTGACGCATCACGCGGCCATGGAGTACACCCGGTGGCTGTCACGCGTGACCGGGGAGAGCTATCGCCTGCCGACCGAAGCGGAGTGGGAGTACGCGGCGCGTGCCGGCACGGAGGGTCCGTACAGCTTCGGGAACGCGGCGGCGATCGGCGAGTACGCGTGGTACGCGGGCAACTCGAAGGAGCGCCCCCACCCCGTCGGCCTCAAGAAGCCGAACCGCTTCGGCATCCACGACATGCACGGGAACCTCGCCGAGTGGTGCCTCGATCAGTACGATCCGGATTTCTACAAGCAGTTCGCCGCCAGCACGAAGGAGACGCCGATCGTCCTTCCGGTCTCGCTGCCGACCGAGACGCGCTATCCGCACGTCGCGCGCGGCGGGTCCTGGGCGGACAACCCCCGCGAACTGCGCAACGCGGCGCGGCGCGGCTCCGATCCGGAGTGGAGCCGCCGCGACCCGCAGAGTCCCCAGAGCATCTGGTGGCACACGGATGCGACCATCGTCGGCTTTCGCGTGGCGCGCGCGCTCGAGGAGTATCCGCAGCTGCGCAACCTCCGGTCGAAGGTCACGCGGAGTAGTCCCGATCGATAAACCCAGGCTCCGGCCCTGCGGGGCGCACGTTCCGAGGAAGGGCGTGGAGGTTCGAAAAGGGGAAGGACAACCGTCCGTACGTGCAGGAGCAGACGGACCGAAGGCCACACATGTTGACGCGAACGGGGACCATCGCCATTCTGATTGTCCCCGTTCTGTTGGTACGCAGTGAGGACACGAGGCTCGGTCGCTTCGAGTTCACCGAGTCGCAGATGGGCACCAGCGCCCGGGTGGTGCTGTACGCGCGCGACCGGGCGAGGGCGCGTGCCGCCGCGGATCGCGCCTTCGCGCGGATTGCGGAGCTGGACGCGCGGCTCAGCGACTACCGCGACGACAGCGAGCTGATGCGGCTCTGCGCGCAGGCCGGCGGCCCGCCGGTGCAGGTCAGCGGCGATCTCGCCCGCGTGCTCGACGTGGCGCAGGAGATCGCCGCGCGCACGGGCGGCGCGTTCGACGTCACGATCGGCCCGGTGTCACGGTTGTGGCGCCGCGCCCGCGCCGCGGGCGCGATGCCGGATGCGGACGAGCTGGCGGCCGCGCAGCGGCTGGTGGGCTACCGGCAATTGGAGGTCACGGTCGAGGCGCGGATCGTGCGGCTGAAGCAGGCGGGCATGATGCTGGACCTCGGCGGCATCGGCAAGGGCTACGCCGCCGATGAAGCGCTCGCACGGCTGCGCGCCGACGGCGTCCCCGCCTCGCTGGTGGCGCTCGGCGGCGATGTCGCGGCAGGCGACGCCCCGCCCGGAGAAGCCGGATGGCGCGTCGCGATCGCACCGCTTGGGCCGCTCGTCGGTCACCGCCTTCCCTTCAGGCATCTGCGCCGCGCCGGCATCTCGACCTCCGGCGACGCGGAGCAGTTCCTCGAGCGCGACGGCGTCCGCCACTCGCACGTCATCGATCCTGCCACCGCTGCAGCACGCCGCGGCCGCGCGGGCGTCACCGTGGTGGCGCCGAGCGCGACGATGTCGGACGCGTTGTCTACCGCAGTGGGCGTGATGGGCGCGGCGCGCGGGTTCCGGCTCATCGAGGACATGCCCGGCGCGGCCGTGTTGTTCGTAGAATGGACCCCCGCAGGCATTGTGGCGCGTCGATCCCGGCGGTGGTGATTCTCCAGGATGGGCAGCGAGACCCGTTCCTGTGCCACGATGTAGCTTCCGCCTCAGGCGGAGGCCGACTTCTCCGAGGCACCCGAATGCAGCACCTGATTCTCCTTTTCGCCCTGCTGTTCCTCGTACCGCAACTGGCCGTCGCCCAGTCCGCGCCTCGGCCGAAGGTCACCGCGTCACCCCTTGCCTCGGAGATCGACACGCTGGCCAAAACGGTCGAAGCCGACCTCCTCGCCTGGCGCCGCCACCTGCACCAGCATCCCGAGCTCTCCAACCGCGAATTCGAGACGGCGAAGTACGTCGCCGAGCGGCTGCGCAGCTTCGGCCTGGAGCCGCGCACCGGCATCGCGAAGACGGGCGTCGTCGCGCTCCTGAAGGGCGGTCGGCCCGGCCCGGTCGTCGCGCTGCGCGCGGACCTGGACGGCCTGCCGGTGAAGGAGGAAGTCGACCTGCCGTTTGCCAGCAAGGCGACCGGCGAGTACGAGGGCAACACCGTCGGTGTCATGCACGCGTGCGGGCACGATGCGCACGTCGCCGTCCTCCTCGCGACGGCGCGCATCCTGACGCAGCTGCGCGACCGGCTGCCGGGCACGGTCGCGTTCATCTTCCAGCCGGCCGAGGAAGGCGCGCCCGCCGGCGAGTCGCCCGCCGGCGCGCGCCTGATGGTGCAGGAGGGCGTGATGCGCGACCCGAACGTGGACGCGGTGTTCGGACTGCACGTCTTCGCCAACGTGCCGACGGGGCGCATCACCTACCGCCGCGGGCCCTTCATGGCCGCGTCCGACACCTTCGAGATCATCGTCAAGGGCCGGCAGACCCATGGATCGACGCCGTGGCGCGGTATCGACCCGATCGTCGTCGGCGCGCAGATCGTCAACAGCCTGCAGACGATCGTCAGCCGCCACGTGAACATCACGGAGCTACCGGCCGTCGTCAGCGTCGGGCAGTTCCAGTCGGGCGTGCGCAGCAACATCATCCCCGACAGCGCGCGGCTCGTCGGCACGGTCCGGACCTTCGACGACGGCGTGCAGGCGGACATCCACGCGCGAATCAGGAAGATCGCCGAGAGCACGGCGTCGGCCGCAGGCGCCGCCGCCGACGTTCGGATCACCAAGGGCAACCCGGTGACGTCCAACGACCCGGACCTGACAGCGCGCATGCTGCCCACGCTGGAGCGCGTGGCGCCCGGGATGGTCGTCGAGTCCGAGCTCATCACCGGCGCAGAGGACTTCACGTTCTTCCAGCGCGAAGCGCCCGGGCTGTTCTTCTTCGTCGGCATCACCCCGAACGAGCAGGTAGGGAAGGCGGCGCAGAACCACTCGCCTCTGTTCTTCGTCGACGAGGCGGCGCTGCTGACCGGCGTCCGCGCCCTGAGCCACCTCGCGGCCGATTACCTGTCGGCGGGATCCACGGCGAAGTAACCGATCGGCTACTTCTCGACCTCCCGGGGTGTCGCCGCCGATTGCAGCTGGATTCGCGCCACGACCGGGAAGTGATCCGACGGATACCGCCCGTCCCGCGCCGTGCGGACGATGCCCGCGCTCAGCACCTCCGTTCCGGGCCGGACGAGGACGTAGTCGATCTTCGGTCCGTCCAGCTGTTCGAGCTTGAAGCCGGTGTACGTGCCCACCTGCTTCTCGTCAGGGTGCAGGACGCGAAAGGTGTCGACGAAGGCCTTCGTTCGCAGCATCGTCTGGATCGCGGGGTTGTCCTCGCCGGCGTTGAAGTCGCCGGTCACGATCACAGGCTCGGCGGAAAAGGGGCGCGCCTCGACGCGGCGGAGCAGGAGCTCGGCGCTGCGCTCACGCGACGGCTGCGACTCGTGGTCGAGGTGCACGTTGAAGATCCAGAACGCCGTCCCGTCCCGGTCGATCAGCCGCGCCCACGTGCAGATCCGGGTGATGCGGTTGCCCCAGGAGGTCGATCCGGGCACGGTGGGCGTCTCCGAGAACCAGAACGTCCCCGCCTCCGCGACGTGAAAGCGGTCCTTCCGCACCAGGAGTGCCGCGTACTCGCCGGCCCTCCGGCCGTCGTCACGGCCCACGCCGACCACCGCGTACCCGGGCACCGCCTCGACGATCTCCCGGATCTGCGCGTCGAGCGCTTCCTGCAGGCCGACGATGTCGGCGTCCTGTTCGCGCACGACGTCGAACAGGAGCGTCCGGCGGAGCTCCCAGTGGTTGTCGCCGTCGCGCGCCGTACCGTAACGGACATTGAAGGTCATGACGGAGATCGGCTCGGCGGCGAGCGCCGCAGCCGGCAGCAGTGTGCCCAGGAGGCTGGCGAGCGCGACAAAGTTGAAGATGCAGGAATGACGTGCAGGTCCGGCAGCCATGGCCCGGATTGTAGCCCGGCCGTCGGCGGTCCTGTCGGAGCGCCTGCATCCCCGGCCCGTCCGGCGGCATCTAAAGAAGTGATGTGTGGCGGAACCGGCCCGCGTTGACAGATCCGGGGCGTAATGAGTACCCTGCGGGCGTGCGTCCGGTGATCACGATGTGCGCGTGTTGCTGTTGTCCGGTGCGGCCACAAGGCCGCCGCGGTCGTGATCTTCCCGGAAGTGCAGGTGGAAACGGCGGTTAGCCCACGTTCCCCGGCGAGATCACAGCCCGGCTGGCCTCGAGCCAGCCGGGCTTTTTGCTTTTTATGGTCACCACTACGGTTCGAACGCTCGAACGGATCGACGAGCTCGTCGGCAACACG
The DNA here is from genome assembly GCA_048594975.1 of Vicinamibacterales bacterium. Taxonomy (GTDB): domain Bacteria; phylum Acidobacteriota; class Vicinamibacteria; order Vicinamibacterales; family 2-12-FULL-66-21; genus JBMDXB01. The sequence goes on along the minus strand of JBMDXQ010000080.1, from coordinate 101,585 downwards.
CCGCTGGTGCGGTTGCGGCGGTTCGAGGCTGCCACGCCCGGGGTGGAGCTCTATGCCAAGGCGGAGTGGCAGAACCCGAGCGGCTCCGTGAAGGCGCGAGCCGCTGCGCGCATCATCCAGGAGGGCGAACGCAGCGGCGCGTTGCATCGCGGCAAGATCGTCCTGGACGCGACCTCGGGCAATACCGGCATCGCGTACGCGATGTTGGCCGCGGCCTCCGGCTATCGCCTGCACCTCTGCGTCCCGGGCAACGTGACGCTCGAACGGAAGCGCATGCTGCGCGCCTATGGTGCCGAGGTGATCTTCACTGATCCGCTCGAAGGCTCGGACGGCGCGATCACCGAGGCGCGGCGGCTGTTCGCGAAGGATCCGGATCGCTACTTCTACGCGGACCAGTACAACAACGACGCGAACTGGCGGGCGCACTACGAGACGACCGCGCCCGAGATCATCGCGCAGACCGGCGGGCGGGTGAGCTGCTTCGTCGCCGGGCTCGGGACCAGCGGCACGTTCGTCGGCACGGCGCGGCGGCTCCGCCGCTTCGACCCCGCCGTCCGCCTGGTGTCGGTGCAGCCGGATTCGCCGCTGCACGGGATCGAGGGCCTGAAGCACATGGACACGGCGATCGTCCCCGGCATCTACGACCCGACGCTCGCCGACGATGCGCCGCGCGTGGAGACGGAGCGGGCGCACGAGCTGACGCGACGGCTGGCGGCGGAGGAAGGGCTGCTCGTCGGCGTGTCGAGCGGCGCGGCGCTCGCCGCCGCCCTCGACGTCGCGCAGGAGCTGGACGAAGGCAGCGTCATCGTGATGATCTTTCCTGACGGCGGCGAGCGCTACCTCACCGAGCCGTTTTGGGAGAGTACTGTGACGAGACGCTCGCCTGAGATCGTCAGGCCGGCGAGCGAAACGAAGCCGCGAGCGCGACGCGCGGCCGCGAGGGATCCGAGCGTTAGCGCGCGCGAGCCCTCAGCCGTCGCGGCGCGCCGATGCGTGGGGCGGCAGCGCCGGGAGGGCCCGGCGCAGCTGAAAGACGCGGGGCCCCACGCGCCCTGAACAAAAGCCGATCGTGCAGAACGTCAAGAGTACCCCTGAGATCGTCACCATTTCCTCCTCCGCCCTCGGCGCCATCGCGCGGCACGGCGCGGACACCTACCCGCACGAGTGCTGCGGCGCGCTGATCGAGGTCGGGGGCGAAATCGTGGAGACATCGCCGCTGCCGAACACGACCGCGGAGGGCGCCCGGCGCCGGTTCCTGGTGGCGCCGTCGGATTACCGGGCGGCCGAGGCGCGCGCCGACGCCGCCGGCGGTGCCCTGGCCGGGTTCTACCATTCGCACCCCGATCATCCCGCGCGGCCTTCGCAGCACGACCTCGAGCACGCCTGGCCGAACCTGAATTACGTGATCGTCTCGGTCATCGCCGGTGTTCCTGGGGACGTCACCTGCTGGCGGCTGCGCGACGATCGTTCCGCGTTCGATCAGAAGGACCTGCAATGCCCAACAAGATCCTGATTCCCACCCCGCTCAGGCCGTACACCGGGCGCCGTGAGTCGGTCGAGCTCGAAGGCGGCACCGTCGGAGAGCTCCTCGAGAGGTTGACCGCTGAATACGCTGATCTGAAGCAGCACCTCTACGGCGCGGACGGCAAGCTGCGGAGCTTCGTGAACGTCTACGTCAACGAGGACGACATCCGCTACCTCCAGCGCGAGCAGACACCGGTCGCGCCCGGGGACGTGGTGAGCATCGTGCCCTCGGTCGCCGGCGGCGTGGGAACGACCGCGGAGGCCGGCGTGGGGCTGCCGGAGCTGACCAACGAAGAGGTGCAGCGCTACAGCCGACACCTGATCATGCCGGAGGTCGGCGTCGACGGTCAGCGGAAGCTGAAGGCGGCGCGGGTCCTGTGCATCGGCGCCGGCGGGCTCGGCTCGCCGGCGGCGCTCTACCTCGCCGCCGCCGGTGTCGGCACGATCGGGATCGTGGACTTCGACGCCGTCGACTCGAGCAACCTGCAGCGGCAGATCATCCACGGCACGCCCGACGTCGGGCGGCCCAAGCTCGAATCGGCGAAGGCGCGCCTCACGGGATTGAACCCGAACGTCCGCATCCTCGGGCACGAGACGGCGCTGACGTCGAAGAACGCGCTCGAGATCCTCCGCGACTACGACGTCGTCGTCGACGGCACCGACAACTTCCCGACGCGCTACCTCGTGAACGACGCCTGCGTGATCCTGAAGAAGCCCAACGCCTACGGCAGCATCTTCCGCTTCGAAGGGCAGGCGTCGGTGTTCGCGACACCGGGCGGCCCGTGCTACCGCTGCCTCTACCCCGAGCCGCCGCCGCCCGGGCTTGTGCCGAGCTGCGCGGAAGGCGGGGTGCTGGGCGTGCTGCCCGGCATCATCGGCACGATTCAAGCGACCGAGGCGATCAAGTTGAGCCTCGGGGTCGGCGAACCGCTGGTCGGCCGGTTCCTGATCTACGACGCGCTGCGGATGCGATTCCGCGAGCTGAAGCTGCGGCGCGATCCGGAGTGCCCCGTCTGCGGCGATCATCCGACAGTGCGGGAGCTCATCGATTACGAGCAGTTCTGCGGCATCAGGCCGGCGACGCAGGCGGCGGCGGCGGAGCCGGAGATTGCGGTGGAGGAGTTGAAGCGGGCGCAGGACCGGCGCGAGCCGCTGTTCCTCCTCGACGTCCGGGAGCCGCAGGAATTCCGGATCTGCCGGATCCCGGGCTCGACGTTGATCCCGCTGGGCGAGCTGCCGAACCGCCTGGCCGAAATCCCGACCGGCCCCGACGCGCCGCCGATCGTGATCCACTGCAAGTCCGGGGTACGCAGCGCGAAGGCAGTGAAGCTGCTGCGCGACCGCGGCGTTGCCGAGGCGCGCAATCTGAGGGGCGGCATCCTGGCGTGGATCGATCGCATCGATCCAACGCAGCCGAAGTACTGACAGCGAGGTCAACTTCCAGGAGGCCAAGGGCCAACCACCAACTGTTGCACGTCAGGATGGTGGTTGCCATCAGTCTCGCGAGTTCAAATCGGGCCCCCGCAACCAGCTTTATTTGGACCAAGAGGTCGCCCGTTTCTGGCGACCTCTTGCTGTCTCGGGCCGCGCTCAGCATTCCGGCCAGGTCGCCCTTCAGCGTGATCTTCAGCTCGTCGCCGTCTGGTTCGAGCAGGATCGTTTCGATCAGCGCCCGGATGGCTTGCACAGCGTGTACCTGCCTCAGCGACGATGCTCTCGACGCCACCTAAAGGTAGGTCCTGAGGCGGTCCAGCGAACCCTCGACTTCCTCAGCCGGCCACTCGACGTAGAACAAAGCCTCAGAGATGTCGTCGGCTTCAAGGTACGGATATTCGCGGAGAATCTCTTCTCGCGTCCACGGCGGAGCCGGATAGCGATTCTCAGTCAGACTGCCGTAGCGAGCAGTGGTGTTCACTCTCGCAAGGGACGCATCGAATTCCGATTCACGTACTGCGCAATCGCCTCGCCCACCGCGTCACTGATGGCGACCGTGCTCGGATAATGCATTCCGCCCCAAACCCTGGCGTTGTTCCCGTCCGCGCGCGCTTGCGCAATGCTCGTGTACGTGCGGTCCGGCCGTCCCGTCGTCGTGAGAGTGAACGTCTGTCCGTCGCTAAAGTGGCAAAGAAGGACGGTCGCTGCAGCTCCATTTAGACTCGGATGCCCGGCGGGGTATTCCGGGTGCGACGGCGTGTTGACGAGTGGCAGCCAGTCGACGTCCGGAGTCGTGGCCGGATTGCCATCCGCCTCCGCCAGCGGAATGGCGGTCACCGGTCGCCAGGTCACTTCTGTCGCGCGCGCGCCATAGAATCGCTTCGCGCTCCAGATAGTGAATGCTGTATCCGCCATCGCGATGTTGAGAACGGCGAGCAGGCGGTTGCTCTTAGACATTGAGAGGTGATTGTTGCGCGCCATCTGATTCGCGGCCTGATTCCAATGGACACTGGCATTGCCTTCCCAGAAGGGGGCGAGTGCTGTCTGGTCGTCGCTGCGCGTCGAGCCGGTCCTCCGACCGAGCGCTTTGACCGCGTTGAGGTCGTCGGAGTAGGCGATGTCAGCTAGGGTCCGCGGCGGGTCAGGCTGGAATTGTGTGTTGCTGACCAGAACGAACATGTCCGTGAATGCTAGCCCTTGCGCGCTCATCGGTCCGAATGCCGGCGGTGTCGGGCGCCACTGGCCAACGGCTGTACCACCGGTGAACGCAGGATAGCTGCCGCTAAACCCATCAGCCGCCCGCCAGGCAAGCACCATGTTCGCCACGTCTATGCCCCACTCGAGTCCGCGCTCACGCGATGTCCCGCCGTCCTCGCCATCGTCGCTGAGGGCCGCGAGCGAACCCATGTAGCTGGCATCCAGCGCCGCTTGACGTGAGGGGAACAGGTCAACGAGCGTAGTGTGTGCCGCAGCGATGACCGCAGCTCGCCGCGACGCCCCGGGCGGGGCGCTGTCGTGGACAAGAATCGGTGAGAAACGCCGCTCGATGCCGTTGTACGCATCGAAGATCGCCGTGTGGACGATGGCTCCAAGCCGCTGACTGGAGGAATTCGGTGTGTTCGTCGCCACCAGCGTGTCGATGAAGATCTGGTTCCATTCCAGCACTTGGTTTCCCGCAACCAACTCATTGGAGGTGGTGCCGGTCGCGTTGACTCGAAGAGAAACATGGAGGGCCAGTCCGACGACGAATGCCGCGGCAGTCGCTCGGAAGAGATCAGGTTTCACAATTCCTCCTCTTTATGCCGATGAGTTAGCGTGTCCAGCTTCAGAGCGAGTGCCGAACGTGGCGGGTATCCGTTGGGAGGGTGCCCAACGGACCGTTCGCGGTAGAATCGCGCCTGCCCGACTCCGTGCAGGCAAACTAGCCGGGGCGCGGGTGACAAGTCCTTACAACCGGGCTTCGTTCTCCTTCGGAAATGTTCGTGCCGGCATGAATCGGTCGCAGGATACGGTTGAGTTCGGACCGTTTCGTCTGAGTGCCGACAGAATGCTTCTGTGCCGCGACGGAGAACCCGTGGCACTGGCTCCCAAAGCCTTGGAGACACTGCTTGCGTTGGTCGAACAACCGGGTCGGGTGATCACGAAGGACGAGCTGCTTCAGCGGATCTGGGGTGACACCGTCGTGGAGGAGGGTGGGCTCACCCGGAACATTTCGATCCTTCGCAAGGCGCTCGGTGAGAAGCCCGACGACCATCAATACATCGTCACCGTGCCGGGACGGGGATACCGGTTCGTCGCGAAGGTGCACGAGCCGCCGCGAGCCCCGCAACCGGTCGACCCTGAAAGGCAACCCGAAGCGCGGCTCGAGTCAGTATCAACGGTTGCCCAGTTGGACCAACTCGCGTCGGTTGTCGGCTCTTCCGTAGCGCAAGTGCCCGCCATTCCGACTGAACCCTCGTCGGTACGTCGGTGGCTGCTCCTTAGCGGGCTGGCGGTGCTGGTCGCTGGCGGGCTCGTCTACGCGTTGCGCCTCACAGATGCGCCACACGTAGGACGTCCATTGATAACAGCGATCGCCGTGCTGCCGCTCGACAACCTGTCCGGCGATCCGTCGCAAGAGTACTTCGTTGACGGCATGACCAACGCGCTCATCGGCAATCTCGCCCGCATCCGCGCGCTTCGCGTGGTCTCACGCACCTCTGTCATGCGGTTCAAGGGCGTGGCCGCGCCACTTGGCGAGCTCGCGAGAGCGCTGAACGTTGATGCCGTCGTCGAAGGATCGGTGCAGCGCACTGGCGACCGCGTCCGAATCAGTCTCCAATTGATCCACGCCCCGACCGACACGCATCTCTGGTCGCGCGAGTACGAGCGAGCGCTGACCGATGTCCTGAAGTTGCAGAGCGACGTGGCTCGTGCGGTGGCCGACGAAGTTCAGGCGAGAGTAACCGCGGAGGAGCGTGCTCGACTGGCGTCGGCGGGCTCCGTCAGGCCGGCGGCCTACCAGGAGTTCCTGCTTGGTCAACACTATCTCTGGCGGTTGAACGAGGAAGACCTGGCGCGAGCCATCGGACACTTCGAGCAGTCGGTGAGACTGGATCCCAGCTCTGCCGCCGCGTATGCCGGCCTCTCTCACGCATGGTGGTGGCGCGGCATCTGGGGAGCGACGACGTTCAAGCAGGTCGAATCACCATCCCGCGCAGCCGCCCTGAAGGCGCTGGAGCTCGACGCAGGTCTCCCCGAAGCGCATGTGTCGATCGGTCGGCTCAAGTTCGGGCACGAGTGGGATTGGAGCGGCGCCGAGCAGGCGTTCAGGCGGGCTCTCGCGATCGATCCCAACAACGTGGACGCGCACTTCTTTTCCGCGATGCTGTGCATGGCCCTCGGGTGCTTTCCTGATGCCATCGACCACATAAAGCGAGTCGAGGAGCGCGATCCGCTGTCATCGACGGTTCAATCGTTCTTTGGCAGGGTTTTGTATCGCGCGCGCAGGTATGACGAAGCCATTGCTCACCTCAACCGAGCGATCGAATTGGACCCTCAAAGCCCGGCGGGTGCCTATGGTCGCTTGGCCGACGTGTACGAGGCTGTAGGCAAGTATGACGAGGCGCTGAGGCTTCTCGAGAAAGCGACGGGCATCGAAGGAGGTCTGCGCAATGCGGACAGAACAGTCCAGGCAGCGCGCATCTGTGCCCTCATGGGCAAACGGAAAGAAGCGATCGAAATGCTGAACGGATCGCGCGGTAGCAACCCGCACCTCCTGGCCATGGCGTACACGGCTCTCGGCAACCACGACGAAGCGTTCCGACTGCTGTTCAGGGTCATCGACAATCCGTCCTTCAACGTCTACGTGAAGACGGATCCGCAGTTCGACCGTCTCCATTCGGACCCGCGCTGGCAGGAAGTCCTGCGCCGTATGAAATATCCTCCAGAAATGGTAACCAGTACTAGGGGCTCACGGTAGGCCGTAGGTGACATCCAGCTTGCACTGTGGTCGGGCTGGCCGGCCCTGGATAGGCAAGTCAAGAGATTCGTCAGGCCGCTCCGCTCCAGAGCTGCAAGTACCGCTGGCTGCACGCCCCCGCAAGTCCTTTCCGATAAGTTCAATCAACGCAATCTGTTACGGCTACACATCGCTGCGGGGCGATTTGAACCCGCGTTGGGTTCTTCAAACCATGTACAGCGGTCTCCTGAACCGTTGCGTTCCGTGGACCCCCCTTGGTCCAATAAGGCTCGGCGCTGGCCAGCGCTCGCGGCGATCCGACTCGCACGTCTTGTAACGTACTGTCATTTGGCGGGACGCGGGCGTCAGCAGGGTTCCGCGTCCCTTCAGACTGAACTACACATCGCGCCTCAGTGGCCGGCGCTGCTCAGCGACGCTTCGAACTTTTCCGTGGCTTGATCGATCGTGAGGGTCGCTGCCTTCTGACGCGGTGGACATCCATGTACCGCCACGCCGCAATCTATTCGGCGCTGATCACTTACGGAGCTGCATGATAACGCGACGTGCGAGGGCTTATTTCTTTTCCTGCCCGGCCTTGAGCGCCTCCTTGACAGCGCTTCGCCGCTGGTTCTCGTCGACAACGAGCCGGTACGCGATGTAGTACTTGTAGATGTTACTCACATAGGTCACGGGCTCGCGGCCGATCCGCTCTGACGCAACCTGCCCGACGTTACCGAACCAGACATTCGGGTCCAGCCCTTTTTTAGCCGCCTCTCGCCGGAGCTGGCGGACGCGAGCCGGGCCTGCGTTATAAGACGCAAACGTGAAAAGCCCTTTGTTCAACGCGTCCATCGACTCGTCCTTGAAGTTGGCGTCCATCACGTTGTGCATGTACTTCACACCCGCGTGGATATTCGGCTCGAGCTTTCGAATGTCGCCGACATTCATTTCCTTGCCGGTGGCCGGCATCAACTGCATGATGCCGATGGCACCCACGGCGCTCTTGGCCGCGTGATTCAGTTTCGATTCCTGGTATCCCTGCGCGGCCATGAGGAGGAAATCCATGCTGTACTGATCGCTGTACTTGCGAAAGAGTTGGACCACCGCGAGGAACTTCTTACGCTCGGCCTCCGACGCCGCGTTTTTCACATACGCGGTGTTCACCAGATAGCGCCGTTCGATCTGGTTACCGAACGCGCTGCCGAGTCCGTTTTTCCCCATGAAGTTGTTGAGCGCGGCCCGCAACTGCGGGTTGTTCTTGCGAATGGCGATACCAAGGCTGCCGCCAGAACGGACCTGCACGTTCTCGTGCAGCACCATAGCGGGGAACACTTTCTGCCAGAACTTGGCCAGATAGTCGTCAATGACAATGGCAGGAAGCAAGCCTGCATTGACCATCTCGAGCAGGTCGTCGTCTTGCAGGTTTTCGGGAGCGATTTCGACCAGCGCGGGCGGCTTGCCGTTCTTCGTGAGCCTTTCGTTGAGCGCTCGCAGGCTGTCAACGTAGGAGCTTCCCTTGCGGACGAAGATCCGCCTGCCAGAGAGGTCCTCGGCCGACGTGAGTCGCGGAGCGCCTGGCGCAGTCACGACGATTTCATTGATATCCTCGCGCGTGGGATCGGTGAAATCGACCAGCACCTGGCGTTCGGGTGTAATCGTCAAGCTTCCCGCGGCAATGTCCACCCGGCCGTCCACAAGCGCATCCAGTAGCTTGTCACTGCTCACCGGCACGAAGAACACATGAACCCTGGTGTTCTTGTCTCCTAACTTCTCGTTGATGCGGTTCTCCATCAACTGGCCGTACTCGAACGCTACTCCTCGTTGCACGCCCCGATCGACGAAGTAGTACGTGCGGTTGGGTGTGACACCCACGCGCACGACCCGATGCTTAACCATCTCGTCGAAGTCGCCCGTGAAAGGCTTCAGGATCGCCTCGCGTACCGCCGGAGGCAGACTGGTCTCGAGCTCGGAGGGCGGTAACTCGTCCGGTTCGTCTGCTGGCTTCGCTGCTTGTGGTTGCGCCGCCGGTCGCGACGGGTCGACTGACGCTGGTGACGACCCATTCACGGGCGGAGGCGACGCCGGTGTCACCGACTGCTGATTACTGCCGCATCCCACGCATCCTGAAATGACACCCAACGTAACGAGAGCGCACAGATGCCGGCTCGTCATCGATTCATATCCTCCAGACAAAAATTACACGGCCAGCGGGGCCGCTGGGATGATAGGGGTGGAGTTACCGTACGACAAGTGGGTTTTCCGTTTTGCCCGTCGCGTCATCACGCCAGTGTCGAGTCCAGGAGGGTATTAGTTTTGCAGACGTCGTAGAATTCCCGCTCGCACCGTGATTATCATAGCTCAACTGTTTCGTCGGCAACATAAGGGAACTGGCTGCTTGTGAATCCCCCACAATGATCATCCAGCGGTGTTAAGCGCAGGGAGCTGTTTCCTCTCAGAGGAGCACATCGTCCGGGTCAACCGCTGGGCAGTCAATTCGCGTGATGGTCACGCAAGATCGAGTTGCGCTCGTCACACAACCGCAGACGTCGAATACGATTGATCGGATGAAGAAGATGCTTCGAATCCTCGTGCTGTCCGTCTCGTGCGTGCTCGGTTTGGTTCAGACGACACACGCGCAGGATAGCAGCGGGCAGGAGGGTTGGGCCGTGACGGTGTACCCGATCCTGGCATGGCTGCCGATCGGCATCGACATCGGCGTCGATATTCCGCCGATCGATGGTTCAGGAGGCGGCGCGGGTGACATCGTGGACGGCCGCTTCGACGGTGCTTTTTTCGGCGGCGTGGCCGGGTCCAACAACACCTGGCGAATCGAGGGTTATTTCATCTGGGCCGGCGTGGGCGGCGATCGGCCGGACCGCCCGTTCCTGACGGTGGATCTCGATCTGATCTACGGGAGCGGCAAGGTTGGACGGAGAGTGGCGCCCGACCTGTACGTCACCGGAGGGTTGCGCCGAGTCGCCCTGGACTACGACATCACGCTGGGTGACCTGCCGCATGTCGCACGAAAACCAGGGGTGTGGGATCCACTAATCGGTATTGGGTGGCATCGTCTCGGCTCGAGAGTGGAGTACCATGCATCGCTCGACGGCGGCGGGTTCGGCGTTGGCGCCGATGTCGATCTCGGCGGCGAGTTCCGCGTGGACTGGAAGCCGTCGCGACACTTTGGTGTCACGGCCGGCTACAACTTCTTGTATCTGAAAGTCACCGATACGAAGGCTGGGAGAGAAGTGACGATAAAGCCAACCCTGCACGGTCCGGCGCTGGGGATCGGATTGTACTTTTGATACGAAGCCTATTGCTTGAGCGGCTGACGAATGCGCGCGACGGCGAGCGAACAGCGCCGCCAACAGCGGGCGTTCTTTTTACACGGAGCGCCGCGCAAATGTTGCGCGTACGCTCCGCGCCCCGGATCGGTCTTCTCATCCTCGCGACCGCCATTGTCGTTGCGCAATCGGCAGTGCACGCGCAAACGGCGCCGCAGACCCCGGCCGCGGCACGACCGCGCGTGGGCGTGGCGCTCGGCGGCGGGAGCGCGCGCGGACTCGCCCACGTGGGCGTCCTCCGCTGGCTCGAAGAGCATCACATTCCCGTCGACATGCTGTCGGGCACCAGCATGGGCGGGCTCATCGGCGGCTCCTATGCCACCGGCATGCCCCCCGACGAAATCGAGTCCATGCTGGCGCAGATCGATTGGGATGCGATGTTCGGCACGTCCGACTTCGAGTTCTCCAACGTGCGGCGCAAGCGCGACAAGCGCGCCTACCCGTCGCATCTGGAGTTCGGCCTCAAGAAGGGTCTGGCCCCGCCGTCCTCCCTGAACAACGGTCAGCAGGTCGACCTGCTGCTCTCGCGGATCACCGCGCCATATTACGGCATCAACACATTCGACGACCTGCCGATCCCGTTTCGGTGCGTCGCCGTGGATCTGAAGACTGCGCGCTTCGTCGTGCTGGATCGCGGTCAGTTGGCCACGGCGATGCGCGCGACGATGTCTTTGCCGCTCATCTTTCCGGCGATCGAGGACGCGGATCGCCTGCTCGTGGACGGCGGCGCGATGAACAACGTGCCGGCCGACGTCGTGCGACAAATGGGCGCCGACAAGGTGATCGCCGTCAATGTCGGCGACCTGACCGATCGGGAAACCGTGAGCGCGTCGCTATTCGGCCTCGCTGGCGCCACGCTCGACGCGATGATGCGTGCGAACACGCTGCAGGCGCTCAAATCGGCGGACATCCTGATCAACGTGCCGGTCACGCAGTACGGGTCGCTCGATTGGCGGCGCTTTGACGACCTCATTCGCGAAGGGTACGGCGCCGCGGAGGCGATGAGCGCGCAGCTGCTCCCGTTGCGCGTGGACGACGCGGCCTGGCAGCAGTGGGTCGCGGCGCGGGCGGCCGCGCGAAAGACGGCACTCCCGACGATCCAGTTCGTGGAAGTGAGCGGCGCGGCGTCCGCGGATACGGATTTCATCCGCCGCGAGATGTCCAGGCATGTCGGACAGCCGCTCGATCCGGTCAAAATTGGCGCCAGCGTGACCGAACTCGGCGGGCTCGCCCGGTACGAGTCGCTCCGCTGGACCGTGCGTGAACGCAATGGCCAGTTCGGCCTGTTCGTGACGGCCTTTCCCAAACCCTACGCGCCGCCGTTCGTCTTTCTGGGCATCAGCCTCGAGAACACCACGTCCGACGAATTCCGCTTCGGCTTGAACGGCCGCCTGCTCGCCTTCGACAAAGTCGGATCCGGCTCCGAGCTGCGGCTCGATGTCGCGCTCGGCTCGGATCCCGCGCTGGGCATCGCCTTGTACAAGCCGATCTTCACGACACGAGTCTTCGTCGAGCCATTTGCCGGCATTGGGTCCCGGACGTTGAACTTCATTCAGGAGGGGCGAATCCGGGCCTCGTATCGGCAGACCCGCTCACTCATGGGCGTCGATGCCGGCGTCAACGTGAGCCGCATTGACGAGGCCCGGGCTGGCTTCACCTTCGGACGATTCGACGCCAGCGTCCGCACCGGCGATCCCGGCCTGCCGGAGATTGGTGGAAGTGACAGCCGGTTCCACGTGCAGTGGACGCGCGACGATCAGGACAGCCCCGTCGTGCCATCGCACGGCCTGCGCGCCGTCGCTCGCCTCGAACACTTTCTCGATTACCCGGACATCGACGTCGCGAGCGACCCGACCCGAAAGACTGACGGCGTGACGCAGTTCGAAACCGTGGCGTCGTGGTTCAAGTCGAGGAAGGGCCAGCGCGCCGATCGCGTGTTTCTCGCCGGCGGCTTCGGCACGTCGTTCGATGGCCACCCGCTGCCGACCGAGCAGTTCCCGGTTGGCGGGTTGCTCCGACTCGGGGCGTTGAACGTCGGTGAGGAGCGCGGCGACAAATACCTCATCACGACAGCGGGTTACCTGCGCCAGGTGGTCCGCCTGCCCGACTTCCTCGGCGGCCCGCTGTTCGTCGGGTCGTGGCTCGAGGGCGGCTCCGCTTTCGACGAGTGGGAACACCTGACCTGGTCGACGCACATCAGCGTGGGTGCAATCGCCGACACGATCATCGGCCCCGTGTTCGGCGGCGCCAGTTTTGGCTTCGAAGGCGGGACGCGCTTCTATATCGCCGTCGGCCAGATTTTCCGATAGAGCCCGGAGCCTTTCGAAACACGCTTCGGGTCCAAAGTGCCTCTCCAGACACCGTCACCAATAAGGCAGAGCCCTTGACTGACGAGGCTTACCTGCTTGGGTTGGCCTTCTCCAACATCGACTTGGTCGTCTCGAGTACGACCCGCATGCCCTTCTCGGCCTCGCCGCGCACTCTGCCGCGCAGCAACGACCCGACAAACCCGCTCAAGCCGTCCGATCGGCTGCGGTTCACGCTGGCAAACCAGAAACCCTCCCTGCGAGACGGATCGGGCGCAAGCACCCGCAGTTCGAGCGCGGTCCAGAAGTAGTGGCTCGCGTAGAGCATCTTGGAAACAATGACGGTTTGGTTCGGCTTCTCGGCGATCGTCACGTGATTGATGCGAAACGTCGGTTTTAATCCGAACTTCGTCTCCTGCCAGTAAAGAAACGAGGTCGATCCCGGGAGCATCACCGTCGGAAAACCGAGCAGGTAGCCCTTGATTTCCGGCAGATAATCGACGAGCGACGGCATGCGATTGACCATCGACTCGAATTCCTTGGCGGTGAAGATGGGTCGGCCGGAATCGCGGTACTCGGCCAGCCGCGCGTTCCCGCCTTCGAGATAGGCACTGACGTAATCAAATGCCAACCCGCGCATCGCGCGATCGACATCCGCCTTGGCGCTCGGCTTGGACCAGTCCACTTCGCGCTGAAGCTTCGTTAGCGCTGGCTGGCCGAGCTTCAGCTCGCACGACCCGACCTTGCACGATTTCAGATCGGCGAAGTCATCCTGCGGAATGGTCAGCTGCGCGAAATCCTCCAGCTTGGGCGGGCTGCTGATCTTCTTCGTGACCAGGAAGTTTTCACTCTTCTCGAATTGCTCGATATCCTTGACGGCCGCGACGTACTGCGCGATCGGCGCATTGATCCAGACGGCGCCGAAAATGGAGACTTCCGTCGATGGATCGGCATCGAGGACACGCGTCACGGGAAGGCCCTGAAGGAGCTTGACCTGGTCGGCGGCGGGCATTTTGGCGCCGCGCGTAAGGTAGTCGGCAAACGTGGGCGGCAGCTTGCCGGACGCGCGCTGTTGCGCCGTCACGAGTGCAGCCGCCGCGAACACTCCGGCGAGCACGACACCGATCGCCCTCGAACGAATGACCCGACGGACCATCTTCTGCAGCGGCATGGCGAGATAAACCTTTCTGCCAGCGGGGATTTGGGCGGCCCTTGCAATTCGCCACACCGCTGCCGGGACTTCACACAGCGGAAGCGAGATGTGGTAATAGACGTTATCTTCGATGATCCTGCTTGCCACGTCAGCGGCGTTTGCACGCGCCCCGAGCGGCAGGGCCGCGTATCCAACACCGATGATGGCAAGTCGCATGTGCTCTCCGCAATGGAAATGTGGCGCGGGTGTGCAGGCGTCACGAACTCTGAAGCCCCCGCGGGAGTAACACGTCACGCAGCACGCGCACTCTCGCCGGAAGGCATCCGGGGCCAGAGTTCGGAACGGCAGCGAAGCGTGAGGACACGTAGTGCAGCCGGTTCCAGACCATGCGGCCGACGTATAGCTCGTTGTTCAGGATTCCCGTGCCCCGTTTCGGTTCCCGTGAATCGTGCTCGGGCTCCACGTCCCGCCGAATGGTCCGGCGACTCCATCCTGGTTCAACCGCCTGGCGATCGCTTTCGGTGCGACTCCCGCGACGTATTCCCGGAAGATGCGTTCTACGATCGCGGCTTCCGCGGGCTCGATCTCTCGCTCTCCAGTCGTCACGGTCCCGCCGGTTAGCGACTTCACCACGCGGTAGCCGTAACAGAGTCCGCCGGCGGACTTGCCGCCCTCGACCCGCCCGCGCAGTCCGCGGTGTGTCTTGTCAGCCAGGTCTTTCAGGAACAACGCGTTCATCGTCCCCTTGAACCCGATGTGCAGGTGCGTGATGTCCCCTTCAGCGAGCGTGACGATGTTGACGCCGGCGAAGGTGAGACGCTTGAACAGGCCAGCGGTGTCTTCCTGGTCGCGGCTGAAGCGGTCCAACGATTCAGCGAGGACCACATCGAACCGGCGATTCAACGCGTCCCGCATCAACGCCTGGAATCCGGAGCGCAGGAGCGTCGCACCAGAGATCGCGTGGTCGGTCAACTCCTGAACAACCATCCACCCTTGGCGAGCGGCGTACTCACGGCAGACCCGGAGCTGGTCCGCAATCGAAGCGTCGCGTTGATTGTCTGAGGAGTACCGCGCGTAGATCCCAACCTTCACTGCACTGTCACCTCCGCTCGATCCGGTCTTTGCTCCGCCAGCTCCCGGGCGAAGAACTCGCGTGCGGCTTGTCGAGCGAGCGTGCGAACGAGCGCTCGTAGCGGCTCGTCGCAATAGCCGCGTGACGCGTGAGCTCGCGTTCCGCGTCGTGGTCGTCGATTGCGCCGCTCTCGAGATCGGATCATAACGCCGCGACTCCATTGATGATGAATCGATGCGTTCCGCGTGAGTGCACCGGTCAGCGTGGAGGCCATCACGTAGTTGCCAAGCACCCGGCGGAGCCGCGGTTCAGTCACGCCCGCCAGCCGCGAAGCGGACGGAGCGAAGCGCAGTGGCTTGACGGAACCGTGGACCGCCGGACAATCTCGCGTCGTGATGGCCGCGGTGCACGCAACGTTGGCGCACGTCAGCGAACTTGCAAGGCGATCGAGGCGCGCTTGTGGAAGAAAGGCAGGAGGCGGCGATCGTCGGCCGCCGCAGTCAGAATTCAGAGCGAGTGCGCGCTCACTTAGATGAACGCGAGTTCCTGGCAAAACCTGTCAGATACGCTGATGGTGAACAAGAACGTGACCCGCACGAGAGTTGAACCGCGCAACGCACTCGACGGTGTCACGGACACGGCGCGGGCTCGCCGGACGAACGTGACATGCATCTGGGGCGTGAGCGACCCCCTTAAACTCGTCCATGGGGCGAAAAAGGGGGGATGGCAGAGGGGGTCGCTCACGCCCCGCTTCTCGCCGACAGTGACGGTGATACCGGCACCGGCGATGAGAGGGGCGGCACAGAGCGCCGCCCAGTGGGACCGCGCAAAGTGCAACAACGATAGTGCCTTCCGGATCGCAGTTCGCGGCCTCGCGCAGCACACAAGCATGTGTGTCGCGCCGTGCGAGCTGCATTCGAATTGGGGGAACGGTGCTCCCGCGTTTGCGTTCCCCCCGCTTTCTCTTCGCTTTCGTGCAGTGTGACAGCATCCAGAGAAGGGAGGGACCGGGTGTCGGAGCGCGTTGATCGGTCGCTTGCGATTGGTCCGCGCGACGACGGAACTGTGCGCTGAGTTGCATTTGGACTTGGCCCACTGCAACTGCCCTCAACCTACAGATTGCGCAGCCAGACGCTCGAATTCATCACCCACAAGCCGGAACAAGGCTTAGTCGGTGAACCGCATCGGCGGACGGCGCGCGATGAAGTCGTCGTCCTTGGCTCTCAGACCGCGCCTGACGATCCACAGAATCGCGCCGGCGCCTCCCTGGATGTCAACGTGATCGTAGATCGGAGCTTCGTGGCCGGTGTAGTGGTGGTCAACGAAATGGAGGGCGTCATCGATCGCAGCGATGGCCTTACGGATCTGCTCGCGGCTGGATCGGGGCACAGGCTTCGCCTTAAGCGCTACCTCCCGATTCCGGTGGCCAATGTCGGCGTGGCGCAGGTCGTGGGCGAACCGTGAGGCGGCGAGGGCGAGTCTCAGCTTCGGTTGGTAGCCTGCTCGAATAGCCGCCGGCAGAAGCTTCGTCAAGGTCACGAGCGACAGGACCTTCCTGTTGCTGTCGGTCATGCGGAAGATGTGCAGGATTAGGCCGTCCCACCACGCCTCTGAGACCAGGTAAAAGAAGCCCGGCGCGGCTTTGTTCAGCGTATCGATCAGGGCGGAGCTGGCCGCGAAGATCGCAAGGAACTCGTTCCATTTCAGATGCAGGCGGGCCGCGTCCTGCATCAGTTCTGCGAAGGCTTCACCAGCTTGTGTACCCATCAAGCGGACGTAGTTGGCCTTGATCTGCGGGGGCGTCTTGGTCGATGCCATGCCGAAATTATAGACAGCCTTGGAGTTCCACCTCCGACGTCGATCGCCCGTCCAATTCGGTCCCACAGGACTGAGAGAGAGTCGATCTCCTCGGTCGGGAGGTCGCCGAATCCTAGAGGCGAAAACGGGACCAACGTGGACATCACCGATCCGAGGATCCCGCGGCATCATATCGTTGTAGGCGCCATCCAGCTAAAATAGAGTCATGAAGCGCGACGCTGCGGAGATCCTGAAGGAGGCCTTGGCGCTCCCGAGCGAGGCCCGCGCAGCACTCGCCGGCTCACTGCTCGACAGCCTCGACACCGAGGTCGACGAAGACGCGGAGGCCGCTTGGGCGACGGAGGTGAACCGGCGGGTCGCGGAACTCGATAGCGGAGCCGTCAAGACGATTCCCTGGGCAGAGGTTCGCCGACGACTCGCCGCGCGCTGATGCCACCGCTCGCGGTCGAAGTCCACCCGCTGGCCGCCGACGAAGCCGAGTCCGCAGAGAGATGGTACCGCGAGCGCAACGAGACTGCAGCCACGCGGTTTCGACGCGAACTCGACCGAGCCGTTGAGTTGATCGCTGAGCGACCTGAAGCCGCACCTCCTTACGTGGGCAACACCAGACGCTTTCTGCTGCGCCGGTTCCCTTTCTTCGTCGTCTATCGTGTGTACAGCGGCCATGTCCAAGTCGTCGCTGTTGCACACGCTCGGCGGCGACCGCACTACTGGCGTGAACGTTAAGAAATCATGAGCACCAAGAACCGCGTGAGAAGTGGAGGCGTTCGCCCCGGAGCATCGGTTGCCAACGGCACCACTCAAGAGATCGAGGTGTTCAAGAAAGCCCGACGTCGAGCCCTCGCCAAACTCCGGAGAGGCTTGAACCTTCAATGGACGCCAGAACAGTCACGAGAGAAGTTGCACACACGTGGCTGACCCCTGGGATACGCGCAACACGCGCTGGGAAACGCTGTTCGATCAGGCTGTGACGCTCGCCGATGCCAGGCGCCTTTCCGACACGCTGAGCATGCTGAAGCGGATTCGATCCTGGCAGCATCGGCAAAAGTCGTTACGGGAAGGAGAATCACGACTGGCACGACGCTGAGCTTCTCTGGCTCCAGGGTGTGGTCCTCGAACGTGCTCGACAGCCATCCAAAGCCGATCCGGTCTGGTTGCGTTTAGCTCGGGTCTACAGGGACATCGCGAGACTTGGCGAATCGGCTTTCCTGCCGCGGTGCAGTCGATGCGCCGAACGAGTTCCCGGGTTCGCTCCCAGTTGGTTCAGCGTCGCTACGAGGCTTCGGGATCGTGCTGCGGATGTTGCGGCCACGGCAGCTTCTTTTCGGCAGCTCACTCTTGGTTTCGATGACGGCGGCATGGTCAGCGCTGTCCAGAGCAGAAGTGCTGGAGAAGCCGAACTCTCCAGGAAAGGAACTGGCACACCGAGCGACGCGGCGACCTCTTTGAGCAGGTCACAACTCTTGGCCAAGCGCGAGACAATTCGGAACACCTATCGAGACTTGGAACAGCCCGCCACGGTTGTCGAACTGTGCGAGCAGTATCTCAAGCTCGAGTCAACCGATGGCGTGGTTTGGGCCTGGTACGGGCACTCGCTGAGCGAACTCGGGCGCTATGGTGAATCGGCGGCAGCGCTTCAGACGGCCAGGGGACTAGTGACGACTGAGGACACACGTGCGTTTGCTTTTCAATGTCAGGGCGACTTGGAATATGGCCAGGGACGCTACGCCAAGGCTGCGGAGTTCTATCGCGAGGCTGTTGCAGAAGGAGTTGGCGACTGGGCATTGATGATGCTCGGCAGGGTACTGTTTCGATTAGCTGCGACCGACGAGACCGAGCAATGCCTTCGACAAGCGGTCGCGATGAAGGGCTCCCATCCTGCCACGGCGCTTTACGAGTTAGGGCGTATTCTTCAATCGCGATCAGAACTGTTCGAGTCACGCCGAGTTCTCAGGCAGGCTCTGGCCCTGGAGCCCCACGACGACGTTCGCGAGTGCCTGGCGGATGTCGAGCGCGCGATACGTCTGCAATCTCCGGCAGGAGGCAGGCCGAAGTTACTTCCGGCAAAGAACGCTAGTTCTTAAGATGCGAGCAGGCGTCTGGGTGCGGATACTGGCCCTCACTCTCGCGTCTCTCGTTGCCGCGTGCGGCAGCGACGGGGCATTCAACAGGTCGATCGCCGCATCCGTGGAGAAGGGACCGGGCACTCGTTTGCTTCTCGTAGAGCACACCGAATTCCCATGGGACAGGGTCTGTATACTCGGTCCTTACACGCCTGACGATAAGGTCGATTCACTGACTCGCGTTGAGGAGCGGCTGGACAAGCCCACGACATTCGATCCAGCGACGGCATCAATGTGCTGATGTTCGTCAGCGAAGACCGGATTGTAGCTTCCATCGCACACGCGCGGAACCGAGGTGACTTCGGTCCAGAAGTGGTTGGGAAGTGTTATTCGAGGGAAGAAGCGAACTTCTCGATACGCGTGCCGCCTCCAAATAGTTGGGGAAACATCGGACCGGAATAGTTCAGGCAGCGACCTTCCATAGCTGCAAGTACCGCTGGTTGCAGGCCCCTGCAACCAACGTGGACTCGATCACGCCGGTGGCTGGACGCGTCATCGTCTCCCGAGCGCGCGCTCGAGGTCTTCGAGCGTGCGGTTGATCTCCGACCATCGCCCCTGCTCCGCGGCGATTTGCTGCCGGAGCTGCGCCTCTTCCTCCTGCAGCCGTTGAATCTCCGCCTCGCCGGCGGCCACGGCTTTTCGAAAGCCGGACATCGCGGCCGTCATGGGGTTGGCCTCGCCGGGCGGCATGTCCTTCTCGTTCTGCTTGAACATCGTCTCGAAGCTCGCCACCTGCGCCTGGATCCCCGCGCCCTCCTGCTGCTGTTTCGAGATGGAGTCGCGGATCGTCTCGAGCCGCCTGATCATCGTGTTGACGCGCTGTTCTTGGAGCTGCAGGCGCCCGAGCGCGAGCTGCACGCGCGGCCCCGCGGACGCCATTTGCTCCATGGCCTGCCGCAAGCCCCGGACCTCCGTCAATAACGCCGCCAGCACGTCGGGCTCCTGTGGCCGCTCCCCCTGCGCGGCGACGGACGCGACGAGTCCGATCCCGATCAGTCCTGCGCCCGCCAACAGCCGCTTCGTCAATCGCATACGACCTCCTCCGCCCGGGATGATCGCACGGATGTGCCACGCGTCGGCATCGGAACGTCGGAGTGAGCCCGCAGGCGATGGGGAGTTGGACCTTGGCTATTGGGCGTTCTTCTCCTTTTGGACGTTGGCCGTTGGATCGTTGGAAAATTGCCGTCGTCAGCGGAATTGCAGGTGTCACGAGGCCGCTGCCGCAAAGAACGCGGACGGCGCAAAGCCCCAGGGGTTGATGACCAGATACCGTGACAGTACCTGTTGGACTTCGCGTCCTTCGCGTGCTTTGCGGTGCGTCCGAGGACAACTGCCGCGAGCCATACAAGACGCACGACGGTCCCGGTAGTGAATACGAGACGTCGCGTCACGATCGCCCACTTCGCCAATCGCATACGAACCTCCCGCGGCGATCCTCGCACGGATCGTGGGGGTTCTCAGCGCTTTCCGAGTGCGCGCTCCAGCTCCTCGAGCGTCCGGTTGATGTCCGCCCAGCGCGCCTGCTCGCCGGCGATCTGCTGCTGGAGCGTGCCCTCCTCCGCCTGCCAGCGCTGGAGGTCCTGCTGGGCGAGGGACAGGCGCCGCTTCATCTCGGCGATCTCGAACGCGAGGGCGCGCGCGTCGGCCGTGTCTCCGCCGGCTTCCGCCGTCTTCAGCGCCTCCTGTATGCGCGCGATGTCGCTTTGCGCCTGCGTGACGCCCCGTTCGGCGGCCGCCGTGCTGTCGCGGACCCCTTCGAGGCGACGAATCATCGTGTTGACGCGCTGTTCCTGGAGCTGCAGCCGGCCGAGCGCGAGCTGGACGCGCGGGCCAGCGGATGCCATCTGTTCCATCGCCTGGCGGAGCCCGCGCACCTCGGCGAGGAGCGCCGACAGCACGTCCGGTTCACGGGTGCTTTGAGCGGCCGCGGCAGCCCCGAGCGCGCCGCAGACCGTCGCCACCAGGGCGGGAAGTACGATGTGCCGTCGCATGGGACCTCCTTCAACCGGTAACTGATGTTCCGCCAGATCGCTCACCCGCCCAATGCCCCGGTGGCTCGATCGGCCGATATAATGGCTCTTGATCGCCATGGACTCGAAGGCGAATGACGCACCCGCCGCGCGCGATGCCGCACCGCCAGACTTCATCCGCGCGATCATCGTCCAGGACCGCGCTGCCGGGAAGCACGGGGGCCGCGTCGCCACGCGCTTCCCGCCCGAGCCGAACGGCTACCTGCACATCGGCCATGCCAAGTCGATCTGCCTGAACTTCGGCGTGGCGGCTGAGTTCGGCGGGACGTGCAACCTGCGCTTCGACGACACCAACCCGACGAAGGAGGACGTCGAGTACGTCGAGTCGATCATGGAAGACGTCCGCTGGCTCGGCTTCACCTGGCACGGCGAACCGCGCTACGCCTCGGACTACTTCGAGACGCTGTACGAGTACGCCGAACACCTCATCACGCACGGCCTCGCCTACGTCGACAGCCTGTCGCCCGAGGAGATCCGCGAGCACCGCGGCACGCTCACCGAGCCGGGCCGGAAGAGCCCGTATCGCGACCGCACCGTCGAGGAGAACCTCGACCTGTTCCGGCGCATGCGCGCCGCCGAGTTCGAGGACGGCGCCCACGTGCTGCGCGCGAAGATCGACATGGCGTCGGCCAACATAAACATGCGCGACCCGTTCCTCTTCCGCATCCGCCGCGCACACCATCACCGGACCGGCGACGCCTGGTGCATCTACCCGATGTACGACTTTGCACACCCGCCCTCGGATGCCATTGAATGCATCACTCACTCGCTGTGCACGCTGGAGTTCGAGGACCACCGGCCGCTCTACGACTGGCTGGTCGAGAACCTGCCGGTCCCGGCGAAGCCGCAGCAGATCGAGTTCGCCCGACTCAACCTCACCTACACGGTGATGAGCAAGCGCCGGTTCCTCGAGCTGGTGGAGCGTGGGCACGTCAGTGGCTGGGACGACCCGCGCATGCCGACGATTGTCGGCATGCGGCGGCGCGGCTACACGCCGGAAGCCATCCGCGCCTTCTGTGATCGCATCGGCGTGGCCAAGCGCGAGAACATCGTCGACGTCGCGCTGCTCGAGCACGCGGTGCGCGACGACCTGAACAAGCGGGCGCCGCGCGTCATGGGCGTGCTCAGGCCGATCCGCCTGCTGGTCGAGAACTACCCCGAGGGACAGGTGGAGGAGTTCGAGGTCGCCGTCAACCCCGAAGACCCCGCTGCCGGCACACGCACAGTGCCGTTCTCCCGCGTGCTGCACATCGAGCGGGACGACTTCCTCGAGGACCCGCCGAAGAAGTTCTTCCGCCTCGCGCCCGGACGCGAGGTCAGGCTGCGCGGATCGTACTTCGTCACCTGCACCGGCGTCGTGAAGGACTCGTCGGGTGCGGTCACCGAGGTGCGGTGCACCTACGACCCCGCGACGCGCGGCGGCAACGCGCCGGACGGCCGCAAGGTGAAGGCGACGCTGCACTGGGTCTCGGCGCAGCATGCGATCGACGCCGAGGTGCGGCTCTACGACCGCCTGTTTACCGCCGAAGCGCCGGGCGCCCGTGGAGACTACCTCGAGGACCTGAACCGGGAGTCGCTCGAGATCCTGCGCGGCTGCAAGCTCGAACCCGGAATCGCGGCCGCGCAGCCAGGCGCACGCGTCCAGTTCGAGCGGCTCGGGTACTTCTGCGTCGACCCGGACTCGCGTCCGGGCGCGCTCGTCTTCAACCGCACCGTGACGCTCAAGGACACCTGGGCGAAGATCCGGCAGCGGGAAGAGGGACGCCCGTAGGCCGGGGCCGCGCTGTTCCTTCGTGTTTCGCATGGGCCGGGTAGCTTCCGGCTCCAGCCGGAAGATCGAGTCGACGCGAGCGTTCGTCGCCTGCTAGAGCGTCGGCAACAGCGCCACCAGCTCCGGCAGCGACTTTACCTTCTGGCAGTCGACGTCGGTGTAGAGTCCCGCCTCGTCGAACAGCACGCCGCGCAGGCCCGCGGCGCGCGCGCCGAGCACGTCGACGTGATACAGGTCGCCGACATGCACGGTGGTCTCCGGCCTCGCGCCGCTTTTCTCCATCGCGATCCGGAACAGCCGCGGATCGGGCTTCTCGACGCCGAACTCGCAGGAGTCGAGCACGTAATGGACATGTCCGGTGAGACCGAGCTGGTCGAACTTCGCGCGCAGCGTCCCGTTGGCGTTCGAGACGACGACGAGGGTGAGGCCGCTGTCGCGCAGGGCCTGCAGGGCGGGGACGACGGCAGCGGGGACGTGCTCCCAGAGGTTGGTCTCCTGGTGGTAGGCGTAGAGCTCGGCGAGCGCGGCGTCGGTTGCGGGGCCGAGCGGCACGCCCGCGCACGTGAGTACCAGGTCGAAGTACAGCCAGCCGCGCGCGGCATCGGTGGTCGTGGTGATCGTCGTGCCGGTATCGAGCTGCCACCGGGCGTGCGGGTCGGCGGAGGCGAGCGCCTCGGGTCCGACGGTGACGCCCCGCCGCGCGAGCGCCTCGCTCACCCGCGTCCAGTTCGGGAAGACCAGCACCCCGCCTGCGTCCAGGAAGACCGTCTCGACCATCGCCTCGTCTCCCCCCTGCTCCCCTGTTCGCATGCAGGGTATCAGAGACGAAAGGCTAGCCAAGGCACAGGGCATCGAGATCATCCTGTTGATGGCTGCCGTCGCGCCGTCCGTCCGGAACGCCTTCCTCGCCTCGAGGAGGCTGGGATCTGACCCGTCTCCCCCTGTTGACGCCCAACAGGTCGTACGCTAGGCTTCTGTGGACAATCAACAGGAGCCGCTCGACCCCGGGGGCGGCGCAACAGGTCGTCGGATGACACACCCCAGGTCGGACGTCCTCCAGGGCACGCTGGACCTCATGGTCCTCAAGACGCTCGACACGCTCGGCTCGATGCACGGCTACGGCATCGCGCGGCGGATCAGGCAGATCTCGGACGACGTGCTGCACCTCAACCAGGGCACGCTGTACCCGGCGCTCCTGCGCCTGGAACAGCGCGGCTGGATCAAGTCGAGCTGGGGGACCTCGGAGAACAACCGGAAGGCGCGCTACTACGCGCTGACGCGGACGGGACGCCGGCAGCTCGCGCGCGAAGAAAGCGAATGGCAGCGGACGGTGGAGATCATGGGACGCCTCCTCCGGCCCGGCGGCGCGCCCTCGTAGAGGTGTCCGTCCCGCCGACAGGCGGAACTGCAGTTCCGTCGAACAGCGATGCGAACGTTTTTCTCCCGGCTGAAGGGCCTGCTCCTGGGGTCGCGCCTCGACGCGCGTCTCGACGACGAGGTGGCGTTCCACCTCGAGATGCTCGCGGAGCGGTACATGCGTGACGGCATGACCGCGGACGAGGCACGCGCGGCGGCGCGGCGGGAGTTTGGAGGGGTGCTGCAGATGAAGGAAGCCTATCGCGAGCGGCGCGGACTTCCCTCGATCGAGACCGTCGTGCAGGATGCTCGGTATGCCGTCCGCACGCTGCGGCGCACGCCCAGCTTCGCGCTGGCGGCGATCCTCACGCTCGCGCTCGGCATCGGCGCCAACACCGCCATCTTCTCCGTGGTCGACGCCGTCCTCCTCCGGCCGCTGCCGTACCCCGACCCGGAGCGTCTGGTGGTCTTCGCCGATGGGAACGCCGAGGGGCAGCCCGGCAACATCGGTTATCTCACGCTCGTCGATTACCGCGAGCGCGCGAAGACGCTCGCGCACGTGGCCGCAATCCGGAGCTGGACGCCGACGCTTGTCACCCACGACGAGGCGGAGCGCATCACCGCGCTGCGCGTCAGCTGGAACTACTTCGAGACGCTCGGCGTGACGCCGGCGCTCGGGCGGACCTTCACGCGCGACGAGGACCGTCCGGATCACTGGCGAGTGCTGATCATCAGCGATGGACTGTGGCGGCGACGGTTCGGTGCGGATCCCGGTGCGGTCGGGCGGACCGTGCGGATGAACGACCGGGACTACCGGATCATCGGCGTCCTGCCGGCCGGCTACGAGCCCGTGCTCTCCCGGCGCTATTACGCCCGCGCGGAGATGTGGGCACCGCTCGGGTACGACGCCGCCGGCTCCTCGTCGTGCCGCAGCTGCCAGCACCTGCGCGCGGTCGGCCGGCTGCGCTCGGACGCGACGATGGCCTCCGCGCGCGCCGAGCTGAACGCGATCCGGGCGGCCCTGGCGCGCACCTACCCAACGGAGTACGCACCGGCGGAGGTTGCCGTGCTGCGCTTGCCGGATGCCGTGGCGGGACCGGTCCGCAGCGTGCTGCTCCCGCTGCTCGCCGCGGTCGGTCTGGTGCTGCTGATCGCGTGCGCGAACGTCGCGAACCTCGC
Source organism: Vicinamibacterales bacterium (assembly GCA_048594975.1). GTDB lineage: Bacteria > Acidobacteriota > Vicinamibacteria > Vicinamibacterales > 2-12-FULL-66-21 > JBMDXB01. Next base: position 76,535 of record JBMDXQ010000080.1, on the reverse strand, counting down.
GCTCGTCCGCTCGATCCACCGCGCGCGCGAGATGGCCGTCCGCGCGGCGCTCGGAGCCGGGCGCGGCCGCCTCGCGCGGCAGCACGCCACCGAGAGCCTCATCCTGGGACTCGCCGGCGGCGCGGCAGGCGTCGCGCTGGCGGCGGTGTCGCTGCGGAGCCTGCTCGCCCTCGCGCCCGCGTCGATCCCGCGCCTCGACCTGGTCTCGCTCGACGCGCGCGTCTTCCTCTTCGCGCTCCTGCTGTCGGTGGCGACCGGCGTGCTGTTCGGCCTGCTGCCGGCCTGGCGCGCGGCGGCCAGCGACCCGCAGCGTGCGCTCGCGGCCGAGTCGCGCGCGACGGCCGGCCGCGCCTCGTACGGGGCGCGCCGCCTGCTGGCCGTGGGAGACCTGGCGCTCGCGCTGGTGCTGCTTGCGGCGGCCGGTCTCATGCTCCGGAGCGTCGCGCGGCTCGCGCGCGTGGACGCCGGCTTCGAAGCCCGCGACGTGCTGACGCTTCAGTTCTCGCTCGTGGGGCAGGCCTGGGCAGAGGACAGGGCGGTCAACCACTTCACCGAGCAGCTCGTTGAAGGCGTGCGCGCGCTGCCGGGCGTCGAGACGGCAGCGGCGACCAGCCAGGTCCCCATGGGCGGAAACTACGATCAGCGCGGCTTCCACATCCAGGGCCGTGTCGCAGCGAACCCCTCGGAGAGTCCCTCCGTCGAACGGTACTCGGTGACGCCTGAGTACTTCCGCGTGATGGGCATCCCGCTCCTCCGGGGGCGACCGGTCACGGACGCGGACCGCGCAGACTCCCTGCCGGTCGTCGTCATCGGAGAGTCCACGGCGCGTGAGCTGTGGCCTGGTGCAGATCCCATCGGGCAACGCATCCGTCTGGGTGGCGCCGACGAGGGCCCATGGCGGACGGTCGTGGGCATCGTCGGCGACGTGCGCCATTTCGGCCTCGACGAGCCGCCGTCGTTGCAGGCCTACCTGCCGCAGAGCCAGCTCACCGATTCGTTCCTCGTCCTGACGGTGCGTTCCGCGCAGCCGCCGGACGTGCTGATGCCGGCACTGCGAGGTGTGATCCGCGGGCTCGATCCCACGGTCCCGGTGTACCAGATCGCCACGATGCGCGAGCTGGTGGACGGGACGGTGGCCGACCGGCGTTTCGCGATGCGCTTGCTCGGCGCGTTCGCCGGCCTCGCGCTCCTGCTGGCCGCCGTCGGCCTCTACGGCGTCGTGTCGTACACCGTCGCGCAGCGCACGCGGGAAGTCGGCGTGCGCATGGCGCTTGGCGCCACGCCGTCGCACGTGCTGGGCCTGATCCTGGCGAGCGGGGCGGGCACGATCGCCGCCGGCCTCGCGTGCGGCCTCGTGGCGACGATGGTCCTCGTGCGGTCGATGGAGTCGCTGCTGTTCGGCGTGGACGGACGGGATCCCGCGACGCTTGCCGCGGCGGCCGGCATCCTGACCTTCGTCGCGCTCGCGGCCCACGTGATCCCGGCGCGGCGCGCGCTGCGGATCGATCCGTCCGTGGCGCTGCGCCAGGAGTAAGAGGGCGGTCGCGGTGCGGACGTTCTGGTCTCGGCTCGCCGCCAAGCCGGGGCAACGGCACACGGATCGCGACCTCGATCGGGAGGTGGAGTTCCACCTCGAGATGCTCGCCGAGCCGTAGCGGCGGGCCGGCTTGACCGCGTCCGACGCGCGCGCGGCGGCGCGGCAGGACTTGGGGATCGCGCAGATGAAGGAAGCCGACAGGGAACGCCGTGGCCTGCCCGTGGTCGAAACGTGCGGCAAGACGCGCGCTATGCCATGCGCACGCTGCTGCGAGCTCCGGCCTTCACCTCCGCCGCGCTGCGGACGCTCGCGCCCGGGATCGGCGCGAATGCCGCGATCATCAGCGTCATCAGCCTGACCCGCTTTCGCGCCCTGCGCGAATGAGCCGCGGGTCGGCCGGTCAGACCGTGTGTCCTGCACGTGTGAGCGGTCGAGAGGACGCAATCTGAGCCCGGTCCCGTGTCCGGCTCCAGAGGCCATTGGTGCAAGAAACACGATCTGACCCCTCACTGCCGATCGATCCCTTCATCCCGGACATTGTCGCGCGCGTCCGCGCGTCTCGCGCGGCGGTGGTCGTCGCGCCGCCGGGGGCCGGCAAGACGACGCGGGTGGCGCCCGCACTTGTTGCCGACGGCCCGGTCATCCTGCTGCAGCCGCGGCGCATCGCCGCGCGCAGCATCGCGCGCCGCATCGCCGCCGAACAGGGGTGGACGCTCGGCGGCGAGGTCGGCTGGCACGTCCGCTTCGAGCAGCGTTTCCGGCGCGACACGCGGCTGCTCGTCGCCACCGAAGGCATCCTGACGGCGCGGCTCCAGCAGGATCCCCTGCTCGGCGACTTTCGTACCGTGGTCCTCGACGAGTTCCATGAGCGGAGCATTCATGCCGATCTCGCCATCGCGCTCGCGCGGCAGGCCTGGCGGACCAGGGACGACCTGCGGTTCGTGGTGATGTCCGCGACGATCGCCGCCGCGCCGGTCGCCGCTTACCTGGACGGCGCGCCGATCGTCGAAGTGGCGGGAATCGGACACCCCATCGAGATCGATTACGTGCCGGGACTGGCGCTGGCCGACGCGGTCGGCGCTGCCGCGGCGCGCACGCCGGGCCACGTGCTGTGCTTTCTGCCGGGTGCGCCGGAGATTGCGCGCGCGATGCCGGCGGTACGCGCGCTGATGGGAGCGGCGGTGGAGGTAGTACCGCTGCACGGCGGCCTCGACCCGGCGGACCAGGATCGCGCGATCGCGCCGGCCTCGGGACGCCGCGCCGTGCTCGCGACCAACATCGCCGAGACCTCCGTGACGGTTCCCGGCGTGACCGCCGTCGTCGACACCGGCCTGCACAAGGTCGCGCGCTACGATCCGGATCGCGCCATCGACAGCCTGGAGACGGAGCGGATTCCGCAGGACTCGGCCGACCAGCGCGCCGGCCGTGCCGGCCGCCTCGGGCCGGGCGTCGTCTGGCGTCTCTGGAGCGAGGCGGACCGGCTGCGTCCCCACCGCGAGGCGGATGTGCACCGCATCGACCTGTCCGGACCGCTGCTCGACATCATCGCGTGGGGCGGCGATCCGCGGACGCTCGAGTGGTTCGAGGCTCCAGCGGCGGCAGCAATCGACGCGGGCCTCGAACTGCTTCGACGCCTCGGCGCGATCGACGGCGGCCGCCTCACGGCGCTCGGGCGCGAGATGCAGCGGCTGCCGCTCCACCCGCGGCTCGCGCGGATCTTCGTCGGCGCCGGCGGGAGCCGCGCGGCGGCGCTGTCGTGCGCGTTGCTCTCGGAGCGCCACTTCATTCCGCCGCGTACCGCCGCGACGTCCAGCGATCTGCTGTCCGCCGTGGAGCACGAGGCCAGCCTGCCGCGGCACGTGGTTCGGGTCGCCGCGGAGCTGCAGCGGGCGGGAAGCCGCACGACGACTCACGCGAAGAATGAGCCGGGTCGCGTGCAGGGTCTACCACCTGACGGTGGAAGCCAGATGACTCGAGAACGCCACTCGAGTGTGGGCAGCCGCACGAACGACGACACAGGGAGCGACGCGCGACGCGCGACATCGCTGGCTGCCGACACCGCATTCAGGCGGGCCGTGTTCCAGGGTTACCCGGATCGCGTAGCGCGGCGGCGCGCGCCCGGGTCCCAGCGGCTGCTGCTCGCGTCCGGCCACGGCGCCGTCCTCGGGCCGGAGAGCGGCGTAGTCGGCGGCGAGTTCGTCGTCGCCGTCGACGTGCAGGCGGGCCGGCGCGGCGAAGGCGCCGAAGCTCGTGTGCGCGTCGCGAGCATCGTCGATCGGAGCTGGCTCGACCCGACGGACTCGACGATCGACCACGAAATCGACGCCGGTGGCGTTGTGCGCGCGATCGAGCGCGACCGCTATGGGGCGCTGGTGCTCGCCGAGCGCGTGAGGCCGCCGGATGCCGCCGCCGCGGCGCGGCTGCTCGCGGACGCGTTCCTCGCGCGTGGCCTCGGCGACGAGGACGAACAACTCATCCGGCGTCTGCGCTTTGCGCGCCTCGAGGTGGACGCCCGCGAGCTGGCGGTGCGCGCCGCAGCCGGTTGCCGCCGTCTGAACGAAGTCGATCTCGCGCGCGGCGTCGACCGCGAGGCGACGCGCGATCTCGAGCGCCTGGCGCCCTCGACGCTGGTCGTGCCGAGCGGGCGCGCGCACCGGCTGGCGTACCAGGAGGACGGGACGGTCGTCGCGTCGGTGAAGCTGCAGGAGCTGTTCGGGCTCGCCGACACGCCGCGCGTCGGCCGGCGCCGCGAGCCGGTGCTGCTCGCGCTGCTGGCGCCGAACGGACGGCCGATTCAGATGACGCGCGATCTCCACAGCTTTTGGACGAACACCTACCCGGAGGTGCGGAGGGAGCTGCGCGGCCGCTACCCCAAACACCCCTGGCCGGAGGATCCGTGGTCAGCGGCGCCTACCGCGAGAACAAAAAGGCGGACGTGAGCCGCCGCTTCCGATGGGACTCCCATTGTCCGATGCGCTGCAAATCAGCCACTGTCGCCACCGATCACACCCGTTCGAGCTGCGCGATGCGGTCGCGCAACGCGCGTCCGAACCGATCCGCCTCGTCGCCGGTCGCGCCGCTTGCGAGCAGCGCCTCGCGCAGCTGCGCGTCGCTGATCTTCCCGACGTAGCGATACAGCCATCGCACGTCCGCGACCGAGATGCCCTGGGCGACCTCGGCGGTTCGCTGGCCGGCGTATCCGAAGGAGACGCCGTTCCCGTTCACGCCGGTGACGAACTGCGGCGTTTGCGCCTCGAACCCTTCTGGATCCCAGCGGCCGCGCGTGACGATGTTCCCGCCCCAGCGGCCCATCGATCCACCCCAGTCGCTGATCAGGTAGCGGGCCTCGCGCCGCCAGCGCGAAGTGCGGTACTCGAAGATCGCGGTGTTCGACCCGCGCGCCACGTCGCGGCGGTCCTTCGTGTCCCAGTTGGACAGGAGCATGACGACGATCTTCAGCCCGTTCAGCTGCGGCGAGCCGACGAAGGGATTGTCATCCCACGCCCAGCTGTGCTCCTCGAACATCTTCCTGACGTGCGCCTCGTCGAGCTCGAAGCGCGCCTCCGTGAATGCGCCCGCATCGTCGATGCACGTTCGCGCCCGCTGCAGGCCGCTCGCGCCGGCGATCGTGCCGGCGGCGACGAAGTAGGTGACCTCGGTGAAGAAGCCGCACGCCCAGGCGATACGCGTCGCGGCGTTCTCGGACCGGACCTCCGGTCCCCACTTCACCCGCCACCGACGACCGGCGGCATCGAGGACGGATACGCAGGGCTGCGAACCCGACTGGTGTTCCTCGAGGTACTGAAACGGCGGGGCAGGGGCGCCGCCTCGACCGCCGGCACCGTCGCGCAGCTCGAGCCTGCGGACGTCGCCCGGGTCGCGCCAGATGACGTGTCGGCCGGAGCGCAGCGGCGGCGGGCCGGCCCGGCTGATCCGGTAGAGGCCCACGCCCCGCCAGAAGGCGTGCAGCGCGAGGAATACCGCGACGCCACCGGCGGCGGCGAGGAGAAGAAAGAAAAGAATCCGCATGCTGTGCAAACCCGCGGGCCGCGCACGCTGTCTAACGCTCCATGATGCGTATCCTGCGCGGCCTGTCGAGCCGGCTCCTCGCGTGCGGGTGCGTTGCCGGAGTGTACGAAACGTACGACGGCCAGGTCGTCACCATCATCGACGTCACCGGGCCCGCCTGCGCGCACAAGAAGCACGAGCGCGGAAAGATGATTCCCGCGCTCGACCTGGAACGGACCATCAAAAGTACTTCTTCAGACCCACGCTGAGCGCCAGCCCGTCGGGGTCGAACCCGCCGACGTTGCTGATGGCGTGATACCGTCCCTCGATCTTGAACGAGGTGGTCCGGCCGGTGAACAGCTCGACCCCGCCGAACAGCGTCCCGCCCAGCTTCGTCTCCGAGTCGCCCACGTCGTCTCCCTCGAACTCCTCCTGCAGGAAGTAGATGCCGAGGCCGGCGCCGACGAACGGATGCACCGCGCCGCGCTCCCAGTTGTAGACGATGTCGATCGGCACCCGCAGGTAGCGGATCGCGTAGCGTTCGTCGTCGTCGTTTTCCGGCTTGGCCCAGCCAAGGCCGATCCGGACGCTCTGCCGCGGGCCGAAGTAGTACTCGTAGAAGCCCTCGAGCGTCGGGCCGATGGAGAGGCCGTCGTCGCGCGGGATGAAGAGGCCCCCCTCGCCGCTGATCGCGCCGGAATCCGCGGCCGGCACGCGCTGCGCCAACGCGGCAGCCGGCAGCGCCACGAGAAGAGCGGTCAGGATAAAGTGCTTCAGAGATGTCTTCGTCATGTCACAGCGCTCCTTGCTGAGCCGGACCGTTCGCAAGACCTGTTCCGCGACAACTCAGCCGTGAAGATCGCGACCTGGAACGTGAACGGCGTCCGCGCGCGGCAGTCACACGTGCAGGAATGGATCGAGCGCGAACGGCCGGATGTCGTCTGCCTGCAGGAAATCAAGGCGTCGATCGATCAGCTGCCGGTGTGGCTGTGCGACCTGGATGGCTACTGGTGCTACTGGCACGGGGCGAAGGGCTACTCCGGCGTCGGCCTGCACGTGAGCAAATCTTTCATGCCGGAGCGGCCGGCATTCGAGCACCCCTCGTTCGACTACGAACACCGGATCGTGCTGGCGCGGCTGCCGCAGGCGACCGTCGTCTCCGTGTACGTCCCCAACGGGGGCAAGGACTTTCCCGCGAAGATGCGTTTCCTCGACGCGCTCGAGCAGTTCACCGCCGAACGACTGGCGGAGCCGCGGCCGGTGGTGATCTGTGGCGATTTGAACATCGCGCGCACCGACATGGACGTGCACCCGAAGGAGCGCAAGCCGCAGGCGATCGGGCAGCTGCCGGAGGAGCGCGCGCAGCTCGAACGGATCATCGCCAACGGCCTCGTCGACGTCGGCCGCGCGCTCGAGCCGGAGAACGATCAGCTGTTCACGTGGTGGGCGCCCTGGCGGAACCTGCGGCAGCGGAACATCGGCTGGCGGCTCGATTACGTGCTCGCCAGCCGATCGCTCTTCGACCAGGGCGTGCGCTGCGAGGTCCAGAAGGACGTCGGCACCAGCGATCACGCCCCCGTCGTCGCGACGTTCACAGCACGAAGTTCACCGTCACCGTCATGATGATCGGAACCGGGTTGCCGTTCACCAGCGTCGGGACGAACTGCCACTGCAGCACGGCATCCCGCGCGGCCTGATCGAGCTGCGGGATCGAGCGCAGCACGCGTGCCTCGCTTACCGTTCCGTCCGGGTCGATCCTGGCCTCGAGGATGACGACGCCCTGGATCCCCTGCGCCCTGGCCTCTTCGGGATACACCGGCCTCACGTCCTTGATCTTCGTAGGAGGCGCGATGTTGCCGCCGACGCGGAGAGCGGGCTCGTTGGCCGCGGCGCTCGTCTGCTGCTCCGATCTCGGTGGCGGGGGCGGCGGAGGAGGTGGCGGTGCAGCATCACCCCCACCGCCGCGGACTCCGCCGGGAACGCCGCCCTTGACGCCACCACGGACACCTCCCGCCACTCCGCCTCGAACGGCTGGCTCCGGGGGCGGCGGCGGCGGTGGCGGCGCGGCACTCCCGCGGCCTACAGACCGTGGGGGGGGCGGCGGCGGCGGCGGCGGCGGCGGGAGCGCGTCGCCGAAGTACATGGTGACGTCGAACGAGATCGGCGGCGTGAACGGTGGATCGTACTGCCACTGCTTGAGGGCGTCGGTCGCCGAGCGGGTGAGTGCCGCCAGCACGCTCTGGAGACGGTGAACGCCGGGGTCGTTGTCCGACCGCCCGATCGTGCTTTTCTCCGCCGTCTTGGAGTCGAGACCGATGAACGCGGCGCTGATCGAGTGGCTCACCGGGCGCACTTCTGCAACGCGACCTGACTCGTCCAGCGTGAGGCGCAGGGTGAGCTTGGCACTCGCTCCGGCGGCAGCAGCCTCCGCGGGATACTCCGGCTCCACATGGCTGAGGCGCCGCGGTATCGGATTCTCCGGCGTGATCGGGTTGGCCCGCCGTTCGAGCGGTCCCGGCGCGCTCTGCGGCCGGCCCACGGCTCGTGCCTGATCCCTGAGCGGAAACGCGCTGACCGCGTACCATGCGCCGGCGATTACCGCAAGCGCCATGACGGCGCACGACGCGACGATGCGCTTCGAAGACATGCTTACCTCCCTCGACACCAGAACGATGCGCCGGAACAGGTGCCGGCGCCGCGCGAACGCCGGTGCCGGCGCGAGCGGCACGCGATCGGCGAACGCCATCAGCGCCTCGACGTAGGCGCGCCGCCGCCCGGTAATCGCGACGGACAGCTCGTCGACCACTTCCTCGCGCGCGAGCTGCACGCGCGAGATCAGCCACCACATCGCCGGGTGGAACCAGAGAATCGCGCGGAGCACCTCCTCGACGAGGAGCCACGCCCAGTCGCGGCGGTGCACGTGCAGCAGCTCGTGGGCGAGCACGGCGCGGCGGATGTCCTGCGGCCGGTCGAGCAGCGCCGACGGCAGGAGGACGACGGGGCTCAGAAGGCCGAACGTGACCGGGCTCGGCAGATCCGCCACGTAGCGGACGTCGGCGCGCGTGCGGAGGATGCGCTGCAGGTCGTCGTCGTCGTGCCTGTCCTGCGGCGCTGAGCCGGCGTGGCGCAGCCGCCGCAGTCGATACAGCCCGACGGCGATCCAGAGCAGGCGCGCGGCAGCGCCCGCAGCGACGATCCAGAGCGCTACGGCGAGCCAGTCGGCGCGCGCCACGGCTGCAGCCGCGGTCGTGAGGGATGATTGGATCGCCGATGTCGTGCTGATACCGATGGTCGTCTTCACCGCGCCCGCGGCCGGCTCCGCACGGCCCTGCAGCCACGGCAGCGCCAGGCACAGCACGAGCACGGTGCGCCAGTAGGCATAGGAGGCATCGGGCGCGCGGAGGCGGAGCAGGCGCGGCAACGTCGACGCGAGCACGACGATGCAGGCGACCTGCGCCAGCCAGGAGCCGGCGTTCGCGAGGGTGAGCGCGTCGATCATTGCTCGGTCTCCTCGATGAGCTTCTGGACGATCTGCCGCTGTTTGTCGGAGAGCCGGTTGTCGTGAGCGAGATGGAGCAGGAGCTTGTCGGAGGCGCCGTCGAAGACGCGGTCGACGAACTCGCGGACCATCGCGCCCATCACCTGCTGCCGGGGCTTCTCGGGCGTATAGACATGCGCCCGGTCCACGAGTTCCTTCTTGAGGTATCCCTTCTCCTCCAGCACCCGCATCATCGTCATGACCGTGGTGTAGGCGATGGTGCGCCGCTCGCGGAGGACTTCGTAAACCTCGCGGACCGTGGCCTTGTCCAGCCGCCAGACGACCTTCATGATGGCCAGTTCCTGTGGGGTCAGCGTCTTGTTCGGTATCCGCATGGTTCCTAATACTAAGTACTTAGTAATTAGTAGTCAAGGACATTCTAACACCGCTCTAAGGGGGGCTGGCCTCCTTTCCGGCAAAGGAGGCAGCCCTTCTTGGGTGCGGCGGGTATCTAATGGACCCGTACGCCCGCGGGAGGCCCGGTTAGACGGGACGCACATCCCGATCTCCGCGGCGGCGGGACGGTGTTGCGGGCGTCTGAGCGCTTTCCCAGTTCTTTAAGTTCTGAGTTCTGAGTTTCTTCCTGTGCCTCTTCCCCTCCTGCTCGCGGGTGCTCTCCTCATCGCGTCCCCCGTCTCGGCGCACGCCTTGTCGCAGGACCAGCGAGCCCTCGACGCGTTCGCCGACCGACGCGAAGCTGCCCTGGCGGAGCAGATCGCGATCGAAGGTCTGACCGTCGAGCGCGCGCAGGAGCTGTCGATGCTGCAGGAGAGACGCGGCGCCGTCGGCGAGGCAGAGGCGACGCTGCGCAGGGCCAGCACGCAGTTTCCCGGCGACCGCGGGCTTGCCCTGACCCTGGTGCGTTTCCTGGTCCGCACCAGCAGGGCCGCGCAGGGGATGGAGGTGTTCGAAGAGTTCGCGCAGCAGCACGCTGACGATCGCACCGTTCATTTCACGATGGCTACCCTCTACGAGGATCTCGTGCGAAACGGACCCTCGCTCACCGGGGAGGAGAAGCGGGCGTACATCCCCAGGGGCATTGCCGCCGCCGACCGGGCGATCGCGCTCGACCCGACATACGCGGACGCAGTGGACTGCAAGGCGCTCCTGCTGTTTCACCAGGCCCGGCTCGAGACGAACCCGGACCGCCGCCAGGAGCTGCAGAGCGAAGCCGAGCGTCTGCGCGCGTACGCGAGCGAACTGAGAAGGAACGCGGTTTCCGGTGCGCCCTCCGTGTTCCTTACTTCTTACGTCTGAGTTCTGAGTTTCTTCCCCACTCCTCCGCCAGCTTCACGATTACCTCCACCGCCTTGTCCATGTCCTGCTTCGACACCCACTCGAGGCGGGAGTGGAAGTTGTGCTGGCCGGCGAAGATGTTCGGCGTCGGCAGGCCCCTGAACGACAACCGTGCGCCGTCGGTGCCGCCGCGGATCGGCCGCTCGAGCGGCTGCACGCCCGCCCGGCGCATCGCGGCGCGGGCACGCTCGACCACCAGCGGCCATCCATCGAGCACCTCGCGCATGTTGCGGTACGACTCCTCGACCGACACCGACAGGCGGGCGCCGGGATGCCGCGCGACGACGTCCCGCGCGAGCCCTTCGAGCAGCGTCTCCTTCCTCTTGAGCTCCGCCGTGACGAAGTCGCGGATCAGCACCTTCACGGTCGTGCGATCGACCGACGCGTGCACCTGGTAGGGGTGGACGTAGCCCTGATAGCCGTCGGTCGTCTCCGGCGACATCCCGTCGGCCGGCAGCCGGGCGATGAACTCCGATGCGAGCTTGATCGCGTTGATCATGCGCCCGCGCGCGTAGCCGGGGTGCGTGTTGAATCCCTGGAACGCGAGCGTCATCGCGTCGGCGGAGAAGCTCTCGTACTCGAGTTCCCCGAGCGCGCCGCCGTCCAGGGTGTAGGCGCAGTGCGCGCCGAAGCGCTGCACGTCGAAACGATCGGCGCCGCGGCCGATTTCCTCGTCCGGCGTGAAGCCGATTCGCAGCGCGCCGTGCGGGATCTCGGGGTGTGCGACGAGGTATTCGACCGCCGCCATGATTGCCGCCACGCCGGCCTTGTCGTCGGCGCCGAGCAGCGTCCGGCCCGAGGCGGTGACGATGTCGTTGTCGATCTGCGCCGCCAGCGCCTCGTCGTCACGCAAACGCAGCACCGCGGTCGGGTCGTCCGGCAGCACCAGGTCGCGGCCGTCGTAGCGCTCGTGTACGATGGGTCGAACGCCGTCGCCGGGCATTTCCGGCGACGTGTCCACGTGCGCGATGAACCCGATCGCCGCTACCTCGGCGTCCGGAATCGTGGCGGGCACCGTCGCCATGACGTAGCCGTGCTCGTCGAGGACGGCGTCGTCGATCCTCAGCGCGCGCAGTTCCGCGACGAGCAGGCGCAGGAGGACGAGCTGTCCCGGCGTGCTCGGTGCCGACGCGGACTGCTCGTCCGACCTGGTGTCGATCGCGACGTAACGGAGAAACCGCTCCAGCGCGCTACTCGTCATGGCGGCAGCTCGAGCGGTGCCAGGCCGCGCGCGAGGGCAGCCGTGTCGACGCGGTGGACGAGGATGAGATCGGCCGCGCGCACTGCTTCGACGAACCGGTCGCGCGTCAGGACGCTGCCGGCTGCCGCTGCGACCCGCGCCGCCTCGTTCCGCAACACGGCGAGCGAGACACGAAGCCATTCGACGATCGATCGCAAGCCGCGGCACTCGTAGGCGATCCGGTGGCCGAACAGCTTGGCCGCCAGGTAGCGCGCTATGGGGCGGTCGAACTCCACCCAGGTGCTCGCGACGTGCCGTTTCCATGGGGCCTCGAACCCGGGCGCCCGCTGAATCGCGCAGCCGGCGCGAATCAGCCCGGCGGCACTCACCAGTTGCAGTCGGGCCGCGTCGTCCAACCGGCTTAGCGGGGTGTGGCTGCCGTCGACCTGGTGGAACGCCTCGGTCACCGACGCGCGCAGCGGGCCGGCGCCGGGCTTCCAGGTCCGCACGATCTCGGTCGCGGCCGCGATTCGATCCAGGGCCTTAAGGTGCGGCAGGTCGTCGCGCCCGAACACCCGGACGCACTCGCGCTCCCACGCGTCGTATCCCTCGAGATCGGTCAGCATGTCCGGCGCGAGCAGGGGCGGCAGCGCCGCGTCGGCCGCGAACGGCTCGATCGGTCCGCCAATCGCCAACGGCGAGCGCGCCTCGACGATCGCCAGGGGCCCGTCGTCGAGCAGCAGGCCGGCGGCGGTCGGGCAGAAGTGCGAGAGCGACAGGAACGTGCCGCGACCGTCGCGCAGGAAGACGCGCGGGAAATGGCGGCAGGCGGCGGGCAGCGCGTCCGCCCCGCACTGCCCGTGAATCGCACACGAGCCGGCATCGGCGCGCTGCCAGAAGACGCAGCGGCCATCCGCGCGCGACGCCAGGAACGCGGGCTCGGCCGTTTGCCGGTTGAGCACGAACAGCTTCGCGGGATCGCCGCCGCCGATTCCGAGGTGTCCGACCAGCTCGACCACGTGCGGCTCGGCCGGGATCGCGAATACGCCCGAGCAGCAGTCGCCGCGGTGCCTGCACCGATATGCGGCGTGAACGGACAGGCACCGGACGGGCATGACGCCGATCATATGAGGCTTACCGCGACCCTGTTAGCCTCCGTTGGAGGAGGCCCTTCCGAATGACAGCCACCACAGACACAACCGTTCGCGACATCGTGGCCGCCGATTTTCGCGCCGCCGCCGTCTTCCAGCGCTTCGGCATCGACTTCTGCTGCGGGGGCGGCTCGACGTTGAGCGACGCCTGCCGCCAGCAGAATGTCAGCGCCGACGACGTGCTCCAGGCGCTGACCAGCGCCTGCGCGATGCCCGACGCGCGAACGCCGCGGTTCAACTCCTGGGACGTCGGCGCACTCATCAGCTACATCGTCTCCAATCACCACGCCTACGTGCGGCAGGCGCTGCCCGCGATCCAGGCGCACACACGCAAGATCGCGGCGGTGCACGGCGAGAACCATCCGGAGCTGCGCGAGGTTGCCGGCGTCTTCGATGAGGTCGCCGCCGAGATGACCTCGCACATGATGAAGGAGGAGCGCGTGCTCTTCCCGTTCATTACCGCGCTTGGCGCCGCGGCGCAGCAGGGAGCGCCGCCGCCGTCTGCGCCGTTCGGCCGCGTGTCCAACCCGATTCACATGATGGAACAGGAGCACGAGTCGGCGGGCGCGGCAATGGCGCGCATCCGCGAGCTCACCGGCGGCTACGCTCCGCCCGAGGACGGCTGCACCACCTACCGCGTCACCCTGCTGGAACTGGAGGCGTTCGAGTCGGACCTGCACGCCCACGTGCACCTCGAGAACAACATCCTGTTCCCGAAGGCCAAGGAGCTCGCAGGGGAGTAAGGCTCGGATCGCCGGGACGGGCGTCATGCAGATGCTTCGGGACGGTTGCGTCCCGGTCACCTTCCACCGATCGACAGCGGCGGCGGCGCGGCCGCACCGCGCGCCGCTGCCGGCCCCGCGCGTGAAAAAGGCCTATACGCGGCGGCGGGGCGACGTCTCGCAGCAGGTGCGGTTCGCCGTGCAGCTGGCCTTCATGGTCATCACGCTGTGGGTCGGCGCGCAGTTCTATCTCTGGGTGCGCCACTTCGAGACCGGCGGCGCCACCGTCAAGGTGAGCCGGCCGCCGGGCATCGAGGCATGGCTGCCGATCGCGGCGCTCATGAACACCAAGGCGTTCCTGCTCACCGGCGCGGTGCCGGAGATCCACGCGGCCGGGATGTTCATGCTGATCGCGTTCGTCGGCATCTCGTTCCTGCTGCGCAAATCGTTCTGCAGCTGGATCTGCCCGGTCGGCACGCTCTCCGAGTGGCTGTGGCAGACGGGCGAGGCGGTGTTCGGCCGCACCTTCGCGCTCCCGCGCTGCTTCGACATCCCGCTGCGCAGCCTGAAGTACGTCCTCTTCGGCCTCTTCGCCTACGTCGTCGTGACGATGCCGGTGCCGGCGATTGTCGAGTTCCTGACATCGCCGTACGGGCTTATCGCCGACGTGAAGATGCTCGACTTCTTCCGGCGCATGGGACAGACCACCGCCATCGTGCTGGCGGTGCTGGTCGTGCTTTCGCTCGTGGCGAAGAACTTCTGGTGCCGGTTCCTCTGCCCGTACGGGGCGATGACCGGGCTGGTCGCGCTCGTCAGCCCGACGCGCATCCGCCGGGATCCGGTCGAGTGCATCGACTGCGCGAAGTGCGCGGTCGCCTGTCCGGCTGGCCTGCCGGTCGACACCGCGCTCTCCATCCGGTCGGCGGAGTGCACCGCCTGCATGTCCTGCGTGGCGGTCTGCCCGGCCGCCGGCGCGCTCGACCTCCGCGCCGGCTTCCGCCGTCCGCGCGTCCTGCAGCCGTGGATGGTTGCCGCAGCGATCGCGGTGATCTTCCTGGGGATCGTAGGCTACGCGCGCCTGGCCGGCTACTGGCACACCGACCTGCCCGACGCCCTCATGTCCGATCTCATTCCGCGCGCGGCGGAATTCGGGCACCCGCGGTAGGTTCGAGCCCGATCGACGCCGGTGTGAGCGGCTGCGGAAGCGCACGTGAACACGCGCTCGCGGTAGTTCCGCTCGCCGCCCACCGCCTTGCCCGCAACCTCGGGTGTCTCCTGCTCCCGTTTCTCCGCCACCTGCCCCACCTGGCCGTTCGGCTGATCCCTGCATCGAGCCGGCCCGCGTATCGTGCGGGCATGGATGCACTGTCTTCGCTCAATGAAGCCCTGGCGGCTGCCGTCGATCGTGCCGCGGCCGCCGTCGTACAGGTCCACGGACACCGGCGTCCGGCCGCCGGGATCGTGTTCGCGCCCGACCTCGTCCTTGCGCCTGCCGCGGCGCTGGAGGATGACGTGGCGACCGTGCGGGCGGCGGGCGGCGCGACGCACGAGGGCGCGGTGCTGGGCCGCGCGTTCGCGATCGGGTTCGCGGTGGTGCGGGTGACCGGCCTCGGCGTCACGCCGTTCGAGGTCGCGCCCGAGCCCGCAGTGGGCCATCTCGCGCTCGTGGTCGGACGGACGTGGAGCGGCAACGTGATGGCGACGGTCACCAACGTCGCGGTGGTCGGCGGACCGCTGCGCACCGGTCGCTCGACCCAGATTGAACGCGTAATCCGCCTCGCGCAGCCGCCGCACGGCGCGCTCACCGGCGGCGCGCTGGTCGACGGCGCTGGCCGCGCGCTCGGCGTGGTGACCGGCGCGGCGATTCGCGACACGACCGTGGTCCTCCCGGCCGCGATCGCGTGGGCGACCGCCCAGCAGATCGCCGCGCAGGGCGGGACGAAACAGGGGTACCTGGGCATCAGCTCGGCGCCCGTCAAGCTTCCCGCGGGACAGCGCGCCGGGCGCGATCAGTCCACCGGCCTGCTCGTGACCGGGGTCGTGGACGGCAGTCCGGCGGAAAGCGCCGGCGTCCTCGTGGGTGACATTGTCCTGGCGTTCGACGGTACGGCGTTGGACGACACCGAATCGCTCCTCATGCTCCTTCGCAGCGATCGTGCGGGCAAGCCTTCGACCCTCACGGTGCTGCGCGGCGGGGAGCTGCACAATGTCGCCGTGACGGTCGGGGAACGCGCGCGACGGTGAGCGCGCGCGCCGGGGTCGGATCGTGTCCTTCGCACGTCTGATTCGTCGAGTGGACGCGCCCAGGCGTCCCCTCAAGAGGACAAACGTGCAGGAATCAAGATCCGACCCCCGGGATGACCTCGGGAGCCCCGGTCGGCCCGGGCGACCGCTTCGCGTCTGCCTCGTCGGTCTCACGCAGCGCGACCTCGAGCGTTCGCGGTCTGCGGTTGCCGGCAAGATGGAGATCGTCGGCTCGGTGCTCCTCCGCCGGATCCCACGTGGGACCGCATCGCTGCCGAGTTCGATCGACGCGGTCGTCATGACCCCGGCGGCCTGGGGGGAGGCGTCTGCGGCGCTTACGGTTCCTCAGGCGACCGAGCCGCCCGCCGATGAGGCGGCCGGAGAAGACCCGGCGCTCATCGAGGAGCTCACGCCGCGCGAGCGCGACGTGCTGGTCCTGGTTGCCGAAGGCCGCGCCAACCGCGAGATTGCGGAGCAGCTCGGCATCAGCGAGCACACGGTCAAGTTCCACCTCGCCGCGCTCTTCGGCAAGCTCGCCGTTTCCACGCGCACGCAGGCGGTGCGTCGCGCGCTGGAATGGGGGCTGATCGCGATCTGATCGCCGCCACGTCGCCGATCCGCGGTCCGGGAGCCGGGGTCCGGGATCCGGTCAGCGCAGGATCAGCAGGAAGGCGGCACGTCGCTGCCTCTGCGAGCTCCTCGTCCGCTCAGCAATTCCAATCTTTTTGCCCCGTATGATGCGCGTCATAACGGCGCCTGCCCGGCCTCGTACATCCTTCCCAGTGAGGCCCGATGTCGATTCCTGTCCGGCTTCCGGACGCGCGGCACTGGCAGGCGCAGGTCAAATGCCAGGCGGCGTGCCCGGTGCTGACGGATGCCGGCCGCTACGTCCAGCTCGTCGCGGAGCAGCGGGACGAAGACGGCTATCTCGTCGCGCGCGCGCCCAACCCGTTCGCGTCTGTCTGCGGCCGCGTCTGCGCCGCCCCCTGCGAGGACGCATGCCGCCGCGGCGCCATCGACGCTCCCATTTCGATCCGCGCGCTCAAGCGCTACCTCACCGAGCAGTACGGCGTCGAGTCGACGCGGCCCGACACGCAGGATCGCCTGCGGACCGGAGACGACTACGAGGGCAATCGCTACGCGGGGCACCTGCCGGTGCACCCGCTGACCTTCCATCGCGAGCAGCCAGCGTCCCGCCCGGCCCGCAAGGTAGCGGTCGTCGGTGCCGGCCCGGCCGGCCTCTCGGCCGCTCACGATCTCGCGCTCCTCGGCTACTCGGTCACGGTGTTCGACGCCGCGGAGGAGCCGGGCGGCATGATGCGGTTCGGCATCCCCGAGTACCGCCTGCCGCGCTCGCTCATCCGCGCCGAGGTGGACAAGATCCTCGCGCTCGGCGTCGAGCTGCGCACCCGGATGCCGCTCACGCCGGCGTTCGGCCTCTCCAGTCTCCGGCAACTCGGCTACGAGGCGATCTTCCTGGCCATCGGCGTGGCCCGCGGGCGCGACCTGCAAATCCCTGGCGTCCAGCTCGACGGCGTCGTGAAGGCGATCGACTACCTGCTGAACGTGAACCGCGGCTACCGCATGGACCTCGGCCGGCGCGTGGTCGTGATCGGCGGCGGCTTCGTCGCCTTCGACGCCGCGCGCACGGCGCTACGCGAAGCCGACGAGGAGAACCGCATGCAGGAGGCGCTCGACTCCGCCCGCGCCGCGATGCGCGGCGGCGCCCGCGAGGTGACCATCGTCTCGCTCGAGGACTTCAGCGAGATGCCGGTGCTCCGCACCACGCAGGGACACGAGGAGTTCGAGGAGGCGAAGAAGGAAGGCATCCGGTTCGTGACCCGACGCGGGCCGATGCGGCTCGTCGGCAACGGCCGGCTCGGCGCGATTGAATTGCGTGCCGTCCGCTCCGTGTTCGACGCCAACGGCCGCTTCGCGCCCGAGTACGACGACGCCGACCTGGTCACCGTCGAAGCGGATTCCTGCATCCTCGCGATCGGTCAGAAGGCCGATCTGTCGTTCCTGACCGATGCCGACGGCATCACGCTGGCCCCTGCCGGCACGATCAAGGTGGATCCGGAAACGCTCGGGACGTCTGCTCCGGGGGTCTACGCGGGCGGTGACGTCGCCTTCGGACCGCGCAACCTCATCGAAGCGGTCGCGAACGGCAAGCGCGCGGCCCGATCGATTCACGACTACCTGTCGGCCGAGCGCGGCCGGCTGGAGACCGCGATCGACATCGACGAGATTCCGACGCGCGAGTACCGCATGCTCGCCGGGTTCGAGCTCCTCGATCGCGAACCGCCGCCGACCGTCGATCTCGGGCGTCGCACCGGCATCACGGAAGTCGAGACCGGCTACGACGCGCTCGCGGCGCGGCAGCAGGCAGCGCGCTGCCTGATCTGCCACGTCCAGACGATTTACGACCCCGAGAAGTGCGTCATATGCAATCGCTGCGTCGACGTCTGCCCCGAATACTGCCTCGCGCTCGTTCCCTTCGACTCGCTGGATCTCGACGCCGCCGCGCGCGCGGAGCTCTCGGCACGCACCCGGGCGGACGGCCTGCCCCTCGCCGCGATGATCAAGGACGACGACCGCTGCATCCGCTGCGGGCTGTGCGCGATCCGCTGCCCGACCGGGGCGATGACCATGGAGAAGTTCTCGATTACCGAACGCGTCGCGGTCGCGGCACCGTCGCCCGCCACGCTGGCACCCGCGCAGGAGACCGTATGAGCGAGAAGCCGGACACCGGACCGCGCGCAAAACCGCTCCCCCTCAGCGGGAGCGCGAACGCTGCCGAGCGAGCTGCCGAGCGCGCGCGCAGCGAAGCGAGCGGGGGGGAGAGCAGCAACCCCGGCCCGCCGGCGAAGAACCGGCGGGAGTTCCTGCTGCGACTGGGGACGGGTGCGGGCATCGCCGCCATCGGCTACCAGGGCGTCGCCTCGCTGCGCTCGCTCGTGCCCAACGTGTCCTACGACGCGCCGACCACGGTCAAGGTCGGCCTGCCGGCCGACTTCCCCGAGGGGCTGAAGTTCCTGCCCGATCTGCGGCTGTTCGTGTTCCGCGAGGGCAGGATCTTCCATGCCATCTCCGCCGTGTGCACGCACCTCGGGTGCACCGTCCGCGCCGAGGCGCTCTCGCAGCCGGAGAAGCGCGACGTCGGCGGCCAGGAGCTCAGGTTGACCCACCGGTTCCTCTGCCCGTGCCACGGCTCGCGGTACGAAGGGGACGGGACCAACGTCTACGGCCCGGCGCCGAAGCCGCTGTCGTGGTACCAGCTCTCGGTTGCCCCCGACGACGGGCAGCTCGTGGTGGATCTGGCGGCGGAAGTCGATCACGACTTCCGGCTGACGGTGGCGTGATGGCGATGTGCGGTTCGGCGGCAGCCCTCAGGGGCGGCGCTCCGACTGCCGATCGCGCCGCGGACGTGGCGCGCCAGGCCGGCGCGCAGGAGGATCGATGAACGCCGCAAAGAAGATCGTGGGCCTGACCGAGCGCGGACCCGAGGCGCCCGGCGTCCGTGCGAGGCCGCTGTGGAGCGTCCGCCCGCAATCGGATCGGCAGGCGGGCGACGCCGTCGTTTCCAACTTCCTGCTGCACTGGTTCCCGGCGAAAGTGAGCAAGGCGTCGCTCGACTGGAACTACTCGTTCTGGCTGGGAACGGTCTCGGCGGCGCTCCTCCTGCTGCTCACGCTCTCGGGGTTCCCGCTGCTGTTTCTCTACGTTCCCTCGATCGAGCGCGCCTACGCCTCGATCAAGGACATCGAGTTCGCGGTCACGTTCGGATCCTGGATCCGTTCCGTCCATCGCTTCTCCGCGCACCTGATGGTCGCGGCGGTGTTCCTCCACATGACGCGCGTGTTCCTGACCGGCGCCTACAAGAACGGCGTCGGCCAGGGGCAGCGGCGCGAGTGGAACTGGGTGATCGGCGTCGTGATGCTGCTGCTGACGCTGTTCCTGTCCTTCACCGGCTACCTGCTGCCGTGGGACCAGCTCGCCTACTGGGCGGTGACGGTGGGCACGAACATCGCCTCCTCGATTCCGTTCGTCGGCGACTCGATCCGCGAGCTGTTGCTGGGGGGCCGGACGATCGATCAGCCGACGCTCATCCGCTTCTACGTGCTGCACGTCATCGTCCTGCCGGGCGCGCTCGGCGTGCTGCTCGTCTACCACATGTGGCGGATCCGGCGCGACGCCGGGCTGGCCCGCGCCGATCGCGCGGCAAGGCTCGAGAAGCCGCTGCCGATCACACCAGGGCAGACGAAGACCTACACCCTGCTCGGGGTCGCGCGCGGCACCGCGCCGACGGTGCGGACGACCACGCTGGAGCAGCCGGACACGACCGTCAACTCGGTACCCGACCTGACCCGGCGCGCGCTCATCGTCACGCTCGGCACCATCGCGGTCCTCAGCATCATGGCGGCGCTGCTGCGCTCTCCGCTCGAGGAGGCGGCCAACGCGCTGGTCACGCCGAACCCGGCGAAGGCGCCCTGGTACTTCCTGTGGCTGCAGGAGATCGTCACGCTCACGACCGTGAAGGTCGGCAGCTTCACGATCAACGGCGCCTTTCTCGGCGGCGTGATCCTGCCGGGCGTGCTCATCGGCCTGCTGACGTTCTGGCCGTGGCTCGACAGGAGCCCGTCGGCGGCGGCCGGCGTCTGGTTCCCGCAGAGCCGCCGCACGCAGAACCTGGTGTTCCTCGTGCTGGTGCTGATCATCCTGGCGCTGACGTTCATCGGCACCTTCATGCGCGGACCCTACTGGCAGATCTACTGGCCCTGGGAGGCCTGGCCGGAGATCCCGACGCGACTCTGAGGACTGGCACATGGAACGACGGACCGACTCTCCGTACCCGCGCCGCGATCGCCCCGTCCTGGCAATCGTCGGCATGCTGCTGGTGCTGTCCACCGTGCTGTTCACGATGAACGACCGCGAGCACGAGTGGCGCTACTATCAGTACGACTTCCGCAGCCAGGTGGCGGAGAAGTTCGGCGCCGAGAAGGCGGCGGCGATCCCGAGCGGGCTGCAGCAGATCTGGGTGCCGGCGCTCGGCCGCGCCGACCGCTGCATCACCTGCCACCAGGGCGTCTCCTGGGCCGGCCTCGAGCAGGCGGAGGAGCCGTACCGCACGCATCCGCCCGAGCTCCTGAAGAAGCACCCGATCGCGCGGTTCGGCTGCACGTCGTGCCACGGCGGACAGGGTTGGGCGGTGGATCTGGACCCGGCGCACGGCCCGATCGAGCACTGGGAGGAGCCGGTGCTGGGGGCGGCGCTCGGCGAGTCCTACTCGATCGTCGACAACAAGCAGGCGCTGATGCAGATGAACTGCAACGTCTGCCACCGTTACGACCGCGAGACCAAGGGCGCCGACTTCATCAACCTGGGCAAGCAGCTGGTCCGCGACAAGGGCTGCCGTTCGTGCCACGTGATCAACGGCCGCGGCGGCAGCATCGGACCCGACCTCACCTACGTCGGCGACAAGGCCCCCGAGCAGTACGACTTCGGCCGTCTGTCGGGGCAGAAGACCGCGTTCGCCTGGCACGTGGCGCACCTGAAGGAGCCGAAGGCGCTCGTTCCCGACACGGTGATGCCCAAGTTCAACTTTTCGACCAGGCAGGCGCAGGCGCTGGCGACGCTGATCATGTCCTGGCGCCGTGCGCCGGTGCCCGCCGAGTTCGTGGCCGGCGTGCCCCGCACCGATCCGCAGACGCCGGAGGAGATCGCCGAGGAAGAGCGCATGAAGACCGGCCCCGGCGCCTGGTTCGTCTCGACCGGCTGCTCGACCTGCCATTCGATTAGCGTCTACGGCGTGAAGAGCCCGGCCCAGATCGGCCCCGACCTGTCGATTGCCGTGGAGGACGTGCAGTCGCGCTTCGGGCGCACGGTGGACGACTTCCTGGCCGCGCCGACCGGGACGATGGCCGTGGTGCTGTCGCGGCAGATCATCCTGACGCCGGAACAGAAACAGATCGCGGTGCAGAAGCTGCGCGAGGCGTTCGCCGAGTACCAGCGCGTCAAGGCAGCCGGCGCGAAGCCCGCGGCGAGCCACTGATCGCGGTCCGTATTCAGCAGTGAGCATTCGGCATTATCGTCGTCAGTTCCGGAAGGAGAAGTCCTCATGAAGCGGAAGTCACGGTGGGTGATCGTTGCCAGCGGCGCGCTGGTACTGGCCCTTGCGGTCGCGGCCGGGCGGTGCACGCCGAAGCCGCCGGACCGCTCCGCGCGGGCGCGCGGCGCGGCCTCGGACATCGGCGTCGCCGCCGAGAAGGTGTACGTGGCGCCGGGCGACCTCGACGAGTACTACATGTTCGCGTCGGGAGGGCATTCCGGCAACATCTACGTCTACGGGCTGCCGTCGATGCGCCACATCTCGACGATTCCCGTCTACACGCCGTATCCCGCCACCGGCTACGGCTTCGACGACGAGTCGAAGGCGATGCTGGGGCAGTTCACCTGGGGTGACGTGCACCACCCGTCGCTCTCGGAGACCAACGGCGAGTACGACGGGCGCTGGCTGTTCGTCAACGAGATGAACGGGCGTATCGCCCGCGTCGACCTGCGCGATTTCAAGACCAAGCAGATCCTCGGGCCGCTACCCAACGTGTCGGGCAACCACGCCTCGTCGTTCGTCACCCCGAACACCGAGTACACGTTCATGGCCTCGCGCTTCTCGGTGCCGATTCCCAAGGGGAGCGTGTCGCCGATCGACAAGTACGCGAGCGAATACAAGGGCGTGATCGCGGCGATCAAGATCGACGCGACGAGCGGCCAAATGACGCCGACCTACCAGCTGCTCATGCCGCCGTTCGACTACGACCTCGGCGACGCCGGGAAGAAGGCCTCGGACGGCTGGATGTTCTTCACGTCGTACAATACCGAGCGCGCCACCGGCGCGCTGGAAGTCACTGCCTCGCAGCGCGACCGCGACTACATCGTCGCCGTGGACTGGCGGGCGGCGGAGAAGGCGGCCGCCGAGGGGCGCGGGCAGATGATCGACGGCATCCGCGTCATCAACCCGAAAGAGGTGCCGGGGCTCGCCTACCTGCTCCCCTGCGGGAAGTCGCCGCACGGCGTCGACGTCAGCCCCGACGGCAGGTGGATCATCGGCTCCGGCAAGCTGCAGGGCGTGACCACGGTGTTCAACTTTGAGAAGATCCAGACGGCCATCCGCAACCGCGACTTCACCGGCGACGAGGACGGCATCCCGGTCCTGAAGTACGAGTCGATCAAGGACGCCGAGGTGCCGGTCGGCCTTGGGCCGCTGCACACCCAGTTCGGGACCGACGGCTGGGCCTACACCTCGCTCTTCGTGGACAGCGCGATCGCCAAGTGGAAGCTCGGGACGTGGGAGGTCGTGGACAAGGTGCCCGTGTCCTACTCGATCGGCCACCTGTCGGCGGCCGAGGGGGACACCGTCAGCCCGGACGGCAACTTCCTGGTCGCGCTGAACAAGCTGTCGCACGGCCGACACCTCAACGTCGGGCCGTCGCAGCCCGAGTCGTCGCAGCTCATCGACATCACCGAGGAGAAGATGAAGCTCCTCGCCGACTCGTTCACCGAGCCGGAACCGCACTACGCGCAGATCATCAAGGCGGACAAGCTGAAGCCGATCGAGGTCTACCCGAAGGAGGAGAACCACCACCCGCTCGCGATCTGGGACGTGAAGGCGGCGTCGGTCAGCCGGCAGGGCGGGAAGGTGATCGCCAAGGTGGCGCTCGTGCGCTCGACGATTCACCCGACGGTGATCGAGGTCAACGAGGGCGAGACCGTGACGGTCGCCCTGACCAACATCGAGCAGACGACCGACGAGCTGCACGGCTTCGGCCTGCTCGACTACAACATCAACATCGTCGTGGATCCGGGCGAAACGAAGACGGTGACGTTCAAGGCGATGAAGCCGGGCGTGTTCCCTTACTACTGCACCAACTTCTGCTCGGCGCTGCACCAGGAGATGCAGGGCTACCTGATCGTGAACAAGGGTGCGAAGTCGATGACCCGGCCGTGAACGCAGGGAAGCCCTGGATGGCTGTGCGACGACTGCACGGTGATTGCCGCGTCGCGCAGGCGTTCAGGCCTGCGTCCGACGGCAGAGCGTCAGCAGTGACACCATGGCCGAATTCCTG
This sequence comes from Vicinamibacterales bacterium, assembly GCA_048594975.1. GTDB lineage: Bacteria > Acidobacteriota > Vicinamibacteria > Vicinamibacterales > 2-12-FULL-66-21 > JBMDXB01. Next base: position 52,736 of record JBMDXQ010000080.1, on the reverse strand, counting down.
AATCGATCGAACCGCTTCCTCGACATGCGGCTGGCGCTCTGGCCAAGGGTGCTCACCGTGCTGTCGGCCGGCGTGCTCGCGCTCACGCTCACCCAGCCGCTGTGGAACATGACGATGTTCGCGCCGCAATACGGCGACGGGCTGCGTCTCGACATCAACGTCAACGGCCTCGAGGGCGGGAACCGGGGGCAGGACCTCAGGGAGATCAACCTGCTCAACCACTACATCGGCATGCGCGACCTCGCGAACGAGGACTTCACCGAGTTCAAGTGGATGCCGTTCGCCATCGGCGCGCTGGCGCTGCTCTTCCTGCGCGCCGCCGTCCACGGGCGCATGGCGGCGCTCGTCGACGCGCTGGTGCTCTTCTGCTACTTCGGCGCGTTCTCCCTCTGGTCGTTCGGCTACAAGCTGTACCAGTACGGGCACACCCTCGCGCCGACCGCGCCGGTCAAGGTCGACCCGTTCATGCCGCCGATGTTCGGGTACAAGCAGCTGGCGAACTTCGAGGTCTACTCCTACCCCGCCCCGGGCACCTACCTGATGCTCGCGACGGCGCTGCTGCTGTTCGCCGCGCTCTTCGTTGCCTGGCGCAGCGACCGGCGCACCCAGGCCGGCGTCCGCGCCGCGGCCACGGCATGATGATCGGCGCGCTCCTCCTCGCGGTCGTGATCGGCCAGGCTGACATGGCCGTGGGAAGCGGCACGCTCGAGGGGCGTCCCCCTGCGGCTCGTCTGTCCAGCCTGCAGCCGCGCATCGACGCCGCGCCGCCGGGAGCGCTCGTCGCGGTCGGTCCCGGCAGCTACGACGGGGACCTGTACATCGACCGCCCGGTCCGCCTGGTCGGCCGCGGCCGTCCGCTGCTGCGCGGCTCCGGCGCGGGCAGCGTCGTCCTCGTCCGCACTCCCGGTGTCGTGATCGAGGGGTTCGACATCGACGGGGGCGGCGGCGGCGACCTGGGCCGGGACTCCTCGGGCATCCACGTCGCCGCACCGCGCGCCGAGATCCGCGACTGCCACATTGCGAACACGCTGTTCGGAATCTACCTGCGCGAAGCGCACGGCACGATCGTCGCGCGCAACCGCGTACAGGGCGTCCGCGGGAAGGCGGCGGGCGAGAAGGGCTCTGGGATCCACGTCTGGAACACCAACGGCTTCGAGCTTACGGGCAACGAGATCTTCGACGTCCGCGACGGCGTCTACATCCAGTCGTCTCCGCACGGTGTCGTCCGCGGCAACCTGGCGCGCGACCTGCGCTACGGGCTGCACTACATGTACTCGGATGACAACGTCTTCGAAGACAACGTGTTCGAGAACGGCGACGCCGGCACAGCGGTGATGTACTCGCGGCGTCTGACGTTCCGCCGCAACCAGTTCCTGCGCAACCGGGGCTTCGCCTCGGTCGGCCTGCTGCTCAAGACGTGCGACGACGTGCTCGCCGAGGACAACCTGGTCGCGGACAACGCGCGCGGCGTGTTCGTCGAGGGATCGATCGACAACGTGTTCCGCGGCAACGTGATCGCCGGGTCCGACGCGGCAGTCGTGCTGTTCGACTCGGCGACGGGGACGCGGTTCGAGGGCAACTCGTTCGTCGGCAACCTGGCGCCGCTGTCGCTCAGCGGCCGCCGGACGGACACGGTTTTCCGCGGCAATTACTGGTCGGATAACCCCGCCCCCGATCTCGACGGGGACGGCCGCACCGACCAGCCGTACAAGCTGTCGAGCCTCTTCGATCACCTGCGCGGCAACCTCACCGCGGCGGACCTGCTGTCGCGCAGCTTCGCGGCGTCGGCGGTGGGTGCCGCCGAACGCGCGTTCCCGGTCCTGCAGCTGTCGCCGGTCGTCGACGCCGAGGCGCTCGCGCGGCCGCCCGTCCTGCGCGTGCCGCCGCGACAGCAGCCGCAGACCGCAGCCGTTCCCTCGGGGCTGGTGGGGTCGGGGGCGGCCGTGCTCCTTTCCGCCGCGATGCTGCGGCGCGGCCGCCGCCACGCGCGGGGGCGATCGTGATCATCTTTCGCGACGTCGTGAAGTGCTTCGGCGCGAACGTCGCCGTCGACGGGCTATCGATGCCGGTGGCGCGCGGCGAGATCGTCGCGCTGCTCGGCCCCAACGGGTCCGGCAAGACGACGACGCTGAAGATCGCGGCCGGCCTGATCGCGCCCGATTCCGGCGAGGTCATGATCGGCGAACCGCCGCGGCCGCCGCGTTCTCCCGATGCACGCCGGGCGGTGTCGTTCCTGCCGCAGCGGGTTGCCTTTCCCGAGGCGCTGACCGGCGTTGAGGTGGTCGATTTCTATCGCGCGCTCCGCGACGTGCCGGAGTCGCGGACGCATGCCGTGCTGCACTTCGCTTCGCTGAACGGAGCCGGCGACCGGCCCGTGTCCACCTACTCCGGCGGCATGCTCCAGCGGCTTGGCCTCGCCGTGGCGATGCTGCCGGAGACCGGCGTCCTGCTGCTCGACGAACCCACCGCTGCGCTCGACCCCGAAGGCCTGTGCGCGTTCTACGGGCTCGTGGAGCGGCGGCGCCGGGAGGGTGGCACCGTGCTCTTCACCTCGCACCAGGTTGGCGACGTGGAGCGGCTCGCCGATCGCTTCCTCGTCCTCGTGCGCGGTCGGCTCGTCGCCGAGCTGACGCAGGCGGCGCTGCGCGATCGGCTCGCCGAGCGCGGGGTCATCCGCCTGCGGCTGTCGCGCCGGCCGGCCTCGCTGCTCGACGAGGTGCAGAAACTGGCGCCCGCGGCAACGTGGCTCGACGACGAGCTGATCGTACCGGGGCCGGCCACGCTGCGTCCCGTCGTCCTCGATCTCGCGCGCCGCAGCGGCGCCGAGGTTCGCGGGCTGGTCGCGCGGGACGGACAGCTCGACGCGCTCTATCGCGAGCTGGTCGGCGGCGGCGGGCAGGCCGAGGAGGGGGCATGGCGGCGTTGAGGATCGCATTCATCCTCTCATCGGCCGTCGCCGCCGCCTGCTCGGCGACGGCGCCGGTTGACGTGCGGCCCGGAGACACCTGCGCGTACTGCCGCATGTCGGTATCCGACCCGAAGGTCGCCGGGCAGATCGCGGCGCCGGGCGAAGAACCGCTCATCTACGACGACATCGGCTGCCTCGCCAGCGCCATTGCCGGAGGGAAGAAGGCGGAGGATGCGTACGTGGCCGATCACCGCACCGGAGAATGGGTGCGGACGGCCGACGCGATGTTCAGCGAAGTGCCGTCGCTGCAGACGCCGATGGGCTCGCACCTGGTGGCGCATGCGAGCGAGGCGTCGCGAGGCGCCGATGCGGCCGCCGCGACCGGAACTCGAAGGAGCTTTGCGGACATCGTCCAGAGCCGGAGGACGCGATAACGATCATGACCGGCGGGCCCCTTCGAACGCTGCGCCTCTGCGCCCGGCAGGAGCTGGTGCTGGCGGCGCGGTCGCGGTGGACGCAGCTCTTTGCCATCGTCTTCGCCGGCCTGGCCCTGGTCGTCGCCGGCTCCGGCTACGTGCTGTCGGGCGGCAGCGGGATTCAGGACTTCGGCCGGACCGCGGCGTCGCTGTTGCAGCTGGTGTTGCTGCTCGTGCCGCTCACCGCGCTGGTCATGGGCGTGCTGACGCTGACGCCGGAGAAGGGCAGCGCCGAGCTGCTCTTCGCGCAGCCGCTGGCGCGCCGCGACGCGCTGCTCGGCTCGCTCGTCGGCCTGTTCCAGGCGCTCGTCGCGGCGCAGTCGCTCGGCTTCGGCGCCGCCGGCCTCGTCATCTTCGCCCGCGCCGGCAGCGACGGGCTGCCCGGCTTTGCCATGGTCTGGGCGGGATCGGTCGTCCTGACCGCGGTGTTCCTGGCGCTGGCGGCGCTCGTGTCCGCCGGCCAGTTCGGCCGCCGCCGCGTGCGCGCGCTGGCAGCGGCGCTGGTGCTCTGGTTCGCGCTGGCGCTGCTCGTCGACGTCGCGGCGCTCGGCGCCGCGTCGCTGCTGCGTTCCGGCCAGGCGTCGCGCCTGCTCATCCTCTCCGTGCTGCTCAACCCGATCGGCGCCGTCCGCACCGGCGCGCTGCTCGCGATCGAGGGCACGGCGGCCTTCGGCGCCGCCTCGCTCGCGCTGCTGCGGTTCACGAACGGCGCCGGCGGAGCCTCGGCCGCCCTGACCGCCTCGCTCGCCGCCTGGATCGCGGTCCCCGTGATTCTCGCCGTCCGACGGCTCTCGAGGATGGACATCGCGTGAGAGGACCAACACCCGGGCCGGTTGCGACCGCCGCCCGTTGCCAGAGCCATGCACCGAGGCCGTGCAAGCTGTTGTCGCGGCCGGTGACACCTCCGGGCGAGCAGGCGAGGCCAGGCGTGCTCTCGAACGACGATCGCGGGTGTGTTGTCCGCCCCGGGGTCAGACGCTTAGCCGAGGTGGGTAACGGCCAGACGGCATCCTGATGCCGAGTCAGGCGAGGTCGGATCCCGCGTCCGGCGGACGACGGCGCAGCACTCGGTAAATTTCCGCGAGCAGCGTTGTTGGCGCGCAGGGCTTGACCAGCACCGCATCGCAACCAGCGCGACGTGCGCGTTCGAGGTGTCCACCCAGCGCCCAGGCGGTCACCGCAATGACCGGAATCGAGCTGGTTTGGTCGGCATCCTTCAGGCGCTCGCAGAGTCCGCAGCCATCGATATCGCCCCGCAGCCGTATGCCGGTGGTGATGACGTCGGGCCGCAAACTCTCCGCCTTTTCTGCTACGTCCTCGGCTGTCGCGCCTGCAACCACCCGCGCGGCGCGGCGCGCGGCGCATCTCGATCCAATCGAGGCGCTGCGCCACGAGTAGAGCTGCTGCTTGCCCTTCAGGTGCGGCGATCGTGCCGAGCTGGCCGGCCCGGCGAGTACCCGCGCAGCGGGCCCTGTCCGCCGCCGTCTTTCCGCCGTCGGATTTCCGGCGATCCGGCCTCCCCCTCGGTCCTGCGCCTCCGCTGGCTGCAGTAAGTCCAAGTACCTGAACCCCTTAGGTCATAGACGGCGCGTGGCCGGTTGCTTGCACTGTGGCCACCCGCCCGGACGCGGTCCGCAAGCCGGCTTTCCCGGGCGGATCCGACCGCGCCGCGAGGTGTTCGGGAATGAGATTCTCGTTCGGTGATGCGGACCACCTCGTTCGCCTTGCTGCCATCTTCGTCGCCGGCGCGCTGCTCTTCGTGGCGGTGCGGGCGCAGATGGTGCCGGACGACTTCGGCCGGTTCGGGCACTATCGCGCGGGCGCGATAGACGACGCGCGAACCCGTACGCCGGTGCACGCCGGGCAGGCGGCGTGCACCGGCTGCCACGGGGACGTCGTCGAGCTCCGCGCGGCGTCGCGGCATGCCGCCGTGTCGTGCGAGTCGTGCCACGGGGCGCTCGGCTCGCACGCGCGCGGCGAGGTGGAGAAGCCGGCCCGGCCCGACGGCCGCGAGCCGTGTGTCCGCTGCCACGCCGCCAGGACGGGGAAGCCACGCCAGTATCCGACCGTGCCGATCACGGAGCACGCGGGGGAGGAGAAGTGCATCACATGTCACACGCCGCACAACCCGAAGATCGGCTGAGGGGCGGACGCATGGAGAAGGCGACCTGGGGCGGCTGAGACGCGGTCGGGACCACCACACTGAACTCCCATCTCCACTGAGGCAGCACAACACCAATGGAAGGCACGCGCAGGGACTTCCTGATCGTCGGCGGCCGGCTCCTGGTGATGACGGCGGCATCGGCCGCTGCGCTCGAGCACGTGGTCGCGGGGACGCCGGAGGCGGCCGAGACCTACTCGCTCGTCGATCACTGGTGGGCGATGGCGATCGACATCCGCAAGTGTATCGGCTGCGGCACCTGCGTGCAGGCGTGCAAGACCGAGAACGGCGTGGTGGACGAGCCGTTCTACTTCCGCACGTGGATCGAACGCTACCACCTCGATCCGGGCGATCTCGAGCATCCGATCGTGGACTCGCCGAACGGCGGGCGCGACGGCTTCCCGGAGAAGTACCCGGACGGCGTGGGCAAGACGTTCTTCGTGCCGAAACTGTGCAACCAGTGCTCGAACTCGCCCTGCGTGCAGGTCTGCCCGGTCGGCGCGACGTTCGTCACGCCCGACGGGGTGGTGCTGGTGGACAAGGATTGGTGCGTCGGCTGCCGATACTGCATCCAGGCCTGCCCGTACGGCTCGCGCTACCTCGATCCGCGGACGCACACCGCCGACAAGTGCACGCTCTGCTACCACCGGATCACGAAGGGGCTGACGACGGCGTGCGTGGAGGTGTGCCCGACCGGCGCACGGCAGCTCGCCGACCTGAAGAACCCGGACGACCCGATCCACGCGTTCCTGCGCGAGAACGCGGTGGACGTGCTGAAGCCGCAGATGGCGACCGGGGCCAAGGTGTTCTACGCGGCGCTTGACGGGTCCGTGAGGTAGGGGAGTTCGCCGCCGGGATCCGGGGTCGGGGGCGCGGCTCGCACGTGGCACGTCGCGCGTAACGCACGTCGGGGCTATCGAGGTCACAGATGGAAGGCGTCCAGGGTTTCATGTACCCGAACGAGATGGAGCTCCAGTGGAGCGTCCTCATCGTTCTCTACCCGTTCATCACCGGGCTGGTGGCCGGCGCCTTCATCCTCGCGTCGCTCGAGCGGGTATTCAACGTGCAGGCGGTCCGCCCCACCTACCGGCTGGCGCTGCTGACGGCGCTCGCCTTCCTGCTCGTCGCCCCGCTGCCGCTGCAGCTGCACCTGGGCCGCCCCGAACGATCGCTCGAGATGATGATGACGCCGAACGGGACGTCGGCGATGGCGATGTTCGGTTTCGTCTACCTGTGGTACCTGATGGTGGTCCTGGTAGTCGAGATCTGGCTCGACTACCGCAGGGACCTCGTGCTCGCCTGGCAGCGCAGCCGCGGTGTGAAGCGGCTGATGTACGGCGTGCTCACGCTCGGCTCGAGCAACATCAGCCCGAACGCGCTCGCGCTCGACGACAAGGTGGGCAAGATCGTCACCATCATCGGCATTCCGTCCGCGTTCCTGCTCCACGGCTACGTCGGCTTCATCTTCGGGTCGGTCAAGGCGAACCCGTGGTGGTCGACGCCGCTGATGCCAGTGGTCTTCCTGTTCTCGGCGATCGTTTCGGGCGTCGCGATGGTGATGCTGCTCTACATCGCAATCACCGCCGCGCGCCGCCGGCCGATCGACATGGCGTGCGTGGACACGGTGGCGCGCTACCTGCTCTATGCCTTCCTCGTGGACTTCTCCCTCGAGATGCTCGACCTAGTGCACCGCATTTACGAAGCGGACGAGTCGTTCAAGACGCTGGATTTCATGGCGCGCACGAAGCTGTTCACTTCGCAGATCGTGCTGCAGATCCTCGCGGGGACGGTGCTGCCGATCGCGCTGCTCGCGTGGACCCAGCTCGTGCAGATGCGCGCGCGCGCACGGCTCTGGCTGTACGTCGCGGCCGGCGTGCTGACGCTGGTGGGCATCTTTGCCATGCGCTGGAACGTGGTGGTCGGCGGACAGCTCTTCTCGAAGAGCTTCCTCGGCTATACGACATACAAGATGGGGTTCGCCACCCGGGAGGGCCTGCTGCCCGCCATCCTGGTGATGGTGCTCCCGTTCGTCATCCTCGCCGGCCTCATCCGCCTGCTGCCGCCCTGGCACGAGCCGGCGGCCGGCAGCATGCAGCAGACAGGAACGGCCGCACACCGGACGACCTGACGCGCAGCGCACCGGTCGAATCGGCGCCTCGCGCCCGGCTCCGAGCATTTCTGTAACCGCCGTACAGATTTCGCATGCGGGCGGAGCGGCGAGCCGCCGGCGAACTGCGGCATGCACCCCACCCCACTTGCGGCGTGAGAATTGCTGAATGCGATCAGCCGGGTCATGTCCGATCACCAGACCTTCGGGCCTCGGCTGCGCCGCGAGCGCGAACGCCGGGGTATCGCGCTCGCCGCTATCGCCGAAGCCACCAAGGTCGACGTCGATCTGTGGGAAGGGCTCGAGCGCAGCGATTTCTCGCGCTGGCCGGGCGGGCTCTTCGCCCGCGCCTTCATCCGCGATTACGCGCGGATCGTGGGGCTGGACGCCGATGACCTGGTCGACGAGTTCTGCCGCCTCTTCCCAATCGGCGACCGCCGCACCACGCGTCTCATCCGGGCCCAGGCCGAGTTGATCGGCCACGAGCCCGCCGGCCTGGAAGCAACGCAGCCGCTGCCGCCGCAAGGCGATCGGCGCGCCGGCGCGCCCGCGCGACGCGAGTACTTGCGGCTGGCCCCCCGCTTCGTCGCCGCGGTGGTGGACGCCGGGGCCGTGCTGCTGCTCGGCGCAGGACTCGTGCTGCTCGTGCGCACCCCCTTCTGGGGATCGGTCGGCGTCGTGGCGCTCGTCTACCACATGACCAGCAGCCTCCTGGGCGCGACGCCTGGGGCGCGCGCCGCCACGGAGCTGCGCCAGCGGGTACCCTCCCTCTTCACCGTGCCGGATCGACGCAGGGTGCATGCCTGAAGTCATAAGAAGGAGCAAGGGGTCAGGAGCAAGGGTAAGAAAGTCCGGGGTCGGAGAGGGGTGTGCGTGTTCGGGTGCAACGAGAAGTGGTAAGTAAATGGTGCGAGGTTCTCGTCCCTTACCCCTTCTCGATCGCTTCGTGAGGTGTGAGATGCCGACGTTCGTACTGATGACGAAACTGGCGGCGCAGGCGATGCACGACCCCGGCGCGCGCCGTGCCATGGGCAAGGAATGGCTGGCCAAGGTGAGGGAGTGCTGTCCCCAGGTCGAGTGGAAGGCACACTACGCGATTCTCGGGCCCTACGATTTCATGGACATCTACGAGGCGCCGGACGTCGAGACCGCCCACAAGGTGTCGATCATCTCGCGCGCGGAAGGCGCCCTGGCGGCCGAGAGCTGGCAGGCCGTCGGCTACGAGGAGTTCCTGAAGCTGCTCGAAAGCGTCGGCTGAGGAGTCCTCCAACCACGGGCATCCGGTGTCTAAGCGGGTAAGATGCCCTGCGAAAGCCTCGGTATTCGATATGACTCGAACCGCCCCGGTTCTCGCGATCGCGCTCCTTCTCTGTACACCTGCTGCTGACGCCCAACCCTCCCTTGGTGCCTCGCCGGCGCTGACCGTCGTCAGCACCGGGCCGCAGGGCGAGGTGAACACGCTCGCGGAGACGAACGAGATCCGGGTCGTGTTCTCCGAGCCGATGGTCACGCTCGGGCGGATCCCGGAGCAGGTGCGCCCCGCGTTCTTCCGCATCGAGCCGGCGCTCGCGGGGACGTTCCGGTGGTCGGCGACGACGATCCTGATCTTCACGCCCGACCCGAAGCGGTTGCCGTATGCGACGCGCTATCAGGTCACCATCGACCGCCGCGCGACGGCGGTCAGCGGCCGGATGCTGGCACAGCCGGTCATCTTCAGCTTCACGACCCCCACCGTGAAACTGCAGGAGCCGCGGTGGTACCGCCGCAGCGGCACCGTCGCCGGGCGCATGGTGATCCTGCTGCGCTTTAACCAGCCGGTCAGGCCGGCGGACATCGCTGCCGGCGTCACCGCCGGGCTGGAGCCGCACGACTGGAGCCCGCCCGTATCGACCGCCGAGGAGCAGGCCCGCATCGCCGCCCTCGATCCGGGGTCGCACGATCGTTTTCTCGCGAAGGTCGCCGTGACGCGCGCGACGGCGTCGAGCTCCGCCCCCGTTGCGCTGCGCCTGACGAACGAATGGGACAGAAAGACGCATCCGCCGGCGCGCAACCTGGTCGTGCTGGAGACCGTGGAGCCGGTCGCACCCGAGAGCTGGATCAGGCTGACCGCGTCGCCGACGTTGCGCTCTCCAGCCGGTACGGCCACGCCGGGCAGGCCGCAGACCTACACCATTCAGGCTGGGAGGGCGTTTTTCATCGACGGGTTCCGGTGCACCAACGAGTGCAATCCCGACGGGTGGAACCCGGTGCGGATGCGCGCCGAGGTCAAAGTCAGTGATTTTGCCGGCGCCGTAACCGCGACCGACGTCACCGACGCACCCCGTCCCGTCGCGAAGGCGGCGAAGCCCAGGCCGCGCCGCGAGTACGACGGCGACGAAAGCTCCGCCCTCACGCTCGAGGATGCCGGTTTCGACGCGCCGCCGCCCAACCGCCGCTACGCGGTTGCCGCACGCGCCGATCTCACGTCCGTCGACGGGCAGACGCTCGGCTACACCTGGGTCGGCATCGTCGAGAACTGGCACCAGCTGGCGTTCACCAGCTTCGGCGACGGTCATGGCGTCTGGGAGAAGGACGGCGGCGCGAAGCTGCCGTTCTACGCGCGTAACTTCGTGAACCTGCAGCAGTGGATCGCGCCGATGCAGCCGGACCAGCTCGTGCCCATGATCCTCCGCCAGGAAGAGAGCCGGTTCACGCTGACGCCGCCCGGCGCGGGCACCGAACGGAAGCTGCCGGTCACAGCGGATCGCATCCAGTCGCACGGTATCGACCTGTCGTCGGCGCTCCGGGGCGGCACCGGCCTGGTATGGGCCGGCATCCGCGAGGGCGAGCCGATCGCGCGCTCGCGCCGCTACAGCGCCGATGACCGCCGGACGCGCGCGACCCTGGTCCAGGTGACGAATCTCGGGATCACGGTCAAGGACAGCCCGCAGAACACGCTGGTCTTCGTTACGCGGCTGGACACTGGTGCCCCGGTTCCAGGGGCGACCGTCTCGATCATCCGGCTCGACAACCGGAGGCACTGGCGCGGGATCACCGGCGCCGACGGCGTGGCGATAGCGCCCGATACCCCGCTGCGCGACCCGGACGACTGGTGGCGGCTCGCGTTCGTCGTCACCGCCGAGAAGGACGGCGACATCGCGTACGTCGGCAGCGACTGGAACGAGGGCATCAACCCCTGGGAGCTCGGCACCGGTATCAACCTGCGCCAGGCGGTGCCGCTGCTGCGCGGGTCGGTCTTCACCGACCGCGGCGTCTACCGGCTGGGCGAGGAGGTGCACTTCAAGGCCATCCTGCGTCACAACGCCGCCTCCGGCGTCCGGCTCCTGCCGGCCGGCACCGCCGTCCACGTCGCGGTGCGCGACGGCCACGATCGCGTGGTCGACGAGCGCACCGTGAAAGTCAACGCCTGGAGCAGCGCCGAGTGGACGATGGCGCTGCCCCCGGACGGGACGCTGGGCAACTACTCTGTTCGCGTCTCGGAACCGACGGCGGTCGTGACGTCGAAAGACCGCGGGTTCGTGCCGTACGACCGGTCGGTGGACGCCTCCTTCCTCGTGGCCGCTTACCGGCGTCCCGACTTCCGCGTCGAGGTGTCGCTGACCGGCCACACCGTGATGGCGGGCGATCCGCTCAAGGGCGTGGTTTCGGCACGCTACCTGTTCGGCGCGCCGGTGGGCATGCGTCCCGCCCAGTGGCGGTTCACCAGGTCGCCGGCGTACAGCGCGCCTTCCGCCGTGCGGGACGCGTTTCCCGACGAACGATGGACGTTCGTCGGCTGGCCCGACGATCGACGCCACGAGCCGCCGGAGGTCAGGCGCGACGAACAGGCGCTTGGCAAGGACGGCGAGCTGGCGCTGCAGCTCGAGACCGTCCGCGATGCCGGCTATCCGTACGTCTATACGCTGGAAGCGGACGTCGAGGACGTTTCGCGCCAGCACATCGCGAACCGCGCGAGCATCACCGTCCACCCGGCGCCGTGGTATATCGGCATTCACCGGCCCTCATACTTCGTCGACCAGACGACCGGGCTGCGCACGCAGGTGGTCGCCGCGGGCCTCGACGGGCAACTCGTCCCCGGCGTTCCCGTGGAGATCACGCTCACACAGATCCAGTGGATCAGCGTCCGACGCGCGGAGGGCGGCGGCTTCTACACCTGGGACACCGAACGCAAGGAGGTCCCCGCCGGCACCTGGACGGTCACCACGGCAGCCGACCCCGTTGCGCTGGAGGTGCCGTTCAAGAACGGCGGGTATTTCATCCTGAAGGCGGCCGCACGGACCGGCGATGGCCGGCACTCGAATACCACGACCGCGTTCTACGTGCTCGGCGAGGGTTACACCGCCTGGCAGCGCTACGACCACAGCCGGATCGACCTGGTCGCCGACAAGCGGACCTACCGGCCCGGCGACACCGCGCGGATCATGATCCAGTCGCCCTGGGAACAGGCGACCGCGCTCGTCACTACCGAGCGCGAAGGCATCCGCACGCACCGGCAGTTCGCGCTCACCTCGACGCAACAGTCGATCTCGGTGCCGATCACCGAGGAGCACATCCCGAACGTGTTCGTCTCCGTGCTGCTCGTCAAGGGGCGCACGACGCCGGCGGCCGAGACGGGCGGCCAGTCCGGGTCATCGACCGGCCAGTCCGGGCCATCGGCGAACGAGCCCGATCCGGGCGATCCCGGCAAGCCGTCGTTCCGTCTCGGCTACGTGGAGCTGGACGTCGAGGACCGCTCGAAACGCCTCACCGTGGCCGTTGCCGCCAACCGCGTGGAGTACCGTCCTGCCCACACTGCGACCGTGCGCCTCGAGGTCAAGGACCAGCAGGGACGCGGCACGGCGGGGGAGGTGACGCTGTGGGCGGTGGACTACGGCGTGCTGTCGCTCACGTCGTATCGCACGCCCGACATCCTCGGCTCCGTCTACGTGCGCAAGGCGCTGCAGGTGATGAACGCCGACAGCCGCCAGCGGATCATCTCGCGGCGCGTGCTGACGCCGAAGGGCGACACCGAGGGCGGCGGCGGCGGCGCCGAGGCGGGTGCGGGGACGATCCGCAAGGACTTCCGCGTGCTGGCGTTCTGGCTGGGGTCGGTGACGACCGACGCGACCGGCCAGACCACGGTCGACGTCAAGCTTCCGGAGTCGCTGACCACCTACCGGATCATGGCGGTCGCCGCGGATCGCAGCTCGCGATTCGGCTCGGGCGACAGCGAAATCCGCATCAACAAGCCGGTGACGCTCAAGCCGGCGTTTCCACGGTTCCTCGCGGTCGGCGACAAGGCGCTGTTCGGAGCGGTGGTCGGCAGCCAGCTGTCCGCGGCCGGAACGGCGTCTGTGACGATCCGGAGCCTCGATCCAGACGTCCTCGAGTTCGCGCCGGGCGCGCAGCAGCTCACGATGGATATCGCGGCGGGCGGCTCGGTGGAAGCGCGCTTCGAGGCGGCGGCGAGGTCGGTCGGGCGGGCGCGCGTCCGCATGACCGTCGCCATCGGCGATGAGACGGACGCCTTCGAGGACACGATCCCGGTCGAGATCCTGGCCTCGCCCGAGACCGTCGCCGCGTACGGGGAGGCGGCGGGCAGCACGACGACGGCGACCGAGACGATAACGGTGCCGCGGCGGGTGGTGCCGGGTTTCGGCGGGCTGCGCGTGGAGCTGTCGTCGACCGCCATGGTCGGCCTCGGCGAGGGCGCGCGGTACCTCGTCGAGTACCCGTACGGCTGCGCGGAGCAGAAGGGGTCGCGCGCGCTGGCATTGCTGCTCGCCGCCGATCTCGGCGAGGCGTTCACGCTGCCCGGCATGGATCCCGCGAAGATGAAGCCGGCGGTCCAGCAGACGCTGAACGAGCTGGAGAAGTTCCAGTGCGCCAGCGGCGGCTTCGCCTACTGGGCGGGCGAGTGTCTCTCGGTCTCGCCGTACCTTACGAGCTACCTGCTGCACGTCTTCAAGGTGGCATCCGACCTGAAGTACGAGGTCAACCCGCAGAGACGGGAGCGCGCGCTCGTCTACCTCGAACGGGAGCTGGCGCAGAAGCCGCCGGTCAACGAAGCGTGGTGGACGTCGTACACCTCGTGGCAGGCGTTCGCGATCAAGGTGCTCGCGGAGGGCGGGCGTAACGTGGACTCACATCTGAACCGGCTCTATGGCTACCGCGACCGCATGCCGGTATTCGCGCTCGCCTACCTGCACGACGCGCTTGCCGCGAAGGGGGAGCCGTCCGGCGCGCGCGTGGCGGAGCTTCGCCGCCGTCTGGCGAACGCCATCCTGGCGGAGGGCGGCAGCGCGCACGTCGAGGAGAGCGACGACCCGTATCTGCGCTGGTTCTGGAGCTCGAACGTCCGTTCGACGGCGATCGTGCTCAACACGATAGTCCGCGCCGGCGTCGAGGACGCACCGGTGCGTGGCCTCGTGCGCTGGATGATGGCGGCCCGCAAGAAGGGGCGCTGGGGGAACACGCAGGAGAACGCCCACGCGATGGAAGCGCTCGTCGGCTACTACCGCAGGTACGAGGCCGCGATCCCCGACTTCACGGCCGTGGTCACGGCCGGCGACCAGGAGATCGCCCGCGGGCAGTTCACGGGACGGTCGACCCGGTCGCAGACGGCCGACGTGCCGATGGCGCGCACGCTCGCGCTCGCCGCGCCGGGCAGCACGCGCCAGCTCACGTTCACGCGCGAGGGTGCCGGGACGCTGTTCTATACCGCGCGCCTGCGCTACGCGGCCGACGAGCTCTACCAGCAGGGCCTCGACGCCGGCATCCGCATCGAGCGCAGCTATGCGCCGTTCGTGGAGAAGGGCACGCGCCCGGCGTCCACGAGCTTCAAGGCCGGCGATCTCGTGCGCGTCAGCCTGACGTTTCACCTGACGAAGGAGCGACGATGGGTGGCCGTGACCGATCCGCTGCCCGCCGGTTTCGAAGCGGTCGAGTCGTGGTTCGCTACGACCAGGCAGGATCTGGCAGCCGAGCAGGACCAGCACCGCGGGCCGCGCGTCCGCGACCGCGACCCCGAAGGGGAGTGGGAACCCTGGTGGCTCGACGGCGGGTTCGACCACGTCGAGCGCTACGACGATCGCGTCGAGCTGTTCGCGACGATGCTGAGCGAGGGGCGGCACGAGTTCAGTTACATCGCGCGCGCCACGACCGCCGGCACCTTCCGCACGGCCCCGGCGCGCGCCGAGGAGATGTACGAACCCGAGGTGTTTGGCCGCACGGCCACGACGGTCATCGAGGTGAGACGATAGACAACTCCCAACTCCCAGCGACCGACTCGCAAACGGTCGGCGCTGCCAAAGCCGCTTGAGAGTCCCGCCGGCTTGGGAGTTGGTGATTGGCAGTTGGGCAGTCCGTCAATCTGGTCGTTGGGAGTTGGCAGTTGGGAGTTGACCCCAAACGCCTCATCGCAGCAGCAAGAGAGCGCCCGCGCACCGGTGTGGTGGTGGCAGCCATCGTCGCCCTGCTGGCCGCCGGCGCGTGGATCCGCCTGGGTCCGCTCCCCGCGGATCTGTTCGCGGGCCACCGTTTCGAGTCGACCGTGGTCGTCGATCGCACCGGCATCCCGCTTTACGAAGCGCGCGCGGCCGACGGAACGCGCAGCCGGGCGCTCTCGGCCGATGACCTTCCGGCGGCGCTCGTCGCCGCGACGATCGCCGCCGAGGATCATCGTTTCTTCTCGCATCCCGGGATCGATCCGGTCGCGCTCCTCCGCGCGCTGCGGCGCAACCTCGCCGAGCGGCAGGTCGTGGAGGGCGGGTCGACGATCTCGCAGCAGGTGGCGAAGCTCCTGCTCAGCCGCCGTGATCCCGAGCGGCGGCGCGGCCTCGCCGCCAAGCTGCGCGAGGCGGTGGTCGCGCTGCGGCTGGAGCACCGGTTCGACAAGCGCGAGATCCTGGCGATGTACCTGAACCTGGCGGCCTACGGCAACCAGGTGGTCGGCGCCGAGCGCGCGAGCCGCGCCTACTTCGGCAGCCACGCGTCGATGCTCACGCCGGCGCAGGCGGCGTTTCTCGCAGGGCTTCCGCAGCGGCCGTCGGGCTTCAACCCGTACCGCAGCCGTGAGGCCGCGCTCCGCCGGCAGCGCCGCGTCCTCAAGCGGATGGAGGCGCTGGGGGTGTTGTCGGCCGCCCAGGCGCGCGAGGCGCACGCCGAGCAGCTCGCGTTCGCGCGCCCCGAGGCGCCGTTCGGCGCGCCGCACTTCGTCGAGATGGTGCTCGGCGAAGCCGGCAAGCGCCGGCCGGCGCGGATCCGCACGACCCTCGACGCCGCGCTGCAGGCGGACGTCTCCGGCATTCTCCGCACCTTCCGGCCGGTGCTCGCGAAGCACGGCGCCGCCAACGTCGCGGTGGTCGTGCTCGACAATGCCACCGGCCAGTGGCTGGCCTGGGAGGGCTCGGGCGACTACGTCGACGGCGCGCACGGCGGCACCATCAACGGGCCGAGGACGCCGCGGCAGCCCGGCTCGGCGCTCAAGCCGTTCACTTACGCGCTTGCCTTCGAGCAGGGGTTCACGCCCGCCAGCGTGCTCCCCGACATCCCGTCGCACTTCCCGACCGTCGAACCGGGCGTCCTCTACACGCCGCGCAACTACGACGGGCGCTACCGCGGCCCGATGCTCGCGCGCCGGGCGCTTGCCGGATCCGAGAACGTGCCGGCCGTCGCGCTCGCGTCCGAGCTCGGCGTCCCGTCACTCATCCGCTTCCTTCAGCGCGCCGGGCTGACGACCTTCGATCGGAACGCCTCCCACTACGGCCTCGGCGTGACGCTGGGAAACGCGGAGGTCCGCCTCGACGAGCTCGCTGCCGCCTACGGCGCGTTCGCTCGCGGCGGCGAGTGGATCCGGCCGACCGCGCTGCTGGACGCGCCGGGCGGTGAGACCCGGAGGCTGGTGTCGCGACGCGCCGCGTTCTGGATCGGCGACGTGCTCTCCGACCACGACGCGCGCGAGTTCATCTTCGGGCGCGGTGGCAGCCTGGAGTTCCCGTTCCAGGTCGCGGTGAAGACGGGAACGTCGCAGGCGTATCACGACAACTGGACCATCGGCTACACGCGCGCGATCACCGTCGGTGTCTGGGTCGGCAACTTCGATCGCGCGCGGCTGCGCCAGTCCACCGGCGTGACCGGGGCCGCGCCGATCTTCCACGCGGTGATGCTCGCCGCCGAGAAACGCTTCGGCGGCCGGACGGAAACGTTGCTGCCGCCCGACGAATCGGTCGTCGAGGCGGAGATCTGCTCGCTCTCGGGCGGCCTGGCGAACGACTGGTGTCCCTCGAAGCAGCGCGAGTGGCTGGCTGCCGACGGTGCGGAGCTGCCGTGCAGCTGGCACCACGTCGCCGACGACCGGCTGCTCGGGCGGGGCGACGCCGGCGTGGCCCTCGAGGCCAGCACGGCGGGGCTCGGCGACGGCTCAACGCGCGTCATCGTCGTCTGGCCGGCAGCGTATCGGCAGTGGGCGACGCAGAACGGCCGGCTGGTCGAGCCCTGGCGCTACCCCGACAAGGCGTTTGCCGCGAGCCGTCCGGCTGGCGCCGCGGCCGCGCCTCCGGCGCGCGTGGCGCTCGCGATCTCCAGCCCGCCCCCTGAGGCCGTGTACTTGATCGATCCCACGCTGCGTCGCGAGTTCCAGGTGCTGCCCTTGCGCGTGGTGGCATCGCGCCCGGGCCGGATCGCGTGGAGCCTCGACGGCGAGCCGCTCGGCACCGCGAGCTCCGACGGCGCGCTCATGTGGCCGCTTGCGCCCGGGTCGCACCGCATCACCGCTCGCGACGAGCACGGCCGCCGCGCGGAGACGTCCATCGTCGTGAGGTAGGGCGGGACCTCGCAACGCCGGCCACACGGTTTCTCAGGTCGATACCAGCCCGCACACAGGGAAGTCGCGGCTGCGGGAGAGCTCGGCCTCCAGGTCTGAGCGGTCCAGCCCACGTCCCGTGCCGCCTCTTTCGCCACTGGCTGGTAAGATTCCCCAATGAAGACGCCCTCTGTAACGGCGCTCGCGGCGTACCTGATCGCGACGCTTCCACTGCCAGCTCAACAGAATCCCGCAACGGCCTTCGTCGGAGTAAACGTGCTCACGATGGAGCGCGAAACGGTGCTGCGGGACCAGACCGTCGTCGTGCGCGGCGGACGGATCGAGGCGCTCGGAGCGGCGGCGAAGACGACGGTGCCGTCCGGTGCCACGCGCATCGAGGCGAAGGGCAAGTTCCTCATCCCCGCGCTGGCCGAAATGCACGCGCACATCCCCGGCGCGAAAGCCACCGACGCCGACATCGAGCGCGTCCTCTTTCTGTACGCCGCCAACGGCATCGGCACGATTCGCGGCATGCTCGGCGATCCGCGCCACCTCGCGTATCGCGAACGCGCGGAGACAGGGGAGATCGTCAGCCCGAAGATCTACACCTCGGGGCCCTCGTTCAGCGGCAACAGCGTGCCCACGGCCGAAGCCGCGGTGCAGGCGGTCACCGCGCAGAAACAGGCCGGTTACGACCTGCTGAAGATCCACCCGGGCGTGAAGCGCGACGTCTTCGACGCCATGGCGGCGAAGGCGAAGGAGGTCGGGATCCGGTTCGCCGGCCACGTCCCGCTGGATGTCGGCCTGGCACGCGCCCTCGAGACCCGGATGTGGACGATCGATCACCTGGACGGCTACGTCGAAGCGCTGGCGAAGGACCCGTCGAAATCGCAGTTCTTCGGCCTGAATCTCATCAACGAGGTCGACGAGTCGCGCATCTCCGGCCTGATCGAGCGGACGAAGGCGGCGGGGACGTGGATGGTGCCCACCGAGATCCTGTTCGTCAACCTGCTGAACGACGAGGATCCGCAGGCGATGGCCGGGCGGCCCGAGATGAAGTACGTCCCGCCTCCGCAGGTGCAGAACTGGATCGGCCAGAAGCAGAAGATGGTGCTGGTGCCCGCGGCCGACCGCGAGAAGTACCTCGCGCTCCGGCGCACGCTCATCAAACGGCTGCACGAGGCGGGCGTGCCGTTCCTGCTCGGCTCCGACGCGCCGCAATGGTGGAACGTGCCCGGCTTCTCCGTGCACCGCGAGCTGCAGGCGATCGTCGCCGCCGGGCTCACGCCCTTTCAGGTGCTGCGCAGCGGGACGGTGAACGTCGCCGCCCACTTCGGCACGTCGGCGACCGCCGGCACGGTGGCGCGCGGAAAGCGGGCCGATCTCGTGCTGCTCGACGCGAACCCGCTCGACGACATCTCGAACAGCGGCAGGATTGCCGGCGTCATGTTGAACGGCCGCTGGCTGCCAAAGACCGAGATCGATCAGCGGCTGGAGTCGGGGAAGTAGCTCCGCGGACAGTGGACGGCGGACCGCGGGGCCGCGGATCGGTCTCAGTTCATCCGCAACGCGCGCGTCGGATCCACCGACGCCGCGCGCCGCGCTGGAACCACGCTGGCGGCGAGTCCGACCGCCGCCAGCGTCAGCGACATCGCCGCGAGCGTCACCACGTCGGTCGGCGTCACGCCGAAGAGCTCGCGTTCGAGCACGCGGGTCGCGGCCAGCGAGGCCCCGAGGCCGGCCGCGAGCCCGACCGCGATCGGCGCCGCCGCCTGGCGGACGACGAGGCGAACGACGTCGCCACGCGACGCGCCGAGCGCCATGCGCACCCCGATCTCCTGCGTCCGCCGCGAGACGAAGTAGGCGATGACGCCGTAGATCCCGACCGCCGACAGCACCAGCCCGATCGCGCCGAGCAGCGTCAACAGCAGCGTGTTGAAGTTCGCGGTCGCCAGCGAATCCGCGAGGCGCTCCTCCATCGTCCGGACGTTGAACACGGGGACGCCGGGCGCGGCGGCGGCGACCGCGCGGCGCAGCGGCCCGGCGAGCGCGCCGGGCTCCATCCTGGTGCGGGCGACGACGTACAGTGTCCGCTGCGTCCAGTCCCAGGCCGCGTCCGGCAGCTGGTCGAGCGGCAGGTAGAACTCCGGGTAGGGGCCGGCGGCCACCCCGCGCGAGTACACGTCGCCGGCTACGCCGACCACCGTCTTGTAGTCCGGCGACGTGCCGTCGGCCGCCGGCTCGCAGCAGGCGATGCGCCTGCCGATTGGATCGGAGTCCGGGAAGGCGACCCTCGCGAGCGATTCGTTGATGATCATCACCTTCTGCGCGCCGCGTCGATCCGCGTCGGTGAAGCCGCGTCCCTTGCGGATCGGAATCCCCATCGCGGAGAAGTACCCCGGGGTGACCATGCGCAGCAGGCTGTCGATCGCGTTCCGCGCGTCGATGGCTCTCCCCTCGACGAGCAGCCCGTTGCTGTTCCCGCCGGGACCCATCGGCACCTGGTTCACGAGCGCCGCCGCCTCGACGCCCGGCACCGTCGAGGCCTGCTCGAGCACGCGCGTGAACGTGGCGCGCACCGCCCCGACATCCGGGCGCGCCTCGGGCGGGCCGTCGCGGCCCGCGGCCAGCGACAGCCGCGCCGTCAGGACGCCCGCGGGCGTGAACCCGGGGTCGACGCGCTGCAGGGCGATCGAGCTGCGGATCAGCAGGCCGGCGCCGACGAGCAGGAGCAGCGCCAGCGCGAGTTCCGCGACGATCAGGCTGGTGCGAAGGCGATCGCGGACGCTGCCGACCGCACCGCGGGTCTTGGCGGTGAGCGTGCCCTGCAGGTCCGTGCGCGCCGCCCGGAACGCCGGCACCGTGCCGAACAGCAGCGCGCTCAGAAATGCGGCGCCTGCCGCAAACCCGAGGGCGACCGGATCGATCGCCGCCTGCTCGAGGCGGGGCACGCCCGGAGGCGCGACGGCCACGAGGCCGCGGATGCCCCAGAACGCCAGCGCGACGCCGGCCGCGGCCGCGACGCAAGCCAGCACCAGGCTCTCGGTGATGAGCTGGCGCACCAGCCGCGATCGTCCGGCGCCGAGCGCCGCGCGCACCGCGAGTTCGCCCGATCGCGCGGTCCCGCGCGCCAGGAGCAGGTTGGACAGATTGCCGCACGCAATCAACAGCACCAGGCCGACGGCGCCAAGCAGGATGAAGAGGCGCTCGCGCACGCTCGTCACCACCGATTCGAGCAGCGGTTCCGACCAGAAGCCGCGCTGCGCGTTGTGCATCGGCTGCGCCGCCGAGACCTCCGTGGCCAGGCGGTCGAGCTCCGTCTGCGCCTGCTCGCGCGTCACGTCCGGTCGGAGCCGCGCGAAGGAGGCGAGGTAGTGCTCGTCGAAGTTGGCTGTCCGCGCCGCGCTGAACGCCATCGGGACCCACAGCTCCTCCTGCATCACGGCGGAATCGAAGGAGGCGGGCATGACGCCGAGAACCTCGAACGGGCGGCCGTTCAACCGGATGGTCGTTCCGACGATGACGGGGTTCGAGCCGAAGCGTCGCGCCCACAGGCGATGGCTCAGGACGGCGACCTGCTCCCGCCCGGCCCGATCGTCGGGTTCGGCGAACACCCGGCCCAGGGCGGGAGGCACGTCGAACACGCCGAAGAACCCCCCGGTGGTGCGCGCGCCGATCACGCGTTCCGTGTCCAGCGCGTCGCCGAGATTGAAGCTGACGTACTCGACGGCGGCCGTGCGGCTGAAGCTCTGTGCTCTGGAGATCCCCTCGGCGTAGTTGCCCGCCGACAGACGCCCCCGCCGGAAGTCGCGCCAGGTCTCGTAGACGGCGAAGACGCGATCCGCATCGGGGAAGGGCAGCGGCCGGAGCACGACGGCGTGGACGACGCTGAAGATCGCCGTCGTGGCACCGAGCCCGAGCGTCAGCGTCACGAGAGCGACGACTGTGAAACCAGGCGCCCGGACAAGCTGCCGGCACGCGAAGAGGAGGTCCTGCTTCAGTTCCGAGAAGTACACGGCGCGCTTCATGTCCCTGTTCCTCCTCCTGCCCAGGTCGCGGCAGGTCGCGCTGACCTGCCGGATGTCGCCGAAGCGGGCGATTGCGTCTTCGCGCGCCGCGTTGCGGTCCATCCCGCGCGCCACCAGCTCGCGCGTGCGCATCTCGACGTGGAACTCGAGCTCGGAATCGAC
Organism: Vicinamibacterales bacterium; assembly: GCA_048594975.1. Lineage (GTDB taxonomy): Bacteria > Acidobacteriota > Vicinamibacteria > Vicinamibacterales > 2-12-FULL-66-21 > JBMDXB01. Next base: position 31,113 of record JBMDXQ010000080.1, on the reverse strand, counting down.
CTCGTCGTCGACGCTGCCGCGCCAGAACACCGACCCTAGTGCCCGCCCGAACTTCATGTCGTGGACAGGAGAACCTTCGAGACCGCCGCGGACAACCGCGCCCATTCGGCGGTCTCCTCGGCGAGGCGCTTTCGGCCCCGCGCGGTCAGCCGGTAGAACTTCGCCTTGCGGCCGAGCTCGGACGTGCCCCATTCGGCGTCGATCCAACCGCGCCGCTCCATCCGGTAGAGCGCGGGGTACAGCGTGCCCTCCTCGACGATCACCGTCCCGTCGGTCGCCTCTTCGATCCACTTCACGATGCCGTAGCCGTGACGGGGGCCCCAGGTCAGCGTCTTGAGGACGAGCGCCTCGAGCGTGCCGTGCAGCACGCCCGAGTCGGACGTATGCGCCATGCCTAGAGCCTGCACCAAAGAAGCCTAGACGGTCAAGGTATGAGACGGGGGAGGGGTGGGGAAGGTTGCCTGGAATGTCAATGCCGAATGCTGAATGACGAATGCCGAATGGTTGACGATTTCGGCATTCTGCATTCGGCATTCAACATTGAGACCCGCTCACCACCCGGCGGGCAGCGACACCGTGACCTTCCGCCAGCCGCGGTTGTTCCCCTCGTTCGCTTCCGCGATGACGCCCGTGCCGTCGGCAATCGCGAGCAGGTAGAACGTCCCGGAACGCCCGCCCGGCACGACGACGGTCGTCGTCCCGGTGACGCTGGCGCCGGCCGGCAGCGGCGGGATCTCGGACGAGGAGCCGAGATCGACGTCCGAGGCGTCGAGCTGCAGATCGGTTGACAGGTAGAACTTGACGAAGGACGCGCCTGCCGCCTCGGCGCCCGCGTTGGCGACGGTGTAGGTGACGGCGATCGCGCTGCCTGCGACCGCGCTCGATGGCGCCGACACCGAGGGCACGGTCAGGTCCGGCCCCACCCGGACGATAGCGTAGCGGCTGTTGTTGGTCTCCAGCACCTCCGCCACGACCTCCCCGTCGTCCGCCCGTGCGAACACGTACCACGTGCCGGGCGCAAGGCTCGCCGGCAGCGTCGCGGTCGTGCTGCCCGTGCTGGACGCGCCGGCGGCGAGCGGCGGCACGGCCCGGCCCTCTGACAACCGCGTGTCCGAGGAATCGAGCGAAAAGTCCGCCGAGAGGAACAGCGCCGTCGACGACGCGGGCGCCGCGCCCTGGCCGGTGTTGCTCGTGGTGTCCGTGACCACCAGTGCCGCACCCGCTGCCGACTTCGCCGGGGCGGTCACCGAGGCGACCACGAGATCGGGTCCGATCCGGAGCGGGAGAGAGCGTGCGTTGTTGGTCTCGACAGCTTCCGCGACCGCGGTTTCCCCGTCGGCGTCCGCCAGCAGGTAGTACGAGCCGGTAGCCGTCGACGTCGGGATCGTCACCGCCGTCGTGGCGGTGTGCACCGCCGCTGCCGCGAGCGGCGGGACGTTGCGGGACTGCAGCAGCACGTCGCCCGCCTCCACCGTGCGGTTCTCCGACAGGTAGAAACGTGTCACGGATGCGGCCGCGGCCGTGGCGCCGTCGTTCATGGTCGTGTCGGACACGAAGATCGTCGCGCCCGGCGCCGCCGTGGCCGGACCCGACAGTGCGGAGACGATCAGATCGGGTCCGATGCGGATCGTCAGCCGCCGCGTGTTGTTCAACTCGGACGACTCCTCGATGGCGCCCGGGCCGTCGGCCTTCGCGAACAGCGAGTAGGTGCCGGGAGTCGTCTCTGCGGGCACGACGAGGGTGGCGCTTCCCTCGTGCGAGCCGCCCGGCGCCAGCCCGGGCACGTCGCGGCTGCCGAGCAGGAGGTCCGACGCGTCGAGCTGGATGTTGCTGGACAGGTAATACGACGTGAACGACGCCGGGCTCTGTGCCTTGCCCTGGTTGGCCGTCGTGTCCGTCACCGCAGTCGGCACGCCTGCAGGAAACTTCTGCGGTGCCGCGAGGGCGGTCACCGCGAAGTCGGGCGCAACGTCGTCGCTCACGATCGTGACGGTGCCGGAGGCCGGGCTGCCGACGATGTAGGAGCCCTGGGCGCGGAGCGAGAGCACGACCGTTTCGTTCGATTCGAGCGTCGTGTCGTCTATCGGCGTGACCTCGACGTCCGCCGTTGCGGCGCCGGACGGAATCGTGGCGGTGCCGGGCAGCAAAACATAGTCGGTGCCGTTTGCGGCCGATCCTGACAGCGAGTAGCTGACCGTCACGGGAGAGGGCTGCGCGGTGCCACGGCTGATGCGGAACAGGCCGCTCGAAGGGCCAGCCTCGGCCGCGGTCGCCGTGACCACGGCGACCGTAATCGTCGGCGGCGCGGGCGGTGGCACGCAGCCGTCGGGGACGTTGTAGGCGGCCGAGACCTGGTTCAGGCCGTTGTCCGCCGTGTCGGTGGCGTCCACGCCCATCCCGCGCGCGGCGAACGGTTCCCACAGGCGGCAGAAGTTCTGGCTGCGCGTCGTGGCGGGATTGCGGACCGAATCGGCGAGCAGCATCGCGTCACGCATGTCGAGCATCGTCGGCGACGGCGGCGACAGCTTGAGCGCATCGACGTACAGCTGGTGCGACTCGTTGATCGCGGTGCCCTCGCTGCCGCGCACCAGGTCGGTGCGGAACCGCTCGCGCACGTCCCACAGGGTGTTGGCCCAGATCTCGCCGTTCACGTGCTCCTCGCAGAGGAACCAGAACGGGCAGGACCAGTCGGAGTACACCTTGTCGTTGATGCGGCGGATGCCGCCGGGGCGGGCGTAGTCGGCGAGCACGGTGTCGCCGTTGACGCTGTACGCGAAGAAGTCGCCGCCGCCTTCTCCCATCGCCGCCGCCTCCGCGCCGTTCCACGCAGGATTGAGGCGCAGGCTCACGCCGTGATGGAACTCGTGGATGACGATGTCGGAGTCGTGGTCGCCGTCGAGGTCGCCCGTGCCGTCGCCGTCCACGTCCTGCGACCAGCACCCCGAGCCGTCCCAGAGGAACATCGCGATCGTCGGACTGGAGCCGTCCACGGCATGCTGGTAGTAGGCGTTGTTGCGACCGCTGGCGCGTGCCAGCGCGAACAGCGGATCCCCGGCGGCGCCGCCCCGGCCGAAGTTGTCGGCCTGGAAGTTGCCGGCCGCTTCGTCGAATCCCAGGTCGTAGAAGAAGTCGTGCACGAAGTTCAGCGAGAAGAAGAGCGCCGTCTCCGCCGCCGCCGCGGAGCCGAACGGGAAGTCGAACGACCAGGACGTGCCGTCGAGCGAACCGGCGGCGGCCTCGGTCTGCGCCGCGCCGCGGAAGACGTGCGTGTTGTTGCCGGAAAGGCGGCCGTTCGTCGCGAGTACCGTCGCCTCATCCCTGAAGGGAGCGTTCAGGCTGCGTACCAGGTGATTCACCGCCGGAGGGCAGCTGCCCGGGCCCGACTCGCCCCACGGCATCGCGTCGGGCAGTCGCGGGTCCCGGAGACTGGTCTCGGCCGCCTGCAGCACGCGGCCGGTGCCGTCCGCGTAGCGCACGCGGTTCCGCCGGAACAGCAGCTCGCCCGTCGCGGCGTCGGCGATCAGGTCGTAGACGGCCTTCGGGTCCTCCGACTCGACCACGGTCTGCGTCGCGAGCCGGAGCGCGCCGTCGATGGGAAACCACAGCAGTGTTCCCGCGGGGTCGCGGCGCGGCCCGCCGAGCGGAGGCCGCCCGGCACCGCGCGCGGCGCCCGAGGTCACCCGTTCGATCGCGCCGTCAGCCCGCACGTGAAGCGTCACGACGCCATCGAAAACGGGGATGCCGTCAATCGCCTGTGCGAATGCGATTGTGCGCAGGCCGGTCGAGGCGCTCGTGAAGTCGCGCACCAGCGTGAGCTCGCGCAGATCCGCCGCGTCCAGTCCGAGGCTGTCGGCGAGCGACTCGACGACGCGCCGCGCGGCGACCACCGGGGCGCGCGCGTTCAGCGCGGCCGCGGGTTTCTCGATCATGCGAAGCGCACCCGTGTGCGGGTCGAGCCGTGCGGCCCGTTCGCCCCGCGGTCCGCGCGCGCGGCGCAGCGCATCCTGCGCGGCCGGCGCCGCGGCCGCCGGGCGGCGCCCGGCGCGGACGTCGAAATCGGGCAGCGGACCGCCGCCGGGCGATCCCGGCTGCTGGACGGCGCCGAGGGAAGCGGACAGCCCCAGGGTCACGGCGACGACGAAGGCATGGCCCGAACGACTCCCGAACGCCATGGCGCGTGCTCCTCGCCGGGGAACCAACTGCGAAGTGCGAGTTTCACGCCAGCGCGCCGGCAGCGGGATCAATCAGTTGCGGACGGGGCCGGCCGTGGCGATCACAGTTTGGGCGGCGCGGCGACCAAAACCGCACGCGACGCGAGTTCAGGCGGCGCCCAGCCGGCGCATCGGGAGGAGCAAGAGGAAGTAGAGGACGGCGGCGAGTACCAGGCCCGCGTCGATCGCGATCCACATCGACACCAGCACTGCGGCCACCGATGCGGCCACGCCGCAGGCGCCGTTCACGCCCCACATCCACGCCGTGACCCGGTCGGAATGACGGCCAACCAGCCGCATGCCGATGGGAAAGCAATGTCCCATGAGAAATGCCAGCGGTGCCACGAACGAGGCGACGACAAGCGTGCGTCCGGCGAGCGGCCAGGCAACGGTCGGCTCGAGCGTCCATTGCAGGATCGCGACCTCCACGATCGTGAGCGTGCCGATCGCGATCGGAATCGCCCGTATCAAGGCCCACCGGTGCACCGCGATGCGCTCGGACGCGAGACTGCCGAGTCCGGCCGACAGGATCATGAGGAAGAGGAGGATCGAAAAAGTATAGGTGGGGTGTCCCAGGTAGACGGAAAACCGCTGCAAGAACGGGATCTGCACGAACATGAACCCGAGGCCGATCAGCGCGAAGTACGCCAGCGCCGCGCCGAACACACCAGGCGGCAGCGCGGGACGCCCCGCCCGCCACAACGGCCACAGGACGATCGCCGCGACGAGCATCGCCGAGGCCAGACAGAGCGCCGCGAGCGTTCGCGTGGCCGCGAGGTTGCCGCTGACCACCCCGGGGCCGCGAGCCCCGGCGGCGCGGGCGGAGAACGCGGCGCGCGGCTTGAGCATGTTGAAGAAGAACGGCCGGCGGTCGGTCGGCGCGCTGAAGTCGAATACGTCGTCGGCGGCGGCGCGCGCGAGTTCGGCCGGTGACCTCGCCGACGCGATCTCCTGCAGACGGCGGTCGGCTGACGCGTGCCACGGCGTGACCGCCAGGTCGAACCCGCTGTCGTCGCGCAGGCGCTCGAGCCGCTGGCGGTCGTCGTCGGTGAACGGAGCGGGGGACACCAGCTGCGTCGCGACGTTGTTCCTGGTGACGAGCACGAGGTGCGCGCCCGGGCTCGCCACACCGCGATCGATGAGCGCCGCGACGCCGAGCGACACCAGGCGCGTCGTTTCCGAGACGTTCGACGCGTCGAACCAGCGTGACACGCTGAACACGCCGTCCGGCGCCAAGGTGCGCAGGAACACGCGCCAACCCTCGCGCGTGTACAGCCCGTTCTCGGTCAGCGTGTAGGCGCCTGCCCCGGTCGCCGCCCAGGTGTCGATGAGCGACATCTGCAGTACGTCGTAGCGATCGCCGGTCCGCGTCAGGTAGGCCCGCGCCTCGTCGTGCACGAGCGTCACGCCCGGGTGCGCCACCACGCGCGCGAAGTCACGGTAGCGCTCGCGCAGCAGCTGCAGCATCAGCCCGTTGATCTCGATGCCGGTGACCGACGTGCTGCCGGCGGCAATCGCGGTGAGCACGTCGCGCCCCCCGCCGACCCCGATGACCGCCGCGCGGCCGCGCCGCAGGTGGTAGGGGACGGCGGTGACGTCGTAGCGCGTCCAGGCCAGCGACTCCGGCCGGCCGTCCCACTGCGTGATCGCCGTTCCGGCCATGCCGTCGATCGCCGCGTAGGCGATCGTCGCCGGCGCGGACGGCGCGTTCCGGCCCGCACCCCAGTAGAAACTGCGCGTGGCCGCCGGCCTGTTCACCGTGACCTGCGAATGCGCGTTCCAGCGCGAGTACTGCACGACGTCCTCGTGGAACCAGAGCCGCCGCTCCTTCGGATAGATGATGCCGACGGGGCGCGCCGCCGCCGCGTTCCCTCCCGCCGCCAGCAGCAGCACCGCGGCGGTGGTGCCCGATCCGGTGAGCCCGCGGCCGGCATGGCGGGCGAAGCAGAGCGCGCCCAGCGCCGCGCACGCCGCCGCGGTGAGCGCGGTCGACGTGATGTCCGTGTGCTCGAGCACCCACACGACGGCCAGACAGCCGAACGCGGCGCCGAGCAGATCGGCCGCGTAGAGCACGCCGATCCGCCCGCCGGCCCGCGTGAGCGCGATGGTGACGACCACGCCGGACATCACGAACGGGATGGCCAGCACCGCCGTCGAGATGCCGAGCGCGATCAGTACCGTGCTCGGCGCGGCGGCATCACCCGGGATCGGGATCGCCAGGTTCGCCAGGTGGGACAGCGCGATCGAGACGGCGAACCCGAGCGTGCCGCCCGGCAGCGCGCTCGCCGCGCGGCCGGGGGCGAACGAGGGGCCGCCGAGGAACACCAGCACCGCGCCTGCCGCCATGCCCAGCATGGCCACCGAGACCGCCACGAACGACAGGTGGTACCAGGTCAGCACCGACAGCAGCCGCGTGTCGAGCACCTCCAGCATCAACGTCGCCAGCGTGGCCAGGAAGAGCCCGGCGGCGAGCCAGGCGGTCCGCGCCGGCGCGCCGACTCCCGGCGAAATCGAGTATGCTACGCGCGAGGACGACGCGACCGCAGGCCATGATTCACGTTGCGTCACTCGCTTCTCCCGTGGGCATGCTGACCGCCGCCGCGCACGGCGATCGGCTCTGCGTCCTGCACTTCGGCGCCGACGACCCCGCGCTGCGCCGGACGCTGGCGCGGTGGTACCCGGATGCGCCGGTCGAAACGCACCCTGATCCGGCCGGCGTCGTCTCCGCCCTCGGTCGGTACTTCGGCGGCAACCTCGCCGCGCTCGACGGCGTCGCCGTCGAGTTGAACGGAACGCCCTTCCAACGCCGGGTCTGGAGCGCGCTGCGAGCGGTGCGCCCCGGGCGGACGGTGTCGTACGCGGACCTCGCCCGCGTCATCGGCGCGCCGGGGGCGGTGCGCGCGGTCGGCGCCGCCAACGGCGCCAATCCCGTCGCGCTCGTCGTGCCCTGCCACCGCGTGATCGGATCGGACGGCAGCCTCACCGGGTACGGAGGCGGTTTGGAGCGGAAACGCTGGCTCCTGCGCCACGAGGGCGCGTTGATGTTGTGAAGTGGTCGTAGATCAGCCGGGACACGCGGGCACCGGTGGTGAGCGCGTCGTTCTCGATGCCGCCGCGCGCATCCTCCACCTGGCGCGCGTAGATCGCGATCGAGTAGCGGACGCGGCGCCCGATTACGATGGCTGCGTCCGCGCGTACCTGCCGACGCACCCCGCCGGGCCCCGGCAGCTTCTCGGCATCGCTGCCCGTCTTGTTTCCGATCTGCAGCCCGGCCGCCTGAGGCAGCAGCCGCGGGATCATCGCGCGATCCTGCTGCCGCCGCAGCGTCGCCATCATTGCCGCCGAGGCGTCGGGGCCCGCCGCCTTGCCCGCCGCGATCAGCGCCATCAGCGCCGCCATCTCGCGCGGCGTGGTCATCCCGAGCCCGAATTCCCTTTCCAGCTCCGGGAGCACGTCGGCGTGACTGTCGCGGAACGTCGGGCGGAAGATCTTCGTGTTCGCCAGCCCGTAGGCAACCATCCGCTCGTCGATCCGCGCGGCGCCGAGCCGCGTCACGAGCAGGTTGGTGGCCGTGTTGTCGCTCACGACGATCATGAGATGCAGCAGGTCGGCAACGGTGAGCGCCATGCCGTCGTGGAGGCCGTCGAGCACGCCGGTGCCTCCGACCTTGTCGGCGTCGCGCAGCGTGATCACCGTGTCGAGCGGCAACCTGCCTTCCGCGGCCTGGTGGTAGGCCTCCACCATGACCGCGGTCTTGATGGTGCTCGCGGTCGGGAAGCGGAGGTCGGCGTTGACCGCGAGCTCCTCGCCGGTGTCGAGGTTCCTTGCGGCGACGCCCATGACGCCCTTGAAGGCCGCGACGGTGTCGAGCAGGGTTTCGAGCATCCGTGTCGGCGGGGGAGTGGCGGGCGGCTGGATCAGCGCGGCGGCCAGCCACGCCACGACGAAGGACGACCGGGCCACGGGCGGCAGTCTAACCGCGTACGGCCGGGCATGGAAGCTCGGCGGTCGACCCATGGTCGTCCACTTGCATAGTGAAGCCGCGGGGAGGAACACAACCGATGGGAATTCTCTCGTGGATCCTGTTCGGCCTCGTGATCGGCATCATCGCCAAGCTGTTGATGCCGGGACGCGACCCGGGTGGCTTCATCGTGACGATACTGCTGGGCATCGCCGGCGCGCTGCTCGGCGGGTTCGTCGGCCGGACGATGGGGCTGTACGGCCAGAACGAGGGCGCGGGATGGATCATGTCCATCCTCGGCGCCATTATCCTGCTCGCGCTGTATCGAATGTTCGTACGGCGCCGCGTGTAACGCGCCACGCCCGGGCGGAACCCCGGTTCCGCCCGGGGCCGTGTCGTCCCGCGTCCCTCGGTCTCGTACAATAGCTGGATGAACTTCCGCTGTGTCCTGCTCCTGACGCTGCTGTCGTCGCTCGTACCGGCTGCGAATGCAGGTGCCCAGCCGCCGCCGCCGCCGGGGACGCCGCTGCCCGCTCCGGGCCAGACGCCGCCCGCCCAGCCGGCGCCTGCGCAGGCCGCGCCCGCGATGTCCTCCGTCGACGAGATCGTCGCGATGAACCTGCAGGCTCGGGGCGGCGTGGACCTGCTCCGCTCCACCGAGTCGATGAAGATGTCGGGGACAATCACCTCCCCCACGGGCCCGGCGAAGATGACGATCTGGATGAAGCGTCCGAACCGGAAGCGTACCGAAACCGAGTTCGGCGGCCAGAAATCGGTCGTCGCCTTCGACGGCACCACGGCATGGGGCGCCATGGGCAGCATGCCCCCGCAGGTGATCCCGCCCAGCCCGCAGCTCGACGAGGCCAAGAGTCGCTCCGACCTGGATCCCGCACTGCTCGATTATCGTGAGAAGGGGCGCCGCGTCGAACTCGTGAGACGCGAGAAAGCCGATGGTCACGACGTGTTTCACCTGCGGATCACGGACAAGGGCCAGGTGACGGACTACTACGTCGACGCGGCGACCGGGCTCGAACGGAAGATGATGAACCGGATCTCCGACGGCCGGAACGAGGCGCAGATGGAACTGCGCTTCTCGGATTTCCGCGACGTCCAGGGTCGGATGGTGCCCTTCACGGTACAGCAGGTGGTGGACGGAAAGCCGGTCGCGCAGACCAAGCTCGATTCGGTGGAGTTCAACATCCCCATTGACGAGGGGATGTTCAGGATGCCCGGAAAGGCTCCGAAGTAGCAGCCGTCACGCCGCCGCTGCCGCGAGCGCCCGGCTCAGCGCCTGCGCGAGGTCGTCGCGCGTGAACGGACGCACGAGGGTCCGCTCGCGCGGCGGGGTTTGCGCCTCCGCCAGATAGACGACCGGCAGCCCGGGCTGGTGTCGGTGGATCTGCTCGGCGAGGAGTGGCCCGGGCATGTCCGGCATCGTCAGTTCGACGGCCAGGATGTCGAATGGGTGGCCGCCCAGGCAGGCGAGCAACGCGTGCCCGGCGTGTGCCACCGCTTCCACCGCAAACCCCTCGCGGCGGAGGGCTCGCCCGGCGACGGCCCGCAGGTTGTCGTCATGGGTGACCAGCAGCACCCGCGCCGCGATTTCCAGCGGCGTGACGGCAAGGCGCAGCCCGCGATCCGTATGCGGCGGCATCTCGACACCTTCGAAGTTCGCGAGCCGAACCGTTTCGCAAGCGGAATGCCGGCAAAAACCGGCGGAAATCGGCCGCTTTCAGCGCCGGCCACCGTTACGCTTCTGAACACCTCCTTACGGAATCGGGGCCGGCTCATCCGCTGAATGCGTCGTCGGCCTTCTCGCACGGCGCGTCCGCGGCTCACGCGCGAAGGGCGGCGAGCCGCTCCTGGAGCTTCTCGCGGTATCCGCGGCTCAGCGTGAGCCGCGCGCCGGTGCGAAGGATGACCGCGTACTCGCCGTTCAGCCATGGCTGCAGCTCCTGGATGCGATCCATGTTGACGATGCGGCTGCGGTGGATGCGGAAGAACTTCTCGGGATCGAGCCGCGCCTCCATGGCGGTCATGGTCTCGCGCAGCAGGTGCGACGTGCTGCCGACGTGCAGCCGGACGTAGTTGCCCGACGCCTCCACCCAGTCGATCTCGTCGGCGCGCAGGAAGAACAGCCGTCCGCCGGACTTGACGACCAGCCGATCGGTGCGCGGCCGGTCGCGGCGCAGGTCGCCGACGAGCGCGAGCAGGCGGCGGCCGATGTCGCCGCTCTCCGCGCGCTCCAGCTGATGCCGGGCGCGCTGCAGCGCCTCGGTGAAGCGGTCACGGTCGAACGGCTTGAGCAGGTAGTCGAGCGCTCGCACCTGGAAGGCGCGCAGCGCGTACTGGTCGTAGGCGGTGACGAAGATCACGAGCGGCATGCGCTCGGCGCCGACCGCCTCGATGACGTCGAAGCCGCTGATCCCGGGCATCTGGATGTCGAGAAACACCAGGTCCGGGGCGAGCTCCTGGATGGCGCTGACGGCCTCCTCGCCGTCGCGGCACTGGCCGACGAGCCCGATGTCCTCGAGCGGCTGCAGCAGGCTGGCGAGACGCTCGCGCGCCAGCGGCTCGTCGTCGACGATGAGCGTCCGGATCTTCTTCATGCGGGTACCTCCATGCGCAGCGGAAGCGCGATGACGACCTTCAGCCCTTCGACCTGATGGTGGAACTCGAAGCGGCAGTCCGCGCCGAACTGCTGAAGCAGCCGCGCCCGCGTGGTCGAGACGCCGAGCCCCTTCTGCAGCGCCGTCAGGGCATCTTCGGTCAGCCCCTGCCCGTCGTCGCGCACCTCGAGGTGCAGCTTGTCGCCGTCCCGGCAGGCCTGGATGTCGACGTGCCCGGCGCCCTGCTTGCGGGCGACCCCGTGCTTGATCGCGTTCTCGATGAGCGGCTGCAGGAGCAGCGTCGGGACGAGGGCGTCGAGCGTCTCCGGGTGGACGTCGTACCTGACGATGAGACGACCGTCGAAGCGCGTCTGTTCGATTTCCAGGTATTTCGCCACGAAGTCGAGCTCGGACTTGAGCGGGACGGCGGGCCGGCCGACGTTCTCCAGCGTCAGCCGGAGCAGGTCGCTGAGCCGCGTCAGCATGCGATCGGCGGCCTCGACGTCCCGGTGCATCAGCGCCGAGATGGCGTGCAGCGTGTTGAAGAGGAAGTGCGGCTGCAGCTGGCGCTGGAGCGCCTCGAGCCGCGCCTCGGCGAGCTTGGTCTCGAGCTGCGCGGCGCGCAGCGCCCGGTGACGCGCCTCCCGGTAGTAGAGGATGGCGTGGCTGAGGCCGACGATGGTCCAGTAGGTCATCATCTCCCAGTCGAAGGTCTGGAGCAGCGCCCGCTCGACCTCCTTCGACCAGTAGAACGCCCTGCCCGAGGAGCGGGCGATCCAGCCCTGGACGGCCTGCATCGCGGCCACGTGGACCACCGAGAAGACGACGACGGCGGGCACGTGGACCGCCACGGCGCGCAGCAGCCCGTGCCGCTCGAAGCGGAAGCGCTGCGAGAGCCAGACGATTGCCGGCGTCATCGCCGCCCACAGGAACCAGTAGGCGCCGTTCAGGAGGACGAGCGTCAGGCGCGGGACCGGGCGGCCCATCGCCAGCGTGAACTGCCAGGCGAGGACGGTCGAGAGCAGCGTCAGCGCCGCCGCGACGAGCAGCACGATCGTCATCCGCAGGCCGTGCGACACGCGCGGCGGCAGCGGCACGTCGGTGCCGGCGGCGTCGACGACGATCGTGCGGGCCGCTCGCTGGGTCACGATGAGGGTTAGACGTGCGTCGGCACCCGTCCGGCTCGCCCGGGCGGCGAAAAAGTTCGTCCGGCGGCGCGCGCGAGGGGGAAATCGCGGATTCGGATTCGCGAAAGCTGTGTATTATGAACGCGTGAGTAGCCCCGCAACGCGCGGTCACCGCGGCTGGCAGGCTGGCGAGGCCTTCACAGTGGGCGATGCCTCGGAGCTCTACGAGGTCGAGCGCTGGGGCAAGGGCTACTTCTCGGTCTCCCCGTCGGGCCACGTGCTCGTGCACCCGACGAAGGACCCCGCGCGCTCCATCGACCTGAAGCAGCTCACCGATCATCTCCTGCTGCGCGGCATCAGCCTGCCGGTGCTCATTCGCTTCCGCGACATCCTGCGGCACCGCGTCGGCGACATCCACCACGCCTTTGCCACCGCGATCAGCCAGCACCAGTACGAGGGGCGCTACGTCTGCGTCTACCCGATCAAGGTCAATCAGCAGCGGCAGGTGGTCGAAGAGGTCCTCGATTTCGGGCGCGAGTACGGCTTCGGGCTCGAGGCCGGCTCGAAGCCGGAGCTGCTGGCGGTGGCGGCGCAGGCCTACAACGACACGCCGATCATCTGCAACGGCTTCAAGGACGCCGAGTTCATCGAGATGGCGATGCTGGCCCAGAAGATCGGGCGCACCGTCATCCCGGTCGTCGAGAAATACACCGAGCTCGGCCTCATCCTGAAGTACGCCGAGCGAGTCGGCGTGCGCCCGCGCATTGGCATGCGCGTCAAGCTCGCCGCCCGCGGCGGCGGCCGCTGGCAGGGCTCAGGGGGCTACCGCTCGAAGTTCGGGCTGACCGTCGCCGAGGTGCTGCGCGGCCTCGAGGAGCTCCGCGCCCTGGGCATGCAGGACTGCTTCAAGCTCCTGCACTTCCACCTCGGCAGCCAGATCCCGAACATCCGCATCGTCAAGGGGGCGCTCAACGAGGCCGCCCGCATCTACACCGAGCTGGTCAAGGCGGGCGCCGGCCTCGAGTTTCTCGACGTCGGCGGCGGCCTGGGCGTCGACTACGACGGATCGCAGACCAACTTCGAGTCGAGCGTCAACTACACCCTCGAGGAGTACGCCAACGACGTCGTCTACCACATCCAGACGGTGTGTGACGACGCCGGGGTGAAGCACCCGACCATCGTGTCGGAGAGCGGCCGCGCGATTGTCGCCTACCACTCGGTGCTGATCTTCAACGTGCTCGGGGTGTCGGCGTTCGGCGAGGAGAAGATCCCCGACGCGATCTCGCCGGACGAGGCCGAGCAGCCGCTGATCGACCTGCTCGAGACCTACCAGAACCTGACGGTCCGCAACGCGCTGGAGAGCTTCCACGACGCGCAGCAGGCGCTCGACATGGCCTTGAACCTCTTCAGCGGCGGCTACCTGCCCCTCGAACAGCGGTGCCAGGCGGAGAACCTCTACTGGGCCATCCTGGTCAAGCTGAAGAAGCTGGTCGCGCAGATGGACGACGTGCCCGAGGACCTGCAGGGGCTGGACGACGCGATGGCGGACACCTACTTCTGCAACTTCTCTCTCTTCCAGTCCTGCCCGGACAGCTGGGCGATCAAGCAGCTGTTCCCGGTGATGCCGATCCACCGCCTGAACACCCCGCCCAGGCAGCACGCGGTGCTCGGCGACATCACCTGCGATTCCGACGGCAAGATCGACCAGTTCATCGACCGGCGCGACGTCAAGCGGACGCTGCCGCTGCACACCGTCAACGGCGAGCCCTACTACCTCGGCGTGTTCCTCGTGGGCGCCTATCAGGAGATCCTCGGCGACCTGCACAACCTGTTCGGCGACACGCACGCCGTGCACGTCAGCCTCGACGAGCGCGGCAACGTCGTGCTCGACGCCGTCATCAAGGGGGACACGGTGAAGGAGGTGCTCGACTACGTCGAGTTCGATGCCGCCACCCTGGTGCGCAAGCTGCGCCACGACGTGGAGCTCGCCGTGCGCGAGGAGAAGATCAGCTACGAGGAATCAGGGCGGCTCCTCGAATTCTACGAAGAAGGCCTCCAGGGGTATACCTACCTCGAAGAACCTCGAGAGCGATGACATCTGACGCTGATCGCCAATCACTTTTTCAGCATCGCATCTCTCTTCGCCTTGAATTCATTCCCTGGCTTCCACTCCGGGAGCTTGTCGGCGTTGGCCACACGGTAGCCGACGGCCAGCATCACCTGCGCGTCTTCGACCGCGCCTGAAAGGTCCCAGTCCGGCTTGATGGTGTCGGACGGCGCGTGGTAGTCGGTGCTCGTGTACTCGTCCCGCTTCTTCTCCGCGTAGCCGGCGTCCTTTCCGACGAACTCCACGCCCGTGTCGGTATAGAGCGCGGGCACCCCCTGCTTCGCGAAGTTGAAGTGGTCCGATCGGTAGTAGAAGCCCTTCTCCGGCTCGGGATCAGGGCGCAGGGCGCGGCCCTGCTCGGCGGCCGCCTCGCGCAGGTAGTCGTCGAGCTCCGACGCGCCCATGCCGATGACGGTGATGTCCCTGGTCCGGCCCCACTGGTTGATGCCGTCGATGTTGATGTGGGCGAGGGTCTTCTCCAGCGGGTAGAGCGGCGTGACGGAATAGTACTTCGACCCGAGGAGGCCGGTTTCCTCCGCGGTGACCATCAGGAAGAGGATCGATCGCTCCGGCTTCGGCTCGACTTTCGTGAACGCGCGGGCGATTTCCAGCAGCGACGCCACGCCCGACGCGTTGTCCAGCGCGCCGTTGTAGATGTTGTCGCCCTTCACCGGCGCCCCCACCCCGAGGTGGTCCCAGTGCGCCGTGTAGACGACGTACTCGTCCTTCAGGCGCGCATCGCCGCCCTCCAGCTTCGCGACGACGTTCCGCGAATCGATGGTACGAAGCGTGTTGACGACCGCCAGCGACGCCTGCAGGGCCAGTGGAACGGGCTTGAACTCGCGCGTCGCCGCCTGCTTCTTCAGCGTATCGAAGTCCTGACCGGCCATCGCGAGGATCCGCTTCGCCGTCTCGAGGGTGATCCAGCCCTCGATCGCCGCCCGCCCCATGTTCTTGTCCGGCGTGACGAGGTCGAACTGCTCGCGGAGGTTGCCCTGGACCACGCTGAAGGGATAGCCGGCCGGTCCGGTCTCATGCACGACGAGGATCCCGGCGGCGCCACGGCGCGCCCCCTCCTCGAACTTGTAGGTCCAGCGGCCGTAGTAGGTCATCGCGTTGCCGCCGAACACCTTGGGGTCGAGCTTCGAGGGGTCGGACGGATCCGGCACGGCGGGGTCGTTGACGAGCACGACGATCGTCTTGCCCTTGACGTCCGTGTCCTTGAAGTCGTTCCAGTCGAATTCCGGCGCCTCGACACCGTAGCCGACGAAGACCAGTTCCGAGTTCGCGATCGCCGAACGGTCCACCACCCGCTTCGTCCACGCCACCACGTCGTCGCCCCACTTGAAGGTCTGCTTCTGCGTGCCCTTGCCGACGGTGAGCGGCTGCGTGTTCTTCGCCAGGATTCCGACGAGCGGCACCTTCTGCACGTAGGTCCCGTCCGGGTTGCCCGCCTTCAATCCCATCGCCTTGAACTGCTCGACGAGGTAGGCGACGGTCTTGTCCTCGCCGTTCGTGCCTGGCGCGCGCCCCTCGAACTCGTCCGAGGCGAGCACCTTGATGTGCTCGAGGATCGGTCCGGCCTCGATCTTCGGCATCGAGGCGGCGGCCGACCCGGCCGCGCCGGCGTTCCCATCGCGCGGCGTGGCGGCCTGTCCGCTGCACGCGGCGGACACACAGGCGATCAATGCGGCTGCACACAGCTGTTTCATGATTCCTCTCCGTTTCGGGCCCTGGCGTCGAAAACCCTATTCTACTGGTGGCGCGGGGAACGGCAGGCCTGAAGGCTGCGCGACCTCACCCGCCTGCTGGTGCGCAGCCCTTCAGGGCTGCGGCGCCAGAGGCCTGACAATCCGGAACAACAGGAAGGAGGTCCGCTGCCGCGCGCTGAAGTTGTCGTCGCTGACGAGCAGGAGCGTGCGGCTGCCGTCGGGCAGCGTCGGGCCGAACGTCATCCCCTCGAAGTTGTCCAGCTCCGCCAGCTCCGGGCTGAGCCCTTTCACGTCGGCCAGATCGAGCAGCAGCGTCTTGCGCGCCGCCCGCACACCCGGTCGGTCCCGGAGCCGCTCGATCACCGAGATGTCCGTCGCCGAGGCGAGCGCGGCCCGGTAGATGCGAATGCGGGTAACGGTGCGGTTGGCCGCGCCCGCTTCGCGGACGAAGCACCGCTCCATCACGAGCAGGTCCCGCGCGCCGAGCGCGAGCAGCTCGACGGCGCCGTTGATGGCGAAGGCGGGCGTGAACGGCGCTTTCGCGAGCGGGTCCAGCGGGTAGGCGAACTCGCGCGCGGGGCGGAAGGAGTCGCCGGCTGCCTCGTACTGAAGGATGCGGACGAGCGCGCCTTGCTCGAACGACGGCGGGTCCCCGTCCTGCACGAGCGGCAGCTCGGTGGCGGTGAAGAGGTGTCGCTCGTCGGGTGTCAGGGCGAGGCCCTCGAACCCGGCGTTGTCGCGGACGCCGCGCGTCGCCGGGCCGTGCTCCTCCGGGATGAACCGTTCGGGCACCGGCAGGCGGCCGAGGTAGTCCCCGCGGCGATCGTAGACCGTGATGCTCGGCGGCACGCGCGGCTCCCGGGCTTGCGCGCCCTCCGACGCCACGAAGAGGCGCCCCGATCGGCTCATCACGATGGCCTCCGCGTCGGAGCCGGCGGGCATGTCCGCGACGCGGGCGAGGGGCTGGGAAGCACGCAGGTCGACCTTGAACGACGGGCCCCTGCCTTCGACGCGGAATATGAGCAGCCGCGCTCCGTCGCGTGCATCGGAGATGCCGAGCAGGCCGCCTTCGGCCGCCCCCGGGCGCGGGTCGGAGGTGAGGCCGGAGACGCCGCCGAACGTCCCGGCCTCGAGCGCCGGGAAACGGGACAGCGGCGGAATGTTGAACTCGCCCGCGAGCTCGAACCACGCGCCGCCGGCCGGAGCCGTGGCCGGCGCCACCGGCGCGCACGCGGTGCCGAGCGCCAGCACCGCGGCGCCCGTGCTGCGGAGGAGCATGGGGGTGGATTGTACTCTCGCGGTGGCTTCGGGGCGTCCAGAGGCGTGGGCTACACTAGAAGGAGAGCTTTCGGCGGTATCGAGGCCAGGGCGGTCCCGATCCGGTCGAGGCCGATCACCGGATGTCCGTCGCCAGCTACGTTCTTCCGCCTCTTCTCCAGGCGACGCCCGTCGCGATCGCCTGCATCGATCTGCAGGGCCGCATCGCCGGCGCGAACCGGGCGATGCTCGACGGGTCGGGATACACGCTGGACGAGCTGCAGGGCAAGCCGTTTTCGCTGTTTCTCGAACCCGCAGACCAGGACACCGAGCGGTCGGCGTTCGCGCGCCTCGTGACCGGAGGCTGCGACGCCTACGCCGGCCCGCGCCGGTACCGCACCCGAACCGGTGCGATACGGAACGTGGACCTGTGTGTGACAGTGGTGCGCGACGGAGACGGCACGCCGCAGCACTGCCTCGCGGTCCTGCAGGACGTGACCCAGCACCGGCTCGCGCTCGAGCAGGCGGCGGCGGCCGGGCGTGAGCGCGACCGGATGCTGTTCGAGGCCGACCGCGCGCGGCTCAAGGCGGAAGCAGTCAACCGCCTGAAGGACGGGTTCCTCTCGACCCTGGCGCACGAGTTGCGGACGCCGATCAACGCCGTGATCCTCTGGGCCTACGTCCTTCGCTCCCGGCATCCCGATCCGGAAACCCAGCACGCCCTCGCGGCGATCGAGGGCAGCGCCAACAACCAGTCGCGCCTGATCAACAACCTGCTCGATGCCTCCCGCATCATCACCGGAAGCATCCAGCTGCGGATCGGGCCCGTGGACCTGCCTGCGGTCATGCGCGGGGCGGTCGAGTCGATCCTGCCGGACGCGACGGGCAAGGCGCTGGCGGTGACCACCGACATCCCCGAAGGGCTTCCCGGGCTGCGGGGCGATCCCGATCGGCTGGAACAGGTGTTCTGGAACCTGCTGAGCAACGCCGTCAAGTTCACGGACCAGGGGGGTGCAGTGTCCGTTCGTGCCCGGCTCGACGGCAGATCGCTCGTGGCAGAGGTCAGCGACACCGGCCACGGCATCGCTCCCGAGATCCTGCCGTTCGTCTTCGACCGCTTCATGGAAGCGGATCCTTCCTCGGCCCGGGCTCACCTGGGGCTTGGATTCGGGCTGGCGGTCGTGAGGCGCCTGGTCGAGCTGCACGGCGGTACCGTTGCAGCCGAGAGCCCCGGTCCCGGGCACGGCGCCACCTTCCGCGTCGAGCTGCCGCTGCCGGAGTGACACTGACCGGCCGGCGCCCGTGGACGGATCCTTTCGATGAGCAGGCGCGTCTTTCCCTCCGAGGCCCGCCTCAGGACGGCGCGGCTTGCCGCGGCCGCCGCCGGCGGTCTACATTCAGCAGCACATCCGCTCGCCACTGGGCAGGAGTAGAAGGAGACACGGCCATGAGTCTGCGTATTGGCGACGTCGCGCCCGATTTCGAGGCGGAAACGACGCAGGGGAAGATCCGGTTCCACGACTGGATCGGCGATTCGTGGGCGGTGATGTTCTCGCACCCGAAGGACTTCACGCCCGTCTGCACCACCGAGCTCGGGTACATGGCGAAGCTCAAGCCGGAGTTCGACAGGCGCAACACCAGGATCATCGGCCTCAGCGTGGATCCCGTCGACAGTCACACGCGCTGGGAACGGGACATCGAGGAGACGCAGGGCCACGCGGTGAACTACCCGATGATCGGCGACCCCGACCTGTCGATCTCGAAGAAGTACGGCATGCTGCCGGCGGACCTGGAGGGGAGCTGCGAGGGACGGACGCCGGCCGACAACCAGACGGTGCGCAACGTCTTCGTCATCGGGCCGGACAAGAAGATCAAGCTGATGATTGCCTACCCGATGACCACCGGCCGCAACTTCGACGAGGTGCTGCGCGTCATCGACTCGCTCCAGCTCACAACGAAGCACAAGGTGTCCACGCCGGTGAACTGGAAGCCGGGAGACGACGTGATCATCTCGGGGTCGGTGTCCGACGACGAGGCGAAGAAGACCTACCCGCAGGGGTGGAAGGCGCCGAAGCCGTACCTGCGGATCGTGCCGCAGCCGCCCGTCTGAGACGAGCCCGTCCGGGTGGACATCGCTGCGGGCCGCCCGCGGCTCACGGCTGCGCGTTCAGCAGGCACACGAACTCGCCGAGCACCATGGCCGTGGCGCCCCACACCTGGTGCCCGGCGAGGTCGAAGTACGGATACTCGATCACGACGCCCTCCCGGATCCGCGTTCCCCTCCTGATGCGCGAGGCGTCGCGGAGATCGGTCAGCGACACTTCGACGATCTCCTCCACCTCTCCAGGCGCGGCGACGAAGGCGGGCCTCGTGTCGGTCACCCCGACGACCGGATGCAGCGTGAACCCGCTCACGAGGACGTGTACCGGCGTGAGCTCGCCGAGCACGCGCACCGCAGCGGGATCGACGCCGATCTCCTCCGAGGCTTCGCGCAGCGCCGCGCCGGCCAGCGTCTCGCCGGGATCCGTGGCGCCGCCAGGCAGGCTGATCTGCCCCGCGTGGCGGGCGAGCCCACTGGCGCGCACGGTCAGCGGGATGTGGACGTCGTCACCGCGGTCGGGGTAGAGGAGCAGCAGCGCGGCCGCGGCCCGCGCCTCCTCCGGATAGTGCCCGGCGCGCCAGCCCGGGCCTGACGGCGCCTGCCCCGATCCCGGTCGAAGGGTGGGCGCGAAGCGCAGCTGCGCCTCCACGCCGGGCAGCGTCCCGGCGAGGCTCACGCGCAGCGCATCCTCTACCTGCTCGAGCCGCACGGCAGCCTTCAAGTATGCCCGAGGATGTAGGATCAGCCTATGCCCGCCCTGTCTCTGGCGTTTCCGGCGATCGATCCCCGCACCGGCGCGGCGGTCCGCGAGCTGGTTGACGGGTGCACGTTCGACGACTTCATCCTCTCCCCGCAACGCAGCGTGCTCGCGCGCCGCGACCCGGCGGTCGTCGATCTCTCGTGCCGCCTCTCCCGTCGCATCGTGCTCAGGGCGCCGATCGTGTCGGCGAACATGGACACGGTGACGCGCGCGCCGATGGCGATCGTGCAGGCGGAGGAAGGCGGGATCGGCATCATCGATCGCGGGTTCCGGCCGGGCGAGATCGAGCCGCAGGTGCGCGAGGTCGAAATCGTCAAGCGGACGCAGCACGGGGTGATCCCGGATCCGTACAGCATCCGCCCGGACGCGTCGCTCGACGAGGCGGCCGCGCTCATGGCGCGCTCGCGCGTTGGCACACTGGTCGTCGTCGACGAGCGGCGCCGCCTGCTGGGGTTGCTCACCGAACGCGACATGCGCTTCGTGGAGCGTGGCGGGATGCGCGTCGCCGATCGCATGACGCCGTTCGACGGGCTGGTGGTGCACCGCGGCCACCTCCCGTCCGGCGCCGCCGAGCGGCTCATGGTCGAGCGCAAGGTGAAGAAACTGCCGCTCGTGGACGACGACGGCGTGCTGCTGGGACTCGTCACCTCGCGCGACCTGGTGCACCAGCGGCGGCAGCCCTTCGCCACGCGCGACGCGCAGGGACGCCTCAGGGTCGGCGCCGCCATCGGCGCGACCGGCGATTACCTGGAGCGCGCCGCCGAGCTGATCCGCGCCGGCGTCGACGTCATCGTCATCGACATCGCGCACGCCCACTCGGTCGTGATGGACCGCGCGATGGCGGCGTTCCGCCAGGCGTTCGGCGACTTCGAGATGATCGCCGGCAACGTTGCCACCGCCGAGGGCGCGCGCTTCCTTGCCGAGCGCGGCGCCGACGGGATCAAGGTCGGGATCGGGCCGGGCGGCGGGTGCACGACGCGCATCACCACCAGCTTCGGCGTGCCGCAGGTGCAGGCGCTCGTCGAGTGCCGGCTGGCGGTGGCCGACCGCGACGTCCCGCTCATCGCCGACGGCGGCGTGACGCGGCACGGTGCGCTCTACGAGGCGCTGATGTTCGGCGGCGATTCCGTGATGCTCGGCAGCGCGTTTGCCGGCACCGTCGAGGCGCCCGGCGAAATCGTGCAGAAGTCGGTGCTCATCGCCGAGTCACAGAAGCCGGTGAAGGTCCCGTTCAAGGTCCTGCGCGGCATGGCGTCGATCACCGCGATTCGCGACCGCCTCGACGTCGAGGACGCCGACAACGTGGAGCTCGAGGCGCTCGGCGCCGAGGGGATGGAGATCAGCGTCCCGGCGCGCGGCTCGGCGCGGACCATCGTCCGTGACATGATCAAGCACCTGTGCTCGTCGATCAGCTACGCCGGCGCGACCGGCTTGACCGAGGCGCGCGAGCTGTTCTGGGCGCACCCTCAGAAATTCCTGATCCGGCAGTCGCCGGCAGCGAGGCGCGAATCGTACGAGAGATGAGAACGCAGAACACCGGTTTCTGAACTTCCGGATTCTTGGTTCTCAGTTTCGAAGCCGTTCCTGGAGCTGTCTCGCCTCGTCGACGAACGTCTCGCTCCCATCGAAATCGTCCGCCTCGAAGCGATAGCCGAACCCGTAGCGCGCGAGGCAAATACGGACGCCCGCGTTGCGTGCCGTCAGCAGGTCGACCCGCGAGTCGCCGACCAGCCACGTCGCGTCAGGCATCGTCGCGGCGCGCGCCATCAGCTCGCGCAGGCCCGCCGGATCCGGCTTGCGCCCGAAGGGCGTGTCGCCGCCGAGCACGTCGCGGAACCGCGCGCGCAGCCCCAGGCCCGACAGGATCCCCTCGGTGGCGCGGGTCGGTTTGTTCGTGAGCACCGACAGCTGCACGCGCGGCGCCAGAGCGTCGAGCGTCTCGACGATGCCGGCGTAGAGCGTGGTGTGCGCGAGCAGGCGCTCGTCGTAGAGCTGCAGGAAGCGGGGCAGGGCGTCCGCCGCGCCGGGATCGAGGCCCGCCGCCGCCAGCGCGCGCCGCACCAGCAGCGCCGCCCCCTCGCCGACCATCCCGGCGATGCGATCCACCGGCAGCGGCGCTCCGCCGCGTTCGGCGATGAGCGCGTTGGCCGTGTCCGCCAGGTCGCGCTTCGAATCGACCAGCGTGCCGTCGAGATCGAACACGACCAGCGCCGTCGTCACGCGGCGGTCGGCGGCTGGTAGAGCGCGCACACGGCGCCGGCCGGGTCGCGGATGACACAGAAGCGTCCGCCGCCCATGCTGCGCTGCGGCGAGACGATCGTGCCGCCGAGCTTCACGCAGTCGGTTGCGCTCTGATCCACGTCGTCGACGACGATGTACATCAGCCACTGGGGCGGCAGGTCGGCATTGACGCCGCGGGCGTGACAGATGCCGGCGGCCGGCTCCGACCCGTCGGGCGGCAGCATGTTGAAATCCGTGTGCGATCCCATGTTGACGGGCTCGGCGCGCCAGCCCACGACACGGGCATAGAAGTCGCGGATGGCGGCGGCATCCGGAACCGTCAGGTCGCGCCAGATCACGGTCCCGACCGGCGGCGTGTTCTCGGCCATGGGGAGATTGTAGGAGAAAACGGGGACGCTCACCCTCTCGCAGAATGAGGACGTCTGGCGGGCGTCGCACTGTACTCTTATCCGGAAATGTCGAGCGTCCCCGTTGTGCGGCCGATCGTGACGCTCCTCGTCGTCCTCGCGGCAATCAAGGTGGTCGTCTGGCTGCTGGAGCCGAAGATGGCGTTCTTCCCGATCCGCGGCGTCCAGGAAACGCCGGCTGCCGTCGGACTGCCCTTCACGAACCTCGGGATCGTCACCCCGGACGGCGAGACGCTCCACGCCTGGTGGCTGGAGCACCCCCAGCCCCGCGGCCAGGTCCTGTTCTGGCACGGCAACGGCGGCAACCTGTCGCTGTGGCTGGACGTGATCGCGGGGCTGCGCCGGCGCGGGTTCAGCGTGCTGGCGACGGATTACCGCGGGTACGGGGCGAGCACGGGGACGCCGAGCGAGCGCGGTCTCTACACCGACGCGGACGCGGCGGTGGCCCTGTTCGACGCGCAGCTGCGCAAGGCGGGCGTGCCAGTCGTCTTCTGGGGCCGTTCGATCGGGACGCCGGTCGCGGCCCGCGCGACGAGCCGGGTCCGTCCTGACGCGCTCGTCCTCGAGAGCCCGTTCCCCGATCTCCACGCGCTGTTTCGTGGCAACCCGGTGATGCGCGGCCTGCTGCTGTTCGCGAGCTACCGTTTTCCGACTTCGCGCCTTATAGAGCGATACGACGGGCCGCTGCTCGTCATCCACGGCGATCGCGACCGCATGATCCCGTTCCGCGCCGGCCGCGAGGTCTTCGATCGCGCGCCCACGCGGCGGAAGGAGTTCGTCGCGATCGCCGGAGCGGATCACAACGATCTGCACGTCGCCGATCCGGCCGCCTACTGGGCCGCGATCGACCGGTTCGTGTCAGGCCTGCAGCAACCATGACCGCCTGGCCGCTGGCAAGCGGCCTCTTCTTCGGGTACGCCGCCGTCCTCGCGGTGGCGCTGCCGCGCCTCCCGGTCCACCGCCGGCGCGCGGCGCTGGCCTGGTCCGCGGCCGGCCTGGGGTTGTCGATCCTCGCCGCGCGCCTGCCGTTCACGCCGCTCCTGCACGACTGGCTGCTCGCGCCGGCGCTGCTGCTGACCGCCTACTGGACGAGCGGCCGTCTCTTCAGCGCGGCCATGTCCGGAATCGAGCGGTTCCTGCTCGGGTTCGATGGCACGCTCCGGATCCGTGCCATCGCGGCGCGCCTCCCGCGCGCGGTCGCCGAGTTCCTCGAGGTGGCCTATGTGGGGGTCTACCCGCTCGTCGGGATGGCGCTGGTGATGCAGCTGACGCTCACCGACGCGCCGGACCCGCAGCGCTTCTGGACCGTCGTGCTGGTGACCGATTACGTGTGCTTTGCGGCGCTCCCCTGGATTCAGACGAGGCCGCCGCGGGCGCTCGAGGTGGCGGACCCCTGGCGGGCGCAGACCCGCCGCCTCAACCTTCGGCTCCTCGGCGCCGCCAGCATCCACGTGAACACGTTCCCCAGCGGCCACACCGCCGAGGCACTCGCCGCCGCGCTGCTCGTGCTGCACGCGCCGCTGCCTTGGGTGGCGTGGATGTTCTTCAACGCCGCCGCGGTGTCGGCCGGCGCGGTGTTCGGCCGCTACCACTACGCCCTCGACGCGATCACCGGATGGATCGTCGCGCTTGTCGTGTGGTGGGTGATCTAGGGTGCTGGAACGATGCTGGAACGGTGCTGGAAGGTGCTGGAAGGGTGCTGGAGGAGTGCGAGGTGCTGGAGGTGCTTTGGCGCAGCCCCCAACCACCCATCAGCACCCCTTTAGCACCCCTTGCACCCCCAGCCGGCGGCGCGCACCGCGAAGCGGTCGTTGTCTTCGAAGCGCGCTCCCGCTTCTGCTTCTCCACCAGACGCCGGTCATGATCGCAGTTCCACTGCAATGACCGTAGCGATGGGATCGGGCGGGTAGGCCGGCACGGTGATCACGAGGCCGCCCGCGGTGCTCGCCGTCTTCAACGCTGCGCCGCCGAGCAGCCGCGCGCCGCTGACCGGCGCCGCCAGGCCGGGCACGACCAGGCGGCCGTCGGCCGGCCAGTCGAACACGTGGAAGTACCGCGTGTTCCCCTTCGTCGTGCTCCGGCCCCACGTCAGGTCCGCGAACTGGCTGGCGCGCGTGCCGTGGATCGACTCGGCGTTCCTCTGCAGCCAGCGACCGATCGCCCGCATCGGCCGTACGCTTTCGTCCGGCAACGAGCCGTCGCCCTTCGGACCGATGTTGAGCAGGTAGTTGCCTCCTTTGCTCGCGATGTCCACCAGATTGCGGATGAGGGTCTCGTCGGACTTCCACGCGTGGTCGTGCTCGCTGTATCCCCACGTCGTGTTCATGGTCATGCACGTCTCCCAGTCGATGCCGGGCATGCCGGTTGCCGGTATGTGCTGTTCGGGCGTGATGAAGTCGCCGTACTTCGGATCGAGCGACGGCGCGTAGCCTTCGGTCCCCATGCTCTTCCAGCCCGCCTCCGGCGTCCGGAACAGGCGGTTGTTCATGATGATGCGCGGCTGCTTCGCGCGCGCGAGCGCCATCAGATCGAACGCGCGCCACGCCTGGTCGCCCTGGAAGTCCTGCGCGCTGTAGTCCCACCACACGATGTCGATCGGCCCGTAGCTCGAGAGCAGCTCGGCGGCCTGTGCGTGGAGGTACTCGACGTACTTGCGGTGGTCGCGCGTGCCGTTCGGGTAGGGCTGCCCGCGCAGGGGGTGAGGGAGCTGCTGCGAGCGGGCGTACTCGTACTGGTCGTGGTGCCAGTCGATGACCGAGTGGTAGAAGCCGACGCGCAGCCCCTCGGCGCGCAACGCCGACACGATCTCCCTGACGAGGTCGCGCCCGAGCACGGACCCGGCATCGTACTCGCTTACGCGCGAATCGTGCAGCGCGAACCCGTCGTGGTGCTTGGTCGTGAAGACGACGTAGCGCGCGCCGGCGTCCTGCGCGAGACGCGCCCACTCGCGGGCGAAATCTGCAGTGGGCCTGAACAGCGGGATCGCTCGCTTCGCATAGGTGTCGGTGTCCGCCTTCACGCGGTTCTGGATCCACTCCATCCCCCCGGACGTCGCGACGGGCTTGCCGTCCCACGTCCCGGCGAGCCCCGAATAGAGGCCCCAGTGGACAAACACGCCGAACCGCGCCTCGCGCCACCAGGCCATGCGCGCGTCGCGCTCGGCGGCCGATTCCGTGCGCGGGCCCTGGAGGGCGGCGAGAGACACGCCTGCAACGCAGGCGACCAGCACGATCCTCTTCAGCATGTGAGCGTCACCGCGGTAAACGTTTCCAGGTCACCTGGCCATTCTTATACACCGTGCGTACGCGATGGAGCGGGAGTCGTTGCGTCGCTTCGCCTGGATCGGTGAACGGGAGGGCCGGGCGGCCGCTCGTGTCGAGCCCCACCGAGGAGAAGGGGATCACCAGCTCCTCGCCGAGCACGCGATCGTAGTAGCCGAGCGCGAACTCGCCCCTGCCGAACTCGGCGTCCCACCTGATGCGGTGTCGCAATTCGTGCAGAGGCTGCATGCGTCCGGCCGTTCGCGCGCGATGGACGCCGGGCCGACCCTCAGAGCGGCTCTACCGCGCGTGTCCGGGCGCGCTCGGCGGCGAGCTGTTCGCTCAGGTGGAACCCTTCAAACATCGCGTTCGGATCGGGCACCTCGTAGGTGAAGCCGATCCAGTGGCGGAGCAGAAGCCGGCGGAGGAGCGCGAGCGCCGCTGCCGCCGCCAGGATGGCGCCGACTGCCGCGAGCAGGCGCGCATCGTCGGCGAACAGCCGCACCTGGACGCGTCCCATCGAATAGGAATAGAGGGAGAAGAGCGTTAGGTAGGCGGGCCACAGCATGCGGATGCGCGACGAGCCCGGGACGTACGGGCAGGTGAACGGGAACCTGTTGAAGGTGATGAGCAGGACGTGGGTCAGCAGCACCCCGAGCGCGGCGCAGAACGCCGTGTGCCGGATCGCCACGGCGGCTCCCCACAAGACCCACGCGATGACGCCGGCGAGCAGCGCGACCGGCAGCACGCCGCCCAGCATCATCGCGCACGCCACCCCGCCGACCGCCGCGCCGCGCTGGACCGGCTCGCGTAGCCGGAAGATCCAGTTGGCATTGATCTCTACCGGGATCCGGATCAGCGACCGCATGCCGACGAGCGTCATGAACATGAGCACGAGCGGCGACGAGAGCAGTGCCGCGTCCGGCGTGGCGAATCCCTCGAACCCTCGCAGCAGCGCCCGCGGCACGACGACGGAGAAGCTGAGCGCTGCCGCGACGCCGAGGTACATCGCGAGGAGCATCTTGTGCCGGCGGCTGCGCGCGATGGTGTGCAGCGTGAACATGCAGACGCCGCGAGCGACCGCACTGGGCACCGCGAGGATGACGAGCCGGCTGGCGATCGCGCGCGGCAGCGCCAGCCGCGTCCGCGGCGTTCCCGGCGGCGCCTCGCCCTCGATCGCCAGACGGAGCAGCCGCCGGTAGGTGGCCGCGTAGAGGAGCGCCGTCAGGATCGGCAGCGCCGTGGCGCCGGCCGCCGCCGTGGCGGCGAGGGCGCGCGCGTTCGGGGTGGCCTGACCCGCGAGCACTTCGTACAGCCCCACGAACCAGAGCGAGGGCAGCCACCACGCCGCGAAGGCGCCGGGGCCGGCGGCGCTGCGCGGGCTGGCCGGCAGCACCGGCGCGTGCAGCAGGGCGACGACGATCGCCACCTGCAGGACGAGCGCGAGCCGCTGCGCGGCCGCGCGTCCGGCGACGTTCAGCAGCACGCACTGCAGCGCGACGATGGAGAAGAAGGCGAACGCGTCGAGCGCGACGAGCGCCACGAAATGGGCGACGGGATTGCCGACGGTCGTGAAGGCGAACGACGGCAGCACGGTCGAGCCGACCGCGAAAAGCCCGAAGAAGCCCGCCAGCGCGCCGAGCCGCGCGACGACGAACGCGCGCGTCCGGATCGGCAGCGGCGACAGGATCCGGCTGTCGCGCCGGTCGGGGAAGATGCCCTCCCACACCACCAGCGCGACGAAGACGAGCGCGATCATCGCGATCGTGTACTGGAACGCCGCGAACCGCGTCGGGTGCAGGCGGAGCATGACGGGGACGATCGTCAGCGTCATCGTGATCGCCGACACCGCGCCGATCACCAGCCGCACCTGCGGCAGCCCCGGCGGCATCAGATCGCTCTCGAAGAGCCGCGTGAAGAACGTCTTCGTCAGGAGGACGATCTGCCGGTGCTCGAGCGGCGTCATAACTTCATGAATTCGACGACCCGCTCGGCCTGGCGCTCGACGTCCTCGGCGTTGACCACCTTGCGGAACACCTGCTCCAGCGACGGCAGCATCATCAGATCGCGCAGCCTCGACACCGAGTCGTACGCCACGACGCGCGACTCGTGGAGGATCAGCACGTTGGTCGCGACGCGCTCGACCATCTCGAGCACGTGCGAGCTGTAGACGATCATCTTCCCCTCGGCCGCCAGCGCCTGCACGAGGCTCCGCAGCACGAGCGTCGACGTCACGTCCAGCCCGTTGCACGGCTCGTCGAGGACGACGATGTCGGGATCGTGCAGCAGCGCCGCCGAGATGAGGATCTTCTGCCGCATGCCCTTCGAATAGGCGGAGATCGGCGCGTAGCGGTCGTCGTACAGGTTGAAGATCTCCAGCAGCCCGTCGATCTTCTCGTCGAGCCGCCTCCGCGAGAGGCCGCGCAGCTCGCCGACCAGCAGAAGGTACTCCGGTCCGGTCAGATAGCTGTAGAGGTGTGCTTCCTCCGGGACGTACCCGAGCCGCGCCTTGTAGGCGAGCGTGTCGGCGCGGACGTCGGTTCCGTCCAGCAGCACGTCGCCGCCCGACGGCTCGAGCAGCGCCGTGAGCATCGAGACGGTCGTCGATTTGCCCGAGCCGTTCGGTCCCAGCAGGCCGAGCACCTCGCCGCGGCGCACCCGGAAGCTGACGTCCTGCGCGGCCGGGATGGCCGAGTAGTACTTGGTGAGGTGGCGGGCTTCGAGCATGCCGTAATGGACACCGGCGGGCCCGCCGTGTTCCGCGGAGTACAATCCCATCCATGTATGACATCGTGCTCAGCGCGCATTCCTGGCTCCGGTGGGGCGTCGTCCTGCTGGGGTTCCTGACCGTGCTTCGCGCCATCGGGGGATGGCAGCAGCGCAAGCCGTGGACGCCTGGCGACGAGCGATTGAGCCTGCTCTTCATGATCGCCCTCGATCTCCAGGTGGTGCTCGGCCTGCTGCTGTATTTCGTGTACAGCCCTTACACCGCGCTGGCCATGGACGACTTCGGCAACGCCATGCGAAGCCCGGATCTCCGCTTCTGGGCCGTCGAGCACGTGTTCGGCGCGATCGTCGGCGTCGCGCTGATGCACGTCGGCCGCGCGCGCGTCAAGAAGACGGCCGACCCGCTTCGCAAGCACCGCACGACCGCGATCTTCTTTGCCCTTGCGCTCATCGCCCTGCTGGTGGCCATCCCGTGGCCCGGCACGCCGCACGCGCGCCCGCTCATTCCGAGGTGATACCGTGACCCATGCACTCTTCGTTCGATTGGCTGCCGGCGCCGCTGCGCTGATCGCGCTGGCCGCCTATACGCCGGTGGGCGCGGCGGCCGGCCGCGCGATGACGATCGAGGACCTGCTCGCCGTCGTCCGCGTGGGCGATCCGCAGATCTCGCCAGACGGCCAGACCGTCGTTTACACGCGCACGACCACCGATTTGAAAACGGGGCGGCGGAATTCGGACATCTGGATGATCCGCGGCGACGGTTCCGCGCCGCAGGCGGCGATCGCGACCGAGAAGAACGAAAGCGCGCCGCGGATATTCCCGACGCTCCCCAGGCGCCTCGCGTTCATCTCGAACCGCGAGGGGGTCCCGCAGGTGTATCTCGCGCAGGAGGAGACGCGCGGCGATCCCAGGAGACTGACCAGCGTTCCGCTCGGCGTTCAGACGCCGCTCGTCATCTCCGCCGACGGGTCGAAGATCGCGTACGTGTCCGACGTGTACCCCGAGTGCCCGGACCTCGAGTGCACGAAGAAGACGGCGGAGGAGGCCGAGAAGAACCCGGTGAAGGCGTACCGGCTGACGCGCCTGCTCTTCCGCCACTGGGCCGAGTGGCGGCACAACATCCGCCACCACGTGTTCGTGACCGACGTCGAATCGGGGAAGACCGTCGACGTGACGCCCGGCGACTTCGACTCGCCGCCGTACTTCCAGGAGGACGCGGGGATCGCGTTCTCGCCCGACGGCGCCGAGGTCGCGTTCGTCTCCAACCGCGAGGGCAGGGACCGCGAGGCGTGGACGACGAACAACGACGTGTGGACCGTCCCCGCCACCGGTGGCCAGGCGAAGAAGCTCACGAGCAACCCGGCGGCTGACGTGAGCCCCGTGTACTCGACCGACGGGAAGACGATCTACGTCCGCGCCCAGCGGCGCGCCGGCTTCGAGTCCGATCGCTGGTATCTCGACGCCTACGACCGCGCGACGGGCGCGAAGAAGACGCTCTTCACAGCGCCGGATCTCTCGGCCGAGAGCCTCACGCTGTCCGCCGACGGCAAGACGATCTACGTCAGCGGCCAGCAGGAGGGGCGCGAGCACCTCTTCGCCGTCCCCGCGGCCGGCGGTACGCCGAAGCGCCTGCTCGAGGGGGGCGCGATTTCATCGGCCGTCGAGGGCGGGGGCGTCCTCGCATACGTGAAGTCGACGCTGACGGCCCCGGCGGAGATCTACCGGGCGTCGGCGGACGGATCGAGGGTCAGGGCGCTCACGCGTGAGAACGAGCCGCTGTTCAAGGACGTGCAGTTCCCGCAGCCGGAGAGCCTGACCGCGGTGGGCGCCGGCGGCGCGAAGATCCAGTACTGGCTGATCAAGCCGCCGGACTTCGACGCCTCGAAGAAGTACCCGGTCGTCTTTTTGATCCACGGCGGCCCGCAGGGCGCGTGGCTCGACTCGTGGTCGCACCGCTGGAATCCGTCGCTCTGGGCGGCCCAGGGGTGGGTCGTCGCCGCGCCGAACCCGCGCGGGTCGACCGGCTTCGGCCAGAGGTTCGTCGACGAGATCTCCGGCGACTGGGGCGGCAAGGTGATGACGGATCTCGACGGCGTGTTCGACGCGGTCGCGAAGATGCCGTTCACCGACTCCACGCGGATGGGCATCGCCGGCGCCAGCTACGGCGGCTACGCGGTGAACTGGATCGTCGGCCACACCACCCGCTTCAAGGCCGCCGTCAGCCACGACGGCGTGTGGAACCTCGAGTCGATGATGATGGCGACCGAGGAGCTCTGGTTCCCCGAGTGGGAATTCGGCGGCCGGCCGTGGGACGCGAAGGCCCGCGCGCAGTTCGCGAAGTGGTCGCCGCACGTCTTTGCCGACAAGATCAGGACGCCGACGCTCATCATCACCAACGAGCTCGATTACCGGGTGCCGGTGGACCAGGGGCTGCAGATGTTCACCGCGCTCCGGCGCAACGGCGTCGAGGCCGAGGCGCTCGTGTTCCCCGACGAGGGGCACTGGGTCCTCAAGGCACTGAACAGCAAGGCCTGGCACGAGGCGGTGTTCGGCTGGATGAAGAAGTATCTCTGAACCTTCGGGGCCCGGCGGCGTCTAAACCCAGCAATGCTCCTCCAGGATCTCCGGTATGC
>JBMDXQ010000008.1:0-6494 GCA_048594975.1 Vicinamibacterales bacterium | reverse complement strand
TTCGCCTGCGCGAAACGCTCAGCTGCCACCAGCACGCCGTGCACAAGGGGGATCCCGTGATCCTCGGCGATGCCGCAGGCATGGACTGCATGATGGTCCGCTTCGACGCCGGGCAGACCAGCCAGTTCCCGCGCGCCTATGTGCGGGACGGCGCGGCCAATGAGGACTGGTACGCGTGGGGCGCCCCGCTCTTCGCGCCGTTCGACGGCGTCGTCGAGGAGGTTTCCCTCAACCCTGTGACCAACAGGCCCGGAGCACGCGGCGAGGGTCGAGCCAGCTCCATCGTGTTCCGCAGGGCCGACGGCATGCGAGTGGTCTACGGCCACGTTGCAGGACCACGGGTTGTGGCCAGCCAGAGAGTCGTTGCGGGTCAGGCGGTCGCGCAGATTGGGAACAACGGGTTCGGGTGGTTTCCGCACGTTCATATCGGTGCGTGGAAGGGGAGCGAGCCGGTCCAGATCGCGATCGACGCCAGCGCGCTCGGCTTGCTCCAGGAGAAAGAGCCCTCGGCCGGACCGCGGTAGGCCCGCCCGGCGAGCGGGCGATTCAGTCCGTATCGAGGACTCCGCCCCTTGCCAGCATCGCTATTGCCGCTGTTGCCGGTAGATCTCCACCACGATTCCGTCTTCGCCTGCGGCATGGGCACGGTTGTCATTCGCCAAAATGCCATCGGGATGTACACGGGACTGAAATTCGCCGTCCTGAGTATCGGACCGAAGAGAAAGGCAATCGCTCAGGAAGGTTCGATCATTTGAGAACCACTCCGCGACTCATCACAAACCTGACTCGCTGAAGCGCAGAAATATCACGCAGCGGATCACCCTCCACAGCGATGACGTCTGCCGATGCTCCCGCCTTGAGACTCCCGATGTCATCGGTGAGGCCGACGGCAGCGGTGCCGTAAAGCGTTGCCGTTCTGATCACTTCGAGTGGGTCGAGTCCGAGATCACGAAGGAACTCAAACTCTCGCGCGTTACGGCCATGTCCGATAACTCCGGCGTCGGTGCCAAGTGCTACAGGAAGCCCCGCAGCGACGGCTTTGCCCAAGTGCACCTGTAGGGCAACTACGGCGCCTTGCGGTTGCGCGCGGCTGAACGAAAGAAGCGTCGGCAGCAGATAAATCGACCGCGCACGCATGGCATGGACGGTCGACGAGTCCACGAACCCCCCGTGCACAACGAGATCCGCACCCATGCGAACGGCAACAGCGATACCCGCGGTGCTAAGCGCGTGAACCGCGACACGATGTTTCAATCGATGCGCCTCGTCGATCGCAGCCTGTAGTTCCTCATCCGAGATCTCGTACCTCGTCGGATCTTTGTGCGCGTCCGCAAGCCAGCCAGACACACACACTTTGATGACGTCCGCTCCCCGACTGACTTCCTCCGCCACGCGCTCGCGGAAAGCCGCGACGCCACGGACACCAAGGCCGCCGAACTCGCACGTGCCGTCTTTGACACCAATCCAGCGTCCAGCCGCAAGCACGCGCGGCCCAATCGCCCGGCCAGCATTGATGTCGTCTCGCAACGTGAGGATTTGCGCGTCAGTCGCGCCGAGATCCTGAACGGTGGTGAAACCCGCCGCAAGCGTTGCGCGCGCATTCGCGGTGGGCGAGCCTCCAAGCGCCAAGTGGACGTGCGCATCAATAAGTCCCGGCAGCAGGGTGACATTCCCAAGGTCGAGACGCGCGGCGTTCGCGGGCACTTTCGCGTCAGATTCCGAGCCCGCATATGTAATTCGGTCACGCGATACGACGACGAGCGCATCTGGGATGACGCGGCCTTCCGCCACGTCCATCAGTGCGTCCGCGTATATGGCAGTCGGCGTGGCGGTCTGTTGAACTCCAACGATGCTGCGAGTGAACGCGAGTTCGGAACGAAACCTGACCGGGTGCGCCCCACCAAGCAGCGCTCTACGACTTACCAATCCAGTTAGCGACGTCGTCCAGCACGAACTCCGCGACCTTGCCGGGTCGCTCGTATTCGGCAGGCGTCGCTTTGCCTTCTCCCACCATGAAGAGATGATTTAGGGACGGGTAGGTCTTGATCGTCACATCGCTGCGGCCCCGCAGCGCGCTCCGCCAGCCCTCCAGGTCCGCTTGCGTCACTTGGTAGTCGCGCTCACCCTGCAGGATCAGCATTGGGATTCGTAGCGTTGCTGCGACCTGGGCGGGCTGGTACGCATCGAGGTCCTTCCAGTACGAATCAGGGGCGCGCTTCAGCAACGCCTGAAGCGCTTCCTCAGGATTCGGCGCTCCTGGTGTGAGCGACGAGAGGTAGATCAACTGCTCTCGAGCGACTTCCTGCAACGGGCGAGTAGCGCCGGCCAAGACGATGATTCCCGCGAGCGCCCCGTCCTCTACAGCAATCCGAGGCGCCAGGGTTCCGCCCAGGCTGTGGCCGAGGACGAAGATGCGCTTCGGGTCAATCTCCTTGCGCGAGCGAAGCATTCTCACGGCGAGCACTGCGTCTTCCGTCGTTTCCTCGCGAACCGTGAAGGTCCTGTTCGCGGCGGCCAACTTTGCGCCGTGTTGCCGCGTCCGCTTTTCGTATCGGAGCACCGCAATACCGCGGTCGGCAAGGCCCCACGCGAGATCGCGGAACGGTTTGTTTGGGCCAAGGGTCTCGTCGCGATCGTTCGGTCCGGAACCGTGAACGAGCACAATGGCCGCCGCGACCCTACCAACAGGCATCGAGAGCGTTCCGGGCAACGCCCATTCCCCGACGCCAACGGTGACCGATTCTTCTGTGAAGCGGGTCGACACCGGCGCAGCACTGGGTTCCGCTGGAGGCGTGACGGGCGTGATGTTCATTCCCGCGATCTTGTTCTCGGGGTCGAATGACACCATGACGGCCAGCGCCGTCTTCTCGAACTGACAGAGGTTGACTACGGTCACGTTGCCGGTGGCCTGCGTCACCACGCGCTGTCGGACGATCGACATGCGAGCGCCGGCTTGGCGGCTGACCGTCATCCACATGTCGCGCAACCGTGAGACCGGCATCGCGGCCGCCATCTTCGCGTTGAACTCGGCGGCGACATCCTCAAACTTGCCGGCTTCGAGGAGATCGAGCACGCGTGTCGCGTGAGCGACGGGACTTTCCTGCGCGTATCCCGCGTAAGAGGTGGCGATCGCCGCGATCGCCACGAGCACGATGCCGTATGTGAGTCGACGAGGATTCATGTGCGCTCCAAGACTCCGTATCATCGGCCGTCGTGCGCATTCGACGCGCCGCCAAGCATTGCATGTGATATCAGGGGTGAGAGCCGCGGGGCGGTCAGGGCCACCGTCCGCGTCGCCACCGGCAGAAAAAGCAAATGCCGTGACAACGAGCGCAACCTGAACATGACACCCTCCCGTTTATCCGCGAAACACGCATCCCAGTGGCAACAGACGAAGCATCGTGTATATTGTCTGTAGACATCATACAATGAAGAGCGCTCCTGTCATCCGGATCGATCTCGCCTCCTCGGTCCCCGCTTATCGTCAGATCGCGAATGCCATCCGTACGCTGTTGGTCTCCGGTGCTTTTCCGATCGGCGACCCGCTCCCAACCGTCCGTCAGCTCGCCGTCGATCTCGGGGTCCATCACAACACCGTCGCGGAGGCGTACCGCGTGCTCTCCGAGGAAGGGTGGCTCGAGCTGCGCCGCCGGCACGGTGCGATCGTTTTGGATCGATCGCGACCGCGTCCTTCACGAGAAGCACGGCCGTCGTTGGTTCAGCGCCTACGAGAGCTCACGGCCGAGGCTCAGTCGGCCGGGCTCGCGCCGGGAGTGATCGCCGACTCCATGCGGGCGGTGGCGACGGAATTGACAGCAAGCAAACTCAAGAAGGCGTGACGCCATTGAACACGATACTTGGCTTCATCGCGCTCGTGGCCATTTCGTCGCACTTCGCTCCGTACCTGACGCGACGAGAAATCTTCTTCGGCGTTACGGTCTCCCGAACTTTCCGCGAAGGACCGCTGGCGCGAAAGGTCTCGCGCCAGTATGCGGTTGAGATTTGGCTCCTCGCAATTGCTGCAGGGGCCTTCGTGGTGACTGCACCGATGCCGTTTGTTTCTGGCGGGATGCTCTTGGGCCAGACTATCGGGGCATCGGTAGCCTTCGGGAAGGCGTGGAGCGCTGTTCGTCCTCACGCCGCCGTGCCCACGACGATCCGTGAGGCCGCGATTGGGCCGCGGGATGGTCTTCCTGGAGGAATCGCCGGGCAGCTCGGTCCGTTTCTGATTCTGTTCGCAGCCGCCGCGTTCGTCGCGCTGAATTGGGAGGATGTCCCCGCTCGGTTTCCGACGCATTGGAACCTTGCGGGCAAGGCTGACGGCTGGACAGCGAAGTCCATCCCTGGTGTGTTTCGAGGATTCGCGATTGGCTTCGTATCGTGTTCCATGATGCTGTTCACGTCATACGCCGTTCTGAACTGGACACGTCTGCCTCGCGTGACAGGGCAGGACGGGCAACAGTATCGGCGCGTGCGGCGAATCAATCTGCTAGCTCAGCTCGCGTGGACGTACTTGTTCGCCATCTTGCTCGCGTGGACCGGGGTTATTGCGATGTTCGCCGAGGACGCCCGTGAATTGCGGCTGCCGCTGGCGATTCGAATCGCTCCTTTTGCGCTTCTCATCGTCGGGACGCTCTTCATACGTGTGATGCGACGCACCGCCGTTCTCGAAGGGCCGCCGATTGGAGACACCACGCCCGATTCGTCCTGGATCCTGGGCCGCCTGTATTTCAATCGAGCCGATCCGACGCTCTTCGTTGAACGTCGGATGGGGTTGGGCTACACACTGAACCTCGGCAATCCGTGGTCGTGGGTGGTCATCATCGTGTTCGTCACCGGTATCGCGATCCCACTTCTGCTGGTGCCGTGAGACAGCCCGGTCTCATTAGGCGAAATACTGGCGAAGATTCTGTTGTTTAGGCCGCTTCTCGGATCAACCAGGGTCGAAAATCTCTCTCGGTCATGCCGGGTTGGTTGATTGAGCCTGGAGAGGTTCGACGCGATAGCCGAGGCTTCGCAGTTCGCGGATCATCTTACGCGCCCGCACCTTCTTCGCCTCTTCGCTGACGGCCGGTCCGCGTTCCTCGTAGCGCACGCGCTGGTGCAGAATCTTCCAAATCAGACGACAGAGCCGATGAGTGATCGCGCCAATCGTTTGCGCATGGCCGAGGCGCGGGACGAGTCGGCGATACACGATCGCGAAGATGGTGCCCTTCGCCTTCACCGCGGCGTTGGCGGCCTGATTCAAGACACGTCGCATCTGTCGGTTGCCCTTGGGGCAGCGATGACTGTAGTTGACACCCGCACTCTCCTCGTTGCCGGGACAGGCGCCCATCCACGAGGCGAGATGCTTCGATGAGGGGAAGGTCGCCGCGGTCGCGCCGACCTCCGCGATGATCTGCTGCGCGGAATCGACGCCGAGTCCAGGGACTTCGGCGAGCCGTTGCACCGCGTCGTGGTGCGCCGCGAGCAGGTCGGCCATCTGCTGATCGAGTTGGCCGAGGTGATCCTCGATCAGACGCAATTCTTCCAGCGTGAGCTTCAGCAACCGGCGGTAGACCGGATGCAGCGTCGGACACGCCTGGAAGGCATCGCACAACTGCTCGGGCGTGGCACGCCGGCGCGCGGTCGCGAGCGTCGCCAAGGCGGCCGGATCGGTCTCGCCGTCCGCGAGCGCCTGCAGCATACGGCGAGCACTGATGCCGAGCAGGTCTGACACAAGGCTCGAGACCTTGATATGCGCTTCCTCGAGCAGGGCTTCCAGTCGATTCTGGAGTTGCACGCGATTGCGCGTGACCTGGTACTTGCGGCGCATCACGGTACGCCAGAGCCGTTGCTCGGCGTCGGGCACGAAACTCAGGGTGAGTTCCTGCGCGACGAGCCGTTTCACCAGCCGCTCCGCATCGGGAAAGTCTCGCTTGCGTCCGCCAGGTCCACGATTCGATTGCGCTTGGGCCAGATGGAGCGTGCCCGCGAGCGGCGGCGCGCTGGCGCGCGCACGGCGCTGGGGGCGCCAATGCCGTTCCAGGGCTTCCCACACCGGCCGCCAGTACTGCGCGGTCGACTCCATCACGACTTCGTCGACGTCGTGTTCGGCCAGCCAGTCCGCCAGACGACGGAGTTCGATCGGCGTCGTGCCGACCTTCTGACGCTCGAACTGGAAGTCGCCGTCGACTTCGACGTCGGCCACCGCGATGGCCAGCATCTTCTTGTGGACGTCTATCCCCGCGATCCGGTACGACATCGGCCTCTCCTTGTGGGAGCGGAGAGCGTGCCTCGTCGCATCAATCAGGGTCGCGAGCTATCGCCGTGCGAGAACACGGCGACGCTCAATTATTCGGTCAATCACGCACGCTCCGGATCAAACAGTTGCTCGGCCTCGCTTGCTCCATGGCTAATCTCGACCTCGCCGCTCCCAGCACGGCCATTCTGCACACGCGATGATTTTCATGCCCTTTCGCGGGCTTCCGTGCCCAGCTGCAACCAGTTGCGGA
>JBMDXQ010000079.1:0-32475 GCA_048594975.1 Vicinamibacterales bacterium | reverse complement strand
TAAAGGCAAGTAACATCGCAGCACACACCGACGAAGAGCTACGAGCTCTGGCCCCCGGACAGGACACGTCGCTCACCTCGGTGTTCCTGAAGTAGACGGGCGGCACGGGACTGCAGGAAATCGATGAGATCGTCTGAGGCGGCGCGCCCGTTCCCGCATCTGCTGCTGCCCCTCTTCTGGGCCAGCCGCAACCGCACGCGGCTATGAGCGGCATCGTCAAGAACGTCTACGCGCTCGTCAACCTGGCGATGGCGGGCTTCGTCATGGCGACGGTGTCGGTGCGCTTCGTCTTCCCGGCGGTGTCGAGCGAAGGGGCGGCATTCTGGATCGTGAGGAAGGCGCCGATCTCGATGCGCGACTTCCTCTGGTCGAAGTTCTGGACCGGATTCGTTCCTGTTTTCGTGATGACCGAGACGTTGACGGTCGCGGCGAACGAGCTCCTCGGCGTGGATCCGATACTCAAGGCCGTGTGCGCGGCAACGATCCTCTTCCTGTCGTTCGCGCTGGTGGGCATGGCCACAGGGATGGGCGCCCGTTATCCGCGGTTCGGCGCCGAAAACCCGACGCAGGTCGCGGGCTCCTACGGCGGCGTGACGTTCATGATCTTCGCCGTGGCCATCATCGTCGTCACCTGCGTGCTCGTCGGCTGGCCGTCGTCGGTGTATCTCTGGCACCGCACGCGCGCGGCGGCGCTCGCGCCCGAGGCGCGGTGGATGATCGGCGCGTGCTTCGGCGCCGCCATCACGCTGAACCTCGTGACGTGGTGGCGGTCGATGGCGTCGGGCGTGCGCGCGCTGGAAGAGCTTTGAGCGGGGTCGAAGTGGTCAGATCGCGTCGACGAGGCCGTACCACTCCGGCGTCTCGTGGGCGAGCGCCGCGCCGCACAGCCATTGATCGCCGATCAGGTTCTTCCACACGAGCTTGGCCTGAACGGAGAGCTGCGCTGACGGAAGCCGCAGGTTGAAGGCCGAGGGTAGATTGCCTTCGTAGCGCCGGTCGATCTCGAAGCGGACACCGCCGTAGCTGACATCGAGAATAGTCGCCGGTTCGTCCTCGACGCTCGCCTGCAGGCCGCCGACGACCTGCTTGCGCTCCCACCGCCGCGGAATGCCGAACCCCGGATGAGACGATGACAGTTTGTGCGCCACGAGCTCGAGCAGCCGCGCGGGGGACACGGGCTTCAGCACGTAGTCCGCCCCGCGGCGGCGTGCATCCGATTCGAGCACCGGGTCGGCGAAGCCGGTAATGATGATGGCCGGAATCGGCTTCGGGCTGCTGATCACGAGCTGGAGCCCGTTGAACGGCCCGAGACGCACATCGGCGATCAGGAGGTCCGGGGGGGTGGCACGAAGAATGCGTGTCGCCTCCTCGAAGGTGCCGACGGCCGTCGACTCGTACCCCGCCTCCTCGAGCAGTTCCGCCAGTCCCTCGCGGGTCGTCTTGTCGTCGTCGACGATCAGCACCTTCGAGGGCATGCATTCCTCTCCGACTGGACGAGCATCAGAGGACCAGTCAACGCAACGTTGGTGCCGGACCGAGCCAGTCGTGAAAGGCGCGCCAACAGCGGCAGATCGCGGCCTGGCGCGGACGACGGATTGCAACTCTGTCGGGTGAGCGTGCGAGTCTGGATTCAGCTCTACCTTAACACTTCCCGGCCATCCAAACCGCCCGACCCACGATTTATCGGCCGAATCCACTGGATTCTCGTTGAAGGTATCGGGTACTGCCGGTCCCTCCTTTAGAGCGGACACCTGATCCGTGTGCGGTTATGGAAAGCGCACCCCGCGCACGGCGGCGGCGAGAACGAAGATTCGGGTGTTGTTGCTGGCGGGATCGGCGGGGATGACGAAGAACCCGGCGGCGTCCTTGCGGTAGTTCAAGGTCGTTCCCAGGATGACTTCTGTATCCACAAAGGTGACTTCTATTCGGCGGCCCTGGCCCGCGACCGCGAAGCTCTTGCGCTCCCGATAGCCCGGATTGCCGTTGAAGTCCCTGACGAAGAAGATGGCCTTCAGGCGCGCCAGCGCGACGCTCACGCGCTCTGCCGGCCGCGCGTTGATCGAGGGCCACAACGAGAACTGCCCGCGCGACGGGTGAAAGTCCTGTGTGAACCCCTTTGCGAGCCTGCCATCGGCGTAGCGCACCACTATCTTCTGGAACGCGCTGTCGGTCGATGCCGGCGCGTGAGACTGCGGGTCCGCAATTAGTGCCGGCACGGGTGCGGCCGGGGGCGGCAGCGACGGCAGGCAGCGATCGATGAGAGCCGTGAGACGGATGCTCGTTGCCAGCAGCTGCTGCTGGGCGCCGCGCGGCATCGCCTTCAGCCGGCAGTCGAGTGCGGCGACGGCATCGCGGCGCGAGAACCCGCGCTGCAGCGCCGGGAGTACCGCGCCGATCAGCTCGGACACGTTCCGGTTGAGGGGGTCGAGGTCGCCCGCGGCGCCGCGGGCGTGCAGCGACGCGAGGACCGTAACGACCTGACGCGGATCGAGCAGCAGGCCGGACGGCCCGGCCGGTGACGCGGCGCGAACCGCCGCGCGCTCGAGCAGTAACTTCAGCGCCGCATCGGTGCCGACGAACGGTGATTGCGCCGCGGCCGGACCAGAGACCTCCGATGGCAGATCGATGAGGTGCGCGAAGGCGCAGGCACCTCGGTAGTAGATCAATCCGCCGCGCAGGCTCACGATGTAGCTGCGCAGTACCTCCAACGGGACCGTGGCGTCGAGGCCGCGGCCGCTGAGCTCGAGCGTGAGTTTGAGGCCCGGGCGCAGCGGGCCTTCGACTTCGATGAGCGCGCCGCCTTCCGACAGATCGACGAGCGAGACACCCGGAGCCGAGCCGCCGACCAGCCGGACGGACTCGAGCCAATCGAGATCTTCCGCGCGCCGGCGCGAATGCGCGCGCCGTTCGCGCGACTGCCGCGGCGGATCCAGCGCAATCGACCGGCGCGCGGCGAGACGCACCGAGAACGGCGCCGCCTGTTCCATGGTCTCCGACGGGAGCGGTTCGGCCGGCATCATGGCCTACACGACGACGGTCGGGACCTCCAGCTCGCCCTTGCGGAACGCTTCGATGAACGCGTCGACGACCATCGGGTCGAAGTCGGTGCCGGCTCCCTTGACGATGATCTCCTTCGCGTCGAAAGGGGACATCGCCTTGCGGTAGGGACGATCGCTCGTGAGCGAGTCGTAGACGTCGGCGACCGAGATGATGCGCGCTTCGAGCGGGATCTCCTCGCCGCGCGTCGGGTTGTAACCGCTGCCGTCGAACTTGTCGTGGTGCGAGAGCACGATGGGGATGACGCGACGCAGCGAACCGCCGACCGGCTCGAGGATCGACACGCCCTTGCTGACGTGCTCCTGCATGTGCTTGAACTCGTCTTCCGTCAAACGCGCCGCCTTGTAGAGCAGCTCGCGGCTGATATCGAGCTTGCCGATGTCGTGCAGCAGCGCCGCCGAGCGCACGTCCTCGACGCGACCCGGCGGCAGATCGAGCTCGGTGGCGATCGTCGCCGCGTAGACCGACACCCGGTACGAGTGGTTCTCGGTGTAGGTGTCCTTGGCGATGAAGTGCCGGAGAATCATCAGCACGCCGTGATAGGTCTGGCGCAGCTCCGTGATCTGCGAGGCGTTGTGCTCGTATAGCGTCCCCATCGAGTAGCCGGTGACCATCAGGACGCCGCCCCAGACGGCGATGTCCAGCCACCGCGCCCCCGGGACCGCGATGTCCCGCGTCGCCGCGAAGAGCACCGGGTTGTACCAGGTCATGAGGCTGACCAGCAGCACACTGCCGAGCGCCGTCAGAGTGGCGTGGCGGCGGCCGTAGAGATAGGCGGATCCAAGCGTCGGCAGCGTGTAGAAGCTCAGGACCATGCGCTGCCCGTCCACCACCAGGTTCAACAGGAGGCAGATCAGGAACATCGAGAGCAGGAGCCACAGCTCTTTGTTGACCGCTTCGATGCGTCCGAGGGTCGGAGGCATGTATCTGGTTCGAGAGAGAACGCGCTGAGCGACGCAAGGATTGAGCCGGTCCGGTACACCGCGGCCAGCCAGTTGGTTCCCGCCCGGCCTGCGGCCAGATCGGGGCCCTGGCGGCAGTTCTGGCGAGTGCCGGCGACGGCGCAGGGCCGTTTCAAATCGGCACGCGGATTACAGAAACGTCCCCCTCGGGTCACCGGCTCGTGCTCTCGCGCGGGCACTGCGGATTCGTACCTTGTGCGGGTATGACGGCGAGGCGGTCAGCGTCTCGACGTTCGAGGAACTGCGGAATCGTGAGCGTCTGCTCGTGGCGGCGCCGCGGCGCGTCCTTGCCGTCACCCGGCTCCTCGGCGCGGGTGCTGACAAGGGGGCTGCCTCCTTTCCCGAACAGGAGGCAGCCCCCCTTGTGTGAACGGACGCTCGAGGATCAGACCACGGCGTTGGCGGCGACGACGTCCTTGTAGAAGTCCGCGCTCAACTTTGCGGTGCGCTTCTGCGTGCCGTAGTCCACGTAGTGCAGCCCGAAGCGGTTCGTGTATCCGTCGGCCCACTCGAAGTTGTCCATCAGACTCCAGAGGAAGTAGCCGCGTACCGGGACGCCGTCCGACGTGGCGCGCTGGAGCTGCTGCAGGTAGTTCCGGAGGAACATCACCCGGTCGGTGTCGTACACCTTTCCGTCCTGGGCCGGAACGTCGGACGACGAGCAGCCGTTCTCGGTGATGTAGATTTCCTTCATCTTCCAGATGTCCGCCAGGTGACGCGGGCCCCAGTAGAGCGCCTCGGGGCCGACGAAGAGCCACGGCGACGCCATGTGCGGGAACGACTTCGGGTGTGGGACGACGGTGAACCCGCCGGGCGCGGAGGCGTCGGCGCGCACGTAGATCGGCGTGTAGATGTTGATGCCGACCAAGTCGAGCGGGGAGGCGATCGCCTTGAGATCCTCGGGCGTGAACTTCGGCGCGTCGGCCCCGGCGCCCTTCAGGTACGCGTCGGTGTACTTCCCCTCCTGGATCACGGTCATGTACTGCGCGTTGACCTCGCGGGTGG
Organism: Vicinamibacterales bacterium; assembly: GCA_048594975.1. Lineage (GTDB taxonomy): Bacteria > Acidobacteriota > Vicinamibacteria > Vicinamibacterales > 2-12-FULL-66-21 > JBMDXB01. The sequence continues at coordinate 27,451 of JBMDXQ010000079.1, read as the reverse complement.
CCTGCGCCGCAGCCGCGATGTGCTCCCTGGTCTCGATGACCGGCGCGCAGATCGTCATGTTCTCCGCGAGGCCGACCTTCGTGCCCGGTTTGGCCTTCGCGCGGATCGCCTGCATCGCCAGCCCGTGGCCGAGCACGGCGTGGTGCCGCGTCTGGTTGAACCGTCCCGCCGGCAGCTTCAGTCCCGGCGCATGGACGCCGACGCGGTATCCGAGCTCCACGAACGCGCCGAACTCGTTGATCGTGAAGATGTGCTTCACGCGATCGGTCAGCCGCTCGGCGACATACCCCGCGTATTCGGCGAACGCCTTCGACGTCTCGCGCGACTCCCAGCCGCCCACCTTGTCCTGCAGCGCCTGCGGCAGGTCCCAGTGGTACAGCGTCGCGAAGGGCTGGATGCCGTTGGCCAGCAGCTCGTCGACCAGGCGGTTGTAGAAATCGAGACCCTTCGGGTTCGGCTGACCGCTTCCGCTCGGGAACACGCGCGGCCAGGCGATCGAGAACCGGTACCCCTTGACGCCGAGCCCCTTCATCAGCTGCACGTCTTCTTTGTAGCGATGATAGTGGTCGCTGGCGACGTCGCCGGTTGCGTTGTTCACGACCTTGCCGGGGGTGTGCGAGAAAGTGTCCCAGATCGACGGCAGCCGCCCGTCCTCCTTGACGGCGCCCTCGATCTGATACGAGGCGGTGGCGGTGCCCCAGATGAAGCTGGCGGGAAAGCGCCGCGCCGCGGCGGCCGCACCCTGCACGCGGGGGCGCGCGAGCGCCGCGGCGGACGTGACGGGCGTCATCGCCGCACCGAGTGCGGCGGCGCCGGCGACGTGCCCGAATCTCCGACGCGTTATCCGGGACGGCATAACGACAGGCTCCTATGAATGAGGGGTGAAAACCACGGAATCACGACCGCATTATAGGACCCGGTCGCCGGCGGCCGGCGCGTCGGCTTCCGGGCAGGCGGCGGCGTTCAGCGCCGCTATTCCGCCTGCGGGCCGCGGATCGATCGATCGATCTGGCGAATTGCGCCGAAGTGATACGCCAGGTGCGCGATGCTGCCGATCACCCCGTTCAGCTCCAGCGCGGACATCGCCCTCGGCTTCTGCAGCGCCTCGTGCCAGCGGCGGCATGCCGCCCGCACCCGCGCGCGCAGCGCAGTCCACTCGCGTTCCGTCACCGCGATGCGGCGCCAGCTCGCCGTCCAGTCGGCGGTGCGCCACGGGTTCGCCTCGCCGTCGCTCCAGCGGTTCAACAGGTCGAGCCCATAGCAGACGTGATCCACGTGCGCCGCGATCGACGCGGCGCCCGGTGCCGCCGGCGTCGACGCCGCGTCCGCCGACAGGCGGTCGAGAGAGGCGAGCAGGCCCGCGTCGCCGCCGTTCAGCATGTATCCTTCACGCGGCGGCGGTCCGTCGATCAGCTCGCGGAAGAGCAGGGCCAGCGACGCGTGCAGTTCTGGTATCGCATCCATGATCGTCAGGCGCCGAACTGGCGCAGGTGATGGTCGGCGTGCAGGTATCCCCAGCGCATCCAGTCGGCGCGGGACATCCTGCCGAACAGCGGATGCCTCGGCCAGCGGCCGTTCGCGCCGCCCGTGCTCATCGCGCGCAACAGCGCCTCGAGGCGGCCGACGTCCGCGGCGAAGTCCTCAGGAGCCGTTCCGCCGCCGCACTGATCGAGCTCGGGGCTGGTGGGGACGCCGCTCGGCCAGCGGAGCGGCCCGTACAGCACCATCCAGCGCAACATCGGGCGTGGGATGGGCACGGCCGTCTCCTTCACGACTTTCTCGCCCAGCGCCATCCGGCATCCGTCGGCGAGGTGGCAGACCATCTGGTGCGCCGACATGCGTCCCCACCGGCGTTGGCTGTCCGGCCGAACCGTCCCCAGCCTTCGGGCGATCTCCGCCAGGCAGTCAGGATCTGACAGTGTCTTCACGAACCGGGTCAGCGAGTAAGTAGTAAGTGGCAAGTGGTAAACGACAGCCACGTGACCGGAGCGTGAATCGCACATTCTCGCACCACTGACCATTTACCACTTCACCGTCGTTTGGCTTCCCAGCAGCCGTTCGCCCTGGGCCTCGCGGAAGGCGGCGCGCGCGCGTGCCCGCCCCGCCTCCGCCTCTTCGAGCAGCGTGACGAACACCGGATCGCTCCGGAGGGCGTCGAACTGCGGCCGTGCGGCCAGCGTCGGCGCGACGAAGTACCCCATCGTCACGGCACGCTGCAGGAAGTTCAGCCCGGCGGCGTGGTCGCCGACGTCGCACAGCAGCCATCCGAGCTGGAAGAGCGCTTCCGGATCGTCGCGGATCTTCAGCGAGCTGAGCGCGGGCAGCCGCGCCGCCATGTCCTCGGGGCGGCGGTCGAGCCACGCCATCAGGTGCTCGATCCAGGTCTCGAACAACGGAATGCGCGACGTGTGGCGCATGTCGATCAGCCGCTGGCGTGCCTCGTCGCGGCGCCCGGCCAGCCCCAGCCCGATCACCCGGATCCCGTCGTCGGCGCCGGCGATGATCGGCGGCGGCGCCACCGCCATGAGCCGATCGATGTCGCCGGTCATGAGCAGCGTCTGCTCGAGGCTCGTCGGGACGTTCGGGTCGAGCCGCCGCGCCTCGCCGTGCGCCGCGATCGACTCGTCGAACAGCCCGCAGTAGCGGCAGGCGTGCACCAGGCCGGCGAAGAGCTCGGGATCGTTGCCGTGACGCGCGGCCTCGCCGAGCAGGCGGACCAGCGCGCGCTGGCACTCGCCGATGTCCGCCTCCAGGTTGGCGTAGTACTTGTGCGCGATGGTGAGGCGCGGGCTGAGCGCAAGCGCGCGGTTGAAGGCCTCCTCGGCGCGCGACTCGCTGTCTGGCGCCGGGTCGATGTACTTGCCGATGACACGGTGGCAGCGTCCGAGGCGCGCCCACGCCGGAGCGAACCGCGGGTCGAGTTCCAGGCAGCGCTGGTAGAGGTCCCGAGCTGCGGGCAGGCCATCGTAAGTGCGCGCGAGCTCGTTGCCACGCAGGTACAGTTCGTAGGCGCGCGCATCGTGCGGCACCTCGACCGCGCCCGACCCGGCGCCAACGAGCGGAAGCGACAGCGCCTCCGCGACGCGGCGCGCGATCTCGTCCTGCAGGCGGAACAGGTCGCCCGTGGACGTCTGCACGGTATGCGAGGTGATGAGCGTACCGGCCGGCGCCTCGACGAGCTGCGCCGCCGCGCGCAGCTGGTCGCCGACGCGCAGCAGGGTGCCCATCACCACGCGGTCCACCTCCGCCTCGGTCGCGAGGCTCTTGAGATCCGGGGGCCCGGAGCCGAAGCGTCCCGCCACCGCGCTCGAGCGGACGATGAGCGACGGGTTGGCCGCGAGCGAGGTCGCGATCGCGTCGGGGAGGCTGAAGGCGAGGAAATCGGTTTCCGGGTCCGGCCGCAGCACGCGGAAGGGAAGCACGACCAGTCGCGTGAGCGTGCCGGCACGGCCGGGCGTCGCGCCGCTCTCGAGGCCGCGCACGCGGCGCAGCTCCTCCGCAATCGCGTCGGCCGACGCGGGACGGTCGGCCCGGTTCTTCGCCAGCGCGCGGCGGATGAGCCGGTCGACCGCGACGATCGCCGGCGAGCCGGTGAGCGCCGGCGGCTGCTCGTAGCGGGTGGCGTGCAGCACCTCGGCGACGGAGCGGCCGCCGAACGCGGGCCGGCCGGCGAGCATCTCGAACAGGATCGCGCCGGCGGCGAAGAGGTCGGCGCGCGCGTCGATCGTCTCGCCCGCGGCCTGCTCGGGCGCCATGTAGCGGGGCGTGCCCATGACCACGCCGGTGCGCGTCAGGCCGGTGTCGGACATGACCGGGCCGTCGAGCTCGGCGCGGGCCAGGCCGAAGTCGAGCAGCTTGACGCCGTGCCGCGACAGGAAGACGTTCGAGGGCTTCAGATCGCGATGGATGATGCCGCGAGCGTGCAGCGCCGAGAGCGCCGCGAGCATGCCGAGCCCGATCGATACCGCCTCAGCGGGCGGCAGCGGCCCGCGACGCAGCCGCTCGGAGAGCGCCTCGCCCTCGAGCAGCTCCATGGCGATGAACACGTGCCCCGCGTCCTCGCCGACCTCGTAGATCTGGCAGACGTTCGGATGGTTGACGCTTGCCGCCGCCCGGGCCTCGCGCCACAGCCGCTGCCGGCCGGTCTCGTCGGTGGACAGCGCAGGGAGCGTCTTCAGCGCGATGGTGCGCTCGAGCCGGTCGTCGCGCGCGGCGTAGACCACGCCCATGCCGCCTTCGCCGAGCTTGCCCTGAATCTCGTAGCGCCCGATGCGCGGCGGCAGCAGCGCGCGCGTGGGCGCGTCGGGGCCGTCGGCCGGCGCGTGCGGATCATCCGCGGCCGTCGGCCGTCGATCGCCGCCACGGAACCCGCCGGGCTGCAGATTGTTCGGTTCCTTCTCCGCCACCGAAGGCCGATCATACCTCTCGCCACGTGGCCTGCCGCGGCATTCGGATCAGAGTCATCGCCGAGCTTCGGGCGGTGGAGGGTGCGCCCCACCAGGTTTCCCGCGTCCTGGTGAGCCCGCGAGGTGCGCACGTGGTGACGTTACGATCGGTCCATGAGGGTCGCCCTCGCGCTCTGCGTCGCCGTCGCCGGCGCGGCCATCGTCCGCCCCGCACCCGCGCAGGACTTCTCGGCGGCACGCTCGGCCGCATCCGCGCTGCCGCAGCTTCACAGCCTCGTTGCCAGTCACCGCGGCACGCGGGCGCTGGAGTACTACGCGCCCGGCCACGGCGCAACCCGGCTCTCCAACATCAAGTCGGCCGCGAAGAGCGTCATCGCCGCGCTCGTCGGCATCGCCATCGACGGCCGCCTCATCCGCGGTGTGGACGACCCGATCGTTCGCTGGTTCCCCGAGCTGCGCAAGGACCCTGACGCGCGCAAGCAGGCCATCACGATCGAAGACCTGTTGACGATGCGGTCGGGGCTGGAGTCGACGAGCGGCGCGCGATACGGACCCTGGGTGCGCAGCCGCCACTGGGTGCACTACGCCCTGGCGCGGCCGATGGTGAGCGATCCGGGAACGTCGATGGAGTACAGCACCGGCACGTCGCACATCCTCTCGGCCATCCTCACGAAGGCGACGAAGCGGAGCACCCACCGTTTCGCAACCGAGGCGCTCGCCCGCCCGCTCGGCATCTCGCTCGCGCGATGGCCCCGCGACCCGCAGGGCATCTACTTCGGGGGCAACGAGATGCTGATGACGCCGGCGCAGATGATCGCGTTTGGCGAGCTGTACCTGCACGGCGGCCGCGCACGCGGACGCCAGGTCCTGTCCGAGCAGTGGGTGGAGGCGTCGTGCAAGCCGCGCACGCGCTCGCGATGGGATCCCGATCGCGAATACGGCTACGGCTGGTGGATCCAGGACGTCGGCGGACATCGCGCCTGCTTTGCCTGGGGGTTCGGCGGACAGTACATCTTCGTCTTCCGCGATCTCGACCTCGTCGTCACCGTCACGTCATCGACGGCGATGAGCGACGAACGGTGGGGATACCGGCGCCGGCTGTTCGAGCTGCTGGGCACGCACGTGCTGCCGCGCTTCGATTGACGCGTGGACGGTGCGGAGCAGGGTGCGCGGGCGCGCTCGCCCGCGGCCGATCGCCGTCCGGCGCTGGACGCCCGCGGAACGCGGTAAACTGGCGCCGGTGCGTCGGCTCGTGCCTCTCGGCCCGCGTTCCTCGACGCGCCACACCAGGAGGGCCGCCACGATGCTCAAGGCCCGTTCGGCCAGGGAAATCGTACTCCGCATGCCGAACGCGATCGGCACGCTGAACAGGATCGCGAAGACGCTGTCTGATCGGGGCGTCAACATCCTCGCGGTGAGCGCCTGGGTCGAGGGTGACCAGGCGGTGATGCGCCTGCTCACCGACGACACCGCCCGTGCCGGCGACGCGTTGAAGGCGCAGAAGCACACGGTGCGGGAGGCGGAGGTCGTCGTCACCGAGGTGCCGCACAAGCCGGGGATGCTACGGCGCATCACCGACCAGCTCGCTGCCGACGAGATCGACATCCACCATCTCTACGCCTCGGCCACCAGCGCGCAGGACCGCTGCCTGGTCGTATTCGCCACGGCCAACAACGACCGCGCCATCGTCCGGCTCAACGCGGCGGCGGACTCCTAGAGGCGCGGTGGGACCGATGGCCGGGTCCGCGGGGCGTCCTCCCACCCGCGCCGAGAGGGCCGCTTCCTTTCGCGCGCTCCACGCCGGGCCGGGCGCTTTCGTCATGCCCAACCCGTGGGACGCGGCGTCGGCGCGGCTGCTGGGGGCGCTCGGCTTCCGGGCGCTGGCGACCTCGAGCGCGGCGTCAGCCGCCACCCTGGGCCGGCGCGACGGCCAGCTGACGTGCGACGAGGCCCTCGCACACGCGCGGGTGATTGTCGAGGCGACGGGCCTGCCGGTTTCGGCCGACCTGGAGAACGGGTTCAGTGACGCGCCGGCCGGCGTAGCCGGCACGGTCCGGCTCGCCGCGGAGGTCGGGCTGGCAGGTTGCTCGATCGAGGACGCCACCGGGATCGCCGGCCGTCCGATCTACGACCCGGGCCTCGCCGCCGAACGCGTGGCCGCGGCCGCCGAAGCTGCGCACGCGCTGCCGTATTCGTTCCTGCTGACCGCGCGCGCGGAGAACTTCGTGCGGGGCAACCCCGATCTCGACGACACGATCGCGCGACTGCAGGCGTTCGAGCGCGCGGGCGCAGACGTTCTGTTTGCGCCCGGCCTGCCTGACCTGGCGGCGGTCGCGCGCGTGTGCGCGTCGGTGGCGAATCCGGTCAACTTCATGGTGGGTATCAGTGGCAAGTCGTTCAACGTCGACGACCTGGCGGAGGCGGGCGTCAGGCGGATCAGCCTGGCGACCTCGCTCTTCCGCGTGGCGATGAGCGCCCTGTTGGCCTCCGGACGCGAGATCCGGGACTCGGGCACGTTCACGTTCGTGGACGAGCTCGTCGCGAGCTCCGACTTGTACGAGTACCTCCGCGCCTGATGAGACAGTCGCCGCCGCGCCGCCCCCGTGCCGCGATCGCCGCGCCGCTTGCAGCGATCCTGATGTACGCCGGTGCGGGCGCCGTGCGGCAGGCGACCACGGCGGCGGCCGATCTTCCGCCGGCGCTCGACCACTACGCCAGGGCGGTCGCGCACCTGTCGTCCGGCGAGAGGCGATTGCTGCTGGCCGGCGCACCGATCTCGAAGCTCCTCGACACCGGTACCGCGCACGAAATCGCCGTGTTCGGGGCCGTGTGGATCGCGGCCTCCCCAGCACAGTACGTCGCAGCGGTCAACGACATCGAGAGCTTCGAGCGCGGCGCCGGCTTCCTGAAGACGAAGCGCATCACCGACCCGCCCCGCCTGGAGGACTTCGCCGAGCTCGAGCTGCCCGACGAAGACATCAGGGAACTGCGGCGATGCCAGGTCGGGGACTGCGGCGTGAAGCTGAGCCACGCGGCGCTGCAGCAGCTGCGCCGCGAGGTCGACTGGTCGCGCGCGACGGCGCGGGCAGACGCCAACGCGTTCATGCGGCGGCTGTGCTACGAGTTCGTCACCGGATATCTCGAGGCGGGCAACAACCGTTTGAGCGTCTACCGCGACTCGGACCGCCCGACGTTCGTGGCCGCCGAGTTCAAGTCGATGCTCGAGAGGCTGCCCGAGTTCGTCGACTACGTGCCCGAGCTGGGCCGCTACTTGATCGAGTACCCGAACGTGTCGCTCGGCGGCGAGACCTCGTTCCTGTACTGGCAAATGGTAGACATCGGCTTGAAGCCGACGCTGCGCATCAATCACGTCGTCATCTACCCGCACACGCGCGGGACGGTCGTCGGCACGAAGATGCTGTACGCGAGCCACTATTTCTGGACGGCGCTGGAGCTGCGCGCGCTCGTCCCCGACCCGGCGCGCGGCCGGGGCTTCTGGTTCGCGAGCGTGTCGCGCAGCCGGTCGGACGGGCTGACGGGGTTCACGGGCCTGTTCGCGCGTAACCGCGTGCGCAGCAGCGCCAGGGACGGCGTGTTGAGGGCGCTGCGCGCGACCAAGCGCAGAGTGGAGGCCCAAATGGTGAGGAGTAAGGAATAAGGGTCAGGAGTAGCAGGGTAGGCGGCGCGGCGGGCGATCACGTCATCAGCACAATCGACGCGCCGATGGCGGCCGCCATCAGCAGCAACGCACCTCCCGCGATCAGCCGGAATGCCGGAGAGCCGACGAACAGCACGACGCCCAGCTTGACGCCGGTATTGGCGAGGATCCCGACGGCGATCGCGAGTGCTGCCGTCTCCAGCGGCACGGTGGCGGCGACGTTGCGCGTCATCGAGACGGTCAGCGCATCGACATCCGTCAATCCGAGCACCGCCGCCGTCGCCAGCACGCCCGCCTCGCCCCACGTCGCCCTGACCAGGCTGACGATCACCAGCACGACCTGGAAGAGCACCGCCATCTGCAGCGCGGCGGAGAGCTGCAGCGGGTTCCGTTCCGCAACCGGCGTCGTCGTCTGCGGTTCGCCGCGCCGCGCGATTGCGGGGAGCATGGCGAGCGCACCGACGATCGCGGGCGCCGCGAGATACGGGACCAGCGCGGCGAGCAGCGCCGGCTTCAACGCCGCCACAGCGGCGGCCACCCGCGGATAGAGCACCGTGTTGGCGGCGACGACGCCAAAGGCGAGCGGACGCTCGATCGACCGCTCGCCGCGGCTCGCGCGCGCGAAGGTGAGGGTCACGTTGGTCGAAGATACCAGCCCGCCCAGCAGGCCGCTCAGGAGGTACCCGTGTCCCGGGCCCACGGCACGCCGCAGGAAGTGCCCGACAAAGCTCAGGCCGGAGAAGAACAGGACCAGCAGCCACAGCTCGCGCGGGCGGACCGCGTTGGAGGGGCCGTAGGGTCCCGGGGGCAGGAGCGGGAGGATCACCAGCGCCATCACCGCGAAGCGCACGGCGGCGCGCAGCTCGAGATCGTCGATGCGCCGCACGAGCGTGTGCAGGCGCGACTTCTCGACGAGCAGCAGGACCTCGACCGCGATGATGGCGCTCGCGAGCCGGATCCGTCCCATGCCGGCAAGCACGCCGGCGGCGAGCACGATCAGCGCGGCAACCTCCGTCGTGCCGTCGACGTCCTGGCGGCTGGCGGCGACGTAGGCGGCCAGCGTGATCGCGACGGCGCCCGCCAGCAGGACGGTGGCCGCGGCGACTGCGCCGGCCGTCCACAGCCAGCCGCTCAGGCCGGCGAGGCCGCCGAGCATCGTGAACGTGCGGATGCCGGCGAAGCGCGCAGACGGTCCTTCCGCGTGTCCGGACCACTGGCGCTCCAGGCCGATCGCCGCGCCGCCGAGCGCGGCAGCGACGATGCCGGCGATGTCCAGGGGGAACACGTGTCGATCATAATGGCGCCCGGCGGCGTTCGGGGCTCCGCCTCGGCGCGCGGGGGCTCGCGGGCCTTTCGGCCGACGCCGGAAGCCACCAAGTACGCGTCAACGGAGGTGCACTTTCGACTGAGGTGCGCTTCAACTGGGGCTTCCGCCTGCAGGCGGAGGGACCGGACGCCCGGAGCTCGGGCTTGCCGGCGGCGGCGCAACTCCGGCGATAATGTCCGGAGTACACGATGATCACCCTGCTCGGGATCCCGTGGGACGGCTCGTCGTCGTACGAGCGCGGAGCCGCGGAGGCGCCGCCGCGCATCCGCGCCGCCCTGAACTCGGCCTCGAGCAATCCGTTCAACGAACGCGGCGACGACCTCTCGGCCGCCGACGTGCTGCTCGACGGCGGGGACCTGGAGCTGCCCGACGACGACGCCGGCGCGCGGGCGGCGATCGAGACGGCGGTGTGCGACATCGTCGACGCGGGCGGCGCGCCGCTGCTGCTCGGCGGCGATCACTCGATCACCTACCCGGTGCTGCGCGCGTTCCAGAACCGGAAGGGGCTGACCATCGTGCACCTCGACGCCCACGGAGATCTCTACGACGAGTACGCGGGCGACCCGTTCTCTCATGCCTGCCCGTTTGCGCGCATCATGGAAGAGCGGCTGGCCGAGCGGCTGATCCAGGTCGGCGTCCGCACGCTGACGCCGCCGCAGCGCGAGCAGTCGGACCGCTTCGGCACCGAGATCTTCGGCGCCGGGCAGTGGCGGGATGCCATCCCGATCATCTCGGCGGTCCAGGGGCCGGTCTACGTGTCGCTCGATCTCGACGTGCTCGAGCCGATGCTGGCCCCCGGCCTGTCGCACCCGGAGCCGGGGGGGCTGACCGTCCGTGACGTCCTCGAGGTGCTGGGCGCGATCCGCGCGCACGTCATCGGCGCCGACGTCGTCGAATACAACCCGCGCCACGACTGGCGCGACCTCACCGCGCGGGTGGCCGCCAAGTTCGTCAAAGAGCTCGGGGGCCTGATTCGGTGAGTCCACCCGATCGCGGATCCCTGATCCTGAATCCTCCATCCTTCAATCGCTGATCGTGGATCCCTGCATCCTGAGTCGGAAATCGGTCGTCTTCGACCGGTCGGATTCACGATCAGCGATCGGAATGCGGAATAGATTCAGGATCAGGGATTGGGATTCAGGATCCGGGATTCGGGATGAGCGATTATGCGCGATCGGGGATGAGGGATTACTCCGGGATGGCTTCCTGCTGACGCCTGATGATCGGGATCAGCAGCTCGCGGTTCTGGACCAGGTCGGACAGCTCGCGGAACATGTCGGGGTTCACCTCGCGCGCGTACGGCAGGATATACTCGCGGGTCTCGGCGACGTAGCGTTCGATGAACGCCGCGTCGTGGACGAACCCGAGCGCGGTGAGGTTGCTGATCCGGTCGGCGAGCTTCAGAGTGCGCGCCCGCGGACTGCCGGTGCGCATGATGCGCAGCAGGTACTCCGACTTGGGCTCCCGCTCGCCCCCGGGCGACCGCAGCGTCACCTCCATGACCAGCTGGTACACCGCCGGCCCGTCGGCGTCGATGCGGCTGATCTCCGCCTCGCTGACGCCCGGCATCGCCGCGGCGTCTTCAAACAAGTCGTGGATCACCGCCGCCTTGAGGAGCACGGGATCCACGATCTTGTAGTCGAGCAGGATGCCCATGGTGCTGATCTGGTGCCGGAACATGTTGCTGCCGGCGCGGCGGCGCACGCCGATGAGCGCCATCGCCTTGACGATGTATGGGGCGAGCGTGATGGCGCCGAGCGTGCGTTCGATATCGACCATGGTGATGGGACGTGCGCGGAGATTCTATCAGGCTGTCGGCGCCGATGAGATGACCTTCCGACTGAAGGCAGAAGCGCCACGATCCACGATGTCGTTACAATCGCAGTATGGATGATTTGCAGGTTATACGAACGTTCATCAACAACGTGGACGCGGAGCTCGCGCGGACGGCGCTGCAAGCCGCCGGCATCGAGTCGATGATTCGCGCCGACGACTGCGGCGGCACGCGCCCGCACCTCTGGATGGGAGGCGTCGAACTACTCGTCCGGGGGGAAGACGTTGCCCGCGCCGAAGAGGTGCTGGCGACCGAGCCGACCGGGATGGAGGAGGGCAGTGCCGCGCGCGACTAGGCGCACCCCGGCTGCCGGCCTGGCCGCGCTGCTGGTCCTGCTCACGTGGACATCGGCGGCGGCGCAGCCGGGCGTCGCGGCGCCGCCCGGGCTGGACGCGTACGTCGCGCGCGTGATGCGCACCTTCGACGTCCCGGCGCTGGCCGTCGCGATCGTGAAGGACGGGCAGGTCGTGGCGGCGAACGGCTACGGCGTCCGCCGGATGGGGGAGCCGGGGGCAGCCGACGCGCAGACGCTGTTCGGCATCGCCTCCAACACCAAGGTCTTCACCGCTGCAGCGCTGGGGATGCTGGTGGACGAGGGCCGGATCCGATGGGACGCACCGGTCGTGACCTACCTCCCCTGGTTCCAGATGTGGGATCCGTACGTGACCCGCGAGCTGAGCGTGCGCGACCTGCTCGTCCACCGGAGCGGTCTCGGGCTCGGCGCCGGAGACCTTCTGTGGTGGCCGCCCACGACCTACGATCGCAAGGAGATCGTCCGGCGCCTGCGTTACATCAGGCCGGCCACGAGCTTCCGCTCCGCGTACGCGTACGACAACGTCCTCTACCTGGTCGCCGGGGAGCTGATCGAAGCGGTCACCGGCAGGTCCTGGGAGGATTTCGTCGATGAGCGAATCCTGAAGAAGGTCGGGATGGCCGGCAGCTTCGTGCGATACCCGCCGCTGCACGCCCGCGGGAACGTCGCGGCCACGCACGCACCGGTGGACGGGAACGTCCGCCCGGTGACGCCGTTCGACAGCGACAACACCAACCCGGCTGGCGGCATCTACTCGAACGCCGCCGACATGGCGAAGTGGATGAACGTGTTGCTAGCCGGGGGCCGGCTGCCCGACGGCACGCGGCTCTTCTCCGAGAACACCTGGCGGCAGCTGACCACCGCCGTCACGCCGATGCCGATTGGGAACCCGGCGCCGGAGCTCGCGGCGCTGCGTCCCAACTTCCGCGGCTACGGGCTGGGGCTGAACGTCCAGGATTACCGCGGCCGCAAGGTCGTGATGCACACCGGCGGGTTGCCAGGTTACGTCTCCAAGGTCCTGCTCGTGCCGGACGCGCGGCTCGGCGTCGCCGTGCTGACCAACCAGGAATCCGGCGCCGCCTTCGACTCGGTCGTCTACCGCGTCGTCGACCACTATCTCGGGGCGCCGCAGACCGACTGGGTGCAGGCGTACCAGAAGGTGCTCGCACGACAGCGCGCGTCGTTCGCCGAGGCGGCGACGAAGGCGGCAGCCTCGCGCGACGCCTCTTCCACGCCGTCGCTTCCCCTGGCGAAGTACGCCGGCACGTATGCCGACCCATGGTACGGGGACATTGCGATCGACCACCGCGACGGGAAGCTGTCGATTCGATTCACCAGGACCCCGCTGCTCGACGGCGAGCTTGAGCACTGGCAGCACGACACGTTCATCGCGCGCTGGCGCGAGCGCGAGCTGCGCGCCGACGCCTACGTGACGTTCGCGCTCAATCCGGACGGCTCGATCGACCAGGTGAAGCTGCGCGCCGTCTCGCCGGAGACCGACTTCAGCTTCGATTTCCACGACCTGCTGCTGACGCCGAAACCGTCGCCGGTTCCGGCCGGGTCCCGTTAGCCGCCCGCGGTGAAAGCCGTTTCTCTCACACCGCTGGACGCGATCAGATATCTCGCGATCGAGCGACGTTTAAGCGTTGAAACACGTCGTGTGGGGCACAGCACAATGCTCCACTCGCTCGAGCGCGCGCCGGACACGACCGGCCGCGCGCTTGCACGGAATTGCACGCCACCTCACGTCCCTATCGTCGCCCGGCAGCTGACGTCCCCCCCGCGCCGGGGCGGGTAGTTGGGTAACGCGCTGTTCGCCGGCGGCCGATCACGCGTTTCTGTTGTTGCAATTTCACCGCGGCTGGTAGAGCATCCGTCGACCCCAGGCGGTCTCTACGGTGAGGGCTCTATGTACGCGACGCTCGCCTTCGACGTGTTCAGCGGGTCGAAACCGGTCGCCGATGTGCGGCAGGCGATCCAGAACGTGTTCCAGAACCAGGACAAGAAGCTCGACCTGCTGGCGGAGGTCATGATCTGCAAGGTCAACACGACGGCGGACTACCTGACGCTGGCGAACGATCTCCGGCGGGTGAGCAACGACTTCCCCAACCAGTTCGAGTACGTGTTTACGCTGCACCACAAGGGGGATCCGCTGAAGTCCAACGGCCCCTTCTCCAAACCCAAGGCGGACGAAATCATCGACGGGAGCTAGTGATGCGCACGCGAGCTGTCGCCTTCGTGCTGGCCGTGCTGCTACCCGCGGCGGCCGTGGCGCAGGACACGCCCTACACGGCGCAGAGCGGGAGCCGCCCGCTCATCCGGCCGGAAGCGACCTACGTCTTCAACCACCTGCCCAACTCGGACCTCGTGTTCGAGGCCCAGATCGCGCCGCGGATCATCATCATGGATTCGATCGGCCGTGCAACGACGCGGTTGCTCGGCCCCGATCGCCCGGCGCTCTGGGGCTGGCAGCTCTCGACGACGCCGATGGTCAAGCTGCGGATGTTCGACGAGACCTCGAACCCGGTCAGGACGCCCTCCTACATGCCCAAGGCGACGCTGCAGTTCGCGCGGCTGCAGAACCTGACGCGCTTGCGCGACCACAACCAACCCGAGTTCAACGAAGGGCCGATCGGGATGTGGCTGGTTGAGGTTGTCCCGTTCGGGCACCACTCCAACGGCCAGAACGGTTGCCTGTTTGCCTCGCAGGACAGGGACGAAGTCACGGGCGAGTGCGTCGAGTTGGGCCTGGCCGACCCGGGAGTCATTAACAAGGAGAACGGCAGCTTCTCGACGAACTACATCGAGGCGACGGTGCACTACGGGCGGCTCGGCCTGGATTCGGAGGGCAGCGCGCCGGAACTCGAATACGCGACCCGCTGGGAATGGCGTATCGGCGGCGGCGTGCAGCTGAACCCGAAGGGGTTCGTCGGCGGCTCGATCGACGACGAGCTCGCGGATCTCTACGGGCAGACCCGCATCATCCTCGACGCAACGGTGGCGCGGCGCGACTTCTGGCGCTGCGGCCGCGCCGAGGGGGACGCGCGCATTCAGTTCCTGACCGACCCCCCCGAGGGGATCCCGGTCACGATCACCCGGATCGAGGCATCCTGCCTCCCGCGGCGCTGGGGCGGCGCCGGCATCTTCATCCGCGTCCACCACGGGCAGGACTACTACAATCTCGGCTTCGCGGAGAGCATCACGCGGTTCCAGTTCGGGATCACGCTGCAGCAGGATTCATTCCTGAGCTTCAAGATCCGCAGCTGACCCAGAAGGAGCTGACTTCACAGCTCGGTTAGGCGCAGCATCCGGCGACGGAACCGATTACGCTGCGCGTCAGCCTCCTACGCCCTTTTCCGGGATCTTCAGGCAAAACGACGTCAGGGCGGCGGTACGCTCGTTGCGCAGGCTTCGGTATGAGCGCCCGGGCCGCCTCAGCTTGCTGGCTCATCCTTCTCGTCACAACGGTCCCGCCCACGCCCGCGGCCAACCGGGACGTCCAGCTCGAGATGAAGAATGTCCGGCTGCATGTCGCCGAGGGGGTCGTGCTCGACGTCCGCCGGCTCCGCGGTGTTTTGGTGAGCAGGGGCTCGGGACCGCCGGTATTCGACGACCCGCGCTCGTATGTGATGCATCTCAGTTCCGGCGAGATCGCGATGGAGATGACGAGCCTGCAGGTGCTCCTGAACCGCCACGTGTTCGTGTCCCCGGATTCGCCGTTGAAAGACATTACCGTCGAAGCCGATGCTCCGCGGATCAAGCTGAAGGGAAAGCTGCGAAAGGGCGTGAATGTGCCGTTCTCGACGGCTGCCAGCGTGTCGGCGACGGCCGACGGCCGGCTCAGGCTGCACGCCGAATCGGTGAAGGCGCTGGGGATTCCCGCGAAAGGGCTGCTCGACCTGTTCGGCCTGGCGCTCGACGATGTCGTCGGGATGAAGGAGCGACGCGGCCTCGAGGTCCAGGAAAACGACATCGTCATCGCGCCCGGCCAGGTCCTGCCGCCTCCCGAGATCACCGGACGCCTCGCACGCGTGGTCGTGCAGGGCAGCCGGCTGCTCCAGACGTTCGACGATGCGTCGCGCGGGCGGCCGGGGCGCCTGACCCCTCCGTCGCCGTCCGCGCGCAACTACATCTATTTCGCGGGCGGAGACCTCACGTTCGGCAAGTTGACCATGCACGGCGCCGACCTGCAGCTGATCGACACCGACCCTCGCGACCCATTTGATTTCTACCCCGGCCAGTACAACGCGCAACTCGTCGCCGGATACTCGAAAAACACGCCGGCGAAGGGCCTGAAGACTTTCATGCCGGACTACGACGATCTCCGCCGGCCCGGTTACGGGCGGCCTCGTTCCACGCGGTGAGCGCGTCGGTTCGAGCAGCGCGACGATCGAGCAGCTCCTCGGGTGGGTCCGCAGCTGGACAGTCCGACAACCGACGGATCGCCGCGTCGTCGTCCTCGAGGAGCACGATGCGCTCGAGCGCCGAGGCCTTGAGCGCAGCGGCGTCGCGAGCGATGCCCGCTTCGCCGGCACGGGCCGGGACGCTGACGGCTACCCTCGCAGCGGATTCCGGCCCTGGATGACCCGCAGGTACGACGAGGATGATCGCCACCGCCAGGAGGACGTGAATCAGCCCTCCGAGGGTGTACGACGTGGCTATTCCGAGCAGCCACAGGACGACGAGGACGACGAGCAGTCTATTCAGCACGATCGATCCCTGTACCGGCCACGGTAGCCTGCAGCGCCGTCGGCGTCTGTCCCCTTCTGCACAGGCAGCCGGCAGGGCGCGTGTCATGCTCGCGCGATGGAGGTGTGAGATGAGACCGATGGCAATCGTCGGCGTGGTGTTGATCGTGCTCGGTGTGCTGGCGCTCGCCTATCAGGGGATCAGCTATACGAGCCGTGAGAAGGTCCTCGACATCGGACCCCTCGAGGCGACGGCTGAGCGAGAGAAGACCCTTCCGCTTCCGCCCGTGCTCGGCGCCGCCGCCGTCATTGGCGGTGTGGCGCTGCTGATCGTCGGCGCCCGCACGCGCACGTAGCGGGCTGCGACGACCGCCGCTGAGGCGATCGGCTCGTCGTCGGTCGGCTCGAAGAAGGCGAACAGGCCGTTGGCGGGATCATCATCCCGGACTCGGCCCGGGAGATGCCGCAGCGGGGCAGGGTCATTGCGGTCGGCGCCGGCAGGATCACCGACGCGGGCGCGATCATCCCCCTTGAGGTCAAGGCTGGTGACGAGATCCTGTTCGGCAAGTACACGAGCCCGGAAGTCACCCTCGACGGCGAGGAGTACCTGATCATGCGCGAGGACGAGGTGCTAGCCCTGGTCTGCACCGGCGCGAGGGACAAGACGTAACCACTCGGCTGAACGCCGAGCGACGGAGCGACACGGTATGGCAAACCAGATAGCGTACGGCGACTCGTCGCGGCAGGGCATTCTTCGCGGCATCAACCGCCTGGCGGACGCGGTGAAGGTGACGCTCGGCCCCAGGGGGCGAAACGTCATCCTCGAGCGAGAGTTCGGGTCGCCGACGATCACCAAGGACGGGGTCACCGTCGCCAAGGAAATCGTGCTGAAGGACCGGCTCGAAAACCTGGGCGCACAGATGATCAAGGAAGTCGCCAGCAAGACGTCGGACGTCGCCGGCTCGACATCGTGGAA
The DNA here is from genome assembly GCA_048594975.1 of Vicinamibacterales bacterium. GTDB lineage: Bacteria > Acidobacteriota > Vicinamibacteria > Vicinamibacterales > 2-12-FULL-66-21 > JBMDXB01. The sequence goes on along the minus strand of JBMDXQ010000079.1, from coordinate 10,249 downwards.
GGCATGCAGTTCGACCGCGGGTATCTCTCGCCGTACTTCGTGACCGACCCCGAGCGCATGGAAGTCGTCTTCGAGAATCCGCTCCCGCAGCGATCGAGGGCCGGGTGAAGCAGCTGCGCGCGCAGGTCGAGGACGCGACGGCCGACTACGACCGCGAGAAGCTGCAGGAGCGCCTCGCCAAGCTGGTCGGGGGGGTCGCGATCATCAAGGTCGGGGCGGCCACCGAGACGAGATGGCAGAGCCCGCACGCTCAGGCCGCGCGTCTGAAGTGGTCCGGGTCTTTGCTGCAGACCCACCCCTTCGAATCGTCCACGGCGGACGAGGCCGGGACGGTCCGCGGTTGTGCCGTGGCGTTGTCGCTCTGGCGACCGTACCGCATCGTGCCGGTGCAACCGGAGAGCTGCAGGGCCGTTGGTCCGGTGTCGGCCGGAAACTTCAGGAAAGGAACTCTATCCCATCACCGTTCCGGTGGTCCGGGTTCGCCGATCGTCAGACGGATGACGGCGCGGCCCAGCTGCACTTCGTCGCCCGACTGCACGCGCAGGCCGCGCGGGTCGCGCGGCGGCACGGGAATGCTGCGCCCGTCGCGGACGATGAACGTCGGGTTGCTGCTGCCGTCGTTGAACAGGTGGTACGCGGCCGTGCCGGGATCCAGCTGCAGCCGGGCATGGGCGCGGCCGACGGTCTCGGTGACGCCGTCGCGCACGTCAAGGAACGCGATGCGGTTGCGGCGGACGCGTCCCTGCGAATCCACCAGTTCCTCGATACGACCGATCAGAATCACAGGCTCCGTGAACGTGTACTCCGTCGATCCGCATTGCCCCTTGACGACGGTCACGCGCAGCGTTGGTGCGACGGTCGCGGGCGGGGCAACGGCCGGCGTTTCCCGATCGCTGAAGCACTCGATGGCCAGCACCGGCGTGCCTTCCGCCGCCCGGCCGTGGACGAGGCGGACGGAGAGTGCGGCCGCGGCCTGGCACCCGATCTCGGCGAGCCGCTCGCGCAGCCGCGGTTCGAGCTGGCGGAACACCGCGTCCAGCGCGGCGCGATCGACGCCGGGCTGCGTGACGCGCACGACGATGCGGTCGTATGGGAAGACGCGCGAACCCCGGCCGGCCGGCTGCACCCGGCGCTCGAGATCGTCGAGCGCCGCCTGCAGGAGCTCCAGCGGGGTCGCGTCCGGCCCCAGCGGCTGCTCGAAAAAGTGCCTCACCCGGGCGTGCAGGTCCCGCCCCATGTGCCACAACCGTCGCGTCACGTACGCCTCCGTCATTTGATCAGGGCGAGATCGCGCGCCGCCGCGACGATCTCGCCGGCAACCGGGGCCGCGGCCCGGGCACCGTAGCCGGCATTCTCGATCACCACCGCGAACGCGAGGCGCCGGCCGGTGCCGCCCGACGGCGCAAACCCGGTGAACCACGAGTGCGCCGGCGCGTTGGCGACTTCCGCCGTCCCGGTCTTGCCCGCGATCGGGCTCACGGCTCCCGCCAGGCTGCGGCCGGTGCCGGAAGTGACGACCGCCCGCATCGCCTCCTCGAGCCGCGCTGCGTCGGCGGGTGCGAGGAAGCGCCGTGCTTCCGCGGAACCGGTCCCCCCCGCGCCGTCAGTGCTCGCCGCAGCGGTCGCTACCGCCACGGGTCGCGCGGGCGGTGTTTTGCCCGCCGCGGCAATCGCTGACGAGACGCGCGCCATCTTGATCGGCGAGACGACCACCTGGCCCTGGCCGTAACCGGCGTGCGCCAGCGTGGGGCGCAGGCCGGCGGGAGTGGGCGTTCGCGCCAGGTCGATCTGGAACACGGATGCGGCATCGAGCAGCGGCTCCGGGCCGAGGTGCTGTGCCAGCTGCGCGAAGTGGGCGTTGCAGGAGACGATCAGGGCGCGCCGCAGGCCCACGCGGCCGTGCGGTGTGCGATCCAGCGGATCGTCGCGAACCGGCCGAGAGGATCCACGGAGGTACTGGCCGACGCGTCCGTCCGGCAGCCGCACGCACGCGTAGGACTCGTCATCGGCGCCGGTGCGGAGCGCCGCCGCGGCCACGAGCAGCTTGAACGTCGAGCCGGGCGGGTAGAGACCGTAGCGAGCGCGGTCGAGGAGGCGTTCGACGAGGCCGTTCTCCGTGCGCCCGTCGCCCGCCTCGCGGAGCTCGTCCGGCGAGGGCCACGGGTAGCTCACCGACGCCAGCACGTCGCCGGTCGCCGCATCGAGGACCACGGCGGCGCCGTGCGCCGTGCCTGCGGCCTGGATGCGGTCGCGCAACGCCATCGCCGTGCGCAGCTGCAGCCGCGCGTCGATCGACGTGCGCACGTCGCGGTTCCGCTCTACGAGCGCGCGCGCGGCGCGGCTCGACGGGCGGTAGCGTTCACGTACCAGCGGCAGCAGCTCGCGGAAGTCGCGCTTGATTGCCTGCTCCCTCCGGCCGGTGCGAGGGTGCACGACCTCCACCACACGCGAGCGGTCGTCGTACCCCTTGAGCTCGGCGTCACTCTCGCGCTCGACGTACGAGGAATTGCGCGCGGCCCAGTTCGCCTGCGTGCTCCAGTCGCCGATCACGTGGAAGGCCACGCCGCCCAGCGGGTAGCAGCGCTCGTCCGGCACGCAGGACTGCTGGACGACGACGCCGGCGGCGCGGTACATGGCCTCGATCGAGGCGATCTCGTCGGGCCGGCTCGTCGCCAGCGGCAGGCCGTTGCGATCGTAGATCGTCCCGCGCTCGAGGGTGCGTGCCGCCGCGAGCAGCCGAGGGTTGTGCTCGAACCGGTACCCGCCGTCCGCCTGCTGCGCGAGCGCCGACGCGGACGCGACGTCGTCGGCGCGCACCACCTGGATCCAGCCGGCGCGAGCCGCCAGAACCATCCCGGCCACCGCCAGCGTCGCGCCCAGCGCGCGGATCGGCCCCGCGAGGTGCGCGCGAACGGCCGCTCGACGCTTCGCGATGGCGAGGACGACGCCGATGCCAAAGGCGTTGGCGAGCATCGACGAGCGGCCGAAGCTCAGAAACGGCGTGACCACTCCGGCGAGGGGGATGAGGCTGAGCATGCCCCCCGCGATGACGAGCGTCTGCACGATGAGCGCGAGCGCCAACCCGGTCGCGAGAAACGCGCTGTAGTCTCCCGGCGCGCGCGCCGCGATGCGCAGGCAGCGCCAGCACACCAGGGTGTACAGCGCGACGACGACGAGCAGTCCCGCGTACCCCAGTTCCTCGCCAACTGCCGCGAGCACGAAGTCCGTGTGCCCGGCCGGAATCGCCTGCGAGCTCCCCAGACCGGGGCCGCTGCCCCAGGTCGCGCCCGTGGCCAGCGCCCACAGCCCGTGCGCGATGTGGTTGCCGCCGACGACCCCGTTGTTCCACGGATCGGTCCAGATGGCGACGCGGTGGCGGACGGTCTCGGGAACGCCGAGCCAGTAGGCGAGGGCAAAGCCGCCCACCAGCATCGCGACGCCGGTCAGGACGAAGGCGACGTGGCCGCGTCCGACGCCGTACAGCGCGAGGAAGACGCACGACAGGACGAGCGCCGGGCCGAGGTCCTTCTGGAGGAAGAAGAACGTGAGCACCAGGGCCATGCTCGCGAAGACCGGCCGCACGTCCGTCCAGCGCGGAACGCGCACGTATCGCAGCCACGGCCGTGACCGCGTCACCGGCTCCGACAGCTCGCGCAGCAGCTCGAGCCGGCGGCCGAAATAGGCCGCGAGCGCGAATACGACAAGCAGGCGGATGGCCTCGACGGGTTGTGCGCCGAGCAGGTTGACCTTCACCCCGCTCGCGCCGGGACCGCTGCCGAAGAGCAGCAGCAGGACCGCGAGGGCCAGCGCGAGCCCAAGCGGCACGAGCACCGAGCGTCGGAGCCGCGACGCCTCGAAGTCCACCTCGGAGGCGAGGACGAGCACGAGCACGCCGCCGGTCGCGCCGCCGGCGAACAGGGCGGCGGCGATGGTGTCGCGCAGCGGATCGCGGAGGCCGAGCATCGTGATCATGCCGATGCCACAGAGCAGCATCACCGCCGGCAGCAGCACCGGGTCGTCGTCGCGCCGCCGCCAGCGGCGGAACAGGTGGGCCAGCCAGAACGCCGCGAGGAACCACGCCGTCGCCCGCCCCACGCGCGCGTTGAACTCGTCGATCGTGCGCACCGCCAGCCGCGGCTTGATCGCTGCGAGCTCCGCGGCGGAGAGCACGGCGACCTCTGTGGAGCCGGCACGGCGTTCGAGCCGCGGCCGGAGTTGCACGAACCGCGCATCGCGGCGGATATCGGAAGCCGGCAGGGTCACACCCGCCAGCCCGCCGACGTGTTGCAGCGGCGGCTCCGCGATGGCGCGCAGGAACAGCGCGCGCGCCGCCTCCTGCCGCTCGAACGGTGACTCGAACATCGTCAGCACCGGCTCGAGCTCCGCGGGCGCGTTCAGCGCGCGGAGCGCGAGGACGCCGGCTGCCGGCACGGTCGCGGCGACGCGGCGCACCTGCGCGGCGTGCGCCAGCACCATCCCGGCGAGGATGACCGCCGAGGCGATAAGCAGACCGAGCATCTCGATGGTGAGCGCGCGCTCGGCGTGAGACGCAGGGCGCGTGCCCGCGGCCTGTTCAGGGACGATGACGCGCATGGCTAGTCGTCGCGGTAGTCGGCCTGGTGCCCGTCCAGGTAGCGGTCGATCAGCAGGACCTGCGTCCTGCACCGCGCGAGGTGCTCCGCCGCCCGGCCGAACTCGACAACCTGCTCGAACCAGCCAGCGCATCGCTCGAAGTCGTCGCGCGCCTTGAGCAACTCGGCGCGGCGGAGTTCGCCACTCAGCACGCGAGCGCGTGCCCACGCGCTCTCCGCGCGCTTCTTGTGGCCGTCACCGAGCAGCGCCTTCTCGCGGCGCGTCCGCGTGTAGCCGCGCCGGACCGCTTCGTCCACCGAGGCGGCGGCGGCATCGACGTCGGCGAGGGAGTACACCTGGAGCACCGCCATGCCCAGGTACGGGTCGTACGTGCGGTCGTCGGCCGCCGCCGCCTCACGGAATTTCGCGATCGCCCGTTCGGCGGCGAGCGTCGTGGCGCTCGCGCCGTTGGCTCTCTGCGCCGCGAGCCGCTCGAGGTGCGCCTCGGCGACGAGCTGTTTGGCACGCAGGCTGCGGTCGAAGGGCGAGAGCTGGCGCACCCAGGTCAGCGCCTCTCGCGCCTGGCGCCACTCGTTGGGTCCCATGACCGGTACTTCGCGGCGGTAGTCCTCGATGACGCGCTCGGCGACCAGCCGCAGCCGTCGCCGCAGCTGTCCGTGCACCCGCGCCCGCAGGCCGAGATCCAGCACGCTCCATCGAGCGACGCCGGCATACGCCTGCCGGGCCCACTCGACGTTGCGCTCGTCGATCGTCGGCACCGTGTCGCGGAAGCGCTCTGCGACAAGCCAGGCGACTCCCTCGGTCGCCACCACCGCCACGAGCAGCAGCGACACCAGGGCCAGCACCGCAGGCGGAAGGAGCGCGCGCCGCGCGCCGGCGGAAGCGGCGGGCCGGGGGAGAGCCGTCTGCACCGTGGCGGGGCGGGCTGCCGTCGCGGCGGGACGAACGGGGTCGGTGGGCGGCACCAGCCGCGGCTCGGTCGCCGGGATGGTGGCGACCGCAGAGGCGGCCGCTGGAACCGTGGCGACGGCGGCAGCGGCGGCGGACCTCCCGACTGGCGTCGTCGCCGGCGTGTCGTAGTACGCGGCAGCGAGCGGCGTGTCACCGCGGAGGAACCGCTCGAGGTCCTGCCGTATCGCCGCCGGCGTCTGGTAGCGGTGTTCGGGCTGGAACGCCAGCAGGCGGTTGATGATCGCCGCCAGCTGCGGCGGGCAGCCGTCGGGAAGGGGCACCCGCGGGGCGTGGGTGACGATCGCGTGCTCGAGCTGTCCGCGGAACCGGCGGCCGTCGAGCATCGCATAGGGCCGGTGGCCCGACACCATCTCGTAGAGCATGACGCCGAGCGACCAGAAGTCCGCGTGCTCGTTCACGTGCCCGGAGAGCAGGCGCTCGGGCGCCGCATACGCGATCGTCCGTCCCACGTCGGTGCCGAGGTCGCGCGTGTCCTCGAGCGCCTTCGAGATGCCGAAATCGAGTACCTTGCGATCGCCCGACGCCGGGATCACCAGGTGCGCCGGCTTGAGGTCGTTGTGCAGCAGCCGGTACGGCTTGCCTTCCACCGTGCTCGAGAACCCGTGCGCCTTCTCGAGGAAGTCGCACAGCCACGTCGCGTGCCCCGCAGCCTCCGCCGGCGAGAGGGCGCCGCCGCGCAGCAGCACCTCCAGCGACGGCCCGTCGATGAACTCCATCGCGATGTAGAAGTCGTCGCCGTCGCTACCGTAGTCGTAGACCTCCGGCACCATGCCGTGCTTCTCGCCGAACCGCTGCTGCAGGATCACTCCGTGCCGCTCGGCGGCAATCCGCTCGGCGCCTCCCTCCTCGTTGTGCAGCACCAGCTTGAGCGCGACGGTCCGGCCGTCGCTCTTGCGCGTGGCGCGAAAGACCGTGCCCGAGTAGCCGCGGCCGATCGGCTTGCTGTCGACGATCTCGAAGTCGCCGCGGGCCATCACCGTCCCCGCTGCGGGCGGCGGCCGGCGGCCGGCGCCGCGACGATGACATTGCCGTCGAGCAGCTCCCGGCGGCGCGCCTCGTTCGGGCCGGTGACGATCTCGGTGCCGTAGTCGACAAACACGTTGCCGCGCAGCACCAGGTGCGCGGAGGGCGCGGCGCTGATCGCCGGGCCACCGGCGCCGGCCGCGTGCATGAGCACGTTGCCCGTGAACGTTGCGTGCGCGTCCTCCGGCACGGCGATCACCGTGCCGGTCACCGCCGTCCGTCCCCCGTGCATCGTCACCGCGGCGGCCGGCAGCAGCGCGATGGCCTGCCGGATCGCGCCGGCGATCTCGACCAGCTCGAGCCGTGCCGACGGACAGGCGATGCGCACGCCGACGTCGGCGGGGTGCAGCGGCGCCTCCACGCGGATGCCAGATACCCGGACGTTCTGATCGCCGGTGATCGACAGGGCCGGGACCGAGGGTTCCATGCCCGCTGCCCGGGCGATCGTCGCGGTCAGCGGCACGCGTGCGACGAGGTCGATGCCCTTGTTCAGCTGCACCCGCTCGGGATAGACACCCGGCTCGACCAGGACGGTGTCGCCGGTCCGCGCCTCGTCGATCGCCGCCTGCATGCTCGCGAAGGGACCACTGCCGTCGGCGGCGACCGAAAGCGTACGCGGCGCGCGCACCTGCGTCTGTGCCACGTACCACGTGAGCGCAAGCGCGCCCACGACGCCGGCCACCAAACCGACGCCGAACCACACCGTGCGGCTCCCGACGATCGCGCGCACCGCTGATGCGACGCGGCTGCGGGGAGCGGGCGGCGCGGCGGCCGCGGTCGTGGCCGCCGGCGAGGGCGGCGGATCGGTCAGCGGCTCGGTCGGCGCGAGATCCTCGTCGGACCCGTGCTCGCGGGACGGCGCGAAGTCCGGCATCTCCGCGTAGACGACGGTGACGTTGTCCCTGCCGCCCGCATTGTTGGCGGCCGCGACGAGCGTCTCGACGACGCGCTCCGGGCTGCCGGCGTGCTGGCGGATGATGTGATCGATCGTCGAGCTCGGCAGCATGTCGGTGAGGCCGTCCGAGCAGAGGAGGATGGCGCTGTCGCGCTCGAGCGGCTCCTCGACCACGTCGACGAACTCCTGCTCGTCCTTGTCGCGATAGATGCTGCCGACGTCGCGGAAGATCTCGTGCCGGCGCGGATGGCGCATCGCGTCGGCCTCGCTCAGTTCGCCGGAGTCCTCCCGCTCGCCGACCGGGGAGTGATCGCGGGTCAGCTTGCGGATCCGGCCGGCGCGAACCTTGTACAACCGCGTGTCGCCCACGTGGCCGATGGTGACTCGCCCGTCGGTGACCATCGCCAGGGTGATCACGCAGGCCATCCCCTGGAGCTCGGCGTACTGCTCGGCGCGCCGCCGGATCTCGTTGTTCGCGATGGCAATCGCCTCGCGCACCCGCTCGGCGGGGGTCCCGAGGGGGCGCGCCAGCCGCTGCAGGATGACGTCTTTCGCGGTGGCCGCCGCGACCTCGCCGCCGGCCTGGCCGCCGATGCCGTCGATGACGCCGAAGATGCCGCGCGCAGCGTCGCAGACCGGCAGATCCTCGTTGTTGAGGCGCACGCGTCCCGGATGGGTGCGCGCCGCGGCTCGCAAAAGACCGTTGACGGGTGCCGGACGGTCAGTCACGGTCGTGGACCCGCGCCAGCCAGGCGAGGCTGCCGACGGAAAGGGCCAGCGCCGCCATCCACACGAAGTGGAGCGAGTAGAGCCAGTTCACGTCAAGGGCGTCCTCTCGAAGTGGATGACGAGTGCGCCGGCCAGTTCGATGCGCGCCGGCGAGGGCAGTTCGCGCGCCCGCCCCGGGCGAATCACGCCGTCCGGCCCCTTGACCGCCGGCGGAATGGGCTCGCCGTCCACCGACGTGCCCCAGCTGCTCACGTCCTGGATCGAGAAGCGCCCGCCGCCCTCGTGACGCAGCCGGACGTGCTCGCGGGACACCTTCGACGGGGCGATCACCTGGACATCCACCCAGACCGAACTCCCGCCGCGGCCGATCGACAGCGTGTCCTTGTGCATGCTGAACACGTGGTGGCCTGCGTCGTCGTCGTAGGTCAACCGCGCGCGCTCGCGCGCCTCCGGCTCCGCGGCGGCGGCCGGCTCCTGCGCCACCTCGATGGTCGTGCTGCTGCGCCCCGCGTCGCTGACGACGGACTTGACGATACGCGTCGTCGGCGGACCGCCGAACTCGACGGGCGCGGGGAGCGGCAGGAGCGACTCGATGCCGAGGTGTCCCGGCTTCAGCGCGTTGTTGCGATCCGCGTGGATGTGCACTTCCCAGCCGGCGGCCGGTATTTCGATCGGCGGCGCCTCCTGCTGCGCGATGAGGCGGGAGAGCACGCCGCCCGAGCGACCCCGCCCCTGGTTCATGCGGTTGACCTCGTCGGTGAGCGCGCGATGCAGCTCGGAGATGAGGCGCGGGACGATGCCCTCGAGGCGGTCGAAGTCGGCCGGGTGAAGATAAACGTGGAAGATTGCCGGCGGCAGCGTCGTGTAGGGGAGCTGATACATGTTCAGCTGCAGCTCCTCGCGCAGCGCGTTCCAGATCATGACGCCGCTCGGCGCCTTCACGGCTTCTTTCATGTGCCACGCTCCGGTCGACGCGCACCCGTTACTATGAGGGAGCGCCGGGCAGGAAGTCGCAGGGAATCCATAAACGTTCCATAAGCATTCAGACGATGAGAGTCCGGTTCGGTCCGTTCGTCTTCGACTCGGCGACGAGGGAACTGCGAGAGAACGGCCGGCCGGTGCACCTCTCCCCGAAGTCGTTCGATTTGCTGCAGATCCTCGTCGAAGAGCGGCCGGCGGTGGTCAGCAAGGCGCTGCTACAGGACCGGCTCTGGCCCGAGACGGTCGTCGAGGAGGCGAACATCGGGAATGCCGTCGCCGAGATCCGCCGGGCGCTCGGCGACGATCCCCGGGCGTCGTCATACGTCTGCACCGTCCCGCGGCGTGGATACCGGTTCTGCGCCGCGGCCGAGGAGCTGGGGCCGCCGTCGGCGCGGGCGGGGACGCCGCGGCCGCAGTGGTGGCTCAGCTGGAGAGACCTCACGCTGCCGCTCGCTGACGGCGAGAACATCGTCGGCCGCCACCCGTCGAGCGCCGTCTGGATCGACGCCCGGAGCGTCTCGCGGGAGCACGCGCGGATCGTGATTGCGGATGGGCGGGCGACGATCGAGGACTGCGGCAGCACGAATGGGACGCTGGTGGATGACAAGCGGATCACGTCGCCTCATCCGCTTGTAGACGGCGCCGCCATCACCTTTGGTTCCGAGAAAGCGACCTTCCGCCGACTGTCCGACGCAGCGACGGCGGAAACCGAACCCATACTGAAGAAATGAAGTGGTAAGCGGTACCTGGCAGTGGTCGGGAGCCTTCTACCGGCTCCGCTTTTGCGACAACCACTTCCAGCGACCCTTCCCCCCTTAATATCCCCGCTCTTGACTTTCCCATGGTAGGAAGGTTCAGACTGGTGGCATGGCAGGCGCGGTCGCGCTCGATCTGGCGGACGCCCGGCGCGCCGGCTTCTACCACATCGGGGAGGCGGCGAGGGCGTCGGGCGTCTCGGCGAAGATGATCCGGTACTACGAGTCGCAGTCGCTGCTCCGCGAGGCGCGGCGAACGGCGGCCGGCTACCGCATCTACGACGAGAAGGACATCCACACG
>JBMDXQ010000078.1:0-1824 GCA_048594975.1 Vicinamibacterales bacterium | reverse complement strand
ACGGTCGAAACCAGCGGCAACTCGGGCGACCGGGTCCTTACTACAGGTGCGGAGAGGAGCGGAGTATACACGAGGCGCATCCGCTCGGGAGAGCCAGTTCACGATGACGTACCCCCTCGCGGATTCCGACCAACTGGTGGGTAGGCCCAACTCTGCAGTGATGCAACGCGAGCATTGCGATCAGGGTGCCATGGAAGTCTCTCCGACGCGCGCCAGCGTCACCGCGTGACCTCACACGTTGATCGGACAAGAGACAAGTGTGAAACGGCGCCCATGGCGACTGCTCTCCAAAAAGCGCGAGCAGTCAGCGTGGGCGCCGGCTTACCCTTCGGCGTCGATCACGTCCCTCAGTAACTCCGCCACATACGGGGAACAATTCTCCACAGTGACGCACCGACTGGTCAGTTCCCTGAGCAGTTCGAGGCCAGCCGCATCGATCGACGAGACGTTGGCAAGATCGAGAGCGACCTTTTTGTCGCCCTGCATGTCATCCAGCGTGCGATCGCACTCGCTTCGCAATTCCTCGACCCAGCGGCCGTTGATCTGACCTTCGAGTGTGAGCGTCGTACGTCCCTCTGAGGACGTACGGGAAATTCTCAGCATGATTCGGTTCGCTACCGCGCGGCGATTCCGTTTGCGCCGGCAGGTAGACCTCCGAACGTCGAGAGAGAAGTGAGGGTGCCGTCGCCGTTCACGCTGAATGCACCGATCGTCCCGTCCCCGCCGTTGCGCGTGTACAGGAACTGACCCCCTGCGCTCAGTGCGGCATCCGCAGGTGCACTGGCAGCGCCGGTGTGCGCCGCCACACCGTCCATGTCGCGCAAGACAAGCGTGCCGTCGGAATTGATGCGAAGCGCCGATAGCGTGCCACTGCCCGTATTTGTCGTAAACGCCGTGCGGCCATCCTCGCTTATCACGAGCCAGCAGGCCGCGGTTTCCGTCGTCGGCACGACGCTGGAAATAGCATCGAGCGAACCGTTGTCCCTGACGTGATATGAAGAGACGCTGCTCGCGTCGGTGGCACCGCCAGCCGCTTCCGCGACATACAAACGGCCACGCCGATCGAAAGAGAACCCGAACGGCGTGAGACCGGCCGACGGATAGAACTGAGCCGGCCGCGCAGCCCCATCGTTCTCGCTGTCTTCATCACCGATGACGCTGAATACCGCAATCAGGTTTGTCGCGCGCTCGGTGACTACAAGAAACTCGCCATCCGGCGTGAACGCGATCTGAGCTGGCGCTGTGTTGGGCCCGCTGAGCCCGAGCACCGAACCCTGAATGGCAAGCAGGCGCCCTCGCCTGTCGAGGCGGAACCCTGCGATGTTGTCGCCGCCTCCCACGGCGCCGCCCGCGTTCAGCACGTACACGAGATCCCCGTCGATCGTGACACTCACCGGCCGTTGGCCGCCGGAGGACGTTCGGCTTCTGAGGGTGAGCTCGCTGCCGTCTACGCGAAATACAGACACGTCGTGGCTTCCAGCGTTGACCACGACCAGCCAGCGTCCGTCAGCAGACAGGACGAGACCGCCCTGGTTTCCGAGTCCGCCGCCCGTACCGAGACCACCGGTGGCCACGGCATGCGCGAACGAAAGGCTGCCGCGTTCGTTCCTGTCGAACACGAGGATCTCATTCCCGCCTGCGGCATTTGAAGCAATGTAGACCACGCCATCCGTCTCTGCGGCCCGGCGTTGTCCTGCATAGCCGGTCAAGGCGGTCGACGTGATCACTAAAACTAGAGCGACGAGAACTCTACGCATCCTGTCCTCCCAGATGTCATGTGCGTTCCGCACTCTCGGTTGTCGATCTCCGACAGATCCGAATCGT
>JBMDXQ010000077.1:0-1657 GCA_048594975.1 Vicinamibacterales bacterium | reverse complement strand
AGTGGCGTTCAAAGCGGTCCGCGACGTCCTGATCCTGGACGAGATCCTGGCGGTGGGCGACGCCGGCTTCAAGCAACGCTGTGAGGAGCGCTATCGTCAGTTACGCGCGAAGGGCCACAGCACCATCGTCGTCAGCCATAGTCCGGACATCGTGTCGCGCTTCTGCGACAGGGCGTTGCTGCTCGAGGAGGGCCGTTTTGTCATGGATGGCCCCGCTCATGAGGTCGCCGCAGCCTACATGTCCCGTCTGACGCTCGGTGGCCGCCCAAATTGATCCGGCACGGCCCGCTTTGGCACGATAGTACGTAGTGTCCGGCTTTAGCACTACTTTGTTAAGTCCAATGAGTCGTACGCAGCGATCCAAAACTTCGTACTTGTACTAATGTCGAGAGTTCTCTACGCTTCTGCGCGTGACCGAGCAGTCGGCCCGTGCGTTGTTGCGACGATTCGGACAGTTTGCGGATCAATTCGCCACATGCTTCACGCGGGCGGCGCAGCGGGACGCGGCCACGCAGTATCTCGACGCGCTGTTCAACGACAGCGAGCGGAAGTCGATGCAGGCGATGCACGGGCGCCTCAGCGACCCGAGCAGCTACGAAGCCCTGCAGCACTTCATCACCGATTCGCCGTGGGAGGCCGCGCCGCTGTGGGCGCGATTGCGCACGCTCGTGCCGAGTCGGCAGGGCATCCTGGCGGTCGACGACACGAGTTTCCCCAAACAGGGGCACCACTCCGTCGGCGTGCAACGACAGTACTGCGGCGCGCTGGGCAAGATCGCCAATTGCCAGGTCGCGGTGTCGACGGTGCTGCTCGACGATCACCTGGCGTGGCCCCTCAGTTTCGAGTTGTATCTGCCGCAGGCGTGGTGTACGGACGAGGCACGGCGGGCCAAGGCGCGCGTCCCCGACACGCTGCGCTTTCGGGAGAAGTGGCGCATCGCGTTGGCCCACATTCGCCACGTGCTGAAGGCCGGCTTTCAGCTCACGGCCGTGGTGACGGACGCCGATTACGGCGCCCGCACGGCGTTTCGCCGGGGGCTCGAGCGGTTGGGGTTGCGCTACGGGATCGCGCTGCCGAGTACCGCGGCGTTGTGGACCCCCGGCGCCCGGCGGCCCCGCACGGCGGCGACCATCGGGAGCGCCCTGCCCGAGGCCGCGTGGCAGCGCCTCACCTGGGCCGAGGGCACCAAAGGTCCCTTGACCGCGCGCTTCGCGGCCGTGCGCGTCCGGCCCGCGAAGAGTCGCGGCGATCGCTGGTTGCTGTGCGAGCGCTCGCTAGCCGACGACGCCCGGAAATACTACTTGCTGAATCTCGACGCCACGGCCACGCTGCGCGACTTGGTCACGGTCGCGCGCAGCCGGTGGCCGATCGAGCAGCAGTATCGCGAGCTCAAGGACGACTTGGGCATCGACCACTTCGAGGGGCGCAGCTATCGCGGATGGGCGCATCACACCGTGCTCACCGCGGTGGCCTTCACGTTTCTCCAGCTCGAACGGCGCCGGGCCGACGAGGCCTCGCGGCCCACTCTTCCGACCGTCCGTCTCTGGGTGCGCGAGATCATGGCCGTGTTGTATATCGTCACCAATCGCAAGCTATTGAATCTACTCGCCAGCTTCCAGCGGAATCCCCCGCTGAGAAGGTGACAAAGTAGTGCTAA
>JBMDXQ010000076.1:0-3505 GCA_048594975.1 Vicinamibacterales bacterium | reverse complement strand
CTGCGCTTCAACGTCTTCCGCCACGGAACCGTGACGACTGTGGAGCTCGAGGCATTGAGTCGCGTCACAGGCTGAGCAGCCCGGGCTGCTGGGTCGTCAGTGCTGGGCGGCGAATGCTGCACCCTGCGCCGCTGTCGCCGGGTTGCGCCCCTCGGCCTCCAGGATCTGCTTCGCGCGCGCCTTCACCTTGGCGATGTCGGCCTTGAGCTCAGCGGGGCACGCGGTCCCTTGTCCCGGCAGGGCCACGGCCCCGTGCCCAAACACCTCGGAGACCGGGATCCCGCAACGCGACATGATCCAGGCGTGCAGCCGGGCCGAGGCCTCGAGCTGTTTGGCGGTTAGGTGCGGCTCGTGGACGTGCTCGTGTTCGATCCCGGGCTGGTCATTCTGGCCTGGACAGTGAGCCGACTCGATCATTCGTCCCGCCCTGATCGCCGTATACGAGAGGTGGCGGCCGACCAGGATCAGCCCGTTCATGCAGACGAGGAAATTGTGACCACTGTCGATGAACCTGCGCTGCGGCCCCATATGGAAAGCCTGGATGCTCCGCGCGAAGCGGATCGCCTCCTCGCGCGACTCGCTCTGCGGGTTTTCGATCTCCGAGTGGTGGGCGAACGTATGGTGGAAGATGATTCGCTTCGGCCTTCCAGTCACCTTCAGATTGGCCGTCGCCGGCTTTGCGCCCCAAACATGCGTCGCGATGATCTTGGGCTGACGCACACCTGCCACCGGGGCTCCTTTCACGAGCAAGAACCCGCCGCAGCAAACGAATCGAGAATACACCGGTTAGTCGCCTCATCAAAGGGGCCCTCGTTACAACCTCATCCATGTGCGCATCGCCAAGACCCGACCCAGCTCGGGTCACGTGCGGCAGTTGGACGGCTACCGCGTCGAGCTTGATCGAGCGCTCGTGAGTCGACCTGCCCGGTGCTGTCTGTAACCCGGAGGTACCGGTTGGAGCAGGCGCTCGGAGTGTCGAGAGTGCGCTGAGCTTGCCGCCCCAGCGGGGCCGCACCTCGAGGCGCTCCGGTCACCTCACGTCCACGAGGACGATCTAGCGCGTCCCACGACTGATCGGCTACGTGCTCGACGAGGTCGAGCACGTACTCACAGGGCGGGTGGGCCTTGGCTGATGCGCCGCATTACCGGTGTGAGCCGGTAGAGGTCGTCGCTGGTCTGGAGCTGCCGTTCGTCCCACCAGGTCGCACCCGTGTCGGCAAGCGTTGCGATCGTGTCGCGTGCCTCGGCAGGGTCGGCCGGGCTGGCTCCGCCGAGTACGACCTCGAACGGGGTCTCCGCCCACCCCTGGCGGTGCTTCCTGATGTAAGCGATCAGGTCACGGACCTGATCGACGGGCGGGATGTGTCCGTGCCCCGCGGTGGTGAACAGGGGAACGACGCCGTCCCAGCGCGCGGCACGGCGCATCGGTCGGCGGTGTGGCCAGAATCCTCCGATCCAGACTGGCGGTCGCGGGCGTTGTACCGTCGCGGGCAGCAAGGTGACATCCCGGACTTGGTAGTGGCGCCCGTGATGGTTCACTCGGTCGCCCGACCAGTAGCGTCGCAACAGTTCCAGGCCCTCGTCGAGGCGCTCGGCCAGCACGACCGGGTCGGTTGTGTCCCCGAAGCTGCCGAACTCGTCCTCGACCGGCCCGCCGAGGCCTGCGCAGAAGATCACCCTTCCACCGCTGACGAAGTCCAGGGTGGCAACCTGGCGGGCGAGCTGTTCCGGCCTTCGCCGGGCGATGGGAGTGACCATCGTGCCCAGCCTGAGGTGGGAGGTCGCCAGGGCCGCCGCGGTCAACAGCATCCACGGATCGCCGAACGGCTGGCCTCGCCGCCTGCGTTTGTCGTGGACAACGTGATCCCAGACAAACAGCGCGTCCCACCCCGCCTGCTCGGCCTCCACGGCGACCGTCGCCACCGTTCGAGGATCGGCGAAGTCGCCGAAGTTCGGGATGTTGATCGAGAAACGCATCCCGGCATAGTGCGTCAGAGCCTCACCCCGTGCGCTGCACAGGTCACGGTTCACCTGCATCGGTCGGTGACCGGCCGATCTCGCGGGCGAACCGCCGGTGGAGGCGCTAAGCGCCCGAACTCGACGCGGAGCGCGCCGGCGCGAGGCGACGAGCGCCCGCCCGAAGGCGGCGCTCGTCGAGAAGCCTTCCCCGCGTTGCCGAGGTTCGCTGGCGACGGCGATGGCCACCCGATGACTGACGCGAGCTCGAGGTGGGACGCCGATGGTTAGCTTCGAACATAGAGTTGACGTGCGCTCGGTCGGCGGCGGGAGGTTCGCTTCGAAGGTTGAGCCCCTCGTCCCGCAACGATGTAGCTAGCAGCGAACGTTCAGCCAGATCACGATGCGACGCGGACACCGCGTTTGACGATGCGTAACGAATATGGTCAAGCAATGGAACGACAGGGCCGTGAAGCCGTCGTCTCTGGCTGAGGTGATGGCGCTCGAGCTGCTCTCGCCGCTGTTTCGGTTGCCTCGAAAATGGGCATACCGAGGCCATGAGCGCACGGAACGTGCTGCTCCTCGCGCTCGAACCCGTTCCGCCGGACGAGCTCCGGACGGCGATTGCCGAACGGGACGATGAAGACGTCGCCGTTCATGTCGTTGCGCCGGCGACGCACATTGGGCGGTTCCAGTGGTTGACCGGCGCAACGGACGAAGCGCGCGCCGATGCCGCTGAGCTCGCCGATCGCGCTGCCGAAGCGGTCGATGCGGAGGTCGAGACGGAGGTTGGCGAGCGCGATCCTCTGCTCGCTGTCGAGGATGCACTCGCGCTCTTCCCCGCCGACGAGATCCTCGTAGCAGGAACCGTCGACGAGAAGACCGATGCGGGCCTTCGCCGCCTGGACCTGCCGATCTCCAGAGTGGGCGCGGGAGGCGAAGTCGAGGACGAAGCGGCAACCGGAGGAGAGTCATACGCTCGGGATGTCGTCAAGGGCCAGCGCGAAGAGACGCCGTTCGTGATCGTCGGCACGGTCGCCGCGATTCTCTTCGCCCTGATCGCCTTGATCAGCCTGATCGCATTTCTCGCCGTCTGGCTCGCGTAGCGAGATGACGTGTTGCGTTGCTCGAGCACACTCCAGGCTCAGGTCGAGATAGAGGCTCCGTCTGAGGCGGCGCTCTTCGAAGAGGCGCTTGCGCGTTTGCCGCGGCCGTTGCGACGACGACCAGGGCCAATGCGGCTGCGAGCACAGTCCGCATCACGCGTTGCGTACCCGATGTGCAAGGGCATAATCGCGCCCTTCGACGGGCGTGGTTTGCCGCTGGATCCAACACGGAGGGCGGAGTGATGGCATGCACGGCTTGACGAGAGGCGCATTGACGCTGTTCGGCGTCGTCGTCGCGGGCTTCCTGATCTGGTGGGGCGCGAGCGCGCTGCCGGGCGAGGGCGATGCCACGATCGGCGAGTTCTGGTGGGCCGCAGGACTGATCGCGGCCGCAGGCCTGATCATGGCCCTCTCGCAGCTGCTCGGCGGCTGGACGAAGTGGG
>JBMDXQ010000075.1:0-1671 GCA_048594975.1 Vicinamibacterales bacterium | reverse complement strand
CTAGAGAGCTGAGCACGTAAATTCACGCGGCCTGCTTGAGCCTTGCCAAACGCTGAAGATTGGCGACGGTTGCACACCGTCGCACGTCCAAGGTGTTCTTTCGGGTCCCTTTGTAGCGCGCTTTCGATCCCTGGATGTGGTCGAGGCGCGCGAGCGAATGCTCGACGGTCGCGCGCTGGCGCAGATGCATGCGACCGTCGGGCGTGTGCGCGGTCGCGCGGAGCGTTTGGAGCAAGGCTTCCTCCGGATGCAGCGTGATCGACCGGCCGTGGGGTGCCGTGGTACAGGCGGTCCGCAGCGCACAGCGACGACAGGCGTCGGCGGGAAACTGCACGGAGGACCGGCCGGGTCGAATCGACACGATCGCATGCGCGGGACCCTCGACCGTGCCGGCACGCACGTTGATGGCGAAGGCCTGCTTCGGAAAACGATCCCCGTTGCGCGCCACCCAGGGTTTGACGTGCAGCATGACGCCGTGAGCGTGCAGCCGGGGGACCTCGGGGCTCGCCAGATAGCCACGATCCATCCACAGCTCTGCGAGCGGCCCCTGCTGCGTGACGTCGGCCGTGAGCGACGCGAGCGCCGCATGCTCGGGCTCGTTTGCGGGGCGCACGAAGGCGCCGACAATGAGATCCGCGCCCACCAGTTTGACCACGTGCCGCTTGTAGCCGGTGAAGGGCCGCGCGCGCGTTTTGCGCCCATGCCGCATCTCCGGATCGCCGAGGGAGGGCTGCCGATTCTTGGCGACGCCGCGGCGAATGCGTCGTTGGCCTGTCGTGGGATCCGGCTCGAGATCTTGCGTGAGGACCGCCTGCAGCGCGGTCAAAGCCGCCTGCATGGCCGGGGTGGCCTGCACCGTCGGTGGCTGCACGGCGACCCACTGCTCCAGTCGCTCGACCTCGGTGAGGAGCCGGTCCAAGGCAGCGGCCTGCGCCCCGGGGTCATCCCAATCGATATCGAGCGCCGCTTTCACACTCGAGCGGTCGACGAGCGTGAGGCCGGCCTCGGCAATCACCTCTGCGCGGGGGCGGTCCACCGCTTTCGCCGCACAGGTGATGACCGCCGTGATCGCGCGCCCGATCAGATTCCACGTATCCTCGATCCGGCCCGCGCCGCGCAAGGGCGACGAATCGAGCGCCGCCTGCAACTTTTGCCAGCCGAAGCGTCCCGTCCGTCTCGCCAACGCCACGGTCCGCTCGAGCAACTTCCGATCGAGATCATGCGCAATCATCCGCGCGCGAAACTTGACCAACACCCCCTGCGAAAAGGGCGCTTTCGGCGCGCCGAGGCAGCCCAGCACCAGCTGCCAGCGCTGATCCACCCGTGCGGTCACCACCGCCTCGGCATCCCCGACCTGGTCATACGCCTGGAGCAGCAACACCATCGCCAGCAGTGCCGGCGGCACCGGTGCGGTGCCGCGGGGCCGGTACACCGCCGCTAGCTCCGCTTGAAACGCGTCGTCAAACAGCTCCGCCCGAACCTCGCGGAGAAACACGTAGAATTTGCCGATTCGGTGGAGCGCCTGGGCCACGCGCGCCTCCTCGGCGGTGAGCTCCGTCGGGCAGGCCCAGCGAATGGGTCTCGGCATGTGCGCATGAGATCACATGCCGATCCCCAAGTCGATCCCTCTGTGTCTCGGTGTCTCTGTGGCTTACGTGATCAGCTCTCTAG
>JBMDXQ010000074.1:0-1849 GCA_048594975.1 Vicinamibacterales bacterium | reverse complement strand
ATGAAACCGAAGACGTGGCTGTTTCCCGGCACCATCGCCGGCTGGCGTGCGGACAAACCGATCACGCCGAAGGTGGTGTGGGATGCCTGTCAATCGGCGGCGATGCGCGCCCAGCTTGAGAAGCGGGTCTCGGCGCACGTGTTGCGGCATTCGTACGCCACGCATCTGCTCGAGGCCGGTGCGGACTTGCGCACGATTCAGCTGCTGCTCGGGCACGTGAAGCTCGAACACACCGTGATCTATCTGCATTTGTCCCGGCGTCACCTGCATGCGGTCACGAACCCACTCGACACGATGCCCGTCTCCGCTCCGGACACGGCGCGTCGTTCGCGTCGGCTCCAGAAGCGGTGACGCGGCCACCCTTCGAGGTGGCCGACATCATTCGCCAATACGGGACACGCTTCATCGAGACCCATCGCGCCTGGCTGACCGCGCAGCACATCCGAGTGCTGCGGGCGATCGAGCGCTGTCGTACTGCCGCGTTGGGCGGACATCTCGATCGCTGTGCCACCTGCGGCCATCGCGCCATCTCTTTCAACTCGTGTCGCAATCGGCATTGCCCGAAGTGTCTGACGCACGCTCGCGACCAGTGGCTCGCCGAGCGCGAACGCGAGCTGCTGCCGGTCGGGTACGCCCACGTCGTCTTCACCCTGCCGCACGCCCTCGCCGGGCTGGCCTTGCAGAACAAACGCGTGATCTACGACCTGCTCTTCCAGGCCAGTGCGGCGACCCTCCTCGAGGTCGCGCGGACGCCGAAGCACCTGGGCGCCGCGCTCGGCTTTCTCAGCGTGCTCCACACGTGGGGCCAAACGCTGCTGCATCATCCGCACATCCACTGTGTCGTACCCGCGGGCGGTCTCTCATGCGATGGCACGCAGTGGGTGCATGCGCGCCCGGCGTTCTTTCTGCCGGTGAAGGTCCTCAGTCGCGTGTTTCGCGGGAAATTCGTCGCGGGTCTCCGGGCCGCGTTTCGCGCGGGCAGGCTCACCATGCCGAGAGACCTCCAGCGCCTCAATACCGAGCCCGCCTTCGCAGCGTGGCTGCGCCCCCTCTTTCGCCAGCAGTGGGTCGTCTACGCCAAGCCCCCGTTCGGCGGCCCGAGCCACGTCCTCCACTACCTCGCCCGCTACACGCATCGGGTCGCGATCTCGAACCATCGACTCGTCGCTGTGACCGACGATCAGGTGACGTTTCGGTGGAAGGACTATCGCCACGGGAGCCAGGTCCGACTGATGACCCTCAGCGGCGAGGAATTCCTCCGCCGCTTCTGCCTCCACGTGCTGCCGAAGGGCTTCGTCCGGATTCGCTTCTACGGCTTCTTGGCGCCTCGCTGTCGTACCGAGGCACTACCACGCTGCCGACACGTGCTCGGGACGGATCCACTGCCGGTGCCGGCGGCTTCTGTCGACGGTTCGTCCACCCATATCTCCTTAGCGCCGTGTCCAGCCTGCGGCGGGGTGATGGTCGCCGTCGAACAACTCACCGTACGCCAACTCACCGTGCAGGTCTGGATCGGGGGACTCGCGCTTGACTCTTCATAAACGCGAAACACCGTCAACACTCTCGAACCGCCGCGCCCCCGTCCGATCAGGAGAGGTGTGCCCGCGGTCCCTCCGAGCCGACACCACCGCCTCGAGCACCGCGTCTCACGCCGTCACATTTGGCGTCTGGATACTCGCCAGCCGCAACCGGGCACCGAGAACCGCAACAGATCCGCGCGCGCGCACCGACCTCCGTACGATTCAACGCCCATACTGATCCACCGCGTCCGCCGCAGACGCCAGCGGCTTCGTTCAAACGGCTCTATCGGGAGTGACCCGGCGCAGTCGCATCGGCGCTCACGTGTGCG
>JBMDXQ010000073.1:0-1622 GCA_048594975.1 Vicinamibacterales bacterium | reverse complement strand
TCGAAGTCGTCGAAGCCGTCCTCGATCTGCTTCGCGAGGTCGGCGCTGCCGACGACGTCCGCGCCGGCGTCCTCCGCCTCCTTCGCCTTCTCGCCCTCGGCGAACACGGCGACGCGCGTGTCGCGCCCGGTGCCGTTCGGGAGCATCAGCGTCCCACGGAGCTGCTGATCCGCGTGGCGGACGTTCAGGCCGAGGTTGAAGTGCACCTCCACCGTCTCGTCGAACTTGCGCTCCGGCCAGCTCTTCAGCATCCGGATCGCCTCCGCCGGGCTGTAAAGCTCCTCGCGGTCGATCTCTGCGCGCGCGTTGCGGTAGTGCTTGCCGTGCTGGGTCACGGGCCCACCTCCACGCCCATCGACCGGGCGGTGCCGGCGATGATGTCCGCCGCGTGGTCGATGTCCCGGGCGTTCAGGTCGGGCATCTTCGTCTCGGCGATCTGGCGGACCTGATCGCGTGTGAGCCGGCCGACCTTCTCGCGGTTCGGCTCGCCGGAGCCCTTCTCGATCCGCAGCGCCTCCTTGATCAGGACGGCGGCCGGCGGGGTCTTGGTGATGAAGTCGAACGAGCGGTCCTCGTAGACCGTGATCTCGACCGGGATGATCCGGCCGTTCTCCTGCTGGGTCTGCGCGTTGAACGCCTTGCAGAACTCCATGATGTTCACGCCGTGCTGGCCGAGCGCAGGGCCGACCGGCGGCGCCGGGTTCGCCTGCCCGCCCGGGATCTGCAGCTTGATGAGTGTCAGAACCTTCTTGGCCATCGCCGTTCAGTCGAGCTTCTTCACCTGGTCGAATCCGAGCTCCACCGGCACCTGCCGCTCAAAGATGTCGACGAGCACCTTGAGCTTCTGGGAATCCGGCTGGACATCGACGATCTCGCCGTCGAAGTCCGAGAGCGGGCCGGAGGTTACCTTCACCGACTCGCCGAGCGAGAACTCCACCTGGGCGCGCGGCCGCTCGCCGGTGACGGCGCCCGTGCGGAGAATCCGGTCGACCTCGGGCTGCGAGAGCGGGATCGGCTTGCCGGCCGCGCCGACGAACCCGGTCACCCCGGGCGTGTTCTTCACGACCCCCCACGCGTCGTCGTTCAGGTCCATGTTCACGAGGACGTAGCCGGGCAGCACGCGCTTCTCGGCCTGCACCTTCTGGCCGTCCTTCGTCTCGATCACCTGCTCGGTCGGGACGACGACGCGGCGGAAGCGCGGCCCCTGGTTCATCGAGACGATGCGGTGCTCGAGATTGGTCTTCACCTTGTTCTCGTGCCCCGAGTAGGTGTTGATCACGTACCAGCGAAACATCGGCGGCTCTCTAGCGTCCGAGCAGGATGCGCTCGACGAGCGGCTGGAAGATCTGATCGGCAATCCAGAGGTACGTGCCGACGATCCCGCAGGCGATGATCACGACGATGGTGCCGGTCATGACCTGGCGCTGCCCCGGCCAGTCAACCTTCTTCAGCTCGGCCCAGCATTCGGCGATGAACCGGCGGCTGCCACCGCCGCCCCCACGGCGTCCCGTCTGGGTCTTCGGCGGCTGCGCGGCGGGGCGGACTGCGG
This sequence comes from Vicinamibacterales bacterium, assembly GCA_048594975.1. GTDB lineage: Bacteria > Acidobacteriota > Vicinamibacteria > Vicinamibacterales > 2-12-FULL-66-21 > JBMDXB01. The sequence continues at coordinate 73 of JBMDXQ010000073.1, read as the reverse complement.
CCTGCCGGCTGCGCGCTCGCTGCGCGACGCCCTGCTGCTGGCCGTCCGCCTGCTGCGGCTGCTGCTTCTGGCG
>JBMDXQ010000072.1:0-12813 GCA_048594975.1 Vicinamibacterales bacterium | reverse complement strand
GGGGGGGGGGGGTGGTCCCGCTCCGCCGCCCCCCCCCCCGGCCCCCCCCCCGCCCGCCGCCCCCCCGGGGCCGGCGGCGGGGGTGGGGCCCCGCCGCACACTAAAGAAGATGAAGTTCGCTGTGGTCGTGTTTCCCGGCTCCAACTGCGACGAGGACGCGCACGACGCCGTCAGCCGCGTGCTCGGCGAACATGCCGAGTTCGTCTGGCACAAGGACAGGTCGCTCGGCGGCGCGGACGTCGTCATCCTCCCCGGCGGGTTCGCCCACGGCGACTATCTGCGGACCGGCGCCATCGCCCGGTTCTCGCCGATCATGACCGCCGTCAGGACGTTTGCCGACGCGGGCGGCCCGGTGCTCGGCATCTGCAACGGCTTTCAGATCCTGCTCGAGGCCGGCCTGCTGCCGGGCGCGATGCTGCGCAACCGCGGCCTGAAGTTCATCTGCGAGCACGTGCGCATCAGGGTGGAGGAGACCGATACGCCGTTTACCGCCGCCTGTGGCACGGGGCAGGTGCTGCGCATTCCCATCAATCACGGGGAGGGGAACTACTTCGCCACGCCTGACGTGCTCGACATGCTCGAGCGCGACCGCCGCGTCATCTTCAGGTACGTGGACGCGGCTGGAGAAGCGACACCGACCGCGAACCCGAACGGAGCCGCGCGCAACATCGCCGGCATCTGCAACGAGCGGCGCAACGTGGTTGGCATGATGCCCCACCCCGAGCGAGCGTGCGAATCGATGCTTGGCAGCGGCGACGGGCTGGTGCTGTTCGAGTCGGTCGTGCGGACGCTGGCCTCCCGCGGCGCCGTGCTGGGCAAGGCATGACCGCACCACCGCACCGGCCACTGGACTCGCGTCAATGACTGATCCTGTCGATTCTGCCGTCCTCGAGCGACACGGCCTGACCCGCGACGAGTACGAGCGGATCGTCCGGACGCTGGGGCGCACGCCGAGCGAGACCGAAATCGGCATCTTCTCGGTGATGTGGTCGGAGCACTGCTCCTACAAGAGCTCGCGACTGCACCTGAAGAAGCTGCCGACGCGCGGCCCCCGCGTCCTGCAGGGGCCGGGCGAGAACGCCGGGGCGGTCGACATCGGTGACGGCCTCGCGGCGGTCTTCAAGATCGAATCGCACAACCACCCGTCGTTCATCGAGCCATACCAGGGTGCCGCGACCGGTGTCGGCGGCATCATCCGCGACATCTTCACCATGGGCGCGCGGCCGATCGCGCTGCTGAACTCGTTGCGCTTCGGCAGCCTGGACGGGCCGAACGGGCCGCGGACCCGGCGGATCCTGGAAGGCGTGGTCGCGGGTATTGGCGGCTATGGCAACAGCATCGGCATCGCGACGGTGGGCGGCGAGATCGCATTCGAGGAGACCTACGCCGGCAATCCCCTGGTCAACGTGTTCTGCCTGGGCATCGCCAAGGCTGACGCGCTGGTGAAAGGCCGCGCCTCCGGCGTTGGCAACCCCGTCTACTACGTCGGCGCGAAGACCGGGCGGGACGGCATCCACGGCGCGACGATGGCGTCCGCCGAGTTCGACGACAGGTCGGCAGAGAAGCGCCCCGCCGTGCAGGTGGGCGATCCGTTCATGGAGAAGTTGCTCCTCGAGGCATGCCTGGAGCTGATGGCCACCGACGCGCTCGTCGGCGTGCAGGACATGGGCGCCGCCGGCCTGACCTGCTCGACCTGCGAAATGGGCGCGCGCGGCGGGTCGGGCGTCGAGATCGACATCATGCACGTCCCGCAGCGCGAGACCGCCATGACGCCTTACGAGATCATGCTCTCCGAGTCGCAGGAGCGCATGCTCCTTGCGGTGAAGAAGGGGCGCGAGGCGGAAGTCGAGCGCATCTTCGAGAAATGGGACCTGCACGCGGTGCGCATCGGCGTGGTCACCGCCGACGGACTCATGCGGGTGAAGAACCACGGCAGGGTCGTCGCCGAAATTCCCAACAGGGCGCTCGTGGACGATGCTCCGCTCTACGATCGCCCGGTCGAGCGTCCCGCCTACCTCGACGAAGTCCAGGCCCTCGATCTCGCGACGCTGCCGCCGCGTCCTGCCTCGCAGTCGCTGCTCGCGGTGCTCGCCTCGCCGGCCCTTGCGAGCAAACGATGGGTCTATCGCCAGTATGATCACATGGTCCGGACGAACACGCTCGTGCTCTCCGGCATGGGCGCCGGCGTCGTGCGGATCAAGGGGACGCCGCGCGCGCTCGCGATGTCGGTGGACGGCAACGGCCGCTACTGCTATCTGGATCCGCGCCGGGGCGCGATGCTCGCGGTGGCAGAGGCGGCGAGGAACGTCGCCTGTGCCGGAGCGCTGCCGATCGGCGCGACCAACTGCCTCAACTTCGGCAACCCGGAGCGCCCGGAGATCATGTGGCAGCTCGTCCAGGCGGTCGAGGGCATGGCCGAAGCCTGCCGCGCGCTGGACGTGCCGATTACCGGCGGAAATGTCAGTTTGTACAACGAGACGGATGGCGCTGCCATCTATCCCACGCCGGTGCTGGGCGTCGTGGGGGTGGTCGAGGACGCGTCCCACGTTCTCTCGCGCACCTTCAAGGGGCACGGCCACGCCATCGTCCTGCTCGGCGAAGGACTCGGCGAGCTCGGCGGGAGCGAGTACTTGAAGGTAATGCACGGGCTCGTCAGGGGGCAGCCGCCGGCGATCGACCTGAATCGCGAGAAGGCCCTGATCGGGCTGCTCGTGCGGGCGGCGGCGGCCGGGCTCCTCCAGTCGGCGCACGATTGCTCGGACGGCGGCCTGGCCGTGGCGCTCGCCGAATGTTCGTTCGAGAGCGGCGGGATCGGGCTCGACGCGGACGTGCCGGCAGTGCGCGAGGCAGGGGTGACAGACACAACCTCCGCCGCGCTGTTCGGGGAATCGGCGTCGCGTGCCGTGGTCTCGGTGGCCGAGGGTGATCGCGGCCCGTTGCTCGAGATGGCAGCGGCGGCGGACGTGCCGGCTCTCGCCATCGGCACGACAGGAGGCGCCAGGCTGCGCATCCGCGTGGGGGGCAGGGACGCGGTCGACTGCAGCGTGGCGGAGGCCGAACTCGTCTGGGCCACGGCAATCGAGCAGAAATTCGCCGGCCGTGCCGCGTAGAATGGACGCACACAGCACGATGGCCGATAAGTTCAAGGACGAGTGCGGCGTCTTCGGGATCTACGGTCATCCGGAGGCGGCCAACCTGACCTACCTGGGGCTGCGCGCGCTCCAGCACCGCGGCCAGGAAAGCGCCGGCATTGCCACCGCGGACGGCGAGAAGGTCAGGCTCAGCCGCGCCATGGGCCACGTCGCCGACGCCTTCGACGAGGCGGTGCTGCAGTCGCTCCCCGGCCACCTCGCGATCGGCCACACGCGTTACTCCACCGCCGGCGAAAGCAAGCTGCAGAACGCCCAGCCGATCCTCATCGACTGCGCGCACGGGCAGATCGCGATCGCGCACAACGGCAACCTGGTGAACGCCGGCGAGCTCAAGGACGAGCTCGTGCAGAACGGATCGATCTTCCAGACGAGCAGCGACACCGAGGTGGTGCTGCATCTCTACGCCAGATCGCGCGCCCACAGCGTGGAGGAGGCGCTGACCGAATCGATCGTCCAGGTGCGCGGCGCCTACTCGCTGGTGTTGCTGACGAAGAACCGGATGATCGCCGCCCGCGACCCGCACGGGTTCCGGCCGCTCGTTCTCGGCCGCCTCGGCGAGGCGCACCTCGTCTGTTCGGAGACCTGCGCGCTCGACCTGCTCGACGCCCGCTACGTCCGCGACATCGAGCCGGGCGAGATGGTGGTCATCAGCGACGGCGGGATCCGGTCGATCAAACCGTTCCCGGACCTGCCAAAGTCGCACTGCGTCTTCGAGCACGTCTACTTTGCCCGGCCGGACAGCTACGTGTTCGGCCGCAGCGTCAACGAAGTGCGCACCAACCTCGGCCGGATCCTCGCGCGTGAGGCCGCCGTGCCGGCCGATGTCGTGGTGCCGATTCCCGACTCAGGCGTGTGCGCGGCGATCGGCTACGCGGAGGAGGCGAAGCTGCCGCTGCAGATGGGCCTCATCAGGAACCACTACGTCGGCCGCACGTTCATCCAGCCGCAGCAGTCGATCCGCCACTTCAGCGTGAAAGTGAAGCTGAACCCGGTCCGCAGCATCCTCGAGGGCCGCCGCGTCGTCCTGGTCGACGACTCGATCGTTCGCGGCACGACGAGCCGGAAGATCGTCCGGATGGTCAAGGCGGCAGGCGCACGAGAGGTCCACCTGCGGATCAGCTGTCCACCCACGATCTCGCCGTGCTTCTACGGCGTCGATACGCCGAGCCGGACCGAGCTGATCGCGGCGAGCCACACCATCGACGAGATCCGGCGGTACGTCGAGGCCGACACGCTCGCCTATCTCAGCATCGACGGGCTCCGTGCGGCCGTCGGTCCGGACCAGGCGGGCTCGTACTGCACGTCGTGCTATACCGGGGTCTATCCCGTGGCGTTCCCGCGTGACGAACGCGCCTACCTGCAGCTCGCTCTCAAGGACGCCGAGTAGCCGATGATCCGCGCCGTCATCGCGCTGATGCTGTGCCTCGCGATTCCATCCGCCGCCGAGGGGCAGCAGCCCGCGACGTCCGCGAGCGAGCCGACCCCGGCGCAGCTGACTGCCGCAATCGACAGGCTGGGCGATCTCGACTTTCCGACGAGGATGACCGCCGCGCGCACCGTCCGTCGCGGGGGAGCCGCGGCGGTGGTGCCCGCGCTGCTCAAGGCGGTGGCCGAGCACAAGGTCAGCTACGTTCGTTTCCGCGCGCTGGTGCTGCTCTCCGGCTTCAACGACCCGCGCACGCGGGACGTGATGCTGTCGGTCCTGGGCGACCGCGACGACCGCGTGCGCACGGTCGCCTACACCTTCTTCGAGCACAACCCGGACCCGTCCGTCCTGCCGCGGCTGCTGGTCGCCGCGGAAAGGGAGACGGACGAGTTCGTCCGGCCCGCGCTGATGCGCGCGCTGGCCGCCCACGGATCGGACGCGCGCGTGCGTGAGACCATGGCCGCCCTGGTGATCAAGGGTCACGACCTGTTTCGCAGCGCCGTCATCGCCGCTCTCGGGGATCATGCCGGTGTGTATGCGAGGACGCAGATTACCGAGGTGGCCAAGCTCGAAGGCCCGCTCCAGGACGACTCGGTGATCGCGCTCGGGAAGATCGGCGACAAGGCGTCGCTCGGCGTCCTCGCCGCGTTGCAGCGCACCGCGTCGCGCGACGTCCAGCCCGCCGTCGCGGCGGCGATCTGCATGCTCGGCGTGAACTGTCCCACGCACACCGACTTCATCGTCAAGACGGTGCAGTTCGCGACCACGACCCCGGGGTTCCAGGAGCTGCTCCGGGCCGCCGCCGCGGCGCTGGCTGCGCTCGGCGCCAAGGGACACGAGCCGGCGATCGCGGTCCTGATGGAAAAGGGCATGACTGCCCGGGACCCGGCGCGGGCGGCGCTCGCGCTCGCCCTGGGCACCGTCGCGCTCCGGAATACCCCGCTGCTGCTGAGCGTGCTGGAACGACAGGCAGATCCCGCGCCCGTGGTGGAGCTGCTGCGCGAGGCGTTCGACATGCTCGAGGAGGATTTCGAGGAGGAGCGGTTTTTCGTCGCCGTTCGCCGCGCCTACTGGCAGGCGCCGGAGGGATCTCCGGCGCGTCACGTCGCCAACGTGCTGATCCAGAAGCTCGAGTTCTGATGGACTACAAGCAGTCGGGCGTGGACATCGACGCCGGCCACGAGGTCGTCCGCCGCATCGCCGCGCTCGCCCGAGGCACGTTTACCCCCGGCGTCCTCACCGACATCGGATCCTTCGGCGGACTGTTCAGCCTTCACGCCGCGTCGGAACCCCATCCGGTTCTCGTTGCCAGCGCCGACGGCGTGGGCACGAAGCTGCGCGTGGTGTTCATGACCGGCGTCCACACCACCATCGGCGCCGATCTCGTGAACCACTGCGTCAACGACATCCTGGTGCAGGGCGCGCGGCCGCTCTTCTTTCTCGACTACCTGGCCACAGGGCGCCTGGATCCGGGCGTGGCCGTGCAGATCGTCGGGGGACTCGCCGCCGCCTGCCGCGCGAACGGCTGCGCGCTGCTCGGCGGGGAAACGGCCGAAATGCCGGGCTTCTATGCCGACGGCGAATACGACCTGGCCGGCTTCATCGTCGGCGTCGTCGATCGCAGCCGGGTGATCGACGGCAGCAGGATCGAGCCCGGCGACGTGCTCCTCGCCCTACCCTCGTCGGGGCTTCACACCAACGGCTACTCGCTGGCGCGGCGGATCGCCTTTGACGTCGCGGGCCTGACCGTCGACAGCCTCGTCCCGGAGCTGGGCACGACGGTCGGCCGGGCGTTGCTGGAGCCGCACCGTTCGTACTTGCCAAACGTACGCCCGCTGCTCGGCAGCGGAGTCATCAAGGGCATGGCGCACATCACCGGCGGCGGCATCACGGACAACCTGCCGCGAATCCTGCCGGCGGGGACCTACGCGGCCGTCAGCCGCGCGGCGTGGACCGTGCCGCCGATCTTCCGCTGGCTCCAGCAACGGGGGGAAGTGCCCGATGCCGAGATGCTGCGCACGTTCAACATGGGCATCGGGCTGATCCTAATCTGCGCGCCGGGGGACGGGGACGCCGTACTGAGCGCGCTGGCGGACGGGGGCGAGCCCGGGGCCGCACGCATCGGCACCATCAGCGCCGGAGGCGAAGGCGTGCGTTATGAGTGACGAGGCTGCGGCGGCCGGTGCCGAAGGTCTCGCCAACCTCGGGGTCCTCATCTCGGGCCGCGGAACGAACCTGCAGGCGCTGATCGAGGCGGTTCACGAACAGCGCCTCCCCGCGCGCGTCGCCGTCGTCATCTCGAACCGTGCGGCGGCGGCCGGGCTCGAACGCGCCCGCGCGGCGGGCATCGAAACGCTGGTGATGGAGCACCGCGCGTATTCGTCGCGGGACGCCTTCGACGCGGCTCTGGCCGCGGCGCTTCACGCCCGGCGTGTCTCGATCGTGTGCCTGGCGGGGTTCATGCGGTTGATCGGCCCCCCGTTGTTGGACGCGTTTCCGAACGCCATCCTGAACATCCACCCATCGCTGCTGCCTGCATTCCCAGGGGTCGAGGCGCAGCGCCAGGCGCTCGAGCACGGCGTCAAGGTCACCGGGGCGACGGTCCACCTCGTGACCCGCGAGCTCGATGCCGGGCCGATCGTCCTCCAGGCTTCGGTCCCGGTCCGCGACGACGACACGGTTGATACCCTGTCGGCCCGCATCCTCGTGCAGGAGCACCGGATCTACCCCGAGGCCGTCAGGTTGATTCTGGCGGGCGGCTGGAGGCTCGACGGTCGCCGGTTCATCGGCCCGGCTGCCGGCTCATCGCGGGAAGCCGCAGCCGACCACCCTCCCGCCCGCCTTGACCTGTTCGACCGATCGACGCCTTACCAGATTCCGGGCACGAGCCGGTAAGGTACCCGCCGCACGTAATCGCGATACCCGGCGAGGTTGGCCTGCAGGAAGCGGTCTTCGAACCGCGTCCGCCGGGCGATCAGCAGGCCATAGACGACGCCGAACCCGAACGCCAGCCAGGATCCGAGCGCCAGGCCGCTCAACGCCATGAGCGGAATCATCCCCGCGTAACCCGGGTGCCTGACCACGGAGTACGGCCCCTTGTCGACGACCCGGTGACCGCGGTCGTCCTGGATGCGCACGACCGACGAGAAGAACCGGTTGGCGTGCATCGCGCGGAACACCAGGATCGCGGCCGCCGCCATGCCGGCCAGGGCCGTGCCACGCAGGCTCTCGGGTACCTGCCCCACGTGCCAGCGCCCGAGGTCGAGCGCGCCGACGACGAGGTGCGCGAGGGCGACCACCTGAATGACCGCCAGCCAGGCACGATCGGCGCCGCGCGAGGGCGGGCGAAAGCGCTCGTTGGCCAGGTCCTCTTCGATGCCGAGCACCGCCCACAGGAGCGTGGCCGCCCAGACCGCCGCGTAGGTCCAGAGCCAGGGGTCGTTCCACGCTCCCGAAATCAGGAACAGGCCTCCGAAAACGAGAGTCCAGACCAGGCAGAAGCGGCCGAGCCGACGACCGGGTGATTTGACCATACAAATCTCCAAATTTGAATGGTCAAAATCATGCCCGAAGAGGCTACTGGAAGTCAAGAACCCCGAGTCCGGGGTCAGGTGAGTTCCTTCAAGCGCCAGGGCTTCCGGTAGGCACGTGTCAGCAGCGCGTCGGCCTGCGGCTTCCGCGGGAACTTCAGGCCCTTCGCGTCGAACTCCAGCGTTTCGTCGGGATGATGCGCGGCCACGTTACCGAGCAGCACCGTCTCGGTCAGCGGCCCCGCGTAGTCGAAGTTCGCCGAGGGCCGCGCGCTGCCGCCGGCAAGCACGGCATCGAGGAACTCCGCATAGTGGTCGCGCGGCTCGACCTCCGGCGCCTTCGCGTCCTTGAATCGCTCGGCCGGCAGCGCGAATGGCTCGCCACCGTGCGGCAGGACGATGACGCCGTCGGTGCCGACGAAGATGTTGCCCTGTCGGGGCATGCGATCGCCGATCTGTTCGACGAGCGCCGCCGGGGGGAGCTCGGTCCCGTCGTACCACCAGTAATCGACCGTCTTGCCCTCGGTCAGCGGCGTCCCCGGGAACACGTAGTGGAACTTCGCGCGCACGGCCCAGTTGTCGGCGGACGGCGACGGGCCGTGCGAGGTAATCGACAGCGGCGAGGTCAGTCGCAGCGCCCGATACGAGGGGCTGAAGATATGACACCCCATGTCGCCGAGCGTGCCCGTGCCGAACGCCTTGCGGCGGCGCCATTCGCCGGGGTGGAACTTGCCGCGGAGATAGGGTCGCATCGGGGCGCTGCCGATCCAGCCGTCCCAATCGAGCGTCGGCGGCACCGGGTCGGCTCCCTCGGGCAGCACGCCGTCCTCGCCCCAGTTCTTGTTTGAGAAGACGTGCACCTCCCGGATGCGGCCGACCATCCCGCTGCGGACCATTTCCTCGCCCAGCCGCTGCGGCACAGTCGAACTGGTCTGAATGCCCATCTGGCTGACGAGGCCGCGTCGCCGTGCGTACTCTGTCAGCCGGCGCGCCTCGGCGAGCGTGGAGGTCAGGGGCTTCTGCACGTAAACGGGCTTGCCGAGCTTCATCGCCGTCATTGCGATCGGCGCGTGCATGTGGTCCGGGGTGGACACGTTGAGAGAATCGATCTGGTTCTTCTCGCGCTTCAGCAGTTCACGCCAGTCCTGGTACACGCGGACCTTCGGGAACAGCTGCTGGACACGCGCGATGGTGCACAGATCGACGTCGGCGATGGCCGCGAGATCGAACGCCGGGTGCTTCGCGAACGCGCTGATGTCCGAGAATCCCTGGCCCGAGGCGCCGATTGCCGCGTGGCGGACCTTGCGCTGGGCGAGCCCGCGGAACTGGATGAACGGCGCGACCGCGCCCGCCACCGCGACGTCGCGCAGGAACCGCCGCCTGGAAGTCAGAATGAGAGCCATCCCGGCATTCTAGTCTCATCCGGCGCGTCGCACGCGGAGACTCAGGCCTGCAACCGCGGCTTCAGCGTGAGGATGGCGACTTCCGGCGGGCAGCTGAGGCGGACCGGGATGTAAACGGTTCCGACCCCGCGGCTGACGAACACGGCCGTGTTCTCGCGGCGCGCCGCGCCGGCGACGACCGGGAACTCGCGCGCGGCGATTGCGCCAATCGCGGGGAGGACGATCTGGCCGCCGTGCGTATGGCCGCTCAGCATCAGCGGAACCGACAGCGCCGCCGCCTCGACGAGGCGCTTCGGCGTGTGGGCGAGCAGCATCGTGTTCGGCGAGGCGCCGCGCAGTACGCGGGTAATGTCGGCGACCCGATTCGTCCAGTACCGGATGCCGGCGATGTCGAGCCCCTCGCCGTTGATCGTCACCCGCGTCCGCGCGTCGCGCAGCACGGCGAAGTGCCGGGCGGTGAGCGCCGTCGGCATCAGCCGATCATCGTCATGGTTACCCATCACCGCGAACACCCCGTGCGGGGCGGACAGGGGTGACAGCGCGTCGGCGGCCGGCTCCATGTAGCGGCGATCGCCGTTGGTGACGTAGTCGCCCCCGAGGACGATCAGGTCGGGGCGCTCGGCCATCACCAGTTCGACCGCCCTGGCGACCATGGCGTGCGTCCCCGTGTGACTGCGGTGCAGGTCGGTGAGAAAGCCGATCCGCAGCCCGGCGTGCGCGAGCGGCAGGCCGGAGACCTCCATCGTCTGGCGGGTGACGGAGATGTGATGGCGCTCGTAGGCGTAGCCGTACGACCCGGCGCCGGTCGCGAGACCGATCCCGGCAGCGGCCAGCCCTCGCAACAGATCGCGCCGCGACACTCCGGCGGACGGCCTTGGCATCGCTGTCCGTATGGTAACGTGATTCGCCGATGGACCTCTTCCGCGAGTTCGAGTGGCGCGGCATGTTGTACGACGCCACGGAAGGCCTCCGCGAGGCTCTGACGACCGGCCGCGTGACCGCGTACATCGGCTTCGATCCCACCGCGTCGAGCCTGCACGCGGGCTCGCTGCTGACCGTGATGGGGCTGGCGCGACTGCAGCGCTTCGGCCACACTCCGATCGCGATCGTCGGCGGCGGCACGGGCATGATCGGCGACCCGAGCGGGAAGTCGCAGGAGCGAGTGCTGCTCTCCCCGGAACAGGTGAACGCGAACGTGGCCGGCATCCGCGAACAGCTCGCGCAGTTCCTCGACTTCGACGCACCTGAGAACGGCGCGCGCATCGTCGACAACGCCACCTGGCTGGGCGGCATCGATGTGCTCACGTTCCTGCGGGACGTGGGCAAGCACTTCACCGTGAATTACATGCTCCAGAAGGAGTCGGTGAACCGCCGCCTGGAGGGCGAAGAAGGCATCTCCTATACCGAGTTCAGCTACCTGGTGCTTCAGGCGTACGACTTCCTCCAGCTGTACGACCGTTACGGGTGCACGCTGCAGATGGGCGGGAGCGACCAGTGGGGCAACATCACCGCCGGCATCGACCTGATTCGAAAGCTGCGCGGCAAAAAGGCCCACGGCCTCGTGTGGCCGCTGATGACGACGTCGTCGGGCGCGAAGTTCGGGAAGACCGAGGCGGGTGCCGTATGGCTCGATCCGGCACGAACGTCGCCTTTCCGCTTCTACCAGTTCTGGCTGAACACCGACGACCGCGACGTGGTGCGGTACCTGAAGTTCTTCACGTTCCTCGACGAGCCGGCAATCGCCGGGCTCGCGGCGGTCGCAGTGCGGGAGCCTGAGAAGCGCGAGGCGCAGCGCGCGCTCGCGCAGCACGTCACCGACCTCGTGCACGGCGAGGAGGACCGCCGCCGCGCCGCGCGCGCCTCGGCGCTGCTCTTCGGCGGCGACCTGCGCGGCGCGTCGAAAGACGACATTTTGATGGTGTTCGACGACGTGCCGTCGGTGGAGTTGGGCCGCGAGGAGTTCGGCGATGACGGCATCGCCGTGACGCGATTCATCGCGGCGGCGGACCTCGAGCCGTCGACCAGCGCGGCGGTGCGGCTGATCAGGGGCGGCGGATTCTACGTGAACGACGAGCGGGTGACCAACGAGAAGGCGCGCATCCCGCTCGAGCGGGCAATCGAGGGAGAGTTGTTCGTGCTCCGCAAGGGCCAGCGCGAACGCCGGCTGGTGCGGGTCAGGCGAAACCGCTAAGGGCACCGGCCGGCCGTGTTCCGCGGCCGTGCAACTCCATGGCAAAACATGGTTTACGCGTCGGAACCGACCGTGCTCACCTTGGTCGGTGGCCTCCGTGTTTTTGCACGACCGCGTTCAGCCAGCAGGGAAACGGCCGCGGTTGACACTCCCCGATCAGGCCCGGTATATTGCTCGTTACCGAGCGTGATCTTGCCGGCGGCCAGTGAGGCTGCCGTGACCTCCTGAAGCTCGCAAATCCCTCAGCCGCCTCGGCGCGTGTGTCATCGGGAGCGATGCCGCGACGCCGAAAAAGGGGCCAGGGTTGACAGGAGGAAGGTGGATCCGTAAGATTGAAAGGTTCCCCTGACGACGGATCGTGCCGGAAGGGGGCGCGACGCGGGATTCGGTTCTTTGAAAACTGGATAGAACGTGCAAGCACTTCCGTCTCGTCCGGTGCACCCTCGGGGGGTGCACCGGCGAGTCGGACCCGTCGAGTATCAGCGGGTGGCGTTGCCGCAGCGCGGACGATGTTCCTGGCTGCAACTGTCTCGGGGTGTCAGTTCACCACCGGGGCGGGCTTCGAACCACTCACACTTGACGAACTGAACAACGTTAGAGAGCCATTGTCAACAGGCGATCAACGTTAAACGAGTTGTTTCCGCTTCGCGCGTCGCGCGACGGCGGACGACCACTTTAACTTGAGAGTTTGATCCTGGCTCAGAATCAACGCTGGCGGCGTGCCTAACACATGCAAGTCGAACGCGAAAGGGGTTTCGGCCCTGAGTAGAGTGGCAAACGGGTGAGTAACACGTGGGTGACCTGCCTTCGAGTGGGGGATAACGTCCCGAAAGGGACGCTAATACCGCATGACATCCCGCCTTTGGAAAGGTGGAGATCAAAACCGGGGATCGCAAGACCTGGCGCTTGAAGAGGGGCCCGCGGCTGATTAGCTAGTTGGTGGGGTAATGGCCCACCAAGGCAACGATCAGTATCCGGCCTGAGAGGGCGGACGGACACACTGGGACTGAGACACGGCCCAGACTCCTACGGGAGGCAGCAGTGGGGAATTGTTCGCAATGGGCGCAAGCCTGACGACGCAACGCCGCGTGGAGGATGAAGGTCTTCGGAT
>JBMDXQ010000071.1:0-92803 GCA_048594975.1 Vicinamibacterales bacterium | reverse complement strand
CCCGCGGCCGCGGGCCGCGCGCGGCTGGGCCGCGCCCGCGCCCCCGCGGGCGCGCGGCTCCCCCCCGCCCCCCCGGCCCGCGCCCCCCCGCGGGGCCCGGGCCCGAGGTCGGGAGGGCGCAGGTAGCGCGGATTATGGGCGCCCTTCTTCTGCGGATTGAGGAACGGCCCCTCGAGATGCAGCCCGAGCGGCGTCGCGCCGCGGAAGCCGTCGGGCCGCCGGCGTACGACTACCGCCTGCGCGGCAGCGATCGTCTCGAGCGGCGACGTGATGACCGTCGGCAGGAAGGCGGTCACGCCGTACCGCGGCAGCGCCGCCGCGACGTCCCAGATCACTGAGGGATCGTCGGTGAAGTCGTGGCCGAACCCGCCGTTGAACTGCAGCTCCACGAACCCCGGACAGGCAGCGAGGCCGGTCGCGTCGATGACCTGCGCACCGGACGGGCGCCCGACCTCCGCAGCCGTACCGACCGCGGCGATCCGTCCATCCTGGAGCAGCACCGACGCCTGGTCGATCCGGCGTTCGGGCGAGTAGACCGTCGCGTTCGTGATGAGCAGCACGTCAGGGCCTCCGCAGCGCCGGCAGGCTGGCCGCCGCGATCGACTGGCCGACGCGGCGGGTCTTCTCGTCGGGCAGCCGGAGGTCGAGCGCCGCCAGGTCCGGGTACTCGGCGGCGAGCACCGCCCGGGCGCCATCGAGGATGAGCGGACCGCCGCGGCCTGACGTCACGCGGCCCAGGATCAGTACGTGCTTCAGGTCGTAGAAACTCGCGTAGTGCGCCAGCGCGTGCCCGAGATAGACGCCGATCGTCTCCCAGATGCGGACCGCGCCCTCATGGCCGGCCTCGAGTTGCTGCTGGACGTGTTTGAGCTGCTCGGCCATCGAAACGCCGGCAGGTACTTCGATGCCCACCGCCGGCGCGAGGCGGAACACGCACTGCTGTGAGAAGTACAGCGCGCCGACACCGCGGTCGCCCGACCAGTCGTCGACCGGAGCGTCGGGGTTGTAGTCGACCGGGGCGAAGGCCAGCTCGTTGAGCCAGCCGGTGATCGCCCCGTCGCGGTTGACGTACCCCGCCGCCTCGCTGCTGCCCATCGCGATGCCGAGCACGCCGGTGTCGTCGAGCGACATCGCGCCGGCGAGCGCGGTGACGTCGCCGTCGTTGATCACCTCGAGCGGCACGCCGAACTCCTCGCCGATGCGCAGGAACATCGACCGCACCTCGCCGAACCGCGCGGCGGGAACGCCGCGGAACAGCGACGCGACCATCGGCTGGTTCCGCACGTAGATGCCCGCGGAGCTGCCGCCGATCGCCTCCAGTCGCGGCAGCTTCGCCTGCGCCGACCGCAGCGCGTTCACGATCATGCTCCGGTGGTAGCCCGGATCCGACTGGGCGGCAGGGTGCCAGACGATCTCGTCGCTGGAGACGGCCCTTCCGTCGATCACCGCCGACACCTTGAGATCCGAGGCGCCGAGATCGAAACCGATGCGGCACCCGTCCAGGTGACGCCCGAGCGGCTGGCCCACTTCGTCGGCGGCGGGAACGTCCGCCGTCGCGCAGCTCGCGACGGTGAACGGCCGCTGGTACACGCGCTCGCCCATGAACTCGACGTCGTAGCGACGGGCGCCGGCCGCGGAGTAGACCTGCTGCAGGTACCCGCCGACCGCCGCCGGACCGCCGACGATGACCTTCCAGCCGCCGCGCGCCCACAGCAGGAACTTGACGAGGCGCTCCGCGTACACGAGGTTTGCGCCGGCTCGCGGGTGATCGTCGGGAAAGACGACCGTGTCGTAGCGGGAGATGGAGCCGTCGGATCGCTCCAGCGCGATGGCCAGCGGCACGCCTGCGCCGGACGCGCGGACTTCCGCGCGGAACACGCGACTGGCCAGGGCAGCGGGGCGGAAGCCGGGGTCGAGCGGCGGGAGGGTACGGGGCGCGAAGAGGCGGAATGCAGGCGACATGGACCGGGCGGTCTGCCCGGCCGATCGCGTCGCGCAGTCCGCGTGTTCCCGATTGTACTTCAGCCGGCCTGCCCGACGCCGGTGCGTGCCGCTACGAACGCACGTCCTGCGGGTCGAGCGTCCGCGACAGCTGGCGGAACTGCTCCGACACCGACAGGAACGCGTCCACAACGTCCGGATCGAAATGCGTCCCGCGTGACGCCGCGATCTCGGCGACCGCCTCGTCGTGCGTCAGGCTCGCGCGATAGCTGCGGGAGTGGCTCAGCGCATCGTAGACGTCGACGACCGCGATGATCCGACCCGCAACCGGGATCGCTTCCCCCTTCAACCCGCGCGGGTAGCCGCGGCCGTCCCACCGTTCGTGGTGCGTGTAGACGATGTCCTTGGCCACCTGCAGCAGCGCCTCGTGCGCTTCCCCGCCGGCCAGCCGCTCGGCGGTCGCGATCGCCTCGTGGCCGAACGCGACGTGCCGGCGCATCTGCTCGATCTCCTCGCTCGACAGCGCCCCCGGCTTGTTGAGCACCGCGTCGCTGACCCCCACCTTGCCGATGTCGTGCAGCGGCGAGAGCTGCGCGATGAGCTGCACGCGTTCCGGCGTGAGCTCGCGCCGGAAACGCGGCACCGAGGCCAGGCGCGCGGCCAGCAGCCGCGAGTACTCCTGCGTGCGTCGCGCGTGCCGGCCGGTGGCGCCGTCGCGCGTCTCCATCAGCGAGGTCAGCGACTGGACCGCGAAACGGTGCGCGCGTTCCCGCCGATCGCGCTCCGATTCGGCGCGGGCGCGCTCGTCCCGCACCTTGGCGACGGTGAGCACCAGCAGTGCGAGCGACAGGCCCACGGTCGGGTACACGGGAGAGAGAAACACGCCGTTGGTCTTCACCGCGACGAACGTGGCAATCCAGAGCAGCACGAGCAGCGCGGTGCTGGCGAGCGCGCCATAGAGGAACCCGCCGCCCGCCACCGCCACGGCCGCCGCGAGCGCGAACACCATGGCACCGGCCAGCTCGTACCCGCGCCAGTGTGGCGGCGTGGACAGGAAATCGCCCTGCAGCAGCGTGTCGACGGCCGCTGCGTGCACTTCGATGCCGGGGACCACGTTCTCGAACGGCGTGCTCACCACGTCCTGGACACCCAGCGCGGTCGCGCCCACGAAGACGAGCCGATCGCGCAGCGCACCCGCGGGCACGCGCCCCTTGAGGATGTCGCCGGCCGCGATGTACGGGTAGGTCCCGCGTCCGCCGCGAAACCGGATCAGCAGCGTTCCACGGGCGTCCAGCGGCACCCGCCGGTCGTCCAGGAGCAGGCGCGCACGCTCGCCGGTCAGGCCGGACAGCGTGAACCGCTTCACGCCCTGGGCTCGCGCGACCGCCGCCAGGGCGAGTGACGGGTAGACCGCGCCGTCGAGCGCCATGAGCAGCGGAATCCGCCGCAGCAGTCCGTCGCGATCCGGGCTGGCGTTGAGATACCCGGACGCCCCGCCCGCGCGGCTGAGCGGAGGCAGCGCGCACACGACGCCGCTGGCGTGGAACAGTTGATCGACCGGAGAGCGGCCGTCCGCGTCCGGCCGCACCGAGAGGTCAATCGGATGCAGGACGCATGTCCGGTCCACGCCGCCTGGGCCGAACGTGAGCGCGTAGCTCATGATCACCCCGCCGCGGGCGACGGCGGCGACGAGCGCCGCGTCGGTGGGCGAAGCGTCGGGGGCACCGGTACGATCGAAGCGGTCCGGTTCCGCCAGCAGCGTATCCATCGCGACGATGGCGGCGCCGAGCTCCCGCACGCCGTCGATGAGGCGCGCCACGACATCCCGCGACCAGGGCCACTGCCCGATCTCCGCCAGGCTCCGATCGTCGATGGCGGCAATGGCGACACGCGACGACGGCGGGCGCGCCCCGGCCAGCCTGACGAGCGCATCCTGAGTGCGCAGATCGACGAACGACAGCGCCGGCGGCGACACCGCCGCCACCGCGGCCGCGGCGAGCGCCGCGATCGATCCGTAGCCGAGGGTGCGGCGCGGGGACATGGATGCCGGCAGGGCTCAGCGGACGGTCACTTCGACGCGGCGGTTCTTCTCCTCGGGCGTTTTGTCCGGCGTCTTGACGAGGAGGTCGGACTCGCCGTGCGACGCGACGTCCACGTGGGCGGGATCGAGCCCGCTTTTGACGAGCAGGTCGCGGATCAGCACCGCGCGGCGCATCCCGAGCTCGAAGTTGTTCGCGGGTTCGTCCGTCGTGTCCGTGTGGCCGATCACCGAGACGTCGGGCGCCGAACGCTGGCGCACGAACTCGAGGATTTCGGTCACGAGCGACTGCGAGGCCGCGGTCAGCGTATCGCCACCGCTCTCGAAGTAGAGCAGGAACTCGCGCGGCGGCTGCGGGCGCGCACTCATCGCCTCGCCGAAGACGCGCTGGATATCGTCGGCCGGGACCGGGGAGGGCGCGCTCGGCGCCTGGCCGCCGACGACGCGCGTGCCCTGATCGGCCGCCGTCAGCTCGACGCTGCCCTGCGGCGTGGTCACGGTCGCGGCGCCGAGGCCGCCGTCCTCCGGATCGGCAGCCAGGACGATGAGGTCCGCCCGCTGCGGCGGAGCCGGAGGCACCGCCTTGGGAGCGCATGCGGCCGTCGCGGCGGCGAAAACGATCGCCAGCGCGGCAGGCCGCGGCAGACGGCCGGCGCTCACGGCCGGTCCACTCCGATCAGCAGGCGGGTGCCGCGGATCCCGATCACCGACGTCGGTGTTTCGACCTTCACGGCGCCCGGTGCGAGCTGCGCGATGCGTCCCGAGACGAACTCGATGACGCCGCGCAGCAGCTTGACCACCATGCCGAGCTGCTTCTGCGCCGGCGCATAGCTGAACGTGTCCACGCGCAACTCGGTGTTGCCGCCGAGCGCGAGCCGGCTGCCGTCCTTGAAGGTCAGGCCGACGCGCCCGTCGGCGGCGGTCCGGATCGTGTCGCCGACGGCCACGGTCATTCCCGGCTTCAGCGGCTGCTCTTGCCCTCCACGCGACACCAGCGCCGAGCCCGAAACGCTCTTCACGACGGCGGCGGTCGGCGGGGGCTGGGCCGCGGGCGGCTGGGCATCCGCCGGCGCGGCGATTGAAAGAAGGGCGCAGCCGGCCGCGAGCACGAGTTGCGCCCGGCACCGACCTGATTGGAGCATAACGGGCGCATTATACGCGCCTGGATCGCGTCAGGGTCGCGGCGCGACGAGGGTGACGGGAGTGTCAGGATGGTGTGCGGCTGTCGCACACCATCCGCTCACGCGTTTTCGACGGTCGATCAGGAAGGGAAGACCTCCTGGCTACCGGCGCTCGGACGTCGTCGTGATCTTTTTCTTGTGATAGTCCGGATACGCCGGCCGTTTCGGCATCTTCACCGGGTTCTTTTCGAGCTCCGCCATCACTTCCTTGATGGCGCGCTCGAGCTGCGGATCGCGGCCCTGGCGCACCAGCTCCGGATCCTGCTCGATCTCGATGTCGGGGGAGATGCCGACGTTCTCGGCATCCCACTGGCTGTCGGGCCCCCAGACACCGGAGCTCGGCGCGGTCACGAAGCCGCCGTCCATTAGCTGCGGCGCGCCGGCGCGGCCGACCAGGCCGCCCCACGTGCGCGTGCCGATCAGCTTGCCGACGCCGCCGCGGCGGAAGTAGTTGGGCATCGCGTCTCCGCCGGAACCGGCGAACTCGTTGATGATCATCACCTTCGGCCCGAAGATCGCGCCCTGCGGCTGGACCTCGTCTTCGCCGTCGCGGGTGGCGACGAGGCTCATCAGCCGGCGATTCAGGTGCTCGATGATGTCGGTGGCGAGCGCGCCGCCGCCGTTGAACCGTTCGTCGATGATCGCCGCTTCCTTGCCAACCTGGGCGTAGAAGTAGCGCGTGAAGTTGGTGAGCCCGCCGAAGGCGGTGTCCGGCATGTAGACATACGCCACGCGGCCCTTCGTCGCCTCGTCCACCTTGCGGCGGTTGCCTTCGATCCACGCCAGGTTGCGCAGCCGGGCCTCGTTCGCCACCGGGACGACCGTGACGTCGCGCGCGCCGGACCCGTCCGGTTTCGGGCCGACGCGCAGCACCACCTGCTTGCCGGCCGTCGCCTCGAAGAAGCTGTAGACGTTGTCGGCGGCGCGCAGCTCGCGGCCGTTCACCGCCAGCAGGTACTCCCCTTCCCGCACGTTCACGCCCGGCTGGGTGAGCGGCGCGAGCAGGTCCGGGTTCCAGTTCTCGCCGTCGTAGACGCGCGCGAACCGGTAGCGGCTGCTGTCGATCGTGTAGTCGCAGCCGAGCAGGCCGGTCGGAATGTTCTTGGTCTCGGGAAGGTCGCCGCCGCCGACGCCGAGATGGCCGACGGTGATCTCCCCCATCATGTCGGCAAACAGGTAGGTGAGATCGCGGCGCGACATGATCGCGTCGAGGTAGGGCTCGTATTTCTTGATCGTGCCGGCGAGATCGAGGCCGTGCAGGTTGGGATCGTAGAAGAACTCGCGCTGGATGCGCCACGCGTCGTGGTACATCTGCCGCCACTCGGCGCGCGGGTCGGATCGCACTTCGATGTTCGCGGTGGCGAGCGTTTGCGCGGGCGGGCCGCCCGCCGCGGCGCCACCGGGCGCGCCGCCGCCCGGCGTCCCGCCGCCGGGTTGCTGCCCGCCCCCCGGCGCGCCGGCCGCAGGTCCGGTCGGGACGGGGCGCAGCTGCTGGATGCTCCAGCGGTCCTGCTGCGCGGTCAGGATCTTCTCGCCGTTGCCGGACACCTCGAAGAAGCGCACGCCCGACGCGACGACGTCGGTGCGGCGTTCCTTGAGCGCGTAGCGGTGCACGGTGACGCCGGGCTGTACCCCCGGTCCGGGCGTCGGTGCCTCGATGGCGAAGAGGTGTCCGGCCTTGCCGGCCTGCAACCCGACGTAGCGGCGCGCCGGCATCGGGACTGCCAGGATGCGCTGGCCGATGCGATCGAAGTCGATCTTCACGTCTTTGGGCGGCGCCGGCGGCTTCGCCCGCGACGCGCCCTTTGCGCCCGGACCTTCTTTCGTGCCGGGCGCCTGCTTCTCCGCCTCGGCGTCTTTGCCCGCCGGAGCCTCCTTCGCGCCTTCGGCACCCTGGGTGCCCTCCGGGCCCTGAGCCGCTGGCGCGCCTCGACCGCTCTGCGCCTGCGGCCCCTTCTCCTCATCGCTTTCGGGAGCAAACGGCGACGGCTCCGTCTTCGACAGCACGACCAGGTAGACGCTGCGCGAGACCGTGGCGACGCCGCTGCGGATGTCCGGCTCGAGCGCCGGGCCTATGTTGGTGCTCGCAGTGAAGTACAGATACTTTCCGTCGGCATCGAACACCGGATAGCGCGCGTCGCTCAACCCGTCGGTGAGCTGCGTACTCTTGCCGTCCGCGAGCGAATGCACGAACACCGCGCTCAGGTAGTTCTTCAGACGCTTGCTGTAGGCGAGGTACTTGCTGTCGGGCGACCATGCCGGCGTCCGTTCGCCCGGCTGGTTGAGATAACGGTCCTTGTCCACCTTCACCGGCTTCTTCTGCTCGATGTCGACGTACCACGTGCCCAGGTGGGCGTCGAGGTAGGCGATCTTCGTGCTGTCGGGGGACCAGCGCGGGCGGAAATAGAAGCTCGGCTTGTCCTCGAGCGGGATCCTGCGCGCCTCGCCGGTGCCCATCGAGTCGCGCACGTGCAGCGCGTACTCGCCGCTCTCGTCCGAGAAATATGCGATCCACTTCCCGTCGGGCGACCAGGCCGGGTCACGCTCCATCACGGCGGTCGTCTGTGTCAGGTTGCGCGTGTCGCCTTTCTCGGCCGGGACAGTCAGGATCTCGCCGCGCGCCTCGAACAAGGCGCGCGCGCCCGTGGGCGAGATGTGCGCGTTGGTGAGACGTGACGCCACGTTCACGTACTTCGGACGGAGCTCCGCGATGTCGCCCGCGACCCGGATCTTGACCGGCGAGAGCTGGCCGCTCTTCAGGTCGTAGAGCTGGATGCGTCCGAACTGCTCGATCACGATGGCCCCGGGGCCGGCCGACGCCGACTTGAAGTCCATGCCGTCGTGCCGGACGACCTGCGACACCTTCTTCGTGTTCGTGTCGTAAGCAAACAGCGACACGCGCTCGCTGCGGTCGCTGAGGAAGTACACCTTGTCGCCGACCCACATGGGGCAGAAATCGTTCGAGTTCTCGCGCGGGACCTTCTCGACGCGGCTGTTCGACAGCGCGGCAATCCAGATGGGCGTCGTCTGGCCGCCGCGATAGCGCTTCCAGGCGAAGAACGCGCGGCCTTTCGGGACGTAGGCGATGCGCGAGCCGTCCGGCGAGTAGCTGCCCTCCCAGCCCATCGGGAGCGGCAGCTTCTCTTCCAGCCCGCTGTCGATGCCGGCGAGGTAGAGCTCGCGGGTACGCGTGTAGCTGTTCCGCCCGGACGAGAACAGCACCTTCTTCCCGTCGCTGCTCCATCCGAGCGCGATGTCGGCATCCGGGTGCCAGGTCAGGCGCTTCGGCACGCCACCCTCGGCGGGCATCACGAACACGTCGGTGTTGCCGTCGTACTGGCCCGTGAACGCGATGGATCGGCCGTCCGGCGAGAACGAGGGGCTGGCCTCGACGCCGACGCCCGCGGTCAGCCGGGTGGCGCCGCCGCCCTGCCGCGGCACGCTCCACAGGTCGCCGGCGAAGACGAACACGATGTGCGTCGCGCTGAGCGCGGGCTGCTGCGCGAGCAGCAGCCCGCCGTCGTCCGCAGGCGGCGAGGAGACGGCAGGGGTCTGCGATGCATGGCCGGTGAGAACGGCGGCGAGAAGCGCTGCGACAAGGGCGACGGAGGATTTCATGGGTGCGTCTCCAGGAGTGGCAGATATTACGCCCTTTTGACGGAAGTCGTCAGCCGGACGTTTCATGGGGGGTTGCCGTTTGACCCTGCGCGTCGTTGGGAGCAGTATTCACGATCACCTTCGGGAGGACGCTATGTGCGCTCCGAAGCGGTTCGTCAGGATATCGACGGCCGTCGTCCTCTCCGCGCTCACGGCCCACGTCGCCGTCGCCCGCCCGCGCCGGCCGGCTCAAACCATCGGCGCGGGTCCGGGCGATCTGCCTTGTCTCGCCTCCGTCCACATCGCGCGCTTCGAAAGCGGCGTCATCTACTGGAACAGCCGGACGCGGAATTATGGAGAAGTGGCTGACAAGCCGCGACGCGCGAGCGGGCCGGTTGTGCTACACCGAGCGCGCGGAACCGGCCGACGTCCTGGTTGTCTGGCAGGACTTCGTGCAGAAGGAGTCGAGGGTAGGCTCCTGGCCCTGGTCGAAGCCGCAAATGCATCTGTTGATCGTCTGATCGTCGAGCAGCTCCTGCGCCGAACCGCGATTCGAAATCCCCCCGCCGAGCAGGCGCCGATTCCCTCGTAGGACGCGCCGATGCCTGGGCTGATCGCCGTCGCGGTCGTCCTTGCCGCGACGGCAGGCGCGCTCGTCGCGTCGTACCTCATGTGGCGCGTAACGACCAGGTCCGGCCTGTGGAGCCTGGTGGCCGCAGGAGTCCTGGCCATCGTGGCGTTCCTCTTCGCCGTCGCAATCGGGCTCCTGCTGACGCGCACCTGGTTCGAGAACCTGCATTAGCTGAACGCGGTCTGGCAGCCCTGAGGGCTGCGCGACGGCTGGCGACCTGCGCTCGCCGACCATCTGCGATCACGGCGCGCGGCGGAGCAGGCGGCGGAGGCGACGCATCAGCTCATCGCGCGCGCCCTGGATGATTGCGGTCTCCATGTCGATGCCGAACTGGGGCGCGTCGAAGCGGCCGCCGATGGTGAGTGGCAGCTCGATGACGCCCTCGCTGTTGCGCACGCGGGCGAGCTCGCGAACGCGTCGCACCGCCTCGGCCGTGCGTTCTTTCGAGACGACCGCCCGGCCGCGCAGATTCAGCGAGCGGTCGAAGCCGATGCGGCCCGCGAGCTCGACGCGCAGGTGACCGGCTTCCATCACCAGGTCATCGGTGGCGGCCCCGGCGCCGGCAAGTGCGAGCGCGGCGGTGAGCCGCTCGAACCGCGTGTCGGGCCCGCTGCTCTCGGTCAGCTGCAGCGCCCGGTCGATCGTCGCGACCAGCGGGAAATCGTGCAACACGCCCTGCGATACCTCCAGACGGGCGCGTCCATTCATCCCGCTCACGAAGTTCTCGACGACGCGGCCGCGGAGGTTCGCGTCGATGGTCCCGGTCCCGTCGATGCGCGCATCCCGCGCGGCAAGCGCGTCGAGGAACGCACCGACGTCGAGCCGCTCGAGCCGGCTTTCCGCCGACCAGTGCGGAGGGTCGGCTTCGAGCGCCAGCACCACGCGGCCGCGATGCGTGCCGCCGCTGACCGAGAACGTGGTCGGCGTGAACGTGAGCCGCGAGCCATCGATCGTGAACAGCGCCTCGACCCGTTGCAGCGGCAGCGGATCCACGGTCAGCTCCGGCACCCGCAGCGTGCCGGTCCCCGAGAGCCGGGAGGTCGCGCGATCGATAGCCACGGCGACCGACGCGGTGGCCGGCTCGTTCAGCCGCAGCGCCGCGGGTCGCGACGAGCCGAGCAAGCCGAGCAACGCCGGGAGATCCGCGTCGGCGATCGCCTCGGCCCGGAACGAGAGCCGTACGGATCCGGGCTCGACTCGGGCGTCGCCCTCGATCGCGGCGCTTCCCACACGCCCCCCGAGCGGTGCGAGGCGCAGCCCACGCTGCTCGATCAGCATCTCGGCGTGAATGGCGTCGACCCTCGAGGTCTCGCGCGCGCGACCGGCCGAACCGTCGAAGACGCGCAGGCGCCCGCCCGCGATGCGCACGCGGTCGATCGCGACGCCGGCGGCGCCGCTCGGCGACGGGGACGGGAACGCGGGGGGTACGTGCCACCGCCCGTCCGGATCGCGCAGGACGGCCACCTCGAAACCGTCCAGGCGGATCTCATCGATCCGGACCGTACTGCTGAAGAACGAGCGCAGCCTGGGAAAGACGTCGACGCGGTCGAGCCGAACGGCAGGCGCGGACTGGTCGGCGTCGCCAACGCGGACGTCCGTTCCGGCGAAGACGGGCCGCGGCACCAGCGAGAACCCGACGTCGCCGATGCTGACGCGCTGGCCGATCGCGGCGGAGAGCCGCGCCTCTGCCGCACTGCGGACGATGCCGGCGATCACCGAACGGCGGACGAAGACCGCCGCCAGGACGAGCACCCCGGCCAGCACGAGCGCCGTGGCGAGCAGCAGCCAGCGCCGCACGACGTCCGATTATCCCCCCTCCGCCGAGCGGCAGCGAGGCGGTAAGCGCGAAGCGCGCCCGCGAGCGGAGCGACGGAGCACCGCGAGGAGTGGGTGACCCACGAGCAGTGAGAGAAGACTGCCGGTCCGTCGAACTGCGGCGCCCCGAAACGGGCCGTTGTCCACTTCAGAGGTCAAACCTGGAAGAACGAGATCTGACCCCCGGAGTATCCTGACCGGGTGAGCCTCCGCGTCCTTTCCGTTGCCCTCGTGCTGACGGCATTCGGGATGGCGGCGTCTGCGCCGGCTCCCCTGCCCGTGTCGGCCGAGCGCATCTGGTTCGCTCCGGGACCGGGCACGCTGGACTACCAGCGCCTCTTCGAGCGACCCGACGAGTGGCCGCGCGTCCGGGAGCTGGTGACGGTCTTCCAGTTCTATCAGCAGCACACCCAGATGCCGCCCGCATCCATTCTCGGACCGAACTCGTACGATGCGCTGGTGCGCGTCGATGCCTTCCGCCGCCTGAAGCAATGGGGCATGAAGACAGCCATGGAAGCCGGGTCCGTGAAGGAGGGGTACTGCATCGACGAGCCGGACGGCATGGCGCTGTCGATCCGCAGCACGATCCAATCCATCCTGGCGGTCGAGGCGGCCGGCGGAACGGTCGACTACCTCGCGCAGGACGAGCCGTGGGTAGCGGGCAGCTCGCCGGTCTGCAGCGGCGGCGCCCTTGAGCCGACGGCCGACAAGGTCGCCGCGTACATGTCCGCCGTGCAGCAGCGCTTCCCGAACCTCAAGATCGGGCTCATCGAGGCATTCCCGTTCTCCAGCGTCGAGACCATCGAACGGATCCTCGACATGCTGCGCGTCCGCGGCACACTCCCGGCGTTTCTCCACGTCGACGTCGACTGGCGTGCGCTCGCGCCGGGCGAGTTCGTGCGCGATCTGCCCCGGCTCGACGCGGCGGCAAAGGCGCGAGGCCTAACGTTCGGCGTCATCGTGTGGGGCTACAATGGCGACGCGGACCCGCTGTTCGCGCGCGACGCCGCCGACATCGCCGGACTCCTGGCCAGCACGTTCGTCAGGTGGGAGCACATGCCGGAGCGCATCATCTTTCAGAGCTGGGCGGAGTCGCGCACCGGCCTGCGGATCACGCCCTCGAATCTTCCCGAAGACCGCGCGTATGCACATACGAACATCGTCTTGAACCTGTATCGCCGGCTGCGCGGGACGGTAGGCGGCGGGATCGGCAAGGCAAAGGCACGTGGCTGATACGAACAGGAGGTCCCCGTGACTCTCGCCCGTTGCATTGCACCGCTCGCACTGCTCGCCGCCGCCGTGGCGGGCGCCCAGGACGGCTGGCAGCCGTTGTTCGATGGCACGTCGCTCGCCGGCTGGCGCGCCGGCGAGAACGCGGGTTCGTGGCGCGTGCAAGACGGCACGATCGTCGGGAGCGGCCCGCGTTCCCACCTCTATTACGTCGGCCGGTCGCAGCAGTCGGCGTTCAAGAACTTCGAGCTCGATCTCGAGGTCCTGACAAGGCCCGGCGCGAACTCGGGCGTCTATTTCCACACCGCGTACCAGGAAGCCGACTGGCCGGCGAAAGGCCTCGAGGTACAAATCAACAACACCTACGCGGGCGACGCCGAGTACCGCGAGCGGCGCAAGACCGGATCCCTGTACGGCGTGAGGAACGTCTACGGCCAGCTGGCCCCGGACAACGACTGGTTCCGGATGCACATCGCGGTCCGCGGGAAACAGGTCCGCGTGCGCGTGAACGACCAGCTCACGGTCGACTACGTGGAACCGACGCCACCGCTGGCCGAAAGCGCGCGCGCCCTGTCGAGCGGCACGTTCGCCCTCCAGGCGCACGATCCCGGCTCGACGGTGGCGTTCCGCAACATCCGCGTAAGGCGGTTGCCCGACGATCTCCGCGCCGACGCCTCCCCCCCGGTCGTCGACAACACCTACCGCGAGCTGCTCAACCTGGGCGCCGCCAACTTCCCGGTCGTCGATTACCACACCCACCTGAAGGAGGGGCTGACGCTCGAGGACGTGCTGCGTCGCTGGCGCGAGCAGGGCATCTACGCCGGCGTGGCCGTGAATGGCGGGCTCGGCTTCGCGATGAGCAGCGACGACGCGCTCGAGCCGGTGCTGCGCGAACTGCGCGGCAAGCCGGTATTCGCGGCGTTCCAGGCCGAAGGGCGTGAGTGGGTGCGCCTGTTCACCCGCCGCACGCTCGAGCGCTTCGACTACGTTTTCACCGACTCCATGACGTGGACCGATGACGGCGGCCGGCGCATGCGGCTGTGGATCGACCGCGAGGTCGGCACAATCGACGACCCGCAGCGCTTCATGGAGACGCTCGTCGAACGTACCGTCCGGATCCTCGACGAGGAGCCGATTGACATCTACGTCAATCCGACGTTTCTGCCGAATCAGCTTGCCGCCCGTTACGAGGAGCTCTGGACGGCCGGGCGGCGCGAGCGCATCGTGTCGGCGCTCCGCAGCAATGGCGTGGCCATGGAGATCAACAACCGGTACCGGATTCCTGACGCCGCCTTCATCAGGCGCGCCCGCGAGGCAGGCGTGAAGTTCGCCTGCGGCACCAACAACGCCGGCCCGCAGGATCTGGGCCGCATGCAGTACTGCCTCGAGATGATTCGCGAGTGCGGGCTCACGTGGAGCGACATGTGGGTGCCGCCTGCCGACGGGCAGAAGGCGATCCAGCGCAAGCCGCTGCTCACGACGCAGCGCTGACGGGCTCTACACTCGGGCGGCCCCGCACGTTCGACGAACCGTGCTCGAGGCGTGCGGCCCGAGGGGACACGTGTCGTCCAGCTCCCAGCCCGGAATACATATACTCCTGCGGTCAAGGCGGCCCGTTCGTGCAGAAGACCCTGGAAGTAGGCCGCGCAAACGTCAGTCGACAAAACGTCACGGAGGCGCCGGAAATCCGCGTGGGGCCCCACGCTGCCGCCGACAAGTCGGGGTGCCTGGCGTGCGTTCCGTGCGCGCTGGGGTGGAAGTCGCCGCAGCAACGTTCTGTCGGCCCACACAAGTGGGTTTTCGGAGCGAATGGGCAGAGTTGAGCTTCACGTTCATGAGTATTCCAGGCTAGGCAAGGGGGCTGAGGACCCGATGAAGGGAGCGGCCACCGCGCCTGCGCTCAACGGACATCCGCGCTTCCGCGCGGCCGGCGGGCGCCAGCCAGCCGGCGCTTCTGCCGCCCGTCCGCATCGAAGTTCGCGGGCGCCAGCCAGCGTTCGAACTCCTCGCGGCGCCCGGCCCATTCCGCGTCGAGCATCGAGTACCAGGCGGTGTCGCGGCTGCGGCCCTTGACGATCATGTGCTGCCGGAAGACGCCTTCAAAAGTGAAGCCCAGCCTCACGGCCGCGCGCCGGGACGCCTCGTTGAGCGTGTTGCACTTCCACTCGTAGCGACGGTACCCCAGGTCCTCGAAGGCGTGCCGCGCCATCAAATACATCGCCTCGGTGGCGCCGCGCGAGCGCTGGAGCCCCGGGGAATACACGATGCTCCCCACCTCGATCACGCGGTTCGCCGTATCGACGCGCATGTAGGAGGCGATCCCCTCAGCCCGCGAGGATGCCGACCCGACGATGGCAAAGCAGAGCGGATCGTCGGTGACCGCGCGCGCACGCAGATCGGCCTCGAAGCCGGTACGTTCCGGGAACGGTCCGGCATGCATGTAGTGCCAGAGCGCGTCGTTCCCGGTTCCGCCCAATCCGGCCCACAGCGCATCGGCATGCCGAACGGGATCGAGCGGCTCGACGCGCACGTAGCGGCCGGCGAGCACGACCGGCACGGGCCGCTTCGCAGGCCGCGGATCGACAGGCTCTCCTCCGTTCACGTGCGAAGTATACGGTGCGCCGGCCGCCGCGCTCGGGCAGCAGAGAGCAACCATCCATTCTGAAGAGGTCGCACTTTCTTGCTGTGAGCGACCTCCGGGGCACCGGAGGTCTGATCCGGCAGGCGCACTTCGGCGCCGCGGCGCCCGGGCAGGTGCGCTCTCGATATATCGTTGAGCGCATGGCCTTCGACCCGCACAAGCCGCTGCGCGACGACGTGCGGCTCCTGGGAGAGCTCCTCGGCGAGACGCTGAAGGCCCAGGCCGGCGAGGCGGTATTCCGTCGGGTGGAGCGCGTGCGCGCGCTGGCGAAGAGCGGCCGCACCGGCAACGACGACGACTTCCGGATCCTCGCCGGTGAGCTCTCGGACATGCCGCTGGACGACGCCCTGCCGGTGGCGCGCGCGTTCGCCCACTTCCTCCACCTTGCGAACATCGCGGAGCAGCATCACCGCATCCGCCGCCGGCGCGAGTACCAGCGCGACCCGCACGCGCGGCCGCAGCGCGGCTCGTGCGAGGACGGATTCGCCCAGCTGCTGGCGTCCGGCATCTCGCCGGACCGACTTCACGAAGCGGTCTGCGCGCTGCGCATCGAGCTGGTGCTGACGGCGCACCCGACGGAAGTCGCCCGCCGGACGCTGGTGCAGAAGTACAACCGGATCGCGGCGGCGCTCGGCAAGCGCGATCGCGTCGATCTCACCCCGCCGGAGGCGGAGGACCTGGTCGACGATCTCCGGCGCGAAATCACGAGCGCCTGGAACACGACGGAGGTGCGCGAGCAGCGGCCGACCCCGCTCGACGAGGTGCGGAGCGGCCTGGTCGTGTTCGAACAGAGCCTCTGGGACGCGCTGCCCCGCTACCTGCGCGCGGTGGACCGTGCTCTGCGTGGTGCGACCGGTCGTGGTCTGCCGATAGATGTCTCGCCGCTGCGCTTCGGGTCGTGGATCGGCGGCGACCGCGACGGCAACCCCAGCGTCACGCCGCAAGTGACGCGCCGCGCCTGCCTGCTCTCGCGCTGGGTCGCCGCAAACCTCTACCTGAAGGAGGTCGACGCGCTGCGCGACGAGCTGTCGATCATGGCGGCGACGCCGGAGCTGCGCGACCAGGCCGGGGGCGCGCGCGAGCCGTACCGGGCGGTGCTCCGCGGCGTCCGCGCCCGCCTCCGGGCGACGCGCGACTGGATCGAAGCGTCGCTGCGGGCCGACGAGGACCTCGCCCCGTCCGCCGCCGTCTACATCCGCCCCGGCGAGTTCGTCGCGCCGCTGCGGCTGTGCCACCGATCGCTCGAGCAGACCGGCCACGCGCTGGTGGCGGCAGGCCGCCTGGCGGACGTGCTGCGCCGCGCCTTCACCTTCGGGCTGACGCTCGCGCCGGTCGACGTCCGCCAGGACTCGGCGCGGCATACCGACGCGCTCGCCGCGATCACCAGCGCGCTCGGCCTGGGCTCGTATTCGGCGTGGGACGAGGCGAGACGGCTGGCGTTCCTGCTCGAGGAGCTCTCCGGGCGCCGGCCGCTCGTCCCCGCCGATCTTGACGCGACACCGGAGGTTCGCGACGTGCTCGACACCTTCCAGATGATCGCGCGCGAACCCCCGGGGTCGCTCGGCGCCTACGTCATCACCATGACCCGCAGCGCCTCGGACGTGCTCGCTGTCGCGCTGCTCCAGAAGGAGGCCCGCGTCCCGGCGCCGCTGCGCATCGTCCCGCTCTTCGAGACCTCGCGCGACCTGGAGAACGCGGGCGGCGTGATGGAGCAGCTGCTCGACATCCCGTGGTGGCGCGAGCGCGCCGGCGGCCGCCAGGAGGTGATGATCGGCTACTCTGATTCGTCGAAGGACGTCGGGCGGCTGGCGGCGGGCTGGGCGCTCTACAAGGCGCAGGAAGCCATCGTCGCCGCCTGCGCGCGGCAGGGCGTCGC
The DNA here is from genome assembly GCA_048594975.1 of Vicinamibacterales bacterium. Taxonomy (GTDB): domain Bacteria; phylum Acidobacteriota; class Vicinamibacteria; order Vicinamibacterales; family 2-12-FULL-66-21; genus JBMDXB01. Next base: position 75,853 of record JBMDXQ010000071.1, on the reverse strand, counting down.
GGTCACGCTGTTCCACGGGCGCGGCGGCAGCGTGGGACGCGGCGGCGGCCCGACGCACCTGGCGATCAAGTCGCAGCCGCCGGGCTCCATCGACGGGACGCTCCGTGTCACCGAACAAGGCGAGATGCTGCAGGCGCTGTTCGGGCTGCCCGACATCGCGCTCCGGACGATGGAGGTCTACACCACGGGCACGCTCGAGGCCTGGCTCACGCCGGCACCGGAGCCGCACGCCGAATGGCGGGCCTGCATGGATCGGCTCGCCGCCGACGCGCGCGCGACCTACCGGCGCCTTGTGCACGAGGATGCGGAGTTCCTCGAATACTTCCGCGCCGCGACGCCCGAGCGTGAAATCGGCGAGCTCAACATCGGCAGCCGCCCGGCGCGGCGGAGCGCGGGGGCGGAGGTGGTGAGTCTCCGCGCCATCCCGTGGCAGTTTGCGTGGACCCAGACCCGGCTGATGCTGGGCGCCTGGCTGGGCGTCGAGGACGCGCTCGATCGCGCCGCCGAGCGCGACCGCCTCGCCGAGATGTACGGCGCGTGGCCCCACTTCCAGTCCGCCATCGGCCTCATCGAGATGGTGCTGGCCAAGGCGGATGGCCGCATCGCCGCCGAGTACGATCGCCGCCTGGTCCCTGAACGCCTCCGCCCGCTCGGGGCGGAGCTCCGCGATCGGCTCGCCCGCGCCATCCGCGGCGTGCTCGACGTCACCGGCCACGGCGAGCTGCTCGAGTCGACCCCGGTGCTGCGGCGGTCGATCGGCGTCCGCAATCCTTATGTCGACCCGCTCAACCTCGTTCAGATCGAGCTGCTGCGCCGGGTGCGCGAACAGGGCGATCCGCGCGCCCGCGCCGCGTTCATGATGACGGTCAACGGCATCGCGGCGGGACTCAGGAATACTGGGTGAGGCGGGGACGTTGGGAGGCAGGAGGCAGGAAGGTGGCGGCCCCGAATCACGTCCCTGCTCCGACCTCACGATGGGATGAGCCATGAAGGAGGAGAAGCAGGGAAACTACGACGGCCGCCGCGTTGGGTAGCCAGGCCGAAAACGCTCGGCGGGAGTGCACCAGCGGTCCATCGGCCGAAGATTGCGCCTCAGCGGGACCGCATCACGAAGAACTCGTAGCTGTAGTACGCCGACCAGGCGTGCCAGGCGTCGATTTCGTACTGGACCCGGTCGGCCAGCGCCTGCGCATCCGGCTCGTTGCAGTGGCGTCCGCGGAACGTCGTCACGTTCTGCTGCAACGGCCGGTAGAACTCGTCCCACCACGACGACTCCGGCAGCGTGAAGTGTCCGACGGTCTCGTAGCCGCATGCGTCGATGGCCTCGAGCAGCGCCGGCACCGGGCGGATTGCCGGGTACTCCCGTGCCCAGAAGGCGGCGCACTCCGGCGGCGTCCCGGGCTTCGTCCAGCACGCTTCCGTCACGGCCAGGTGACCGCCCGGCGCGAGCAGCCGCCGCCACTCGCGGAGACCCGCCTCGAAGCCGATGTTGTAGATCGCGCCTTCGGACCAGATCAGATCGAACGATCCCGGCGGGAATTCGAGACGGTGCATGTCTCTGACGCGAGCGTCGATGCGATCGCCAACGCCGAGCTCCCGCGCGCACCGGCGCAGCGCCTCGACGAACGGCGGGTGGCTGTCGATGGCGACGATGCGCGCCGCAGAGTGCCGCGCCAGCACCAGCGACTGCGCGCCCGTCCCGCAGCCCACGTCAAGGATGCGCGTCCCGCGATCGACGCCGGGCACCAGCGCCAGCGCCCGTAGCGTGCTCGCCTCGTCTCCCGGCCCGAGGCGCGCCAGCGCGGGACTGAACAGCTCGAAGAACAGCTCCTGCGAGTGTGCCGGCATCAAGATCCCTGGCGACCGCGCGTTCTACGCCGCGACTGGCGGCGGGCGCATCGTCTGCTCGAAGCGCGCGATCTGATCGCGCGTGCCAAGGACGGCCAGCAGGTCGCCGGGCTCGAGCCGTAACCCGCCGTCGGGGTTGGCGGTGAGCGCGCCGTGGCGGATGATGCCGACGAGGGTGACGCCGCTCGTGCTGCGCAGGCGGAGATCGCCCAGCGTCCGGCCGGCAAGCGGGCTGTCCGCCGGCAGGCCGACCCAGGTGAAATCGAGCTGGCGCGCCATCTCGCCGATCTGGGACATCATCGCCAGCCCCGACACCGCCCCGTCGCGGGCGCGTTCGTACCGCTCGTGGCGGATGGCGCTCGCCACCCGCAGGACGTCGTGGGCGGGGACGTTGAAGTAGATCAGCGCCTGTTGCGTCATCTCGATCGCCGCCTCGATCTCGGGTGACGCGACCTCCTGGATGCCGAGAGCGTAGAGCGCCACGACCGCTTCGGTGCTGTCGGCGCGGGCGATGATCGGCAGTTCCGGCCGGTGCTGCCGCGCCACGCGCACGATGGTGCGCACGTCGTCGAACGCGGGCACGGTGACGAGCAGCGCACGCGCCGTGTCGATGCCGGCGGCGGCGAGCACCACCGGCTGGCTCGCGTCGCCGTAGATGACCGGGAGGCGGTCGCTCCGCGCCTGCTGCATCCTTCGCACGTCCGACTCGATCAGCACGAACGGCAGCTCCAGGTGCGCGAGCGCGTCGGCGATGCTGCGCCCGACGCGTCCTGCGCCGGCGACGATGACGTGGGTGGCGAGGCCTGCGCGCGGCAGGTTCGCTGCTTCGTGCGTCTCGCGCTCGCGCCGCGGCCAGTAGCGGCGGTAGAAGGCCGGGACGAGCCCCGAGATCGCGGGCGTCAGCGCCATCGTCACGATCGCCGCGTTCATCGCCAGCGCGTACACCTCCCGCGAGATGGCGTTGGTCGACAGCCCGACGCGGGCGAGCACGAACGCGAACTCGCCCACCTGGAACAGGGTCAGCCCCGCCGCCAGCGGCACCACGTTCCAGTAGCCGAACGCCCGCACGATGGTGCCGACGATGATCGCCTTGCCGAGCACGATCACCAGGATCACCAGCGCGAGCAAGCCGATCTGCTGCCACAGGAGCACCGGGTCGAGCATCAAGCCCACCGAGACGAAGAACAGCATGCCGAACAGATCGCGGAGGGGCAGGATGTCGCTCAGCGCCTGGTGGGCGTACTCGGACTCGTTGACCACCAGGCCGGCCACGAACGCGCCCAGCGCCATCGACAGCCCCAGGCGCCACGTCACGTAGCCGACGCCGACCGCCAGCGTGGTGGTGGCCAGGAAGAACAGCTCGCGCGAGTTCCACCGGGCGACGAATTCCATCAGCCGCGGCACGACCCGGGTCGAGAAGAGCACGATGACGCCGAGCAGCACCACCGCGCGCGTGGCGGCGACGGTCACCTTGCCCAGCCCGGCCGCCGGGTCGCTCAGCTCCGGGAGCACGATCATCAGCGGCACCACCGCCAGGTCCTGGACGACCAGAATGCCCAGCATGACGCGCGCCGAGAGCGTCCCGAGACGGCCCTGCGCCTGGATCGTCTTCAGCGCGACCATCGTGCTGGACAGCGAGATCAGGGCGCCGAACCAGAGCGCCGTCCGCCACTCCCAGCCGAGCAGCCGCCCGAGGCCGAAACCCAGCGCGATGGTCAGCAGGATCTGGATGGTCGCACCGGCCAGCGCCACGGTCCGCACCGGCGCCAGTTCGCGGAACGACAGTTCCAGGCCCAGCGCGAAGAGCAGCAGCACGACGCCGAGCTCGGCGAGCTGCTCGAGATCATGGAGGTTGGTGACGGTCGGCCCGCCCGTGAACGGTCCGATCGCGACCCCCGCGAAAATGTAACCGACGATCAGCGGCTGGCCGAGACGCTTCGCCAGGAAGCCGCCCGCCAGGGCGGCGAAGAAGATCAGGGCGAGGTCGGCAATGAGCTCCATGAGAAACCGGGACACTCAACCGCGGTCAGTGGACCACACCCCGGGGTCGAGCCGATGGCGGTCCGCTACTCGATCTTTTTGGCGATCTGCTCGCGGCCGCCCTGGTGCAGGACGAAATGCGTGACCTTGCCGTCGGGGCCTTTCACGAACTCGACGCTCAGCTCGGTGACCTTGGCGAAGAACTTCGTTTCGGACTCCGGAAACAGCTCGAACTTCCCCTGCCCGGTCGCCTGCGACATGAGGCTGTTGCCCTCGCGCGTCATCGTCACGATGAAGTTCGGCCCGAGCTGGTACGTGCCGGCGTACGCGTCGAAGACGCCCGGATCGACCTTGGCGACGACATGCGGCGCGGGAATGGTGTAGGACTGGCCGTAATAGATGGCGAGCAGGTCCCGCGCGACGGCGCCGGCGTTCGCCGTGTCGTTGTTCGCGAGCACGATCGCGGTGACGTTCGGACCCGGCACGCGGACGATCATGGCCGAGAACCCGTTGATGCCGCCGCCGTGCGCCACGCGCCGGTAGCCGAACGTCTGCGGGGCGGGTTCGGCGACCTGCCAGCCGTACGCATAGTTGCTCAGAACGGGCGTCCACATGATCGCCTTCGCCGCTTCCGGCAACAGCTTCTCCGTGTAGAGCGCCTGGTCCCACTTCAGCAGGTCTTCAACCGTGGAGTACAGCGCGCCGGCCGAATACGGCTGCTGCATGTCGAGCGCGGCGGCGTTGGTGAGCGCCCGCCCGCGGCCGGTATAGCCGGATGCCCGGCGCGCGATGATCGTCCGCGGCCAGTCGTAGCCCGTGTCCTTCATGCCGAGCGGTGTCAGGATCATCTCCTCCAGCGCCTGCTCGTACTTCTTCCCGGCCGCCTGCTCGATGACCACGCCGAGCAGGAAGTAGCCGGAGTTGTTGTAGGCATACTTCTCACCCGGGGTCCACTGCAGGGGCCGGTCGCGGAAGAACGCGATGATCTGGTCGACCGTCTTCGGAACCATGTTGCCTTCGCGCCATTCGGCCATGCCCGTGTAGGTCGGGATGCCGGACGTGTGAGTCAGCAGGTGGTGAATCGTCACCGGCTTCCACGCGTCGGGGCACGGCGTCACGTACTGGCATACGGAATCCTCGACGCGCAGCTTCCCCTGCTCGCGCAGCTGCATGACCAGCATCGATGTGAACTGCTTCGTGATCGATCCGATGCGGAACTTCGTCTGCGGCGTATTGGGGATCTCCCACTCGCGGTTCGCATAGCCGTAGCCCTTCGCGACGAGCGGCGTGCCGCCGTTGGCCAGCAACACACTGCCGCTGAAGTCGTTCACGCTCACGTGCGCCTTCAGCAGCTCGTCGACCTTCTTCTCCAGGGTGACAGGGTCGAGTGCCGCGGGCTTTGCTGGCGTCACCGCCGGCCCGGGCTTCGCGGCAGCCGCCGGCGCGGGTGCCTGGCCGGTGAGGACGACGGACGGATCGCCGGCAACCAGTGCTACGCACATGCCTGCGGCAAGGAGCCTCGAGATCAGCTGGCGCATTGGCGTTTATCATACCGTCCAAAGCGCCATCGATGGTGTCTAAAGCTGCAAAGCGCGTCGAAGTCGCGCCGCGATGGCGCGGAGGCCTGCCATGCGTCTGCTCGCGTCGATCCTCGTCATCGGGCTCACCCTCCAGGCGGCGCCGCAGACCAGAACGCTCAGCGGCACCGTCGTCGATCCCGCCGGGTTGCCGATCCCCGGCGTCGAGATTGAGCTGCGGCAGGGTGACTCGGTCCTGCGGCGCACCGTCTCGGACGGCTCCGGTGACTGGATGATCGAGAACGTCGCGCCAGGCGAGTACTCGATCCGGCATCGTCTGGCGGGGTTCGTCACGACGGACCTGCGCCTGACCGTGACGACCGCGGACCCGGTGGTGAAGGTGGTCATGAAGGTCGGCGCGGTGTCCGAGACCGTCGACGTGATAGGCGCAACCGCGGCGCCGCTCAAGGAGGCCCGGCTCGTCATTTCCGGCAGCGCCGCAGGGGTTCCGGGCGGCATTGTCGGCGGTGTCGTCGGTGGCGTACCCGCGGCGCCGCCGCCCGCTTCTGCCCCCGTGCCCGTGGGCGGGGCGATCGGCCCGCGAGGCATCCTCCCGGACTACCCGCGCGACACCTCCTCCTACGCCGCCATCGAGGAGAACCGCTTCCGCCGCGTCACCGAGCACCCGCTCTCGACCTTCTCCATCGACGTCGACACGGCGTCGTACGCCAACGTCCGGCGATTCCTCAACCTCGGACAGCTCCCGCCGCGCGACGCGGTTCGCATCGAGGAGCTGATCAACTACTTCCGTTTCGACTACCCGGCGCCGAAGGGGAGTGCTCCCGTGTCGATCACCACGGAGATCGGGACGTGTCCGTGGAATCCGAACCACCGCCTGGCCCTCGTGGGGCTGCGGAGCGCGCCCGTGCAACGCGATCGCACGCCGCCGCGCAACCTGACGTTCCTGCTCGACGTCTCCGGCTCGATGACACCGGCGCCGCGGCTGCCGCTCGTGAAAGCGGCAATGCGGATGCTCGTCGACACGCTGCGTCCCGAGGACCGCGTCGCGATCGTCGTCTACGCCGGAAGCAGCGGCGTGGTGCTGCCGTCGACGAGCGTCGCCGAGAAGACGAAGATCAAGCAGGCGATCGAGGAGCTGAGGGCCGGTGGGTCCACGGCAGGCGCTGCCGGCATCCAGCTCGCGTACGACATCGCGGCGGAGAACTTCGACCCCGCCGGCATCAACCGCGTGATCCTCGCGACCGACGGCGATTTCAACGTCGGCATCACCAATCCAGCGGACCTGAAGCGGCTCATCGAGGAAAGGCGCGCGCGCGGTATCTTCCTGTCGGTACTCGGTGTCGGTGACGACAACCTGAAGGACTCGACGATGGAGATGCTCGCCGACACGGGCAACGGCAACTACTCCTACCTGGATTCCATCCAGGAGGCGCGCCGCGTGCTCATCGCGGAGGCGGGCTCCACCTTCGTCGCGGTCGCCAAGGACGTCAAGCTGCAGATCGAGTTCAACCCGAGGTTCGTCGGCGCTTACCGCCTGGTCGGCTACGAGAACCGCGTGCTGCGGAAGGAGGACTTCAACAACGATCGCAGGGACGCAGGAGAACTGGGCGCCGGCCGCACGGTCACCGCGCTGTACGAGCTGGTACCGCCGGGCGCGGCCGCGCCGGGCGCCGACGTCGACCCGCTCAAGTACCAGCCGGAGCCCGCTCGCCCGCCGGTCGCCGTCGCTTCCGACGAGCTGATGACGATCAAGGTCCGCTACAAAACGCCGACCGGCGACACGAGCGGACTGCTCGAGTTCCCGATCCGCGACGCGGCACCACGGACCACGCCGAACCTCGGGTTCGCCGCCGCCGTCACGGAATTCGGCATGCTGCTGCGCCGCTCGGACTTCACGGGCCAGGCCAGCTGGGGGCAGGCAGTGCAACTCGCGCGCGAGCACCGCGGCCGCGACGACGACGGTTATCGTGCCGAGTTCATCCGGCTGGTGGAACTCGCCGCAGCCCTCGATCGAAAGCACACGATGACAACACCCGATCCGGCTCGATGACCCGGCCTACTCGCGCCGCAGCGCCGCCGTCGGGCTGATCAGGGTTGCGCGGCGCGACGGGAGCCACGCGGCGGCGGAGCACACCGTCACGATCACTCCGGGCGCGAGACCCACGACGAGCGGATCGAAGCGATTGACGTCGTAGAGCACCACGCGCAGCATCGGCTGAACGGCCACTGCGGCCAGCAGTCCCAGCACGCAGCCGGTCAGGACCGGAGTCATCGTGTCGCGCACTATCAGCCAGACGACTCTGCCGTCGGCCGCGCCGAGCGCCCGCCGCACGCCGATCTCGAAGGTCCGGCGGCTCACCGCCTGCGCCACCACCCCGAACAGGCCGACCGCGGTCAGCGCGAGCGCCATGGCGGCGACCACCGCGAGGCCCAGCGCGCCGCCGCGCGCCGGCGCCAGCGACATCGCCACCTTCCGCGACATCGTGGTCGCCTCGTAGAGCGGCGCGTCCGGTTCCAGACGCCGAACCGTGTCGGCAATGGCGCGCAGCAGCGCCGCCGGCTCGCCCGCCGCTGTTCTGGCCACGATCGTCATCGCGGTCGCGTCGCCCTGTCGAAGCGGCAGGTACAGGTAGGGTTTGGGAGACTCACCGAGCGACAGGTACTTCGAATGGCGGACAACGCCCACGACCTGCAGGCGGCCGCCGTCGCGGGTGACCAGGCCGCGGCCCACGACGTTGGCATGGCCCCAGAACCTCCGCGCGAGCACGTCGTTGATGACCGCGACCGCCGGCGATCCGCGCCGGTCGCCGGCATCGAACTCCCGTCCCTCGATGAGCGGGATGCGCATCGTCGCAAGATAGCCGACGTCCACGATCGCGAACTCGACGGAGGGCCAGTCGGCGCCGGTTGCGGGCCCATGTCCCTCCGGCGCGAGCGAGGTCATGACCACCCCGAGCTCGAGCGGCACGCGCGACGCCAGGCTCGCCGCGTCCACCCGTGGCAGCCGGCGGATCTCGTCGGCGAGACGCAACCAGAAGCCCGGATCGCCTGCCGATCGGGACGCGCGGAGATCGACGGCGGTCGTGACAACCCCCGCCGGATCGAAGCCGGGGTCGATCGCGCGTGCGTGCTGCACGCTCCTGAAGAGAGCCGCGCAGCCGGCAAGCAGCACCATGGAGACGGCGACCTGGGCCGTGAGGAACAGGGCGCGGGACCACGACCGCCGGCGATGATGTGCCTGCGCATCCCTCAGCGCCGACACCAGGTCGAGGCGCGACGACTCGAGCGCCGGCGTCAACCCGATCAGCAGCACGACGCCCGCGGTGACGGCGAGGGCAGCGGCGAGCGCGAGGCCGTCGAGGCTGACGTCGAACGACAGCTCGGCGCCGCGCGCGATCGGCACATCGAAGGCGCTCATCAGGCGGGTCACCTGCCAGGCGATGGCCACACCGGCGACGGCAGCCGGGATCGCCAGGACCGCTCCCTCGGCGAGCAGCTGCTCGACGATGCTCCGGCGCGACGCGCCGAGCGCGAGACGGACAGCCATTTCTCGCCGCCGCGTGACCGCACGCGCCAGCAGGACGCCGGCCGTATTCGCGGCGGCGACCGCCGTGACCAGCAGCGCCACGCCCAGCCCGAGGATTGAGAAACCGGCAAAGCCTTCGCGGAAAGGCGGCGGGATGCGGCCACTCGCTTCCCGGAACGCGGACAGCCGTACGCCGCGGTGCGAGCCCGGGCGCTCGCGGTCGAGCCTGCGGGCGAGCGCGTCGAGCGCATGCTGCGCGTCGCCGATCGCGACATCCGGCGCCAACTTCGCGATGGTGAAATATGCGTCTCCGTACTCGCCCCGGGCATCCGGCATCGCCCGCACCGGAATCCACAGCTGCGAGGCAAACCCGAGGACGGTCCCGTGAAACTCCGCCGGCGCCACGCCGATGACGCGGTACGACCGCCCGTCGACGCGCATCTCGGCACCGAGCGCGCCGCGGTCCCGGCCGAACTGCCGCGCCCACAGGCCCTCGCCGATGACCGCGACAGCGACGCCGTCGCGCTCCTCTGCCGGATCGAAGAAACGACCGTGCAGCGGCGTCAGCCCCAGCTCGGAGAAGTACCCCGGCGACACGATCTCGCCCCACGTGCGCTCGGCAGTTCCGGCGCCGCCGAGAATGAGGGGTGCCGGCTGTTCGGCGGCAGTGCCGGAGAACACGCCGAGCGCGCGCACTTCTTCAAAGTCGCCGTACCGCAGCGGAAGGTGCTGGGCGCTCGCCGCGGAATGCCGGTACACGCGCACCAGCCGGCCGGCGTCGGCCACCGGGAGCGGGCGGACGAAGAAGGCGCTGATGAGGGCGACGGCAACGCTCGTCGCGGCCATGCCGACGGCGAGCGTCACGACGACGCACGCGGAGGCGAGCGGCGTCCGGGCATGGAGGCGCGCGCTGAAAGCGACATCGCGCCGGAGGCGTTCGACGATCCTCATGAGCGCGTGAGAATGCGATTGTACGCCGATTATACGGCGCGCGATCGGATGAACGCCCCCTCAGGGTATAGTGGCGCCGCCGCATGCTCGGGCTCTTCTATCCGTACGGCGTGATCCTGCAGGCGCTCGCGATCCTGCATTTCCTCCGCCGGCGTCCTGAACCCTTCTGGATCTGGATCATCATCTTCGGTGGCGGCGTCGGTGCGCTCGTATACATCGTGGCCGAGGTCATTCCCGATGCCGGCCTGCTGCGCCGGACGTTCCAGGTGTTTCCGCGCCGCAAGCGGATCCGCTATCTGGAGGCGGCGATCGTCGACAACCCGTCGGTCGGCAACTTCGAGGAGCTCGGCGATCTCTACCTGGAGGACCGCAAGTACGCCAAGGCGCGCGAGTGCTTCGATCAGGCGATCGCGCGCCGCAGCGACGCGCCCGACGCGTTCTACCGTCGCGCGCTCGCCGCCATCGAGCTCGGGGACATCAAGGCGGCGGCCGACGACCTGGCTGCGGTCGTGCAAATGGACGCGAAGTACGACTACCACCGGGCGGGCGGGCTGCTCGCGCACGTCCTCGCGCAGGCGGGGCGCCACGAAGAGGCCGCGCGGCAGTTCGCGGACGTGACGCAGACGTCGACGCTGTCGGAGACGCAGTACAACTATGCGAGCTTCCTCGCTTCCGTGGGGCGGCGCGCCGAAGCGCGCGAGTGGGCGCAGCGCATCCTGGCGAAGAAACCGACGATGCCGGCGTACATGCGGCGGCGAGAGCGGCCGTGGTTCCGAAAGGCGGCGACGCTCCTGAAGAAGTTGCCCAGGGTGTGACGCCGTGAGTGACGCCGTCAGGTTCGGCGGGCCTGTCAGATCTGCGAGGACCCGGCCGGCCGCAGCAGCACGGTCGTGATGTTGGACACGATGTCGGCGTCGGCGTAGCCGGGGGTGGCGCGCAGCTTCTTCCACTGCTCGTCGCCGACGAACGCGGCCCAGCTCTTCTCGCGCGCCGCCAGGTTGTCGTGCACCAGCATGTAGGTCAGGTTGGGCATGCGCGGGCCGGCCAGCGTGCTCGCGAAGAACACCGGCGTGAGGCCGACGCGGCGGAAGATGTCCACCTCGCCCATCTCCGCGAACATCTGCACCTTCAGCCGGTGTGCGCGCTCGCTGTGGCTCTCGTAGGTGCGCAGCTCGAAGAGGCGCGGCCCCTTGCCCGCCGTCGCCGCGGGGACTTCCACGCGCGGTACGTTCGGGAACGCCGCGAGGATCGACGTCTCCTGCCGCAGGTAGACGGGGTCGGTCGCCGCCGCCTCGAGATACGACGCCGCCGCACGGAGATATTCCCCGTCCTTCTGCAGGTTCGCCTCCGTTGACGCGATCGCCTCGAGCGACGCCGCCGGGACCAGCGTGAACACCGTCGGGCTGGAGACGCCGACGACCGGCTCGAACACGCCGACCGGCCTGTGGCCGAGGCGGTTGAGCGCCGGAATCAGTGCTCCCTGCAAGTGCTCTGCGAGCCGCCGCGGCTGCGTCCCGGCACGGAGAACATACTGGCGCCAGACGTAGAACTCCGGCGCGGTCCGGGCAGGCGGCGGCTTCGCCTGCGGCAGGCCGCCAACTGCCGCCACGCCGAGCGTGGCCATGAAATCGCGTCTCTCCACTCGAAGCCTCCGTTGATGCGGGACAGTATAGTCAGGAGCTGGCGCCTTATGAGAATCACCCCCACCATCGCCATCCCTGAAACCGAACTCGAGGAGCGCTTCGTCCGCGCCTCCGGGCCCGGCGGGCAGAACGTCAACAAGGTCTCCACTGCGGTGGAGCTGCGGTTCGACGTGGCTGCCTCGGCGCTTCCCGCCGAGATCAAAGAACGGTTGGTCCGGCTCGCCGGCAAGCGCCTCACCGCCGACGGCACGCTCGTCATCGACAGCCGCGAACACCGGACGCAGGCGCAGAACCGCGACGCGGCGCGAGCCCGGCTGGCGGCGCTGATTGCGGCGGCGGCGCGGAAGCCCAGGCGTCGGCGCCCGACCCGCCCGACGGCGGCCTCGCGCGAGAAGCGGCTGCAATCGAAGAAACGCCGCGCCGAGGTCAAGGCGCTGCGCGGAAAGGTGTAGACTGTCGCCGGCATTCTTCGCCGGGAGCGCCACCCCTCATAAGGAGACCCGAGATGCCCAGCACGACCCAGGCGAGCGCGCCTGCCCTGCAGGATCGCGTCCGCAAGATCCTGACCACCCCGAAGACGGAATGGCCAGTCATCGAGGCGGAATCAACTGACGTCGCGACGCTCTACAAGTCCTACGTCGCGATCCTGGCCGCCGTGCCCGCCGTGGCCGCATTCATCGGCACGACGATGATCGGGGTGACGGTCCCCTTCGTCGGCACGATCCGAACGCCGATCGTGACGGGATTCGCCCAGATGATCGTGTCCTACGTGCTCGGGCTGGTGGGCGTGTACATCGCCGCGCTCATCATCGACAAGCTCGCGCCGACCTTCGACTCGACGCCGAGCACGATCCAGGCGCTCAAGCTGGTGGCGTACTCGTCGACGCCGGTCTGGGTTGCAGGTGTGCTGTACATCATTCCCGCGCTCAGCATGATCGTGCTGCTCGCCGCGCTCTACAGCATCTATCTCTTCTACCTGGGCGTTCCGGTGCTGATGAAGACCCCCGAGGCGAAGGTCGTTCCTTACATGATCGTCGCGGCGATCGTGACGATCGTCATCAGCCTGGTGATGGGCGCCATCACCGCGGTGTTCTTCGGCGCGGCGGCGCTCGGCACCGCGGCCCTCTGACGCGACGGACCCTCGACGTTTCTGCCGGTGGAGGACACCCGCAAGCTTGGCGAGTGTCCTCTTTTTCATGAAGCGCTGCAGGCCTCGGTTCAGCGCTTCGGCTGCGGCGCCGGGAACGGGAGCCTGTCCGGCAGCACGCGCACCCCGGTCGTCAGCTTGAGCGGGTGCTTGCCCACACCGGGATAACTCAGCTCCGCGAAGAACGCCGTCCACCCCGCGGCCGGCTCTGGTACACGCGCGATCCAGGTATTCGGACCGACGGGATCCAGCGGCGTGCTGCTATAGGCCGCCCCGATGACGTCGTGGCGGAAATTGCGCGCCTTCGGGTTGGTCGCCCGCCACAGCAGCACTGCCGACGGCCGATCCTCCGCAACGATCGTGATCGACCCGTCCTTCTCGAAGGTCCACCGCACGTCCGGGCGCGGCCGCGCCTGGACCACCGACGCGTAGAACGCCTGCAGGCTCTCGACCGCGTCCGTCTTCTCGAGCCCGTGCCCGGCGTTCGGGACGTAGCGCAGCTGCTTCTCGCCGCGCAGGTCATCGAAGTAGAACTGCGACGAGTCCGGCAGGAAGAACTCGTCGCCCGACGCGTTCACCATGAACTTCGGCATGGTGAGCCGGTCGCGGTACTCGTACGGCTCCTCGATCTTCATCAGCGCCCGGAACTCGCGGGTGCCCATCCAGTCCATGATGCCGTGCTCGACATAGTCGTTGACCGCGTCCGACCAGGCGCCGTAGGCGCGCCAGTGATGGATGAACGACGGCTCGAGGTTGAGCATGTCGATGACGATGGGGGCGACGGCGGCGACGCGGCGGTCCACCGCGGCGGTCGCCCAGGCGGTCCAGCCGCGCTTCGACGCGCCCGACACCACGAAACGCGAGACCCTGGCGCCGCCGCCTTCCGCGGACGCGGCGAAGGCGGCCACCGCGTCCATCGCGCGGACGGCGCTCTTGGTCATCGGCAGCCGCGCCGGCCACCGCTCGTCGCCGGTCCGCAGGTACTTGTCCCACGTGTAGGCGATGAAGTCGTCCTCCGTGCGCGGCTTCTTCGCCGGATCGTCCATGAACACGACGGGCTGGTTGGGAACCAGCCGCAGCTCCGCGACGATCGTTCCCGTGTCGCGCGCCGTCTCGACCATCCAGGCGGACGGCCTGACCGGCGCCGGGCGCGCGTGGCTGCCGCCGCCAATGTGCAGCCACGCCACGTCGCTCGCCACCTGCTCGGGCCGGACGACGACCAGCCAGTGCGTCCAGATCGGCTTCTGCACCTCCTGCTCGGTCAGCCATTTCTGCGAGGTCATCTCGAGGAGCGTGACCTTCGCGCCCGTGGCGGGCAGCTCCCGCACGACCTTCCAGCTGAAGTGGGGATCCGGCGCCGCGACGTATCGGTCGAGCGCGGTTTCCGACGCCCGGGCGTGGTTCGAAGCCGCTTGCGGCGGGCTGGCGATGACGAACGAGAGCGCGAGAACGAACGGGGCGATAAGTTGGACCATAGAGGGCGCGATTATAGCCTCGCCCCGCTGCGCCAACGGGTGCGGCGGCGTCCGGGATTACGTGCTACGATGGCGGCCGCGGATTCATCCAGGAGGTAAACCGTGGCCAGCGATACCAGCAACCAGCACGGGATCTCACGCCGCGATTTCACGGCCCGGCTCGGCGCGGCCGCCGCGGGTGTCGCGGTCGGCGGCGAGCTATTCGGCCCGGTGGCCGGCGCCGCGCCCGCGGTCGGGCGGCGGATCATCGGCGCCAACGACCGCGTGGTGTGCGCCAGCATCGGCGTCCGCGGCCAGGGCAACGCGCTCAAGCGCGGCTTCGCCCGCCTGAAGGGCGTCGAAATCAAGACGCTCTGCGACATCGACGCGAACCTGGCGGCCGAACGCATCAACGACAAGGCCCTGGCCACCGTCGAGACGTTCAAGCCGAAGTTCGAGCAGGACCTGCGCCGCGTGATGGAGGACAAGGACGTCGATGCGGTGATCATCGCCACGCCCAACCACTGGCATGCGCTGGCCACCGTCTGGGCGCTCCAGAACGGCAAGCACGTCTACGTGGAGAAGCCCTCCACCTACACCGTGTGGGAGGGGCGCAACATGGTGCAGGCGGCCGAGCACTACAAGCGGCTCGTCCAGGTCGGCACCATGAACCGCAGCCGCACGCAGGTGCGCCAGGCGATCCAGTTCATGAAGGACGGCGGGATTGGCAAGGTGTCCATGGCGCGGGGCCTGTGCTTCAAGGTGCGGCCGCCGATCGGCAAGTACCCGGACGGCCCGATGGCGCCTGACGAGAAGTACGCCCTGACTGTGATCTCGAAGAACTACGAGCCCACCTACGACGCGCAGTACCTGTCCAAGGTCGACTACGACCTGTGGCTCGGCCCGGCGCCGAAGAAGCCGTTCAACCGCAACCGCTTCCACTACAACTGGCATTGGCACTGGGACTACGGCAACGGCGACACCGGCAACCAGGGACCGCATCAGTTCGACATCGCGCGCTGGGGCCTCGGCAAGCAGGAGCACCCGGTGCGGATCGTCTCGACCGGCGGCTACTTCGGCCCCGAGTCGTCGCAGGAAACGCCGAACATGCAGACAGCGCTCTTCACCTACGCCGACGGCACCATCCTCGAGTTCGGCACCCGCGGCAACCACACCAACGACGAGGGCACGCAGCGCATCGGCAACCTGTTCTACGGCGACAAGGGCTGGCTGTGGATCGACGGCAACGGTCGCGACTGGCAGTCGTACCTGGGACCAGCCGGGGAGAAAAACGACAAAGGGCCGGGCTCTTCGGCGCCGCCCGAAACCGCCGGCGGAAGCGACCCGAACGTGCTGACCAGCATCGAGTCGGGGCACTACGGCAACTTCATCGACGCCATCCGGGCTGACGATCCGAAGATCCTCACATGCGACGCGCTCGAGGGGCACCTGTCCTCCTCGCTCCCGCACCTGGCGAACGTCTCGTACCGGGTGGGACGCGAGCTCCGCTTCGACGGCCAGAAGGAGCGGTTCATCGACGACAAGGAGGCCGACAAGCTGCTCACGCGCGAGTACCGCAAGGGCTTCGAGATTCCCAAGTCGTACTCGTAGACCGACCTGCGGCGAGGACGCTCTTCCCAGGGGCGTCCTCGCCGTCGTCCCGCTCGGCGTCAACACCAACCTCCAACGCATAACGGCCAACGTGGAACTCCCGGCCTCCGATTCCCAACTCCCAAGGAGTGGAACGCCTGCAGTGTGCGAGAATCGCCGGCATGAACGCTGCTGGTCTCGCCCTGCTCGCCGCCGCACTGCTGCTCGCCGCCCCTGCAGCGCAGCAGTACGGCGCGGCGAAGGTCTTCACCGGCATCCGGCTCATCGACGGTAGCGACCGCGCACCGATCCCCGACGCCACGCTCGTCGTCCGGGACGGCCGCATCGTCGCGGCCGGACCGGCCGCGCGGGCGGCCGCACCCGAGGGCTCCGAACGCATCGGACTCGGCGGGAGGACGGTGATCCCCGGGTTAATCAACGCGCACGGACACGTCAGCGACGTGGGGCGCGACCTGCGGGTGTACGCGGCGCACGGCGTGACCACGGTGTACAGCCTCGGCGGCGAGCAGGCGGCGCATTTCTCCGCCCGCGACGCGCAGCGCACGCCCTCGCTGAACCGCACCCGGCTCTTCCTGGCGGGCAGCGCCATCAGGAGCGGCAGTCCGGACGAGGTGCGGGCGGCGGTCGCGAAGAACGCCGCCCTGAAGGTGGACGTCATCAAGATCGGCGTGGACGACAATCTCGGGACGGTGCAGAAGATGACCCCCGAGGCGTATCGCGCCGCGATCGAGGAGGCGCACGCCCGCGGGCTGCGCGCCGCCGCCCACGTCTTCTACCTGGAGGACGCGAAGGGGCTGGTCGACGCCGGCGTCGATCTGCTCGCGCACAGCGTACGCGACCTCGAAGTCGATCGCGCGCTCGTCGCCGCGATGAAGACGCGGAACGTCTGCCTCTCCCCCACCCTGATGCGCGAGGTGTCGACCTTCGTCTATGAGTCGACGCCGCCGTTCTTCTCGGACCCGGTGTTCCTCAAGTTCGCCGAGCCGGGGCAGGTGGCGCGTTTCACGGACCCGAAGGAACAGGAGGCGATCCGAACGAGCACGAACGCTCGGCGCTACAAGGCGGCGCTGGACGTGGCTCAGCGCAACGTGAAGACGCTCGCCGACGCGGGGGTCGGCATCGCGATGGGCACCGATTCGGGCACCGGTCTGCCGGGACGCTTCGTCGGCTACTTCGAGTGGATGGAGCTGGAGATGATGGCGAAGGCGGGCCTCTCGCCGCAACGGGTGCTCGCCGCGGCGACGCGGGACGCGGCGCGGTGCCTGCAGCTCGACAAGGAGGTCGGTACGCTCGAGCCGGGCAAGTGGGCCGACTTCGTCGTCCTCGACGGCGATCCGTTCGCCGACGTCGGCAACGTGCGCAGGATCCACTCGGTGTGGATTGCAGGGAACCGGGTGACGCGCGAGTGACGCGGCGCGATCGGTGCGCGCCTACTCCCGCATGCCCACGCGGCGCTTCCACTCCGCGTGGAATCCGTCGGGCTGGACGTTCAGCGTGCTGAGCGTCTGGTCGACGGTGTGCCCGCTTCCCAGCATCTGCAGGAAGAGGCCGAGGTTGGGGCCGAGCCGCTCGACGAGCAGGCGCCCCGCGGCGAGGCTCTCGGCGTAGGCGACGAGCGCCGTCGCACCATCGAGTGAGCCGAACCCCTCCTCGAGGTCCTCGAGCGGGATCACGATCCGGCTCGTGCGCAGCACGCGCGACGCCCAGGCGTGATCGCCAGCCTCGAAGTATCCCGCCAGGCCCTCGTGCACCCAGGCCGGCACGCCGCGCGGCGCGGCGTGCGCGACCATCGCGTGTACGAGCTCGTGCGTGACCACGCGATCGAGCGCGCCCGGCGTGCGCAGCGCGCCGGCGACGGCCAGGCGGATGCGGCCGTCGAAGCGTCCTACCGACCAGTCCGGCGCACGCGTGACGTCCCGGAACTGCCTGTTCGTATACAGCAGGACGGTCAGCGCCTCGCCCGGATAGGTGTTCAGCGATTGGCCGATCCGCCAGTACGCCGCCTCCAGGACGCCCGCCACCCGGTCGCTGATCGCCTTGTCGAACGATCCCTCGAACAGGATGTTGAAGCGGACACCGGGCCGCTCGGCGAAACCGCGGTGCAGGCTGGATTCGCGGCGCCACGCCTCGAGCTGCCGCGCGCCGTCCGGGTCGGGCTGCAGCTTCAGCCCCTTCTCGAGCGAGCGCACCGCGAGATCGACGTCGCCGCTCGCGTAGGCGACCTGCGCGAGCAGGAAAAGCGCCGACGGGAACTCGGGATCGATCTCGACCGCTTTGCGCAGCGACGACAGCGCGGCGTCGTAGCGTCCGAGCCGGAACGCCGCGTAGCCGGCGCCGAAGTGCAGTGCGGCATTGCGCGGGCTGCGCTCGAGCGCCGCCCGGAACAGCGCGGCGGCCTTGGCGGCGTCGCCGTTCTCGAGCGCCTGCCACGCCGCCGGCTCGGGCAGCTCGCCTTGTGCCTCGCGCCCGCGCGCGCCGACCGGGCAACCGGCCGCCAGCCACGCGACCACCACGAGCACGAGCGTCGTCCGGCTGCTCGGTCGAAGCATCCCGGAGCCCGCGGCAAAGCGCGTGCCCCGCCGGCGCGCCGCAAAACTCCCACACGATCGACCGTGCCGTCGTTGTCGCGATTACCGTTTCGAGACGGCGACGACGAACTCCGTCGGCGTGCGGCGGCCCTCGGGGGATCCGCGACGGGGAACCAGCGGGGATTCTGGTCAGGCGATCAGCGATGAGCGATTCGAGGACCGAACTTGTACGGTTTCGCTGCGGTAGGAATTACAGGCTCTTGTGCGGAGGAATCGCAGCGTGCACGTTTCGGGCTGGAAATCGCTTCTGCTGTCGCGGGCGGTGTGCTTGCAAAGAGGCCCGAAGACCGCGCTCGTGCCATTCCCAGATCCCATATGTTCCAGGTCAGCCTGCTCGATCACATCAGGCTCAGTTTCGGCGGCGTGGTCCACGGCCACAACGCGCACAATGAGCTCGCCGGCCGCCTGACGCAGCGCCTCTGGCAGCTGCGTGCCGGCCTGCTTGCGCTCCTCGCGGGCACGCTGGCCGCCGCGCTGGCCGGCATCCTGCGCAGCGACGTGCGCTGGGTGGTGGTCAGCGTGGTGCTGAGCGGCGCGGCGCTCGCGGTCTTCACCTTCTACGTGGTGGTCAACCTCGAGTCGCGCATCTACGCGCACCGCTGGTGCGCCTCTCGCCTGTGGCTGGTGCGGGAGAAGTACCGCGCGCTGCTCTCCGAGATGCACGACGGCACGATCACGCTGGAGGGCGTGCGCGAGCGGCGCGATCAGCTGGCCGCCGAGCTGCACGGCATCATCGAGCACGCGCCACTCCTCGATCGGCCGGCGTACCAGAAGGCGCGTTCCTCGCTGACCGCGGTGCCGGAAAGCGCGCTGACCGACGAGGAGATCGACCGGTTCCTGCCGGCGTCGTTGAGGAAGGTGCCGCCCGCCGACGCCGAGCGTCAGGCGAGCTGAAGGTTCTTCTTTCGGGCGCGGATGAAATCGCCGTTGTAGAACTGGCCGATTCCCGGGATCAGCGCGCTCAGCACCGCCGCAGTCCCGGGACGCCTCTGTTCCGCCATCTCCGAACTGCTCCGCCTGTGCGGCTGCCACTCGCGCGTCGCCGACTCGGACGAGTATGATCGCCCGGTGGATGCGCAGTTGCGACGCCTGCTCCTCTGGACGTTTGCCGCCCTCATCTTCGCGCTCGCCTTCGGACTGCTCGCGACCTGGCTTGCCGTCAGGACATTCGGACCGTGAAGTGGGAAGGCGGATCAGCCACCCCCTTCATTGTTTCGTCAGCTCGGATGACATCTTCATGCCGTTCGGTAACGCGGCGGTCATCTTCACCAGCCGCCGGGTGTCGGAAGCGAACCACAGGGTCTGCTCGCCGGGATCGCCCTCTGCCGATTTGACCAGTACCTTGAACGCCTTGAAGGTGCCGGCCGGCACCGTTACCTCCTCCACGGAGGTGACGGTGGCCTCCCGCACGGCGACCTTCTGCCGCATCGGATCGAAGATCCGGTAGGTGGTCGAGTAGCCGGGTGCGAGCGGCAACAGGCCGAGCGCCACGTTCGCGCTGATGCCCTGGCCAAAGATCGGACCGGACGCGTCGACGGCGATGGGCTTGGGATCGCCGCCCATGCCCATCGAGCCGGTCACCTTGCCGCCATCGAATGCGAGTTCAATCTTGACAGGACCCTGAGCTATCGTCTGCTTCTTGGCCCGGAGCGTTCCCGCCTCGAGCGTGACCGCGTCGCTCATGGACTGCCCCATCATCTGTGCCGACTCGCTGACCACCCAGTCGCCCGCCTCCTGCTTGACGCTCGTGGTGGTCGACACCTGCATCGACTGCCCGCCCATCTCCAGCGTTCCCTGGTAATTGAGGGTGCGTGCATCGGGCTGCCGTTCGACTTTGGGCGCGGCGACCGACTTGACGTCCACCTTCTTCGCGAGCGTCACGGTCTTCGGATCGACGGCGATTTCGGTGAGGCGGGTGCTCACCGCAGGCGGCATCTCCGCCTGGTGTCGGCCGCCGAGGTGCTTCGTCAGGAACTTCTCGATCGCCGCGAACATCGCCATGTTGTTCACGGGCCGCGCGAAGCCGTGGCCTTCGTCCGGCGCGACGAGATATTCGACCGGGAACCCGCGATCGCGGAGCGCGATGACGATCTGGTCGGATTCCGCCTTCTTGACGCGTGGATCGTTGGCCCCCTGCACGACCAGCAGCGGCGTGCGAATCTTGGCCGCCGAATTCAGCGGCGATTGCCGCTCGAGCTGCTTCTTCCCTTCCGGGGTGGTCGGGTCGCCCATCCGCATGTGGAACATCTTGCGCCCAGCCTCCCAGTACGGCGGGATGGACTCGAGCAGCGTCAGCAGGTTCGAGGGGCCGACGATCGACACCGCCGCGGCGTACAGGTCAGGCGTGAACGCGACACCGGCCAGCGTCGCGTAGCCCCCGTAGGATCCGCCGAGGATGCCGATGCGCTTCGGATCCGCAGCGCCCTCTGCCACGAGGTGCTTCGCACCCGCGGTCAGGTCGTCCTGCATCTTCTCGCCCCACTGATTGTTGCCGGCGTTGAGGAACTTCTTGCCGTACCCGGTCGAGCCGCGAAAGTTCGGCTGCAGGACCGCATAGCCGCGGTTGGCGAAGAACTGCGCCATCGAATCGTATCCCCACGCGTCGCGCGCCCACGGCCCGCCGTGCGGCACGACCAGCAGCGGCAGGTTCTTCGCGGGCACGCCCTTCGGCAGCGTCAGGTACCCGGGGATCTCGAGGCCGTCGGTCGACTTGAAGCGGATCGGCTTGCGTTCGGCGAGCGCCTCGCGCGGCAGCTTTTCGAAGGCCCGGTACTCGCGCTTGAGCGTCTTTTTGTCGCGATCGAACAGGTAGCGGGCGCCCGGCTCGCGGTCGCTGCTCGCAACGATCATCCACCGCCGCTCGTCGCTGGTCGCGCCGGCGAGGCCGATCTCCATGCCGGGCAGCTGCTTCTTGATCCACTCGTAGTCGGCCTCGAGCGCCTTGTCCTTGAAGTACCACCGCGTGCCGTCCTCGACGTATTGCGTGGCCAGCAGGTCACCGGTACGGTCGGAGAAGAACGCGCCGCTGAGATCGACACGCTTCAACGGATCGCGCTCGACGAACTCCTCCTGGCCGGTCGCCGGGTCGAACAGCGTCAGCTCACTGAGGTCCCGGTCACCCTTGTTGGTGCGCATGTAGACGCGCGTGCCGTCTTTATGGAAGGCCAGCGGGTCGCAGCCCTCGAAGACGGTGCAGGAATACACCTTGACGAACGCCTGGTCGTCGACCCGCAGGATCTCCGTGTCGCCGTTGTCGGCGGTCCGCACCGCCAGGCGCAGCTTCCCTTCGCGATCGAACACCCAGCCGGCGATCTTGTCGGTGTTCCTGCGCAGCAGCGTGCGCTCGCCGGTGGAGATCGTGACCCGGTAGAGGTCGTGCCACGCCGCGTCGCGATCGTTGAGGCCGACGTAAATGACGTCCGGATCGCCGATCGGCCGCGCGTAGATGAACGCCCGTGCGCCCTTCGCATCGGTCACGTTCCGCGCCGGCGGCACCTCCGCGCCGCTGGCCGGCTGGTCGGCGGGGTTCACGGCGTAGACGTTGTAGTTCTCGTCGCCGTCCTTGTCCTGCACGAAGAGGATGTAGCGGCTGTCGCGGCTCCAGAAGTATCCGGGGATCGGGCGCTTGGGATCCGCGGTCACGAGCTTCGCGGCGTCGTACGGCTCCTCGACCTTCTTCACCCAGAGGTTGCGGGTGTCCTTCCAGGGCTTCAGGAACGAGATGAATCTGCCGTCCGGCGAGATTTGCGCGCCGCTGATCTCGGGGTTGCCGAAGAACAGCTCCCGGTCGATGAGCGGCGGCAGCGCGCCGGCGCTTTTCTGCGCGGGCTGGGCAGGCGCGGTCCCGGCCAGCAGCGTCACGAACACGAAGGCGGACAGCAGGCGGGCCGCCCGCAATGCAGCGTCGGTCATGGCGGACTCCTCGTTGGTTCGGGCTTCCATCATACCCGACACCGGCGGCGATGCTCGCGCGAGACGTCAACGCGGACGCTGGATTCGGGCGCGATGACGTTCGCGCGGTCGCGGGATGGACGGCGTGATGGATGAACGACGGGGATTCGGGAAGTGCGCAGCCGCCGCAGCGCGGATGACGCCGACGGCGCGTCGCATGCTCCGGGGCCTGGCGCGGACAGCGCTGCCGGTCGCGGATATGCGAGGGGCTGGTCCAGCGCGCCGTCGTCATCGGACCGCGCGCCGGTTCCGGCCGGTCAGGGCGCCTAGTTCGCCTTCGGGTGGTTCGGATCCGGGACGATGCACCCTTCGACCGGGCACACGGTCACGCACTGCGGCGAATCGAACGCGCCCTCACATTCCTGGCACAGCTCCGGGTTGATTAAGTAGATCGAGTCGCCGGCGGAGATCGCCGTGTTCGGGCACTCCGGCTCGCAGGCCCCGCAACTGATGCACTCCTCCACAATCAGCATCGCCATGTCTCGAACACCTCGCCTGAGCAGAAACGAAAAGGACCGCTGCCTGCCCTGATGCAAGCAGCGGTCCTGTGAGGTGATGCCGGTCTTTGCCGCCGATTCCGGCTGGCCCCCCTCCCGGGTTGCCGGAAAACCGTCAACCTAGACGTTTTCCTTCTTGTGGCACTCGTTGCACTTGGTCGGCGCCTTCTTCCCTTTGGCGTTCTCGGCCAGGTGGCACGTGATGCAGGTGCCGCCCTTGGCCATGGGGGCGTGGAACGCCGCCTGCGTGTTGGTCTTCATCGGCGGCGTCGCCGCCTTGGTGTGGCAGTCGGTGCACTTCTGGTTCGGGACCTTCGCCGGTTTCTCCGGCTTGGATGCGTGGTGACACGTCTCGCACTTGCCGGCACGGTCCTTGGCCGTGTGGGCCTTGTGATCGAACTTGACGCCGCCCATCGGCGAGCCTTTGAGGATCACCGTGGCCGGCTCCTTGGCCGCCTGCCCGGCGACCTGCGGCGCGGCGAGCGCGCCGGCGAGCAGGAGACTGAACGACACCACCAGCATCCGAGGTGAAATCAAGCGCAGCATAGGCCTCCCTGTCGATGAAAATCCGGCAAATCCCGGCATCCTGCCCGGGAACCAATCAAACGCTGTACCGCGGATTCTACCGCGTCTCGGCGGAAGTTTCTTCGCGGGGCTCGGCGCGCTCCTCGCCGCGCTCGTCCCAGACGTCGCTCTCGGTGATCGCCCTGACCAGGGAGTGGTGGCGCGCGGCGCGCACGAGATCCGATCGTGGATCGAGAAAGCCCCACTCGCGCACGTCGATGGTGAAGCTGAATCGGGAGATCAGCGGCCCGCGGGTGATGTCCGCGTCCTCGTCCACGCCGACCTGCGCCGATGCGAGCTCGAGGAGGTGTCGCGGGACCCACGCCGGGATGTTCGAGCGGTAGCCCGGGTACACGTAGCTGAACATCAGGATCTGCGACAGCAGCAGCGGCCAGTTCTGGCCGACGCGATCGACCAGCCGCCGCCAGTCGAGCGTCTCGCCGAAGACGAGAAACAGGTGGACGATGTCCGACATGTCGTGACGGTGGCGCTCGCTGATGAACAGCCGGTGCCAGATCAGCTCTTCGGCCGGCGCGATCCGCACCGGCGTCGCGGCAAGCACGCCCGGCCGGCTGTGACGGATCCAGCCGTCGTCGATGAACGCGATGCCGTTGCCCATCCCGTAGATCAGGTCGACGAAGTGCTCGCCGGCCGTCGCCTTGGCGAGCCAGTGCGCGTCTTCGAGGCGAGTGGTGAAACCGCCGGCGCGCAGCGCCCGCGCCGCCGGGAGCACGGCAGTCGGCTCGAAGAAAAGATCCAGGTCCTTGGTCTTGCGGTAGATCCCGGTGTGCTCGTAAATCGCGTAGGCGCCGGCGACCACGAACGGCACGCCCGCGGCGTTGAGCGCTTCGAGCGCGCGCTTGTAGATCGCACGCTCGTCCTCCGGGATCCAGAAATCGCCGTGCGTGAGCGACTTTCGCTCCTCGGGCGTCAGCCGTTTCGGGCGCGGGCCTCTGAGGTTCGGCACCTGGACCTCACCGTGCGACTGCTACTGGCAGTCGCCGCCGGTGCGCCGTATCGCGCTCACTTCGATCTGGCGAATGTCCACGCTGGTGCGCGTCTCCACCTCCGGAGTGCCGGCGGTGCCGGTCGCCTTGTCCTCGGCCGGTGCCGCCGCGCGGCTGGCGGTCCGCTGCTGAGCGACGAGCGTGCCGTTCACCTCGACCTGCTTGCCGGTGTGATCGTGCAGGGTGGCCCCCTTCACTCCCACGAGGTTGTAGGTCGCGGCACCGGGGCCGCTGGTGGTCAGCACGAAGGTATTGCCGGCCTCGCCTGCACGGAGGCAGCCGTCGGTGCGGGCCTGCGACGCGGTCTGGCTCTCCGCGATGGGCGGCGTCGCGTCGCGGCCGCAGCCGGCGGAAAACACCGAGAGTGCAGTGGCGAAGGCCGCGGTCGCAGCAAATGGCCGACGAGTGTCCATGTACCTCTCCCGCCGCCGCTCCCTGCAGGATGTGAGCCAGGACGGTTTGGAGGCCGGGGGCCCGTCCACGGCCCGCCGCCAGCCACCGGCGAGGTCCCGGCTCAGGTGGCATGACCCGTGATTTACATCGGTGCTTTTGACACGCAGACGCCGGAAACCCGTTGGGCTCTATCGGAAAACGCCATGCCACACGCAGCCGCGATTGATGCGCCGACGGCGGCCTGCTTCGCATCCCTGGGGCGTCTCGTCGGTAACACACCCCTCCTTGCCATCGACTTCGTCTACCGGGCGCAGCCCGGACCATCTACGCGAAGTCCGAGCAGCTGAACATGACGGGCAGCATCAAGGACCGCATGGCGCTGCACATCCTGCGTTGCGCGCACCGCGATGGCGCAATTGTGCCGGGTGCGCCCATCGCCGAGGCCAGTAGCGGAAACAGCGGGATCTCGATCGCGGCGATCGGCCGCGCGCTCGGGCACGACGTGACGATCTTCATGCCCGACTGGATGAGCCGCGAGCGCATCGACCTGGTTCGGAGCTTCGGCGCGCGCCGCGTGCTGGTCTCGCGCGAGGAAGGGGGCTTCCCCGCCGCGCTCCGGATGTCCGAGGAGCTCGCGCGCCGTGACCCGCGGGTGTTGCTCACGCGGCAGTTCTCGAACGGTCAAGAAGTACCTGACCACCGACCTGCTCCGCGAGGAGCCGGTCGCGCAGGAGTACGAGGCGCCGCACGTCAGGCTGACGCGCTTTGCCGTGCTCCCGCGCGTCTGCGCCGCCTGCACCGAAATGCCCGCCTGGTCCTGATCTCGCACCCTGCAGAACGCCTTCAGCGGCGGATCGCGGCGTGATCTCGTGGACTTCGTCTTCGACCTCTTTTCGCTGGACTGCGAGTCGCTGCCGGCCGCTCGAGGAGCGCAAGCGCACGCTGCGCGAGGTCGCGGGCCGGCCGCGATCGCCTTCGCGAATCCGCTACTCGGAGCACGTGTGCGGCCGCCGGCTCACGACCTGACCTCCTGCCCCGCCTGCCACACGGCCCGGCCGACGAAGAACGGACCCAGGCGGTCGAGGTAGAGTGACGTCTGCTGCGTGTTCCGCATCGCCTGGACCACGGCCGAGAGCGGATAAAGCTCCTTGCCGATCAGGCCGATGACGAAGTCGTTGTCGTTCCGGTCCAGGCCGTAGCAGGCCAGCCGGACGTCGTGCGCGTAGTCGGCGGCGCCGAAGCGGATGCCGATCTCGCCATGTTCGGCGAGGATCACGCGCTGCTGCTCGGCGGGAAGCTGCGCGAATGCGCCGTTGCGCCGGAGTGGATACCACATTGCCCAGCGCCAGGCGGGATTCAGCACCGTCCGCCGCGGCCGCCCAAACAGCGCGTCCTCGAGATCCGGCTCGTAGCCGAGCGCGTAGGTCCGGCCGAAGAACGTGAACTCCGGCTTGCGCGTGAGCGCGGCGAACACGCCGCGGTTCACGACCGGCCTGACGGTGTCGACGAAGAAGTTCGGATCGCGGCTGAACGCCAGCACCGCGATCCCGCGGGGGTCGTTCAGGTCCTCGTAGAGCACGCCGTCGATGCCCGAGGCGGCCAGCTGCGCGATTGCCGCCGCGGTGTCGCGGCAGTCGCCGTACGCGGTCAGCTGCATGAACAGCCGCTCATCCGATCGCTGCGCCTGCCCGCCTTTCCGCCCGCCGTGCTCGCTGATGTCCGGCGGCTCCAGACGTGCCCGGCCCGTTGCAGGCGCGGGCGAGGGTGTCTGCGTCGCTTGCTCGGTCATATCGCCGCCATCTTGACGCAAATCCGCGCAAATGGGTACATAGTCGTTGCTTCGGAGGGGCTGTCGAGCCTCGTCGTTCTGGTCGCGTTTCGTGTTCTTCTTCTCGCGTCTTCGTTCTTAGTTTCAGATGCTCCTCGATCACCGCTCCCTTGCGCAGGGCCATATTCAAACGATGATGACCCTTCTCGAGGCTGAGCTTTCCCCAGCCGACCGCGACCGCCTGATCGGCGAGTGCGAGGCCCTGGTCAAGGCGATTCGCGCGTTCCACATGGAGGGCATCCGCTTCCGGATGTTCAACGTCGATCGGCTGCTATCGGCCATCGAGGTGCGTTCCGAGGCCCGGACGGCGTTCGCCTCCGCCAGGCGGGAGCTGGAGGCCGCGGGCTTCCATACCCGCTCGCATCAGGCACCAAGCTGAACCAGGAAGGGGTCAAAGAGGTAAGTGGCAGTGGTAAAGGCGTAAGGGCGTAAAGGTTGCTTACCGCAGCGCTCGGCGGGCGACAAGGCGGTGCCGTACAATCGACTGACCCATGAACCTGACGCCCGTGTCCGACCTTGCCGAGCTCGAGTCGGCGATCGCCGAATCGAATGAGCGCCCGGTACTCCTCTTCAAACACAGTCGTGCGTGCGGCCTCAGCCACGAAGCGCTGGATGAGCTGCGGGCGCACGCGTCGCGCCATTGCGGGCGGACAGCCTACCGGATGATCACGGTGCAGAGCCACCGCCGCGTCTCGGACGAAGCGGCCAGGCGACTCGGCGTGCGTCACGAAACGCCGCAGGCCATCCTTCTCCGCGACGGCCGGCCGGTCTGGAAAGCGTCTCACTTCGGCATCACCGCAGATCGCCTCGATCACGCTGTTGTAGCGGTCCACAGCCAGGCCGCGCCGCGGACGCCGCTCGCGTCGCCGTGAACGGCCGGCACGACCCGCGTATCCATGGTATCGGAGAAGACGTACTCGCTCCACAGCCGCGGCACCATCTCGTACAGCCGGCCGATCTTCGACAGGCCGCCTCCGATCACGATGACGTCGGGATCGAGGACGTTGACAATCGAGGCGAGCGCCCGCGCCATCCGGTGCTCGTAGCGTTCGAGCGTCGCTGCGGCAGCTGCCTCCCCGTGCGCGGCCGCGGCCGCAATCGCCGCCGCGTCCAGGCGCCCGCCGCCGCGCCGTTCGTGATCGCGCGCCAGACCCGGACCCGACAGGAACGTCTCGATGCAGCCGGTGCGCCCGCAGTAGCACGGCGGCCCGGGCCACTCGTCCCCTTCGGGCCACGGCATCGGATTGTGTCCCCATTCCCCGGCGATCGAGTTCGGCCCCACCAGCACCCGGCCGTCGACGACGATGCCGCCGCCGGTGCCGGTGCCGACGATGACCCCGAACACCGTCCGCGCCCCCGCCGCGGCGCCGTCCACTGCCTCCGACAACGCGAAGCAGTTGGCGTCGTTTGCGATCCGGATCTCGCGGCCGATCGCGGCCTCGAGGTCCTCCTTGAGCGGCCGCCCGTTCAGCCAGGTGGAGTTCGCGTTCTTCACGACGCCGGTCGCTGGAGAAATCGTCCCGGGTATCCCGATCCCGATTGTCGCGCCCCCGGTCGCGCGCTCCGCCTCATCGACCAGCCGCTGGACCAGGGCGACCGTGCCGCGGTAATCGCCGTACGGCGTGGGCGCGCGGCGGCGGAACCGTTCCACCCCGCGCGCGTCCAGCGCGATCACTTCGGTCTTGGTGCCGCCCAGGTCAACGCCGATGCGCATGAGCCTCCGGAGCGTCGACGCGACCGAACAGGGCATGCAGCACCGGCTCGACCGGTTCGAGCCTCCGCACTTCCACGACGTCGCCGGCCGTCTCCGGTCTCGGCGCGCCGTCGGGGTTCAGCCACACGGCACGGATGCCGGCGGCGCGGGCGCCCACGATATCGGCCGCCCACGAGTCGCCGAGCATGACGGCCTCGGCCGGCGCACACGGTACGCGCGCGAGCGCGCGCCGGAAGATCTCCGGGTCCGGCTTCGAGATGCCTTCTTCTTCCGAGACCACCAGCGCGTCGACGAAGCGGTCGAGGCCGCAGTGCTGCAGCTTCCCGCGCTGCTCCTCCACGATGTTGTTCGACACGATGACGACGCGTGCCCGCTCGCGCACGCGCGCCAGCAGCTCGGCCGCGCCGGTAATCGCCCGCCGCGCCTCGAGGTACGCGCGCCGGTAACCGGCGGCCGCCTCCGCCGCCAGCGCGTCGGTCGCGGGGGCGCCCGCCGTCAGGAACAGGCGGCGGAAGCGCTCGCGCCGCGCCGCGTCGACGTTGACCCGCCCCAGCATCACCTCCACGTGCAGTTCCTCGAGGAGCGCGCGGTGCACCCGTTCCAGCTCCTCGAAGGACAGGCCGCGAAAACACTCGTAGCGCCCGTGCAACGACCGCAGCGACGCCGTCGCGCAGTGGCGATGGTCGAAGAGCGTGTCGTCGAGATCGAACAGGACCGCGCGCACCGGCGCGGCCGCGGCATCAGCGGCGCGGAGCTCGGTCACTGGTCAGGATGTTCACGGCCAGCCAGACCCCGCCGCCGGCGGCGGCCAGGAAGAACAGCATGGCGAAGCCCGGGTAGCCGAACAGCCGGAATGGGGTATCCACGCGCATCAGCATGGCGGCGCCGAGGATCAGCGCCGCGAGCAGCAGGCCGAGCGTGATCCGGTTGGCGATCTTCTGCAGGCCCTCGATGAGGAGCTGCTCATCGACGAGCTCGACGTTCAGCTTCACCTCGTTGCTGGTCACCGCGTCGAGCAGCCTGTTGACGCGGCCGGGCAGCTTCTCGAGGAACTCCTTGGTCTCGAGGGCGGTAGAGAACAGGCTGCCGGCCGAAGCGCTCTGCCACATGCGCCGCTGCATCAGGTTCGCGGCCTCGTCGCGAAGCGCGCCGTTGACGTCGAAGTCCGGCGCCAGCGTCCTGCCGACCTCGTCGAGGTTCAGCAGCGTCTTGGCCAGCATGGTCAGCTCGGGTGGCGGCCGGATCCCGTACACGGCCGCCGCACGGGTGATCTGCAGCATCACCCGACCGACCTGCAGCTGCTCGAGCGGCGCATCCTGGTAGTGCGCGACCAGCTCCTGGACCTGGCGGCGCAGGCCGTTCTGGTCGACCTCACGGCGCGGCTCGCCGATCTCCAGCGTCAGCGCTGCCGCCCGGTCGCCGTCGCCCTCGCCGACGGCGAGCAGCAGCTTCAATAGCTGATCCTGCCGCGCCGGCGTGAGGCGGCTCACCATGCCGAGGTCGAGCAGCGCGATGCGCCCGTCCTCGGTGATGAAGACGTTCC
The DNA here is from genome assembly GCA_048594975.1 of Vicinamibacterales bacterium. Classification (GTDB taxonomy): domain Bacteria; phylum Acidobacteriota; class Vicinamibacteria; order Vicinamibacterales; family 2-12-FULL-66-21; genus JBMDXB01. The sequence continues at coordinate 46,070 of JBMDXQ010000071.1, read as the reverse complement.
CGGGATGGGGATCCGCGTGGAAGAACCCGTCGATGATGATCTGGTGCAGGTAGGCGCGGAACAATTCGGTCGCCAGCCGCGCGCCGGCGATGTCCTGCCGCATCAGCGGGGTGAGCGACGTGATCTTGCGCCCGGCGATGAGCTCCATCGTCAGTACGCGCGAGCTCGTGTAGTCGTCCACAGGACGCGGAATGACGATGCGCGGGAAACCGGCCAGGTTATCGGCGAGCCGGACCATGTTCAGCGCCTCGCGCCGGTAGTCCAGCTCCTGCAGCAGCGTGCGGCGGAACTCGCGGACGGTCTCGGCGAACTCGAACTGCCGGCCACTCTCGGTGTGCCGGTCGAGGAACTCGGCGATGTCGTCCATCACCGCCAGGTCCTCCGCGACGCGCTCGCCGATGTCGGGGCGCTGCACCTTGACCGCCACGTCGCGGCCGTCACGCAGCGCGGCGCGGTGTACCTGGCCGAGCGATGCCGCGGCGATCGGCTCCGCCTCGAACCGCGCGAACCCCTTCGAGAGCTTGAACCCGAGTTCCTGCTGGACGACGCGCTCGACGTCGGCGAAGGAGAACGGCTCCACCCTGTCCTGCAACCGGCCGAGCGCATCGAGATACGAGGGCGGCAGGAGATCGCCGCGCGTCGACAACAGCTGCCCCAGCTTGACGAACGCGGGCCCGAGACGTTCGAGGTCGCGCGAGAGGCCGTCCGGATTCGGAGCTTCCTGGTCCTCGGCGATCGCCGGATCGCCGCGCAGGACCTCGTCGAGGCCGGCGCGCGTCACCAGATCGGCGCGGCCGTACCTGAAGAGCAGTCGCGTGAGATCCCTGTAGCGCTTGAGACGATCGGGGCGCAGCGAAAGTCCCACGGGGCCATTATACGGAGACGGTCGAGGTCGCGTGGTAGACTGAGGACTCCCAATGCCAGCTGACGCGATCTGCATAGCCGCGTCGAATCTCATGCCGGCGCTGCGCGAGCGCCTGGCCGACGAAGGCGACGTGCTCACGTTTCCGGACACCGAGCCGATTTCCGCGCTGCAGGCAATCCTCGACCACCGCCCGGGTCTCATCGTCCTGGAACGCCTCTTTGCCGCCACGCCGCGCGGCGCCGCATTGATCAACCGCATCAAGACCGATCCCCAGCTCGCCCACGCCGAGGTGCGCATCATGTCGCACACCGGCGACTACGTCCGGCAGGTGGTGAAGCCGACGGTTGCGCGGGCGGCGGCGCCCGCGGGGGCGGGCGCCGGCGAGGCCGCGCTGCCGCCGCCGGCGACTCCGGAAGAGCAGGCGCGCCACCCCGACTGGCGCGGCACGCGGCGCGCGACCCGCCACCGCGTGCGCGAGGGCGTCGAGATACAGCTCGACGGCAACGCTGTCAGCGTCGTCGACGTGTGCGTGGTCGGCGCGCAGGTGCTCTCCCCCGCCGTCCTCCGGCCGAACCAGAAGGTGCGGGTCACCTTCGCCGTCGACGACTTGGTGACACGGTTCCGCGGCGCGATTGCCTGGGCGAAATTCGAATTGACGGGGACGCCACGCTACCGCGCCGGCGTGGAGTTCCTGGACGCCGACGCGGCGATCGTGGACGAGTTCTGCGTGAGGAATCGACTCTAGCTTACCGGTCGCGGTCGGCGCCGCGCGGGTTCGGCCGGTCGTTTCCGCTCCGGTTGCCGGCGTCGCGCAGGTTCGACTGGATCTGCTTGGCGCGCTCGAGATGTTGTCGCAGGTTGGGCAGCGTGCGCCAGGGGTAACTGCATCCATTTCTTCATCTCAAGCCACCTCCTCAATCGTCTCGAGGCGAGAGGCCTGCAAGTGGCGGTTCCCCAGCAGTAGTGGGTTGGAGCGCAGGTGGCGGAGGCGGACGCTAGCGCCCGGCGAACCAGCGGGCGGCCACGGAGCTTTCGCGGAGGATGGTGTCTTCGCGGGCGGAACCGGTCGAGAGGATGGCCGCCGGCACATCCGTGACCTCCTCGAGGCGGGCGATGTATCGCTGCGCTTCGCGCGGCAGGTCCTCGTAGCGGCGGACGCCCCGCGTCGGCGCGGTCCAGCCGGGCAGCGTCTCGTAGACCGGCTCGCAGGCGGAGAGCTGCGCGACGTCGCCGGGCATCTCGGTGAGGCTCGTACCCCGGCAGCGGTACGAGGTGCACACCTGGATCTCGGGCAGGCCGTCGAGGACGTCAAGCTTGGTGAGCGCCAGCGCGTCGAGCCCGTTGATGCGCACGGCGTACCGCACCGCCACCGCGTCGTACCAGCCGCAGCGCCGCGGGCGGCCGGTCACCGCCCCGAACTCCTGTCCGCTCTCGCGCAAGCGCGCGCCGATCGCGCCGGTCAACTCGGTGGGCAGCGGCCCTTCACCGACGCGTGTGGTATAGGCCTTGGCGACCCCCATCACCCCGTCGATCGCCCTGGGCCCGATCCCCAGCCCGGTGCACACGCCGCCAATCGTCGCGTTCGAGGAGGTCACGTACGGGTACGTGCCGTGATCGATGTCCAGCAGCGTGCCCTGGGCGCCTTCGAACATCACCGCCCGGCCGGCCTCGCGTGCGCGCGCCAAAAACAGCGACACGTCGCTCACCCACGGCGACATGCGGCGCCACGCCGCGCCCAGGGCGTCGAGCACCTGCCGCCAGTCCATCTGCGACTCGCCGATGATGCGGTTGCGCGCGGCGACGTTGTGCTGCACCGCGTCGGCGAGCGACCCTGGATCAGCGAGGTCGCCGACGCGCACGCCGCGCCGCGCGATCTTGTCCTCGTAGGCGGGGCCGATGCCGCGCGCGGTTGTGCCGATCTTGCGCTCGCCGCGGCGCGCTTCGCTCAACAGGTCCAGCTCGCGGTGATACGGCAGGATCAGGTGCGCCTTGTCGCTGATCACCAGCCGGTCGCCGACGCTGACCCCCGCCGCCGCGAGCTCGTCGATCTCCGCGAAGAGCGCCTGCGGATCGATGACGACGCCGTTGCCGATCACGCAGGTGATGTTTTCGTGCAGTATGCCCGAGGGCAGGAGACGCAGCACGAACTTGCGGCCGCGCGCGTACACGGTATGACCGGCATTGTGCCCGCCCTGGTAGCGCGCGACGATCGAGAAGTTGGGCGTCAGCAAATCGACGATCTTGCCCTTCCCCTCGTCTCCCCATTGCGCGCCCAGGACGGCGATGTTCATAGGTTGGAGTATTCTACAGTCGACAGTCGACTGTCGACACTCAGAGTCAGAGTCAGAATCGAGTTCAGAGTCAGAATCGGAGTCAGAGTCGGACCTGGAAGCCGGAAGCAGCGGGCCCTGGGCAGTGTCGCGCCACAGCCGCGGTCAATCAACAATCAGCCATCCACCATCCACTACCCAGAATTCGCGATGATCTGGATTACCGGCACCTCCCTGTCGATCGATCAGCTGGTGGCGATCGCCGATGCTGGCGCGGAAGTGGCGCTCGCGCCGGCGGCGGCGGCGCGCGTCGACGCGGCGCGGGCGGTAGTGGAACGCCAGGCGGCGGGTGAATCTGCCGTCTACGGGATCAACACGGGATTCGGGGCGCTCGCCGAGACCGCGGTGCCGCGCGAGGCGCTCGGCGCGCTGCAGTTGAACCTGCTGCGCAGTCACGCCGCCGGTGTTGCCGAGCCCTTGCCGGCGCGCGCCGTGCGCGCCGCCATGGTGCTGCGGGTCAACGTCCTGGCCAAGGGGTTCTCGGGGATCCGGCGCTCGACGCTGGAGCGGCTGATCGATCTTTTGAACCGCCGGGTGCACCCGGTCGTGCCGAGCCGCGGATCGGTTGGCGCCAGTGGCGATCTGGCGCCGCTCGCGCACCTGGCGCTCGTCCTCGTGGGCGAGGGCGAGGCGACAGTCGGCGCCGATGGCACGGCGCGGCCGGGCGGCGAGGCGCTGCGGCTGGCAGGACTCGAGCCGGTCGTCCTCGAGGCAAAGGAGGGACTCGCGCTCATCAACGGGACGCAGCCGTCGACGGCAGTGGCGGCCCGGGCCGCCGCCGGGGCGCAGCGGCTCGCGCGGGCGGCCGACATCGCCGCCGCCCTCTCCATCGACGCGCTGCGCGGCTCGATGCGGCCATTCGACGCGCGCATTCATGCCGCGCGGCCGTACGCGGGTCAGGTGGCCGCGGCGTCCAACATTCGCGCGCTACTGGAGGGCAGCGCCATCAACAAGTCGCACGAGCACTGCGGCCGCGTCCAGGACGCGTACTCGCTGCGCTGCGCCGCACAGGTGCACGGCGCCGCCCGCGAATCGCTCAGGTTCGTTCTCGAGCTGCTCGCGATCGAGGCCAACGCCGCGACCGACAACCCGATGGTGTTCGCCGGCGACGACGAAATCGTCTCCGGCGGCAACTTCCACGGGGCGCCGGTCGCCATCGCCGCCGATCTCGCGGTCATCGCCCTGGCGCAGCTGGCGTCGATCAGCGAGCGCCGCACGGATCGACTGGTCAACCCGGTGCTGAGCGACCTCCCGCCGTTCCTGACCCGTAACAGCGGCCTGCAGTCGGGCTACATGCTGGCGCAGGTGACGGCGGCGGCGCTGGTGTCCGAGATCAAAACACTCGCCCACCCGGCCAGCGTGGATACGATTCCGACCTCGGCCAACCGCGAGGATCACGTCAGCATGAGCATGGGCGCCGCGCTCAAGGCGTCGCGTGCGCTCGAGCTCGCGGCGCGCGTGCTGGCGATCGAAGTGCTCTGCGCGTGCCAGGCCATCGATCTGCTCGCGCCGCTCGAGACCTCGCGACCGCTGCTGCGGGTCCACGCGGCGGTGCGCGAGATCGTGCCAGCGCTCGCCGACGATCGTCCGCCGGCGCCCGACATCGAACGGATCGCACGGCTGTTCGCCACCGGCGCACTCGAAGCGGCATGTGCGGTGGATGTCAAGTAAGAAGTTTTTTCAATTTCAATTTGACAACGCGCGCGTACGTTTCTAGATTGGCACCCTCCACCCCGTTCGATCGCATCTGACATGACCATCCTGAGCCGCCACGTCAGCGCGCCGAGAGGATCGGCGATCTCCTGCAAGGGATGGCCGCAGGAAGCGGCGCTGCGGATGCTGATGAACAACCTCGACCCCGAGGTCGCCGAGAACCCGGACGAGCTGATCGTGTACGGCGGCTCCGGGCGCGCGGCGCGCAGCTGGGCGGCCTTCGACGCGATCGTCGCGACGCTGCGCCGGCTCGAGCACGACGAAACGCTCGTCGTGCAATCGGGAAAACCGGTGGCCGTGTTTCGCACGCACTCGTGGGCGCCGCGCGTCCTCATCGCCAATGCGCTGATCGTGCCGGCGTGGGCGGATTGGAAGACGTTCCGCGATCTCGAGGACCGCGGCCTCACGATGTACGGCCAGATGACCGCCGGCAGCTGGATTTACATCGGCACGCAGGGGATCCTGCAGGGCACCTACGAGACGCTGGCCGAGCTGGCGCGGCGCCATTTTGGTGGCAGCCTGCGCGGCCGTCTCGTCGTCACTGCCGGCCTGGGCGGGATGGGCGGCGCGCAGCCGCTCGCGGTTACCATGAACGAGGGTGTGGCCATCGTCGTCGAGGTGGATTCGCAGCGGATCGCGCGGCGGCTGGCGACGCGCTATGTCGACGAACGCGCGGTTAACCTCGACGAGGCGCTCGCGCGGGCTGCCGCGTACCGCGTGCAGGGCCTCGCGCGCTCCATCGCGCTCGAAGGCAACGCTGCCGACGTGCTCCCCGAGATCGTGCGCCGCGGCATCGTCCCCGACGTGCTCACCGACCAGACCTCGGCGCACGACGCGCTCGGCGGGTACGTGCCGAACGGGCTGTCGCTCGTCGAGGCCGGCTCGCTGCGGCGGCGCGATCCCGACGAGTACGTGCGGCGATCGATGGCGGCGATGGCCGAGCACGTGCGCGCCATGCTCGCGCTCAGGCGCGGCGGGGCGGTGACGTTCGACTACGGGAACAATATCCGCGCACAGGCCGAAACGGCCGGCGTCGCCGACGCGTTCGAGATCCCGGGCTTCGTGCCCGAGTACATCCGGCCGCTGTTCTGCCTGGGCAAGGGGCCGTTCCGGTGGGCGGCGCTTTCCGGCGACCCGGCGGATATCGCCGCCACCGACCGGCTCGCCCTCGAGATGTTCGCCGACAATCCCGCGCTCTGCCGCTGGATTCGCCTCGCTGCGGAGCGCGTCGCTTTCCAGGGCCTGCCCGCGCGCATCTTCTGGCTCGGCTACGATGAACGCGCCCGCTTCGGACTCGCGATCAACGACCTCGTCCGCCGCGGCGTGGTGAAGGCGCCGATCGTGATCGGGCGCGACCACCTCGACACCGGCTCGGTGGCCTCGCCGAACCGTGAGACCGAGGGCATGCGCGACGGCAGCGACGCGATCGCGGACTGGCCAGTGCTCAACGCCCTGCTCAACACCGCGTCCGGCGCGACCTGGGTCTCGGTGCACCACGGGGGCGGCGTCGGCATCGGCTACTCGCTGCACGCCGGCATGGTGATCGTGGCCGACGGGACCCGCGAGGCGGACGAGAAGCTGCAGCGCGTGCTCACGTGCGACCCCGGCCTCGGCGTCGCGCGGCACGCCGACGCGGGCTACCCCGAGGCGATCGAGACGGCGCGGCGCGGCGGCATCGATCTCCCTTCGATTCCGGGCTCCGGAGGCGCGTCATGATGATCCCCGAGCGTCCTTTCCTGGAACGCCGCGTGCTCGCGGCGCTGGATGGACAAGCGGGCGGCGGACCGCGCATTCCGGTCGTCCTCGGCGGCTGCGGCAGCGGCCGCACGGCGCTGCTGCTCCGCCTGCGCGATCTCATCGGCCGCTCGTCGGCACAGTACGTGGACGTCGAACGCATCGCCACCACGCCCGAACGGTTCCTCAAGGCGCTGCGCGAGGCGTCGCCGTTTCCACCGGCCGGGGACCAGGTGGCCGGGGCCGACGCGGGCGCGCGCGAAGCCTTCGATGCCGCGCTGGCGTTTCTCACGTCGGCGCGGGCGCCGGGCGACGCCGCCGCCACGTTCCTGCTCGACGAGTTCCTCGAGCTGCGGACGTTCGAGAGCTTCCCCGGCCTGCGCAGCGCCCTGCGCGACCTCATCGCCGCGCTCGCCGCTGGCGGCAACCGCTTCGTGCTCAGCACGCGCTACGTGGCGCGCGCGCACCGGCTGCTGCGCGACGCGCCGCCGCGGTTCGAGATCATTCATGTCGCGCCGCTCACCGCGGCGGAAGTTCGCGCGACGCTGGGCGGCCCGTCGACGGATGGCGCATCTGCGGGGCTCGAAGACGAGGACGATCGTTCACGCGACGACCTCGTCCGCCTCGTGCAGGCGCTGTCGGACGGCCGCCCGGCCTACGCGCGAATGATCATGGAGGCGGCCGCGGCGCTCGGGCCGCGGGGCGCCGCCGACCCGGTGAGCGCGATGACCGCGCTGCTCGGCCCCGACGGCGCGCTGTCCAGCGCCTGCCGGTTCTGCTATGAGCTGCGCCTCCACCGCGCGCGCGGCTACGGCGCGCTCAAGGCGATCCTCGAGGTGCTGGCGGAGGAAGAGCCGTTGACGCTCACCGAGATCGCCCTTCGCCTGCGGCGGACGCCCGGCTCGACGAAGGACTATCTCTCCTGGCTGGAGGACGTGGACCTCATCGGCGCGCGGCAGAAGCGCTACAGTTTCACCGACCCGCTGCTGCGGCTGTGGGTGCGCCTGCACTGCCGGCCCGCCCCGCCGAGCGATGAGGACATCGCGCGTGAGGTGCACACCTACGTGCTGGCGCGCATGCCGCGCATCGAGCCGGCGCTGGCCGTCGCGGGTAGGCCCGCGGAAGCGACGAAGAACTGGGGCATCATCGAGATCGACTGACCGCCGCCGGCGCCTTCATTCGCCCGACGAGGCCAGCGTCTCGAGCGCGCGCTTCGCCGCCTCCTGCGCCGCCTCCTTCTTGCTCCGGCCTTCGGCGCGCGCGATCGGCTCTCCGCTCACCAGCACCTCGACCTCGAACACCCGCCGGTGCGCCGGTCCGAGTTCGCCCGCCAGCCGGTAGACCGGCAGCCCCTGGTCGTGCGACTGCAGCCATTCCTGCAGCGCCGACTTGTAGTCGCGGGTGAACGCCGCCGCCGTGCCCGCCTCGCGCGCCTCGGCGATGAGCTCCCTGAACTGCCGCTCGATGAACCCGCGCGCCGGCTCGATGCCGCCGTCCAGATAGATGGCCGCGATCAGCGCCTCGTAGCAGTCGGCGATCAGCGCGAGCTTCCGCCGCCCGCCGGTCTTCTCCTCGCCGCGGCCGAGGATCAAGAAGGCCCCGAGGTTGATCCGCTCACCGAGCCGTCCCAGCGACGCCGAGGAGACCAGCGACGCCTTCACCTTCGACTTCTGTCCCTCGTTGTGCTGTGGAAACTCGTGGAACAGCAGGTCGGCGATGACGAAGCCGAGCACCGAGTCGCCCAGGAACTCCATCGACTCGTTGTCGAACACGCCACCGCTGGCGTCCTCGTGCACGCGGGACCGGTGCGTGAGCGCATGCTCGAGCAGCCCGCGATCGCGGAAGCGGTAGCCGATAATCCGCTCGAGCGGCTCGAGCTCCTTCCCGAACGGGATAGTCACGCCCCTGGGGTCGTCGTCGCGGTGGCTGTCGATGACCCGCAGCGCGTGCACCGCCGCCTCGGGGTTCACCGCCACCCGGACCTCGTTCACGGACATCGGAAACGGCGTCCGGGACAGGTCCGACGACACCATCGCCGCGATGCCGTGCGTCTCCAGCAAGCCGCGGACGACGTCGGCCTCGATAGGCGACTGCGTGCGGAACACGACGACGAGCTTCCTCAATCCCTTATCCCTGATAATCCCTGATCGCTATCCTCGATCCCTGATCCTCGATCCCCGACCCGATCTGAATCCCCCTTGAGATCCGACCGGATCCGAGGTGTCCCCAGCCCTCAATCTAGATCGGCCGTCGGGAATTGCCAATCAGTGCGTACCGCCAGGATTTCGGATTCCGGATTCAGGATACGGGACCCTGGATCGGGGATTCACGATCAGCGATCAGGGATGAGCGAGTCGAAGACGACCCGTCCGCCGACCATGGTGAGGACCGGCCTGGTCTTGAGGATCTCCGCGGGCGGCACGCTGAACAGGTCCTGGGACAGCAGGACCAGGTCGGCGAGCTTGCCCGGCGTGATCGATCCCTTGCGCGTCTCGGCGAACTCGGCGTAGGCGGAGCCGAGCGTGTAGTGCGCGATGGCGCTGGTCATCGTGATCCGCTCCGCGGGGAACCACCCGCCCGGCGGCGTGCCGTCCGGGAACTGCCGCGTGACCGCGGCGTAGAGGCCGAGCATCGGGTCGAGCGGCTCGACGTACCAATCGGTGCCGAAGGCGATTCGCGCACCCGCGTCCTCGAACGACCTGAAGTTGTAGGCGATCGCGCTGCGCGCCCTGCCGATGCGATCTTCCGCCCAGCGCATGTCGTCGATGCAGTGGCTCGGTTGGATCGAGGCGATGACGCCGAGCGCCCGGAACTTCGCCTTGTCGGCGGCGCGCACGACCTGCGCGTGCTCGATGCGCGGGCGTCGGTCGCGCCGGCCCCGGGAGGTCTCGAGCCGCTGGAAGATGTCGAGCACGAGCGCATTGGCGCGGTCGCCGATCGCGTGCACGACGGGCTGGAACCCGGCCGCATCCGCCTCGAAGATCGCCCGCTCCAGTGCCTCCGGCGGCTGCAGCAGCAGCCCCGGCGTCTCCGGGTCGGACGTGTACGGCTCGAAGAACGCGGCGGTCGCCGAGCCCATCGACCCGTCGGCGAACAGTTTGATGCCGCCGATCCGCAGCCAGTCGTCGCCGAATCCGGTGGAAAGACCCGCCGCCTTCAGCCCCTCGACGCCGTGGTTCTGGATCGAGTAGATCCGCGCGGTCAGCTCGCCGGCGTTGCGCAACGCCTGGTAGGCGCGCAGCTCCGTCCCCGACGCGGTCATGTCCTGGACGGTCGTCACGCCGTGCGCCGCGGCGTGCTTCAGCGCCGCGCGCGCCTTCTCCATCGTCTCCTCGAGCGACGGCTCGGGGACGGCGTGGAGGATCAGGGTCATCGCATTGTCCTTGAAGAGGCCGCTCGGCTCGCCGGACGCGTCACGAACGATGCTGCCGCCGTCCGGCGATTCGGTGGTGGCGGCCACGCCGGCGAGCCGCATCGCAAGCGTGTTGGCGACCCCCATGTGCCCGTCGAGACGCTGCACGAACACCGGGTGATCCGGCGTCGCGCCATCGATCAACTGGCGCGTCGGCAGCTGCGTGCCCGGCCAGGCTTCATGATCCCAGTAACCGCCGAGGATCCAGCGCCCCTTCGGCAGCGTGCGCGCGTGCTCTCCCAGCAGGCGCACGAATTCCGCTTGACTCCGCGCGGGACGCAGATCCACGCCAACGAGCTGGCTGGCGCCGGCGACGAGGTGCACGTGCGCATCGTTGAAGCCGGGCACGACGAGCCGGCCGCCTGCATCGATGATCCGCGTCGAGGCGCCGGCCAGCTTCCGGACCTCCTCGCTGGTCCCGACGTGGCCGACGACCTCGCCGCAGACCGCGACCGCCTGCGCCTCCGGGTTCTTCGCGTCCACCGTGTGGACTTTGGCGTTCACGATGACGACGTCGGGCACGCACCGCTGTGCGACCACTGGTCCTCCATACGACAGCACGACGGCCAGCGCGACCGGCATCGCAACGCGCGCCGGGCCCGCTCCGGGATCCGGGGTCCGCGCTCCGCGCGCCGGGACCCGGGGTACGGGATCCGGGAGCAGGGATTCACGATTGCGGATTCGGATCCGGGACTCGCCATCCAGGATGCGCAATTGGGGATTCGTGATGAGCGATGTGGGATTCACACCGCGATCCGTTCAGCCGCCGTCCCCACGCGGCTGACTTTCAGGAGGATCATCGTCATGTCGTCGTGCTGGTCGGCGCCGCCCACGAAGGCTTCGATTTCGCGGAGGATCCGCTCGCGCAGCTCCACCGACTCGAGGTGGCCGTGCTCTTCGACGATCCGGCTGAGACGCGATTCGCCGAACAGCTCGCTGCTCACGTTCATCGCCTCCGTGATCCCGTCGGTATAGAGCACGATGACGTCGCCGGCGTGGAGTGGCACGGTGTCCTCATCGAGCAGCTCCTCGAACTTGTGCGACGCCCCGGGCAGCTGCAGGCCGACCACCATCCCGTTGGGAATGAGCACCCGCGCGCCCGGGCGTGGCGACGCCGGGCCCGGCAGGAAGATCAGCGGCGTGTGTCCGGCGCGGCAGTAGGTCATCCGGCCGGCTGTGAGATCGATGACCGCGTAGGTCATCGTGATGAAGCTGCGGCTGTCGAGCGTCTCGGAGAGAATGCGGTTCACCTCGACGAGCAGCTCGCGCGGCGACTCGTGGCGCTGGCTGAGCGCGAGCACGAGCCCCTTGAGCTCCGCCATGTACAGCGCCGCCGAGGTCCCCTTGCCCGACACGTCGGCGATCAGCACGCCGAGCCGCTGCTCGCCGAGCGGGAAGAAGTCGTAGTAGTCGCCGCCCACCTCGCGCGCCGGGACGCACAGCGCGGTGATGCCGAGACCGGGGATGTCGAGCGGCCCGCGCGGCAACAGCGACATCTGGATCTGCCGGGCGATGCGCAGCTCCTCCTCCATGCGCTTCTTCTCCGCCGCGGTCTGCAGCAGGTTCTCGATGCTGCCGGTCATCTGGTTGAACGAGGCCGCCAGCTCGCCCAGCTGGTCGTTCGTCTGGATGTTGATCCGATGGCTGAAGTCGCCGAGGCGCACGCGTTCGGTGCCGGTGAAGAGCTCGTGGATCGAGCGCGTGATCGAGCGCGCCAGCGTCAGGCCCATCGCCAGCGCCGCCATCTGGATGATGAGGAACAGCACTGCGACCGCGACCAGGATCCCGATCAGCACCTCTCCCAGCGGCCGGTCGCGGACGGTCAGCGATTGCGCACTGGTCAGCTTGTTGTAGACCTCCGACACGCGGTAGCGCAGGGCGATGTGCGCCCGCTTCCTGTTCCCGCTCGTCCAGTCAGCGCAGTCGATGACGACGATGCTCGTGCTGAACAGCCCGCCCCCGCCCTGTCCCGGTACGCCGGTGACGACGCTCTGCGAGTCGCCGCTCTCGCCCACCCAGATGTCACCGCCCGTCACCCCGGTCTGGTCGTGCAGCCGCTGCATCACCTCCTCGTCGAGCGGCACATCAAGGATCACGGAGCCGGCGCGTCCCTTCGGACCCGCCGCCGGCGCGACCACGCGAATCGTGATTCTCCACTCGTCGGCCGCATCGGCTGGCGGGATGGCAACGGCGCCGGCGAAGCCGTCGGCGCGGATCCACGCGGGCAGCGCGTCCGGGGGCTCGACGTGATCCCAGCGGCCGGCGCGCGGCGGCGCCCCGCCGTCGCCCGACTCGGGCAGGAACACCAGCGAAATCGACGGGTAGCGCGAGCGGACATTCTGCTGCACGCGATCGATGACCTGCTGCGCCAGCACCGGCATCCGTGCGATGTCGGCGGCCGCCGAGCGCGCCTGAAGCCGCGCATCTTCCGCGACGTCGTCATAGCCGTCCCGGAACAGGTACGCGCTGACGCTCATCGAGACCGGCCACAGGCCGAGCACGAACAGCCCGACGATGAGCAGCGCGGGCACCCCGCCGAAGAACACGTACGAGAGGATCAGCCGGCGGCGCACCCGCCACAGCAGCCGCCGCCGGCTCAGCGCCGCCAGCCGCCACACGAAGTACGAGAACGAGATCACGAGCCCGATCGTGCCGGCGCTGCTCAACACCCGTGCGACGCCGGGCAGCGCGTCGGCGGCACGCAGCAGCGCGACGAGCAGCTTCAGCGCCGCGGCGATGAGGAAGATGCGTCCGGCCCACGATTGAAGGAGGAGGTGGCGTGCCGACGACGCCGGCGTCGCGTTCGGCGGCGGCGCGGGAGCCAGGGGAGGAGTGCCGCGGCGACTGGCCATGCGCGTTGAAAATCGAATGATAACAGACTATGGTACTGGCCCGTGACCCTGCGATCGGCTCGCTTCTCCACCATCTGCATTCACGCCGGGCAGGAACCGGATCCGTCGACGGGCGCGATCACCACGCCGATCTTCCAGACCTCGACGTACGTGCAGGAAGAGGTCGGACGCCACAAGGGCTACGAGTACGCGCGCACGCAGAACCCCACCCGCGCCGCGCTGGAGAAGAACGTCGCGGCGATCGAGGGCGGCCGCGCCGCATATGCCTTCGCGTCGGGCATGGCGGCGATCGGCGCGGTGGCGACGCTGCTGCGCAGCGGCGACCACGTGGTCGTCACTGACAATACGTATGGCGGCACCTACCGGTTGTTCGAGCGAGTGCTCACCCGCTACCAGCTCGAGTTCTCCTGGGTGGACACGTCGCAGTCCGACGCCATCGAGCGGGCGATGCGTCGGCAGACGAAACTGCTGTTCATCGAGACCCCGACCAACCCGGTGATGCGGCTGACCGATCTCGGAATGGCGTCCGAAATCGCACACCGTCACGGCGCGCGGTTGGTCGTCGACAACACGTTCGCGAGCCCCTGCCTGCAGCGCCCGCTCGAATTCGGCGCCGACCTCGTCGTGCACAGCACGACCAAGTACCTCAACGGCCACAGCGACAGCATCGGCGGCATCGTTGTCGCCGCGCGCGAGGACGACAGCGAGTGGCTGCAGTTCGTGCAGAACGCCGAGGGCGCCATCCTGAGCCCGCTCGATTCCTGGCTGGTGCTGCGCGGCACCAAGACGCTGGCGGTGAGGATGGCGCAGCACAGCATCAACGGGCAGGCGCTCGCGGAGTTCCTCGCGCAGCATCCGAAAGTCGGGCAGGTGTTCTACCCGGGGCTGCCGTCGCACCCGCAGCACGAGCTGGCGCAGCGGCAGATGCGCGGGTTCGGCGGCATGCTGGCGTTCGACGCGGGCTCGGAAGCGGCGGCGCGCCGGGTCTGCAATCGCACCCGCCTGATGGCCCTCGCCGAGAGCCTCGGCGGCGTCGAGTCGCTCATCTGCCACCCCGCATCGATGACCCATGCCTCCATCCCGCGCGAGCTCCGGGCGGCCATCGGGCTCACCGACAGCCTCGTGCGTATTTCCGCCGGCATCGAGGACCCGCAGGATCTGATCGAGGACATCCGGCAGGCGCTCGACTGATGGGCCTGCTCGACCGGCCGCGCCGCTGGATCCGCTGGCTGTACGACTGGACCATGCGCTGGGCGGACACGCCGCAGAGCCTGCTGGCGCTCTTCCTCATCGCCGTCGCCGAGTCGTCCGTCTTTCCCATCCCGCCCGACGTGCTCCTGATCGCGATCGTCGCCGCGAACCCTCACCACTGGTTGCGGGCCGCGGGGCTGTGCACGCTTGGCTCGGTCAGCGGCGCCGTCCTCGGCTATTACATCGGCAGCGCGTTCATGGCGACGCTCGGCCAGGCGATCGTGGACTTCTACCAGGCGCAAGAGGCGTGGAACCGCGTCGTCCAGTTGTATCGCGGCACGTGGGGCATCTGGTTCCTCGCCGCCGCGGCGTTCACGCCGATCCCCTACAAGGTCGCCACCATCGCCGCCGGCGCCACCGGCATGGCCTTCGTGCCGTTCATCCTGGTCAGCTTCCTCGGGCGCGGGGGGCGGTTCTTCCTCGTTGCGGCCATCCTCCGAATCTTCGGACCGACCGTGCGGGCGCTGATCGAGAAGCACTTCGACCTCGCCGCGCTCCTGTTCCTGGTGCTGTTGCTCGGCGGCTTCCTGCTGCTGCGCTACTTCTGACGGACCGCGGTCATGCTGTACGAGCATGTCCTCCGGCGCATCCTCTTCGCGATGGACCCGGAGGACGCGCATCTCCGGACGATGGCGATGCTTCGACTCGCGGCGCCCGGGCTGCGCACGATCGCACCGGCGTTCCGCGTGAGGGACGAGCGGCTGCAGATCGAGGCGTTCGGCCTGCGGTTCCCTGCACCGATCGGGGTCGCCGCCGGCCTGGACAAGCATGCCGAGGCGTGCACCGCGTGGGCGGCGCTCGGCGCGGGGTTCGTCGAGGTCGGCACCGTGACGCCGCGGCCGCAGGAGGGCAATCCCCGCCCGCGAGTGTTCAGGCTCGTGGAGGACTGCGCGCTCATCAACCGCATGGGGTTCAACAGCGAGGGCGCGGAAGTCGTGGCCGCGCGTCTGCGCGCCGTCGGCGAGCGCGGCGGCCCGGTGGGCGTGAACGTCGGCAGGAACCGCGAGACGCCCAACGAGTCGGCGACCGACGACTACCGGCGCGCCATCGCGGCGCTCGCCCCCGTCGCCGACTACCTGGCGATCAACGTCAGCTCTCCGAATACTCCCGGCCTGCGCGACCTGCAGCGGCCGTCCGCGATTGGTGACCTCGTGCGCGTCGCGATCGGCTCCGTGTCCGAGTGCCGGCCGCGCCGGCCGGTCCTGGTAAAGCTCTCGCCGGATCTGACGTGGGAGGAAATGGACGAGACCGTCGACGCCGTGGTCTCGGCCGGGGCCGACGGGATCATCGCCACCAACACGACGATCGCGCGCGACGGCCTCCGCTCGCCGCGCGCTGCCGAGCCGGGCGGCTTGAGCGGAGCGCCGCTGCGCGACCGAGCGAACCAGGCCTGCCGCCGGATCTACCGGAGGACCGACGGCCGTGTGCCACTCATCGGCGTCGGCGGGATCTTCACGGCGCGCGATGCTTACGAGCGCATCCGCTCCGGGGCCACACTCGTGCAGGTGTATACCTCGCTGATCTACGAGGGGCCGGGGGTGTTCCGGCGCATCAACCGCGGTCTGCTCCAGCTTCTCGACCGCGATCGCCTCTCACGGCTGTCGGCCGCCATCGGTGCCGACGCGTCGTGACACGGCGGCCACCTGCGCCCCGGCGCACGCCCCGCCCGCCCCCGGGCCGCTACGGCGTCGTCGACTCGCCGATCCACCGCAGATAGCCGTCGTTGCCCTCGACGATGGGCACGACGATGAATTCGGGGACGTCGTAGGGGTGCAGCTCGCGCATGCGCTCCCAGAGCGCGGCTATGCGCGCGCGGGACGTTTTCATGACGATCTGGCGCTCGACGTCGCGCTGGACGTTGCCCTCCCACCGGTAGAACGACTCCATCGGCGACAACACGTTGACGCAGGCGGCCAGACGCTCCTCGACCACGGCGCGCGCGAACGCCGACGCGTCGGTGTCGCCCGGCAGGGTGGTCAGGACGAGGACGTATTCGGAGGTCATCACGATGCGGCCTTCCACGCCGGCCGGACACGGGACCTGGCCGGCTGGCAGCGCCGCTAAATTCTTCGCGGCGCGGGGACGAAAGTATTGTACAAATAGACGCGCACCACGCGCCTTCCAGCCCATGCCGACCCGCTCGGAGGCTCCTCCGTCAGCCCGACGCCGTTCGGGACTGCAGCCGCTGCGCCGCCGCCCGGTGGCGCCGCCGCGGATCTCGGTGTTCCGCCGCAGGCCGTTCCAGGTGCTGCTTGCCTTCATTACCGCGGTGCTTCTGATGGACGCGCTGATCGGCGACCGGGGGCTGATGGAGCGCCTGCGCGCCGGACGGCAATTCCGGGAGGCCGAAGCGGCGCTCGAGCGTCTGCGCCTCGAGAACGCCCGGCTGCGCGACGAGGCGCGGCGGCTGAAGGACGATCCGGCGGCAATCGAGTCACTGGCGCGCAAGGACCTCGGCCTGCTTCGCCCGGGCGAGGTCCTCTTCATCATCAAGGACATCAAGCCGGCGCAATGACCCAAGGTGCAGCACCAGACCGCACCTTGCTGCTCGTGGCCCTGTTCGCCCTTGCCGGCAGCGCGCTGCTGCTGCGCCTGACGGCGGTCGCGGAACCCCTCGGCATCGACCAGGGATTCTGGGCATCGGCCGCGCACCAGATGGCGCGCGGCCAGGTCCTGTACCGGGACGTCTGGGATCACAAGCCTCCAGGGTCGTTCCTGATGTACCTGGCGGCGTTCACCGTGTTCGGCTGGAACACGGCGAGCGTGGCGTGGTTCGACTTTCTCGCCGGAGTTGCTTCGGCGCTGCTCCTCTTCGTCGTCGTCCGCCGGCTCCAGAGCACGGTCGTCGGCGCCTCGGCTGCCGCCATCTACTCCACGATGACCGTGCCGGGCTTCCTGTACGGTCACGGGGGATTCCTGGAGCGAAGCGTCGCGGAGACTTCCATCGTCGTCCTCGTGTGCATCGCCGCGTGGTGCGCGACGCAGCTCCGCGAGCGTCCGTCGGCGGCGCTGTCGGCGCTGCTGGGCGCAGCAGGCGGCGCCGCGGTCGTCTTCAAGCCGAATGCCGGCATCTACCTGCCAGCGCTGGCGCTCTGGCTGGCAGCCTACTCGCCCTCCTGGCGTCACGCGGCGCGCGCAATCGCGATTGCGGCCGCTGCGTCCTTCCTGGTGCCGGTGGCCACGATCGTCTGGCTCTGGGGCATCGGGGCGTGGCCGGACGGCCGCATCGCGCTCATCGATTTCAACCGCGCGTACGTGTCCCAGGGGTTCACGACTGGCGGTTACGCGCTGGCGTTTTCCAAGGCGGTGTTCCTCCGCATGAAGACCCAACCGCTCTGGACGGCGGGTGCGCTGGGCGCCGTCGCGGTCGCGTGGGACCTCGCCCGCCGTCGCAGGCTGGACGCGGCCGCGGGGCTTGCCGTCGCCCTGGGCGGGGCCTCGGCCATCGCCATCGTCGCCAACGGCGTGTGGCTGTTCAACTCCTACTTCGTCCAGGCGCAGCCCCCCCTGGCGATCATGGCCGCATGGCTGCTTGCGTCAGCCCGACGCGATATCGTGCACCGGGCTCTTGTGGTGCTGCTGATCGGCATCAGCGCGGTGCTCCTGGTACGGGGGAACTACTTCCGGCGGATCACCGATTACCCGCGCGCCGATCTCGCTCAACTCCTCGGCAGGGCCGCCCGCACTCCATATCTGGAGCGGTTCGGCGGTTACGCCAACGGGCGGGGGTATTCCGCCCGCGCGAACGAAGAGCTGATCGAGTATCTACGGGCGCGCACCGCCCGCGACGATCGGCTGTATTTCTTCGGCATCAACTGCTCGACGATCTACTTCTCGACCGATCGCCTGATGGCCAACCGGTTCCTGCGTGTAAACGTCTTCGTGCCGTCGGCGTTCCCTCAGCCGGGCTTCTCCCTTTCGGACGTCACACGGGAGCTGGAATCCACCCGACCCGCCTACATCGTCTTCGAGGAGCTGCACGCCCGCTCGGCGATGGGTATGGCCGTCGACCGGCTCCTGCAGGATGCGGATGTGCTCCGTCTGCTCCGGGCGTACCGCCTCGAGACGCAGATCGAGGACTTCACCCTGTACCGCAGGGTCGATTGACGTGGAACCTCAACGCGGTCATTGACATAGCAGGACCCTAGCAGCGATACTTAGCGGTCTCTTCTACCGCATATCCTGCGGCGATTCATCAACAGATGTCACGATTCCGGGTCGTTCTCGTCAATCCTCCGCCGTTCCAGGTCCTCGAACCGGACTACGACACCCCGGCATTCGGCCGTATCGGCCTGGCGTACCTTGCCGGCTATCTTCGACGCTCCCCCGGGTTCGACGTGGCGATCGTGGATGCCAAGCTGGAGCGGTTGTCATTCGACGAGACCGTGCGGCGCGTGGTCGAGCTGCAGCCGCAGGTGCTCGGTCTGGGCGCGTTCACGTGCGAGATCAAGCCGGCCGCCTACGTCGCGCAGCTGGTCAAGGCGGCCGACCCCTCGATCCGGACCGTGATCGGCGGCGTGCACGTCACCGCCGTCCCCGAGTTCACGCTGCAGGAATTCCCCCAGTTCGACGTCGGCGTCCGCGGCGAGGGCGAGGTCACGTTTCACGAGTTGTGCGACGCGCTCCGCGCCGGCACGCCCGCCGATGACATGCGCGGGGTGCCGGGCCTCGTCCTGCGTACCGGCGACGGTGTGATGGCCACGGCGGCCCGGGACCGGATCGCGGACCAGGACACGATTCCCTTTCCGGCCTGGGACCTGCTGCCGCGTGCCCAGGAATACCTGGTGATGTCGCAGCGCGGGTGCCCGTTCAACTGCCTGTTCTGCATGAACCCGAATGGCCGTGTCGCGAGGCCGCGCGGCGTCCAGAACTTCATGGACGAGCTGCTCCTGATCCTCGACACCTACCAGCCGCCCGACATCCGCTTCGGCGACGAGCTGTTCTCGGTGAACATGGATCGCTGCCACGAGCTGCTCGACGCCATGATTGCCGCCGGCGTTCAGCACCGCACGCGATGGACGGCGCAGACCCACGTTCACTTCGTCGACTACCCGCTCTTGAAGAAGATGAAGACGGCGGGCGCGTGGCGCATCGGCATGGGTATTGAGACCGGCGACACGGAAATGCTCAAGAAGACCGGCAAGGGCAGCACGCCCGAGATGATCCTGAAGGCGGGCGCGGCCGCCAGGCAGGCGCAGCTCCCGATCGAAACTTATTTCATTCTCGGGCACCCAAACGAGACGGTCGCGTCGATGCGGCGGACGATCGATCTGGCGGTGAAGCTGAACCCGGAGACGCCGATCTTCGGCGTCATGGTGCCATTCCCGGGAACGGAGATCGGACGACTGGCGGCCGCCGGTGAGGGCGGCTATCGCCTGCGGTCCACGAACTGGGACGATTACGACAAGCAGCTGGGCGGCGCTCTCGAGTTCGCCGACCTGACGCGCACGCAGATCGAACGGCTGCAGATCTGGGCGTATACGAAGGTGTTCCTGGCCAACGGCCGCGCCCTGGACTTCGCGCGGTTCTGCTGGCGCTATCGGAAGGCGGGCCTGTCGCTGGTGCGCAAGATCCTGCTGCGCCGCCCGGACAAGCTCGGGAGCACGCTCTCCGAGAAGGTCATCTCGAACCGGCCCCCGCGGCTGGACGACATCGTCGCCTCGACGAAGGCGTGGCAGGACTGGCAGCGCACTGACCTGGCGCGGCTGAAGAAAGTGCGCCCCGCCCAGGGGAACGTCGTGTTCGTCGAGCTGCAGCGGAAGCGCCCGCAGCCTGCCGCGAGCGCTGTGGGCGGGGAAGCAGTCACCCACTGACGGCACACCTCGACCGCCTGCTCCGCGGCGTGCTGTTCTGCGCTGCCGCCGCCGTCGTCCTGTGGCACGGCGCCCGGGTCACGGCCCTCTGGGACATCACCTACACGCTGGAGATCGCCTACCGCATCACCCTGGGACAGGTCCCGTATCGCGACTTCGTCGTGCCGCAGGGCCCGGTCACGTTCCTGACGCACGCGGCGATCCTGGAACTGTTCGACGACGGCGTGTTCCCGCACCTTGGCTATTGCGCGCTCGTCGCCGGGCTCACCGTGTGGCTGACCCACCACCTGGTGCGACAGCAGTTCGAGACGCTGGACGATGCGACCGCCTCGTTCGTGGCGTTCGCGCTTACGGCGCCGGCCGTGTTCCTGAACGGGTATTCGATCCTGCCGCTGCCGTTCTACGACCCCGACTGCGTGCTGTGGGTGCTGGCCGCGCTGGTGGCGATCGCCTGGGCGCGCAGGTCCGGCGGTGCGTGGCGCCACCTTGCCGCCGGCGCACTGTTGGCCATTCCGGTCTTCACCAAGCAGAACATCGGCGTTGCCGCGTTCCTGACCGTCCATGCCTTCCTGCTCGTCTCGTGTGCCGCGCGTCACGGCGAGCGACCAGGGTACGCCGCGTTCGCGGCGGGATCGCTCGCCGCAATGCTTCTCGCGCTGGCTGCGATTCACGGCACGGCAGGTATCCGGCCGTATTTCCATTGGACCGTTGAGTACGCGGCGAGCCGGCGCTGGCCGTCGGCCGATCGGATCTTCTGGCTGTACGCGCGCCCCCGGACGTGGGTTGCCCTTGGTTGCGCCGTGGCAGGCTTTCTCGTAATCGCCCGCGGCCGTTCCCGCGCCGCGGTCGTCCTCGGCCTCGCCATCGCCGCCCTCCCCTGGGTGGATGCGATCCGGACGATGGTGAGGTGGGGACTGGCGGCGCGCGCTTACGCCTTGTGGGGCGTCGCTGCCGGGGCGGCCGTCCTGACGTGGATCGCGGCGGTCCGCACCCGCGACTGGCGCTTCGAGCGCGCCCTCCCGCTTGTCGCGATTGGCATCGCGCATGCCGCCTTCGCGTCGCAAGGCGTCCACGATTCTTCTTACGGCGTCTGGCCGTTCCTGCTCATCGCGCTTGCGCAGCCGGCGGCGTGGATGGTGCACGCCGCGCCACCTTCTCGACGCCGGCTGGTCGCGATAGGCGTCGGCGGTGCATGCCTCGTGTTTGCCAGCCTCGGGTACCGTCACGTCACCCGCCACGAGCGCCTCGGGTTCGTGGACCTCGTGGGGACGGTGGCGAAGGCGACGCATCCGGCACTGCGCGGTCTGGCGACGCCCGGGAGCCACCTGCCGGACTTCGAGCGGCTCCTCGACCGGTGCGCCGAGCTGATTCCGGCTGGCGACCGCGTCGTGCTGGTGCCGGGCGAAGACCCGTTCTTCTTCGCCTCGAAGCGGCGCCCGCTGTTCCCCGTCGTCGTGTTCGATGACACGGCGGCGCCGTACGACGGTGAGACCGTGCTGCGCCTCTTGGACAGCCTCGACGTCGAGTGGGTCGTCGTCAAGAACCGGCTGCAGCTCCTGAACAGCCCCTGGCGCCACCTGGAACGGTTCGTCGCACTCGATCTGCCGGCCCGCTACGTTCTCGTCGAGGAGCTTCCCCGGTATAGGATCTTCAGACGCCGATGACAGCCAGCGATCCGGTTCCCTTTGTCGACCTCGTCGCGCCGCACGCGGAGCTCCGTGCCGACCTGCGTGCCGTCTTCGAGCAGGCGCTCGACACTGCCGGCTTCATCGGTGGACCGGCGGTCGCGCGCTTCGAGGCCGCGTTCGCATCCTATTGCGGCGTCGGTCACTGTGTCGGGACCGGCACCGGTACCGACGCCCTGCTCTTCGCGCTGCTGGCGTGCGGGGTCAGGACCGGCGACGTGGTGGTGACGGTGCCGCACACGTTCATTGCCACCGCCGAAGCCATCACCCACGCTGGCGCCTCGGTGGAGTTCGTCGACATCGACGAGCGGACGTGCACGCTGGATCCGGCTCGGCTGCGCGACTACCTCGAACGCGGATGTCGCCGCGACGCGACCGGTCGCCCGATCAGCGCGCGATCGGGACGTCCGGTGACCGCGGTCGTGCCCGTGCACCTCTACGGGCAGGTCGCGAACATGGATGCGATCGACGAGCTTGCGGAGAAGTACGGGCTGGTGGTGATCGAGGACGCCTGCCAGGCACACGGTGCGGAGTACCTGTCCAGCCGCGACGGCGCGTGGAGAATGGCGGGGGCGCTCGGCCGTGCTGCCGCGTTCAGCTTCTACCCGGGGAAGAACCTCGGCGCCTGCGGCGAAGCCGGCGCGATCACCACCACGGACGACGAGGTTGCCCACCGGGGCCGGATGCTCCGCGATCACGGCCAGGCACGAAAGTACTTCCACGACCTCGAGGGTTACAACGGGCGGCTCGATGCGATCCAGGCGGGCATCCTGCACGCCAAGCTGTCGCACCTCGCGCGATGGAACGAGCAGCGCCGCGAGCGCGCTGCCGAGTACGGCCGGCTGTTCCAGGGGTTCGAGGGCGTCGTCACGCCGTACGAGCCGCCGTGGTCGCGGACGGTCTATCACCTGTACGTCATCAGAGTGGCGGAGCGCGACGCGTTCATCGCCCACATGCGCGAGGCCGGCATTGGCACCGGCATCCACTACCCGATTCCGCTGCACCTCCAGAAGGCGTACGCGCATCTCGAGTACGAGGCGGGCGATTTTCCCGTTTCGGAACGTGTCGCCGCAGAAGTAGTGTCGCTCCCGATGTTCCCGTCGCTGACCGCGGCACAGCAGCGGCGGGTCGTGGAGGCGGTCGGTGCGTTCACCCGAGCCGCAGCCGCGCCGGAACGCCGGCCACCACCGCTTTCGCCGGCACGTCTCGGGTGACCACCGCGCCGGCGCCAATCATCGCCTCCTCGCCGATGGTCACGCCGCACATGATGACCGCGCCGCTTCCGATCGAAGCGCCGCGCCTGACCAGCGTCGCGACCACCTGCCAGTCCGATTCAGTCTGCAGCGCGCCGCCGGTGGTGGCACGAGGGTGCCGATCGTTGATGAACACGACGCCATGGCCGACGAATACCTCGTCTTCGATCGTGACGCCCTCGCAGATGAACGAGTGCGACGAGATCTTGCAGCGCGAGCCGATCGAGGCGTTCTTCTGGATTTCCACGAACGCGCCGACCTTCGTGTCGGCCCCGATGCGGCAGCCATAGAGGTTCACCAGGTCCGGGTGGAAGATTCGCACGCCCGCCCCGAGCTGGACGTCATCGGCGATCGGCATCGCTCGGCTCCGTTTTCTGCCGCTGCTGCGCCGCCGCCCGGCGCTCGGCGCGCAGCGCCCGCCACACCCGCGACACGTCGCGCAGCGCGTCGAACACCAGTCCGCGGCTGAGGCCGCGCGACCGCCCGGCAGTGCGAGGGGCGGTGGCCGTCGGCCGTTCGGCGATCCGGTAGCCGGCCCGGGCCGCGCGAATGAGGCGCTCCGCCTCGGAGAAGGGCGAGCGCGACACCAGGTCGAACCGCCAGATGATCTCGCGCCGCACCAGCTTCACGGCGCCGGCATCTCCGGTGCGCACGCCGAACAGCAGGCGCGGCACCATGTTGAAGCCCCAGGACACCAGCGCCCGCCCCGGGCCGTAGTACTTCCGCCGCCGCGTGGCGACGACGACGTCGAACTCGCGCGTCAGCGGGAGCAGGTCGAACAGGACACGCGTGTCCCACTGCCGATCGGACGAGTTGAGGAAGACGAACTCCTTGCGCGCCTCACGGTAGAGGTGCTCGAACGTGGCGTGGATGCCTAGGTTGTGTTCATGGCGGATCACGCGCAGGCGCGGCACCCGCAGCGCCGCCGCGTCCACGATTCCCCCCGTGCCGTCGGTGGAGGCGTCGTCGCACACCAGGATCTCGTAGTCGAGGCCGGATGCGCTGAGCAGCGCGTGCGCTTCGTCAATCACGCCGCGGATGGTCGCTTCCTCGTTGTAGGCGGGGAAACAGACGGAGACGCCGGTCATGCGAGGTCCACCGGCCGGCCCTGCTCCGCCATCGAGCGCGTGGCCGCCTCCATGATCTCGACGACCCGCAAGCCGGCTCGGCCGTCGGTGCTCGGCGCCTCGCTTCCGTCGATGCACGCAAGGAAATGCGCCACTTCCAGCTGCAGCGCCTCGGTCAGATCGAGCTTCGGCGCCCACATGTCGCCGGTTCGGTAGCTGACCAGTAGGTTATAGACGCCCTCGGCGCTCTGGTCGTCCACCGAGATGCCGCGGTCGTAAATCTTCACCTTCTCGCTGGGCTCGATGTCGTCGTACACGATCATCCGCCGGCTGCCCCCGATCAGCGTGCGCCGCACCTTCACCGGGGCGAGCCAGTTGACGTGGATGTGGGCGATCAGCGCGTCGGCGAAGAACAGGGTCAGGTAGGCGATGTTCTCCGGGCCGCGTGAGACGTGGCTCATCCCCGTCGCCGAGACGGCGCGCGGCCGCGCCGGCAGGACGTAGTCGAGGATCGAGAGATCGTGGACCGCGAGGTCCCAGATGACGCTCACGTCGTGCTGGAACAGCCCGAGGTTGACCCGCACCGAATCGTAGTAGTAGATGTCGCCGAGGTCTCCGGCGGCGACGATTTCGCGGATTTTGCGGACCGCGCCGGTGTAGACGAAGGTGTGATCCACCATCAGCACGAGGCCGCGCCGCTCCGCCTCGTCCACGATCCGCCTGCCCTCGTCGGCGGAGGCGGCCAGCGGTTTCTCGACCAACACGTGCTTGCCGGCCGCCAGGGCGCGCATCGCGAAATCGTAGTGGGTCGACACCGGCGTGGCGATCGCCACCGCGTCGACGGCGGGATGCGCGATCAGATCGGCAGCGTTCCTGGTCGTGCGGATGCCCGGGTACCGAGCGGCCGCCTGCTCGAGGCGCCCGGGGCGCTGGTCGCACACCTGGAGTACGGCGGCACCGCTTGCCTCGAAGAAGTTCCGCACCAGATTCGGCCCCCAGTAGCCATATCCGATGATGCCGACGCCCACCATGCCGTCTGATCCTGAACGCAAGGTGAGCTATTTTACATGGCGGGTAGACGTGAATGCCGATCGGAGGAACCCGGCCGGCGGCCGTGACTGCGGCGTCACTTCACCCGCGGGATCCGGCGGCGACGCCCATCCGAGTTGCGGACGCGCCGATTGACGCGCTGGACCGGTCGGTAAAGACGTGTGTGACGCCGACGTCGAGCAGTCATGTGGTGCTACGCCGATGCGGACGAGGTCCGACGAGAGCGTTCGATCTCGGGACGAACCGGCCAGTGGTACTATGGGACTCTCCCATGCTGCTCACGATCCGTCTGATCGTCGTCGCTGTCGGCGTTGCCGCCATTCTCGCGGGCTGTTCCCGCGGCAGCGCCACCGACTCTGCGAATCCCGCTCCGGCGACTGCGACCGGGCCTGCCGCGGAGGTGCGCGCGCTGACCGGCGCGCACACGCGCATCGTATGGGTCCAGGGCGACGGCACCGATCCGGAAGTCGACGAGAACACGAAGCTGACCCTGCTGGGCTTCGATACGGAAGATGGCCGCGGCGAACGCGTCATCGTCCCGCGACCCATGAAGATGCTCAAGCCGCGGCTGACCTCGCGGGCCGATCGCATCGTATTCTCCACCCGCCTCGTCCCCGGACCGCCCGAGATCCACGTCGTCAACTGGGACGGCAGCGGCCTGCGGAAGCTCGCTGACGCCTTCGCCCTGGCGCTCTGGCGGAACCCGGCGGACGGCAGCGACTGGGTCTACGCCGGCATCGAGAACGAGAAGTACGATTTCCGGAAGGTGGTGCGCTTTCCGCTCGACGCACCGGAAAAGCGTGAGCTCGTGTGGGACAAGACCCTGGTCAGCATGGAAGGCTTCGCCGTGTCCCCGGACGGCAGCTTTGCGGGTGGGATGTGGCCGTGGCCGGACGCGGGCATCGCCGACCTCCGCAACAAGACGGTCCGCGCGTTCGGCGAGGGCTGCTGGACCTCGATGACCTACGCGCGCGGCCCGCTGTTCTGGTACTTCGACGGCGCGCACCGTAACGTGACCATGATCGACGTCGAGGCCGGGAATCGCTGGGTAGTGAACGTCAACAACGCGCCCGGCTTCGAAGGCGCGGAGGCCTCCTGCCCGCGCTGGTCCAACCACCCGCGGTTCCTCGCGATCACCGGTCCGTACAACCAGGGGGGGCCGAACCAGGTCCGCTCAGGCGGACGCCAGGTGGAGGTGTACGTCGGCCGCTTCAGCGAGGACTTCTCGCGTGTAGAGCAGTGGACGCGCGTCACCCACAATGATGGCGGCGACGTGCACCCGGACGTGTGGATCGATCCCGGGCGGTCGACGGTGTCGCGCGTGCCGCGCGGCCCGATCGGGCCGGCGCAGGCCAGGGCCACGGCCGCCAGCGCACCGGCGGCACGCGCCGCCGCTGATCGCGCCGTCCTGAACGTCCGCCTGGAAGAAACGACGCCAATTCCCGATCCGAAGACGATCCTTCCCTACCGGCACGCCCTCGTGGTCAACGAGTACGAGGTCATGGACGTCGTGCAGGGCAAGTACGGATCGAAGTACATCCGCATCGCGCAGTGGGCCATCCGCGACAGCAAGATCCTGCCGGAGGCACGGAAGCACCCCGGCGCGGCGTTCACGCTGACCGTCGAGCCCTACAGCGCGCACCCCGAGCTCGAGGGCGAGCGGCTGCTCTCCGCGAGCGAGCAGTCGAAGCTGCCCCTGTACTACGAGGTCGGCCGGCAGTAGCGGATGGTCTTCAGCTCGTACCTGTTCCTCTTCTACTTCCTGCCGGTGGCGCTGCTGTCTTACTACGCGGCCCCCCGGCGGGCGCGCCACCTGGTCCTGACGGTGCTCAGCTACGTGTTCTACGGCTGGGCGAACCCTCTTTTCCTCGCCCTGCTCCTCGTCTCCACGACGATCGACTACTTCGCCGGCCTGGCGATGGCGGCCGACCAGCGATCCGGCGGTCGCACGTCGGTGTCGCGCGTGGCGCTCGTCGCGTCGATGGTGAGCAACCTCTCGCTGCTGGGCTTCTTCAAGTACTACAACTTTGGCGCGCAGAACATCGACGCGCTCGCGCAGTGGATCGGCCTGCCCTCGCCGGGCCTGGATGCGGCGCTGCGCGTGACGCTGCCCCTGGGCATCAGCTTCTACACCTTCCAGTCGATGAGCTACACCATCGACGTCTATCGCGGCTACGCGAAGCCGATCTTCAACTTCATCGACTTTGCCTGTTTCGTGTCGATGTTCCCGCAGCTAGTCGCCGGGCCGATCATCCGTTTCTCGGAGGTGGCCGACCAGCTCGGGTTCCGCACGCACACCGTCGAGAAGTTCGCGCGCGGCGTCGCCTTTCTCTGCCTCGGGCTGGGCAAGAAGGTCCTGCTCGCCAACCCGTGCGGCAAGATCGCCGATCTCGCCTTCGAGGCCGGGTCGCTGACGCCGCTCGAGGCCTGGTACGGCGTGACGGCGTACGCGTTCCAGATCTACTTCGACTTCAGTGGCTACTCGGACATGGCCATCGGCCTGGGGCTGATGCTCGGCTTCGTGTTCGCCAAGAACTTCGACTCGCCGTACCTGTCGCAGTCGATCACGGAGTTCTGGCACCGCTGGCACATCTCGCTCTCCACCTGGCTGCGCGATTACCTCTACGTTCCGCTCGGCGGCAACCGGCGAGGCAAGGTCCGGACGTACGTGAACCTCTTCATCGTCATGCTGCTCGGGGGGTTGTGGCACGGTGCCGCGTGGAACTTCGTGGTCTGGGGCGCCCTGCACGGCGTACTGCTCGCCGTCGAACGCCTCCGCGGCAAGGCGGCGCTCTACGGCTGGCTCCCGCCGGCGGCGCGGATGGCGGTGACGTTCGTGATCGTCCTGGTGACGTGGGTGTTCTTCCGCTCGCCGGACCTCGCGCACGCGGTCCGGTACCTTGGCGACATGTTCATCCCGGGTGCGCCCGAACGCGCGCAGCTGCTGTCGGGAATCGTCTACTCGCCCTATTACGTTGGTACGTTCCTGCTGTCTGGCGCCATCGTCTGGATCGCGCCGCAGACGTGGGACTGGACGAAGACGTTGACCGCGCCGCGCGCGGCCGTCGCCTTCGCCGTGCTGGTGGTGTCCGTCGTGGTGCTCACGACGCAGGCGTACAACCCGTTCATCTATTTCATCTTCTGATGGAGACGACCGAGCCGTCGCTGCCCCAGGGAGGCCCGAATCGCGAGGCGATCGCGATGGCCGAGATCGGCCGGACGAACGTGACGCCCGGGACCGCGCGGGTGCTGGCGGGGGTCTTCGTCGCGGTCGTCGCCCTCGTACCCGTTGCCGAGTGGGGTGCCGTGGCGTCCCGTACGCGGGAACTGGTCGGGGATCGAGTGGCCAGACTCAAGGCGACGCCGCCTGTGGCCGGGGCGTGGCCGCGGCTGCTCTGGCGGAACCGGGTCGTGCTCGAGACACTCACCGGGTTCGAGCGCGTGCTGGAAGACGCATCGGTGATCGGCCGGACGCTGCGGCCGCGCGCGCAGACGCTTATGACGCGGTGGCTGTCGGTCGGCAACGAGCGCGTGTATGTCGGCCGAGAGGGGTGGCTCTTCTACAGGCCCGACGTCGAGTACGTCACCGGCACGCCGTTCCTCGACGCCAGGCGAATCAAGCGACGCGTGCGGGAGGCGCCCGAATGGACCGCGCCGCCGGCGGCCGATCCGCGACCGGCGATCATCCGCTTCCACCAGGATCTCGAAGCGCGAGGCATCACCCTGCTCGTGATGCCGACGCCGGTGAAGCCCGGCGTGCACCCGGAGATGCTCGCAGCCCGGTCGGTCGGCGCGGCCGGCGTGCTTCAGAACGCGTCATACCGGGAGTTCGTGGCTGCGCTGCGCGCGGCCGGCGTGCGCGTGTTCGACCCGTCCGAAGGACTCGCGGCGGCGCGGCCGTCTGCCCCGCAGTATCTCGCGACCGACTCGCACTGGACGCCTGAGGCGATGGAGGCGGTGGCGGCGGGGCTTGCGATGGTCGTGTCAGGCGATCTGCCGCCGCTTCCCGACCCCGGTTATCGCGTCGACCGCGTCGAGGTCAGCGCCGTCGGCGACACGGCGAGGATGCTCGATATGCCCGAGGACTCTGCGCTGCTGCAGCCGGAGACCGTCTGGCTGCGCCGCGTGCTGGAGCCTGACGGATCGCCCTGGCGCTCGTCGCGCGACGCCGATGTCCTCCTGCTGGGCGACAGCTTCTCGAACATCTACTCGCTCAAGTCCATGGGGTGGGGCGTGTCGGCAGGCTTCGCCGAGCAGCTGAGCCTCGCGCTCCGGCGGCCGCTCGACCGGCTCGTGCAGAACGACGAGGGGGCCTTCGCCACGCGCGCCATGGTGCAGCGCGGTCTCGACCGCCTGCGCGGCAAGCGAGTGGTGATTTACCAGTTCGCCGTCCGCGAGCTGGCGGACGGCGACTGGAAGCTCCTGCCGCTGGCGCCGTAATCGGTCCCCGCGGGCCGGGGGTGCGTGGCGACGTCGAGGAACGCCTCCAGACCGCCGCCGAACTCCAGTATGCCGCGGCAACCAGGATCGGCAGGCCGAGTCCGCCCGCCAGCGAGGCGACAAGCGGACGCGCTCCGGCCGCGTGCGATCCACGACGCGGACGCCCCACCGGAACTCGCGTGTGCACCTCACAGGTACGACAACCACCAGCTGCGCCGCTCCGCCTTGAGCCGCGCAAACCAGCGGCACGCGGGGTACATCGCGAGCACGACGACCGCCCACGCCACGTAGACGCCCGGCAGCGTGACGCCGTACCAGTCGGGAATCGAGGCAGGGTCGGCGACGATCGGCAGGCGGCGCAGCGCTCCGCCCTGGACGAAGGCGATGACCATTCCCGCCAGGTGCGCGACCGCGATGTGCACCGCGTAGTAAAACAGCGGCACGCGGCCGTACAGCGCGATCCACTCGGCTACTCGCCCACGCGTCCCCTCGAGCAACGCCAGCGCGACGAGCGACGGTCCCAGCGTCATCAGCAGGAAATCGAGCGACGGCTGATGACGTCCAGGACTATCAGCCACGCACCCCGGACGACCAGGAACCGGGTCATCGCCGCCGGGATCTTCCCGCGAGCCATCACCAGGCCGATGCCCACGCCCGCGAGCAGCGAGAACACCGGCGCGCAGAAGTGCGTCACCCATCGGGTCGCGAACAGGGCCACGCTGCCGTGCACGAGGTTCTCCGGCTGGACGCGCAGCGCCGTGACGTAGTCGCGCACGTGATCGAGCGCCATGAGGACCATCACGATGCCACGCAGGACGTCCACCGACAGGACCCGGGACGTGACCCGGACGCCAGGAGGGACAACGGCTGGGGCTACGGGGTTCGCTGGCGCAGAGCGATCGAGGGCGGGAGCAGGGTGCGCGCCGGCCATGAGAGATTTCGTCCGGCAGTGCTGGCGCACCCAGTGTAGTGCAGTCCCCCCAGGGTCGCCAGTTCAGCGATGCTGCCCGCGCCGAGCGCGTCCACACACGTCAGTGCCGCACCGCTGTCTGCCGGCGCATCCCCAATGCTTAGACGCGCGCGGACCTCGCCGGTGTGTTCCCCGGCCCGAGAACGAGCGCCTGTCAGTGTCCGCGTGAGTACTGGCGGACCAGGGAGGACAGCTCCCCGCGAACGGGGGCAAGGCGTGGTTCGTCCGCGAGGTTCATCAGCTCGAGAGGGTCGTTGCGCTCGTCGAACAGCATTGCCCCGTTGGTCCCATCCGGCCCGAACTCGGCGTACCGCCATCGTTCGGTACGGACGGCAACGCCGTGAAACGTCTTTCCGTCCTCGCTCCAGACGCTGAAGGCCGGGACGTCCCACGATGCCGCCGGGTCCTCGAGCAGCGGCACGAGGCTGCGTCCCTCGACACCTGCCGGCGCCGTCAACCCGCACAACGCCGCGAGCGTCGGGTAGATGTCCAGGTTCTGGACGACGCGGGCGGTGCTGCGGCCGTTCCACCTCGCGCCCGGCGCGACGACGATGAACGGCGTGCGCGTCCCCTGCTCGAACAGTGAGCCGGCCTTGGACCATTTGCCGCGCTCGCCCAGCTGATAGCCGTGGTCGCCCCAGAAGACGATGACCGTGTCGTCCCGCAGACCGAGCCGATCGAGCTCAGCCACGACCCGCCCGACGTTCCAGTCCATCCAGGCGGTCGAGGCGAGGTACGCGCGAATCATCTCCTTCGCTTCGCGCTCCGAAGCGTCGCGCCCGACGAACAGGTCCGCGTTCCGGGGACGGATCGCCGCGTTGGGAAGATCGGGCGGCACCGTCGGGCGCGGGGCGAAGTTGACCGGCAGCGGGAGGTCCTCGACTTTCCAGAGGTCGTAGAACTTCTGCGGCGCGCTGGGCGGGCTGTGCGGCTTGACGAACCCGACCGCGAGGAAGAACGGCCGGTCCCCGTTGTCCTGCAGGTACTTGATCGCACGATCGGCGACCGCGTAGTCGCCGTGCGTCTCGCCGTTGCCCTCCAGCACGATCCATCGATCCGACGCACGCGCGCGCGCCGCGCCGCCGCCTCCGGCTGCGCCACCCCGCTGTCCGCCTTCCGGCGCCAGCGGACGCCGCGGGTCGCCCCCTTCCGTCCACGAGGCCGCATCGTCGATGCCGCCGTGGAAGATCTTGCCGGTGCGCAGCGTCGCGTATCCGTTCCGCTTGAACAGCTGCGGCAGGGTGATCCAGTCAGGGTGCGCGACGCGAAAATCGGTGCGGTTGCCCAGCACGCCGGTTACGCCGGGCCGCCGGCCGGTCAACATGGACACGCGCGATGGATTGCAGAGCGGGAACTGCGCGTACGCGCGGTCGAAGCGTACGCCCGCTTTCGCCAGCGCGTCGATATTCGGCGTCCCGGCCAGCGGGCTGCCGTACGCGCCGATCTCAGTGCGGAGGTCGTCGGAGATGATGAGCAGGACGTTGGGCCTGCGCGGCTTCGGCTGGGCAGATAAGCCGGCCGCGGCCGTGGCCAACAGGGCCAGCGCTGCCAATAGCGGGCGCAGGGGCGACATGCCCGCTGATCCTGCTCGATGACCGACGCGGGCGCAACCGGCGGCCGAAGAATGGTGGCTGGCACCT
Source organism: Vicinamibacterales bacterium (assembly GCA_048594975.1). Classification (GTDB taxonomy): domain Bacteria; phylum Acidobacteriota; class Vicinamibacteria; order Vicinamibacterales; family 2-12-FULL-66-21; genus JBMDXB01. Next base: position 13,995 of record JBMDXQ010000071.1, on the reverse strand, counting down.
TGGCGGCACTGGTGCCAGCCGCCTCTTAGCGCGGTTCATCCGAAATCGCCCGCCGCGCTCGCTTCGAGGCAACGGGGTCGACCCGGACGAACAGCCTTCACTTGACGATCCGCAGGTTCGCGGGCGCGATGAGCTCGGTCGACGGCGCCGCCTGTTGCACGCTGACCGCAACCCCCGCCACGTTGACCACGCCGCTGCGGGCCGCCGTTCCGGTGTTGGTGAGGATCGTGTACGTCGCGTGCCCTGACCCGGAGCCGGATCCTGTTATCGCGATCCACGGCGCCGCGCTCGAGGACGTCCACGTACACCCGGCCTCGGTCGTCACCGTGATTCGACCCGTGGCCGCGGCTGCCGACACCGAGACGGTCAACGGGCTGACGGTGAACGTGCACGTCGCGGCCGGCTCCGTCACCGTGAAGGTGCGGCCGGCGATTGTCAGCGTAGCCGCCCTGGACGTCGACGAGGTGTTCGGGGCCGCCGTGAACGCGACGGTTCCGGACCCGGTACCGGTCGCACCGCTGGTGATCGTCACCCAGGACGCGCTGCTCGCCGACGTCCACGTGCAGCCGGCGGCGGTGGTCACCGCGACCGTGCCGCTGCCGCCGTTCGACGGCAGGGAGGCGCTCGTCGGCGAAATCGAGTACGAGCACAGCGTCGCGGCCTGCGTCACGCTGAACGTCCTGTCGCCGATGGACAGCGTGCCCGTCCGGCTCGCACCGGAGTTGGCAGCCACGGCGTAGGTGACGGTCCCGTTGCCGCTGCCGCTGGCGCCGCCGGTCACGGTAATCCAGGTCGCGGCTGACGAGGCCGACCACGCACAGCCGCCCGGCGCGGTCACGGTAACGCTGCCGCTGCCGGCCGCCGCCCCGACGCTTGCCGATGTCGGTGAGATCGTCACGGAGCACGATGTGCCGGACTGCGTGACGGTGAACGTCTCGCCCGCGATCGTCATCGTGCCGGTCCTCGGCGACACGTTCTGGTTGGCGGCGACACGGTACAGGACTCCCCCGCCGCCCGTGTCGCTCGCGCCGCCGATGATCGTGATCCAGGAGACGTTGCTCGTGGACGTCCACGCGCAACCGGAGGGCGCGGTCACCAGCACCATGTACGAGGCCCTTTCCGGGCCGACACTGGCTGACGTCGCCGAAAGCGAATACGAGCACCCGGGCGCAGCCTGCGTAACGGTGAACGTCTGCCCGCCGACGGTCACCGTGCCCGCTCGCGACGCCGTCCCACCGTTGGCAGCGACGCTGTAGCTGACGGTGCCTTCACCGCTGCCGGTCGCACCTGCCGTGACCGTGATCCAGGACGCGTCGCTCGTCGCCGTCCAGACACAGCCGTCCGCTGCAGTCACCGAAACGGTGCCGGTACTCCCGCCCGCGGCAGCGCCGGCCGCAGTCGGCGTAATCGTCGGCTCGCACGGCGCACCCGCCTGGGTGACGGTGAAGATCGCACCGGCAATGGTCAGGGTGCCGGAACGCGGCGTCGCGGTCGCGTTGGCGTCAACGTCGTAGGTGACGCTGCCGCTGCCCGAGCCGCTCCCGCCAGCTCCGACAGAGATCCAGGACACGTTGCTGCTGGCCGTCCACGCGCACCCGGTCGCGGCCGTGACCGAGACGCTGCCGGTCGTCGCCCCCGCACCCACGTTCGCCGACGTCGGCGAGATCGTCGGCGCGCACGCCGTCCCGGCCTGTGTCACCGTGAAGGTCGCACCCGCGACCGTCACCGTGGCGGTCCTGGCCGCAGTACCGGTGTTCGCCACCACGCTGTAGCTCACGGTTCCGTCGCCGCTGCCGCTGCCGCCGTTCGTCAGCGTGATCCACCCGGCGTTGCTCGTCGCCGTCCACGCGCACCCGGTCGCGGCCGTGACCGAGACGCTGCCGGTCGTCGTCCCCGCACCCACGTTCGCCGACGTCGGCGAGATCGTCGGCGCGCACGCCGCCCCGGCCTGTGTCACCGTGAAGGTCGCACCCGCGACCGTCACCGTGCCCGTGCGGCCGGCCGTGCTGCTGTTCGCGGCAACGCTGAAAGTCGCGGTGCCTGGGCCGGAACCCGACGCCCCTCCAGTGACGGTGATCCACTCGGCGTTGCTGACGGCCGTCCAGGCGCACCCCACCGCCACCGTCACCGTCGTGCTGCCGCTGCCGCCGGCAGCGGCAATGGACTGCGACGCCGGTGCGATCGTCGGTGCGCACAACGGATTGGACGGGCTAACGGAGAAGGTGTTGGATCGTGGGCCCGCGCCGGTGCCGCCGGGGCCGACCGCCGACACGACCGCCTCGTACACGACGCCGGCCGTGAGCGGCGTCGACAGCCGAACGATGAAATCTATCCGGATCAACCCGTCGCTCTCGGGTACCGGTTTGCCGAGATCCGCCGTGGATACGACGTCGGTGCCGCCCGCTTGAAAGACGTCGAGCACGTACCGCTGGACGATGACAGCACCAGTGGCCTGGTCGACCGCGTTGTGATCGGCTGATGGTGTGAACTCGGCTCGCCGCGCGTCGACTACGGACTGCGCGCTGACTCCAGGTGCCGTCATCAGTACGGCACAAAGTACGGCAGCCGCACACACCACTCCTGACCAAGCCCGCTGCATCGCGTCCTCGCGTTCTCGCAGGCCCCACGCCAGTGCACGTACGATGCCGCCGCTTGGTGCGCGCGTAACGCACTGACGGTGTTGCTGAAAGCGAAGGAACAGGCATGAAGAACCATCTAGCTTCGAACGCCGGAATTGTTTCGGCGTTCACGGTTGTGGCGCGGCAACAACCGAAATCGAGATGGGGAGTGAAACCGGGGATTCGCGCGTGTGCGGTTCGAGCCACACCGCACGGCGGAGATCGTAATCGGCCGACGACTTCGGAGGTTCGCCGACCGGCGTGGCTACGGGAGACCGCCCGCCCCGCCGCTGCTCGTGGCGCGGCGCACCCTGACGGCCGCGGCGAGTGCGTCGAGCACGGTCTCGGTCTGCTCCAGGGATATGCAGGCGTCGGTGATGCTCTGCCCGTAGACCAGCGGCACGCCCGGACGGTGATCCTGCCTGCCCGCCACCAGGTGGCTTTCGAGCATCACTCCGAAGATGTGGCCCGAGCCGTTCCCGATCTGCCGCGCGAGGTCTGCCGCCACGTCCACCTGGCGGTTGTGATCGCGCTGGCTGTTTCCGTGCGAGCAGTCGACCATCAGCATCGCCGGCGCGCCGAGGCGCTCGAGTCTCGCGCAGACCGCTTCAATCCGATCGGCGTGATAGTTGGGACCGGTGCGCGTGCCGCCGCGGAGGATCACGTGACAGTGCTCGTTGCCGGCCGTCTGGAGGATCGCGGACACGCCCTGCTTGGTCACCCCCGGGAACCAGTGCTGCCGCCGCGCGGTCATCACCGCGTCAATCGCGACCTGCGTGTCGCCGTCGGTACTGTTCTTGAAGCCGACCGGCATCGACAGCCCGGATGCCATCTCGCGATGCACCTGGCTTTCCGACGTCCGCGCGCCGATGGCCGCCCACGAGGTCAGGTCGGCGATGTGCTGAGGGATCTGCGTGTCCAGGAACTCGGACCCGGTCGGCAACCCGAGCTCGTTGACCTCGAGCAGCAAACGACGGGCGAGGCGCAAGCCCTTGTTGATGTGGTAGGTGCCATCGAGGTCCGGGTCATTGATCAGGCCCTTCCACCCCACCACCGTCCGCGGCTTCTCGAAGTAGGCGCGCATCACCAGGAGGAGTGCATCGGTCACCCGATCGGCGATCTGTTTCAGGCGCGTGGCGTAGTCGAGCGCGGCCTGCGGGTCGTGAATCGAGCATGGCCCGGCCACGACGACGAGGCGATCGTCGTCGCCGCCGAGAATGGCCGCGATCGCGGCGCGGGCGTCGGTCACGACCTCGGACGCGCGCTCGCTCAGCGGGATTTCCTCGTGCAGAATCGCCGGCGGAATCAGCGGTCGCACGTCCCGGATGCGCAGGTCGTCGGTGCGTCGGGTCATTGGACCGTCACGAGTCGGCGCGCACCCTTCCGGTGCACACTAGACGGCGCCGACCAGCTTCCCGCTGATGTAGGACTCGTAGGCCGACAGGTCGAAGAGGCCATGGCCGGAGAGGTTGAACAGGATGGTGATCGGCCGGCCGGCCTCGCGCGCTGCGCGCGCGTGGCGAATGGTACTGTGGATCGCATGCGCCGATTCCGGCGCGGGAATCGTGCCCTCGCAGCGCGCGAACGTGACCGCGCTCTCGAACACCTCGCCCTGCTCGTAGGCCTCGGCTTCGATCAGGCCGGCGGCGAGCAGGTGGCTGACGAGCGGCGCCGAGCCGTGATAGCGTAGGCCGCCGGCGTGCACCGGCGCGGGCATGAACGTGTGTCCGAGCGTATGCATCATCATCAGCGGGGTCGTTCCCGCGCGGTCGCCGAAGTCGTACTCGCGCGACCCGGCGGTCAGGCTCGGACATGCCGTCGGCTCCACAGCGATCGCACGCAGCCCCTTGCGCGCACCGCTGATCTTGTCCTGGAGGAAGGGAAAAGCCAGGCCTCCGAAGTTGCTGCCGCCGCCGTGGCAGGCGATCAGCACGTCGGGATAGTCGCCGGCCAGCTCCATCTGCTTCCTCGCCTCCTGCCCGATGATCGTCTGGTGCAGCAGCACGTGGTTGAGCACGCTGCCGAGCGCGTACTTGGTGTCGTCACGGCCGGCCGCGTCCTCTATCGCCTCCGAGATCGCAATCCCCAGGCTCCCCGGCGTGTCGGGATCTTCCGCCAGCACGGCACGGCCCGCCGCCGTGAGCTGCGACGGGCTGGCCACCACCTCGGCGCCATAGGTCTTCATCATGACGCGCCGGTACGGCTTCTGCTCGTAGCTGACGCGCACCATGTAGACCATGCACTCGAGGCCGAGCAATTGGCACGCGCATGAGAGCGCGCTGCCCCACTGCCCGGCGCCCGTCTCCGTGGCCAGGCGCTGCACGCCTTCCTGCCGGTTGACCCAGGCCTGCATGATCGCAGTGTTCAGCTTGTGGCTGCCCACCGGGCTGACGTGCTCCGACTTGTAGTAGATGCGCGCCGGGGTGTCGATCGCCTCTTCCAGCGCCCGCGCGCGGAAGATCGGGCTTGGCCGGTAGAGCCGGTAGATGTCGCGGACCTCGTCCGGAATCTCGATCTGGCGTTCCCGCGACACCTCCTGCGCGATCAGGCCGGACGGGAAGATCGGGGCGAGAGCGTCGGGACCGATCGGCTCGCGCGTGCCCGGGTGCAGCGGCGGCAGCAGCGGCGTGGGGAGATCGGCCGCGATGTTGTAGAAGTGCGTCGGGATCTCAGACTCGGGCAGCGTGATCTTCGTGTCGGTCATGGCAGTGTCGTGCGACGTGCGTTGGGCACGTGCAGGGGCCGGGATTGTACCGGAATGCCCGGTGGCAGTCGAGGGACCGAGCGGTGCGTCCCGGATGCTGCCGGCGCGCGGTGCAACGCTGTACGGGTCCGCGGCGGATTCGCTCGCGACCTCTCCTGTTTGACCGGTCTGCCCGCCCACTCGTACACTGGCCCGAGTTCACGCCGGTTGGCTGCCGCGGAGGCACCGTGAAAGTCAAGGGGAACATCGTCAAGGCCCGGATCGGCTTCGTCAAGGAGCGCTTCGGCGAGGCCGGATGGCAAAAGGTGCGGGCGGCAATGCCGGCGCGCGACCAGGAGCAGCTCAAGTCCACGATGAACGTCGCCTGGTACGACTTCGACCTGAGCGCCCGGCTCGACAAGGCCATCGTGGCCACGCTCGGCGGCGGCGACACGCGCCTGTTCGAGGAGATGGGCCGCGCCTCGGCGCGCGAGAACCTCACGACGGTGCACACCGGATTCCTGCAGCCGGCCGATCCGCAGAAGTTCATGGCGAAGGCGCCGCTGATCTACGCGTTCTACTACGACAAGGGCCGCCGCACGTGGGAGCCGACCGGACCCACCTCCGGGGTCATGACCACCTACGACGCCGAGACGTTCTCGACGGCGGACTGCGCGACGGTGGTGGGCTGGTATAAAGAAGGCCTCTCCATGGTGGGCGCGAAAAACGTCCGCATCGTCGAGGACCAGTGCCGGGCGCGCGGCAACGCTGTCTGCCGCTACCAGGTCAGCTGGAGCTGAGCGCAGTCGGCCCGTGCGCGTCGCGCTCGACGGGATCGGCATGGGCGGCACCGTCCGGGTCCGTGCTTGCTGGCGGCCCGGAACACTGTTCACGCCCATCATTCAGAACGCCACGAACCCGAACTCGGGGTCGAGTCCGAGATACACCTGCCCCACCGTTTCGAGGCGGCTCTCCGACACGAAGCCGTGGTGCCGCACCGTCTGGGCATCGCGGAAATGCCGCTCCAGCCGGCTGCGCTCGTAGATCCCGCTCGTGCCGCCCAGGCGATGCATCAGGTCCGCCACGTGGGCCGACGTGCGCACTGCGTGCGTACTGGCGAGCATCAGGTCCGCGCGCTGCTCGAGCGTCGCCGGTTCGTTCGCGAGGGCGCGCTGCCATGTGGTTCCGAGCGTCTCATGGAAGAACAGCCGGGCGGCGCGGACCTGCGCCTCGGCGTCGGCCAGCGCTGATTGCACCGCCGGCCGGTGGCGCATCGTCTTCGTCGATCCGAGCGGCGTCTTGCGGTCGGCGAGCTCGCGGAGCGCGGCGATGGCACCGCGCGCGATCGCCAGCGCGACAGGGGCGATGATGACGTCAGTCGACGCGAGCGCCGGAAGCCGATGCAGCGGCCCGCTGAAGTGCGGGCCGGGCTCGTACGAAGGCGCGATGACGAAGCTCCGCCGCTCCGGGACGAACACGCCCGCGGCGGCCACATCGTTGCTGTCGGTCCCGCGCATGCCGAGCGATCGCCAGGTATCAATGATCTGGACCTCGCTCGTACGCATGACGAGGCCGACCATCAGCGGACCGACGGACGTCATGCGCGGCTGCTCGCCGTCGAAGACGACGCCGGTCATCATCACCCACGGCGCATCGTGGATCGTGCTGGCCAGCGGTCCGCGTCCGCTGAGCCGATAGCCGCCCCGGGCCGATTCCGCGCGATGCGGCGGGCTGAACGATGCAGCCATCATGAGATCCGGGCCGGCAGCAAAGAGCTCGGAGATGCCGTCCTCCGGGAGACGCCCCGCCCACCACGAGCCGGTGTTGCCGGCCTGGAGCGTCCATGCCGCCGCACTGTCGAAGCTCGCGATCTGCTCGACGACGTGCGCGACCGTGAGCGGATCCGACTCCAACCCGCCCAACGTGCGCGGCGTGAACATCCGGAACAGACCCGCCTCCCGCATTGCCTCGAGGATCGGGCGCGCCAGGCGGCGTTCGCGTTCGGTGGTCTCCGCGTGCTGGCCGATGATCGGTCCGAGGGCGCGCGCTCGCGCGAGGAGGGATTCGTCGACTGCAACGCCGACTGTCGCGGACGCGACGCCGGACGACACAGCCGACGTCTCGCGCTCAGAGGAGGACGGCATAGGAGAAACCCTCCGTGTGGTGGTTGAGCACTGCCCGGAACGGAATGCCGGGAACCGCGACAACAACGGGCCCGTGTAGCATGGGCTGCGCTCATCAGTCAAGGCACCTGCAGGCGCGAGCTGCACTGCCCAGCGAGAGGTCACTGTCGATCGAGGACGAGCTCTCCCTCGGGGCCGGGAAAGCCGAACTGCAATCGCGTCTGAATGCGCCGGAGATGCCCGAGTTCCTGCCCCGCCATGCGTGTTGACGAGTCAACCTTACCCGCGAAACGGGCCGGGATCGGTTCGCCCCCGCTGTTCTTTGCGACCACGCTCAGTACCACGTCAGTCGACTTGACTGTGCCTGTAACCATTGCGGGCCCTCCGAGGCCGGAGTACGACCCCGTCACTTTTTCCCCTTCGTGTGTGAGCACGAAAATCGATTTCTCGTCACCATTCTCGTAGTGAGCCGTGCGGCGTCGGCGCGCTGAGCGCGCGCATCGATCTCCTCCACGCTCACTCGAGCACGACGACCTCGTAGACCTTGAGCAGAGGGACGACGATTCGCGAGTACCGCCCCTCCCGCGTGACCTCGAGCACGCGGTTCGAGGCCACCGCGCGTGCCGTTCGGACGTCCGCCGCGACCTGCACGGCGATGTCGCGCATCTCCAGAGGTGCGAAATACGCCGTGTCCGCGTGGCCGCTGCCGTTCACGAAGTGCATCAGCATCCGGTTTCGCCCCGGCTGCCGCATGAGCGTGATCTCGACCAGCGGATGCGCATCGGACATCAGTTGCCGCCCGTTCGGCAGCAGGTGGTCGAGCAGATCGGTCATGAGCCCTGCGTGGCCGGGCGAGCTGTGCCGGTAGTACAGGCCGCCGACATCCCAGGGCACCCAGGCCATCCTCCCGCGACCGTGGTCGGCGACGACGAGCCCCGGAATCGTCGTTTCGACCTTGTCGGTCCAGACCTTCTCGGGTGGACCGAACATCGCCGGCGGAATCAACGTCAGAGCGGGCTTGCCGAATGGCGCGACCTCGGTGAACTCGCCGTCGAGAAAAAGGAGGTTCGTAGTCGCCAGCGACGGCAGCAGGGCACGATCGTGCACCCGCCACGCGCCCTGGATCGCGCCACGTCGCCCGATCACCTGCGCGATCGGGATCGCCGGCGGCGCCGGGCCCGCCACGAGCACCCGGCCACCGTCGCGGACGTATCGGTCCAGGGCCGCCGGAGCACCGCTCGGCGCGACGACGACGTCGAACGAGCGCGTGGCATCGTCCAACCAGCGCAGGTTGTCCGACACGACGAACGGAATGTGCTGTTCGGACAGCAGCCGGAAGAACCCGCGGTACGAGGCCTGGTTGCCGCCTCCGAGCAGCAGCACGCGCGCCGCGTGGTGCTGCCCGACGTACAGGTCCTCGTGCGCCGCGTGCCAGCGGAAGACCGGCTGGGCGGCGATCAGCGACTGCCGGTCCTCCTGGTCCATCGTGCCCACCATCGCGATCGCCGGCGGACCGCCGTGCGCGAGGTTCTGATACAGGCGCAGCTCGATCTCGCGCGGCGGCACCGACACGAACCGCCAGGGATAGTCGACGAATGCCATCGAGAGGTTGAACGCCATCTTGTCCGGCTCGGAATTCCGGGCCCGGTTGACGTTGTCGCTGGCGGAATACGGCCAGAGCGGCAGTGGCCGGCGGACGGCGGTGTTGGACTCCGACATAATGCCGTCGGTGTGCGCCTGCAGGTAGGTCAGGAACGCGGCGCCCGGCCGCTTCCGATGAATGAGCGCTGCGAACGATGCCGCCACCTCCCGCGCCGATTCCGACATGAACGCAGCGTAGTCCGCGTCCCCGCTGGCCGCAGGCAACGGGCGTCCGTATCGCGCCGCGAACCGGGTCCGGCACGCGTCGCACTGACACGGGCCCATCACGCGCCCGCTGTAATCGGTGGATGGATTGCCAAACATGTTGAAGAAGAGACCGTCGACGGGATAGCGTTCGAGCGCCTCGGCGAGGATCTTCGGCGCGTGCTGACGGTAGTAGCCGCCGTTGATGCAGGTCGCGTACAGCTCGTTGTAGACGTAAGGCCCGCCGTCGGCGCTTCTGAAGAACCACTCCGGATGCCTGTCGTACACCTCTTTGCGCGTCTTGCTCAGATCGAAGCGGCCGACGACGCGCATCCGGCGCGCGTGCGCGAGCTGCAGGACCTCTCCGAAAAGGTCACGGCCTGGAGCAAGCATCCGGCTCGGATAGTGAAACGCGACGCGCGTGGGGTACTGGGCCACGATGCCGCCCATGTTGAGGAGCAGGGTGTTGGCCGGGAAGCTCGCAACCTGCTCGACGAGCGTCGTCGGATCCGTCGTCGAATCTGCCTCGCGAAGGTTCGTTTGCAGAAATCGGACGGGCTCGTCCATCCACCACCGAGACGGCGGCTTCTGCGCCGCCAGGCCGGTGAGGTCGCATGCGATCACGAGTGCTGCAACAACGTGCCTCATGCCGCGCGTTTTATCACGGATTGTTGCCGCGCAGCGCGAACTTCGGCCGGCAGGCTTGCTATCCTCTGTACGCCTTTCCGTGCTGCTGCCGCTCAGGCATGGCGATCGCGTTTGGAACTGCCGGCACCGCGCGACGCACCACGAGCGGAACAGACATCTCACGCGCCTTCGCGGCAGCGGTGCTCAGAGGCGGGTCGCGAAGAAATTCACGGTCTCCGCCTTCGAGTCTGCGGCCGCCGTCCTGTCTGCGGCTGACGTCCCGGCAAAACCGTGCGTGGCTTTGTCATATTTGAAAGTCTTGACGTCGGTGCCTTCGAGCCTGAGTATTCCCTCGATCACGGCGGCATTGGTGAAGTCGGTCGGAGCCCGGTCTCCCGTGCCGTGATGAATCTGCGCGAGTGGCACGGCGCCACGCGCGCCGATTCCCTCGAATATCGGGGCGAAGTACTCGACCAGTGCTTTCGGCTTCGCTGCAGCACGTGCGCGCAGGCAGAGATAACCGCCGAGCGAGAACCCCAGCATACCGATGCGGGATGGGTCGACTCGTGGCAGCGTTCTGGCGAACGCGACGCTGTCCACGAGCGCCCCCACCCACTGGTCCTGCTTGGCGGCGATTTCAGCCCCGGCCGCGCCGCCGTGCGTCGTCCCCGTTCGTGCGAAGTAATCCGGCATCAACGCCAAGACGCCCCGGTCGGCAAGCTCCCGCGCGTACCCCCGCATCATCTCGGTCCAGGGATCCTTCCAGCCCTCCGTGCCGTACGCGATGACGACGAGACCGGTCGCGCCCGTCCCCGACGGCTTGTAGAGTTCTCCCTTGATCGGCGTCGTGCCGCCGGGAATGTCCACGGGGTCGAATGCCATGTAACCTCCTCCGAGTAGCTCGGTGCGCTCGCCAAACCGATGGAGCCGACGAGCGTCGGCGACACTGGCAGTTGACATTGGAAATGTCAACGGTGATGACTCACAAAGGATGCAGGTTTCGCGGTGACGAAGACGGAGCACCCCTGGCATTCGCCGGCGTGTGCGTCGAGCGCCGCATGCACTTCCCTGTCAGGCTGTCAATCCCACAGGGTGGGGCGCGATCTACGCCAATGAGTAGAACAGATCCACGAACGATCGCACCGCCCCGTCCATGCCGGCGACCTTCGCGATCGCGGACTCGATCAACCAGTACTCGTCCGGCGCGTGCGCGCCGGCGCCGTGGCCGAGACCGAACTGGCCGGCAGGCAGCTTGAGCGGCGCGCCGGTGAACGTCACGCCGGGCCATGAGCCCGCGAGCCGCGGCCAGAGCAGTGGCTCGATGCCGGACTTCTGGTAGGTTGCCACCATTGCCTTGATCAACCGCGAGTCCGCCGACGTTTCGGTCGGATCGTATCCGCCCGTCATCGTCACCTCGATGTCACCAAAGCCGTGCTTCGCGAGGTGGTTCTTGATCAGCGCGAGCGTTTCCTTCGCGGTCATGTCCGGGACCAGCCGCACGTCGATCTTCGCCGTGGCGCGGTGCGGCAGGATGGTCTTGCCGCCCGGACCGGTATAGCCGCCGACCAGCCCCTCGATGTTGATCGTGGGTTGAGAAACCAGGCGGACGAGCGATTCGCGCCACGGCTCGTCCTCGATCCAGCGCGACACGCCCAATGCCTTCTTGGCGGCCGCCTCGTTGCGGCTCGGGATCGCCAGATCGAGGATCTTGCGCAGTTCGGGACTCAGCGGACGGACCTTCTCGAAGAAGTCTTCGACCGCCGGAGTGTGGCCGTCCGCCTTGACGAGCGTGTTGAGCGCCTGCACGAGATGCCATGCCGGGCTGTCGATCTGCGCCGCGAGACTCGAATGCACGTCTTTTGTCGGTCCGCGCCCCCACTTCTCGCCGGACGACACCATCTCCAGCTCGATGATCCCCTTGGCGCCCAGGCTGACCTGCACCGTTCCGTCGAGATCCTGGTTGCCGAGCGGGATGATCACGCCGACGCACTTGCGCAGCGCGGCTTCGACTTCCGGCTTGAACACGATGTCATGGAAGTTCGGCGAGCCGATCTCTTCTTCGCCTTCGCAGACCAGGGCCAGGTTCACCGGAAGCCTGCGGCCGGCCGCCTTGAACGCGCGCAGCGCCGCAAGGCACGCGGTCTGCGGACCCTTCGTGTTCGTGGCACCGCGGCCGATCATGATCTTCCCGACGCCTGGGCGATCGACGATTCGCCCGTCGAGCGGCGGCGCGCTCCACTCTTTCGGATCGAACTGTTTCACGTCGTACATGAAGTAGATCCCGAGCGTCGTGGTGGCGCCGGCGTCGAGAGTGGCGAACACGCCGGGCTTCCCGGCGGTTTGGATGATGTCCACTCGGCCGAAGCCGGATTCGCGCGCCAGCCCCGCCATGTACTCGGCGCCCTCGGGGTAGTTGAGATTCTCGGCCGCGATGGACGGCAGGGCTATCCAGTCGCGCAGCATCTGCACAGTGGAAACGTGCTGCCGCACGATTTCGGCGACCACCGCGTCCCGATCCGTTGCCGCGGACGCCGGGTGGGATCCGGTGAAGGCGAGCGATGCCACCCCCGCCGCGCTGGTGTAGAGGAAATCCCGCCGGGTCACGCCGTGCGGTGCGTCACCAACCATACTCAGGCGCCCTCCAGAACGCGTAATGGCAGGGAACTATAGTCGATCGGACCGCCCAGCACCCGGATTCGGCGTTTTTCGGCCGTGCCTGCAGACGCCTCCCTTGAATGCCTCGAAGTCCGCGAGCAACTTGTGGAGGAACTCACCGGCGGATGCGTTGCTGCCAACGCCGCCGGCGGCGATGGACGGACCGCGTAGATAGCTGCCTGCCTGTTGACTGGAACCGCGCCGCCCTCAGGGTTACTCAAGCGGCAAGCGTCTACTCATACCGGAGCGTTTCAATCGGATTCATGCGCGACGCCCTGCGGGCGGGAAGAAACCCAACGAGCGTTGATATCCCGCCCATCAGAATGACAACCGCGAGGAGTGTCACCGGGTCGTACGGGACGACGCCGAACAGGAATCCCTCCATGACCTTTCCTGCAGCGAAGCTCAAAGCCAGCCCGATCGCGACGCCAAACAGAGCTATGTTCCAGCTTTCGCGAAGCAACGTTCGGAAGACACGGCCTGGCGTGAGCCCGAACGCCATCCGGATGCCGATTTCGCGCGTCCGCGCCCTTACCGTGAACGACAGAACGCCATACGTGCCCACGAGTGCCAGGGTGAGTGCCAGAAGGCCGAGAACTCCGGTAATCACGGCCGCGCCCCTCACGCCTCCAAATCCGCCTCCGCTGTCGTTGATCTGCCGCTCGAGCGTGTAGACGTCATAGACGGGAACGGCAGAATCGAGGCGACGTATCGCCTCGGTCACGCTGGGTGTGAGCGTCCCAGCTGTCGGCATTCGAGTACGCACATGCAACGTGCGAGCAACACCATCGAACTGATCGAGAGACACGAAAAAGCGAGGCACCGCCGGACCGCCGATCTCGCCGCGACGGTATCGAGCATTGGGTACGACTCCAATCACCTCGAGGCGACCTTCGGGCTCGGAACTCGAGCGGAAGCGGCGCCCGACAGGATCCTCGCCCGGCCACAAGCGCGCCGCCAGCGCCTCGTTCACGACTGCGACGTTCGGCGATCCTGTGGTGTCGGCGGTGGAGAAAGTGCGACCGCGCAGCAACGGCGTTCCAATCGTCCGGAAGTAATCGCCCGTGACGAGATGCCTGTCGGCCAGGACCCCGGTGGTGCTCGACGGTGCCGGCTCGCCCTCGACTGCAATATAGGGAGTCGAGTTGCCAGTCCCGAACGTGTCAGCGCTCACCTGAAACCGCGTAAATCTGGACGTTCGTCGCCGGGACTCCTTCCTTTGAGCCTTTCCTGATTTCAGCGTTCAACGAAGAGCCGTGCAGGCGCTCGGCGGCGGTCTTGTGGGCAGTGATGCTCGTATGCTGCTGCCGCCGAGCGCCCCCTCGAAGGCATGGATTGCTGTAGGCTGACGGCCTTGCGGCGGATTGAGGTGAAGGCCTGGAGCTTGACCCTCCAGGCCCTCGGTGACCGCCTCGATGCTTCGACGGACCGAGTCAGTCATGTG
>JBMDXQ010000070.1:0-8818 GCA_048594975.1 Vicinamibacterales bacterium | reverse complement strand
ACCGTCGAGCTTGATGAGCGGATTGGCATTGAAGGCAAACTTCACTCCCGAAGTTGCCATGACGATGAGGGCCACGAAGTTCACCGTCGTTTCGGGATTGGTAATCCGCCAGGCTATTGTGGCCAGCGCCCACAAGAACACCTCGAAGTACCCCCCGGCGAACGTGACCCACAGGCGTCGGGACCTCTCGGGGAAGAGCCACGCGTCGCTGACATTGCAGTACATGGCGGGCTGAAAGTAAATGAGCATCAGCCCCATTTCGCGCACCCGCCCACCGAAGTATTTGCACGTCAGACCATGCGCGAATTCATGGAGCACGGTCACGCCTAACACGCACACCCAGACAACTGGCAATGCGTCCAGGCGGTAGAGCCTTCGAAGGTGCAACCAGATCTCCGCCGCGTTGCTGGCCGCGATTCCGAGTGCCAACAGAACTACGGCTGCCGATAGCGCGACGAATCCAGGGGTGAAGAAAAACCGGAGTGGCTTCACAGTGCGCGACAGGAGCCAATCAGGGTCGAACGTCTTGAACCGGAGGTACAGGAGCGTGCCTCGCCTTCGAGGGCAGGGGGGCGGAGGATGCGAGCCCTCTCTCTCCAGCAGTCGCAGCTCATCTAGCCGGCGGACGAAGCGCTCGATACTGTCGGGGTAAACTGGCTGGCCGAACCGCTCCTGCACGTTTCGCCGAACTGATTCGAGGTCTGTATGGCCGTCGAGTTGTTGCGCTACTCGATACTCATGGTCACGCAGCCGGAAAAAGCGCTCGGAGAGCGGGTCTTTCAGCACGAAGACCACGCCATTGTCGGTATCCTGACAGCTCGTTGTCAGGTCGCCACGAAGCTTGGGGTGAGGAGTCATGGTCGCCTCGGTTCGAGCGACCCTACGTTGTGCCGGCTGCCACGCAAGCCGCATTCCACGTCCGCCCTCGCCACAGTGGAGCGAGAAGGTGTGCGGTGGGCTGGGTTTGCGGCCGTCGATGCGTACGTTGCTCGTCTTCTGGTGAGCGCAACAATCCACCGAACAATGACATATATTCAGCTATTCGTCCGACAGGGAGCATTTCGTCCGGTTTGCGGGTTCCGAAAATTCTGACCACCTCCTTTCCGGAGGCTTCTGGCCACCTGCCGGTAGCCCTCCCGGGCCAGACACTCGTCGGAGATTCCGTCTCCGGCGAGGGAAAGGATGATCGACATGCTCGAGGGACACAAGGTGCAGGTGCCAGGCGGTCGATGGCCTTCCGGATCGGTACGGTGACGCGTCAGGAGTCAGCACGTCCTGTTCAATGGCGTCAAGAACCGCAGCAGACGCCTCCGGTTGCTTAGTCTTTGACAACGGAGAGGTCCTGAGCGCTGCCCCGTTTGGCGTCGACCGCAAGAAACTGACGCGCGACCCGTGCCAATTCTGCAGAACTCCGTAGGACCGGGGGCCGACGTGTTCAGAAAGGGTCATCCGCGCGCGAAGCCTCGGATACGTTTCGCGAGCCCTCCGGCGGGTCGGAAGCCCTCTCGGCGGCACTCACCACGATCACGAGCCGTGCGCCAGCGGCAGGGAGAGCCATCGTGGGATTCGTCATCCTGAACCCCAAGGTGTCGCATAATCTGGCCGATGGCCGTGTCAACCTCCGTCACCGTCGTATCACCCGCCGATCAGAAGGTGACGTTCGTTGAACTGTTCTTCGACCTCGTGTTCGTCTTCTGCATCACGCAGATCGCCGCGATGTTCCACGAACACATCGGTCTCCCGTCGGCCGGCTCTGCGCTTCTCGTGTTCTGGCTGGTCTGGTGGGCATGGACCCAGTTCACATGGGCGCTGAATGCGGCCAACACGGACCACCCGGGAGTGCAGATGAGCACTCTCGTGGCAACTGCCGTCGCTTTCTTCATGGCAGTGGGCATTCCTGGCGCACTGGGTGAGGACGCGCTGTGGTTCGCGGTACCCTACGTGGCGGTCCGTATGATCGGCCTATTCCTCTACCACGCCGTTGCCCGGCACGACCCGGCTCAGCGCCAGGCAGTGCGCGTGTTCGGACTGCTATCGCTCAGCGGCCTCGCCGTGGTCGTCGTGGGAGCGTTAGCCGGCGGCGGCGCGCAATACGGTTGGTGGGGACTCGCGATCGCGCTCGACCTGCTGGCGGCTGGCGTGGGTGGTCAACTCGAGGGATGGAATCTCCATCCGGATCACTTCGTTGAGCGCCATGGACTGATCGTGATCATTGCGCTTGGCGAGACCCTAATCGTGGCTGCCGCTGAACTCGCCGGTGCCACGAGGACCCCGCCGGCGATCGCCACCGGTGTGTTGGCCGTGGCGCTCACCTGCGGTCTCTGGTGGAGCTACTTTGGGCACGCGCGACTTGCGTTCGAGCACGCACTCAGAGCGCACGAGGGCAACACGCGTTCGTGTCTTGCGAGAGATGTCTTCAGCGTGATGCACTTTCCGATGTTGTGCGGGGTAATCGCCTTGGCGGCCGGGATGAAAGAAGCGCTGGCCCATCCGGACGTGTTGCTGGCCGTTAGTGTCAGGGTCGCGTTGGGTGTGGGGGCGGTGCTGTTCGTGTGCGGGACGGGCTTGGCGGTCTGGCGCGCCACCGGCCGCCGGTTGGTATGGCGCGGGGCACTTGCTCCAGTTAGTGCGGTCCTAGTGCTCGGCTCTGGCACGCTCCCGTGGGTCGCGTTGGCAACGTTGTTCGTCATGCTCGTGGCCATCTCTCTCATCGAGCACCAGCTACCAACGTAAGGTCTCAGACCGCATTCTTGCTGGGCATCGCCTGCCGCAGCGCTTGCTGCGATTGGATTCAGTGTGCGATTTGCGCAACTGAGTCTCACGCGAAAGGCCTAATCGATTGCATCGCCGCTGGCTCTGCTGAGCGGCAAGCCGTCATTCGGTAGACCGCACACACACACGTTTCTGTTTTTCCCGATACGAATTTCGCCGGCGCTGTGTGTGTGGCGAACGGGCGATCGCGCGATTTTGCCCTCGCGAAGTGGCGTCAGAGTTGCCTACGTGCCTCGCGCCCCCGCTGCACCAGGAGCGCCGTGGACACGAACCGCACACCACGAACAGCAGCCATCGCGAGTACCCTTCTCCTTGGACTCTTCACAGTCGCATCGATCGGACCGGCCGTAGAGGCACGGTCACCGGCCGGCGATCGTGAGCCCGCTTCGACACTGGCAAAGAAGCCGGATAAAGAAGCGGCGACGCGCGTCCGGACGGCCTATTCAGGCATGCCGCTGCGCTTCGAGCGAGCGGCCGGCGCTGCCGCCGCGAATGCGGAGTTCATCGCGCGGGGCGCGGGATACGCGCTGGATCTGTCCAAAGGCGAGGCCCGGCTCGTCATGGGCGGGACGGCGGACGGGCCGCGCACCGCAATTACGATGCGGCTCCTGGGCGCGTGGGCAGACGCAGAGGGGCGGGGCCGTAGTGTTCTGCCGGGCGTCACGAACTATTTGATCGGGAGCGATCCTCGCGAATGGCGCACCGGAGTTCGCAGCTATGCCGAGGTCGAATACCGCGGCGTGTATCCGGGCGTCGACCTCGTCTACTACGGCAATCAACGGCAGCTCGAGTTCGACTTCATCGTCGCACCAGGCGCGAGCCATCGCGCGATTGCGCTCGCCTTCGACGGATCGACACATCTGGCGATCGATCGCGCGGGAAATCTGCTCGTGGGCACCAGCGCCGGCACGCTCGTGCAGCATGCGCCCGCGATCTATCAGGAAAAGTCCGGTAAACGCAGCACCGTCCGCGGCGGATATGTGCTTCGCCGGGGCGGCCGCGTCGGCTTCAATGTCGGCTCGTACGATCCGCACCTGCCGCTGATCATCGATCCCGTACTGACGTATTCCACGTACCTCGGTGGTTCCCGCGAAGAGAGGGCAGCCGGCATCGCGTTTGACGCGCAGGGGAATATGTACGTGGCCGGGTTGACCGGAGCTGCGGATTTCCCGGCGACCGGCTCGCCGGCGAACGCTCATGGCAGCGACAACTGGGACGCGTTCGTCGTGAAGTTGAACCCCACTGGCGATCAGTTCCTCTATGCCACCTACATTGGCGGCAGCGGCTACGAGGAACCGGCGGGTCTTGCGGTGGACGTCGCCGGAAACGCATACGTCGCCGGGCAGACCGATTCGTGGGATTTCCCGACGCTGTACGGCATTCAGTCCTCGCGGCGCGGTATGAGTGACGGCTTCGTGACGAAACTCGACGCGAATGGCTTCGTCGTGTACTCGACGTATCTCGGCGGCAACGGCGGAGACGCAGGTTCCGGCATCGCGGTTGACGCGCTCGGCCGCGCTTACGTCAGCGGTTACACGATCTCGGCTGACTTTCCCACTGCAAACGCGCTGCAACCCTCCCTTGGAGGATACCCGGCGTTCCGGACGACGGACGGCGGTCAAACGTGGGCGGGCATCGGCAGCGGCTTGCGAGCGAGCTGGGTGCGCGCGTTTGCGATCGATCCCGTCAACACGCACACCGTGTACGCCGGAACGGGATCTGACGGCGTCTTCAGGAGCACGGACGGCGGTTCGACGTGGACGGCGACGAGTGCCGATCTTCCACCACTGCCGACGAACGCGATGGTCGTGGACTCGACCGGTGCCGTATTCGCGGCCACTGACGGAGGCATCTTCCGAAGCCGTGATGGGGGCGCCAGCTGGACGATCCTGCAGCTGTGGATGCCTGTTTCGTCACTCGTGATCGATCCGGCCTCGCAAGTCCTCTATGCGGGCGCACCCGATTGGTTCCCGTACGGAGTGTTCAGGAGCGCCGACGGCGGCGACACGTGGAACGACACGGGTTTTCCCCAGGGGGTCACGGGCCTTGCTGTCAGTCAGTCGGTGCTCTACGCGGGGACGTCGAATGGCGTGTTCAAGAGCCTTGACGGCAACAACTGGACGGCGGCGAGCGGTGGCATACAGGAGGCCGTTACATCATTGGCCGTGAGTCCCGACAACCCGGACGTGGCCTATGCGGGAACCAACACCGCGCTGTTTTCCACCGCGTCGGGCGGCACCTCGTGGTCGGCGATCCTGCCGTTCCCGGTGATGAGCGTGACGGTCGCACCTTCCAATCCATCGGTCGCGTATGTGGCTACATGGTACGGTTCGGGCATGACCGAGGACGGGGGAATGCTTTGGCAGGCCACTGGACCGGCGGGCACGAATCTCGGCTTCTTCGCCATCGATCCGCTCGACGCCCGCCGGGTGTACGGAGGGGGCAGCGTCGGATCGGACTCCTTCGTCTCGCGCATCAGCGCGGATGGATCCCACCTCGAGTACTCGACGTTCATCGGCGGAACGGCCTCCGAATGGGGCACCGACATCTCAGTCGACTCGAGCGGCGCCGCCTACGTTGCGGGAATCACGCAATCCACTGATTTCCCGGTTCTCAATCCGTACCAGCCGACTGCTGGCGGTTTGATGGACGTGTTCGTCGCGAAGATCTCCGACGCGGGCGCGCTGGTGTACTCGACGGACCTCGGCGGCGGAGCATCGGACTACGCCCCGAGGATCGCGGTGGACGGCAGCGGCCAAGCCCACGTCGTCGGCATCACGCTGTCGAGCAACTTTCCAACCGCGAACGCTTTCCAGCCGGCCCATGGCGGCGGCTGGTACGACCTGTTCCTCACCACGCTGAATCCTGCGGGGACAGGGCTCGTGTACTCCACATACCTTGGCGGCAATAACCAGGACGGGTCGTGGCAGGGCAGCACCGGACCGGCCGTGGCAGTTGATTCGTCCGGCGAAGCGTTCGTCACGGGTGCGACGATGTCGACCAACTTCCCCACGCGTGATGCGATTCAGCCGTCGCACGGCGGCGGCGGGAGCGATGCGTTCGTCGCGAATTTCGACGCGTCCGGGGGGCTTGTCTACTCGACATATCTGGGCGGCAGCGGCGCCGATTATGGCACGCGCGTGGCCGTCGATCCGGCAGGAGCCGTCGCGGTCGCTGGAGGAACCAGCTCCACGGATCTCTCGACACGGCACCCGGTTCAGTCGGCGAATGCCGGCGCAGCAGATGTATTCATTGCGCGCATCGCTCCCGGCACGGCTCCTCCGGACACGGCAGCGCCAACCACGGCCGTGACCCTGACTGGAACAGTGGGCTCGAACGGCTGGTTCAAGTCGAGCGTCGCGGTGACGCTACGCGCCGTGGATGACGAGGATGGAAGCGGCGTCGCGTTCATAGAGTACAGCGTGAACGGCGGCGCCTGGCAGCGCTACAGCGAACCATTCTCCGTCGCGGCGCAGGGCACCACGACCATTCGAGCGCGCGCGACCGACCGGGCAGGGAACCTCGAGAATCCCGGCGCCTCCAGCACGTTCATGATCGACTCGGTCGCACCGGCGATCACCGTGAGCTCGCCGGCACAGATGCAGTACCTCCACACCGACACGCTCCAGGTGTCGTTCGAGGCAACGGACTCGCTGTCGGGCATCGCGAATGAGGGTCCGGCCGCCACGCTCGACGGTGTGGCAGTCACCAATGGACAGACGATTCAGCTGCTGACCCTTTCTCTCGGCGCTCATACATTCTCCGTGTCAGCGTCGGATCAGGCCGGCAACACGTCCAGGAAGGTTGTCGGCTTCACGGTCGTCGCGACAATCGATACGCTGATGGGCGCGGTGAACACGTTCATCGTGGCAGGGCAGATCGACGCATCGGCAGGACGCAGCCTCCTGTCCAAGCTCGAGGATGCGAAACAGGCGCTGGCGCGCGGGAATCTCACCGGCGCCCGAAGCAAGATCACGGACTTCAGGAACCAGGTGTCAGCACAGACCGGTCAGTCGATCTCGCCGGCCGCCGCGCAGTTGCTGATCGCCGACGCCGACTACGTGATCGGTACGCTGTATTAGGCTCGCGGCGTGAGGATTCACGCGGGGTGTCGGCCTCCGAAGCGGCTCTAGACATCTTCTATCGGTTTAGCCGTGAAGCTTGAAGCAAGTTTTTCAGGCGGCAAGTGTGGCCTGCTCGTGGATCTTGCGGATCTGTGCGTCGAGGTTATCGAGCGCAGCACGCAACGGGCCGGGCAGGTGGTCGTGCGCGGCGACGAGCGCCGGCCATTCGGGGCGCAGGATGCGGAGATACAGCTTGGCGGAGAAGAACGCCACTTTCAGGCCGTAGCTGGTGGCGGTGTAGCGATGGGTCTTCGGGATGCGATGAATCAGGCCTTTCAGCCGCAGCCGACGCAAGTCGTAGGTCATCTGGGCGGCGGAATAGGCGTGGCCGAGGAGCGCTTCGACCTGTGGACGAAGGTCGCGGTTGCGGAACCCGCGTGGCAGATGCGTAAAACCCGTGATGGCCTGGAAGAGCGCCATCACGCGCGGGTCGCCGAATCGAAGCGCCGAGGTCCGTTGCCCACCTTCGATGGTGGGCCGCTGGAGCCGGTCCAGCGCGTCTTGCGTCAGCACGCACTGGTGGCTGACGCGTTCCACCTCCAGGAGCTTCCGATTGACTTGGTCTCCTAGGTCCCGTAAGTGCGACAGATTCGGCACCGCTTTGGCGACGTAGAAATCCGTCGGGTTGTTGATCGTCGTTTCCGTGCGGAGCGCGCGCTGCTCTTTGAAATACTGCTTCACGTGCGAGGACTTGTACTCGATGTGGAGACTGGGCTCGACGCCATCGGTGATCACGCGTGTGCGATAGCCGCAAGTCGGGGGCGGCGTCCGGCGTGTGATGCGGTGCGGAAACAGGAGGCCGACGCGGTCGGGCCGCCCGAGGTCCAGATTCTCGCGGATCACCGCTTCGAAAAAGTGGCGGCCTTGCACGGGACGGGCAAACACCTGCGTGAGGCTGACCTCCACTTGTTGCAGCGCGAGTCGGTGCGTGTAACCGGCGGCGCGATCAGTCGGGGTCATCGGCGAGGGCAGGCGTTCGGTCCAGCGGTCAAAGAAGGCTTGGACGTGGGCCGGTCCGAGGTGATCGCAGATCGCTTGCACGCGCGTCGGGTCGGCACACGTGAGGAATCCGTTGTCGAGACTGCCAAACGCGATGCCGGTGCGCCGCAACTGTTGCTTCACCCACTCGTGGCCGTTGAGACACAGCTTGATCGGATAGGGCAGATAGGTTCCGAGCTTGAGGAACGCTGGGCCCCACTCAGGATCCTGGACGTAGAAGTAGTAATGATTGACGGCGACGGACTGTCGCGAGAAGTCGAAGGTGACGCCGCCCTGTGGCCCCGATCGCTTGTGCGCCTTGAACGCGCGCATCTTCTCTTGCGCGACGCCGATCACGACCACGCCGTCGTCCATGGGCCGCCGCGCGCGATGCTCAGCGACCACATCGTCTTTCCGTTGCCCGCGTTCAAACTCAATGAGCGGCACATCATGTGTGGTCGCGTACGCTTTGATCGCCGCGATGAATCCGTCATGCAAGGGTTTGAACAGCGCCGGGGAGGGAATCGGATGCCCTCGGTGATCGCGGAGGAAGTAGCACAGGCCGCCGGACGTCTGGAGCTTCGGCATGTAGGCGTGGAGGTAGAGGCGGTCCAGGCACCGAATGGACAGGGTCACGTGGTCGCGAATAAGCTCGTGGACGTTGGGCATCGGCGGCTCCTTTGGCGAGGAAATCGCCCGATGCTACTCCACGGGGAGTGCGCCGATGTCGCTGACGTCGGCGCCAACGCTTTTATTACCAGTGAAGCTGCGCCTGAGACGGCGCCGGCGCTCTTTACTCGACGGTTTGAGTTGTCCACCAGCGACGCTGACCTCGTGTTCACGAAACGAACGATAATGGCGACGCATCGGCACAGAGGTCGGCTACTCCTTGGTGCTGAGAGCCCGTGTTTGAGTTGGACCCGGAGCCCCGCGAGCACCTCATA
>JBMDXQ010000007.1:0-116683 GCA_048594975.1 Vicinamibacterales bacterium | reverse complement strand
ACGATTCGCATCACGCGCCTCGACTCTCGGCTGGCAGTGATTTCCTGAGGTGTAGACGCGGCGATGCCGTCAACATCCACGACGGGCCCGTGCTCGGCGAGCCGCGGCTCACCGCGTGAGCATCTTGGGCGATCGCCCCGGCTCATCGCGTTCCGTCCCGGCGATAGACGCGGCGATCACTCGCCACCCAGGTGTCGCTGCGGGCGGTGGTCTCCACGACGAGCCGTCCCTCGCCATCGAGGTATCGCACCTCACGCGTCGCAATGACGGCCGTGGCGCCACCCGGGCCGTCGTGCCGCTCGCGGCACGCGATCACCAGGCGCCCCTGGTCCCACGTCGTCCGGCAGGTGCGCCGCCCGCTCCCGGCGCGCGCCACCTCCCGGTCCAGGTCGTCGGGCAGATAGGTCTCGGTGAGCAGCGGGCGGGCGGCGCGTCCTCCTGCAGAACTTGTGCGCGCGGAAACGGACAATCGGCACGACCAACGATGGCGTGAACGAGCCCGCCTCGATAGTCTGGGGTCACTGGCAGGGCAAAACACCGGGGTCGTTCACGCCATCGTTGGTTCACCGACTGCGACACCGACACCGGTGGTGACGGCGGCACAGAGCGCCGCCGCAGTCGCGCGCCCAGCGCAAGACGCTGCAATACCGACGCTTGCACGCACTGAGAGTTCACGGAGCCACCAGGGTTGAGAGAGCTTCCGGGGAGGAGGCCGAAACCGGGGGGCTAACCTGACGCGATTTTCGCTTGGCCCCTCTCTTGGCCCACACATCTCGGTCCATCGAGCCGGACAGTTGCAAGTACTGACGGTTCAGCGGCTGAACCTCCCACCGCTGACCGCCCGTAGGACCAGTCGTCGCGCAAACACGTCGAGCACGACTGCCAGAGCATGTGATCGCCAGCTCGTCGCCATGCGCGATACAAGGCTTGGATCTTCGGCATGCCCTGCTTTCGGAACTCCTGCGCGATGTACCGATCGGACGGGTCGCCGAGGTGTTCGCCCTGCTCCTGGCGTTCGTGAAAGTACGTCTCCAGAGACTTGTTCACGCTCGGATTCAGAGGCGTCCAGAGTTCTTCGCCGACCGCGGCCTTGTAGAGTGCCACGGCTTTCCTGAAGCGCCGCGGTACGAGCAATCGGATCGTCCAGTGGTGGAGGCAACGGAAAAGATCGACGTGACGAATAAGGAACTGGCGGAAGTCCACCGGCACGCGCCGGTTCACGAGGTACAGGAACAGAAACCGACTCGTGTCGTCCTTCTCGATGCCGATGGGCAACTTGTCGGGGAAGCAGCGGATCGTCTTCCGCGGCGCCTCTCCGAAGGCAATGTGCGGGTAGTCCTCCGGCCGCAGTCCGGTCTGCTGCGTGAGGTCGAAGAACGCTCGCCTGTCGGATTCGGGACTCAACCACCAGCGGCGACGATCGCCCAACAGCGCGTCGAGAATCATCACCCGTTCGACCATGCGGCCGATTGTGCGAAGACGCCGATTGCGGTTGTCTGGTTGACCAATCGCTTCGTAGAGCGGCCTGTGGTGGAGGTAAAGGCGTCCGCGTCGGACGGGGCCTGGCTCGATGGCTCGCGCGAATCCGCAGGCCACCAGTCTGGCCACGAATCGCGACTTTCTGCCCGCGCACCGTACTGGTGAACTCGCAGTACTGGCGCTCCAGAAAACATCCAGAGTGGACCATGACGGTCACCAGGAACTCGCGCTGCCGCAGCGTGAAGCCGTACTCGCGAAGAGCGGACACGCGGCTGATGCTGACGCTGTCGAAGGCCCTGTTAGGAGGATATTCGTGCGTCACAGGAACTCCTCCATCACGTGCGGATGAGGTCCGGAGCGACCGCCGCGACCGTGAGTGGCGACGAAGTAGACTCGGAATCCGGTCTTACCGCGGCTGGCGGCGTGAGCGCCTCGGTAATGCGGCGTGAAGAGTTCGACGTCCTGGTGAAGCTCCCGGCCGTCGACCTCGTACTCGATTCGGTAGTCAGGGAAATGCACCTGGTCGTCGAAGTACGGCAAATCGTGATCGCGTGCCCAATCGCGGATCTCGATCTCGTCGCGCCCGGGTCGGCCGTCGCTGTCGGACCGGTTGCGGTTGTGGTCCTGCAGGGCCTCCTGATACTCGCGCTTCAGGTCGGGTTCGAGGATGACGCGTCGAATCTCGAGGTCAGGGTGCGCGTCTCGAAGGCGAGCTTCTTCCTGTCGTAACGTCGCGTAGAGATTCGAGTCGTGGTCGATCTCCCGTGAGCGGCTGACGCCGGCGTAGAAGGTCTGGGACGGCTCACGGTCTCGCTCCAGCAAGCGCGAATGCAGCAAGTCGCGCCCGTCTGTCGTAAGGGTGAGGCCGCGTTCGCCTGCGCCAAGCTCTACGGTCTCAACGAGCCGCTGATCGTAGAGGTCGTCGAGCGTGTCGCGCGGAAGCTCCAGGTCGTGTTGGGGCACGATCCGAAAGGCGCCTACGGCGGCAATCGTCCGGTTGTCTTCGCCGTCCAGCTCGTACACTCGGTTTCGATCAACGACCAACTCGCGCTCGTCGCCGCGCGGCAAATCGAGGTCGCGCATCAGGGCGTCCCGTGCGTCGGGCTCGTCCCGGTTGCGCGGGTCGTACACGCGCGGCCATTCGTCGCTGCGATCCCGCAGGTCGCATTCGCGCGGATCACTCCATCGAGCGTCGGACATCGCGCCCTCCGTACCTTTTTGGGTTGTTGTCCGTGAAGACGCCCTGGCAGTGGCTGCTGCGAGGAGTGATTCAAGGAAAGGCCGAAGTACCCGGCGTGTCGCCGCGGCGTTCGGTGCCTGGCCGTATAGAAACCCGAGCGCGATGCCCTTGAGGCGATCGAGCGTGGGTTCGGTCCGCGTGGTTGGCGAAGCGTGACCGGCAGCCGACCAAAACTGCTTCGCGCAGTATAACGCCGCGAAGCCCAATTCGATCCGCGAATACAGCAGTCACTTGTGCGAGAATTGGTCAGTCGCCCTGATCAATCTCAAGTACGAATTGTCTTGCCGCCTGCGCGATGGCGCGCAAGCTCCGAAGGTAGACCACGGAGAACGTCATGGGTGCACGACTGGCCATCGCAATCCTCACCATTGTTCTTGCGTCAGAGCGCCCGAATATTTCCGGTCAGACCCCCTTCAACGGATCGTGGATCCTCGATTCCTCGAAAGGGGTTCTCCACGATGCGCGGCCACGTGATATCACGTTGTTGCTTGTCGATGATGGCCAGACCGTGACAGTAACCGAGCGCGTGCCGGGAAGGACGGACGATCGCTACTCCTGCGGCAGCGACGGAAAGGTATGTGAGCAAAAGAAGAGCGGGAGCGTCTACAGGCGGATGTTGAAACGCGAGTCGGGTGCGCTCGTGTGGCAGAACTCCATGACCCGCGTTGGGGATAGCGCCAGCATCAGCTGGACCGAGCGCTGGTCCTTAATCGACGGCGGTCGCACGTTGAACGTTCACAAGAAATATCCGGGCACTGAGTTCTTGGAGGTCTACAAGCGGTCCGGGTCATGAACTCTCTCGTGTTTCTTCGCACGCGCGAGTCTCGCCGCGTCGTGGCAAGTGTGGCGATTACGATCGGGCTTGGTGTGGGCGCCGCCATGTCCGTTCTCACCGTGTACCGGAACGTGTTTCTCCCCACGCGCTGCTATGACGCCCCCGCGCACCTAGTCGTCCTGGAGAACCGCGGCGCCTACACCCTGGGACCAGGGCTTACCACCGAACACCAAGCGCTGTCCTGGCCCGATTACCAGGATCTCGCAGCCAGGCAGCATAGCTTCGAATCGGTCGGTGGGCTCACTGCACCTGAGCGACTTCTGGCGGACATCGGCGGGCGGTCTCGCTACACGTCCGTGACGTTCGTGTCGGCGAACCTTCTGAGCGTTCTTGGGGTTCGGCCGATCGAGGGCCGAATGCTAGGGCCTGCGGATTTCAAACCGGATGCACCGCCGGTGGCCGTTTTGACGGAAGGGCTGCGGCATCGCATCCCGGCTGATCCGGCCGTGCTGGGTCGCTCGATACATATAGAAGGCCAGCCGGTGGTTGTCGTAGGGGTCGTGGCGGATGGCGCCGTCGCGTCCCTCAAGCAGCGCAGTGAAATCTTCGAGGAATCCGACCAGAGTCAGCGAATAATCCTGCCGCTCGTCGCGTCCGGCGCACGTCCCGCATCGGCGCGCCTGGCGCTTCGTCAGGCCAACCGCGCGTCCCCGATGCTTACCGTTGTCGCCCGGTTGCGACCGGGCGCATCCGTGCCCGCCGCTCAGAACGACGTCGCCAGAATCTCCGTGGAACTGAGCCGGGAGTTCCCCGAATCGAACGCAGGGCGGACGTTCCATGTCTCGGGTTTGAACGAGTGGATCACTCAAGACGTGAGGCACCTGCGGCCGATGCTTCTTGCGATTGCGGTTTTGGCATTGCTGGTTGCCTGCGCGAGCGCTGTGGGACTCATGATGACCGACGTGGTTCGTCGCGAGCCCGAGATGGCCGTCCGCCACGCCCTTGGCGCAAGCCTCGGGCGGCTGATCCGTTTGGTTTTGCAGCGTTCTGTCCTCTGGTCGTTACCGGCGGGGCTGGTGGGAGTGGCATTCGCGTGGACGATCCTCCGGTGGATTGACGTACTGGGGGCGGAAGGAAGTACGGCCGTCCGCTTCTCGGCGCGCCCTGAGGTGTTCGGATCCGCATTGGGCCTTGCGGCAGTCGCAGGCGTCTTGCTGGCAATTGTCGGTGCCTGGATGCTGTGGCACCAGGACTTCGCGGCAGGACTTAAGGAGGCTGGGGCTTCAACGTCAACGGGTCGGCGCCGCCGGACAGCCCTGAATATCTTGGTCGCTCTTCAGGTGACGACGGCGACCTCGCTAAGCTTCGTTTCGCTGCTCTTGTTTCACAGCCTGGCGAACGTGTATGACGTGGACCTCGGATTTCAACCGGGGGAATCGTTCCTATTCCGGGTACAACTACCGCAGGAACACTA
This sequence comes from Vicinamibacterales bacterium, assembly GCA_048594975.1. Lineage (GTDB taxonomy): Bacteria > Acidobacteriota > Vicinamibacteria > Vicinamibacterales > 2-12-FULL-66-21 > JBMDXB01. The sequence goes on along the minus strand of JBMDXQ010000007.1, from coordinate 111,715 downwards.
CCGCTCGGGTGCAGAGCAGACGGACTTTTTCGAGAACGCCCTGAGCCGAGTCCGTGCCGTTCCGGGTGTTGCATCCGTGGCGCTGGGAGACTCGCCTCCGTTGACGGCAGTGGCGGTCACGTTGGGCAGCCGGAACTTCGCCCTCGAGCTTCCGGGCCGCGCGCCGGAAGCACTCCCTCCGCTCAGCGGGCAGCGCGTGTCGGTCGATTATTTCGCCACCCTTGGCATGCGCGTTTTGCGGGGTCGCGCCTTTTCCGTGGAAGACGTCAAGGCGACTGCGCCCGTGGCGATCGTCGATGACGGTTTCTGGCGGGCACGATTTGACGATATCGATCCCCTCCAAGCGTCGATCCGAATAGGGGGCACTCGATACAGCATCGTTGGCGTCGTCGCTGGTGTGAAACAAAGCGGGCCGACAAGCGCGGCGCGACCAATGATGTACCTGCCGCGTGAAGCCGGCCGCAATCCGGCCGCCTATTTTGTCGTGCGACCGTCCGGATCTGCTTGCGCAGTCATGGAACGCGTCCCCTCCGAAGTGGCTGGCCTTGATAGCCGCGTGTTCGTCGATGATCCTGAGCCGCTTGCTCGCCTGTTGCAGCGAAACCTCGCGGCGCGGCAACGAATGTTGAGGCTGTTGGCAATCGCCGCAAGCATCGTGCTGATTCTGACCGCCTTCAGTATTGGCGGAACACTCGGCGAGTTCGTGGAGCAGAAGCTGCGCGAGATCGCACTACGTAAGGCACTCGGCGCCTCTGGGCGCGACACATTGCTCCTGGTTTGTAGAAACCTCGCGTTCCCCGCTTCGGCCGGCATTCTGATGGGATCCATTGGGGGTGTTCTTCTTGCGAGGGCGCTTTCCAGCGAACTGTTCGGTGTTCAGCCGCTCGACGCGCTTACCCTGTCGGGGACGGTTCTAGGGCTCGTTGCGCTTGCAGTGGCCGCCGCCGTGGGGCCAATGACGCGGGCGCTGTGGATCGAACCAGCGCGCGCTCTACGCATGCTGTGAAGAACGGCGGCTCATCACCCACCGCTCCCTCCAAATAATCATTGTCAACGCTCCAACCGCGCCTGCCCAAGTTCCGCTGGTGGCGTGCAAGACTCACTGGGCGGCGTTCGGTTCGAAGACGATCCGCAGCCGTGTGCGGGTCGCCTGTGCAAAACGCTCCAGCGCGTCGGTCGACGGACGCACCTTCCCGCCCTCGATGCGAGCGATGTACGACTGCGAGGTCTTCATTCGCCGCGCCAGCTGCGATTGCGATAGGCCTGCCGCCGTACGCGCCTCAATGAGCGTTCGCGCGAGGTCGAACTCTTCACCGAGAGCATCGTAGGCGTCCTTGTAGCTGGCGTCCTTGCTCCAGCGTCGATGGAGATGGCTGATCTTCGTCATCGCTTCAGTTCCTTGATCCGATGCAGCGCCAGATCGATCTCGCCCGTTGGCGTCTTCTCCGTCTTTTTGATGAAGGCCCTAACGATCACCACTCGCTGATCCTTCGCGGTGACATACAGCGCCCGTGCGATCCCGGCTTTGCCCTTGAGACGAATCTCCCAGAGCGGGCCTCGCACTTGGCGAACGTGCGGCTCGTTCACGTTGGGCAGACCAACGGATTCGATCAGTTCCGAGATCCGAACCAGTCGCGCCCGCATGTCCGCCGGCAGTTCGGCCAACTCGGCGTCGACCGTCTCGTTCAGCGTTTCGACGGTCCACGCCATGGAACGAACGATTATACCAGACATGGTATCGCCCCCGCTTACGCTGCCCCGCGCAGCCTCTCAACTTGTCGCAGCCAGCCGTCCAGCTGGTTCCAACTGGTGAAATTTAGGCTCACCACTCATTCCAAACGACTTAACCCGCTCCCACTCATCGTCTGAAAGCGCCTCCGGTTGCCCCGCGGTGTCAATGTTTCGTTGCACGATCACGAAACGACCGTTCCAGTCGATATCGCCCCACTGAAGCTCTGTGCTATACGCGCAGGCCCTTCCGCCTGCGGAGTCCCGCCTCGGTGGCGCGCGATGACTTCTCGTCTGGTGTAGTGGGCGGTCGCGAGATCCTCGGACGCACATCTCACAAGGGGTCCGCGTTCCGGATCCTGAATGAGGCTTGGCTTCGACCACTTCGGTGCATTCAGGTAGGCGAGCGGCGGCGGAAACGTCCAGCGTCCGAGTTCTCCACGGCCGCCCGCATCCCAGCGCGGGTTCGAAACGCCTATTGCCTTTCTTTGAGACAATATCGAAAGGCCCGCCCGGCAGTAGCTGTTTCTGCCGCGTTACGTTTTCGGATCATGAGCGGCCGCGCGTCACCTTGGACTGGATGATGAAGTTCTACGACTTGCTGCTCTCGCGGCGGTAAGTGAGGCGCGTCCACGGCTAGCGCGGACCGCGACTGGCCTGCTCGGTAGGCTACGGCCGTGTCGTCGAACGACTGGCGGAAGATGCCGCCCTAGCAGCCGAAGCCGACAGTCGCGCCCTCGAGCTGAGGATGCTGTGTCCCGACGTTTGCCCGATCCGATGTGGAGCGCATGACTTCCCGGTCCGGAACCGGCGCGGAGCCGTATGATTGCAGCATCCGAATGCCATTGCCGGCTCGAGCAGTGCGGCGAACTCGACGGATGAATGATCCAGAGTTTCGAACTGCGATGTTTAGGAAGCAACCTCGCTACGACGCCTTCATATCGTACAGCCATCGGGCCGACGGGCGTCTCGCCAAGGCGTTGGAAACCCACTTGGAGCGGTTCGCGAAGCCGTGGTTTCGTCTCAGGTCGGCCAACGTGTTTCGCGACGAGACCTCGCTGTCTGCGTCTCCCGAGCTTTGGCCGACAATCGTCTCGCACCTCGATGACACTTCCTACGTGATTCTCCTGGCGTCTCCACTGTCGGGCCAATCAAAATGGGTGCGGCGAGAGATCTGCCACTGGATCACGGCAGGACACTGCGATGATCCTTCGAAGCTGGACATCTCTCACATCGAGCCGGACCGCTTCAAGCGTCTGCTGATCGTACTCACCGAGGGCGATATCGTCTGGGACGAGCGCGCCGGCGATTTCGATTGGTCGACGACTAGTGCCCTGCCCCAGGACGTCCTTCGGGGGAAAGTTGCGACAGAGCCTCTCTGGTTGGACCTGAGGTGGGTACGTACGTCACCGGACGCGAAACTCGACCGAACCAATGACGCGTTCATGAAGGCTGTCGCCAAGCTGTCATCGCCGATACGAAACCTCGACATCGAGGCGCTCGTCGGCGACGACCTTCGCGAGCATCGCCGGACGATGCGGTTGTTTCGCGGGCTCGCGATCGGGCTCGGCGTTCTGTTCCTCTCCGCACTCTCAGCCTCCTGGTTCGCGTTCGAACAGTGGAGCAACGCCGAGCTACGTCTCGCCGAAACACGGCTGCAGAACGGTCGGCGAGCACTCGTCGCGGATGGCGATCCGAGCGGCGGCCTCTTGTGGCTCGCGTCGGTGCTCGAGATGTCCGGAGGACGGCTCGAGAGTGCGCGGAGCACCGCGAGGCGGCTCATGGGAGCATGGATCGTCTCCCTCCCGGTTCGCTCACTCCTCCATCAGGATCCGGTTTCGATGGCGGCGTGGAGCCCGGACGGGAGGACGATCGCAACTGCGAGCGGCAAGACCGTCCGACTTTGGGATGTTGCCACCGGCGTCACGCGGGGTGAACCGATCGAGCACGCAGGTGAAGTCGCCGACTTGGTCTTCAGCCCGGACGGGAAGTCGCTCGCGGTCGCGGCCTCGGATCCCTTCACGCACGAGAGCACGGCGGACCTGTGGGATCCCAGCACGGGACAGAAGCTCGTCGACCTGGCGACAAAGCAGGATTCCGATTTGTACGCGGTCGTCTTCACCCCGGACGGCAAGATGGTGCTCACAGCGGGCGGCGCCGGCACCCAACGAATCGACGCGTCGACAGGGAGGGCGATCGGCGCGCCGCTCAAGCAGGTCCATGAAACGTTCCTCGTGGTCGTGAGTCCCGACAGCCGGACAATCGTGACGGGCAGCAGGGGGCTACGGGGCGAGACCGACGGCGAGGTGCGCGTCTGGGACGCAACAACGGGGAAGCAACGTGGAACTTCGTCCCAACACGACGAGACGCTTACCGCTATCGTGTTTTCGCCGAGCGGGCAGACTTTCGCTACCACGTACGAAAATGGCGAAACGCGGATCTGGAATACTGCAACCGGAAAGATCTCGGGTCCATCACTCCGTGTCGGTCGTGCGATATCCGCTCTCGCCTTCAAGGCGGACGATCAAGTGCTCGCAACAGCGGATTCGAAAGGCACGATTCGCCTTTGGCGAGTACGCACCGGCGAGGCGCTGCTGACGAGTGCCGACTACGTCGCGAAACTCGACCGAATGGAGTTCAGCCCCGACGGTCGCACGCTCACGCTGCTCGGACCTGACGGGCTCACTCGCTGGGAACCCTTCTCCGGAGATCCCGCCGCCCCTGTCACACATCCCGGCAGAGGCCGGACGCTGACCTACAGCGCGGACCGTCGAAAGGTGGTCACGACCGAAGGAGATCGTGCCGTGCGCATTTGGGACCTGTTCCCCCGCGAGCGCGTGGGCGCGTCGCTCAAGCTCGATCAGGATGCTCGGACGCTGACGTACAGCCCAGATGCCGCGACGATCGCCGCAGGATGCTCCGACGGCACCACGGTATTGTGGGACGGGGATGCAGAGCTCCCGCGACTGACGCTTAAGAACAGATCGGCCATCAAGGCGCTCGCCTTCAGCGCCGATGGCCGGCGATTATTGACGGCGGATCAATCCGAGCTGCTTCTCTGGGACCCTTCGAAGGGGACTCAGAGCACGAAGCTCTCGTTCGGCTCGTCCTCGTTTGACGAGGTCGCTCTGGATGCCGATCGAGGGCGCGCCGCAACCGCCTATCTCGATGTACCGCAAGGGGGCTTCGAGCCGCCAGAGAGCGACCTCTACCTGTGGACGATGGTTAAGGACGATAGCTCGTTGCTCGCAACCGCGGCGGCACAGATCAACGACGTCGCCTTCTCTCCTGGCGGGACGCTCGTCGCCAGTGGGTGGAGTGACAACGCGGCTCGTGTCTTGCGCCTCGACGGCGCCGGCGAGGCTGTGGTCCTTCCACATCCCGAGGGGGTAGACGCGGTCGCGTTCGATCCCCACGGGAGGACTTTGGCGACCTCGTCCGGATCCGTGCTGCAGTTGTGGGACGTCGCGAAGGAAACGCCGGTCGGCGAACGCCTCGTCCAAGAGGGTAACTCGCATCGACTCTCCTTCAGTCCCGACGGACGAATCCTGCTCGCCCAGAACCGCGGAAATCTTCAGCTGTGGGATATCGATTCGCGGACGCCATTGGGGGAGGCTATCCACGCCCCATCGTACATTCACTCGGCGGCCTTCCGACCCGACGGCCGCGAGCTCACTCTCGCCAGCGATCAGACGGTGTTTCGCGTCGAGGTCCCCGTACCGGCAACGGGCGACGGCAAGTGTCTCGCGCTGTCCATTGAGGTGCGCACGGGGATGACAATCCGCGATGGCGTTGTCCGGACTCTCACCGTGCAAGAATTGACCGACCGAAAGTCCGAGTTAGCCGCCCTCGGTGGAGATTGCCTGAAAGCCTCGTTTCAACCTCGACCTCGGCAGTCGGGCCTACCTCGAAAGTAGCGGCCGGTGTAGTTTCATCTTGGATGTTCTGACCAGTGCCGGTGCCGGGCGGTGGTGAGAAGGGAGCGGCTGGATCGGGAGTTCGACGAGGAGTTGACTACGCATCTGGAACTGCTCGTCGACGAGTGCCGCCGTAGTGGCCTGTCGCCCGCCGTGTCCGCCGTAGCGCTCACGCTTCACATGCGCACAGGGGGACATCCCGCTCCCTGATCGCTCGCCTGTCGGACGAGGCTACGGCTGATAAGCCAACCCACCGGCCAGCCAAATCGAGCAAGGCCAACCATCGAAGGCTCTCCGCCGGGGTCATCCGCCTCACGCCGTCGGCTTCGCCGAGGCCTCCGAACGGACACGCGGTAGATCCCCGGTCATGCTCGACGTCGATCGCGAGGTATTCGCGGGTCAACGGATTGACCGTGCCTGACGAAGCGGCACTTACTGAAATCTCCTGAGCACGTCCGCCAGCGCCTGCGCCAAGCGTGCGTTGTCGTCCGGTGTCCGACTCTTGACGCGGAGGTAGCCGTAGTCCCGAGGAATCGATTTACCTGCGCAGCTCTTCACTAGGATTCGGTGGGTCGTGAAGAGCTCGAGCGCGACGTCCTCCGCGCTCACACCTTCGGGAAGGCGCACGAAGCAGAAACAGGCACTGGACGGATATGCGAGAACCCCCGGGACCTCATTGAGGCGGCTCGTCAACTCGTCGCATTCACGCCGAACCTGCGAACACGTCCGAGCCCAATCGCTCCGGTAGCCTGGTAGCAGGCGCAGAAACCCCTCCGCGACCGCGTTGACATTCCACACCGGCAATCGGCCGCGAACGCTCTCGAGAAACTGTCGGTCCGCCGTTGTCAGGAACGCGAGACGCAATCCAGGGATGCCACATGCCATGCTGAGGCTTTTGAGGATCGCTACAGACCTCAGTTCTGCGATGCGCGTCGCGAGGCTCTGCGCCGACGGATCCGCACAGAAGTCGACAAACGATTCGTCGAGCACTATTCGCAGGTTGCCGTGCGCCGCCAGCTCCTCGATCAGCCACTCGAGCTGCTCCCGAGGAACCGTCAGCCCGGTCGGGTTGTTCGGTGAGACGATGACGACCAGCCCGGCGTCCGCCTTCCTGGCGAGGTCGGCCAGTCGCTCGACGTCGAGCCGGAATGCCGGCGCCTGGAGGGGCATACGCACCAGATGCGCCTGCGGCACGGTGGCCTCGTACTCGTTGTAGGTGGGAACCGGCACGACGACCGCCCGATCCGCGTGACCGCACACGGCCCGAATGATCTCCGATCCGCCGTTTGCCACGAGGATGTGCTCCGGCGACTGATCGATCACCGCGGCCATGAGTCTTGCCAATGTGGCCTGCGCCGACGGGTAGTCGGTGATCAGCGCGTCGATCTCTTGCCTGAGGTCGCGTCGCATGGCCTCGGTCGGGAAGTACACGTTCGTCATGACGAGATGGTCGGTCGCGCCGGATCGCTGGTAACGGCCGAACTCTCGGTTGATCAGCTCGAAGGCCGTTGCGGGATCCGAAAACAGGACATCGGCGCGCATCCAGTCGCTGACCGTGCCGACCCCGCACCATCGTTGAGCGGAGACGTCGATCGCGTCCGGTGTCCGCGGTGCCTGGTCGAAGACGTGACGCAGCCCGCAGGCCGCCGTCTCGCGGCTCGAGGCAGGCGCGGCGAGAAACGGCACGAGCCAATCACGGACGTAGGTCTCCCGTAGAAGATACGCACCGATCGGTCTGTGGCCGGGGCCGTTTGGCACGACGGCAGCGACGGCGAGGGTGCCCTGGGCTTGCAAGGCGCTCAGAAGGGGTGCCTCGAACACGAGATCGCCCCTCAGCAGGTAGACGTCGCCTGCGAGGCGCTCGCGCGCGAGGCGCAGCAACGCCAGATCGTCCCCGATCTCGACGCGCCCCTCCGACGCGACCAGCCTGACCGTGATTCCGTTCGGTGTCGCGGCGGCGTCGAGGGCTCGTTCGACCCTCGCGAGCGACTCCGGCGCCATCGCCGAGGCGATGAGCACGTTTTGGACCCCCGCGCGCGCCAGACTGGTCAGCAGTCTCTGGAGCAGTGAGGTTCCGGCAATTGGCAGGAGGAGGGCCGGCGGGCCGTTGGCTCCAGCAGGTCCTGGCCCGGCGTCTGCCAGGATCACCGCCATCGTCGGCTGCCGTGCGTGCGTCACCAACCGAGACCTGCGCGCGCCAGGACCGGGTGGTTTGGGCGACCGTCCTGGTTGCCGTCGAGGAGCCACTCAAGCGCGGACTCGCCGAGATCGTGCTGATACAGCCACGCGCTGGTGATGGCCTTGCCGTAATTCGGCTCGCCGCCGATGCGCGCGGACGCCGGCGTGTGCACGCCGAGACCGTAGGCGTGGAGCTGCGGCAACACCCGACCGTCATGGGCCACTAGCGCGCCCGCGTCGTTGACGAGCAGGCCGCCGGCGCGAACCGCCAGGTGCAAGGGCCGCCCGGTTTCATCGTGGAGCATGGGCAGGTTTGCCTGGAATCCGGTGGCCACGAAGACAACGGCGGCCCGGTCCAACGCGTCCACGACAGCCGGGCGCCGCGCGGGATCCGCAAGATCGATCAACTCGATGGGCAGCTCGTCGTCGGCATTGCTGCGCAGTATCCGCCGCGCGAGATGCCGCGCTTCCCCTTTGAGGCCCCCGGCGCGGTTGACGCGGCCACTCAGCGGACAGACGTCCCGGACCGGGTCGAACGGGAAGCCGTCGGCGGCCGCATCGGCAGCCGTCAGATAGAACAGCCGAATGGGACTGCGGTGCAAGAGCGCGATCCGGGGCGAGGGCGCGTCGCCCGTCCACACACGCAAGTCGCGCAGCAGCACGAGCGCGGCGGACCACGCGCTGTGCGAGCCCCCAACGATGGCGATGCGTCCGGTCCTCTGCAACTCGTCGAGCAGATGGGCCGGCAGAAACCTGCGGTCGTCGAGCAGGGTTGAGACCGGCTGCAGCTTCGCCGACCATCGGGCCAGCGTGGCGCCCGGACAGACCTCCAGTTGCTCGGGCGCGGCGGCGGGCCGTCCGCCCATCGAGATTACGGCGCGTTCGGCCCGAATCGTTCTCTCGACGCCTTCTCGAACCATCGTGATCGCGATGCCTCCACCCGCACGCAGGCCGATGTCCGCAACGGTCGTGCAACACGCCACGGCGCACGCGGGGTTCCGCTCGACCACCGCTTGCACGCTGTCGCCCAGCGCGTCGAGGAAGACGGCGGCGGTTCTCAACGGCACGTTGTCGAGGCGATGTTCCCGAAGCTGACGGGCGGTGTCCGTCTGTCGCAGCGGTGTGAGCGGGCTGTCGTCCGGAACGGTGTCGATCCCTTCCACGAACGCGGCGCCGAAGGAATTCGAGAGAATCCGGTAATGGCGAAGGCTGCCGGCCCCAATCCTGGTGCCGCGCTCCGCGATCAGCACGCGGCGGGCGAGCAGGTCGTCGAGGCGCCGGAGCCGTGCGGCAGCGACGAAGGGACCGAGTGCGGCTGGACCGCCACCGCAGAAGACCACGCCGAAATCCGAGTCGATGTTCACCGCCGCCGCCCCACCATTGGCACTACTCCCACTCGTCGCAGATGTAGACGTTGGACCAGTAGCGGCGGACCGAACGCCGCGCCTGACGCGCCTCGATCAGCTCCCGCATGTAGCGATCCGCCGCTGGCCGACTGTCGAACCCTTGCGTCAGCTGCGTCAGCGGCACCTCAAACCGGATCACGGTGCTCTCAGGGATATGCCAGGTGATGCCGGTCTCGAGCGTGATCCCCATCGCGACGAGTGCCTTGATATCGGACGGGCTGAACGGCCGGAATTTCACCAGCACGTCGGCACGCCCGATCAGGTTCCCAACTTCGCTCTTGCGGCGAAACGGCAGCCGTCCTTTGTAGCTCCGCACGAGAGCGTTCAACCGGTGGACGTCGTGTTTCCACTCGCCGCTCGCCGGTACCGAGCGCGCCGCACCGTCGGCGTAGATGAGCGCCAAGGTTCCTGCGCCCAACCGTGGGGCCCTGCGCCCCGACGCGTGCGGCGCGAGCGGAACGCGAGCGTTCTCCACGAGTCCCAAAACCTGCCCGGCGTCCGCGTCGATGTAATGCTCGTTCCCGCACACCTGGATGTCTCGAGCGTCGAAATACGCAACCCGCTGGACAGGAGCCCAGTGGGCGCCCAGCCGCCGGAGCGCCTCCAAACGATTGGTGCCGTCCACCACAAGCGATCCGCCCCTTCCGAGGTCGGCCACCACGAGCGGATCGAGCAGTGCGCCGAGCGCTGTGATGCGCTCCGCCACTCGGGCGGTGCGTTCCGGATCGCTGTCTTCGTACGTCACGAGCCGCCGGATCGGCATCAGCGCCAGCCGCATCGCGAGATCGTACTCGAGCTGCTTCTCGCGCCGCGCCTCGCTCAACGAGTGGAACACACGCTCCTTGATCGCGGTTGACGAAACGCCTTTCGTATACGACAGGACGACGATGCGGATGCCGTGGCGGCGCGCGTACTCGACGACCTTCGATCGATCTCCGGTGTGGTACCAGTCACCGCCCTGCACCAGCACGTGAGGGTTCAACCGCCGCAGGATCGGCCGTTGATCGATGTTGCTGTAGGTGACCACCTCGTCGACGAACGGCAACGCCCGCAGCATCGTCGTTCGCTCGCGGGTGCGCATGATCGGCTGCGTCCCCTTTTGCGCTTCGACGGAGGCGTCTTCCTGGACTCCCACCACGAGGCGGTCGCCGAGCGCCCGGGCGCGACGCAGGATCGCAAGGTGCCCAGGGTGCAGCATGTCGAACACGCCAGTGGTGTAGACGATCGTCGGGTGTGGCATTGCCGGTCAGACCCGCGATATGTGTGCTGGACGCGGCGTGGGATTATACTGCCAGTCGTCGCGGCAGCAACAAACACGGCGGTGCGATCCGCGCTCGCGGATGCGAACCCACCGCCTGCTGCCGGTCAGCGACGGCGAACGCCTTCGCTTCAGATGATGGCAAATCGCCGTGACCGGCAATTCGGTCGCTGTGGTCACACTGCCGGCCAGTGACCTCTCCTGCCTACTCCGGCTGATCGTCCGACCGTCCGAGCCCTGAGCGCCTAGAGGCTAATCGAACGTCTTGTCTTCACCGAATACGAGTGCTCGCGGATTCTCAGCAACAGCTCCTGTGCTCGCTGGCCCCGCGCAGTGACTGCAACGCTGCGGCGACCCTCGAATGTCGCGAGCCAATTCTGATGGTACAAAGTGCGGCACGTGCCTTGTGCAGCTCGCACGTCGCATGTGATCTGCGGATTTCGTCTCCCCGTTGATCGCGGCCCTGTGCCGATATATACTATGCCTTGTTTAACTATGCCTCGTGAAGACGGACTGCCTCCCGGCACCCTGATCATGCTCATCCTCCGCGTGCTGGCGGCCGGGCCGCGGCACGGCTATGCCATCGCCCAGCGCATTCACACCCTGTCGCACGAAGAGCTGAGCGTCGAGGAAGGCTCGCTGTATCCGGCGCTCCAGAAGCTGCTGCTCAGAGGATGGGTCAATGCCTCGCCGGCGATCTCCGAGACCGGCCGCGCGGTTCGCGAGTACAAGCTGACGCCGGCCGGTAGGAAACAGCTGGAGCTCGAACGCGCCAACTACCGGCGGGTGACCGCGGCCATCGGCGCGGTGCTCGACACCGCATGAGGCCGCCGAGGTGTTCGCCGTGGGAGGTCGCGTGAAGTCGGTCATGGCCGAATGGCTCCGTCGCGTCTGGTACCTGCTCAATCGCGGCCGCCTCGAGGACGCGCTGCAGCGGGAGATGGAGGCGCACCGCGAGTTGATGGGCGAGCCGGTGCGCTTCGGCAATACGCTGCAGTTGCGTGAGCGATCGAGAGACGTGTGGGGCTGGGCCTGGCTCGATGCGCTGGGGCGGGACTTCCGGTTCGCGGCGCGCGGCTTGCGACGCACGCCGCTCTTCACCCTCGTGGCGACGCTGTCGCTCGCGCTCGGCTTCACGCTGACTACGTCGACCGTCTCCATCGTCAATGCCTACCTGATTCGTTCCCTGCCGTACCCGGAATCGGATCGTTTGTACCACATCATGTACGCGCCGCCCGGTCCCTGGGAGCCCTCCGGCATGACCGCTCTCGACTGGCCGTCGGTTGCGGACGTCGTCGAGTTTCCGATCTCAGCGTCGGGCGAGTCGTTCTACGGTGATGGCGCCTATGCGCAGGCGCTGCGCGGCCTGCGGGTCACTCGCGGGTTCGTCGAGGGTCTCGGTGTCGGTGTCGCCGCCGGACGGCGGTTGGCCGCCGGGGATTTCACAGCTGGATCCGAGCCGATAGCCCTGATCGGCAATGCACTCTGGCGCGACCGTTTCGGATCCGATCTCGGCGCGATCGGACGGCTGATTCGCGCTGAAACGGAGTCCCGTCCGGGAACGGCAGAAACGTTCCGGATCGTGGGCGTCCTCGAGCCCGGCTTCTACTTCGGCCGCGACCGCACCGGCATCGACCTGCTGGTTCCGCACCCGGCGCCAATCCGCACGTACATGGTGCGTCTGCGCGAGGGAGTTCCGCCTGCAGCGGCGGAGCGCCGGCTGACCGAAGCCGCCCGGCGCGCGGCGACGTCGCCGATTCCGAACGACTGGTCCGGCGTGCGCCTGGAGTCTGCGCGCGATCGCTGGCTCGGGAGTCTCCGTCCGGTGCTGCTCGGGATTACAGTCGCGGTCGGCCTCGTGCTCGTGATCGTCTGCGCCAATATCGCAGTGCTGATGCTGCTGCGCTCGATACAGCGTCGGAAGGAAGTGGCGGTCCGCCTGGCGCTCGGCTCCGGTTGGCGTCACATCGCGCGGATGCTCCTCACCGAAACCGGGATCATCTGCATCATCGCGCTCGGAGCGGGCATCGCGATGACGGCCTTTTTGCTGGGCAGTCTCTCGCCGGTCATCGAAACGCAGCTCGGCCGGCCGGCGCCGAGCGCCGCCGGGATCTCGATCGACACGAACGTTCTGGCCCTGGTCGGCGGCATCAGTCTGCTGTCCGCGATTGCGCTGTCACTGGTTCCGTTGACGTCATGGGGACGCAGAGTGACGAATGCCTTGCAGCAGGACGCACGTGTCGCGACCGAAGGACGGCCGATGCGGCGCCTCCGGAGCGGATTGATCGCAATCGAGATTGCCGGCTCTGTGGTGTTGCTCGTCGGCTGCGGACTCATGGTCCGGAGCGTCGTCAAGATGATAAACACGGACCTCGGGTTCGACCCCGCCGGCTTGAACGCGTCGCGGATCATGCTTCGCGCGCGGAACTATCCCGATGCGGCAGCCTACCGCTCGTTCCACGAGCACTTTGCCGCCAGCGTGACGACGGCGACGGGATCGAAGGTCGTATTCAGCAGCTGGCCGCCGTTCGTCCCGCCGCCGGAACATCTGATCGAGCCCGATGCGGGGAAGGCCGGCATCAGCGGCGGCGCCATCTCGGTGAGCGCCGGATACTTCTCGACCTTCGGCATAGCGATCACGCAGGGGCGCGAGTTCACCGCTGCGGAAGCGTCGGCTGAAGCTCCAGTTGCCGTAATCAGTGAGACGCTGGCCCGAGGGCTCTGGTCAGCGGGCGGCGCGCTTGGCAGACGCGTGCGTGACGTCGCGCGCACGCAGGGAGGCTCGACTCCAGGGCCGTGGCGAACGGTAGTCGGGATCGCCGGTGATGTCAGACAGACCTACGACGATGGAGATCGGAGCGATTTCTACATGCCGCGGACGCCTGACGGGCGGTTCGGAACGTTTTACGTCCGCGGCGACCGGCCGGGGCAGGTGTTGTTTGACCACTTTCAGCGCGCGGCGGCGGAAATCGATCGGGACGCGGTGATCAATCCGCCTCGGCTCGTTGCGCACGACGATCGGACGCTCGCGGGGACCCGTTTCCTCACATGGATGCTGGCTGGTTTTGCCGCGATCGCGGCATTTCTAGCGATGCTGGGGATTTATGGCGTGACCGCGTATGCCGTACAGCAGCGCCAGAAGGAGGTGGCGATCCGGACGGCGCTCGGCGCATCCCAGCGCGCATTGATGGGCATCTTCCTGCGGGAAGGGGCAGTGCTGCTCGGTGTCGGGACCGCCTTTGGCCTGTTCGGCGCGGCGGCCACGTCACGCGTCCTGCGCAACCAGGTCTTCGGCGTGCAGCTCTTCGACGCGTCGACGTACGCGATTGCCTGCGCGCTGCTTCTGGCCGCCGGTTTCCTGGCCGCCTTCTTCGCCGCCCGCCGCGTCAGCGTAGCCAACCCGGTCACCGCCCTGAATTCGAACTGACGACCGACACAGGTCTTCCGGCTTCCTCTTGCCTTCGAGAGCGAGACCCTCCATACTTCCTCTCGGAGCTTGAGAGGACACACTTGCCGAAAACCGACCTGCTGCAGGGCACTCTCGACCTACTGATTCTGAAGATCCTTACGCTCGGTCCCAATCATGGCTGGGGTATTGCCAACCGTATCCGGCAGATTTCGCGTGACGGGCTGAATGCGAGTCAAGGCTCGTTGTACCCAGCGCTCCATCGGCTCGAGCTCAGCGGCGACGTCAAGTCTGAGATGACTTCTTCTGAGAACAACCGCCGAGCCCGAATCTACACGCTGACGCCTGCAGGTCGCCGCCGTTTGGACAGCGAGACCGCCAGCTGGGAGCAATTCGCTCTTTCCATGAAGAGGATTCTGCAGGCAGGCTGACCGCTCGTCAGCATGGAGTTTGAAGCATGTTCGCGCGACTCGTTGCCTACCTTCGGGGAATTGCCGGACGGCGCAGAATCGGTGCCGAAGTCGACGACGAACTGCAATTTCACATCGAACAGGAGATCGAGGCGCACGTACGCCGTGGGGTATCTCCCGCCGAGGCGAGACGGATGGCACTGCGCGATCTCGGTGGTCTGACACAGGTGACTCAGGCGGTGCGCGAAGTCCGCCCGATCTGGCTCGACCTGCTTTGGCGCGACGCCCGCCACGCCGTCCGTTCGCTGCGACGGACGCCGGCCTTTACGGGCGTCGCGCTGGCGGTACTGACACTGAGCATTGGTGCGACGACCGCGATCTTCTCCGTGGTGGACGCGGTAATCCTGCGGGGTTTACCGTTCCCTGAGAGCGACCGGCTCGTCGCCGTCGGCGAGCTCAACGTGAAAGACAGCGCACCATCAGCGTTGAACCTGACCACTCCTCAGACCTTTCTCGATTGGATGGATCAGCAAGACGTCTTTACGGGTCTGGCGGCCGTCGCCTACGCCGAGATCAGCCTGAGGCGGCAGGGGGACGTCCTTCCGGAGAACCTTCGAGCCCAACGCGTCACCGCAGACTTCTTTTCGGTGCTGCGAACACAGCCGGTTTTGGGGCGTGGGTTCTCCAGTAACGACGAAGTCGACAGCCGGGCGCGCGTGGCCGTGATCAGCTACGCCTTATGGCAACGAAGATTTGGTGGAAGTCCTGATGTCATCGACGCCCCCCTTCCCGGCCAGCTGGCGTCATTCGAAGTCGTGGGCGTGATGCCGCCAGGCTTTTCCTATCCCGTGGATACCTATGTCCTCGGCGTCAAAGAACCCGTCGATGTGTGGATTCCGTACATATTCAGCAGCGCCGACCGTGTGCGCGGCAATAGCTACGGCTACAACCTTCATGTCATCGGCCGGCTCCGCGACGGCGTATCGATCGAGCGGGCGCAGGCACGGATGGATCAGATCACCGCGAACCTTGCGGCCGAGACGCCGCGCTGGTTCACGGACCGCGTCGCCAAGGTCGAACCGCTGCAAGAGCTGGTGACTCGCGGCGTGCGCAGGTGGATGATCATGCTGCTCGCCGCGGTGTCGTTCGTCCTTCTCATCGCCTGCGTCAATCTTGCCAACCTTATGCTGGTGCGCGCGACTGCTCGCACACGCGAGCTCGGTATTCGGGCAGCGCTCGGCGGGTCACGCTGGGACTTGTCGCGTGTCCTTCTGCTGGAGAGCCTCATCCTGTCTCTGACGGGAGCGGCGCTTGGTGCCGCCGTTGCCTGGTGGGGAGTCGATCTCCTTCGCTCGATTGTTCCGGCGGACGTGCCCCGCGCCGCCACCATCGCCGTTGATATCCGGGTGCTGGCGACCACTGGGATCCTGGCTGTCCTGGCGGGCGTCGCGTTCGGCATGGCGCCAGTCGTGAAATTCTCTCGTCCGAGCATCGCAGGTGCGCTCAATCAGGCAGAACGCACGAGCACCGCAACGCGTCGCACCACGGTTGTTCGCTCGACCCTACTCGTCGCAGAGGTCGCGCTCGCCGTGGTCCTCCTCGTCGGATCGGGGCTGTTTTTGGCAAGCTTTGCTCGAGTGAGTAACGTCGATCTCGGCGTTGATCCCAACGACGTGTTGACGGTCCAGGTGCGCGTTCTTGAGGTGCCAACGAACATCGAGCAAGCAGCGCAGCGTAATCGTCAGTTACTGCTGAACGTCCTGGACCGCGTCCGAGCAATTCCCGGCGTCGAAGTCGCCTCGCTTGCCGGCGGCGGAGTGCCACTTCGCGGCGATCTCCGGACATTCGACTTCGGGATTCCAGGCCGGGAATTGCCACGGAATACAGATATCGCCCTGAATCAGATTTCCCCGGACTACTTCCGGGCTCTCAAGGTACCGCTGCTGAGAGGTCGGTTGTTTGCCGACGCCGATAGCCAGAACAGCGAGCCAGTTGTCATCCTCAACCAGGCAGCGGCCGCCCGGTATTTCCCGGGAGAGGACGCTGTCGGAAAAGTCGTCCGGCTCGTCGGTCTTCGTACAGTCGTCGGCGTGGTTGGAGACATCCGCCATGATGGACCCGAAAGCGGCTGGCGAACGCAGGCATTCGTCCCACTGGCGCAGAGTCGAGTCTTTGGCGCCACGTTGGTTCTCCGAACAGCTTCCGGGGCACAGGGAATCCTTCCTGCGGTGAGGCAAGCGATCTGGTCTGAGTTCCCCGATGGCTTGCCGACACGTATCGACGAACACACCCTCACTTACTTCTTCGATGCGCTCGTGGCACAACGGCGGTTCAATATGCTGCTGCTCGCGCTGTTCGGGGTCCTTGGTCTGAGCATTGCGAGTGTGGGGATTTATGGCGTGATCGGTTACGTCGTGAGCCAGCGAACACAGGAGATCGGGATTCGGATGGCTCTGGGCGCTCAGCCCTCGACAATCCTCAGGTCTGTTCTCGGAGGCGCGTTGGTTACCATGATGGCGGGCATCGGCATTGGCCTGATGGGTGCGTGGGGGCTTTCGGGACTGGTGCGCGGATTCCTTTTCGAAGTACAGCCCCACGATCCAAGGGTCTACGCAGGCGCCTTGCTGGTGCTTGCGACGACTGGGCTTGCCGCCGCGTTTGGCCCAGCCCGTCGCGCGTCGTCCGTTGACCCTCTCATTGCGCTTCGGACGGAGTGAGACTGCCAGGAGGCATATCCAGGGCAACGTGCTATCGTCGTCTGTGGAGCGCCGCACATGGACGTCACCATTCCCAAGAGTCTTGAGGCGTTGGTTCGCCGAAAGGTCGACGAGGGCCAGTACAGCACGGAGGATGAGGTCGTCGCGGACGCTCTCCGCCTGATGCAGGCGCGCGACGAAGTCGCAGAGATCAAGCGTGCCCGCCTCAGGGACGCTATCGAGCACTACCAGCGTCACCTCGACGCTGACGCCGGATCTGACAGGGACCGGTGAGGCCACTCAAGCCGCACGCCTGAGTTCATCCACGGCTCGTAACCACGCGGTTTCAACTGGCGAAATTGCGGGTCACCATCAATCGCCTTCGCGTAGTCAACAACTTGCGGCCAGGAACGCCGACACCGCGCGCAGGAATCGAACCGCCTCCGCGCTCGATCGTAGGGTCTGATCGGTGCATGTTTGCGCCGCGTATCCGCGATGTCATAGGTTACATGTAACCCGCGAGGAGTTGTCCATGCCAACCACCGCTCGCTCCGCATCCCGCGATAAGGTCCGCGCGCATCGCACCCGATTGCGGAAGGCCGGGCTTCGTCCCGTTCAGATCTGGGTTCCAGACGTGCGGTCGAAGTCGTTCGCCCAGGCCGCACACCGTCAGTCGCTGGCGGTGGCGAGGAGTCCTCACGCCAAGCAGGACCAATCGTTCGTCGACGCAATCTCTGCATGGAACGAAGAATGAAACGTGGCGAGATCTGGACCGTCGCAGGTAGAGCGGCCTATGCGGGTAAGTCGCGACCCGCAGTCATTGTCCAGGACGATCGGTTCGACGCGAACGATTCGATCGTCGTGTGCCCTTTAACCACCGATCAAACGCAGGCCCCAATCTTCCGGCTCCCCGTCCAGCCCAGTGCCCAGAGTGGACTGCGTGCACCATGCCGGATGATTGTGGACAAGTTGACTGCCGTGCCGAGGAGACGTCTCGGAAGGCTGGCCGGATCACTGGCCTCCGAAGACGTGAAGGCGCTCAACCGCGCCATTTTCGTATTCCTGGGTTTGGCGGAAACGGAAGCGTCGCGAGATTAGCTTCACGCTGCGCCTCGAAGCGCCGACAGCCGCCTCAGCCACGCAGCGAACTGGTTCCAACTGGCGAACGTTCGGCTCACCATTCGACTCGCCTGTGACCTGCCTGCGGCAAGCCGCAGGCTCGCTCATGGCCGGCCACCGAGAGGTCGAATGCCCTGAGCGAGCTCACGGTTTTACCGCAGTCGAAGGGCTCATTTCGTTCGAGCAGATTAATACGGACCGGTCTGAGGCTCTGACACATCGGCCGTTGGCCTCATCTTTGGGGCATGATCCGAGTTGACCGGAACACGCCGTAGACAGCCTACGGCTCAGGACGTAGACTGCCTCGAATGGGCCAGCGGACAGCGTCGCGGGTGTCGCGCGTGGACATGCTGCAAGCGCTCCGGTCGGAACAGGTGAATCCATGACTGTGACCACGAACGCCCGCATCGCCGGGGGTCACGAATTCTGTTTACCTGGTCCGCACAGGACGCGCGGCTCGCATCGTCGGCATCACAGCCCCCGAGGCCGTTTGAAATGACTCATATCGATAACGCTGTTACGGTAAGGCCGCTGCGGCTGTGGCCTGGCGTGGCCGCTGTCGTGCTGCAGTCGCTGCTCTGGTTCGTGGTCCCAGCCGTCGTTCCCGATGCCGCGTTATTCGGGATGTTCGGTGGAATCTTCTTCTGCGGGGTGGTCGTCCTAGTGTGGTGGCTGTTCCTCAGCCGCGCGACGTGGTCCGATCGTTTGGGCGCGCTCGTCCTGATGATCCTCGCGGTGATCGCGACAAAGCCGCTCGTTCACGCGTCGATTGCCAGCGGCGGACTGCTCTATGTCCTCGCGATCCCGGTGATGAGCCTCGCCCTCGTCTCATCGTCAGCAGCCAGCCGCGGCTTCACCATCAGAACCCGTCGCATGTCGATGATCGCCTCGATTGCGCTCGCCTGCGGCGCGTTCATGCTCGTGCGCACCGGCGGCGTCCTCGGCGGCAGTCTCTGGTCGGATCTCCATTGGCGGTGGACGCCGACCGCCGAGGAACGGCTCCTGGCCCAGGCCAGCGATGAGTCCAGGTTGCTCCCGACGCCTCCGCCGGCAGAAGCTGCGAAGGCGGTGGCGGCGCCGCCGTCGGTGCCGGCAGCAGTGAAAACTCCGGACACGCGCGTTGCGGCCCCAGCCGTAGGTGAGGAAACGGCGCTCGCTGCCGATCCCGCCGTCGCACACACTGAGGCCGAGTGGCCGGGATTTCGGGGACCGGAGCGGAACGGCATCATCCGCAGCGCGCAGATCTCCACCAACTGGACGGCCTCGCCGCCGGTCGAGATGTGGCGACGGCCGATCGGACCCGGCTGGTCGTCGTTCGCGGTGCATGGCGACGTGTTCTACACGCAGGAGCAGCGCGGCGAGGACGAGAGGGTTTCGGCCTACACCGTGAAGACGGGGCAGCCGGTGTGGCGGCATAGCGACCCAGTGCGGTTCTGGGAATCGAATGGCGGCGCCGGTCCACGCGCGACGCCGACCCTCCACAACGGCCGCGTCTACGCGTTTGGGGCCACCGGAATTCTCAACGCGCTCGACGCGCGCAGCGGGGCCGTGATCTGGTCGCACAATGTCACGTCGGACACGAACCGCGATGTCCCGACGTGGGGCTTTTCGAGTTCGCCGCTCGTCATCGACGACCTCGTGATCGTCGCTGCTTCGGGCACGCTCGCGGCTTATGAAGTGGATGCCGGGAAGCTGCGCTGGTCGCGTCCCTCCCGCGGCGGCAGCTACAGCTCGCCGCATCGCACGACGATCGACGGCGTGACGCAAGTCGTGTTCCTCAGCGCCTTCGGCGCGACGGGCATCGAGCCGGCGACGGGCGCCGTCCTGTGGGAGCACCCGTGGCCCGGCGGCACGCCGATCGTGCAGCCGGCGGTGTCCTCCGATGGCGATGTGCTTCTCAATCATCTCAGCGCGAGCGGCCTGAGAGGCGACGGGACGCGGCGCATCACAGTGGAGCATGGCCCGGGCGGCTGGAGCGTCAGGGAACGGTGGACGTCGAACGGCCTCAAGCCGTACTTCAACGACCTCGTCCTGCACGAAGGGCACGCGTACGGGTTCGACGGCGCCATTCTCTCGTGCATCAGCCTCGAAGACGGCGCACGCAAGTGGAAAGGCGGACGCTACGGCAACGGCCAGCTCGTGTTGCTGCCTGCTCAGGACTTGTTGATTGTCATGTCGGAGGAGGGTGAGCTCGCGCTGGTTAACGCGACACCGGACAAGTTCACCGAAGTCGCGAAGGTCCCTGCCCTGAACGGAAAGACCTGGAACCATCCCGTGTTGGTCCGCGACGTGCTGCTGGTGCGCAACGGCGAGGAGATGGCCGCGTTCCGGCTTTCCCCGACGACCTGGTAACTCAAGTCACGAATTCTGGCTGACCGGGCATCTCGCAGACGACGCTGGTCTCCGCCGTTTACACGACGCTCTGACCGCATCAGTGCATCTCAACCACCCGCCAATCTGGCTGCAACTCGCGGAAACCCAGGCCACCAGCTTCCACTCCCAAGCGGTCAACGACTGACGGCCAGCAAAACGCTCGAACCCAAACGCGTAATCCAACCGCTACCGTCTCTTGCCGTTCGCTGGTCGTCTATGGCTACAATCTCGCTGATGCATTCCAGACGGAACCTGGCAGACGGGTTTCGAGCGTTGGGTGTCGCGCCTGGTGATACGGTCATGCTGCACGCTTCGGTCCGCTCCGTCGGTGCGGTCGCCGGCGGACCTGACCAGATCCATCTTGCACTCAAAGACGCTCTGTCATCTGAGGGTACCCTGGTCATGTACGCGAGTTGTCCCGCCTATGTCGACGAGGTCGGACGAGGGCATCTCACCCAGGATCAGGAGAGCGAGCTGTTAGAGAAACTCCCGGCATTCGATCCGTTCACGGCAAGGGCACAGCGCGAGAACGGCGCCTTGGTGGAGTTCCTGCGGACATATCCAGGCTCCACGGTGAACGAGCACGTGACGCGGTTTGTTGTGTGGGGAGCGCGCGTCAGCGACCTCATCTCGAACCAACCGCAGGATTTCGCCTTCGGCTATGGGTCGGTCCTCGATCGGTTCGTGAACCTCGACGGCAAGATTCTGTTGCTTGGGTGCGATCACGACAACGTGACCTTTCTCCACTACGCCGAGCACATCGTCGATGTCCCGGGTAAGCGCGTGGTGAAGTTCAAAGTGCCAATCGACGAGAACGGCACGCGCGTGTGGAGAGAGGTGCAGGAATTTGACAGTTCGGGTGCTGGAGCTCATCCCAATTGGCCGGACCGTTTCTTCGCTCGGCTCGTCGACACGTATTTGCGGCGAATCGACAATCCGGGAGCCTACCTTGGAGATGCTCGCGCTTTTCTTCTGGATTCGCGCGGTCTTCTTGAATTCGCTCTGCGTGTCATGAAGGCGGTGGCCACCGACCCGGGCGCCGCGATGGCGTTACTCGATGCCTGAGTGACAGCCGCTATTTGTGGAACGTCGCCGTCTCGGAGCTCACGATTGGCCGCGCGAGAGGATCCTTGCCGGCGCAACGGTTCGAGGCGCCTCAGCCATTTGACGGTGGTGGTTCCAACTCGCGATTGTTAGGGTCACCAGCCCTCGGGTCGTTCGGGTTGATTCGCCCGCGTAGAACCCAGACAAGCGGCTCCACCTTTCGGGCGCCAACATGCTCGATTCCCACGCCGCTCACCACCACCACTCGCTGCACTCGATCAGGTGGTTGTCGCCCTCGGTGTGCGGATGTTCCAGCCGCCCGTCGCGCCAGAGTGGCTGCGACATTTTCACTTCCGCACTTCTCACTCCGCGCGCAGCGCGTTCGCGGGGTCGACGGCGAGCGCCCGCCACGCGGGGACGACGCATGCCACGAGTGCAACGCCGGCAAGCAGCACCGGCATCCCAATGAACGTGACGGGATCGGTGGGCTCCACGTTAAAGAGCAGCTCTCGCATTGGCGAAGCAGCTGCAGCGAATTGGCGCGCCGTTGTATCCAGTAGCCTCTCGCATGCCGGAGGCGAGGATGTTGCGATTCAGCATCAAGCCGTTGACATTGCGGTTGAAGCTCTCAATCCATCGATCGATAAGGCGAGAAGCGAACGTGCGCACGCGGTCGTCAGGGTCCGGGACGCTCCAGACGGTGCAACCAGTCACCAATCTGGTTCCAACTGGCGAAAGTGTGGTCACCGGCTCGAACCTGGCTGACGGCAACCGACAGCGTCGGAACCCCGGAACCGGTCAATTGAACCGTGCGGCAACCGCCGACAGGCAGGTCGAAAATCACTGATCGCGGCAAACCTTCGGCCGCGGGCGCCCGTCAAACGTGTTGTTACCCCGGCTGTCTGGAGAGGTCGCGAGATGAACCTAGCGCTGCGCTTCGACGAATTCCGCCACGATCTGAAGTTCGCGTGCCGGCAGCTCCTGCACTCGCCAGTGTTCACGCTGGTCGCCACGCTCGCGCTCGCGCTGGGCATCGGCGCCAACAGCGCGATCTTCGCGCTCGTGGACGCGACGCTGCTGCGGCCGCTGCCGTACCGCGACCCGGACCGCCTCGTCGCGATCTGGGAAACCAGCCCGAAGACGCAGCACAGCTACGTCTCGCCGCTCAACATGATCGATTGGAACACGCGCAGTCGCGTCTTCGAGAAGATCGCCGGCTTCACACCGGCCGTCGGCGGCATGGTCATCGCCGGCGTGGACGGCAACGCCGAAACGGTCTCGCGGCAGTGGGTGACGGCCGGCATCTTCGACGTGCTCGGCGTCACACCGCTCGCTGGCCGTGTCTTCACCGCCGACGACGAGGCGAAACGCGCGAACGTGGTCGTGTTGAGCGAGCCGTTCTGGCGGACGCGATACAACGGCGATCCTGGAATCGTCGGCACAGAGGTTCGGCTCGACGGATCCAACTGGACGATCGTCGGCGTCGTCCCCAAGGAGTTCGAGCTGCTCGGCAACACGAGCCTGTGGGCGATGCGTCCGTTCGTGAACCTTGCGCCGCGCGTCCGCGGCATGTACGCGCTGCAGGTCGTGGGACGGATGAAGCCTGGCGTGACGATTCAGGCTGCCACGTCGGATCTCGGCGCCGTGGCCGCCGGTCTCGCGGCCGATTTCCCGCAGACCAACAAGGACCGCGGCGTGGCGCTCGAGCCGCTGCACGAGTCGATAATCGGCAGCGACCTCCGGCTCACCTCGTTCCTGTTCCTCGGAGTCGTTGGCTTCGTGCTCCTGATTTGCTGCGCCAACGTAGCCAACCTGCTGCTGGCCCGCGCCACGGTGCGGCTGCGGGAGCTGGCGGTTCGATCGGTGCTGGGCGCAGGACGCCCGCGCATCATCCGCCAGCTGCTGACCGAGAGCCTCGTGCTGTCGTTCCTCGGCGGCGCGCTCGGTTGTGCGCTCGGCGCCGGCATCCTGGCCGCCGCGCCGTCCTTCGTGCCCGACGGGCTGTTGCCGCCGACCGTCGTGTTGAGGTTCGACGTGCGCGTGGTTGCGTTCTGCGCGGCCGCGGCGCTCGCCATCGGAGTCCTCTTCGGGATTCTGCCGGCGTTCAGGGCCACCGACTTCTCCTCAGCCCAGGTGATTGCGTCCGACAGCCGATCGGTGACCGGGCGCGGCGGGCGTGCGCGCGAGATCCTCGTGGCCGCCGAAGTCGCGACGGCGGTGCTGCTGCTGTTCGGCGCGGGGCTGTTGTTGCGCACGTTGATGGCCGTGGACGGCTTCGATCGCGGCTATCGCGCCGGCAGCGTGCTGTCGTTGCTGCTCGATCCGCTCGGATCGAAGTACCCGACGCCCGAGCTACTGCAGCAGTTCTACGATCAGGTCGAGGCGGAGGTCTCCGCCGCGCCGGGCGTGGCGAGCATGGCCTACACGAGCGCGCTGCCGCTCGATTTCTTTGACGATGCCGGCCTCACGTTCGAGATCGTCGGCGATCCGCCGCTTCCGGAGAACCACCGGCCGACGACGGAAGCGCAGGCGGTGAGCCCAGGCTACTTCTCGACACTCGATCTGCCGATCCTCGCCGGCCGCACGTTCGATCGCTGGGACAAGCGCGGCGCGCCTCCTGTCTGCATCGTGAACGAGGCGTTCGCGCGCGCGTTCGGCAACCGATCGCCGCTCGGTCACCACCTGGCGATCAGGCCTGCAGCGGCGCCGCAGGCAAAGCCGAGCGAGTGCGAGATCGTCGGCGTGGCGCGCCAGGTGAAGAGACGTCCCGATGAAACGCGCGACTTCGTGCAGCTCTACACGCCGATGGCACAGGATCTCTCGGACGACGTGTTCATGGTCGTGCGGCCGAGAGCGGGCAATGCGGCGGCGCTGGCGCCGGCGGTGCGCGCGGCGGTCTCACGCGTCGATACCGAGCAGCTCGTCAGCGTGCGCGACATCCGGACGCTGGAAGAGATCGAGTGGACTGTCACGGCGCGGCACCGCTTCCGCGCCATCCTCGTCGTGGCGTTCGCCGCGCTGGCGCTGGTGCTCGCGATGGTCGGCGTGTTCGGAATCCTCGCGTACTCGGTCCAGCAGCAGGTCCGCGACTTCGGGGTGCGCCGGGCGCTGGGGGCGACGACCGGCGACATCCTCAGTCTCGTGACGGCCAACGCGGCGCGAGTCGTGTCGGCCGGCGCCGTTGCCGGACTCGTGCTGGCGGCACTCGGCGGGCGGCTGCTCGAGAAGATGCTGTTCGGCGTACGGCCGCTCGATCCGGCGACGTTCGCGATGGTGGCGATCGTGCTCGTCGTCACGGCCGCCGCGGCGATCGCCGGGCCGGCCTGGCGCGCCACGCGCATCGAGCCCGCGAGGGCGCTCCGCAGCCAGTAGAAGCACGCCGCCGATCCCGAGCACCACGCCCGCGCTGATGAGCAGCCCCGTCTGCGCCAGCACGAGCCGCAGCACTTGCGCGGGTTCCCCGCGCCCTCTCTCCTCGCGAAGGCTGACCCGTCCCTACACCCTCAGCGCCACGATCGGGTCGACGGCCATCGCGCGACGCGCGGGGAAGTAGCACGCCGCGAGGCCGACGGCGAGCATCGCAACGACGACGGCGGCGAGCGTCAGCGGGTCGTACCGTGGGATGCCCCAGATCTGCGCCGCGATCAGGCGGATTGCGAAATAGCTCCCCGCCAGGCCGAGCGCGATGCCGATGACGATCAGCCGCAGTCCCGTGCCGGCGACCATACGCAGCACGCCGCCGCGGGTCGCACCGAGCGCCACGCGGATGCCGATCTCATGCGTCTGCTGCGAGACGGCGTAGGCGATCACGCTGAAGACGCCCATCGCGACGAGGAGGAGGCCGACCGACGCGAAGATGCCAAGGACGACGAGGCTGAAACGCGGCTCGGCGTACGAGAACTGCTTCAGGTAGTCCACGAGAGTGCCCGTGAGCGTGAGCGCGACGCCGCGATCGACGGCCCAGATCTCCCGCCGCACGCTGTTCAGCAGCGCCTCGGGCGCGCGTTCGGTTCGTACGAGAATCCCGCGCTCGAACGCGCCGGTGACGGTGTACGGAATGAACACCTCCGGCCTGATCGGATCCTTGATCCCGTTGTTCTTCGCGTCTGAGACGACTCCCACGATCTCGAACAGCGCGTTCTCTACGCGTCCCGCCGGCAGTGACTCTAGATTCTTCAGGCGGACGTGCCGGCCCAGCGGATCTTCCGACCCGAAATACTTCTCGACGAACATCCGGTTGACGACCGCGACCTTCCGCGCGGCGTGCACCTCGACGTCGGAGAGCGCGCGCCCGAGAACAATCTGAAGGCCGAGAGTGGGGAAGTAGCCTTCGCTGCACAACTGATAGATCGCATCCCATCGCTCTGCGGGCGTCTTGCCGGGGATCTCGATCTCGGTGCCGATGCCGCCGTACGGCGGAAGCGTGGAGGTTTCGGTCGCCGCCACCACACCGGGCAGCGACTGCAGCCGCGGCAGCAGCGTCTGGAAGAACCGCTGCTTGGCGGCCGCCGTGTCGTACTGGCCGCGCGGAAGCGGCAGCCGCGCGACGAGGATGTTCTCCGGGTTCAGTCCGAGATCCACGCGCTGCAGCGCGACGAAGCTCCGCATCAGGAGGCCCGCCCCGGCCAGCAGCATCAGCGACAGCGCCACTTCGACGACGATGAGGCTGTGGCGGAGCCAGCCGCGCCGCAATCCGCCAGTCACGCCCTTCCCCGAGTCCTTCAGCGACTCGACGACGTTGCGCTTCGCCGCCTGCAACGCCGGCACGAGCCCGAACACGAGCGCGGTCGTCACCGCCGCGCCGAGGCTGAACAGCAGCACGGGCACGTTCAATCGAATCACCGCTTCGCGCGGAATGTAGCCCTCGGGAATGAGCGCCGCGATCCCCTTCGTGCCCGCGTAGGCGAAGAGGCATCCGACCGCCGCGCCCGCCGTGGCCAGTAGCAGGCTCTCGACGAGCAGCTGCCGCAGGAGGTGCCGCCGCCCGGCGCCGAGCGCGCCGCGAATCGCCATCTCCTTCTCGCGGGCGGTCGCGAGCGCGAGCAGCATGTTGGCGACGTTGAAGCAGGAGATCGCGAGCAGCAGCACGACGGCCGCGGCCAGCGTATAGAGCGTCGTCTTGAACTGTCCGACGATGGCGTCGACCCAGCTCGTGACTGCGACAGTGAACTGCTTGGGATACGCGTTGGGATACTGCTGCGCGACGCGCCGCGCGACGACTTCGATGTCGGCCTGCGCCTGCTGCAGCGTCACGCCCGGCTTCAGCTTCCCCTGGAACATGAAGAAGCGCTGAGCGAGCGACGCATCCGCTCGGCTCAGCACCACAGGCCTCCACAGATCGGCTCCGAGCTTGGTGAACCGCGCCGGCATCACCCCGACCAGCGTCGTGGGGACGCCGTTCAGCGTGTAGGTCCGGCCCACGACGTCCGGGGCGCGGTTGAAGTGCTTGACCCACATCTTGTGGGCGGCGACGAAGACGGGGGGCGCATCCGGCTTCGCATCTTCGGGCGTGAACGCGCGGCCGAGCATCGCAGGGACGCCGAGGAACTGAAACGTGTTCGGCGTCGTCATGCCCCCGGTGACCTGTTCGGTGCCTTCCGCCGTCGTCATCAGGACATCCTCCATGCTGCCGCCGATGACGGCGTCGAGTACCTGAATCTGTTCCTGATAATCGAGGAATTCAGCTGTGCGGAAGAAGGTGCGGCCGCCTGGGCGGGTGCTGCTCGCATCGCGGATCTGGATTTGCGCCACGCGATGCGCGTCCGTGTAGGGAAACGGATCGAGCATCACGTTGTAGATGACGCTGAAGATCGTCGTCGCGGCGCCGATGCCGAGCGCAAGCGTCAACACCGCCAGGAAGGTGAACGAGGGGCGGCCGCGCAGGCCGCGCGCCGCATACCGGAGATCCTGCCAGAGCAGTTGCATCGTCGCGCTCCCAGAAAGCAATGTCTGGTGCTTAGACGGCGGATTGCCTGAATGGTTGCACCGGTTCCGCCCGAGATGATCGATCGGGTTGCCAGCACGTCGTCCACCTTGGGATCACTCTACGGGGATGGCGTCGCCCGCAGAATCGAGCAGGTCAGCGGAGACCGCGTCATTCTGAATCAGGGGACGATCTAGACCTCGCTGGTGCGGCTCGAGCAGCGCGGCTGGATTCGAACGAAGTGGGGCGGTCGAACAGGTCTCGGCGAACTTCCTCACCGGCCTCGGCGTCTCGCCGATCGTCGGCCGGGCGCCAAACGCATCGGATGACGTCACTCAGCGACGGGCAGGCCTTGCGCCATCGGCAGAGCGGCCTCGAAGGTACGGCCGATGTGCCGCTGCATCTGCTCGCGGGCCTCGTCCGGATCGCGCCGCTCGATTGCCCGCACGATCACGCCGTGATCGTCGTGGTCGCTCGCGCGCACTTGCGCGACGCTGAGGCGGAACGCCAGGCAACGATACATGTGACTGAGGCACTCCATTACCAGGCGCGACGGGCGCCCAGAAATCCGTCTCGTTCGCGAAGACCGTGCCCGTGAACGACGCCGGCAAGATGCCGATGATCGTGAACGGATTCCTATTCAAGTACGTGAGGCGGCCAAGCGTCTGCGGGTCGGCGTTGAAGCGCGTCTTCCACAGCCTGTCGCTTATGACGACGACCGAATGGGCATTCGGCGTGCGGTCGTCGTCCGGCGTGATCACGCGGCCCTGCGCCGCGCCCACCGCGAGCATGTCGAAACAGTTGCCGCTGGCAACTTCTCCTCGAACCACGCCGGTGTACTGATCTGTTCGGGCGGCCTGAGCGGTGTCACTGATGGGTACGGTGACGTCCCTGATTGCGGCCAGCGCGACAAATGAGGAGTTGTTGTCGCGCAAAGCCGCGTACAGCTCGAGCTTGTGCTTACCGCCGGGATCTCCAGCCGGCACAACCTGCGCGATTTGCTCCGAGCGCTCAGTGGGGAGTGGGTGAAGAGCAGCGCGTTCACGCCGCTGAAGATCGTCGTGTTTCCGAGAATCCCAATCGCCAGCGTCAGGACGGCGACAATCGCGAAGCCGGGCGCCCTGATCAGCGTCCGCAAAGCGTACTGAAGGTCCTGACACAACGAGGAAAAGAAACGTGAAGCGGCGCTGGGCGCAGTGGGCTTCGATGGTCTGCGTGATGCCGCCGAACCGGCGGAGCGCGGAGGGCCGCGCCTCCTCGGGCGTCATGCCCCGGCGCACGTACTCGTCAGTCGCCGCCGCAATGTGCGCGTCGATTTCGGCGCGGCGGGTCTGGCGTGTTCGGCCTGACGATGTTCCTGCGGCGGGCACCCTGGTCGTTCTCGGCCAGCTGTTCACGGTCGTCATCGCGGAAGTGACGCCGTACAGCATCTTCCGGGACTGCACGTGAAGCTCGATGTCAGCGCGATCGGCAACCACGTACGAGGGCGAGGTCAATCAGGGCCAGCTGATCGGGACTTGGTCGCAGGGCGCGGGGAGGCTGCCCCTTGTACCAAGCGGACGAAGTAGGACAGGAAGATCGCGACAACCAAAAGGCCGCGAGGCACCGTCTAATGAATCGTTTGGGACCGGCGGCTAAAATTTTAGCCCTTGACGGCTCACGTGCTAAGTCATTAGCATCATGCTGCAAACTTAGCAGCAGACCTTTCAAATGACCAAGTCACGACACGCGCACCTGAGCCGCCGCGAGCGCCAGATCATGGACGTGCTCTACCGTCACGGGCGTGCGACCGCCGCAGAAGTCCAGTCGGAGCTGCCCGACCCTCCGAGCTACTCGGCGGTCCGGGCCATGCTCCGGATTCTGGAAACGAAAGGGCACGCGCGGCATGAACAGGACGGCCCGCGCTACGTCTATGTGCCGACGCTGGGGCGCGAACGCGCCAAGCGCTCGGCGCTCAAGCACCTGCTGAACACGTTCTTCGAGGGATCGGCCGAGCAGGTCGTCGCCGCGCTGCTGGAAGTTTCCGGCGACGAGCTGAGCGAAGCTGATCTGTCCAGGCTGCGGCGGCTGATCGACCAGGCGCGCGACGAGGCACGGGAAGGAAGAAACGAGCCGTAACGATGGAGCGCACCATCCTCTTGTTCCTGCTGGAGATCACGGCGAAGGCCACCCTGGTCGTCGGTGTGACGGCTCTCGCGTGCTGGTCGCTTCGCCGCGGATCGGCGGCGCTGCGGCACTTCATCTGGGCAGCCGCGCTGGCGGGCGTGCTCGCGCTGCCGGCACTGGCGCTGCTCATGCCCGGCTGGCGCGTGGCCGTGCTCCCGTCAGGGCTGTTGCACGAGGAGACGATTTCTCCCGAGCCGCAGAGGCAGCCCACCGGCCGCCTGGCGAATCGCGCCCGCGAGGCCGATTCGGCGGTCCCGTTCGTCGGCGCTCGGCCGCGGCGCGCTCGTTCGGCGGCGCCGCGGCTTTCCGAGGCGACGTCGACCTCGCCTGATTCCTTCACTCGATCCGAGCCGTCCGCAGTCGAAACTGCTCGCCTGATTCCAGACAGCCAGCCGATCGCCAATTCACACGAGCCAATCACCCGAATGCCGGGCCGCCAGATGGTGTCGTTCCTCCTTCTGGCCGTGTGGATCGCCGGCGCGATCGTCGCGCTCGCCCGGCTCCTCGCCGGTCATGCGCATCTCTGGTGGATGGAGCGCCACGCGGATCCGATTACGGATCCGGCCTGGCTCGATCTCGCGGGGCGGGTCGCGGACCAGCTGCGGTTCGCCGTCCTCCGCGCGGGTGGAACCGCGCGCACATCCGTCGTTCGGCTGCTGCGGTGCCGCCGCCAGACGATGCCGGTGTGCTGGGGCGTGCGGCGGCCATCGCTGCTGCTGCCAACGGATGCGGATGCGTGGCCCGCGGAGCGGCGACGGATCGTGCTGCTGCACGAGCTCGCGCACGCGAAGCGTCGTGACTGCCTGACACAGGTGCTCGCCCAGGTGGCCGTCGCGGTGCACTGGTTCAACCCGCTCGTCTGGCTGGCGGTCCGTCACCTTCGCACCGAGCGCGAGCGCGCCTGCGACGATCTCGTCCTCGTGGCCGGCGCCAGCGCTCCGGATTATGCGGACCACCTGCTGGACATCGCGCGCGCGTTCCGCACGGCGGGCTGCCCGTCGTGGGCTGCCGTCGCGATGGCGCGGCCGTCGCAGCTCGAAGGGCGGCTGCTCGCGATTCTCGATCGACATCGCGACCGCCGCGCGCTCACGAGGCGCGCGGGCGCGGTCGGAGCGGCCCTGGCACTCACGATGATTGTCTCGCTGGCGGCGGTGCAGCCCGCGCCGCTTCCTGCCGCCTCGGATGCTCAGGCGTCGCGTCAGGCTGTCTCGAAGAGCCGACCCCACCCACCGTCGGCCGGTGCATCCGATACGACGCCGGCGCCTGTTCTGGCAGGCGGGGCCCAACCGGCGCCGTCGCCGCGTCCGATGATCGCGCCGAAGCCCGACCCTGCCAGCGGGACCGAGCCCGCCGATCTCGAGCTCGAGATCCAGGACCTCGTGGAGGGTGGCGGGCGCGGCACCGGCGAGGGTGCCGGCATCGGCGTCGGCGTTCCGCGAATCGATCCCATCGAGCCCGATCGGTTCGCCAAGGACGCTGCGCTGGCGCTGGGTGTCCCCGCGACCTCAGACCTGGCTGAGCAGGCGGTCGCCAAGGTCGCTCGCGCGGTTGATCGTCCGGGAGCGGATCCGAAGATCGTGGCCGCGCTCGTCTCTGCACTGAAGGACCCGAACGCCGACGTGCGCCGTCAGGCCGCCGCCACGCTCTCGGCCCTTCGGTCGCCGCAGGCGCTCGACGCCCTCATCACGGCGACGACCGATGCAGACACGGACGTCCGCGAGTTCGCCGTACACGCCATCAGCCGGTACCGCTCGGACGCCGTGACGCAGGCGCTCGTCCGCGCGCTGAAGGACAACGATCCCGAGGTGCGGCGGGCGGCGATGCACGGCGTGGCCGGCCTGCGCGATCCGAAGTACATCGACGTGTTCCTCGACGCGTTCAAGAGCAGCGATCCGGAGGTGCGCAAGCTCGCCGTGCACACGCTGAGCGGGTTCCGCGACGCGCGAGCCGTGCCGGCGCTCGAGACGGCGTTGAAGGACGCCGACGCCGAGGTCCGGCAGACGGCGATCCATGGCATCGCGCGGCAGCGCAACCCGCAGCGCGTCGACGTGCTGGCCGCGGCGCTGAAGGACGCGGACCCCGGGATCCGCGAGGCGGCGGCCCACGGCCTCGCGCAGCTGCACGACGCACGAGCCGTGCCTGGTCTCATCATCGCGCTGAGGGACGCCAACGCTGAAGTGCGGCAATACGCGGCACGCGCGCTCGGACAGATCGGCGATGCCCGCGCCGTCGATCCCCTGATCGCCGCGCTGAAGGACACGGAAGCTGGGGTACGCGAAGCCGTCGTGCACGCACTCGGGCAATTCGGTCATCGCGCCGGCGCGAGGTGAACGTCGATGAAGCTCCGCCTGTACGCGCTCGTCCTGCTCGCCGCGCTCGCCTGTTGCGACGCGTATTCGACCTTGGCCCAGGCGCCGGCCCCGGTGCCCCTGCCCAAACGCTTTCCGCGCGCGACGCCGGCGAATGTCCAGGAGCAGATCCGGGCGCTCTCGTCAGCCGATGCCACCCAGCGCGCGATGGCGGCGTGCCTCCTCGCGCACATGGGGCGCCGCGCCGAGAGCGCCACGACGGCGCTCGTTGCGGTGCTCGGCGATACGACGTCGATCACGCCGGTGTCCTGCCGCACTACGTCGGACCTCGACGAGATGTGGGGCGTCTCCGTCTACTCCGGCGGCACGACCACGCCCGGACGCGAAGCGGCGCGGGCGCTCGCGTCGATCGGCCGCACGGCCGTCGATCCGCTTTTGCTGTCGTTGAAGTCGTCCTCGGCTGCGGTTCGGGCCAATACCGTCCGCGCAATTGGCGGGATGCGCGACCGCCGTGTCACCGACGCCATCATGCCGCTGGCGAAGGACGCCGACGCCCTGGTGCGCGTCGAAGTCGCGTCGGCGCTGGGGCGCCGGCGGAGCGGCGCACAGGCGCTCGTCGCGCTCGCGAAGGACGCGGACGTCGCCGTGCGCGTCCGGGCGGTCGGGGCGCTCGGTTCGCTGCGCGACGCCGACACGCTCGGCGTCGTCATGGCCGCGGCCGGCGACGCCGAGGTGCTCGTGCGCGAGCGCGCGGCCGTCGCGCTCGGGCGCTACCGCGACCTGCGGGCGCGCGACGCGCTGGCACGCCTTTCGACCGACGCCGCGCCCGAAGTCCGCGAGCGGGCAGTCTCGTCCCTCGGCCAGCTGCGCGACGAGCAGGCGTTCGAACCGATTGCCGCGCGGCTGAAGGACGAAGACCCGCAGGTGCGCGAGCACGCCGTCAACGCGCTCGGCCAGCTGCGAAGTCCGCGGGCCGTCGAGCCGCTCCTGGCGGCCGTGAAGGACGGCGACGCGGGCGTGCAGCGCCACGCGCTGATTTCGCTCGCGCAGCTGCGTGACGAGCGCGCCATCGACGTCTTCGCCGCCGCGCTGCGAGACGACGATGTCGACGTGCGCGAGCACGCGGCGCACGCGCTCGGCCAGCTGCGCTCGATCAAAGCGCTCCATCCGTTGATCGGGGCGTTGAAGGACGAGGAACCGATCGTGCGCCAGCGCGCCGCCGCCGCGCTCGGGCAGCTGCGCGATCCGCGGGCCGCCGATGCGCTGATCGCCGCGCTGAAGGACAGCGACGCCGACGTGCGGGAGAACGCAGTGCGCGCATTGGGGCAGACACGCAAGCGGTAGATCAAACGCGGATACGGAATCTCACGGGAGAGCGTCAATGATTCGCAAAACGACCGCCACAATCCTGATGACCGCGCTGTTCTCGGGCGTGCCGGGCCTTGCTCAGGCGCCGGGCGAAACCGCGCCCGCGTCCCAGGCCGCGCAGCCACCCTCGGCCGAAGTGACCGAGCGGATCGTCACGGCGCTCATCGGCGCGCTGAAGGACCCTGACCGCGAGGTGCGGCGCAATGCCGTTCAGGCGCTGTCCGGCTTCGACAGCCCGCGGATCGTCGAGCCGATGACCGCGCTGCTGAAGGACCAGGACGTCGACCTGCGCAAGCACGCCGCAAACGCGCTCGCACGCCGCGGGGACGAGCGCGCGGTGCCCGCGCTCATCGCCGCGCTCAAGGACGCCGACCCCGGGGTCCGCGCCTATGCGGCCCGGGCGCTCGGCGTCGTCGGGGACGCACGTGCCGTCGATCCGCTGACGGCGGCACTGAAGGACGAGAACGCGGCCGTCCGGAGCACCGCCATCCGTGCCCTTGGCACGATTGCCGACGGGAAGGGGCCGCGAGGCCGCAAAGTCGTCGGGTTCGGACCGAAGAGGCTGCCGTTCGAAATGGACAAGTTCGACCCCCAGTTCGACTTCGACCCGCTGTTCGACTTCGACGAGAAGCTGTTCAAGGTCGACGAGAAGCTGTTCAAGCTCGACGACAAGCTGTTCGAGTACCACGAGCAGTTGTCCGAGTTCGACGACGCGTTCAAGTTCGACAGGCTGCTCGAGTTCGACAAGGCCTTCGACTTCGACAAGGTGTTCGACCTGGTGTGGAAGATCAAAACCGACAAGCTGTTCGAGCTCCAGAATAAGGTCATGGACAAGGTGGGAGGGAGGTAGGGATTCGGCCCCGGATGGACCGCGTCGCCGTACCCCGGCTGCCGTTCCAGGATCGCGAACCGTAGCCATGCTTGGCACCGGGCACGAGCGCCTTCAGGATGAGGAGCTCGAGCGTGCCGGGCAGGAGGTCGAATCGCGACGCACCATGGCGCCGGCAGAAGCCGACTCCCACTGGCCCAACAGGTTCTGTCGGATGACCACCGACTCAGGAGGGCGCGTTCGTGAGTCCCATCAGTGACTGAGGGAATCTGTAGGGGGAGACGGAGCTTGTCAACTGTCATCAGGGTCTGAGGCGAGCGCAGCTACAACCAGGCCGCCCGTTTGAGTACTCGGATGAAGGTTCCAACGCGCAAACATTAGTTCAGGCTTGCCAGCTCTCACCTGTTCTTCTTCGAAACGGGAAACCGCCACTCGAAGCTCGGCCAGCCCACCTACCCGTTACAAAGCCTGATGTTGGAGGCGCGGTGCGTAAGCCACGGCAGCGGCGTTTCTTGCGACTAGCCTGAGAGCCCAGCGGATCGTGTCAGCGAGGGCACCTCGCAGTACTGCCCTGACGCCGCGAATTGTGCGAAGGCACAGCTCACGCACGAACCTGCCCTTCTGGTGTAGTCTTTGTCCCGTTTCGGCCGCCCCCAGGCGCTCGGAGAGTTCTCCGCCGGCGGGGCGCATGCTGGCCTCCCTGGCCGAGTTGGTGACTTTCATCGTCTGCGCGCGTCGGGAGTATCGGCGCATCTCATGGGAGTCGTCCAGGCCGCACAGTCGTCCACCCGAGCCGCCGCTGGATTTCCACGGCCGGCCCGACATCCGTGGAGGCACCTATGAACCGTCGCAAACGCGGATCGCTGGTCGTGTGTGTCGCGGGAGCGCTCGCCTTCCTAGCCTATCCCTCCGTCCACTCGGCCCGGGTGCAGCCGGCGGGATTCGTCATCTATCCTCCGCGCGAGTTGAAGGAGCAGCTCGCCCAGATGAGCGGCGTCGCCCAGGAGGCGCTCGCCGAGGCGCTGGGAGTCACCGAGATTGCGGGGAAGGCGATCGGCTCGCGGCGGGGAGGACCCGGCGCCGCGAATCCGAGCCGGGTCACGGACGTTGCGGTGGGCGCGCTGGCCGATCGCGACGAAAACGAACCGACGGTAGCTGCCGACCCCGTTCGGGCGGGGCGTTTGATCGCGGGCAGCCACTTCTTCCCGGAGGCGAGCGTCAATCGTTGCGTCGCATACACCAGCGGCGACGGCGGCGCCACGTGGTCGGCCGCCATCCTGATGCCGCATCTCACGGCGGCAAGCACGTGCAGCGATCCCGTGATCGCGTACGGCCCCGACGGTTCGCGCGCGTACTACTCGTACATGGACATCAAGGTCGTGACCGATTCAACGAATTTCCCAGCCTCGATCACGCGGGCGGTCGATTTCGACATCGTGGTGAGTTACACCGACGACGACGGTGACACCTGGTCGCCGGCTCGGATCGCACTGGATGGCGATCCCTACGTGCTCACGTTTACGCCGTGCCCAAGCCCGCCGTTCCCGCCGGGAAGCTACTGCGGTGCGATCACGAAGCCCGGCTACTCGTACGACAAGAACTGGGTCGGGACACACGTCGAGAGAGACGGGAGCGACTGGGTGTACGTCTCCGCCACGAGATTCGACACGCCTGGCTTCGGCCACATCGTGTCAACGGCTTCCGGTAACAGGGGCGTGACATGGAGCGCGCCCGTCGTCCACGACTCGGGTAATGCGACAACGGTCGTGCAGGGATCGCGGCCGGTTGGTGGAGTTGGCGGCGAGGTTCTCGTGGCCTGGTACCACTCAGGCACGGACGGCTATCTGGACGGCACGTTCCAGATCCGGGTCCGCCGGTCGGGCGATCACGGCGCGACGTGGGACGCGCGTGTCGTCGCTGCGACCGAGGAGAGCGAACTGCCGTACTGGCTGGGCCCCTACACGTTCTACAAGCGTTGGGCGGGCGGCATGTTCCCCGACGTCGAGATCGACGCCCGCGGCGAAGCGCACATCGTCTACACACACGACCCGGCGCCGAACGGCGCCTGCCCGCCAGTCGCACCCGCGCAGTGCTCCACCAATACGGAAGACGGTGACATTCGCTACGTCAGCAGCCCTGCCGCGCCCTATGCGACGTGGACGGCACCCGAGACGGTGAGCGACGATACGAGCGGGCGCACGCAGGGATATGCGGCACTGAAGGTCGGAAACGGCGGTGTGCTGCACGTCATCTGGGAGGACACGCGCCGCGGTCCGGACGTGCCCTTTTCGGACCCCACCGACTGCTTCACCGCGCCCCCCGGTCCGTGCAACTCGCCGAACATCACGTACGAGGTCTTCTATTCCCGGAAAACGCCTGGCGTGTCCGGCTGGTTGTACAACTTTCCAGTGAGCGATACGCCGTCGCTCCAGGACTTCGTCTTCACCGGCGACTACACCGATCTCGCTGCAAATCACGCGGTGCTGTTCGGAGTGTGGACCGATCGCCGGCACAGCACGTCGATCTTCTCGAGTCCTGACAACATCTATGGCGGCCGAATCATCGCCGGAGGCGCAGGCCGCTAGGCCCTGACGACCAGCGTTCCACAGCGGTTCGACGACCCGACCTCTCGTTCGTCGAAGTCGGGTCGTCGACTCGTAACGAGGCGCGCCACGTGGCGGCCCGGGGCCGCGGTGAACCCGATGCGAGCGCCTGCCGTGCTTCGTGAGCTCAACCACGCTATAGCTCCAGCCCCGTTCACCACGCCGTGCACCGTCCTGGCCAGCTACGAGCGCGGCAGCCTGATCGTGACGCGTCAGCCAGTCGGCGTCACCGACTGGCCCTGAGCTTCCTTGTGGGGCTTCAGGTGGCAACGGCCACTTCGCTGGGCTTCGTCTCTGTGCTGCTGCTCCGCAGCATGGCGAACGTGTATGACGTCGATCTCGGGTTTCAAGCCGGCGAGTCGTTCGTCTTTCGCGTACAGCTACCGCAGGAACACTACCGTTGCTGCGGCTACCAGCAAGTCTTTAATTCGATAGCGGTTCTGGTGCACGCTCACCTGAGCGGTTCAGAACTGCGCCGCAGTTGTCGGTCGAATCGCTTCGCGGCCTCAGGACAATAGATCAAGACGAGCGACGCAAGAAGATCCTCGAGACGGTTCGGCTCTACCACTCTCCGGACTTCCGCACCCTGCCCTCGATTCGCGAGCGCGGCGCGAATCCGCTGACTTCAGCGGCTCGAATCGACGACGATCTCCGTCGTCGCTCCGGTCGGCGACGAGAGCAGCCGCCATCCGAGATGGGCGACGGGCGCCGCCATCAACAGGAGCGCGATGCCGAACACCGGCCAGTTGAAGGCCGTCGGGAGCACGCGGGTGACGACATCACGTCCTTCCGGGAGTGCCACGACTGCATCGGCCATGAAGACCCCGAGGGCAAGGGCAATCCCGATCGAGGCCGAGACCCACAACGGTGGCGTCAGCCGCGCCGCGGCGGCGCGATCGGGCCACTGGGTCGCGAGTGTTCCCCAGGCGATCATGAGCAGCGCGATGCTCACCGGCGCAAGCACCGGCCCCCACCATGGCAGCGGCAACAGGAAGAGGATGTCCCAGTCCAGCGGCGATGCCGGCCAGTCCGACATGATCCACAGGAATACGTAGTAGAGAACGTCCCACACACCGAAGGCAATCGCCATGTAGCCGATGCGCCGTTGCCAGGTGCGTCCCGCCAGCATGCCGGTCGTGAGCAGCATCAACAGCGTCGCCGCCTCGCGCACGAGCTCGACGTGTCCCAGCCCGCCCACAATCGGCAGCGGATCCGGCTGGTAGGGTTGGACACGATCGACCAGCAGGCGAAGGTAATACACGCACGCCGCCTCGACCCATGCCATTGCCGCGGCGAAGACGACGACAACGCCCCACAGCGCGCGCTCGGTGAGCGGTGAATTCATCGGACGCACTCGGCGACGCTGGAGGCGCCGCGCCGCTCCCCTTCGGCCCATTGCCGGACCCGCCGCTCGACGCGGTCGATCACGTCGTCTGGCGTCGACGTCCCCGCGGTGATCCCGACGACGTCCGTGTCGAGGAACCAGCCCGGCCGCAGCTCGGCGTCCGTCTGGACGTGGTGGACGCGCGCACAGGAGCTGCTGCACGTCTTCACCAGTTCTCGCGTGTTGTTGCTGGCCGTGCCGCCGATCACGACGACGACGTCGCACTCGCGCGCCATTGCGACGGCGGCGTCCTGGCGTTCCTTGGTGGGCCTGCACACGGTGTCGATGAACCGGACGTCAGATTGAGGAAACCGGCGACGGATGAGCGCGACCACGTGCCGCACGCGCGCGATCGACTGCGTCGTCTGCGCCGCGACGCCGATGCGGGGATGCTCGGATAGCCGCGCCACGTCGTCTTCGTGCAGCACGACATCGAAGCGGTCCAGGTCGCCGGTGAGCCCGCGCACTTCCACGTGATCGCGCTGCCCGACGATCACCACGTGGTAGCCGTCGCGAACGAGCGCGGCGACCGCGCGATGTGCGACATGAACGAGCGGGCAGGTGGCCTCGACCACGTTGAGGCCGCGCGCGCGGGTTTCGGCCAGCGCTCGTCGCGACATGCCATGCGCCGTCACCATCACGGTGTGGGTCGTGACCTGCGACACGTCGTTCGCCGTCGCGATCCCCCTGGCGCGCATCTCGCCGACGACGGTGGGGTTGTGCACCAGGTCGCCGAGGATGGTGAGCGGCCCGTCATCGGCCTGGGCGAGCGCCAGCGCGATCGCGTCGCGCACGCCGAAGCACATGCCCAGGTGTGTCGCGCGGAGAATCCTCATGGCGGACTCCTGTGTATTTACGTCAGCGTTAACTTTACAACGCAAAGGGTATGACAAGGCGTGCGGGTTGTCAAGCGGCTGTCACGCTACACGGGGCCGACGGTCACCACGAAGAGCACGAAGGGCAGGAGGAGCTACGCTGTCGCCGTCGGGCCGGTCACGTTCGGACGACGCCGTATTCCGGCTCATGGCGCAGTACGACGAGGCCCGCAAGTGCAGGCCGTTGGTGTGTGGATACGCAAATGCCTACAGGAAATCGAGGTGCCTCGCAGGCTCCGACCGCCTGTTGAACGCTCAGTCGACGCGCACTCGCAGAATCCTGAAAACCTGCACCGTGTGAGTTTGGCCGGGCAGGCACTCGACGTCGAGGTGGGTCGGAGCCGACACGACCCCCATGGGCTGAATCCTGTACGTCTGCCCGGCGGGCACGTTGGTGAACGTATAGGTTGCGGTGGTCGCCGCGTTTGGGCTTTGCGGCCGAAGCTGCTCGGTCCGGTGACTGTTGTCAGGTCCCCTCATGGTCA
This sequence comes from Vicinamibacterales bacterium, assembly GCA_048594975.1. Lineage (GTDB taxonomy): Bacteria > Acidobacteriota > Vicinamibacteria > Vicinamibacterales > 2-12-FULL-66-21 > JBMDXB01. The sequence continues at coordinate 72,238 of JBMDXQ010000007.1, read as the reverse complement.
TCACACGCAGCGTAAACGTAAACGGCTGGCCTCGGTCATCCTTTGTCGAGAACTGCCGCTTGCCTTCGACCCGTCCCGTGAGGACGCAGGTGCCCACCACCTCGACGCTCACGTCCTCCGATGTCCCCTTGCCCCCCGTTTTGGCTTCGATTCTGTAAGCCGTGCTCCGGACGGGACGGACCTGCAGGGTGCCCGAGGGCTGAACGCGTTGCGGCGACCGAATTGGATCCCTGCTGGTCTGCGGCCAATCCGGATTGCGCTCGCCGACGAACACCTCGTCGGCATTTGCCGTCTGCCACCGTAACGTCACGACTTCTCCGGAGCGGACCCGCTGCGGGGCAGCCGTGAACGAGAGCACCTCAGGGAAACCAGATACGGGGGGCCGCGCCGCAGGCGGCCGTGCAGCGGGCGGCGCGGGCGACTGTGCTGGTTCCCCTGCGCATTCGCCGACGGATTTCAGTCCCAATCCAGCAGGAAACGGCAGCTCCTTCTCGTAGTCGCGCTGCCCCTGCGGTCGTAGATTCTGCACCTCCACGGTCAGAACACCGAGGTGCTTGGATGGCTGCCCCGGCGGACGGAGATCGAACCGGGTGCCCAGATCGAATTCGAGACGGACACACGGATACGCGTTCGTCGAGTTGTTCTTCACGACTCCAAAGACGAACCCGGGATGCTGTCCGTCGTGTTTCGACGAGAACGAAACCGTCAAGTCGCGCTGCGGGTCTCTGGCCTGCCGCGCGTACACACTCAGGCTGAAGAAGAGGAGGAGGGGGAGCAGAATCAACCCAGTGGACACCGCAGGTCGGGTCTTCATGGCGGATCCTCCCAGGCGAGCGGACTTCCGCGACGTTGTGGGGTGGCGGATCATAACACGGCCAAGGATGCAGACGCCGCGATGCCATCGGCAAGGCTGCGTGCAAACGGCGGTGACCGTACCCCCTGGTCGATCTTCCAGATGAACCGGCTGAAACCGCGCGGCGCGGAGGCCGACCTCCTCGTTCGCTGGAGCGCGTCGGGCTGGCTTCGCCCGTCTCCGAACCGACGATTAGACAGAGAACGCTACGATCGCCCGACGAGGGTCGACTTGAAGGTCGGGATCGGGCAGGTCGAATCGATCGAGCGTCATCACCTTGTCCCACGCGGCCACGAAGTCGCGCACGAATTTCTCCCGTGCGTCGTCGCACGCATAGACCTCCGCGAGGGCACGGAGCTCAGCGTTCGAACCGAAGAGGAGGTCGACGCGGCTGCCGGTCCACTTGCGCTCGCCGGTCACGCGGCTGCGGCCCTCGTAGGTCTCCGTCTCCCCGGCATCGGACGTCGGTCGCCACTCCGTGTCCGCGTCGAGCAGGTTCACGAAGAAGTCGTTGGTCAGTGCCTCGAGCCGCGTGGTGAAGACACCAACCTCGGAGTGCCGGGCGTTCGCGTTCAGGACACGCATGCCGCCCACGAGCACGGTCATCTCGGGAGCACTCAGCGTCAACATGAGGGCCCGCTCGATCAACAGGTGCTCGGCCGGCAGCTGGTGTCTCCGTCCGAGGTAGTTGCGGAACCCGTCCGCGTCTGGCTCGAGCACGGCGAACGATTCCACGTCGGTCTGTTCCTGCGACGCATCGGTGCGCCCCGGCGCGAAGGGCACCTGCACGTCGTATCCGGCGTTCTTTGCGGCCTGCTCAACGGCGGCACACCCGGCCAGCACGATCAGGTCGGCAAGCGAGACCCGTGTCGTCCCGCCGGCCTGCGCGTCGTTGAACTCCCTCTGAATCCCCTCCAGAGTGCGCAGCACCATCGCGAGCTCGGGTGGATTGTTGGCGTCCCAATCCTTCTGCGGCGCGAGGCGAATGCGCGCCCCGTTGGCTCCACCGCGCTTGTCGGTGCCGCGGAACGTCACCGCTGACGCCCATGCGGTCGAGACCAGTCGGGAGATCGACAGCCCCGATGCGAGGACCTTGGACTTGAGGGCAGCGATGTCCCCCGCTCCGATCAGTTCGTGCGTGACCGGGGGAACGGGGTCCTGCCACAACTGCGGCTCCGCGGGAACCAGCGAGCCCAGGTACCGCGTGATGGGCCCCATGTCGCGATGCGTCAGCTTGAACCACGCCTTGGCGAATGCGTCTGCGAACTCCTGCGGGTTCTCGTAGAAGCGCCGCGAGATCTTTTCGTACGCTGGGTCCACCCGCAGTGCCAGGTCCGTGGTGAGCATCATCGGGGCGTGTTTCTTCGACGGGTCGTGGGCATCAGGCACGGTGCCCGCGCCAGCGCCGTTCTTCGGCTTCCACTGCTTCGCCCCGGCGGGGCTTTCCGTCAACTCCCACTCGTAGCCGAAGAGGTTCTCGAAGTAGTTGTTGCTCCACTTCGTGGGGGTCGTGGTCCAGGTGACCTCGAGGCCGCTGGTGATGGTGTCGCCACCCCTGCCGGTGCGGTAGCTGCTCGTCCAGCCGAGCCCCTGCGCCTCGAGCGGCGCCGCCTCCGGTTCGGGGCCGACGTGGGTCGCCGGGCCCGCACCATGGGTTTTGCCGAACGTGTGCCCGCCGGCAATGAGCGCCACCGTCTCCTCGTCGTTCATCGCCATGCGACGGAACGTCTCCCGGATGTCCCTTGCGGCGGCAACGGGATCCGGGTTGCCGTTGGGCCCCTCCGGATTCACGTAGATGAGGCCCATCTGCACGGCGCCGAACGGATTCGCGAGTTGCCGGTCGCCGCTGTAGCGCGCGTCAGCGAGCCACGTATCCTCGGTCCCCCAGTTGACCTCCGTCGGCTCCCAGACATCCTCGCGCCCGCCGCCGAAGCCGAACGTTTTGAGCCCCATCGACTCCAGAGCGCAGTTGCCGGCGAGGACCATCAAGTCGGCCCACGAGATCTTCCGGCCGTACTTCTTCTTGATCGGCCAGAGCAACCGTCGCGCCTTGTCGAGGTTCGCGTTGTCCGGCCAGCTGTTCAGGGGCGCGAAGCGCTGCTCGCCGGACCCCGCACCTCCGCGGCCGTCGCTGATGCGGTACGTGCCCGCACTGTGCCACGCCATCCTGATGAAGAGCGGCCCGTAGTGGCCGTAGTCCGCCGGCCACCAGTCCTGCGACGTCGTCATCACCTTCTCGATGTCCTTCTTCAACGCATCGAGATCGAGCGTCTTGAACTCTTCGGCGTAGTTGAACTCGCGACCCATGGGATCGCGCGCGGGAGGGTTCTGATGGAGAACCTGCAGGTTCAACTGGTTCGGCCACCAGTCCCGATTCGACCTGGCCGTGTGCGTTTTGCTCGTGACCGGGCACTTCATTTCGTTTTCCATGTTGCGTTGACCTCTCGTGTGGGGGTGACGGCCCGCTGTCAGTCCGGCTGCCCGCGTCGGCGTGTCGGGTCCGAGCGGGATGGCGGCTGCACATGAGCCAGGCACTCCGGACAGCGGCCCCAGTAGACGACCTCGGCCTCGTGGATCTCGTAGCCCCCGTCGTCGGCCGCCGTGAGACAGGGGGCGGAGCCGACCGCGCAATCGACGTCGACCAGACGGCCGCAGATTCGACAGATCAGATGGTGGTGGTTGTCGCCGACGCGATCCTCGAACCGAGCCGGTGATCCGGCAGGCTGAATGCGCCTGATGAGCCCTTCGGCGACCAGGACGCCGAGGGCGTCGTATACCGATTGGAGGGAGATGGCGCCGATCTCGGCCCTGACGGCCTCGGCCACCCCGTCCGCCGTGATGTGGGGCCGACCTGACACTGCCCGAAATACAGCCAACCGCTGGGCGGTGACCTGGATACGGTGTGCACGAAGCAGTTCAGCCGGGTCGGTGGCCACGCAGCAGGGTAGATCAATTATTGGAATGAATCAAATCTTTGACCCGTTGTAGATGTCTGCTCCGCGACCGTCGTGAGCGCAGCAACTGAGGTTCGAGTTTCGTGCGGCACAACCACAACATGTCACTTCGCCTTATCTTTAGAGCCTGGTGACGTCGCTTTGGTTATCGGATCGCGCCTGGCAACCCGAAGTCGCTGCCCGGACGATAGAAGACGTGCAAAAGAGACGGTCGAGGAGATGACCAGACACGCACCTGCGTCGCCGGAGCCGGTAGATGACGAGCCATGGTGATCGCGGCCAGGAGGCCGCGCCTTGGTCGGACGCACCGCGCGCGCAGCGCCTGCGCCGGGCGGTGCGGCGCTGGATGGTGCGGCTTGCATGGTCGGCGGTGCTCGTGTTCGCCACCCTGGTCCTCGGCGGCGCGCTCGACGCGCGCCGACGCCTGCCCGACCTCGAGCCGTGGCATCGCATCGTGCCGAGAGACTTTCAGGCGTCCGACCTCACGCCGCAGACGACCCTGGACGACTACCTCGCCATAGAGGAGGCCGCCTTCCGCATGGTTCGGGAGGAGATCGAGCTGCGCCTCGAGCCGGGCTGGAAGCTACCGGCCAACCGGTACAACCCTGACGGCCACTCGCATCCGGGACGGCTCGGGACCGACTGGAACCGCACGCAGATTCTGACGCCGGCTGGCGCTGCGGTCGGCGGCGCCTTGCTCGTGCACGGCCTCACGGATGCTCCGTACAGCATGCGGACGATCGGCGAGCGCCTCCGCGGCCTGGGCTACCACGTCACGGCCTTACGCGTTCCCGGCCACGGTACCGTGCCCGCGGGTCTGACCACCGTCACCTGGGAGGACTGGATGGCAGCGGTGCGCCTCGGTGCACGTTCCGTCCAGCAGACGATCGGCCGCGACAAGCCGCTGGTCATGGTGGGCTACTCCAACGGCGGCGCGCTGGCGCTGAAGTACGCGCTCGACGCGGTGGAGGGCTCGGGCGACCCGCAGCCTTCGCGCCTCGTGCTCCTCTCGCCGATGATCGGTGTCGCGCCGTTCGCCTGGCTGACGCGCGTCATCAGTATGCTCGGCTTCGTGCCTGCGTTCGAGAAAGCACGGTGGCTGGACGTCTATCCCGAATACAACCCGTTCAAGTACACGTCGTTTGCCGCCAACGCAGGGTTGCAGACCTGGAGACTCACGACCACCCTGCAGCGGCAAATCGCGCGGGTGGCGGGCGCGGGCCGAGCGCGACAGATGCCGCCGCTGCTGACGTTCCAGTCCGTGGTGGATTCGACCGTCAGTACCCCGGCTGTCGTCCACGCGCTGTACGACGTAGTCGCCGACGAGCGATCCGAGCTGGTAGTGTTCGACATCAACCGTGCCGCCGGTTTGACGCCGTTCGTCCGCGCGTCCGAAGCCACGCTGCTGTCGCGGTTGACGGACGCCTCGGCGCGGCGCTACAGGAGAACGCTGGTGACCAATGTGGATCCAAGCTCACTCGAGGTCGCGGCACGATCCGTCGAGCCGGGCGCGACCGCGGTCGCGATACGACCGCTGGGCGTGGCGTGGCCACGCGACGTGTACTCGCTCTCGCACATCGCCATCCCCTTCCCGATGTCGGATCCCGTCTACGGGCGGGACGAAACCGCGGGCGCGGTGCCGCTGATCCGGCTCGGCGTACTCAGTCCGCGGGGTGAGCGAGCGGTCCTGTCCGTTCCTTCCGATACGTTGATGCGGCTGACGTGCAATCCGTTCTTCAGCTACCTGGACGATCGCATTGCCGTCTGGATTGGCGGCCCTGCTGCCCCCACCCCGGCGCAGTAACTCCGTATGACCTTCCAGTGCCGCGACGCATTCAAGAGCCTTCGACGCGAGCCCGGATTCTCGGTCACAGTTATCCTGACGCTCGCGCTGACCATCGGCGCCACCACCGCCGTGTTCTCCGTCGTCAACGGGGTCCTGCTCCGACCGCTGGCGTATCGGGAATCGCATCGGCTCGTGATCGTGCAGGAAATCGTCCCCGAGCTTGTCCATCTCTACCCGGCGCTTCCGGCCAACCTGCGGCATGTTGCCGTGTGGCGCTCGCGAGCCACCTTCTTCGAGAGCCTCGCCGCGTTTCACACGTCGCCGTTGACACTGACCGGCTCCGGCGATCCGGCTCAGTTGGAAATCGTCGCCTCCTCGGGGACGCTGTTCGACGTCCTCGGTTCACAGGCGGCGCTCGGCCGGACGCTGCGCGCCCGCGACGAGGACGCCAGCCGCGAGCCGGTGATCGTGCTCACGGATCGTCTCTGGCGCCAGCGGTTCGGTGCCGATCCCGCGGTTGTTGGGCGCGCCGCGGTTCTCGATGGCGTGCCGTGGACCGTCGTCGGCGTCCTCGATGCCACCTTCCGTTTCCCGACCGGTGATGGCCTCGGCCGACTGTCTGGCACCACCGCTGTGCCCGACGCCTTTGTTCCCCTTCGCGTCGATGCCGAGAAGTTCTCGGCAAACGGTGAGTACAACTACTCGGTGATCGGCCGACTGCGGCCGGGCGTCACGCTCGCGCAGGCGCGGGCCGAGCTGAACGTCCTCCAGGCAGACGTCGCCGCGACGCTGACGCACAGGCCGGGCCTGACGGCCCGTGTCGACCCCTTGATGGATGCGGTCGTCGGCCGTGCGCGGCGTGGCCTGGTCCTCCTGTTGGGCGCCATCGGCGCGGTGCTGCTGATCGCCTGCGCGAACCTCTCCAACCTGTCCCTCACGCGGGCGCTGTCCGGTGCGCGAGACGTGGCGATACGGGTGGCGCTCGGCGCCAGTCGTCGCCGCCTCGTGTCACACGTCCTGGTCGAGCAGCTGCTCCTCGGCTGTGCCGGCGGGGCGCTCGGCCTCGGCGCCGCCCAGGTGTGGCTCGCCGCGTTTGCCCGAAACGCGCCGATCGATCTGCCGCGAGTGGCGGAAATCGCGGTGGATGGCCGCGTGCTGGTGTTTGCCGCGGTCATGTCCGTCGGCGCCGGCCTCCTCGTTGCCATCCCGCCGGCGTGGCGACTCTCCGGCGGCGATGTGCAGCAGGTCCTGCTGAAGACCGGTCGCGCGACGACCGGCGACCGAGGTGGGCGGCGCGTACGGGCGACGCTTCTCGCGGTTCAAGTCGCACTCTCGGTGACGCTCCTCGCCGCGACCTCGCTGCTGGCGGTCAGCTTCCTGCGAGTGCTCCGCGTGGATCGCGGCTTTGTGCCGGACCGCGTCCTGGCCGCCGATGTCACGCTGCCCGGTGTCCGGTATGCGGCGCGGCAGCCGCGGACGGACGTGTACAGCGCGATCCTCGCCGCCGTCAGCGCGCTGCCAGGCGTGGACAGCGCCGCATGGACCTCGAACCTGCCGTTGACCGGCGAGTCGTGGGTCGACGCGATTCTTCCTGAGGACATGCGCGAGGCGCCACGGGATATCCCGCTTGCCAACTACCGCTTTGTGTCGACCGACTTCTTTCGCACCTTGAGCGTCCCCGTGACGCGTGGGCGGTCCCTCGTTACGACCGATCTGGAGGCCACCCGTGCGGCCACCGCCGCCGTGATCTCGAAGCGGACCGCCGAACGAATGTGGTCGGGCGTCGATCCGATCGGCCGCCGATTCTCGCGCGGCAACACGGAGGAGAAACCGTTCGAGGTGGTCGGCGTCTGTGCGGACGGCTACCCGGCGCGCCTCGACGTGCCTCCGCCCATGATGGTCTACGTCCCGTATGCCTACCGGAGCCGGACGCGAGCCGCGCTCGTCATCCGCGCCGCTGGTGATCTGCCTTCATTGAGCGGCGCCGTCCGCCAGGCCGTCTGGCGGGTCGACCCCGAAATCGCCATCGCGAACGTGCGACCGATGGACGAGATCGTCGATGCCGCCATCGGCAGTCGTCGCTATCAGACGACGCTGTTCGTGGTGTTCGGGATCGTGGCGCTCTTGATCGCGACCCTCGGCGTCTACAGTGTGACGGCGTACAGCGTCTCCCGGCGGCGGCGTGAGATGAACATTCGCGTCGCCCTTGGTGCCGATCGCCGCCAGGTGATGCGGCTGTCGGTGATCGAGGGGCTCCTTCCGGTGGCAACCGGACTCGCCGCTGGTGTCGCCGGTGCGATCGCCGTCGGTTCCATTCTGTCGAGTCTGCTCTTCGAGGTCCGCCCCCGCGATCCGCTGATCCTGACCATCGTCGTCGCGCTGGTCGGAGGCATCGGTCTGCTCGCCTGCGTCCTGGCGGCTCGCCAGGGCCTGGTGCTCAATCCGGCCGCGGCATTGCGCCAGGAGTAAGGGGCCTCGAGGAACGACGCACGATCATCGAAACACCTGATCCGTGCGCGGACGGCGCGACAGACGGACGCGGAGGGCGGACATGGTCCTTTTGCGTCCTTGACGCCTGCAGTCGCGTCACGTTCCTGCACGCCCTGGGCGAGGAAGAACGCTGTGTCCGGCGGATTCTGCAATGAGAACTCGCCGATGTCGCCAATCGCCCCAGCGAGAATCCGTCGATATCGCCGGGTCTTCGGCAACGGTGCTCCTGTCGCCGGTAGAAGCCGCGTGTCTGCACGCCCGTTGAAAGTCTGCCCGCGAGCGATCTAAGGCCATCTGGCGTGGAGCCTCCGGCCGGACAAAAACGGACCGGCGGTCGTTGTCGTGCTTCGGGCAGCCTTTGAGGAGCAGCCTGGTTGTCTTTTCCAGTCGGCGCCGGCACGAGGACGCACCGGCGCACACGTTGCTACACCTCGCGGATACTCGCCGACAGAATCCGGGCACGCGGCCCTCCCGGGCGTGCGCTATCAACCAGGCTTGCCGCAGGGCCCAGCAGGAGTTCGTCGCCGAAAGGAAAGCATCGTGCGACTCAGAAGACTCCCTCTCGCATCCTTGCTGCTCCTCCTTGTCGCCACGAGCGCGCATGCCGCGCCGGTCGGTGACCGCGTGGCGCGTCAAGTCGCCGAGAACTTCATCGCACATCACGTGTCCGTTCACGGCACGTGGAACGGCACGACGACGCCCGAGATTTCGTCGATCACGCTCGTGCGGTTCCGGGGGATGCCGCTCGCCTACAGCGTGCTGGTGAATCCGTCCGGGCACCTGCTGATCGCCTACGACGACGTCTTCAGCCCCGTCCTCCTCTATTCCGACACGTCCAGCTTCGAGCCGGCGCGGGCGGAGGAGGCAGGCACCGTCGAGTCGTGGATCCTCCCGGAGACCCGGCAGACCTACCAGCACCTGTTGCAGCACACCGTCACGCTCGGGGTGGAAGCAAGTCGGCGGGCCTACGCGAGGAGTCCGGTCGCGGCCGCATGGGCGCAGTTTACCCGTGGCCCGCGAGCGCGGGCACCCGAAGGCGCGCCGGCCGCCGACGTGGACTCACCGGGCGTGCAGGCAGCTCCGGGACTCGTGGGCCCGCTGCTGACGACCCGTTGGAACCAGGGCTATCCCTACAACCTGTACACGCCGCTGACCTGCAACGGCGGACACGCGGTCACGGGCTGCACCGCGACGGCGATTGCGCAGGTGATGAAGTACTGGAATTCCCCGGCATGGGGTACGGGGTCGCACAGCTACTACTTGAGCGGGTACGGCTACGTGTCGGCGGACTTCAATCACCCGTACTATTGGTCGCTGATGCCGGACAGCTTTTCCGGGGTCGTCACGGACGCAGAGCGAGACGCGGTCGCGAGGCTGATGTCGGATGTGGGCGTGTCCGTCGAGATGCAGTACGGGTGTTCCTCGGGCGCGTACCCGTCATACGGCGTTCACACGGCGTTGCCGAACTACTTCGGCTATCGCACCTTCGGCCAGGATGTGTACCGCAGCCAGTTCAGTTCCGAGGTGTTCTTCAGCCTGATGCGCGAAGAGCTGGACGCGCCGCGGCCTCGCCCGATGCTGCTGACGGTGTACACCGCCGACTACAGCGCGGGTCACGCCATCGTCATCGACGGCTACCAGGTCGTGACGACCAATCAGGTGCATCTGAACCTGGGCTGGGGCGGTTCGTACACCGGGTACTACGACATCACGAACAACTGGAGCACCGGCGGCTACGCGTGGGCGACCAATACGCAGATCATTCAACGGGGCATCGAGCCGGGGAATCTGCCGGTCGTGGCGCCTGGCCGCCCGGTACTGGTGTCGCCCGCCGGCCTGATCTCGACCACGACGCCCACGTTCCGCTGGATCGCCGTGCCGGAGGCGACCAGCTACACGCTGACGGTCGCGCGCGACGGCGGCGACGTCACGACCTACCCGTACAGCTCGTCGGTGTGCAGCACTTCGGGAACGTGTTCCGTCACACCGGCAACGTTGACGGGTGCCAGCTATCACTGGCACGTCACGGCGGGGAACGCGGCCGGGCAGGGAAGTGCGAGTGCCGAGCTTGGATTCTGGGCGAGCAACCCGCTCGTGGCAACCACCGGTGTGGCGTCTGCAATCACGCAGGCCGGCGCCACGCTGAACGGTACGGTCACACCGAACGGCATCCCGGCAACCGCGTATTTCCGCTACGGCGTGACCGGATACACGTCGACGACGCCGCCGCAGAGCGTCGGGTCAGGCTGGACGAGTGTGGCGGTGTCAGCACCGGTGTCGTCGTTGACCTGCGGGACCGGCTATCATGTCCAGTTGGTCGCGACCAACAGCCAGGGCACCGTTTACGGCTCAGATTCGACGTTCTTCACGGCCCCCTGCAGCGGGTCGCAGACGGCTGTCTACAACTCCTCTTACCGGGCGCCCCTCTGCGGTCTCGTGACCGGAGGGTGCGATTCGGGAACGCTGCTCGCGGGCAGGGACTCCCTGTCCACGGGACCCGAACCGAACCAGCCGAACACGCTGTTTTCCAGCTGCGCGGACGGAACGAGCGGCTCGTATCAGAACGACGAGTCGATCGAACGAATCAAGGTGGTCACGCTGGACGGCGCCGCGTTCTCCGCGGGCAGGACCGTGCAGGTCCAGGTGAGCGTCTGGGCGTACGGAAACGACTGGCTCGACCTGTACTACGCGGCCGATGCGAACTCACCGAACTGGACCTGGCTGGCGACGCAGGCGGTGCCCTCCAGCGGCCCGCGGCTCCTGCTGGCGAACTACGTGTTGCCGATGGGCCGCCGGCAGGCGGTGCGCGCGAACTTCCGCCACGCCGGCAGTCAATCGACGTGCAGCGGCGGTCCCTACGACGACCACGATGATCTCGTCTTCGCCGTCACCGACGGGGGCAAGCCGGGCAGCAAGGACCTGAACGGAGACGGCGGCGCCGACCTGACCGTGTTTCGCCCGTCCAGCGGCACGTGGTACGTGAAAGCGGCGACCGGTGGTTTCTCCTTGATTGATCTGAGCGGAACCGTCGCGATCCCGGTACCCGACGACTACAACGGCGACGGCATCGCCGAGGCGGCGCTCTACCAGCCGCGGGGCGGCCAGTGGTTGATCAAGGGTCAGCCGACGGTGAGCTGGGGCGCGGAGGGAGATGTGCCCGTGCCGGCCGACTACAACGGCGATGGCCGAAGCGACATTGCCGTCTACCGTCCGCAGGACGGCTGGTGGTATGTGCTTGGACAACCGCGCGTTCAATGGGGCTGGCCGGGTGACATTCCCGTCCCCGCCGACTACAACGGCGACACGCTGGCGGAAATTGCCGTCTATCGGCCCGCCACCGGCACCTGGTTCATCCGTGGCGTCGGCTCGACGCAGTGGGGCCAGCCCGGCGACCTCCCCGTGCCGGGCGATTACAACGGCGACGGCGCCAGCGAGATCGCCGTGTACCGCCGGCTGACGGGCACTTGGTGGATTCCCGGCTGGGCACCAATCCACTGGGGCCTCGCCAACGACGTTCCCCTCGCGATCGATTACGACGGCGATCATCGTGCCGAGGTCTGCGCGTACGAGACGGCCACCGGGACGTGGAAGATCTACAGTCCGATCTCGGGCGCGACATGGTTCGTGCAGTGGGGCGCCGCCGGCGACGTGCCGGTGTGGGCACACCCCGAGCTGCTGCAGCCAATCGCGGGCGACCTCGATGGCGACCGCATCACCGACCTCACCGTCTTCCGGCCGTCAACGGGCGTGTGGTGGACGCTGACCTCGTCGTCGCACTTTGCGTCGCATGGTTCGGCGCTGGGGGGAGCTGCAGGCGACATCCCGACACCGGGCGATTACGACGGCGATCACCGCATGGACCTGGCGACGTTCCGGCCCTCCGACGAGTACTGGCGCATCCGTACATCGTCGAGCGAGTACACGAGCGAGCTGTCGATCCACTGGGGTCTCGCAACGGACGTTCCGGTTGCCGGCGACTACGACGGTGATGGCGTCACGGATGTCGCGGTGTTCCGCCCCTCCACCGGGGAGTGGTACGTGCTGACCTCGTCGAGTTCGTTCGCCAGCTATCGCGTCTATGCATGGGGCGCGGCAGGGGACGTTCCCGCGCCGGCCGATTACGACGGCGACGGAGTAACCGATGCCGGGCTGTTCCGGCCGTCGAACGGCTACTGGTACATCCTCACCTCGTCGTCGAACTTCACGAGTTACGTGCTTCAAAGCTGGGGCGCGCCGGGCGATATCCCGGTGCCCGCCGACTACGACGGTGACGGGCTTGCGGTCCCGGCCGTGTTCCGGCCATCTGACGGCATGTGGTACATCCTGTCGCGCCACATTGCGGCCGGGTACCGCGCGGTGCCGTGGGGCGCGAGCGGCGACAGCCCGGTGGCAGGCGATTTCAACGGCGACGGCCAGACCGACATCGCCGTGTACCGGCCGTCGAACGGCACGTGGTACGTGCTGGACCAGTTCGAGCGCGAGTGGGGAGCTCCGGAGGACGTGCCCGCGACGAAGTGGCGTCAGTGAATGGAGGACGCCGGAGCTCTGGCGAGCGCCCGTAAGCCAGGCCGACTACCTGAAGCCCCGTGCCCGGAATGGCGGATGGCACCCACTGGAGAACCGCGGCGGCCGATCGAGTCCGGCGAGGAAGCCCCAAGATGCCGGTACCACTTGACATCGCGTAACCGCCAGCCTGCGACGGCGCCCGGTCGTTCGAGGTGCCTCACTCGTGCACCTCGACGATGTCCCCGTCGGACAGGACGTGGGTGCGGTGGACCGTCTGCCCGTCGAAGACGCCCGAGCCCCACACGCGCGCGAACTTCATGGACGCCTGAAGGTCCTTGTGGATTCGCGCGGCCAGGTCCCCGACGGTGGACCCGCGCGGCAGCGTGAACGGTGTCGCCGCATCGTCCAGCGGCTTGCCCGGCGGTTTCGTGCGCACGCGGATCATCCCGAGCGCGTCGAACGTGAGCCTTGGGAGCGCGTCAAGGCCGGCACGCGTGACGGGTGACACGGCGAGGATTGGCCAGCGCCCTTCGAGCAGCGCGGCCAGGGCGTCCAGCGAAGACGCCACCTCGAGCCGGTCGAGGCCGGTCACGACGAGGAGCGCCGGACGGACAATGCGTTCGCCGTTCCGGACCGTGAGGGGCTCGTCGTCCGGTCTCAACCCGATGCCGCGCCCGGCGAGCACCGCGAGCGTCTCGTCGAGCCCTTCGATCGCCCACCGGCCGTCGACGACGATCCAGCAGAGATCCGCGTTGCGGATCAGATCGAACACCCAGGGCTCGACGTGCTGCGCCGAGACGGCCGGCAGGTCGACGAGCTGGATCCAGATGTTCTCGAACCGCATCATGCCCGGCGTAGCCTCGCGGGTCGTGAACGGGTAGTCGGCGGCCTCCGGAGTCGCGCGGGTCAGCGCGGCGACGAGCGAGGACTTACCCGAGTTCGGCGGCCCGACCAGCGCGACCTGCCCCGCTCCCTCGCGCGGGACCATGTGCGTGAAGCTGGCCTTGCCCGCGGTCTTCGACGGCAGTCTCCGCAGCTTCGCGATGCGCGCCTTGAGATCCGCCTGCAGGCCGTCGGTCCCCTTGTGCTTGGGGATGACGCGGAGCATCTCCTCGAGCGCTTCGAGCCTGTCCTCGGGGGTTTTCGCCGCGCGGAAGCGCTCCTCCGCCCGCTTGTATTCAGGTGTGAGGTTGGCGGGCATCTCGTGCGTGCCGGTCGCGGGCCGGCGGCGGATCGGATCATAGCCTCGAGCGGGCCGGATTTCGAACCGACCGCTGGCAGGTCAGCGCAACACGGCTCCTGATGTGGAGCGGCAACGGATGCTTTGACCGCGCATCACCGCGCACGTAGACTGCAGCCGTGCCCAGCACGCTGCGTCACCTCCGCCATCGGCCAGAGCGACGACGACGTCATGTGTCTCCAGCGCTGCTGATTGCCGGCGTGCTCTCGGCGGGGTTGAGCTACGCGCTCCAGGACGGTCGAGGCGTCGCCCTGTCCGTCACCGTCGTCGACCGTGCGAGCGGTCAGAAGACCCCCGTGCGCGTGCACCTGCAGGACGCTGCTGGCACGACGCCGCGCGTGTCCGGCGCCCTGGCGCTATCGGAAAGCGCGCTTTCCATCCCGAAGCAGGCAATCGCCGTCATGTGGGGGCAGCAGGATCGCGCGGAGGGCTACGCGCTGCAGCCTGACGGCTCGTTCTACGTCGACGGTGCGTTCGACGCGCGCGTACCGCCGGGCACCTACACGGTGACGCTGTCGAAAGGGTTCGAGTACCTGCGCCAATCGATCCGGCTCGACGTCGCGCCGTCAGAGGCCGGAGTCACGCGCGACGTCGTGCTCGATCGCTGGGTCGACATGCCCGCGCGCGGCTGGTACTCGTCCGACGGTCACATCCACCTCCGCCGATCGCCCGGCGACGATCCCGCCATCGTGCGCTGGATTGCCGCAGAGGACATTCACGTCGGCAACCTGCTGCAGATGGGCGACTTCTGGGCCACCTACTTCATGCAGTACGGCTTCGGCACGAAAGGCCGCTACCACGAGCTGGGAAGGTGGATCTCGCCGGGGCAGGAAGATCCGCGGACGCCGGAGATCGGCCACACGATCTCCCTCGGCGCCGAGGAATTCGTGCGGTCTTCGCGCGACTACTATTCGTACGACCGGCTGTTCGACCGGGTCCACGCGCTTGGCGGCGTGACCGGGTTCGCCCACCAGGGCATGAGCTTTCACGGCTACCGCGGCATGGTCTTGAACACGTTGCGGGGCAGGAACGACTTCCTCGAGCTCGCGCAATTCTGCGTACCGGAAGGGCCCATCGCGCTCGAGCACTACTACCTGTTCCTCGACCTCGGGATTCGGCTGACGGCGCTTGCCGGGTCCGATTTCCCGTGGTGCGGCCGCGGTCCCGCCTACGGGCTGCCCGGGCCGCCAATCGCGCAGATTGGCAACGCACGGTTCTATACCTACGTCGGCGGCCCGCTGTCGTTCGAACGCTGGTTCGCCGCGCTCAAGGCCGGTCGAACCTTCGTCACGACGGGCCCGATGCTGCTGCTGACCGTGAACGGGCGAATGCCGGGCGAGACCGTGGACGTCACGCCGGGCGCGCGCGTGCGCGTGACCGCCGAAGCGCTCGGCCACGCAACGCAGGTGCCCCTCGAGTCGCTGACGATTGTCGGCAACGGCCGCGTGCTCGCCCGCGCCGACGGGCGCGCCGCGGCGCGCCTCTCGACGGAGGTGGACGTGCCGGTCACGAACGGGTTGTGGATCGCGGCGACTGCCAGGGCCGGCACGGCGCAGGTGGCACACACGACTCCGGTCTACGTCGCGGTCAACGGCGGCAGCTTCGCGAACCCGGAGACGCTCGGCGCCCGCATCGACACGGCCGAAGGCTACTTGCGGGAGCTCGAGGCCGAACTCGCGGCCCCGGGAACCAACCTCGACCACCAGGCTTCACGGCATCGGGCACAGCTGGAACGTCAGATCGCCGAGGCGCGCAAGGCCCTCGAGCAGCGGAAGTCCGCGCCACCTCAATAGCGCTTGCGCGCACGAAGGATGTCGAACTTCGCGGTGTCCGCGATGGCCATGACGGCCATCACGCCAGCCTGCACGGGATCGGAGACGACCAGGTCGGCGGCCTCCGGCACGCTGCCTGCCATGTTCAATGAGATAACGACCAGTCCCTGAGCGCGCACTTCCTGAACGGCGGTGGTGATGTCGCCGCCCATCAGGGATCCGGCAAGCACGAGTAGCCGGACGCGCGGCAGGCGCACGACGGCGCGTACGGCGGCGGCAAGCTCAGGTTCGCCGACGAGCGGTATCGTGTCCACGGAGATTCGCTCCCCCCGGATGTTATGACGATCGGATTCGGCGATTGCGCCCACCGCGACCTGCCCGACCTGCGCCCCGCCGCCCATGATGACGATCCGCTTGCCGTAGATGGTGGACATCGGGGGCGCAGCGGTGGCCGCGATCACGCCGGGGACGTTGCGGACGCTCGACAGCGCCTGCTCGAGCGGAACGGTCAGCTGGCACTCGAAGAAGATGTCGGTGTGAGCCGGCCGGTGCAGGATCTCGACGTGCCGGACGTCCGCATCGTGTTGCGCCAGCGCCCTCGTGATCTGGAACAGCATGCCCGGACGGTCTTCAACAGTGACGGAGAACGCTTCAATCGGCATGACGGACTCAGGCGCGACACCGTGTCGGCATACGCAAGGCGCCTGGGCACCGTGCCCGTGCGCGTGACCGGCACCGGGCCGGCCGCCGGGGCCGGGTGCACGCAGTCGGCGCCGCGCGCAGTATAGGATACGTGGTTCGAATCCGACGCAGATGTGGCGCGGACGTCGCCTCGCGCGCGCACGCTCGCGGCGAGCGAGACGCGTCCGTCATACCCGGTGGCCCAGGCAGGCGCACCGCTCGAGGTGCTGAGCGCGGCGAGGGTGTATCATGCACGATTGAGACGCCCGAAGGAGGAGCGCCGGCGATGTCTGGAGGCCGAAATGCACCTCCGCCGACGCTTTGTCGTTCCGGCGGTCGGTTTCCCCGTCGTTGCATCGCTCGCGGTTCTGGTCGTGGCCGCGGCGCCTGAGCGACGCGCGGACCTTCCTACCCTCATCCCGCGCGAGCTGCTGTTTCCGAAACCTGCCGCCACGCAGGCGTTCAGCCTCTCGCCAGACGGGCGGTTCGTCTCCTACCTCGCGCCGGATGACGCGGGAGTGCAGCAGCTCTGGTTGCGCGACGTCGCGCAGAACAGCGCGCGCCGGCTCACCTCGGCACCGCCGCCCGGCGTCAGTTCGCATGTCTGGGCCGAGAACAACCGCACCATCTGCTACGAGCGCGTCTCGGACGGGGTCAACAGCGTGATCGGCCTCGACGTGGCGACCGCGGGCGAGCGCAAGCTCGTGGCCATCGAAGGCGCGCGGTTCGGGAATTTCACCGCGCGCGCCAGCGTGCCCGACGAGCTGCTCCTCACCATCCGGCGGGCGGACGCCCGCGAAGACGACGTCTACCGGCTGAACCTCGCGACGGGGTCGCTCGTGCTGGACACGAAAAACCCCGGCGGCGTGTCCGGACGCGATTTCGTCGCCGACGGCGCGCTTCGGGTGCGGGCAGCGCAGCGCGTGACCGCGACGGGAGCCGCCGAGCTGATCGTGCGCGACGACGTGTCGGGCCCGTGGCGGTCGTTCCTGACCGCCGACTCGCGCTACAACATCGACCTGGAGGCCTTCAGCGCCGACGACCAGGCGCTGCTCGTGCGCAGCGACCTGCGGGCGGATACCACGCAGCTCGTGTCTCGCCGCATCCGGGACGGCGCCGAGCGCGTGATCGCGGGCGGCCGCGACGTCGATATCGAGACCGTCCTGCTGCATCCCCGGACCGGGGCCGTCCAGGCGCTGTCGTTCCTCGAGGATCCGCGGCGCTGGACGACGCTCGATCGAACGCTCGCCGAGGACTTTCGACGCCTGGACCGCCTGCGACCCGGGGGCAACGTCGGGATCCTCAGCCGTGATCGGCGCGACGCCCGGTGGATCGTGTCCCTGTCGAGCGACCGGACGTCGCGCGACGTCTACCTGTGGGATCGCGCGACCGGGCAGGCCACGCTGCTGCTCGACGAGCAACCGCACCTCTCGAAGCTTCCGCTGGCGCCGGTGCGTCCCCTCGTGTTCACCGCGCGCGACGGGCTGCGCGTGCACGGCTATCTCACGCTCCCCGTCGATGTCACGCCGCGCGGTCTGCCACTCGTGGTGTGGGTCCACGGCGGCCCGTATCTGCGCGATTCCTGGGGTTACGACTATACGGCGCAGCTCTTCACCAACCGCGGGTACGGGTTCCTGCGGGTCAACTTCCGCGGGTCGCGCGGGTTTGGCAGGCGCTTCCGCACGGTCGCGTTCAAGGAGTGGGGCGGCGCCATGCAGCACGACATCGAGGACGCCGTCGCCTTCCTCGTCTCCTCCGGCGTGGCGGACCGATCGCGCGTCGGCATCATCGGTCACTCCTACGGCGGATACGTCGTGCTGGCGGCGCTCACGATGACCCCGGATCTGTTCGCCTGCGGCGCCGCCTCGTCCACCGTGTCCAACCTGGTCACGTTCGTCGACCAGTTCCCGAGGACGGCGGACAACATGTGGGTGCGCGAGACCATCGGCGATACCGCCATTCCCGCCGATGCCGCGATGCTCAAGGCCAGGTCGCCGATCACGCACGTCGACCGGCTCACGAAGCCGCTGCTCATCGTCCGCGGCGACCGCGACGAGGCGATTCCCCGCGGCGATCTCGAGGGGTTCGCATCGGAGATCGCGCGGCGCGGGCGCGAGGTCACCCTGGTCGTGTACGAGGGCGACGGGCACTTCTACCGCCGCGAGAACCAGCTGGACTACCTCGCGCGGGTCGAGGCCCTCTTCGCGCGCTGCCTGGGCGGCGTCGCGGAGCCGATGGAAGGCGACCGGTATCCCGGATCAACGGGACGAATCAGGGCCGAGGGCCGATAACCATCCGCGCGCGAGCGGGATTGCGCGCGAGGCCGACGTCCCGCATCAACCGAAACGCGGCGCGCTCTAGTCCTGCTGCGGCACGCGCACGTACTTGCGCTCGACGTAGCCACGCCGCGGTCCGTACTGCGGGTCGTCGAACTCGACGAGGAGCCAGTCTCCACGAACCTCGAGCACCTGGAGGCGGGCGCCGCGCTCGAGCACGCGCAGCGGCGGACGGCTGCTGTCCGGACGCAGGAACGCGGGTGCCGCCTCGATCATCGTCGCCTCGCCCGAACGACGAACCGGCGTCGTGGGCTGAGCAGCGCCGGCCGGCGCCTCCAAGGGGGTGCGTTCCGCTTCGCGGGGCGCAGCCGACGCCGGCCGGGTCCCCCGGAACCCGAATCTCACTCCGACGCTCGCCTGCGCGCCGCCGAAGGCGTCTTCCCCCAGCACGGCGGAGACGCCGCCCCTTCCCAGCAGGTCAGGGACGTACCGGTAGCGCACATCGAAGCCCACGCCAAGCCAATTCAGCAGCCGGACCTGGATGCCGGCAAGGGCGTGATATGAGGCCGTTCCTTCGTCGACGTTTTCGTCTGCCTCGGCGAACGGGGATTCCTCTTTGTAGAAGACGACGCCTGCGCCGGCGCCGACGTAGGGCAGCAGGCGCGGTCGGGCGGGGCTGCCGCCGAAGGCGAACTCCCATCCCGAGCTGACGTCGAGGAACGTTGCCGTGACGTCGAGGGGAATCCCGAGTGGAAACCGGGTGCCGCTCGCGTCGATGAAGGCGCGCTCGCCCGAATCCGACCACCGGCCGACGTCGAACCGAACGAAGAGGTTTCGCCACACGTTGCTGGCCTGCACGCCGCCGCCGAATTCGACGGGCCTCGCATCGAGGCCCGCCGCTTCGAAGCTGTCGCCGGCGGCGGGCCAGTTCGTCGCGATGTGGCCGAAGACCTCGAACCCCGGAGTGACGGTGCGCGGCTGCGACTGAGGGGGCCGGGCCGGCGTCTCGTCCTGGCCCGCCGCAGCGGCAGTGACGCCGAGGGATGCGACGAGCAGCACCGCCGTCTCGAGGCACTTGAGTGATTGCACAGGCGACATGAACACCACCTCCTACCGCGCAAGCCCGAGTCCGCGCAGCGCCCGACGCGCATCGACGAGGCCCGCTCCGCACTCCTCCGATGTGGCCTCGATCGGCTTCGCGAACCGCTTGATCGCCGCCTCGATCGCGCCGGGGCTGTGGATGCCCTGCGAATACAACAGCGCCGCGACGCCGGAGACGTGAGGTGCCGCCATGGAGGTCCCGTTGAAGGGGCGGAGCTCGAAGCGGTCGAAGCGGGGGCGGAACCCGATGAGGAGCGCTTCCACCTTCTGTGCCGCGGTGAGGAACGACAGCGTAGCCGCTTCGTTGTAGCCGACCTGCGTGATGCCGCCCTCGTAGTCGAAGGGGCTCTCGACCTCTCCGCCCGGTGCGCAGATCTCGACGTAGGGTTGATGCCCCGAGTAGCTCGCGCGCCGCAACTGCCGATTGACCGCACCGACTGCCATCGCGCCGTCGATCCCGCTGGCATACGACGCCGGGTATTCCACGGGATTGCCGTCGTCGCCGTTGTTTCCCGCGGCGATCGCCACGAAGGCGCCGCGCCCCACGGCGTACGCGATGGCGTCGCGCACCGTCGGGATCGGACCGGGTCCTCCGAGGCTCAGGTTGATGACCCGAGCACCGTTGTCGGCGGCATAGCGGATGGCCTCCGACACGATGGTCGCCGTGCCACCCGGGCCTGGCGCGCCGAGTATCAGGTCCCACGAGATCAGCCCGCCGCCGCCGGACAGCACCTTCAGCGGCATCAGCTTGACGTTGTAGGCGACCCCCGCGACTCCCATGTTGTTGTTGGTCTGCTGTGCGACGGTGCCGGCCACGTGTGTGCCGTGGCCGCCGAGATCCATCGGGAACTCGTCCTCCCAGATGAAGTCATAGGGGGCGACGATCCGATCGCTGGTGACCAGGTCTGGAACCTCGGCAAACCGCACGGGAATCTCGCCGGCAAACGGGCTGGGGAATACGAAGGTGTCGGTGACGACGTTGAGGCCGCTGTCGACGACCGCGACGATCACGTCGTTGCGCGCCCCCGGGTTGATCTGCCACGCCGCCGGCAGGTTGATGGCCTCGAAGTTCCATTGCAGCTGGAAGAACTCGTCGTTCGGCCGAAGCTGCTGGGTGTCGAGCCGGTAGTTCAACGACACTTCGACCACGTCCGGCCGGGCGGCAAAGCCATCGGCTGCCAGCCGCGCCGGCGTGTCGCGCTCCAGCTGGACCAGGCTCCAGTGTCCTGGCAGCGTGCGCACGATGCGCGACGCGCCGTTGGCGCGCAGCGCCTGCGCGCGCGTGATCGCGTCGACATCATCCCTGAACCGCACCAGCAGTTCCCCGCGCCTGAAGGCGGCGCCGGTTGCCGGGTCGATCGCCCAGTACTCGGGGACGTTGACGGTGCGGCCGCCGGCGTTGACCTCGATGGGCGCGTACGGCGTCGTCCGCAGGCCCTGGAGGACGGACGGTGTGGGCACGTCGTGGAGCCGTTGCCGCTGCCCGTTCGAGGCGGCCGGCTGCGGCGGGCGAGCGGGCTCCTGGGCAGTGGACAGGAGCGTTGCTGAGAGCAGAACGAACGCAAGGGACGCTGCGCGCATGACCATCGGTTCCTCCCGGCGCGACCGTGCCGGCTTCGTCGTTGTGAGCCCGATGACAGGGTCCGATCCCGCGCGGCGCGGCGCGCTGGTTCGGCTACGCCACGCGAGCGAACCGCGCGGCGTCTCCTGACGGCTTTCCGTTGTACATAGGGGCACGCACCCGCTTTGCGAGATTCGTGCCTCAGACGTACGGCCGACGGCGTCCGTGCCCGAGCGACAGTCAGGGAATCCGCACTGGCACGCTCGCCGGAACGTCGGCGGGCTGTCGAGAACACGGCAGCGGGTTTGTCCCCGGACGGCAGGCGCGTGTGGGCCCGGGGCCGTCGTGGACGCGGGCATGTTCGGCCCGGCGGGACCGGCAGTGGCGGTCGCGACCTGCCGCCCGAGCTCGACGCCAACGAGCGCTGGCGCGGCCGTGACCGCGGGCGGGACGACGGGCGTGCTGCGCCCTCGGGGCCGCATTCACGACAGATTGACAGCCGCCGGCGACGCGGACTAGAGTCGCTAAGCAAAGCTAGTTAGGCATAGCGAACTCTGGCTCGAGGTCCGTGCCGCCACAGAAGAACGACATCCTCCAGGGCACGCTCGCGCTCCTCGTGCTGCGGTCGCTCGCCTCCAACCGGCGGATGCACGGTTACGCGATCACCACCCACATCCAGCGCGTGTCCGCGGACCTGCTCCGCGTCGAGGAGGGGTCGCTGTACCCCGCGCTGCACCGGATGGAGCAGCAGGGCTGGTTGCGCGGGGAGTGGGGCGTGACCGAGAAGAACCGCGAGGCCCGCTTCTACTCGCTCACCGCGGAGGGCCGGAAGCAGCTCGCGCGCGAGGAAGCGAGCTGGGCGCGTCTGACGCAGGGCGTCGCCCGCGTGCTGCGCCAGGCCTGAGGGAGGACGCCATGTCCGGCCTTCGCCGTCTCTGGAACACGCTCCGCCCGGGCCGGATCGAGCGCGAGATCGAGCGCGAGCTCTCCTTCCATCTCGCGGAACGTGAAGACCAGCTTCGTGCCGACGGCCTCGGCGCGTCCGAGGCTCGCCGCCAGGCGCGCATGGCGTTCGGCAACATCGTCGTGCAGGCGGAGCGCACGCGCGACGCCGACGTCTCCATCGTGGCGGACGCGTGCCTGCGCGACGTCCGCTACGCGGTGCGGGCGCTCGGGCGCACGCCGGGCTTCACCGTGACCGCCCTCCTGACGCTGGCGTTGGGCATCGGCGCGAACACCGCCGTGTTCTCCGCGGTCGACGCCGTGCTGCTGCGATCGCTGCCGTTTCCCGAGGCCGATCGCCTGGTTCGCCTGCGCCAGGTGCAGGATCGGGCCGCGGAGACGAGCATCGCGCCGGTGCGCCTGGAAGACTGGCAGCGTCTCGCCGTGACCTTCGATGGCATCACCGGCTACTACACGGAAGACGTCTCGGAAACCTCCGGCGAGCTGCCCGAGCGCGTGCGGCGCGCGTGGGTGGCGCCGCGCTTCCTCGAGGTGTGGCGCACGGGTCCGGCCACCGGTCGCGGATTCACTGCTGCCGAGCACCGGACCGGCGGGCCGCCGGCCGTTCTCGTGAGCGACCGGTACTGGCGCACCCGGCTGGGCGGCGATCCGAACGCGCTGGGCAGGACCGTCCGCATCGGCAGCACCTCGATCCCGGTCATCGGCGTGATGCCGCCCGCCTTCTTCCTTCCCGACCGCGCCGTCGACCTCTGGTTCCCGTCCGCGGTCGACAATCGGTACGCACAATCGCGACGCGCGACCTGGTTCACGGGCATCGGCCGCCTCAAGCGCGGGGTGACCCTCGATCAGGCGCGCGCGAACCTGGACGCGGTGCAGGCTGAGCTCGGTCGGCTGTTCCCGGAGACCGACGCCGTGCTCCGCGTCGAGATCGTGCCGCTGAAGGACGCGGCGATCGGCGCCGTCCGCAACTCGCTGTGGCTCCTCTTCGCCGGCGTCTCGGTGCTGCTGCTCATCACCTGTACGAACATCGCCGGCCTGCTGCTCGCGCGCGGTGCCGGCCGGCACCACGAGATCTCGGTGCGGCTCGCGCTCGGCGCGTCGCGGCTGGCGGTGATTGTCCAATTGGTCATCGAGACCTCGATCCTCGCGTTCGCCGGCGCGGCACTGGGGCTGCTCGTCGCGGCGGCTTCGGTGGCAGGGCTGCGCGCCGCGGCCGCGGACCTGCCCCGGGTCGAGGAGATCGCGATCGACCGCCGGATCCTCCTCTATACGCTGGTGAGCGCCATCCTCGTCGCGCTTTTCTCCGGCATCGTCCCCGCCGTACGGTCGGCGCGTGCATCGGCGGCCAGCGCGCTGAACGAGACCGGGCGGACGCAGGTGACGGGGCGCAGTCTGCTGCAGTGGCTCTACGTAGGCGCGCAGGTCGCGCTGTCGGTGGTCCTCCTGACCGCGGCGGGGCTGCTCGTGCGCAGCTTCCATGAGCTCTCGCGCGTCGATCTCGGATTCGATCCGGCGCGGGTGCTGACCTTCCGCATGAGCGGGAGCTTCGCCGAGACGATCGACTATGCCCGCCTGGTGACGCGCATCGACAGCACCATCGACGAGCTGCGCGCTGTGCCCGGCGTCGACGCCGTCGCAACGTCTACCTTCCTGCCTGGCGTGCCCACGGAGTACGAGCAGGCGTTTGCGCTGGTGGAAGCCAGGAACGAGGGCGATCAGCGGCTCGTCGCGGAGAGCCGCGTCGTCTCGGCCGAGTACTTCGCGACGATGAAGATCCCGCTCGTCGGTGGGGAGATATGCCGGCGGCGGCCGTTCGGTGCGCCCCGGCAGCTCCTCGTGAACCGTGCGTTTCAATCGCGATATCTCGCGGGACGTCCGCCGATCGGGCTCCACCTGGCCAGCGGCACGAACGCGTCTGATCGCGGCACCATTGTCGGGATCGTCGCCGACGCGCGCGACCACGGCGTCGATCGCGCGCCGACCCCAATCGTGTATCTGTGCTTCAGCGCACCCAACCCCACACCGCACTTCCTCGTACGCACCCGCGGCGACCCCGCCGAACTCACGCAGGCCGTACGGGTCAAGCTGAAGGAGCGCGAACCGCTCCGATCGGTGTACGACATCGCTCCGCTCGACGAGCGGATCGGCGGCGCATTCGCGCAGAACCGGCTGCGCACCGTGCTGCTGGCGTTCTTCGCGCTGACGGCGCTCGGGCTGGCATGTCTCGGCCTGTACGGCACGCTGAGCTACGTGGTCAGCCTGCGGCGGCGCGAGGTCGGCCTTCGGCTTGCGCTCGGCGCGGCGGGCACGCGGATCGTCCGCGAGTTCCTGATCCAGGCCTGGCGCGTCGTGGGCGTCGCGATCGCCATCGGCCTTCTGCTCTCCTTCCTCTTCACGCGGTTGCTCGTCGGGATGCTGTTCGGTGTTTCCCCGGCCGACCCGCTCGTGCTGGCGATGGTCGTGGCGATCGTGCTGGTGGTCGCAACGCTGGCGGCTCTCATCCCTTCGGCGCGCGCCGCACGGGTCGAGCCGGTGCAGGTACTGCGCGAGGTCTAGGGGTCGATGCCTCCGCCCACGCGTGACCGACGACTCACTACCGGCCCTTCGGCGCGAGCGCGAGCATGCGCTTCACGAGTGCTGGATCGTTCGGCAGCAGGCCGGCGGCGGGCAGGCGGGTGAGCAGCTCGGCCCACTGCGGCTCCCGTGCGAATACGCGGCGGAAGATCGGTGCCGCCTCGCTCTCGCGGCCGACCGAGGCCAGCGTGACGGCGTGCCAGAACGGCAGCTCGAGGATCTCGGGGGCGATCCGGCTGGCCGCCTCGTACTGCTTCAGCGCCTGGTCGACCTTCTGCTCGGTCATGAGCTCGTCGCCGCGATTGGCATGTGCGTAGGCGCGCTGCAGTCGCACCAGCCTGCGCAATTCGGCGATCGGCCGCGGGTGATCCTCGACGCGGAGATCGAAGACCCGGTCTGCGCCCGTCCACGGCCGTCCCGTGGTCTTCGCCCCGACGACGAGCAGTGCCG
The DNA here is from genome assembly GCA_048594975.1 of Vicinamibacterales bacterium. Lineage (GTDB taxonomy): Bacteria > Acidobacteriota > Vicinamibacteria > Vicinamibacterales > 2-12-FULL-66-21 > JBMDXB01. Next base: position 47,031 of record JBMDXQ010000007.1, on the reverse strand, counting down.
CTGACTGGCGCCCGCGGAGATCGCCGCCCGATGCCTGGCCGGCCTCCAGCGCGGCGAGCAGCCTCTCGGCGAGGTCGCCCTTCGTCGATGTGAAGGCGGTCGCCATCGCGGGCCAGACCTTCGCGCTGGCCATCATGTTCGCCTGGACGGCAAACTGTTCGCCCAGATCGTGTCCGGCGGCGGCGATAGCGGACTTGCCGGTGTAGGCGGCGACCCGGCCCTGCGCATCGACCATCGCGACCTGCCTGCCGTCGGGCTGCTTGTCGGCGGCGACCAGCTGGTCGAGCGCGGCCGGCGCCGGCGTGCCGCCGCGCATCAAGTCGAGGCCCTTCACGCCGTACCCCGGATCGACGAAGGACTGCGTCGCGACGGCGCCGACACCCGCCTCCGCCCAGGTCACCACGGAGCCGACGGAGAACCAGTGCGATTGCACGGCGACGCCGATCTCGCCTGTGGCCGGATCGCGAGCCACGATGGAAAACGTGTGCGCCACCGGGCCGTTGGCCGAGGGCGCGGCGAGAACGACGAGCAGCAGGGAAGTGGTGAGGGCTCGTTTCAACACGGCATCGGCTCCGGGGCAGGTGCGAAGGATCGCGAGCAGATACTACCTTCTTCGATGGGCGAAGCCGGCCTTGACGGTCTGCGCATCGTTTCCTTCCTCCTGCCGGTTGACCGGTACGATGGTTGGTGCTTTAATCCCCGCCTCACGATTGCGCGCGAAGGTGCTGTGCCGCGGAGGTGGTCGTGGCTGTCTCGTGCAGGCGTCGCATCCAGGCCCTCTGGTGCAACGAGCAGGAATCGAATGCCTGGGTGTGGCTGAGCGGCGCCGGCTGGCGCAAGCTCGACGATAGCCATCGCGACGCCTGCACCAACCTGCTCGCGGTTGCCGCCCTTGCCAAGGCGCGCGCCGCCGACGTCATGGTCCGGGAAGACCTGCGCGGCGATACCTGGTACATCACCGAGATCTACGATTTCTCCCACGGCGGGCTGTTCGCCCCCCAGGAGATCAGTTTCTCGGTGAGCGAATGTATCTTCGGATGGACCGCCGCCTTCGTTCAGCAGGGCACTCACATCACGGCTCGAATCCAGCTCAACCCTGATTCTGACGTGTCGGACGCGCTGCTGACGGAAGTGAAGGACCGCTGGAAACGCGGGATCGAGGACAAGTGGAGCTACCGGTTCGCCTGCTGCGGGCGTCCCGGCTGCACCTCCGCGTGCGCGCTGACCTACGAGGTGCAATGGAGCTCGGACAATCCTCACCTGCAGGTACGCGTGAAGCGCGGTGGCGGCCGCAGTAACCTGGGCCTGTGGCACACGGACGATTCAGGTGACGTCGCCTCGCACGAGTTCGGACACCTCCTCGGTCATCCCGACGAGTACGCGGAGGACGACGTGTGTCCGAACCGAAACCCGAAGAACACCGGCACGGTCATGGACGACAACTCGGAGGTGGTATCGCGGCTCTGCCAGCCGTTCTGCGACCGACTCTCGCAGGACACCACTCCCGCCTGAGGCGCGCGATGGCACAGGACCAGAAACGCCAGCCAACCAGCACGCCCGCGGCGACGACGCTGCGCGATCGCGTCGCCGCGGCCATCTCGGACGAGACCAGCCGCCGGCCGATCGTCGTGCGGATGACCGTGCGCGGCGGGCTGCCGTCTCACCGATACCGGTTCGAATTCGAGGCCAAGGGCGACGGTTCCGCCACCTGCCGGGTGGAGGACCAGTTGAAGAGACGGCCAGCGGCCGAGGAAAGGGTCCGGCGGACGCTGGCGGATCGCGAGTTCGTCGCGCTGCTGCGCAGGCTCGAGCCTGCGCTGGCGCGCCCGCGCGAGTCCCCCTCGTTCCTCCCCGACACCCTCGTCGGCATTCTCGAGGTGTCCGACGGCTCCAACGTCGAACGCTTGTACTTCGCCGCTGATCCTGACCAAGCCCGGGTCCAGAACAAGGTGCCTCCGCGACAGGTACAGCAGGCGATCGATGCGGTGTATGCGGCCGGGGCATCGCTGACGGGCGTGCGGAACATCAAACCGTGAAAGCGGAACCTGCGCACATCGAGGAGAGCACGCTATGGCGTGGTTGAACGGCAAGAAAGTCGAAGCGCTGTGGTCGAACGAACAGGAGTCGAACGTCCACGGCTGGATTGACGGAGCGTGGCGGAAGTTCGAGGACAACCGTGCCGATGCGTGCACGAACTTCGCGGTCCTGGCCGCGCACGCGAAGCAGGGGAATCGGAACGTGGACGTACGGGTCGAGAACGGCCGCGTCAAGGAGATGTATGTCTGGTGAGCCGCGCGGGAAACGGGCGCCGATCGACTTCAGTCAGTCCGACATCGACCAGTTGACGGCGGGACGCCGGCCGGCCACGGTGACCCGACGGCTGAAGGCGGCGACGGCACCGCTTCCCAGGACCGCTGCGGGCGGCGAGAAACGGGCGCCGGCCGCCGTGAGGCGCGGCGATCTTGCTTCCTTGCGCGCGGGGCGTCCCTCGCCGGCGATTCGCAAGCGGTTGTTCGGCGATTCCTCTGCCGGCGCTGGTGCCGCGGTGTCGGGCGCGGCCGTTAGCGAGGAGGGCAAGGCGTACCCGACGCAGGCGCCGCCGCGAAGGTCGGGCACCGGCAGGTAACGGCAGGGCAGGTAGCGGCAGGGAAAGACCGTGCGTCGTTCGAGCGCCGGACGTTCTGATGGCCGGCGCGGCGAACGGGGCGGAACCGAACGGGGCCGGCGCCAGATCGGCGCCGGCCCCGTCAAGCGAACAACGACTTAGAAGGTCACCCTGGTGACGAGCTGCAGCGTGCGCGGCGGTGCGACGCCGTTGATCGCGCCGAAGCCGTTCGGCCGCACCAGTGCCCCGCTCGCGTCGTGCGGCAGGTTGGTGATCGTGTGGTCGGTCAGGCTCGCGAAGTTCGCGGTCGCGTTCACGCCCGTGAACTGCGTGTGGTTGAGCGCGTTGAATATGTCGACGCGCACCTCGAACTTCGCCCGCTTGTACACTCCGATGTTCTTGGAGATCGAGAGGTCGAGGTTGTTGATCGGCGGCGCGCGCACGAAGAACCGCGCCGATTCCGCGCCGTCGCTGCCGGGCTGCGGTGGGGCGAAGCACGCGGTGTTGAACTGGACGTACGGATCGTCGCTCCACCCTCGGCCGGGATCGCACGTCAGCACGATCCGAGCGCCGGGGGTGTCGTTGCCGGTGAGGTTCGCCGCGCCGATCCCCGGGATCGAATAGCCGACGCCGTAGGGCCGACCGCTCGTCCAGCGATAGACGCCCGAGAGCTGCCAGTCGTTGACCAGCACGCCGAGCACGCGCGCGTCGGTCATGCGCGGCAGCTGGTAGACGGCGTTGACCACGAAGTTGTGCGTGCGGTCGTAGTTCAGCAGCGAGTAGTCCAGCCGGCGGACTTCCTCGTCGCTGACGTTCGGCACGCCGGCGCTGAAGTCGTCGTTGGCGATGCCCAGCGCCTTGCTCCAGACGTAGAACACCGAGAACATGTAGCCGTTCTCGTAGCGCCGGTTCAGCGACGTCTGCAGGGCGTTGTAATTGCCGTACCCGCTGTAGTCCCACATGCGTATCGTGCCGTAGCCTCGGTACGGCCGCAGCAGGTCGTTCGGCAGCGCGGTCGCGCCCGGCGTCGCGCTCGGCGCGCGCGTCGGGTCCTGGTTCTCGGGCCGGAACGTGGCGCCGAACGGCACGGCGTTAATCTGCACCTGTCGCAGCAGGTCCCGCGACTCCGATCCCACGTAGGCGATGTCCCAGATGTAGGTGGAGAACAGCTTGCGTTGCACACCCACATTCCACTGGTACACCTTCGGCGGCTTGAAGTCGAAGGCGGTCGGATTCAGCGCCAGCGTCGGGTCCGGATCGCCCTGCGCCGCGGCGAGCTCCTGCAGGCGGCCCCACTGCAGCGTCGAGTTCAGCACCCCCGGCGCGTTGGAGATCATGTCGAACACCATGTTCCCCTGCGGCCGGTCGTAGAAGATCCCGAAGCCGCCGCGCACGATCGTCTGCTGGTTGCCGGTCAGATCGTAGGTCGCGCCGAAGCGCGGCGAGGTGCGGAAGGCGGCGCCGTCCTGCAGCTCCTCGTTGATGCCCTGGCCCGCCTGGAAGGCGCCGTTGAACCGGTTCGACCCCGGGACCAGCCGGCCGATGAACCGCTGATCGACGGTGTTGCTGGGCGTCGGCGCCGTGCCGGCGTTCGCCAGCCTGGGATCCATGCCGCGCCGGCTGTTGCCAGAGCACGGGGATGATCCGATGCAGACCGGGACGTAGAGCGCGGCCGCGGCATTGGGGTCGAACTCGTCGATCAGGAAGTTCGAGGCCTGCAGCGTCTCGTCCCACTGTGGCGTCAGGTAGTAGAAGCGTACGCCGTAGTCCAGCGTCAGCCGGCCGCTCGGTTTCCAGTTGTCCTGCAGGTACCACTCGAAGTTCTGGTACCGCCACTCGGGCAGCGCATACTTCGACGCCTGGGTGTAGGTGTTGAACACGCCTGTCGCCGCGTTGGCGTATCCATAGCCGGTGTCGAACGGGTTGTTGGCATTGTCCTCGAAGTTGATGCGGCCGTTGAAGCTCGCGAATATGCTCTGCGGCTTGAAGCTGTTCTGGTAGTAGAAGCCGGCCTTCGACGCGTGCGAGCCCCAGACCTTCGTCAGGTTCGCGATCACGTCGTGGGTGATGTTCTCGTTGGTGAACGGACCCCGGTCTGTCTGATACCACCCGGCATTGCCGGTGCGTCCGCCGCGAAACTGGAAGTCTGGCGCGTAGTCGGCCTGCACGACGTCCGGGAACAGGTAGGGCAGCCCCGTCAGTCCCGAGTTCGACCGCCGCAGCGGGTCCAGCTGCAACTGGTAGTTCAGCGAGTTCGCGGCGCGCCCCCAGCTCAACTCGACCGACATCGAGTTGTTGAGGATGCCGGTCGCCGACAGCATGTAGTTGGAGCCGGGGTGCTGGAAGAGCGTCGGCGTCGGGAGGTGATCGCTGCCGTTGCCCGCCCAGGTCGTGCCGTAGGCCTGCAGGATGTCTTCCTTCGTCTTCATGTAGCGGCCGGTGATGCGCCACTGGTCGGTCGCCTGGAAGTCCATCCGCAGCAGGTCCTCACGGCGCGGCGTCTCGTTCGGGTTCTGACTGGTGAAGTTCAGGCCGGCGCCGCCCGAGAAGTTCGGCTGCGGGTAGATCCTCAGGATGTTCAGCCCGGTCTGGTACAACCGGTTCGCCGGAATCCTTCCGAGCACGCCGCCGTCCTGGAAGCACCCGCGCGTGTCCGAGGCGCTGCACGGCAGCCCAGTCGTATAGTCGCGGATATAGGGGAACGGGTTGCCGCTCGCGTCGACGCTCTGCGAGAAATCCCCCTGCCGCTCGAGTGCCGTCGGTACTCGTGCCTGCCGCTCGGCGCCCGGCTCGGTGCGCCGCTGGAACTCCTGGCTCCAGAAGAAGAACAGCCTCCGCTTGTCCTGATTGAAGCTGCCCGGGATGAACACCGGGCCGCCGATGGTGTAGCCAGAGTCGTTGCGAGAGGTCTTCGTCTTCGGGATCTCGGGCGTGACGCGCTTGTTCGTCCAGGTATTCGCGTTCCACTCGGAACGACGGCCGTACCAGTAGCCCGACCCGCGGAAGTCCTGCGAGCCGCTCTTGGTCACGACCTGCACCTGTCCGCCCACCGCGCGGCCGTACTCGGCCTGGTAGGCGTTGGTCAGGACCTTGAACTCGGCAACCGAGTCGATGTTGGTCGTCGCCATGTTGCCGCCGTTGTCGCCGGTGTCGATGTTGGCGACCCCGTCGATCGTCATGTTGTTCGAGTTGGGCCGCTGGCCGTTTACCGTGAAGCCGCTGACCGACCCGATCTCACTGCCGCTCCCGCCCTGCTGGATCGCGCCCGGCACGAGCGTCACGAAGTTGAAGAGCATGCGCCCGTTGTTGGCGATGTTGGTGAGGGCGGCGCTCTCGAGCGCGAACGATCGTTCGCCGCTCGTCACCTGCAGTTCACTCACGCGGCTGGAGACCGTGACCTCCTCGGTCATCTGTCCGACTTCCAGCGTCAACAACCCTGCGGACAACCGATCGTTCGCGTTGACGACCACGTTCGTCCGCTCCAGCGTCTTGAACCCCTCGAGCGTCACGTGGAGCGTGTACGTGTCGGGCCGCACAATCGGAAACGTGAAGCGGCCCTGATCGTCCGTCGTGGTGGTCAGCGTATTCGCCTGCGTGCTGCTCCGCAGCGTCACCGTGACGCCAGGCAGAACGCCGCCCTGCGCGTCCTGGACTGTTCCCGACACCGATGCGCTCGTGGTCTGCGCGCCCAGCGGGGTTCGATGACCCGACCAGGCGAGGCTGACGACGGCCAGTAGCAAGGCCGTCCACAGCCTTCTGTCGAAGGACATAGGTTTTCCTCCTCCTTTTGTCTAGCTCGCCTATCTGTCCCCCCTGATGATTTCTTTCGACTATGTACGTACGAGGTACGGCCCGGCGCCGGGAGACCACCATGCGTCTGCCATATAGCCTTGGATCGAACGGATTGTCAATGGTGAAACAGGGTGTGCGTATGGTGAGCGGCGGCGAACGCCGCCGCGCTCAGCGGTCTTTCCACTGCCGCAGCAGCTCGATCGCGACCGCGTGCCGGGGATTGCGCTGCAGCAGCCGCTCGAGCGCGCCGATGCCCTCGGCTGACCGGCCGGCACTCAAATGGATCTTGGCCAGCGTCACGTAGGCATCTTCGTGTCCAGGGGTCTTCCTGAGGAAGCCTTCCAGGAGCGCGACGGCCGCGGCGGCGTCGCCGCGCGCGACGAGCACCAGCGCCAGGTTGTTCGCCGCTTCGCCGTAACCGGGCCGCCGCGCCAGCGCGTCACGGAACAGGCGCTCGGCCCGCTCCATGTCGCCGGCACGGCCGAAGAGCAGGCCCAGGTTGTTGAGCGCTTCCGGGAAGTCCGGCTGCAGCGCCAGCGCCTTCTCGTAGAGCGCGCGCGCCTCGTCGTTGCGGCCCGTGAGCAGCAGCGCGTAGCCGAGATTGTTGAGCGCATCCGGGTAGTCGGGAATCGAGGCGAGCGCCTCGCGGAACCGGGCGATCGCGCCGTCGAGATCGCCGCTCTTCGCGAGCAGCGCCCCCAGGTCGTTGCTCGCCTCTGCCAGCCCCGGCTGCAGCGCCAGCGCCCGTTCGTATGCCGCGCGGGCGCGCGCGGCGTCGCCGCTCTTCGCGAGCAACGTGCCCAGCCGGTACAGCGTCGACGCGCTCGGGCTCGCCTGCGCGGCGCGATCGAAGGCGACAGTGGCGGCCGCCTCCAGCCCTTGATCGAGCAGCTCCCGTCCGTACGGCAGGTAATTGCGGAGGGGAAGCTGTGAGTAGAACGTACCCGCGAACGGCACCGCCCGCCTGAGGCGCTCGTCGGCTGCACCCTCGAGCGCTGCCGCATCGCGCACGATCTCCGACGGCTCGACGGTGCGGCGGTAGACCCTGACGACGCTTCCCGCCGGATCCAGCAACAGAGCGGTCGGCAGCCGCAGCGCCTGGCGATTCATGAACAGGTGCCGGTTGACGATCGCGTAGCTCAGGCCGAGCTCCCGCGTGGCCGGGAGTACCGGCACGGCAGCCGGGATCGTTGCCGCGAGCTTCGTGAGGTCGTCTCCCGGATCGAGCGCAATCGCGAGCGCGCCCAGGCCGGCGTTGGCCAGCGCCGCGCTCCCGCGTGCGAGCGAGTCGAGCGCGGCACGGGATCCGGCGGCCTTCGGGGACCAGAAGAGCAGGACCGCGGGCCGTCCACGCAGCGCCGTCAACGATCGGCTCTCGCCGCGAAGGTCCGGTGCCGAGAAGTCGGGAGCGGGAAACGGCTCGTACAGCCACGTCGCATCCGGGGCCGCGCCGGCCGCCGCTACGCGCTGCGCCTGCTTCCCGGCCGCGGGGGATGGCGGCTTCGCCGTCGCGAACGACTGCCTTTCGAGTTCGCCTCCCTCGACGAGCCGCAACCGGCTCTCGAGCGGCACGTCGGTGAACTCCTGGCGGCCGCCGGACGGCCACTCGACGGTCAGCCTGACGATGCGCTCGCTCGGCCCGAGGCCGAAGAGCAGCTCCTTCGATCCCTGCGAGAGAAACCCGGAGCCTGCCTGGACGATTCGGGTGCGTCGCAGCCGCCCGGTGTCCACCGTAACGCGCGCGCCGATCGCGTCGCGATTGCTCTTGCTTCCCGCCAGGCGGATCGCCAGCGACGCGCCACGTCTCGCGAAGTCGTTCCGGAAGATGCGGAGCTGGGGCGCCTGCCGCGCCGCCATGATCGCGAGGTCCGGGTCGCCGTCGCGATCCAGGTCGAAGACCGCAAACGCGCGGCCGTCCTGATCGAGGTCGAGGCCGACGACCCCCGAGACCTCGTCGAAACCGCCTTTCCCGTCGTTCCTCAGGAAGACGTTGCGCTGGTGACCGGCGATGGAATCGTGGATCAACAACTGGTTCATCGCCCGCCACGCATCGTCGTAGGGCGTCCCCGGAATGCGGGTGAGCGGCGACCGCGCGACGACCTGCCGCCAGAAGAAGCCGTCGTGATCGGGCGCGCCGCCCTCGCGCGTCAGCATGCCGTTGGCGACGTAGAGGTCGTCCCAGCCGTCGCTGTCAAAATCAATCACGTCGGAACACCAGGCCCAGCGGCCCATCTCGGCGCCCGCTGCGAGCGTCCGGTCCTCGAACCGGCCGTCGCCCCGGTTGCGGAGGAGCGAGTTCCCGCGTGCGTGGCGGCGGTAGAGCGCGCGCACGTCCGGCGGCGCCTCGGGGATGAAGCCCGGCGCCGAGGTCACCCGCAGGCCGGCGTCGCTCCACATGTTGCCGGTGTAGATGTCGAGCATGCCGTCGTTGTCGTAGTCGAAGAACGCCGCGCTCATGCCGGCGCCGTGGTCGAGCACGCCGGCCTGTGCCGCCACGTCCTCGAACGTGACCGGCCCGTTCTGCCGGCCGCGGTTCCGGTACAGGTTCTTCGTCCCGAAATCGTTGGCGACGAGGAGGTCGGGCCACCCGTCGGCGTCGTAGTCAGCCCAGGCCGCCGCGAAGTGATACCGATCGTTCCCCTCGCCGAGGCCGGCCTGCTGCGTGACGTCGACGAACCGGCCGCGGCCGTCATTGCGGAAGAGGACGCCGGGTGGGCCGTTGCGCGCGTCGAAGTAGGGCGCCGGCGTTCCCGCCTTGTCCTCGCCCGCGCCGAAGAAGTACGAGTACACGCACAAGTACAGATCGAGGAAGCCGTCGCGGTCGTAGTCGGCCATCGCGATCGAGGTCAGCACGCCCTGGAGCGGCTGCCCGAAGCGAAAGGCGTCGGCGACAACGGCGTAGCGCCCGGTGCCGTCGTTGAGGAACAGGAGCGGCCGGGTGAGCGTGGCCAGCACGAGATCCTGGTCGCCGTCGTTGTCCACGTCGGCGAACAGCGACGAGGCGGTGTCGTCGAGCACGCCAAGCCCGGAGCGTTCGGTCACGTCCTCGAAGGTCGAGTCGCCGCGGGCGCGATAGAGCCTGTTGGGCAGGCCTGACGGCTGGGCGACGTAGAGATCCTCCAGGCCGTCTCCGTCCGCATCCCCTACCGAGACGCCGTGGTGGCCGTTCGAGTCACGCGTGAGCACCGAGTCGAGCGCCGACATCCAGTCGTCGAGAGGGGTACGCAGCTGCCGGGTGAACGACTCGTTCCGACCGAGCGCCCCGCCGGTCACCTCGGTGAAGACGGCGCTCTTCGCCCGGCTGGTGACGTGGCTCGAGGCCGTCCACTGGACGACGCGCCACTCCGAACCAGCGCGCCGCCACTTGATGCGCCACGCGCCCACGTGCTCCACCCTCCACGCGTCCCTCCCCGCGCCGACGATGTCGTAGCGGATCTGTGTGTCGAGGAGGCCCGATTCCGCCGGCTGGAGGGAGGTGATCAGGAACTCGGCGACGCTGATCTCCCGCAGGTCCTGCACCAGGCGGCGCAGCTCCGCCGCGAACGCGCGGGGGTCGAGCGGCAGCGCATCGGAGAGAGCGCGGGCTCTCCTGACTTCAAAGGTCGCGCCGGCGGTGGCGCCGTCCCCGCCCGCGTCGAGAAGTCGCCCGCCGCGGACGTCCGGCGCAAGCAGCCATCCGGCGATCTCGCCGGCACGATCCGTCCCGGAGCGCAGCCGATCGCCAAGCTCGCGAAGCCGTGCGGCGAGCTCAGCGGCGTCCCGCTCCTGGGGAAAGGCGTCCGTCCCGGGTTCGAGATGCTCGAGGAACGGCTCCATGAACTCGGGCCTCGCCAGCGCGGGCCGGTACATGTCCCCGACGACCTCGCTCTTTGCACGGTCCTGAGCCGCAAGCACGCCCACGCCGGCGGCCGCCACCGCTAGCAGGACGATGAGGGCCAACAACCCGGCACGGCTACGCCAACAGGTCATCGCGAGGTCCCGCGATCGGGCACGCGGGCGGCCTCCGAAAGCTCGAGGACGTGCACGCGGTCGGCCGCCAGCCCCTGGAAGCGCCAGCGGCGCCCGCCGGGCATCCGAACGTCCACCGTGACCGGACCGGCGTAGCCGCCGAGGCCGAAGTGGGGCCGCAGATCGCTTTGCGACAGGTAGCTGCCGCCGGAACGGATCTCGCGAAACTGCGTGTTCCTCCCCGCCTCGATCGTCACCTTCGCGCCGATCGCGAAGTGGTTTCGAGCGGGCGAGACGACGCGGAACGCGATCCAGTGATGGCCGGTCTTCTGCCGGTTTTCGAGCAGCGTCGGGGAATCGTCCACGTTGCTCACGACCAGGTCGAGGTCGCCGTCGTTGTCCAGGTCGCCTGCGGCGAGGCCGCGGGCGACCTTTGCCAGTTGCATCCCGCCGCCGGCGCGCTCCGACACGTCGCGAAAGCTTCCCCCGGCATTGATCAGCAGCTGGTTCTTCTGGCGATAGGTCTCGCGCAGTTCAGGGTAGCGATCGACGTCGGAGAAGATGTGACCGTTGGCGAAGAAGAGATCGAGGCGGCCGTCGAGATCGGCGTCGAGAAACGCGGCGCCCCAGCCCATGCGCACGAAGGTGATCGGGGAAAGCCCCGCGGCCGCCGTCGCGTCCTCGAAGCGGCTCCCGTCGATGTTGCGGTACAGCGTGTTGCGGTCGTGAGCGAAGGCGGTCAGCACGAGATCGGTGCGGCCGTCGCCGTCGAAGTCACCTGAGTCGGCGCCCATGCCGGCCTGCGCGCGGGCCTCTCCGTTGACCCCCACGCCGGCCAGCAGCCCGACGCTCTCGAATCGGCCGTTCCCCAGGTTGCGATACAGGAAGTTGGGATTGGAGTCGTTGGCCACGAACAGGTCGACGAACCCGTCGTCGTCGTAGTCGGTCGCGACCACGGCAAAGCCGTAGCTGCGCGCGGGGTCGGCGAGGCCGTGCGCCCCGGACGCTTCCCGGAACCGCCCGCCGCCGACGTTCTCGAAAAACAGGTCGGCTTCGCCCGGCAGCCCTGCGGGACCGACCATGATGCGCGGCCCGTTGCGCCAGACGAGCGTCCGCCGGGCGCGGACGACGTCCTCCCAGCTCGTCTCGACGTAGCGGGCGACGTAGAGATCGAGGTCGCCGTCGGCGTCCGAGTCGAAGAACGCGCACCCGGTGCTCCAGCCGCCGGCGGCGACGCCGGCGGGCGCGGCAATCTCTTCGAAGGTGCCGTCGCCGCGGTTGCGGAACAGCGCATTGGCGCCCCAGTTGGTGACGTAGAGATCCAGCCGGCCGTCGCCGTCGGCGTCACCGGCGCACGCCCCGTTGCCCCAGGCGGCGGCATCGACGCCGGCGCGCGCCGACACGTCCTCGAACTTCCAGCCCCCGAGGTTGCGATAGAGCGCATTGCGGTGTGGAACGCGTACGCGATCCGGCGTGAGCTCGGCGCCGGTGACGAGATAGATGTCGAGCAGGCCGTCGGCGTCGTAGTCGAAGAGCGCGACGCCGTTGCCGACCGACTCGAGGATGTGATCCTTGGTGGGCCCACCGCTGAACGTCCGTGTCGGGAGGTGCGCCCCTTCCTCGAACGTCAGGGGAGAGGGCTCGGGATCACCGCTCGGCGCGGGCGCAGGTGCCGGTCCCATCGCGGACGCGTGGCCTCCGTACGCGGGCTCCTTGACCTTGGACTGGCTGTAACTGCCCTGCAGGCTCAGGCCGAGCGCGATTTCTCCCTCGAGCCGCGTGCGTACGCGTTCGAGGAGCGCGAGGACCGGGCCTGTGTCCACCCGGTCGTTGACTGGCGCCCTGGCGGCCGAGAGCAGTTTCTGCGCCGCGGCGCGAAGCTCGGACCGGAGTGCCGGGGGAATCGGCGTCTCGTCCGCGGAAGCGTCGGGCGCGCCCGAGGCGGCATGGGTACCGAGCGCCTCGAGCCGCTGGGCTGCCTCGAGCAGCACGCGACGCACCTCGTCGGCCGCGGTGTCCGGGCGTCCCGCCTTCGTCAGCAGGACCACCGCCTCGCGCTGCAGTTGAAGGAGTTTCGCGCGCGCGGCGTCTGCGGTCGGCGCAGACAGCGGGTGCTGGAAGGCGGTCGCGCCGATCGACGCCAACGCGAGAATGGCCGCGATCCCCATTAGCGCCGGTCCGGAGGCGCGCGGCTGCCGCGGTGGGCGAGCTTCACCGTGGATCATCGTGAGCGGCCCGGCACATCAGCATCGACCATGAGCACCGGGGTCCGGTAAGGATAACGCGAATGGAGGAACTCGCCGAGTATCGAGGCGTGGAGACCAATGCCGAGCTCGTCGTGAGACGAACGCCGGGTCCAGCCCGGCGTTCCTGGCCGCGACGAGCTGAGTCGGGAGACGGCGATCGACAGGCCGCCTTCGGACGCTGGGATTCCTCGGCCACGTGTAAGGCCTCGTCCGCCGCACCGAGGATGCAAGGCGGATCCTCGGCCGCTGGGTGACGCCAGGACGACGGGCCAGGCTGGCGCAAGAACATCGCATCGGTGCTGACCGGGCTCGGCGACTTCGATCGTGCATTCGAGTGCATCGACCGGGGGATCGACGAGGAGCGCACATGACTCGCACGACCGATGCACGGCTCGCCGGCGTCACCCTTCTTCGTCTACATTGCGGCCGGTATGGCACCCTGGGCTGATCACCGAGGGCGTCAGGCCAGCGGCACGGCGCAGTTCCTGAAGCAGGCTGGCGAGGAGGTACACTCGCGGCGTTGCGCGGATTGAACCGGTCACCGACTCCCGGCCCCGGCGTCGGCCGCAGCCCGGTCCGCTCGTACTGCATCCGCGTGACTCTGGGCGTGGCCGCGGGCCTGCCGGCGGCCGCCTTGCTGTTCGGGCCCGCCATGATCACGGGATTCCGCGAGGGTAGCCCGCCCAACGTCCGCGCCAACCTCGACGCGTTCCTCACGCCGATGAGCGTCACGCTCGTCGCGGCGACCCTCGGAGGAAGCATCGTCGCGAGCGGCGACAAGCTGCGCCACGCATCGTCCGCCGAGCGATCGGCGGCGACCTGGTTTGCCGTACTGCTGAGCGTGGTGCTCGCCGCCGCCGTCTACGCGCTGGTCGGCTGGGGCCTTCCGCATTTCCTGCAGCGGCATGGAAGCGTTCGTGTCCTTTCGGTCGAGCAGGCGATGCAGGTTCACCCGTTCCTGCTCACGACTCCCGACCTGCTGCGCGCCCAGGAGGCGTTTCGCGCTGTCGGCGGGTTTTCGCGGCGCATCGCTCGGACGCTCGAGCTGCGCGCGTGGCTCGCCGCCAGCATTCCCGTGTTCGCGCTGCTCTCCGTGGTGGCGATGCTGCAGCCGCGCCCGCGTGCGCGCGTGCTGAAGGTGCTCGCCGTCCAGGTGGGCGCGCTGGCGTACTGCGTGGTTGCGGTCATCCTGACGGTGGGCCCGGCGCTGTTCCTGAGGCCGCACCCGGCGCCGTCCATGATCGCGTGGGCCGCGCTGATCGTGCTGGCGTGCGCCTGTGTCTGGCTGCTGCGGCGGATGCTCTATCCGGCGAGAGAGGCCCTTACCCGTGTCCTCGACTGATATGGCGCGTCCACGCCGCACGCGATTACGCGCCTTTCCGATGTGACGGCAGCTATCGCCCGGGAAACCCGCATCCAGCAGCCCGACGGATGCGGCGGGCAGCGACGACACGGCGATCAGTCCACGAACCGAGGCGCCTTACTCGCCCTTCAGCACTTCGACAGGATCCAAGGCAGAGGCCCGGTAGGCCGACACGTAACTGGCGCCCGCCGCAGCGGCAACGAGGAGGAGCGCTACCGAGAGGTGCGTGAGCGGATCGAGCGGACCGACGCCGAACAACTGAGACTGCATCAGACGCGTCAGCGCCGCCGCCGCGCCGAGCCCGATGGCGACCCCGATGCCGACGAGCGTGAGGGAACGTCGGACGAACATCCCGCGGACCTCACCGTAGCGCGCGCCGAGCGCAAGGCGGATGCCGATCTCGCGGCGGCGCTGCGCCGCCAGGTAGCTGACGATCCCGTAGATACCGACCACACCCAGCACCAGCGCCATCACGCCGGTGATGGCCAGCAATTGCAGCGTCATCGTGGTCCGAGCCATCGAACGCCGGTAAAGGTCTGCAAGCGTCTGGACGTTGGCCGGCGACAGGTAGGCGTTCACAGACGACACGGCTCTTCTGAGTTCCTCCACGAAGCCTGTCGTCCCTACCCGCTCGCTGCGGATCACGAACGACGCCACGGTATTCCTGGCGAACGCGGGAAAGATGACCGTCTCGGGCGGGGGCTGGCTCAGGCCGTTGTGATGGACGTCCTTGACGACGCCTACAACTTCCAGCCACGGTGCGGTGCGACCGGTACTGATTCGCTTTCCCAGCGCGGCATCGGCCGATCCCCACTCGGCGCGCGCCAGGTTCTCGGACACCAGCACGACGGGGCGGCGCTGGTGGACGTCGTCCCAGGTGAAGGTCCGGCCGGTGACCACCGGCGTCAGCATCGTCTCGAAAAACCCCGGCGAGACTCCCTGGAACTCCTTGAACGGACTTTCATCCTCGGGCCTGATGCTGCCCTCGACGACGATCGAGCCCGATCGGCCGTCCCCATCGAGCGGAAGCCCGTCGTTGGAGCTCGAAAATCCCACCGAGTCCACGCCGGCAATGGCAGCGAGCCGGTCGAGGACGTCGTGCTGCATCCGTACCGTGCGCTCGAGATCGTGCCTGCCGGGTGACTCGACAGCCGGCACGATGGCCGCTGGAATCGTGAGCTGAAACACCTGGATCCTCCCCGGATCCCGAAACCCGGGATCCACGCGGCGCAGACCCAGGGATGTTCGCACCATCAGGCCGGTGCCGACGAGCAGCACGAGGGCCAGGGCGACCTGCGCGACGACGAGGAGATGTCGCGTGCGGGTGCCCTCGTGACCATCGCTCACCGACCGCGCTCCTCCCCGCAGCGCGTCCGCTACGTGCAGCGCCGGCAGCGCGAAGTGAAAGACGGGGATGAGCGCGAACACGAGCGTCGCACCCAACGACATGCCGAGGGCGGCCAGCAGAACGGTCGGATCGATCCTCACCGTCATGATGTGGGGCAGATCGGCGGCTCCGAGCGAGAGCAGGAGCGGCAGGCTGACGTAGGCGACGGCCACCCCGGCGACTCCGCCCGCCAGCCCCAGCACAGCGCTTTCCGCGAGCACCACGCGGGCGATGGCCGCCCAGCCGGCGCCGAGTGCGCTGCGGATGGCCAGCTCGGGGCGCCGCGCCTGCGTGCGCACCAGTACGAGGTTTGACACGTTCGCGCACGCGATCAGCAGCAATACGCCGATGGTCCCCATCAAGAGCCAGAGGGTGTCCCTCAGGCTGCCGACCACGCTCTCCTTCAACCATCGAAGCCTCGGCTGGAGCTGCGCCTGCGCGGCGTTCCCGCCCGGGTACTCCTCATCGAGGATGGGAATCATGCGCGCGACATCGGCGTTCGCTTCGGCGAGCGTGACACCCGGCTTCAGGCGCGCAATCCCGCGTCCATCGCCGGATGGAAACGACGCGTCGGAGCGCACCGGCTGCCGGGGGTAGAAAATCTCGGCGGGGTAGTCGAAGAAGGTGAACCATTGCGGCAGCACGCCAATCACCTGGCGCGACACGCCGTTCACCACGAGGGTCGCGCCCACCGCGTCGGCCCCGCCGAACCGGCGCTGCCAGTAGCCATGGGAGATGATGACGGTGGGTGCGCTGCCCGGGATGTCATCTGCCGCGGTGAACCCGCGTCCGAGAACGGGCGTGACTCCCAGGATGGCGAGGACCTCGTGAGTCACCTCGAGGCTCTGGACCGACTCCGGCTCGCCACTGCCGGTGACGGTCACGGGCGAGCGGTCCCAATCCCACAGCCCGACCGATTCGAACGTCCGGCTGTGATCGCGATAGCCAAAGTACACCGACGGCGAGGCGAACAGTTGGTCGATGCTCCGCGTCTGGTGCACGAGTTCGACCAGGCGATCCTGCCCGGGATAGGGCAGAGGACGGAGCAGAATTCCGTGCACGACGCTGAACATCGCCGTCGTCGCGCCGATGCCGAGCGCGAGCGTCAGGGTCGCGGCGACGGTGAAGCCCGGAGCGTGCAGGAGCGCGCGGGCTCCATGGCGCAGGTCGCGAAGGAAGTCCTCGGTCGAGCCGAAACGGAACTGGTCGCGCGTGCTCTCGCGGGCACGCTCGACCCCACCGAACCTGATGAGCGCCTGGCGGTGCGCCTCCCCGGGGGCCATGCCGGCTCGCCGGTACTTCTCGGCCTGGTGCTCGATGTGGAATCGAATCTCTTCGTCGAGGCCGCTCTCGAGTTCGCCGCGCCGGAGAAGCGATCGAACGCGACGCCACGCCTCGGCGAGGCGACGCATCACGCGCCCCCGCCCTCGAGCGTCGCGTCGAGCACGAGGTTAATCGCCCGCGACACGCGTCGCCACTCCGCGAGCTCCTGGTGCAGCTGGCGGCGTCCCGGGGCGGTCAGCGAATAATAGCGGGCACGGCGATTGTTCGCCGTCACGCGCCAGTCCGACCGGATCAGGCCCTGGCGTTCCAGGCGGTAGAGCGCGGGATACAGCGTGCCCTGGCCGAGCTGCAGGACGCTCTCGGACCATTGCTCGATTCGTTCGGTGATGCCCCAGCCGTGCATCGGTTCCAGCTGCAGCGACCGGAGGACCAGCAGGTCCAGCGTCCCCTGCAGTACGTCACTCTTGTCCTTCGCCAACGGCGCTTCCTTTCGACGGGCGAAGGGACAGTAGCAGACCTCCTTTCGAGCGTCAAGAGGAGTAAGGAGTCCGCTGCCTCGGGGCCGGGACGCCAACAGGACAGGGCCGCTGCGGGGGCGGCGGGGCCGGTGTAGTCCGCTACCGGCTGGCTTCTCGGCCACCGACGATCGGGTCGGTGTGCGTGCCCGGCGACATCGCCTCGCCTCCGAGCAGCCGCGCGTTCAGCACACCGCCGGTAAACAGCATCTCGTGCAGCGCGGCTTCAGCAGTCGCGACGGAGACCTCGGCGGTCGCGCCCGCATCCAGGTGGTGCTGCGCGATCCGGCGCAGGAACTCCTTGATGAAACGCGGGGCTCGCGCCGTCCGTTCGACGGGCCAGGTCGGCGGCGAGCGACGGCGAAACGGGCAGGGACCTCGCGTAGAGCGCGACCAGCCGGCGGCGGAGCGTCTCGTCGGGCAGCGGGAATTCGATCGCCTGGTCGATCCGCCCGGGACGGCTGGCCAGCGCCGGCTCCAGCGTGTCCGGCCGGTTCGTCGTCAGGATGAAGAACACGTCGGCGCGCTCTCGCAGGCCGTCGAGTTCGTTGAGCAGGCGGTTGAGCATGACCTCGTCGCACGCGCTGTCCCGCGCGGTGCGTTCGCGGGCGATCAGGTCCGCGTCCTCGATCACGATCAGCGCCGGCTGGAGGAGACGGGCGAGCGCCATGTATTCGGGCAGCACGCCCACCTCTTCCGCCGTGATGAGCAGGGTCGTGTGGCCGGACAATCGTGCGGCGAGATAGCGGATGCAGTGCGTCTTGCCGGTACCCGGCGCGCCGTGAAAGAGCAGGCCCTTCTGCGTCGACACCCCCAGGGTGCGGAGCGCCGGCCGCTGCTCGGCGAACCGGAGGACGTTTCGTTCGAGCGCATCGAGCGTGGGCGCGGGGAGGATGACGTCGTCGCGCCCGACCGGCTCGAGCTGGTGGACTCGAATCCTCTGCGCGTGCCCCGTCCACTGGTAGCCGGCCTCGAGCGACAGCACGCGCCCGCGGTAGCAGCTGCCTTTCGACAGCTGCGTCTCGAGCGCGGCGAACACGCGTGACGAGACCTCCGCGCCCATCTCGCCGGCTGGTGCCGCGACTCGATCACCAGTCCGGATCCCCCGGAGTACTCGGTGAGTCGCGACAGCACGACGGCGTACGGTCCCCGCTCGTCCTGACGTAGCCAGAGGCCGTTCTTCAGGCAGCGCACGGTCTCGCCGCCGCCGATGTCGACGTCCTCGAACTGGGCGGGAGCCACTTCCACCGCGCCGTGGCTCTGCTCGAGGAGCTTCGAGAAGTCGACGACCTCGTGACGGTACTGCTGCGAGATCCCCACGAAATTGTGCGGCACCGAGCGTTCGCCGAAGAGATCGTCGAGTGCCTTCTGCAGGTCGGCCTGCTGGCGGATGGGGAACGTCCTCGACGTGGCCAGCACGTCGTGCGGCCGCATCGGCGCAAAGTGGCGGGCGAGCCGCTGACACACGTAGCGGTCCGCCTGCTCATGCGCGGCCGGCCGGTCTTCGGCCGGGCGAAGCAGGCGCGAGCACGCCTCCACGCAGTCGCCGCAGATGAACCCCGAGTCTCCGGCAATGAGGTGTTCGACGTTCGCCGCGGTGCGGTGACAGAACTGGCAGCGCGCCTCGGATACGAAAAAATGGCCCACGGATTCCGCCTTCCTGAGTCGTCTGTTCGTGGGAGCGAACGGTACGATACCGGAGCCGGGAGGAGGTGGTAAAGCGGCGACGGCGCAGGAACCGCCGGGTGCGGTGCACGTCTAATCCGGCAGCCGCATCGGTCTTCCCGGATCGGCAGGTGGAGGTGGGTCATGACCCGCAAGCCCCAGGCGCTCGCCCTCGGTTCCGCCCTCGTTGCCGTCGTGCTCGTGAATTCGCCGGTTCCTGCTGCCGCGCCGCCCGGTGCGAAGCAACCACAGGCCTCTTCGGCGATCGGCTCGATCGCCCCGTCAACGCAGACCGCGCTCGCCGGGCAGGATAGGGCCAGCGCGCGTGCGGCGATTCGAACCGACGTGGACGACCGGGTCGTGAGCGCCAGCCGCGCGGCCGCGGAAGCCGCCGCCAACCAGCCGTTCCTGTTCAGCTACGAGTTCAACCGCCATCTGAAGATTGCCGGCG
Source organism: Vicinamibacterales bacterium (assembly GCA_048594975.1). Lineage (GTDB taxonomy): Bacteria > Acidobacteriota > Vicinamibacteria > Vicinamibacterales > 2-12-FULL-66-21 > JBMDXB01. The sequence continues at coordinate 27,775 of JBMDXQ010000007.1, read as the reverse complement.
GCCATTTCACCGTGGGCGGGCAGGTCCGGCTCTTCGTCCGTTACAACCACAACGACAAGGTGGCCTTCTCCCGGACCGCCGTCGCAAAGACGCATCCGGTCACACCGGGCGGAGCGATTTACGTCGACACCACGATCGCCGCGCCGTGCGCGCCGGGGAACAACGGCTACGCGGTGGCGTACGATGTCGCCTCGAAGCGCTGGTCGAAGCGCCTGCCGGTCCCGATCTGTCAGCGGATTGACTGACGCACAGGGGCTGGGCGCGGCGCGGCGTCCGCCAGCCGGACGCCGCCGCGCCCAGCCGCGTGGCGTCCGGGCCCCCGGCTCGGCCCGGCACCTGGCGGCGAGCAGGGCCTACTTCTCCCGATTGAGCCGCGCTTCGACGCGTTCGAGATCGTCCTCAACGCGCTTCACTTCCGGGTGCTGCGCGCCGAGGCGCTCGCGGCGGATGGCGAGCGCATCGCGCAGCAGCGGCTCGGCCTCCTTCACGCGGCCGCGATCGGCGAAAATGCGCCCGAGCGTGACCATCGCGGTCGACGCTTCAAGGGTCGGCGCGCGGCCGGCCGACAGCGTCTCCAGCGCCATGCGCGCCAGTTGCTCGGCTTCCTCGAGCCGCTTCATTCGCCGGAGCACCTCGCCCAGGTTCATCCGGTAGGTCGCGATGTCGGGGTCGTCGCGTTCCGCGTGGCGGGTGCGGCGGGTGATGAGGAGGCGGAACGTGTGCTCGCTCTCTTGCAGGTTGCCGCGCCGCATCAAGGTGCTCGCCAGGTTGTTGAGCGCGCGCAACGTCGCGGGATGGTCCTCTCCGTAGATCGCCTGCCGCATCGCCGCCGTCTCGCGGAACAGGCGCTCTGCCGATTCGTAGTCGCCCTGCCTGGCCCGCAGATTCGCCAGGTTGTTGATGGTGACGGCGATGCTCGGATGCCGTTCGCCGTAGACCCTGCGATAGATCGCCAGCGCCGTCTCGAAGTGCCGCGCCGCCTCCGGGTACTCGCCGACGTCGCTGAGCACGACCGCCAGATTCTGGTGGCTGCGCGCGAGCTGCGGGTGCTCGGCGCCGAGTTTCTGCTGGTTGATCTGCAGCGCCTCGGCGTAGAGTGACACGGCCTCTTTCGGAAAGCCCTGCCGCGAGCGCGCGTAGGCCACGCCGCTCAGGCTGTCGGCCACATCCTGGTGCACCCCGCCCAGCGCCGCGCGCCGCATCGCGAGCGCCTCGCGAAACAGCCGTTCGCCTTCCTCGTACCGCCCCAGCTCGACCAGTGTATGTCCGAGCTCGTGCAGGTCGGCCGCGAGCGCGACGCCCCCGGCAGGCTGCTGCGGCCGGTCGATCTCCAGCGCGCGGCGGAGTTCGCGCTCGGATCCCGAGCGGTCGCCGAGGTGGCGCAGGAGGACGCCCAGCCGGCGGCGGCTCTCCGCGACGTCCAGGTGCGTCGCGCCGAGCGCCGCTTCGCGCAGCTGCAGCGCCCGCTCGACCGGCGGCCTCGCCTTCGCGAACTCGCCGAGGCTCTCGTACACCCGGCCGATCGTAGCGAGCAACTGCGCCTGCATCACCGGGTCGCCCGACAGCCGGTCAGCCTGCGCCAGCCCGCGCTCGAGCAGCTCGCGGCCGGTGACCTCCTCGCCGCGCGCGTTGTCCGGATCGTTGCTCTCGAAGAGGCCTTCGAGGAAGCGCGAGACCTGCTCGGCCTTGGCCGCCTCCATCCTGGCGGTCGCGAGCGCGGCACGCAGCTCGTTCGCGTGCCGGACGCTGACCGCGAGATAAGCGGCGAGCATCACGACGAGGGCGGTGGCCGCGGTGACGGCCACGCGGTGGCGCGCGATGAACTTCTGCAGTCGGTAGCCGGCCGACTGGCGTCGCGCGCGAACGGGCTGCCCGGCGAGGAAACGCTCGATGTCGTCGGCGAACAGGCCGACCGATGCGTAGCGCGCCTCCGGCTCCTTCCTGAGCGCCATGCCGACGATGCGATCGAGGTCGCCGCGCAACCGCCGCGCCAGCCGCGGCGGCGTCGTCCGGCGCCGCGAGGCGACCTCCTCGACGGGCGCCTCGGTGTACTCGCCGCCGGAGGTGACGTTGAACAGCGCCGTGCTCGGCCGCGGCGCATCCTCCTTCACCACGACGCGTTCGATCTCCCCCGGCGTGCTGCCCTCCAGCCGCTGCGCGCGCCGGCCGCACAGCAGCTCGTAGAGCAGCAGCCCGAGCGCGTAGACGTCGGTTGCAGTCGTGACCCGGCCGCCGACGACCTGCTCGGGGCTGGCATAGACCGGTGTCATCAGCCGCAGGCCGGTGATCGTCGCGTGCGTTTCGGCTTCCGGATCGCCGGCGAGCGGCTTGGCGATGCCGAAGTCGACGAGCTTCACCTCTCCCTTCTCGGTGATCAGGGTGTTGCGCGGTTTGATGTCGCGGTGGACGATCAGCTGCCGGTGCGCGTAGGCAACAACGTCGAGCACCGCGCGGAAGAGGCGCAGGCGCTCGGACACGCTCAGCTGGTGGCGGTCGCAGTAGGCGTCGATCGGCTCGCCGGCGACGAATTCCATGGCCAGCCAGGGGTGGCCGTCCGAGGTCGTGCCGCTGTCGTAGAACCGGGCGATGCCGGGGTGCTTGAGCCCCGCGAGGACGCGCTGCTCGTGCAGGAAGCGGCGGGCGTGCTCGGGATCGAGCGCGTCGCGCAACATCTTGATCGCCGCCTCGCGCGGCGGCTGCGCCTGCTCGTCGAGCGCGTAGTAGACCGCGCCCATGCCGCCGCGGCCGATCTCCCGGATCAACCGATACGGCCCGACCGTCGTGTTCGCGCCGCTGCCCGTTCCCAGACCGAACATGTCCCGTCCACCCGCCGCCGGCTGCGCGGAGCCTGCGCCTCCGCGCCGCTGTTGAAACGGTCCATTATGCCAGATGGCCGCCTGCGCAATCGACCGCGCGCTGACACCAGCGTGGCGCGCTGTCAGGCTCGATCCCGCTACCACGCTGCGCGCCGAGTGACCGGGCCATCGCGACCGCTCACACACGACTTCACCGCAGAGGCGATTGAATCGGAACGCTGCAGGAGAGAGTGCGCCTGATTCTCGAGCGGTTCCCTTGGCGAATCAGGCGACGAGCAGTGCCACCAGCGTGAGCAGGTAGCTCGCGCCGAAGTAGGTCGACCACAGCACCAGGCGTCCGCCGCGGGACAATCGGCGCCAGGCGGCGGTCGGGTAGGCGCAGTAGGCGACCCAGCGTCCAAGCGTCATGCTCCGGGAGGCAGCAAGAACGGCTCCGGCTGGCCTCGCGTCCGTTCTGCCGTCTATTCAGCGCTGAGGAGTCGAGAGTCACCGCCTGGGCAGATAAAGTGACCGGCGCCGTCCCAACTCCCGATGGCGTCGCTCCGCCCGACCTGGGGCTCGAACGGCCGTCGGCGTCACGCCGGAGGTGTGTTACTTCCGAGTGAACGGCAGCGCGCGAGGATCGTCAGCGGCGACGCCCTCCGGCCAGACCCGGAAGCCGGGGCGGCCGCGAATCGTGTACCCGCGAATGACCTCGCGTCCCGCGCCGGCCGTCAACCAGTCGAAGAACGCCTGCGCGGCGGCTGCGCGGCCGCCACGCGGATCGAGCATCACGCCGTAGGTATTCACCATGAGCGGGCCGCCCTCGAAGACGATCTCCAGCCGCAGCGTTCCCTCATGCTGCAAGTAGGTCGTGCGGTCGGTCAGCGTATACGTGCTGGTTTCGCTGGCAATCCGCAGCGTGGTGCCCATCCCCGCGCCGGCGACGACCAGCCGATCGTCCGACGGCCACGCACCGGCGTGGACCCAGAGCTGGTTCTCGCGCTCGTGCGTGCCCGAGCCGTCGCCGCGCGACAGGAACCGGGCGGTCGAGGCCGCAACCCGCTGCATGGCGACCTCCGCGGTTGCCGCGCCCTTCACGCCGGCGGGGTCGGACGGCGGGCCGACGATCACGAAGTCGTTGAACATGATCTTGCGGTAACGCCATTCCGGGTGCCGCTCCAGCGCAGCCGCCTCGGCATCGGGAGCGTGACTGACCACGACGTTCGCATCGCCACGTTCGAGCAGGCGGAGTGCTCGGCCGCTTCCGACCAGGTGCGCGCGGAGGACGATGCCGCGCGCCTCCCGGAATCTCACGGTGAGCACGTCGAGCAGTCCGGAATCGGCCACACTCGTTGTCGTGGCCAGCACGACGGTCTGCTCGCCGTCGTGGCCGCAGCCCGCCGTCACGCCGATGCCCGCAGCCGCGAGCCAAGCGCCGATCAGTGCGCGCCAGGCCCACCGGATCCCGCGGATTCGCATTACGGGATCACGGTGAAGCCTGCCGCCAGCAGGTCGGAGGACCGCGACGATCCACCGACGTAGACATCGTGGCGGACGGGCTCGACCCGCCACGCCTTTGCGGCCGCATCCCAGTACGCGAGCCCGCTGGACGGCACCCGGAACGTCACCGTGCGCGTCTCTCCAGGCGCCAGCGGTACCCTCTCGAAGCCGCGCAGCAGCTTTCGCGGACGATCGAGTGCCGACGCCGGGAAGCCCACGTAGAGCTGCACTACCTCGTGTCCAGCTCTTCCACCTGCATTCGTCACGTCAACGGCGACCTCGAGCACGCCGCCGCCTGCCGGGATTCGATCCGGCGCCAGGCGGAGATTCGCGTACGTGAACCGCGTGTAGCCCAGGCCGAAGCCGAACGCGAATGCCGGCTCGATCCCGTTCTTCTCCGCGAGCGTGTAGCCGTGGTAATAGCCGTATTCGATCGACGGCGCGCCGGGCGTGAACGGCGGCAGCCACGCGGCGTCGGCCGGCACGGTGAAGGTCAGCTTCGCACCGGGGTTGACGTCGCCGAGCAGGACGCGCGCGATCGCGTGGCCGCCTTCCATGCCCGGGTAGTAGGCCATCAGGATCGCCTTGACGTCGTGCCGCCACTCCTCGGCGGCGATCGCGCTGCCGCCGATGAGCACGACGATCGTGCGCGGGTTCGCCGCGGCCGCGGCTTTGACCACCCGGATGTCGCCGGCGCGCAGCGCGAGCGAACGCCGGTCACCGCCCAGCCGCAGCTCCGGGATGTATTCTCCCTCGTCCTTGTCATCGAGGCCGACGAATACGACCGCCGCGTCGGCGCCGCTCGCGGCCGCACGGACGCGGCCCTCGTCTTCGCTTGCCTCCTGGACGACGCGGGCGTGGCCGAGCGCGTCGCGCAGCCCCTGCAGCGGGGTGACGATGCGCGGCGGGTGCACGTTGCTGCTGCCACGGTCGCCCTGGTTGCGCGCCGCGGCGAGACGGCCGAGGACCGCGACCGAGCGCAGCGACCCGCGCGCGAGCGGCAGCGCTGCGCCGTCGTTCTTGAGCAGGACGATGCTCTGTTCCGCCGCCTCGCGGGCGAGAGCCGCGTGCGCGGGGGAGGCGACGAGGGCGGGATCGTAGGACTCGGGATCGGCGCGCGTGAGGAAGCGGATCTTCGTACCCAGGATGCGTCGCACGGCCTCGTCGACGACGGCGACGGGCACCTCGCCCCGGTCGACGAGCGCCGGCAGCCGCCGGTAGACCCGCGGCACCGGCATCTCGATGTCCAGCCCGGCGAGCGCCGCCTTGCGCGCATCGTAGATGCCCGAGAAGAAATCCGACATGACGATGCCGCGGAAGTTCCAGTCGCGGCGGAGGACGTCGGTGAGCAGGTACCGGCTCTCGCCGGCGTAGTCGCCGTTGACCCGGTTGTAGGCACTCATCACCGAAGCGGCGCCGGCGTCCACGGCGCGCTGGAAATGTGGGAGATACACCTCGCGGAGCGCCCGTTCGTCGACGCGATGGTCGATCGTCGTCCTGACCTCCTCGACGCTGTTGAGCGCGTAGTGCTTGGCGCACGCCATCACGTTGTGGCGCTGCACCGCGGCGACCGAGACGGCAGCCAGCTCGCCGAGCAGGAAGGGATCTTCACCGAAGGTCTCCTGCGCGCGTCCCCATCCGGGGTGCCTCAGGAGGTTGATACACAGCCCGCCCCAGAAGTTCCCGCCCTGCGCGCGAATTTCCCTCGCCATCGCCTCGGCGACGCGCGCGACCAGCGCGCGGTCCCAGCTCGCGCCGCGCGCCATCGCGACCGGGAACGCCGTCGACGCGTTCAGCAGTACCCCGCGCGGCCCGTCCGAGAAGCCGAGCGGCGGGATCTTCAGCCGTCGGTTCTCGCCGGAGGGGATGGGCGTGTCGTTGTATCGCCGCTTCACCACGATCCGGATCAGATCGGCGTACCACTGATCGCCGGTCATCTGCCCGACCTTCTCCTCGAGGCTCATCTCGCGCAGCAGGCGCTCGGCGAAGCCGTCGATCTCGGCGTCGGTGAGCTCGCGCCCGCGCGGAATGTCGGCGAAGGTGAAGACGCCCGGCGCCGCGTCGCGGGCAAAGAGGCCGCGCTGGCGCAGCTTGGGGTGGCTGAGCAACACGTACGCCGTCGCGAGGACCACCAGCAGGGCGATCAGCAGGACGGTCGCGATGAGCATGCGTTTGATCCACTTCCACATGTGGCCTCTGCTGCGGGGATGCGGCGACGGCTCAGATTCTGTGTCTTGCGCGTTCGTCCTCGGGGGCGGACGGTCGAGCACTGTCCAGCGAACGGGTCAAAAGGTGCAGGACACAAGATCTGACCCCGGGAGTACGAAGCGAAGCCCGGCGGCGAACACCGGCTCGTGTATTTCGGCACGAAGCGGCATCGGGGCTATCCTAGAGGGAGTGGCGCGTGCGGAGGACGCGCTCTGGCGAAACACATCGTGGCGCACCATGACTGACGTGTACTTCGAAGGCGACCCGGCGACCGACAGCGCCCGACGACACCTCGAGCGTGTGTTGAAGGAACCGAACAACCACCGCCGCTGGCCCTGGATCGCGGCATCCGTCGCGGCGTTCGCCGCCTGGTACTTCTGGCCGCGCGGGAAGAAGGAGCAGGAGGGCGACGCCGAGCCCCACGGCTCACGCTGAGCGGCAACGGGCTTCCGGGAGGGCCGTCTCAGCGCCGTGACATGAACAGCCCGCCGGTGCCGAGCGCCATGAAGATGATCGCCTGCACGGCGACGCGCGGCTGCACCGGCGTGGACGTGAACGCCACGTAGAGAAACGCGCCACCGAGGAGCAGGATCACGCCGTAGACGCCCCGCATGATCGCCCGCGCGCGGCGGCGCGTCTCGGGCGTATCCACGCCGAAGGTGCGGCTGAAGAGCACCAGGCCCGCCGCCGCGACGACATCCAGCGCCGCGAACATCAGCCAGAAGGCCCGCGCGCGGCCCGGCGCCGCCGGTGACCCGATCATCGGGGTCATCAGCCGATCGTAGAGAAACGCGCCGATGCTCGACCCGAGCAGCGATCCGAACACGCCGTACAGGAACGCGTAGCCCATGTAGACCGCCTTGCGGTCCTCGGGCGCGACCAGCCCCACGAAGCTGTAGTACTTCGGATGCGCGGTCATCTCGCCGATCGAGAACACGGCAATCCCGAGCACGAATACCCACGCGTTCTGCGACGAGGCGAGCAGCACGAAGCCGAGCGCCCCGATCGCCATCCCCGTCACCATGGTCGGCAACGCGTCCTTCTTCTTGACCAGGCGCGAGACCACGACCTGCAGCAGGATGATCGTGCCGGCGTTGATCACGGTGACGTGTTCGGCGTCGAAGGCGAACCTCCAGGGGAGACCAACCGCTGCCAGCCACCCGGTCACCGCCGCGCTCACCGGCGCGCGATCGACGAAATCGCGCAGGTACCACAGCACGCTGCCGAAGTTCTGGAAGTACAGGATCCAGAACCCCGAGTAGACGACGATCATCAGCATGAAGCGCGAGTCGGCGAGCACCTCGAAGGCGCCGCGCATCACTTCGCGCAGCGACTTCGTGCTCTCCGGTCGCGGCGGATCGCGGAAGACGAAGAGCGTCGGCAGCAACATCAGCCCGGTGTAGAGCGCCGAGGCGAGGAACACGTATGTCCAGGAGAAGCCTTTCAGGACGCTGACGACGAGCGGCGCCAGGAAGGCGCCGAGGTTGATCATCCAGTAGTAGATGCCGTAGCCCAAGGCCGAGTTGTCGTCGGTGGTCGTGCGCGCGATCGTGCCGGTGATGATCGGCTTGAACAATCCCGACCCGGTCGCCATGACGAGCAGTGCCAGGAACACTGCCGCGTACGCCGACATGTAGCCGGCGGCGAAGTAGCCGGACGCCAGCAGCGAGAACGCCACCAGGAGCATGCGCCGGTAGCCGTACGCGTCGGCGAGCGCGCCGCCGAGGATCGGCACGACGTAGGTGGCGGCATACACGATGCTCTGCAGGAAGCCGATCGCCTGGACGCGGAACCCGAGGCCGCCTTCCGCGACGCTGGTCGCCAGGTAGACCGCGAGCACGGAGTTCATGCCGTAATAGGCGCCGCGCTCGAACAGCTCCATCACGTTCGCTACCCAGAACGTGGGCGGGAACCCGCTGCGGGCGCTCTTCTGCTCCGGGGGCATGGCGTAACTGTATCGCACGGTCGCTCGAGGCATCGCGGCGGCGTGCGCGCGGCTCGAGGCCTGCCGATCGCGTGGCACGACGCTTGCCCGTCGTGCTGCGCGCCTCGCACGGCTTCGCGCACCCGCGGTACTCTCTGAGGATCACGCCCCCGCCGGCGTGTCCCAGGGTGCCGGAAATCCGGCGGCGCCGGCAGGCGGCACCAGCACGCTCATGCAGTCCATCTTCAACTCGGTCCCCGTCGGCTTGTACCGAACGACGCTCGACGGCCGCATCCTGGTTGCGAATCCGACCCTGGCGAAGCTCCTGGGGTGCCCCTCGGTGGACGCCGTGCTCGCCTCGAACGCCGCGGACTTCTACGCCAACCCCGCAGACCGGATGCGCCTGCTGGGCGCGCTGGATCGCCAGGGCGCGACGGTCTACATCGAGGCACAGCTGCGCCGCCGCGACGGGAGCACGTTCTGGGCGGAGGTCTTCGGACGGCGCATCGACGAGGGGCCGGAACCAGCCCTGGTCGGGATGATCAGGGACATCAGCGCGCGAAAGCAGCTGGAGCTGCGCGTCGACCAGTTCGCGCGCGCCGCCGCTGCTTCGGGCGAAGTCATCTTCATGACCGATGCGGCCGGCGTCTTCACCTACGTCAATCCCGAGTTCACGCGCGTCTACGGCTACCCCGCCGACGAGCTGATCGGGCGGCACACGCCGCGCCTGCTGAAGAGCAACCTCCACTCCCAGGAGGAGTACGCGGCGTTCTGGAAGGAGCTGCTGTCCGGCACGAGCGTCACCCGGGAATTCACCAACCGCCGGAAGGACGGGAGCCTGGTCCTCGTCGACGGGACGGTCAACGCCGTCACCAACGCGGAGGGCGCGACGACCGGCTTTCTCGCCATCCAGCGCGACATCACCGCGCGGCGGGAGACCGAGCGCGCGCTGCACGAGAGCGAGGCGCTCTTCCGCCGGATCTTCGACCAGCTGTCGGTGGGGGCGGCGCTGGTCTCGCCGGAGGGCCGCTTCCACCGTGCGAACCCCGCCTTCTGCCGCATGTTCGGGTGGTCCGAGGCGGAGCTGCAGGAGCGCACCTGGGTCGATATCACCTATCCCGAGGAGCGGGCGAAGAGCGCGGCGCTCGTCCGCGCCCTCTACGCGCGCGAAGTCGACCAGATCGACCTCGAGAAACGCTACGTGCGCAAGGACGGGGCGCTCGTCTGGGGCGCGGTGTCGGTGCGGCTGATCACCGATGCGACCGGCACGCCGAACTGGACGATGCCGGTGGTCGTCGACGTCACCGTGCGGCGCCGGCTGGAGGACCAGCTGCGCCAGGCGCAGAAGATGGAGGCGATCGGGCAGCTCGCCGGCGGCATCGCGCACGACTTCAACAACATCCTGACCGCGATCATCGGCTACTCGGACCTGCTCGCCGATCGCGTCGGCGCCGATAAGACGGCGGCCTCCGACCTGCGGCAGATCCACAGGGCCGGCCTGCGTGCGGCAGCGCTCACCCGGCAGCTGCTCGCCTTCAGCCGCAAACAGGTGCTGCGGATGACGATCGCGGACCTGAACCAGGTGATGGCGGGCTTCGAGCGGTTCGTCCGGCCGATCATCGGCGAGGACATCGAGCTGCGGTTCGACCTGTCCCCCTCGCCGGCGCGGCTGCTCGCCGACGTCTCGCAGCTCGAGCAGGTTGCCATGAACCTGATCATCAACGCCCGCGATGCGATGCCGGAGGGGGGCACGATCCGGGTGCGCACGGCCATCGTCACGATCGACGACGAGCGCGCCCACCGCCACGAGCAGGGGATGGCGCCCGGCGAGTATGTCGAACTGCTCGTCGAGGACGGCGGCGCGGGCATGAGCGAGGACACGAAGCGGCGGCTCTTCGAGCCCTTCTTCACGACCAAACCGCCCGGCAGGGGCACCGGCCTCGGCCTCGCCGTCGCCTACGGCATCGTCCGGCAGATGGGCGGCTTCATCTGGGTGTACAGCGAAGAAGGGCGGGGCACGATCTTCAAGGTGTATTTCCCCCGAGCCGAGCCGGGCCGCGGCACCGGCGCAGCGCCCCCGGCAACGACGGCAACCCCGACCGGCAACGAGCGCATCCTTCTCGTCGAGGACGATCACGAGGTGCGGGTGTTCGCCGCGCGGGTGCTGCGGCGCGCGGGCTACCTGGTGACCGAGGCGGCGAGCGGCACCGCTGCCCTGGAGCAGCTCCACGGGATGACCCCGCCCGATCTCGTCATCGCCGACGTCGTCATGCCCGGGATGAGCGGCCCGGAGTTCGCCCGCCAGCTTGCCGAACGGCAGGCCGGCGTGAAAGTCCTCTTCACTTCGGGCTACACCGATCGGCGGCGTGCCGGCCTGGGCGAGGGGATGGACCTGATGGAGAAGCCGTTCACGCCGGCGATGCTCCTGAGCCGGGTCCGGGCCACCCTCGATCGCCGCGAGGCGAGCGGGAAGGGGTAAGGGTACGGCGTACTTCCTAGCGCTGCGTGGCGGCGGTGCCTGTCTCCGGCTGACGCGCGAACCGCAAGTCCCACACCCGATCCTGGCTGATGCTCAGCGCCACCACGCGCCGTGAGGCGTCGCGGTGGAAGGTGACCCACCCGAGCGGGCTCGAGAACGCGTCGGCGTGCACCGGTCTCAGGGGCAGAATCGAATCGGGTCGACGTTCGACGACGAGGCGCTCGCCGCTCACCGCGATGATGACGGTGGTTTCGATCTCGGCGCTGACGTAACGTCCCGCGAACTCTTTCAGCTGTGCGGCCGCCGGCGCGACCGGCTCCACCCGTTCGTACACGTCGACGGTTCCGAACTCGTCGGTCGCCTGGATGCGCCCCCGTCCGTCGAAGTCCAGCGTTGTCCCGTCATCCGCCCGCGTCAGCCTGTCGGGAGCCATCGCGGTCAGCCACGGACCGTTCTGCACCCTCAGCCGGCCCTGCTCGCGGACGATCGAGAACGCCGTCGCGGCTCCCGGCGGGAGGCGTCGATAGAGACCGGTGAGGCGGTCGGCTTCCGCGTCGGTCAGGTCGCGGGCCGCGCCCTGTGGCGTGGCCGGGCGCAGCGCGTCGCCGAGGAGCAGTTCGGCGACGGCCTTCGCGTACGACGTGGCGTTCGCGCTGCCGGCGTTGCACAAAACGGCGACCGACACGCCGTGATCCGGGTAGCGCGAGAGGTGCGCGCGGTATCCCGCTGTCCCGCCGCTGTGATCGACCTCGCGCACGCCGCGGTAGGTGTCGACGTACAGGCCCAGCGCGTACTCGTGCGACCGCCCGTCGGTGAACGTCGCGCGGCGCTGCAGCTCGGCGAGCAGGGCCTCGTCGCCGACGACCGGCGTGGCGAAGTTCGCGTTCCACTTCAGCAGGTCGCCGACGGTCGTGAGCAGGCCGCCGTTGCCGTGGACGTTCTCGAACGGCATGTCGGTCGCGAACATGCCCTGCCGCTCGCCGTAGGCAACGGCGCGGCGCTTCACGATGCGCCGGTAGTCGTCACGCCACGACGTGTCCTTCATGCCGAGCGGCTCGAAGATGCGCGTCCGGGTGAACTCCGCAAACGGCATGCCGCTGACGCGCGCGACCAGGATCGCCGCGAGGTTGTAGCCGGAGTTGCTGTACGACCAGCGCGTGCCGGGCTGGAAGTTGAGCGCGTGCTGCCGGCTGAGGATGTCGAGCACGTGCGCGTGCGTGTGCACGCGAGAGCCGCGCGGCCAGCCGGCGATGCCCGCCAGGCTGCCCCAGTCGCGCAGCCCGCTGGTGTGCTGCAGCATCTGCCGGATGGTCAGCTGCGCCCCGACGTCGGGCAGCTCGGGGGCGTACCGGCGGATGTCGTGCTCGAGCGAGAGCTTGCCCTCCCGCGCCAGCAGCAGCACCGCCGTGGCGGTGAACTGTTTCGACACCGATCCAGCCTCGAAGATCGTGTCCACGGTGATGGGCACGTCGTGCTCGAGGTCCGCCATGCCGTACGCCGAGCGCACGGCAGGCTTGCCGTTGACGTCCGATCCCACCGCGCAGCCGGGCGACGACGACGACCAGCCCTTGAAGATCGCGTCCACCCGCGCCTGCACGTCCGCCGGCTGACCGGGAGCCGCCGCTGCGGCAATCACCGCCGCAAGCACCAGTCCGAGGGCGGCCGGGTGGGTTCGATATGGCGTCCGCATGGGTTGCGATTCTACGGCGACACTCGACTTCTCGCCAGCGCCCGACAACGCGGGCAGTTGAGACGGTCCACTCGTTCCGAACAGTCGAGCGTCCGGGGTTTCAACGTAAGATGAGGGGACACCCATTCATTCCGATCGCAAGGAGTCATCATGAACCGGCACCTCAAGGGCGGGGCGCGGGCCCGACCCGGACTGGCCCTCGCGCTGGCCGCCGCAGTGCTGTCCGCCCCCGGCCGCGCCGCGACCAATGGACTGGCGATAAACGGCAAGGACTATTTCGAGACGCGCGGCCTGAACGTCTTCGTCTTCACCAACGAATACAACGGCATGTTCTTCGACGAGAAGACCGCCGGCGTCGAGGTCATCCAGCACGGCGTCCGCATCGTCACCGGCGGCGCGGTCCGGCTGAAGCCGACGCCGGAGCAGTGGGATCAGATCCCGAAGGTCGCCGGGCGCAAGGTGGACCGCGCGGCGAACACCATCGAGGTCGTGCTGCGCCACGAGGACTTCGACTTCGATTCGCGCCTCGTGGTCACGCCGGCGGGCGGCGGCTTCCGCATCGCGGTGTTCCTCGACAAGCCCGTGCCCGAGAAGCTCGAGGGGCGCGCCGGCCTGAACATGGAGTTCCTGCCGTCGCGGTTCTTCGAGCGCACCTACCTCGCGGACGGCAAACCGGGGATCTTCCCGCGCTATCCGGCCGGTCCCACCGTCGTCAAGCCGGCGAGCACCCAGGTCCGGCAGTTCGAGGGCTACTCGACCTTCGACGATCGCGGCCGCAACGACTACGTGGAACCCGATCCGTTCGCGAAGGGGAAGACCCTGGTGTTCGCCCCCGAGGACCCGGAGCGGCACGTCAGGATCGAGGCGCTCTCGGGCGAGCTCATGCTGCTCGACGGCCGGAACGTCGCCCAGAACGGCTGGTTCGTCGTCCGCTCGTTGCTCGACGTGAAGAAGACCGGCAAGGTCGCCGAGTGGCTGGTGCAGCCCCACGTCATGCCCGGCTGGACGCGCCGGCCGGTCATCGGCTTCTCGCAGGCCGGATACACGCCCGGGCAGCCCAAGCGTGCGGTCATCGAGCTGGATCCGAACGACCAGCCGCTTCCGACGGTGACGCTCTTCGAGGTGCCGGCCACCGGCGTGCCGGTCGAGCGCCAGGAGATCAGCACGCAGCCGTGGGGGCAGTACCTGCGCTACAACTACGTCACCGCCGATTTCAGCTCCGTCAAGCAGCCCGGCCTCTACTTCCTCAAGTACGGCGACCAGAAGACCGAGACCTTCCCGATCGACGCAGCCGTGTACGAAAGCGCATGGCACCTCACCTCGGACGTCTGGTTCCCGGCGCAGATGGACCACATGACGGTGAACGAGGCGTACCGCGTGTGGCACGGGCTCACGCACATGGACGATGCGCTGCAGGCGCCGGTGAACATCCAGCACTTCGACGGCTACCGGATGGGGCCGACGACCGAGACGAAATACAAGCCGCTCGAGCGCATTCCCGGCCTCGCCGTCGGCGGCTGGTTCGACGCCGGCGACTTCGACATCCAGACCGGATCGCACGCGATGGTGATCATGAACCTCGTAGCGACCTGGGAAGCGTTCACGCCGACGCGCGACCAGACGCTCATCGATCAACAGCAGCGGTTCGTCGACATGCACCGGCCGGACGGCAAGCCGGATCTGCTGCAGCAGATCGAGCACGGCGCGCTTCAGGTCGCCGCCCAGCACCGGGCGCTGGGCCGCGCCGTCCGCGGCATCGTCGACTCGCAGCTGCACCGGTATCACCACCTCGGCGACGCGTCCACGCAGACCGACAACCTGGCCTACGACGCGGCAATGAAGCCGTACGAGTCGGACGGCCGCCGCAGCGGCACGCCCGACGATCGCTGGGTGTTCACCGGTCAGACGCCGTCGACCAACTACATGTCGATCGGCGCGCTCGCCGCCGCCAGCCGTGGCCTCCGCGGCTTCAACGACACGCTCGCCGACGAATGCCTCGGGCTGGCGAAGCGGTCGTACGCGGAAGAGCGACAGCGCGCGATGAAGGCGACGGGCACCGGGCCGGAAGCGATGTTCGGGCAGGGCGCGGAGCTGACCGCCGTCGCGCAGCTGTTGATGACGACGAAGGAGCAGCCCTTCGCCGATCGGTTCAACGAGCTGCTGTGGCCCTCGCTCGAGAAGTCCGGCGGCCGCACGCTCAGCGCCGCGGCGCGCGCGCTGCCGCACCTCGGTGCGGCGTTCGCGGAGCAGCTGCGGCCCTACGTCGTGAAGTACAAGGGGGAGATCGACGGCATCTTCAAGCAGAACCCCTACGGCGTGCCGATCGCGACGGGCGGCTGGGGCGGCAACGGCGGCGTCATCGGCTTCGCCTCGACCAACTACCACCTGCACAAGGCCTACCCGGACCTGATCGGGCCGGAGTACGTGTTCCGCGGACTGGACTACATCGTCGGCACGCACCCGGCGTCGAACGTCTCGTTCGTCACCGCGGTCGGGACGCGGCCGAAGAAGATGGCCTACGGCACCAACCGCGCCGACATGACGTTCATCGCCGGCGGCGTCGTGCCGGGGATCCTCGTGCTCAAGCCGGACTTCCCGGAGCACATGGACGACTGGCCGTTCCTCTGGGGCGAGAACGAGGTGACGATCGGCATCTGCTCGGACTACATCTTCCTGGCGAACGCGGCCCACGCGCTGGCTCAGAAGTAGTCCGCGGCGGGCATGCAGGGCCGTCCTGCATGCCCGCCATTCCCGCACAACGGCAGCCGCGCAGACCAGGTCGCCGATTGCGAATTGACGGCGGCGCGACGGCGTGCTATCAAGGGCTGAACCCAGCAACAATCCAAGCTCTCCGTTCCCCAGGGGCTTTGGGCGTCGTGTGCCCGATCCGCACACCGGCCTGCCCGATTCCGTGGCCGTACACGTGCGCGCGGGCGTCCCTCAGCGGGAGCACATATGAAAGAGTCACGAGTCTCGGGCGGAATACGGTGGGCTGGCGCGCTGCTGATCGTTGCGCTCGTTTCAGCTCCGCTCCATGCACAGGTGCAGCCCGTAGTGCAGTGGGTGTTCGTCAAGAACGGCCCGCTCGCCGCGATGAAAGGGCCAACGCACGAGAGCGGCGTCATCGCTCTCCTGCCCGCGGGCACATGGCTGGAGGTCGTCGACGCGCTTGGCGACTGGTATCGCGTGCTGCTGCCGAGAGGCGCGGCGCGGCAGGGCGAACGCTCCGCCTGGGTCCCGGCGTCGCTCGTGGCGCGGTCGTCCGGCCCGCCCGGGTCGCCACTCATTGAAGAGCCCGCCGGGACCGCGCGCACTCCGGCACCGGTTCAGACCGGTCATCGCGCGGCCTCGTCGCCTGGGGACCGCTACTTCATCGCGGTGAACGGCGCGATGCAGGAGCGGTCGCTCACGTTCCAGGACTCGCGGACCGAACCGTTCTACGCCGAAGACAGCTCGTGGACCGCACGATACGGCATCAAGAGCGGCTACGGATTCGACGCCGGTCTCGGTGTCCGGCTGTGGCGCGGCCTGGCGGCGGGCGTCGCGGTGTCGCGCTTCGAGGACGCAGGACGCCCGGCCGCCATCGACGGCGCGATCCCGCACCCGTTCCATTTCGACCGGCGGCGGGGGATCAGCGGCGAGACCGAGAGCCTGAAGCACGTTGAGCAGGCGGTGCACGTGAGCGCGGCGTGGCTGCTGCCGCCGCTGGCGCGTTTCCGGCTGTCGCTGTTCGGCGGCCCGTCGTTCTTCTCGGTGTCGCGCGACCTGGTCGCGGACGTCGAGTTCTCCGAGACCTATCCCTACAACACCGCCAGCTACGAGCGCGCACTCGTGCGCGGGGTCAGCGGCAGCCGCACCGGCTTCCACGCCGGCGTCGACGTGGCATGGTCCCTGACGCGCCGGCTCGGCGTTGGCGCGATCGTGCGCTACGCGCGCGCGGACCTGGTGCTCGACAGCCCGGCGCACGGCCGCGGCCTGGCCGTTGAAGCGGGCGGCGTCCAGGCCGGCGCGGGTCTGCGCGTCAGCCTCGCGGGAGGGAAGTAGCGATGCGCCACGACACCCATCGTCGACATCGCGACATGCTGGTGTTCGCCTCGGCCGCCCTGGCGGTCGCGGCGGGGTTGCTGGTCGCGGGCGGGCAGGAGCTGCCGGCGAACCGCAGGGGTGAGGCGCGGGTGGCCGCCGCGAGTGCCCAGCGGTTCGAGCTTCGCCAGCTGGACTACCGGCTCGACGGCATGGTGCGCGCCGGGGAGATGCGGCGCCGGATCGTGCGGCAGGACACCGTGGTGGCCGGCCGCGTTCACGAGCGGTTCGACCAGTATGTCAAGGGAGTGCGCGTGGTCGGCGGCGACCTCGTGCGGCAGACGCGCGGGGGCGTGACGGAGTCGATCTTCGGCACCGTTCACGACTCGATCGGCATCTCGACCGATCCCCCGATCCCCCAGGATCGCGCCGTCGCCCTCTTTACGGAGCTCGCCGGCCGCGAGCTGCCGGCGGCGAAACCGCCGGAGCTCGTGGTGATGCCGAACGACGACGGCGGGTACGTGCTCGCCTGGCGGATGCACATCTGGGCGGGCGGACGGCTGATGCACACGTTCCTCGACGCCCGCAGCGGCGCGGTCGTCCTTCAGTACAACGACTTGAAGACGCAGGCCGCGATCGGCACGGGGCTGGGCGTGCTCGGCGACCTGAAGAAGATCAGCACCCGTCAGTCGGGCGGCACGTTCCTCGCCGACGATCAGATGCGCCCGCCGCGGATCGTCACCTACGACATGAAGGGGAACCTGACGCGGACCCTGTGGCTGCTCGAGGGCTGGATCGTCCCGTCGGGCAACGACATCGCCAGCGACGACGACAACAACTGGTCGGATGCGGTGAACCTCGACGGGCACGTGCACATGGGATGGACCTATGACTTCCTGTTCGAGAGGTTCGGGCGCCGGGGATTCGACGACGCGGACGTCACGATTCGAGCAATCACGCACCCTGTTCGTCTGGCCGACGCGTTCACCTCTTCGCCGGACGACCTGTTCACGTTCTTCGCGAATGCTTTCTGGTGTGGGCCCTGCGGCGAGGACGGCCTGCTGCTATTCGGCGAGGGTATTCCCGCCGGCTATACGCTGGGCGGCACCCAGTGGAAGCCTCTTGCCGGCGCCCTGGACGCCGTCGCGCACGAGATGGCTCACGCCCTCACCGATTACTCGTCCGGCCTCCTGTATCAGAACGAGTCTGGAGCGCTGAACGAGGCTTTCTCGGACATCATCGCGACCAGCGCCGAGTTCTTCCATCACCCGGCGGGCCAGGGACCGGGCCGGGCGGATTACTCGATTGGAGAAGACGTGGCGGTACCCAGCTTGAGGTCGATGGCCGACCCGCTGGCCTTCCGCGACCCCGACCACTACTCGATCCGCTATCGGGGCCCGGAGGACAACGGCGGCGTGCACACGAACTCCGGCATCGCGAACCACGCCTTCTATCTCGCGATCGAGGGCGGCACCAACCGGACGTCGGGTCTGAGGGTGGAAGGCGTCGGCAGCGCCAACCGCGAGCAGATCGAGAAGGTCTTCTATCGCGCGTTCGTCTATATGCTGACGTCGAACGCGAACTTCTCCCAGGCCCGGGCAGCGACGATTCAGTCCGCGCGCGATCTGTATGGAGTCGGGAGCCCGGCGGAGCGTGCGGTCACGCAGGCGTGGACTGCCGTCGGGGTGTTCTGACCGAACGGCGCGGCGGGCCACCCCTCCCGGCTGAATCGGCACGAGCCGGCCTGAGTCACCGGCTCGTGCTCGCCTTCCTCCTGCGCCGGCTCGTGCCGCGTGCCAGGATGGTTTCGCCGTCTACGTGTCGGCGGCCAGCAGGCTCCGGCAGTAGTCGAACGATCGGCGCACCTCCCTGACGGCATCCGAGCCCGCGGGGATCTCGTACTCGAGCTCGATGGTCGCCGGGATCTTCCAGCGGTTCCCGCGCAGCAGGTGCAGGATCTCCTTGAGCGGCGTCTCGCCTTCGCCGAACGGCAGGTTCAGCGCACAGTGCTCCGGCGTCGTCCGATCCTTCATGTGGAAGCTGGTGATGCGATCGTGGAACTTCTCGAGGAACTGGATCGGCGTGCCGCCGACGTTGCCGGCCGCCACGTAGTGGCCGATGTCGATGTTCGCCGTGTTTCCCTTCGAGATCGCGAACGCCTGGTCGAACGCCGTCATGCTTCCCTGCAGGTGCGTGTGGTACGAGGCGTAGACCTTCTTCTTCGTGGCGAACTCGCCGATGCGCTTCAGCTGCGCGGGGTCGGTCGGCAGCTCCAGGGTGGTGTGAGTGCACCCCAGGGCCTCGGCGACGTCGAAGACGTACTCCATCTCCTCGTCCGACATGTTCGGGCTGAGCAGCTTCCAGGCGTAGATGCTGACGCCGGCGTCGTTGTACATGCGGCGCAGCTTCCTGAAGGGGTCCATCGACACGCTCGTCCGCCACGCCTTCAGCTTCGTGGCGGCCTCCTGCAGGGCCGCCTGCTGTTCGGGCGTCATCTCGCCCCGGCCCCTGCCGCCGCCGCGCCGGCCGGCTCCCGGCGCGCGTACCGCGGGGCACGGCTGTCCTTTCCACGATCCGGGCGGCACGACCATTTCGGGCTGCGCCGCCCCGGCGTCTGCTCCTGCACCGCCGCGCGCCCCGGGCCCGCGGCCGCCCGCGGCGAAACCGCCTCGCCCGGTCGCCGGCGCGCCGGCGAAGCTCTCCACCGGTCCGCCCATCAGCTCGATGGCGCTGATGCCGGAATCGACGATGTACTTCAGCGTCGCTTCGGCGGTCTGGTCCGGCATGCTGCGGTAGCTGTAAGTGATGACGCCGATGGTCACGCCGTCGATCACGGAGTTCGGCTTCGCCTGCGCGAACGCGCCCAGCATCGAGCCCCTCCCACCGAGCACCGTCGCGACAGGCAGGCCCGCCAGCGCGAGCTTCCCGAATTCACGTCTCGTATACATTGAATGGCTCCTTGTCAGGAGCTGGGAGCCAGGAACCAGGTCGATTGGTGCGTGTTGTGGCATGGCTGAACCGGCTTCCAGTCTCGAGCTTCCAGCTCCTAGCTCCTGGAACGTGCTCCCACTTCCCATCCCCTGCGGAAGATCGGCTTCACGTATTTGTTCGCTTCCTTGTTGTTCGTGAACTCCATTCGTTTCGGATCCCACAGCAGCTTGCCTTCCACTCGCGCGGCGACGGCGCCAAGGACCATCCACTCGGTGTAGGGACCGGCGATGCTGAAATTCGAACAGGCGGGCTCGCCGCCCTTGCAGGCGCGCACCCAGTCGCGCTGGTGGCCCGGCGATCGCGTCAGCATCCGCGGCGGGAGCTTGTACTCGGCCCAGCGCGACCCCGGGATGAGCCCGACGCTCTCGCCGCGCCCGCCCGTCCCCAGATAGCCCTTCGTGCCGACGAACACGGTGTTGTAGCCGCTTCCCGGCCGTCCGCCGCCGCGGCCGCGACCGGCGGGCGGTTGTGTGCCTGGCTGGCCCGGAGCGCCGCCTCCGCGCGCGTCGGCGCCGCGCCCTTCTCGGCCCGCGCCGAACCCGCGGCCCCGCCCTTCCGCCGGACCCGAGTCGATCGTCGGGCCCGTCCCGGGAATGGCGCGCATCTCCTCGACGGTCATTCCCTGCGGGGTATACATCTCGCCGGTGTGCGACCAGTACACTGCCACTGGAGGCATGTTCTCGCGCGCCGCGAACTCCCACTTGATGACTAGGCCGCCGCGTGGAAACGTGTATGGGCTCGCCCCGTCCCCCTTCTTGATGCACTCGACGCTCGTCGGGTTGCCGAGCCGCAGCGCGAGGTTCGCCGGCCCGAGCTGGTGGATCCCCCAGTCGCCGATCAGCGTGCTGCCGAAGTCGTAGAAGCCGCGCCAGTTGAAGGGCAGGTAGAAGCCGAACTGGTTCGGGTACTCCTTGCGGTATCTCTCGTCGCCGGACGTATAGGGGCGGAACGCCGCCGGGCCGAGCCAGAGGTCCCAGTCGAGCGTGCCAGGCACCGGCTCCGGCGCCGGCAGCGTCTGCACGCCCTCCGGCCAGCTCGCGGGTCCGCGGAACGAGTGCACCTCCGTGACCTCGCCGATCTCGCCGGACCAGATGATCTCCGCCGCCACGCGCGTCGCCTCGTGCGAGTAGCCCTGGTTGCCCATTTGAGTGGCGACCCTGTAGTTCGCCGCGGCGTCGGTCAGCAGGCGAGCCTCCGCCGGTGTGCGGGTGAGGGGCTTCTCGACGTAGACGTGCTTGCCGCGCTGCATTGCCGCGAGCGCCTGTACGGCGTGCCCATGGTCGGGCGTCGCGATGACCACGGCGTCGATGGTCTTCAGTTCCTTGTCGAGCATCTGGCGGAAGTCCTTGTACTTTGCCGCCTTCTCCCAGCGCTTGAACCCGTCGGCCGCGCGCGCCCAGTCGACGTCGGCGAGCGCGACGATGTTCTCGGACTCGAGGCCGCCGAGCACCTGCATCGCCCGGCCGCCCGCGCCGATCCCCGCGACGTTCAGCTTCTCGTTCGGTGACTGGTAGCCGAGGAACCGCAGCGACGGGCTGCTGCCGAAGCCGCCCCGCGGGATGGCACCCGCGAGCAGCGTGCCGAACAGAAAATGGCGCCGAGACATTGCGAGCATGACTGCACCCTCCGGTGGAGTGGCGAGCGACCGGCTTCCTGGGTTCCGGGGTTCCTGAGGTTCCGGGGTTCCGGAGGTTCCGGTTCCCAGAGGTTCCGAGGTTCCGAGGTTCCGAGGTTCCCCGCATTCGGAACCGCGAGTGCAACCGGCCCTTGAACCGCTTGGAACCCGAACCCCGGAACTCCGGAACCTCCGGAACCCCGGAACCTACACACGTCAGAACGAGAACCGGATCTGCATCTGCAGCCTGCGCTCCGTCTGATACGCATTGGCGACACCGAACCCCGCGTTTTTCGGCTGCGACCGCGTCGCGATCAGGTTGCCGTTCGCGTCGAACGGCAGGTTGACCTGCGTGCCGTTGGTCGGGCTGGTCAGCTGCATCGTCGTGTTGCGCCCGGTGATGAGCGCCTGGTTCGGCGCGTTGAACATGTCCAGGCGCAGCTGCACGGCCCGGTGTCCGCCCAACCGGATGTTCCGGGCGATCGCCAGGTCGAACGCGCTGCTGAAGCAGCCGCGCAGGTAGTCGGAGCCGGACTCCAGCCCGACGCTGCCGACTTCCGGACCGGCGAACGCGGCCGTGTTGAACTGGCGGTACGGATCGCCGCTGCAGCCTGAACCCGGATCCCCGATAATGCGGACGCGGCCGCCGTAGTTCGGCGAGCCCGTGATGTTCTGGTTGCCGTTGCCGGTGGCGCCGCCCTGGTACGAGACGCTGACCGTGTACGCCGTCCCGGACATCGCGGTCCACACGCCCGAGAGCTGCCAGTCGTTCAACAGCAGGGCGATCGCCCGCCGCAGCGATCCCTCCTTCGGCAGGTCCGGCAGATCCCACACGAAATTGCCCTTCAGGATGTGACGGTTCGGCACGTAGTAGCCGAGGAGCCGGTCCCGCTCCGCCTGGTCGGCGCGCAGCGAGAACGTGCCGTCCGCGTTGTGCTGCAGGCGCGCGGAGTTGTTGCCGCCCGTGCCCGTCTGCGACAGCAGCAGCGTGTGGTTGAACCCGAACGACACGCCCTCCTTGAAGCGGCGGTTCACGGAGGTCTGCAGCGAGTGCGACGTAAGCCACCCGCGCGGCTGGTACTGCGTGATCCCGGCGTAGCCGCGGAACGCGCGCATCTGGTCCACCAGCACCGCCGCGGCCCCCGGCGTCGCGCTGGAGAGCGTCGGGTCCTGGTTCTGCGGCAGGAAGGCCGAGCCGAAATCGACGGCGTTGATGTCGACCTGCTCGACGATGTTGAAGGCGTGCTGGCCGGTGTACTCGACGTCGAGCGCCGTCGAGTACGGGAGCATCATCTGGATGCCGCCGTTCCACGACCACGTCGACGGCAGATCGCTCTCGTACTGGAACACATTCAGCGAAGGGGCCGCCTCGGTCTGGAGCCCGCTCGCCAGCGCCTGCAGCTGTCCGTACCTGACGGTCAGGTTGCGGATGGTGGGCGGGTTCTCGATCTGCGAGTAGATCGAGTTGCCCGCCGGGCGATCGTAGAACAGCCCCGCGCCGCCACGCAGGACGAGATCCTGGCGGCCGGTGAGGTCGTACGCCGCGCCGAACCGGGGCGCCACCGCGAGTGCCGGCCACTCGTAGGTGGTCTTCGCGATGCCCTGCCCGGAGAGAAACAGGCCGTTGGTCGTGTTCCCGGATCCGGGCACGAGCGTGCCGATGGCCAGCGCCGTGTTCGGCCCGAGCAGCTCGCCGGTGCGGGGATCGAGCGCCTGGCGGTTGGCGCCCGTGCACGGCGTGCGCGCACAGCCCGCGAGATACAGCAGCGGCGCGTCGCCGGGGATCCACCTCTCCGGCAGGAAGTTGGAGGCCTGCCCGAGCTCGTCGTACTGCGGCTGCTGGTGCACGAAACGGACGCCGTAGTCCAGCGTCAGTTTTCCTGACACCTTCCAGTTGTCCTGCACGTACGCCTCGGTGTTCCGGTAGACGTACGAGCCCTCCACGTAGCGTGAGTACTGCTGATACGAGGAGAAGACGCCGAGCGCCGCGTTGGCGAAGCCGAAGCCGGAGTCGAGCGGGTTGCTCGTGTCGTTCGCAAAGGTAATCGTGCCCGCCCAGCCCTGCCGCTGCTGCGCCTTGTAGCTGTGCGTGTTGTAGAAGCCGGATTTCAGCGTGTGCTTGCCGAGGATCTTCGTCAGGCTGATCGACACGTCGTTGGTCTTGTTGACGTTCAGGTATCCGGGGAACGGCGTGTTCTGCGGCGAGGTGATCGGCGTACCGCCGCCGATCCGGTTGCCCCACGCGAACGACGGCGGCATCGAGATGCGCGTGCCGTCCCAGATCGGCGGCTTCACGCCGTTGAGCGCCTCGTAGGCGAAGTACTCGGGGTTGATGACGCCTGCATCGGGGAACAGGTACGGCAGCGCTCCCAGACCCGCCGTGTTGCGGTTCGCGATGTCGTTCATCGGAAACGCGTTCCGGCAGAACGATGGGCCCGTCCCCCCTTGCGCCAGCGCGCATCCGGTCAGCGAGTTCTGCGCCCGCCCGTACGTCCCCTCGAGGAACGTGGTCGGGTTGATCGAGTAGTTCACCGTCACCGCGATCGTCCGCACGAACGGGTTGTACTGACGCGTATCGCTCCAGCCCGGGATCGTGCCGAGGATTGGCTCATCCTTCTGCGCCCACCCGGAGTACTTGAACGTCGCGCGCAGGTCGTCCCACGGCGCGTAGTCCAGCCGGACGGCCGGCTGGTTCGCGGTCTGCTTCTCGGCGGGCCGCGCCTGCTCGTAGTTGTACGCCACGCCGGGCACGTCGACGTTCGGCATGGGATACATCTTCAGGATGTTCAGCCCGGTCCCGTAGAGGCGATCGGCGGGAATGCGCCCCAGCACCCCGTCAGCCCTGAAGCACGCGGCCTGGCTGGAGGCCGAGCAGGTGCCGCTCACGCTCGGGTCCTTGATGTACGGGAACAGGTTGCCGTTGTTGTCGCGCGTCTGCGAGAAATCGCCCGCCCGCTCGAGCGCGGTCGGGAAGCGGTAGCGGATGGTGTCGCCGCCGCCGGTGCGAGGCGCGAACTCGTGCGCGTAGAAGAAGAACAGCTTGTTGTTGCCGCCGGGACGGCCGACGGGACCGCCGATCGAATATCCGATGTCCTTCTCGTCGACCTTCACCTTCTGGTCGCCGTTCAGGATGTTGGTCCTGCTGTTGGCGTTCCACTTCGAGTTGCGCAGCACGTCGTAGACCGTGCCGCGGAACTGGTTGGTGCCGCTCTTCGTCACCGCGGTGACCTGGACACCGCTCGACCGGCCGTACTCCGCCTGGTAGCCCGAGACGAGCACCTTGACTTCCGCGATCGACTCGACGTTCATCTGCAGCAGTATCGAGTTGCTGCCCGTGTCCATGGTCGAGATGCCGTCCATCATCACGTTGCTGTTGCTGCCGCCGCTCGACGAGCGATCGCCGACGCGGGGCACGTTGGTGGTGGTCGTGCCGGCCACGCCGGGCGCGAGCGAGGCGAGCGCGGTGAAGCTGCGGCTGGAGATTGGCAGGTTCTCGACCGCCTTCGTCGCGATGGCAAAGGACCGCTCGCCGCTCTGCGTCTGCACGAGCGGCGACTCCCCCTGCACGCTGACCGTTTCGGTCAACCCTCCGACCTCGATGGTGAGCGCGCCGAGGCCGACGCGGTCGCCGGCGCTGACGCCGATGCCGCTCTGCCGCAGTGTCTTGAAGCCGTCCATCGTGACCTGGACGGTGTAGGTGTCGGGTGGGACGTTGGCGACGACGAAGTCGCCGGTGATGCTCGTGAACGCCTCCGGCAGACGTGTACCACGGCTTTCGCTGATCAGGACGACCGTTGCGCCCGGGATGACCCCGCCTTGCGGATCCTTCACGGTCCCGGTGACCGTGCCGGTCGTCAACTGGGCGGCGGCTGGTGCGGCGAGGATGCACGACGCGACGACGACGACGAGAGTCAGGCCCGCTCTTCTGCCAATCATCGTTCCTCCTGCACGACGCGGCGCATTCGCGTCTCGCCCCGGGCACTCGCGTGTTGCCCGGGATTGCGCCGCGTCAAACGTACCGGCCGTGGCCGCAGGAGGATGGCGACACGATAGTGACTCACCTCGGCGATGGCAACAGCTTTCGTGAGCCCAACCACGACCGGCGAGCGATCGAAGCGGTACCCCGTAGGGGTATGTGAGCGATCCACGTTCCGGCATCGAGGCGTCCGGCCCAGCGCCTGACGCGAGCGACGCCGGCTACGGCGCGCGCAGCGCCGCCATCGGCACGCGGTAGATGTTGCCGAGGCCGTTACGCACCTCGCACAGCCGCGCCGTCAGCTCGGCGTAGTTCTTCGGACGTGCTGACGGACCGCCCGCCCGCCGCGGGTGCTCGTGAAGTAGAACGTGCTCGCACGCGCGCGCAAATGGCAATCGGAGACCGCTCTGAAGTACAGTGCGGCAACGCAGATGTCCGGAGCCGTGGACGGGTACCGGAACGCTGGCGGGCCCGGGGCGCGCCGCCCGGGGATGGACGGCGGCGTCGCCATCGAGGGGCCTCGCCAGCTGCGCGACGTGCGCCGCTTCTCGCACGAGGCCATGGCGACGATCTTCGAAGTGCACGCCGCGCATTCCGACGAGCAGTACGCCGGGCAGGCCGCGCATGCCGCGTTCGATCTGACTGACCGGCTCGAGCGCGAGCTGAGCCGGTTCCTGCCGAACAGCGACATCTCCCGCATCAACCGGCTGGCCGCAGGCGAGAGCACGCGCGTGAGTCCGGCGACGCTGGAGTGCCTCGTCATCGCGCGGCACATGTTCGACGTGACCGGCGGCGCGTTCGACGTGTCGATTGGGACCGGCCTGACGACGCTGGTGCTCGACGCCGAGGAGTGCGTCGTCGGCGCCGCCCGCGCCGGCGTTCAGGTGGATCTCGGCGGGATTGGCAAGGGATACGCGGTCGATCTGATGGCGGAGCTGCTCGAGGAGTGGGGGCTGGAGCAGGCGCTGGTGCATGGCGGGTTCAGCTCCGTCCTCGCGCTGGATCCGCCTGAAGACCGCGAGGGCTGGCCGTTGACGCTCAGTGATCCGGCTGCTCCGTCGCGCCTCCTCGCGCGCCTGTCCGTGCGCCAGACCGCGCTCGGCGCGTCAGGTTCGCGCAAGGGGGATCACATCGTGGACCCTCGCACGGGCGGACGCGTTCACGGCCGCCTGGCGGCCTGGGTGGCGGTCCCGCGGCCGGCGGCGGCGGGTGCCGGGGCGTCCGGCGCATCACCGCGCCTGGCGGCGTGCGCGGTCACTGACGCGCTCACCACGGCGTTCATGCTGCTGAGCGATGCCGACATCGCCGCGATGTGCCGTCACAGCCCCGGGCTCGAGGCGTGGATCCTGCCGGGCGGGGCCGGCACCCCGGCTGACCTGATCCACTTCGGCAGGGACGCAAACCCGGTGGGGTGACACGGGAAGACGGAAGCAGAATGGTAGTGCCTTTCCTTCTTCCATTGTCCATTTACCATGGCAACGCGCATGGCCCACGACCCTGCGCCCGTGTATACTTCGAAGTACCCTCACGACGACACCCGCACGCCGCGCGCGTCGGCGCCGCTTCCATGGATCGAGGTCGAAATCGCCGGCCGCACGACCGCCGTTGGGGGCGGAGCGCAGCGCGATCCGGCGCGTGGCCGAGTCGGTCCGCGAGGAGACCAGCAGGACGCAGTAACACAGCAGGAGAGACGTGATGGCTGGAGAGGACACCAAGCGCAAGGCGAAGGCGCCGGCTGCGGCGGGGCCGAGAAAGCTCGACCGCCGTGAAGTGCTGATGGGGCTGTCCACCGTTCCTGCGGTGGGCCTCTTCGGCTACGCCTGGCAGAAGCAGCACCAGTACCAGCAGGCGAAGGTCCAGGCGTCGGCCGCTGCGCCGGCCGCTTCGCCAGACCTGCAGGTGATCAACGTCGCGCTGATCGGCGCCGGCGCGCAGGGTCAGGTGCTGACCGACGCGATGCTGCGCATTCCCGGCCTGCGCTTCCGGGCAGTGTGCGACATCTGGACCGAGTACAACCTCAAGCGGGTCGTCAACATCCTGCAGCGGTTCAAGCACGAGGTGAACGGGTACGAGGACTACCGCGAGATGCTCGACAAGGAGAAGGAGCTCGACGCGGTGATCGTCGCCACGCCCGACTTCTGGCACTCGCAGCACGCCGTGGACTGCCTGAAGGCCGGCAAGCACGTGTACTGCGAGAAGGAGATGTCGAACACGCTCGACGGCGCCCGTGCCATCGTCGCCGCCGCCCGCGAGACGGGAAAGCTGTTGCAGATCGGCCACCAGCGCCGCTCCAACCCCCGTTACCTGCACTGTTACGACAAGCTCCTCGGCGAGGCGAAGCTGCTCGGGCGCATCGTCACCGTCAACGGGCAGTGGAACCGCGCCGTCGCGCCCGATCTCGGCGCTCCCGATCGCTACGCGATTCCCGAGGCGCGGCTGAAGCAGTACGGCTTCAAGGACATGCACCAGTTCCGCAACTGGCGCTGGTACAAGGGTCTCGGCGGCGGGCCGATCGTGGACCTCGGCTCGCACCAGATCGACATCTACACCTGGTTCCTCGGCGCGAACCCG
>JBMDXQ010000069.1:0-1516 GCA_048594975.1 Vicinamibacterales bacterium | reverse complement strand
GGTCTAGCCTCGATCTCCGCTTTGGTGGCTGTCAGGCGGACGGCCGGCCTGCTGACCGGGGTGGACGACGACGAACTGGCCCATCATGCCGCGGTCTTCGTGCTCGAGTATGTGGCAATGGAGCATGTACGGCAGGTTGGGGTCGGCGTAGTCGCCGAAGTGGACGAGCAAACGCACGGTCTTGCCCGGCGCGATGAAGACGGTGTCCTTCAGGCCGGCGAGCTCCGGCGCGGGCGCCCGGCCGCCGTGGTCGAGGACGCGGAAGCTGACGCCGTGCGGGTGGAAGCTGTGCACCGTTCCGGCTGAGTTCGTGACCTCCCAGATCTCGGTGGTCGCTGCGGTCACCACCTCGTCGATGCGCCTGAGATCCATCTTGCGGGAGTTGATGTGGCTGGTGCCGGAGAGCTTGAAGCGGCGCACCCTGACGGCGTCCCGCTGGCGCGCCAGCTGAAGGCGAGCGAGGCGGGACGGCAGGTGGGAGGCCGGCGCGAGCGTGCTCGCGGCGCGGATCCCGAGCACATCGAAGCTGTCGTCGCCACCGGCGAAGCGCTCCTCCCAGAAGTTGGCGCCGAGTTCGGGTTCGATGCTGCGCAGGACGACGCGCTCGCTGGAGGCGAACCTGACCACGATCTCCGCGCGCTCGCCGGGTGAAAGCTGCACACGCGTGGTCGGGTGGGGGCGCTGGAGCAGGCCGCCGTCGCTGGCGATCAGGTGGAAGCGGCGGTTGTCGCTGAAGCCGAGGTTGTAGACGCGTGCGTTCGAGGCGTTCAGGAGCCGGAAGCGCACATGCTCCGAGGACACGTCGAGATGCGGATCGAAGCTGCCGTTGACGAGCAGCGTGTCGCCGAGAAAGCCGGTCGGGCTGATCAGGCGGTAGGAGAAGTCGAGAGAGCCGTCGCCATCGAAGCGCTTGTCCTGGATGATGAGCGGGATGTCGTCGACGCCGTAGTCGTGGGGGAGCGACAGGCGTCTCGCGGCCGGGTCGTCGATGATGAAGAGGCCGGCGATACCCCGGTAGACATGCTCCGCGGTCTGCCGGTGAAGGTGCGGGTGGTACCAGAGCGTGGCCGCCGGCTGATCGATCCGCCAGCCAGGCGCCCATGTCGCTCCGGGCTCGATCACCTGGTGCGGGCCGCCGTCTGCCGAGGCGGGGAGGTGCATGCCGTGCCAGTGCAAGGTCGTTGCCGCCGACAGCTCGTTGCGAGCGCGCACCAGCACCCGCTCGCCCCGGGAGGCACGCAGGGTCGGCCCGAGGTACGCGCCGTTCACGCCCCACGTCTCCGTCCGGCGTCCGGGAAGAAGCTCAGCCTCGCCGGATTGCAGGTCGAGCTCGAACACCCGTCTCCCCTCGCCGTCGAGCTCTCCGCTGAGAAGCGGCGGGATCGCGAGTTCGTTCGTGAAGCGCAGCTCGCCTACGGTGCTCACATCTGCGCGTGCGTAGACCACGAACCCGGCGATGCCCACGGCAGCGAGAGCAGCGATCGCAATCGCCGCGAGGACGGCAAGCCAGCGCGAC
>JBMDXQ010000068.1:0-2880 GCA_048594975.1 Vicinamibacterales bacterium | reverse complement strand
TCGTGCCATGGGCCACATCCTCTCTCGGAATAGGCCCTCCGACAAACCCGGTACGGTTCAATAAGTAGTTAGACAGCCGATAAGGTGCGTGTTGCCACGCAGGGAGGTTCGCTATGAGCTCGAGTTTGAGAGCATTGTTGGCGGTGCTTGGTTTACTGGGGGCAACAGAAGTCGCCGGCCAGGAAGCAGTCACTGCACTTGACCGTACTCTTTCT
Source organism: Vicinamibacterales bacterium (assembly GCA_048594975.1). GTDB lineage: Bacteria > Acidobacteriota > Vicinamibacteria > Vicinamibacterales > 2-12-FULL-66-21 > JBMDXB01. The sequence goes on along the minus strand of JBMDXQ010000068.1, from coordinate 2,665 downwards.
AAGACCCACATGCGACAGGACACCACTTACGTCGCGATCTCCGACGCGCCAGTGCAAGCATTCGCTCCGACGACGATTCAGTGTGGAAGGCAGAGTTGTACGGTGAGGGTTGAAGTCTCGAGCCAGTTCTTCAACGTCACTTCGGGGAACGCTGTTAGACTGCATGTTAAAGCGGATGGCGCCCCATTCCCAGTCACAGGATTTGAAATCGATGGCGGAATCAACAGACCGGTGGCGCATCTCACCACGGTGTCATCGCTGAAGAGCGATCTCAGTCCTGGAGCACACACCATTTCGGTTGACTTTGATATGCGCTCGCCGGGTGGCAAAGCAGAGGCGTCCATTCGTACATTGACCATTCAAGTGTTTACACCTTGAACAATCCAGAAATCGCAGGGCTGCCTGACAACAGCATGCAGCTGACGGCGCTTCGCGCCGCAGCTGATGCTGAGCGTTGGGCGGTCGGCCGCACCGGGGCAGGCAACTCCTGGAGGCTCGAGTAGCCATGAGTACGAAGGGCACCTCTGGCCGCTGGTTGCAGTTGCTAAGCTGTCGCGGGCCAGTTGTGCTCGTACTGGCGCTGGTTCTGAGTGGCTGCGTGTCTTCGCGCGCTCGCACGGTGCCGGTCGATACTTCGGCGCCACCGACGCGACAGCGCTTTCTCGAGATGTGGGCGCGGGCCTACTATCCCGGACGAACCGGTCAGCTCTTGGTCGTGCCACGCGAGGGAGACTTCATAACCCGGCCTGACGCGAACTACACGTACATGCACGGCTCGCCGTGGCTGTATGACGTTTCGATTCCGGTGATGTTCACTGGCCCTGCGGTGAAGAGCGGCTTGTACTCGGGGCCGGCCACACAGCAGGACGTCGCTCCAACGCTCGCGGCTGCACTCGGCGTGCGGATGCCCCCCACGGCGACCGGTCGGGTGCTGCCGGTCCTCCGGGATGGTTTCATCACTCCGCGCGTAGTCGTGCTGCTCGTCCTGGATGGGATGCGCCGGGACTACTTCGACCGTTACGCAGTACTGATGCCCACGCTCAACGCACTGCGCCAGCGAGGTGCCTGGTTCGCCAACGCAGAGGTCAACATCCTGCCGTCGAACACGGCCGTAGGGCACTCGACCATCGCGACCGGAGCCGATCCGGGTGTGCACGGAATCACGGGCGTCAGCCTGTACGACTTCAGGAACGGGCGGCGGCAAGACCTCTTCGCCGGCACGGCACCGCAGGATCTGATGGCACTGACTCTGGCTGACGTGTGGCATCTCGCCACGGCGGGCCGGGCGGTCATCCTGGCGCAGGGTAGCATCGACCGAGCGGCCACGCCTCTCGCCGGGCATGGGGCGTGCCAGTTGAATGGCAGCACCACCGTCGTGCTCGCCAGCTACGACCAGGAGGATGGCCACTGGAAGTCGAACGCCACGTGCTTTCGGCTGCCGGAGTACCTGAAGGACCGCAACGCGAGCGACTTGTGGGCAGCCGGCACCGAGTGGATGGGCCATCGAATCGACTCGCCTATCGCGGTGCGATACTCGGCACTGTTTCCAGCATTCGAAGTCGATGCTATGTCCACGATGATCGCCCGCGAAGCCGTGGGTGTGGATAGCGTGCCGGATTTGATTCTCATGAACTACAAGGGCGCCGATTTTGTGGGCCACAAATACGGCCCTGATTCTGAAGAGTTGGTCGTCACGCTCGCAGAAATGGATCTTCAATTGGCGCGGCTGCTGAGCGCGCTGGAGGCTCGGGTCGGGGACGATTATCTGCTCGCGGTGACGGCCGATCACGGCATGCCGCCGGAGCCACCATCATCGGATCGGCGCCACTTCGTGCCCGACATCGTCGATCTGTTGCATCAGAGATTCGATCTACAGGCCAAGAAGCTCGTCACGTCCTTCGACCCGGAGAATTGCCAGATATTCGTTGACGAGGGTCGCCTGGCGGAGCTTGGTCTGACGTTGCGCGATCTCGCAGAGTTCCTCGAATCACAGCCGTTCATCTTTGCGGCATTCACAAATGACGATGCATTCCGGGCAAGGGCCTCACGACCAACGAACCCCGAGTAGCGACGGTGCCGTATGCAGCTGGGGGATGAACAGAGAAGGCTGAGTGACCGCCAGCAAAGAGGTACAAGGCCGCCCAACAACGGCTTGCAGCGGACGGCGCTACGCGCCGCCGCTGAAGCCGAGCGTTAGAGGCGACGCAGAGTCGTCCCGAAACCCGTCGCTCCGGTAATTGCGATCACAGGAAGCGCGCTGGGCGGGTCAAGGGCGCGCAGCGGCGAAGCGAACCCTTGACGCGTCCAAGCGCTTCCGCAGAATCAATCGCCGGAGCGACGGGTGGTTACTCTCGAATGAATTTCTTCACCAACCGCCCTACCTCCGGGACGTTCAAGAACTCGCCGGGACGCGCCACGCTCACTGCTTGATACTGCTTTCGATCGACGTGCCCGGTGCCGCGTTCACCGTGACGATGACTTCCGCGTTTGCGGCAAGCGCGCATTCGAGAAAACGGTTGTCGGGTTCGTGTCGGATGACACTGAGCTCGGTCAGCGGGTAGCACACCGGGAAGTTCTCGACGATTTCAGCCACGAATTCCCGTGGTCGCCCAGAACGTCCGCGTACCCTTCGAGGATGGCCGGAGTGACCCACGCCTCAATGAGA
>JBMDXQ010000067.1:0-222293 GCA_048594975.1 Vicinamibacterales bacterium | reverse complement strand
TCGTTCGTCGCGCGCACGGCCACACCCGCCAACGTGGTCGAAGGCATCCGCGCGGAAATTCGCCGCGCCGCGCCCGATCTGCCGATCGTGAGCACGATGACGATGGACGAAGCGGTGGCCGCATCGGTGGCGCCGCCGCGTTTCCGGATGGTGCTGCTGGGGCTGTTCGCGACGACCGCAACGCTGATCGCAACGTGCGGCATCTACGGATTGATGGCCTACGCGGTGACGCAGCGCCGCCGCGAGATCGGCGTCCGCATGGCGCTCGGCGCTAAACGCCGCGACGTGCTCCGCCTCGTGCTCACGCGCGCGCTCCGCATCGTCGTCGCCGGCCTGATCGTCGGCCTCGCCGGGGCCGCCGGCGTGACTCGCGTGCTGCAGACGTTCCTGTTCGGGGTGACGCCGACCGATCCGATCGTGTTCGCGATCGTCACGCTGCTGCTGATGGCGGTGGGACTGATGGCGGCATGGCTGCCCGCGCGCCGCGCGACACGGATCGACCCGTGCGCCGCGCTGCGCGCGGAATAGCCGTCAACGGAAGCGACCCATCAGTGATGGGCTTGTGATTCGTCTTGCGGCACCTCGGAGTCTGAATCAATGGGCGTTGGCTGGCAACTGGACGATACGGCCGCAGGCGGCAGTCCTGAACAGACCCACCGGCCGACTCGGGTGTCGCTTTCACGCGCGCCAGGTCCGCTTTCGAGTGTCAATCGACGGCCAAACGCCTGGTGCTGCTCGCGTGACGACATCGACGCTGACGGCAACGGTACCACCGTGGAGTCCCGGCGAGTCTTTCGAGCAACGGCTTCCGCTCCGTGAATCGGCCGAGCAGGAGAACCCACTTCCGGCCGGCGTCGTTAAAGAGACGTGTTAAGTTCTTGTTGTTCAATGCCACATACGTGAAGCTTGCCATCTCGAGCCCGTCGACGGTTGTCGTTTGCTCGGCCGATCCTTCTTGGGGACGATAACGAATCACACACTCTCGCTGCGCCCTCATACCGTCCATCTTCAGATCCCACGCCGAAAGACCATACACGGTGCAATTCACGACTTCCGCATCCGTGAAATCGTTGCGAACGAGTTGAGCTCCCTGAAGGTTCGCATCGATGAGATGACATTCGGAGAAATTCGTCTCGTAAAGATCCGCGCGGCACAGATTGGCGCCGGTGAGATCGGCGCCCCTAAGGCTGGCCTGCGCGAGGATGGCCTGGTGGAAGTTCACGCGGCAGAAGTTTGCTCCTTTATTCTCCACGTGCTCGGAAGCGAGAGCCTCGCTGTCTTTCACGAAGGCGGAAAGGTGCTCCATTTGGCGCACCCCCCCTGTCCAGGGGCAATCGGTTCGAATTCCAGACAGTGTGTCGCCCTCGTGTGAACGTGACGTTTGAACGCCAGCACCCTCCCCGGACGTCTCGAGCGTCAGGACGGAATGCGGGAGACACCGAGCCGTTCGCGGGTAGTGCGCTCGTCGTGTCCGCCACTACGTCATCTGCGGGAAGCCAAGGTCGACCCCCCGGTGGCGGGGATCGGGCCACCGTGCGGTAATGACTTTCCCTCGGGTGTAGAAGCGGATGCCTTCGGGCCCGTGCATGTGGGCGTCGCCGAAGAGCGACTGTTTCCAGCCGCCGAACGAATAGTAGGCCATCGGCACCGGAATCGGGACGTTGATGCCGACCATGCCAACCTGCACCTCGGCCTGGAAGCGCCGCGCGGCGCCGCCGTCGTTGGTGAAAATGGCCACGCCGTTCGCGTACGGGTTGCTGTTCACGAGCGCGAGCGCCGCGTCGTAGGTCGGCGCCCGGACGATGCAGAGGACAGGACCGAAGATTTCGTCCTTGTAGATCGACATCGCCGGCGTCACGTGATCGAACAGGCACGGCCCGAGGAAGAACCCCTGCTCGTGCCCCGGCACGCTCACGCCACGCCCATCGTCGACGAGCGTCGCGCCTTCGGCCTCGCCACGGCCTACGTACGTGCGCACGCGATCGCAGTGCTCGCGGGTCACGAGCGGCCCCATTTCCGACGAGGGGTTGTCGCCGGGCCCCACGCGCAAGGCGCCGATGCGCTCGCGAATCCGAGGCACGAGGCGATCTGCAACATCGCCCACCGCGGCCAGCACCGAGATTGCCATGCAGCGCTGCCCCGACGAACCGTATGCCGCGCTGACCGCCGCGTCCGCCGCAAGCTGGAGGTCGGCATCGGGCAGCACCACCATGTGGTTCTTGGCGCCGCCAAGCGCCTGCACGCGTTTCCCGGCTTTTGTCGCCGTCTCGTAGATGTAGCGCGCGACCGGCGTCGATCCGACGAAGCTCACGCCGTCAATGCCAGGATGCGCGAGGATTGCGTCCACGGCTTCGCGGTCGCCATGGACGACATTGAAGACACCCTCGGGAAGACCGGCCTCGGCCCAGAGCTCGGCGATGAGCATCGAGGCCGACGGGTCCTTCTCAGACGGCTTCAGGATGAACGCGTTGCCGCAGGCGATGGCAATCGGGAACATCCACATCGGCACCATCGCCGGGAAGTTGAACGGCGTGATGCCGGCGACCACGCCGAGCGGTTGGCGGATTGAGTAGCTGTCCACCTCGGTCGACACGCCTTCCGAGAACTCGCCCTTGAGGAGCTGCGGCACGCCGCACCCGAACTCGACGACTTCAAGGCCGCGGCTGACCTCGCCGAGCGCGTCGGACCGCACCTTGCCGTGCTCAGCGGTGAGGAGCGCGGCCAGGTCGTGCTTGCGCCGCTCGACCAGGTCGCGGAACGCGAAGAGCGTCCGCGACCGCACGGCGAGCGACGACCGGCTCCACATGCGCGCGGCGGCGGTGGCCGCCGCGACGGCCGCGTCCACGACGGCCGCATCGGCAAACGCGACGCGGCCGGTCACGGTGCCGGTGGCCGGGTTGCAGACGTCGCCGCAGCGCGCGGGGGCTCGACCGGCCCAGGCCCGTCCGCCAATCCAATGTGTGATGTTGTTCATGTCGTCACCGCGCGATCCGTGATCCTCAGTCCCTCGTCGATGATCGCGAGCCCTTCGTCGATCTGCGCCTCGCTGATCACGAGGGGCGGGTTCGTGAAGAACGTGTTGAAGCGCACGAACGTGTAGAGCCCGCGTTCGCGGAAGAAACGTCCGAGCGCCACCATCTCCTCCGACGTGCCGTTGTAAGGAGCCAGCGGCTCGTAGGTCCGCTGGTTGCGCACGAGCTCGAAGATGCCAAAGAGGCCGATCGAGCGCGTGGCACCAACCGACGGATGGCGGCGCGCGATCTCCTCCACGCGAGCCCGCAGGTACGCGCCTCGCTCGGCTGACTGCGTGATGAGATCCTCGTCCTCGTATACCTGAAGGGTGGCGAGTGCCGTCGCGCACGCCAGCGGATGGCTGTTGTAGGTCAGGCCGCCCGGGAACGCGCGCTCCTGGAAGGTTTGCGCGATCTCGGGTCGCATCCCCACGGCACCGAGGGGCACGTACGCCGACGTGATCCCCTTCGCCAGCGTCATGAGGTCCGGCACGACGCCCCAGTGATCGACGGCGAACCACCTGCCGGTTCGGCCGAAGCCGGACATCACCTCGTCGGCAACGAGCAGAATGCCGTGACGATTGCAGATCTCACGGACGGCCTGCATGTAGCCGTCGGGCGGAATCAGGATACCGTTCGTGCCCACGACGGGCTCCATCATGAAAGCCGCGATCGTCTGGCCGCCCTCGAAACGGATGACGTCCTCGAGCTCGCGCAGGCACGTCTGGAGCGGCTCCGGATCGCGGCGCCCCCAGCGATGGAAATCCGGTGCGCGGACCACGCCCGGCATGCCGGGCTCGGCGTTCCAGCGGCGCGGGTCGCCGGTGAGCGCGATGGCGCCGGCGGTGCCGCCGTGGTACGAGCGGTAGCGCGCCAGGATCTTGTGGCGCCCGGTCACGACGCGGGCGATGCGGATCGCGTTCTCGTTGGCGTCCGCGCCGGCGTTCGTGAAGAAGAACGTCTCGATCTCGCCGGGGGTCACGGTGGCGAGCTTCGCGCCGAGGCGCGCCCGCACCTCGGTCGCCATGAACGGGTTCGCGTAGGCCAGCGTCGCGGCTTGCTCCTGGATCGCGCGCACGACCCTCGGATGGGAGTGCCCGACATTCGAGCACATGAGCTGGCTGTTGAAGTCGAGGAAACGCTTCCCCTCGGGCGTCCAGAAATACACGCCCTCGGCGCGGGCCACGGGAATCGGGTCGACCTTCGATTGCGCGGACCACTCGTAAATGGTGTGCCGCCGGCAGAGCTGAACCATCTCCTCGCCAGTCACTTCGCGGCCCCTTCCGCAAGGTCCCCCGGTTCCCCGGCTCCAGCCTTCGCCCGGCCGCCGCGCGGATCTTCCACCCCACGGACCGCAGACAAGTCGACCGGTGGGGTTCCTCGCATCAGTACCGCGTAGATCACAAAGGCCACGGCAAAGCCTACGAACCAGGCGTAATCGTAGAGCACACGTACCGCCGGTGCCACGAGGCCGACGAGCGCGGCCGCCACGCCCACGGCCAGCGCCACGAGTCCCCGGATGTTCCAGCGGCCGTAGATCCCGCGCGCGGCGTAGAGATCGCTCAGCGAGAGGCGCGCACGCCGGACCACCCAGTAGTCCGCGATGAAGATGCCCGCCACCGGCCCGAGGAACCCCGAGTAGGCGATGAGCCAGCCGATGTAGCGATCGGCGTGCTCGAGGAGACGCCAGGGCATGATGGCGATCCCGATCACCCCCGTGATGATGCCGCCGCGCGCGAACGTGATGCGTGAGGGCCAGAGGTTCGCAAACCCGTTCGCCGGCGCCACGACGTTCGCCGCGACGTTGGTCGTGATGGTCGCCACGAGCAGGGCGAGGAGGGAGATGAACACGAGGATCGGACTCCCGATGCGCGACAGCAGCTCCACCGGATCCCAGATCGCCTTCCCAAACACCACCACCGACGCGGACGTGACCGCGACCCCGATGAACGAGAACAGCGTCATCGTCGTCGGCAACCCGAGTATCTGACCCCAGACCTGCGCCTTCTGGTTGCGCGCGTATCGTGACAGGTCGGGGATGTTGAGGGCGAGTGTCGCCCAGAAACCGACCATCGCCGTCAGCGACGGCACGAAGAAGCGGAGGAACTCGCCAGTCGTCTGGAACCGGCCTGGCTGATCGAGGATGGGACCGAGGCCGCCGGCGCGATTCGTGGCCCAGCCGAGCAGTGCCAGGCCGGACACGATGAGAAACGGCGCGGCGTACGCCTCGAGTGCGCGAATCGACCGGCTGCCGCGCACGACAATGTACATGTTCCACAGCCAGAAGACGCCGAACCCGAAGGCTTTGGCAAATGGCGGCTCGTATTGCGGCAGCACGACCCTCATCATCGTGTAGATCGCCTGACCGCCAATCCACGTCTGGATGCCGAACCACCCGCACGCCACGATCGCGCGCAGCAACGCCGGCACGTTCGATCCGCGCACGCCGAACGACGAGCGCGCGAGCACGGGAAACGGAATGCCGAAACGGGTGCCCGCATGCGCCACGAGCACCATCGGGACGCACACGATCAGGTTGCCGAGCATGATCGTGACGAGCGCCTGCGACCAGCTCATGCCGCCGCCGACGAGCCCCGCCGCCAGCATGTAGGTCGGGATGCATACCGACAGCCCGATCCACAGCGAAGCGATGTGATAAGTGCCCCAGGTCCGCTGGTCGATCCTCGTGGGCGCGAGGTCCGCGTTGGCAAGGGCCGGATCGGCCGGCGCCGAGGCCAGCTCGTACAGCTCGCCTTCGGCCTTGCGCATCTCACTGACATCGACGCGTGGGTTCATGGGCGTCTCGGTCTGCGCGTTCCGGGTCGGCTACGACACGAGCGGTGAGCCCGGCGTGCGCTTCACGAACTGTCCCCGCCCGGGCTTGCCGACGAACCGACCGCTCTCGACGATGACTTCGCCGCGGGACAGGACAGTGGAGGGGGCGCCGACAATCGTCCGGCCCTCATACGGGTTGTAGTCGACCCGCATGTGGTGCGTCGCAGCCGACAGTGTGAGGACCTTGTCGGGATCCCAGATGACCAGATCGCCGTCGGATCCCACCGCAATCGTGCCCTTGCGTGGCCAGAGGCCGAACATGCGCGCCGGGTTGGCCGCCACAATCTCGACGAAGCGGTGCTCATCGATGCGGCCGGTGCGCACGCCGTCCCAGAGCAGCATCAGGCGTGTCTCGATCCCGGGCGCGCCGTTCGGGATCTTCGAGAAATCGTCCTTCCCGAGCTGCTTCTGCGGCGGCTCGTTCATGCAGAACGGGCAGTGATCGGTGGACACGACCTGCAGGTGGTTCTGCTTCAGCCCCTTCCAGAGCATGTCCTGGTGCCAGGCTTCGCGCAGGGGCGGCGACATCACGAACTTCGCGCCCTCGAACCCTTCGCGTTCGTAGTCCGCGTACGAGAGAAACAAGTACTGCGGGCAGGTCTCGGCGTAGGTCGGCAGGCCCATGTCCCGCGCCTGCTTCACCTTCTCGAGAGCGTCCGCGCAGCTCAAGTGCACGATGTAGATGGGGGCGCCGGCCATTTCGGCGAGCGCGATGGCACGCCCAGTGGCTTCGCCTTCCGCGCGCGTCGGTCGTGTCAGCGCGTGATACTTCGGCGCCGTCTGCCCCCGTCGCAGCGCCTCTTTCACCAGCGTGTCGATGACTCCGCCGTTCTCCGCGTGCATGCAGATGAGGCCCCCGCTCTCCCGCGCCCGCCCAAGTGCCCGGAAGATTGTCGCGTCGTCGACCATGAAGACACCCGGGTAGGCCATGAAGAGCTTGAACGAGGTGATTCCGTCGTGGCGCATCATCCCGTCCATGTCGAGTGCGATCTGGTCGGTCAGCTCGCGCACGATCATGTGGAATGCATAATCGATGACGGCCTTGCCCTGAGCCTTCCCCATCCAGGCGTCGAAGGCTGGATACAACCCTCGCCCGTAATCCTGGATCGCGAAGTCCACGACCGTCGTCGTCCCGCCGTGAGCGGCGGCAATCGTGCCCGATTCGAAGTCGTCGGCCGAAGTCGTGCCGCCAAACGGCATGTCGAGATGCGTGTGCGCGTCGACGCCGCCGGGTATGACGAGCCTGCCCGTCGCGTCCACGACCGTGTCGGCCGGCATGGTGATGCCGCGGCCGATGTGGGTGATGACGCCACGGTCGATATAAATGTCGGCGTCGTACCGATCGGATGCGGTGACGATGGTCCCGTTTCTGACGAGCGTGGCACTCATGCGTGGCCCTCTGGAAGTTCATGGTCCGCGCGACTCAGCGCCGACCTCGGGATCGGTTGCCGCGCACCCCGTCGGCAGGGCAGCGTGGTCAGACGTTCGGGTCGGCGTACCCTTCCTGTGGTTCGTAGCCCCCCTTGTAGTCGGCACGATCGGGCCGCCGAATCTGCGAGTGCGGAACGACGCGATCGCGGAGCAGGCCGCGGAAGTCCGCGAGCGTATGCCAGCCTCGATCGGCATGCTTCTCGAGAAACGCCGCGTAGCCCTCGAGCAGGCGCGCGATGACCGACGGCCCGACGGCCTTGTCGAGCATGGCCGCCGTGCAGACCTGCACCGTTCCGCAGCCGAGCAGGAAGTAGTTGAGCGCGTGCGTGAAATCGGAGATGCCGCCGATGCCGGAAAACTCCCGGTCCGGGAGCGCCAGCGTCATCTGCGCAACCTTCGCCAGCGAGAGCGGCAGGATCGCCGGGCCGCCGAGCCCGCCTATCGAGACGAACCCGTCAACGTTCATCTCAAACTCGAGCAGGACCGGGTCGATCACGGGGAGCGAGGGAAACGTGTTCGACGACGAAACGGCGTCGGCACCTCCGCGAAAGACCGCGCCGGCTTCGAGGGCGATGTCGGACGTGGCGGGCGTGAGCTTGGCCCACACCGGCACGCGCGCGACTTCCTTGACCACCTGGGTGACAAACGAGCAGAGCCCCTCGTTCTTGCCGATGTTCGAGCCCATGTCGGGCCGATCCATGTGCGGGCAGGACAGGTTCAGCTCGAGACCGTCGGCGCCGGCGCCCTCGCACGCCCGGGCGAGCGTGCGCCAGTGGTCGAGCTCCTTGTCGGTGCCGGAGCCGGCCATAATCGACGCAATCAGCACCTTGGACGGGAACGCCCGCTTGATGCGCTCGAGCCGCGGCACCCACCACTCCAACGGCTTGTCCGAGATGAGTTCCCAGTTCCACGACGCCACGAGCGCGCCCTGGCGGCCACGATTCATCGAGAGCCCGCCCGTGGCCGTGTCTTCCCGCAGGAACTTCGTCCTCGGGCCCGCCACGTTCGCGACCGGGTGCATGCCGATGGTCTTGGTGACCACGCCGCCCCAGCCGGCCTCGAACGCGCGCATGATGTTGCTCTCGGACTCGGTCGGCGGGGCCGACGAGAGCATGAATGGGTTCTCGAAGCGCAGGCCGGTGAACGTCACCGAGAGATCTGGGCTCATCACCGTCTCCTCGCCGCAGCGCGAACGGTCGGACCAGGCGCGGCACGCCGGACGTGTTCAGGGTCAGGGGGCGACCAGGGCACCGTAGGCATCGGGCCGGCGGTCGCGGTAGAACTGCCACGTGGCGCGAACCTGCTCGATCTGATCGAGATTGAGATCGGCCACAACAACCGCGTCGCGGTCACGCGGACCTTCGGCGACGATCTGGCCGCGCGGATCGCAGAAATAGCTCTGACCGTAGAACTCGCCGATCTTCCACGGCGCTTCGAGGCCCACGCGGTTGATGGCGCCGACAAAGTAGCCATTGGCCACCGCGTGCGCCGGCTGCTCCAGCTTCCAGAGATACTCGGACAGCCCGGCGACCGTTGCCGAAGGGTTGAAGACGATCTCGGCACCAGCCAGGCCCAGGGCGCGGGCGCCTTCCGGGAAGTGGCGGTCGTAGCAGATGTAGACCCCGATCTTCGCAAACGCCGTCTCGAACACCGGATACCCGAGGTTGCCTGGACGGAAGTAGAACTTCTCCCAGAAGCCCGGATGGCAGTGCGGGATGTGCGTCTTGCGGTATTTGCCGAGGTACTGCCCGTCGGCATCGATGACGGCGGCGGTGTTGTAGTAGACGCCGGGCTGATCGGCTTCGTAGACGGGCGCGATGATCGCCATCCTGTGCTGGCGGGCCAGTTTTCGGATCAGCGTCACGGTGGGTCCGTCCGGAACGCGCTCGGTGAGGTCATACCAGCGTGTCTGCTGTTCCGCGCAGAAATACGGACCGTAGAAGAGCTCCTGCAGGCACAGGATCTTCACCTTCTTCCGGGCCGCCGTTCCGATGAGCCTGGTGTGTTTCTCGATCATCGCCCGCTTGATCGCGGGCAGCCCGGCCTCCGGGCCGAGGACGTTGCCGGCCTGGATGAGGCCGCAGCGGAGTCGGCGTGGCATGGCGGCAACGCTCCTTCCTCGGCACGCCCGCCGCCGCCGTCAATCGAGACCGGACTCGATTGGTCGGTCGGACCCTGGGACCGCCGTAATGGAATACCAGTCCGACGCGTGCTGGCGCAGGAGCCTTCGGGCGCACGTTTGGACCACGTGTCGAGCAGGTATATCGAAGAAGACCTGCAGGGGCAAGCTGAATCAGCCGATTCAATCGCGCCGCTGAATCGCCGGCAGCCCGAAGCGTTTCGCCGTCTCGCGTCCCGCCTCGCTGCGTACCGCAGACTCGTCCAGGTCTGTTCCCCGGCGCCGTTGACGAGACCGGCGCCACACTCGGATGACGTGCTCGAGAGCATCAAGCTCCTGAGAACTCCGAAGACCAGCCTTTACAGCTCGATTGCGCCACCGTCCGAAGCGAGGCGTCGTGGGCCTCCTCGCTGATTCGCATCACCGCCGGACGTGACGCAGAACAAGACCACGTAGAGCGTCTGATTTCGTGACGACACGGACGAATCTGGCGGTCACACCGGAAACAGCAGAACCTTGAGCGCCCGTCGAGTGAGGCACAGATCAAAGGCGGCGCGCCACTCGGTGATCGGAAGGGTGTGAGAGACGAGGTCCTGCAACGTCATCCGCCCGCCGGCGAAGATCTCGAACATGCGATCCCACGTGCGCGCCGTGTAGCAGATAGAGCCCGCGAGCGTGAGCTGCTTGTAGAAGACGCGATCGATAGGGAACGAAATCTCGCCGCCGCAGATTGCCACCTGCGTGTGCCGTCCCATCGGCCGCAGCGCGGCGAGGCAGACGGCGACGGAGTCCTGGTGACCGGCACAGTCGAACGTGACGTCCACGCCCGCGCCCCCGGTTACCTCCCGCACCGCGTCGGCGAGCTTCCCGTGTTCGACCTCCACCACGGCGGCAGCCCCGAACCTGCGTGCGGCATCCAGGCGGTCCCGATCGCTCGCCGTGCCGGCGACGATCGTCCTCACGCCTTCCGCCACCAGGAGCTTCAGGCAGAGCAGCCCCATCGGCCCCGGACCTGACACGACGGCCGTTTCCCCCTTGCGGACGCGCGCGATCTCCAGCACGGCCTGGACGACGGCGGCGAAGGGCTCGCTGAGGGCGGCTTCCTCGAGCGTCATCCGATCGGGCACGCGATACAACTGATCGGGCCGGGCGACCACGTACCTGGTGAAGCCGCCATCGACGCCGTGGCCCATCCCTCGCCGCCGCGCACAGAAGATGAAGTACCCCGCCCGGCAGTGTTTGCACTCGCCGCAGGTCACGCTGGTCGCACCGAGTACCGCGACGCGCTCTCCCTTCGTAAACGACGTGACCCGGCTCCCGACCTCTACCACGGTGCCCGACAGCTCGTGACCGAGAATCACCGGCGGATAGTTGCGAAACGTGTCGTGGAGCACGTGGATGTCGGTGCCGCATACGCCGCAGAACGCGACCTCGATCTTCACCTGATCGGCGTGGCACAGAGGCTCCGCGACGTCTCGAACGTCCACGTACCCGTCGCCTGGCGCATACTTCAGAAGAGCCTTCATTCCACGGGGACGCTTCGGACCATTCTCCTTGCGAGTCGGGCGTTGGGAGTTTCGTCAGCGCGGCTTCGGAATCATCGGCACGCGCCCGTCCGGAGGAGGCCAGCTCGCGCGCAGATGCGCATAGCGGGGATCGTCGGTAGCGGCCATGGAGCGACAGGAGCCCGCGAGGGTGTTGAGGTAATACGCGTCGAAGCCGGGAACCGCGACGAACGGGTGATAGCCTTCGCGGACCAGCACCAGGTCCCCGTCAACGACCCTCAGTACCTGATCGGAACGGCCGTCCGCCGTGTAGAGCCGCTGCAGTCCGTATCCATCCGGCCCGGAGAACCGGTAGTAGTACGTTTCCTCCAGGTCCGCTTCGACCGGAGGCGCGTGCCGATCGTGTTTGTGCGGAGGATAGCTGGACCAGTTGCCCGCGGGCGTGAGCACCTCGCACACGAGCAGGCGATCCGCGTCCGCCGACGGCGGCAGGATATCGATGATCTGTCGCGTCGCGTTTCCCCCGCCGCGCACTTCGAACCCGCAGTCGGAAGGAGTGATGACGCGCGCCGGTAACCGCCGTGATGTCGGCGAGCGGCATTCGGCGATTTCCGTGAGGGCTGTGGCGCGCAGGTCGAACGCCGTTCCCGGCGGCAGGTAAATCGCGTGCGGGTAATCCGAGAACACATTCCTGCGCGGCCCGAGCCGGACGCTCTTCGGTTGGCCGGGCGACCACGTGGCGGACGCCAGCCCGGACAGCAGCACGAGGCACACCTCGTTCCCTGCTGTCCGACCGCTCCAGGCGTGGCCGGCGGCGATCTGCCGCACGGCGAACCCGACGTAGTCCCAGCCGGCGCGGCGCGGCGTGAGCGCGATCCGGGTGCCAGACTGCTTCGTGTCGGGCAGGGCACGCGTGTGGAGCAATGTGATGGCCGGTGCGTTCATAGGGCTCCTCCTCACAGGGCGTTACGCTCGCCGCTGTGCGCGATCGAGGCGATCTCGACTCGCTCGCCGGTCTGCTGCGCCGTCGTGGCCGCGACCGCCACTCTGAGCGCTTCGACCCCGTCGTCCACGGTAATGGGCGGCTCGCGGTCCTGCAGCACGTTGCCGGCGAAGTTCTCCAGTTGCGCGGTGTAGGCCTCCCCGAACCGCTCCATGAAATAGGGGACCGTGTCGTGGCTGACCATGCCCTTGGTCATGACCATCAGGGGTGTCTCGCGCAGATAGCCGACGCGCAGCGTACCCTTCGTGCCGAGCAGCTCCGTCGTGATGTCGTACCCGTAGATGCCATTCCGCGTGATGTCGATGACGCCGAGGCGGCCGCTCGCGAAGATGAGACTGATCACCGCGTTGTCGATATCGCCGACGGCGCCAAGCTCGGGGTAGGCGAGCAGACCGCCGACGGCCTGCACCGCCGCCACGTCTCCCATATACCACCGCGCCAGATCGAAGTCGTGGATGCCCATGTCGATGATGAGGCCGCCGCTCGTCCGCGGATTCGCGTACTCGATCGAGGGACGGTAAGGGTCGCGCGAGGTGGACTTGAACACTACCGCGTCTCCGATCGTTCCTTCGTCCAGCCGCTTCTTGGCAGCGGCAAACCCGCGATCGAACCTCCGCATGAATCCCATCTGGAAGAACACGCCCGAGCGGGTGACCGCGCGGCGGATCTCCATCGCCTCGTCCAGCGCAATAGAGAGCGGCTTCTCGCAGAAGATCGCCTTGCGTCCCGCGACCGCCGCCTCGGTGACTGCCCTGTGCGTTGACGTGGGGGTGACGATAACCACGGCGTCAACCGACGGGTCGTCGAACACTCCGGCAGGATCGGTGAAGCGGCGCGGGACATCGAAGTCGCGCGCGACGCTGTCCACCGCGCCCGGGTCGACGTCGGCGACGGCAACGAGGCGGGTCGACGGGATCCGCGTGGCGAGCGCGGCCGCGTAGACGCGTCCGAGACGTCCCAGGCCGATCAGTCCGACGTTGAGCTTCGTTCGGTAATCCACCGCAGTGCTCCCTGGGCCGCCGAGTCGCGCGCCGCCGACACTTCACCGAGAGACCGGCACCCGCAGGTATCTACCGCGTGCCGGTTGCCCCCTTCGTGACGAGCGCGATGGGGACCTTCTGATCCGCCGGAACGGATTCGCCGCGCAGCAGCCGCGCGGCGCTCTGGACGGCGAGCCGGCCCATCTCCCTCGGCGACTGCGCCACCGACGCTTCCATGCGCCCCCCCTCGATCGCCTTGCGCGCGTCGTCGAGGGCGTCGAACCCGACCACGCGGATGCGCCCGGAACGCCCCGCGGCGGCGATCGCCTCGACGGCGCCGAGCGCCATGAGATCGTTGCAGGCGAAGACGGTATCGAGGTCGGGATGTGCCTGCAGCATGTTCTGGAAGACGGTGAACCCCTGGTCCCGCTCCCAGTTCGCGGGCTGACTGGCGACAATCGTGATGCCGGGGTGGCTGGCGATCGCGTCGCGGAATCCGCGCAGGCGCGAGTCCCCCGTTTCGTGGCCGGGTATCCCTTCGAGCACGGCCACACGGGCCTTGCCGCCGGCGGCTTTGGCGACGTAGTCGCCGGCCTGCCTGCCACCCTCGTAGTTGTCCGAGCCAATGAACGACTGGATCTCGAGGTCGTTGTCGGCAACCGTCCGGGGATCGACGCGGGTGTCCACCACGACCACCGGTACGTTCGCCCGGTTCGCCTTGGCGATGGCCGTGGCAATCTCGCGCGACCCGCTTGGTGTCACGATCAACACCCGGATTCCGGTCTGGAGGAGATTCTCGATGATCTGCACCTGCTTCTCGACGTCGATCTCCCGTTCGGCCGCCTGCACGACGAGCTGGATCCCCGCGCCTCCGGCGGCCTCCTCCGCTCCCCGCTGCATGTCGAGAAAGAACGGGTGATTGAGCGTCTTCATCACGAACGCGACGCGTGGCGCGCCGCTGGCAGGGGCCGACTGCCCGCGGTTGCATGCCGCAGCCACTCCCAGCACCACGACCGCGAGCACGACCCTGCGTGCAATGCGTGCCATCATCGTCACTCCAGACATCCTAGCGGCGGCTCCGCCTCAGACCGGCGAGAGGCTCCGCCTCGCTAGTCCGCAAGCCTGATAACGCCGCGCTGACGCGCGGACGGCGTTTCGCCTCGAGAACTAGACTCATTCGCATGAGTTCTCGGGGCTCAAGGCCTCTAGCGGCGGCGCCTCTTCAGCGACATGTCCACGAGCACCGCTCCGATAATCACGACGCCGATCACCACCTGCTGCACGAACGAGGACACGTTGAGCAGGTTCAGCCCATTCCGCAGCACACCCATGATCAATGCGCCGATGAGGGTGCCGATCAGCGAACCCTCGCCGCCGAGCAGGCTGGAACCCCCGATCACGGTTGCGGCAATCGCGTCCAGCTCGTACATGATCCCGGCGGTCGGTTGCGCCGAGTTGAGCCGCGCCGTCAGCACGACCGCCGCGGCTGCGCTCATCAGGCCGGCCACGCCGTAGATCGTCGTCTTGTGGAAGCGCACCTGGACTCCCGAGAGGCGCGCGGCTTCCTCGTTCCCGCCGATCGCGTACGTCGCGCGGCCGAACACCGTCCGACCCAGGACGAAATGCGCGACGGCGTAGATCAGCGCCGTAATGACGACCGGCGCGGGGACCATCAGGATGCGTTCCGTGGCGAGGGCGCGAAAGCCTTCGCTGAAACCGGAGATCGGCCGGCCTTCGGCCATCATGAGCGCGCCGCCGCGTGCCACACTCATCATGCCCAGCGTGGCGATGAACGGCGGCAGTCGTCCGAACGTGATAAGCACGCCGTTGGCCAGGCCGCACGACAGCCCGACGGCCAGGGCGAGCCCAACCGCCACGGGCGTCGGAACGCCGGCGTCGAGCGCCAGTCCGAGCGCGACGCCGGCAAACGCCAGGACGGAGCCCACCGACAGGTCGATCCCGCCGGAGATGATGACGAACGTCATCCCGACGGCAACCACCGCGTTCAGCGCCGTCTGCTCGAGAACGTTCAGCAGGTTCGAGACGGTGAGGAAGTGCGGCGTGGCGGCCCACAGGATCAGGCACAGCATCAGCAGCCCGGCGAGGGTCCCGAGTTGCCGGGCCGAGTGCGCGAGCCACCCCGGCCTCGTCACGCGATAGTCTCGAGCGGCATGCATTTAGGAGGCGACCCCAAGCGCCGCCTGCAGCACGTCGGCATCGGACGCTTCGCGTCCCACGAGCTCGCGCTGCACTGCGCCTCCGCGCAGCACGAGGATGCGGTCGCTCATCCCGAGAACCTCGGGGAGATCCGAGGAGATCATGAGCACGCCAGCGCCGCACTCGACCAGGCGGTTCATCAACACGTAGATGTCGTGCCGCGCGGCCACGTCGATGCCGCGCGTGGGCTCGTCGAAGATGAGAACCTCCGCCCGTGCCGCCAGCCATTTGGCCAGCACCACTTTCTGCTGATTTCCACCGCTCAGATGCTGGACCACGTGCTCGGGTCCGGGCGTCCGGATCCGCAGGCTGGCAATCGCCTCCTGCGCCTCGATGCGTTCCTTCGAGCGATCCATGACGCCCAACCGTGCGAGCGCCGAGAGGTGGGAGAGGGAGACGTTGCGCTCGACCGACAAGGGGAGCACGAGCCCCTGCTGCTGTCGATCCTCCGGCAGAAAGCCGATACGCGCGCGGGCCGCGTCCGCTGGCGAGCCTATCCTGGCGGGCCTGCCCTTGACGACAATCCGCCCTCGTTCCACTCGGTCGGCGCCGACGATGGCGAGAGCGAGCCTGGTTCGTCCGGCGCCGACGAGCCCCGCAACGCCGACGATCTCGCCGCGGTGCAGGACGAAGGAGACGTCCTTCAGTCCGCCGCCTGCCAGGCCCTCCACCCGCAGGAGTTCGTCGCCCCGCACGCGCGGCGGTCGCGGGTAGTGGTCGGCGACCTCTCGGTCCGCCATCAGTCGAACCAGCCGCGATGGAGTCACCGCCGCAATGTCTTCGGTCGTCACGCGACAGCCATCGCGCAGTACGGTGACGCGATTGCCGATTCGAAAGACTTCGTCCATCCTGTGCGAGATGTACACGACGGCAACGCCGCGCGAGGTCAGGTGCGTGATGGTGGCGAAGAGCTGTGCCACCTCGCGTTGACTGAGCGCGGAGGTCGGCTCGTCCATGATCAGGATCCGCGCGTCGTCCGACAGCGCCCGGGCGACCTCGACCATCTGCTGCTGTGCGAGCCGCAGGCTGTGCACGGGGGCACGGCACTCGATCGAAACGCCGAGACCGTTCAGGATGCGATCGGATTCGCGCCGCATGCGCCGCCAGTCGACGATCCCGGGGCCGCGCGTGGGAGTCTTCCCGAGGAAGATGTTCTCGGCGACTGACAAATGAGGAACGAGGCTCAACTCCTGGTAGATCGTGCTGATCCCGAGCCTGCGCGCCTGCAAGGGATCGCCGATCTCGATCGGGCGGCCGTCGAGGAGGATGACTCCGGCATCCGGGCTCACCGCCCCACTCAGAATCTTCACCAGCGTCGACTTGCCGGCGCCGTTCTCTCCCAGGAGGACGTGTACTTCTCCAGCGCGTACGTCGAGCGCCGCCTCGCTGAGCGCCCGGACGCCCGGGTAACGCTTCGAGATCCCGCGCATCTGCAGCACGGGCGGGGTGATCGGATGCTGAGCAGCGTCGAAGACCGCGCACATGGGATGGTTTTCCGCGTGTCGGCGGGAGTCGCGCCCGTATTATGCTGGCGGCCGAGTTCCGGCTGCAAGCGGAGACGAGGACATCATGGGACACACCAGATGCCTGACGATGGGACAGGCGATCGTCGAGTTCATGACACAGCAGTACACGAGCCTCGACGGCGTCGAACAGCCGTTTTTTGGAGGGGTGTTCACGATCTTCGGCCACGGGATCGTGGCCGGCCTGGGTCAGGCCCTGCTGCAGGCGAAGCACCGGCTGCCCAGTTATTTCCCCCGCAACGAGCAGGCGATGGTGCACACCGCAGTCGGATTCGCGAAGATGTCCAATCGGCGGCGGACGCTGGCCTGCGCCAGTTCGATCGGGCCTGGCGCCACGAACATGGTGACGGGGGCCGCCGTGGCCACCATCAATCGTCTGCCGGTGCTGCTGCTGCCTGGCGATATTTTCGCGACTCGCGGTCCCGCGCCCGTTCTGCAGCAGCTCGAATCTGCCGCATCGCAGGACATTTCGGTGAACGACTGCCTGCGGCCGGTCTCGAAATACTGGGATCGCATCAACCGGCCCGAGCAGCTCGTGACCGCACTGCCGGAGGCGCTGCGCGTCCTGACGTCGCCGGCCGACACCGGGGCGGTCACGCTGTGTCTGCCGCAGGATGCCCAGGCGGAGGCGTTCGAGTATCCCGAGGCCTTGTTCCGAAAGCGGGTCTGGACGATTGCGCGACCGAGGCCCGACGCGGCCCTGCTCCGGCAGGCCGCCGGCTGGCTGCGCGCGGCGAAGTCGCCGCTCATCATCGCGGGGGGCGGCGCGATCTACAGCGAGGCGACCGACGCACTCGCCCGGTTCGCAAGCAGCGCGGGCATTCCCGTCGTCGAAACGATGGCAGGTAAAGGTGCGTTGCGGTTCGATCATCCTCAGGCGCTCGGCGCCATCGGCGTGACCGGCGCCGCAGGTGCAAACAGGATCGCGCGGGAGGCGGATCTGGTGATCGTGGTGGGCTCACGCCTGAGCGACTTCACAACCGCGTCGAAGACGGCGTTCCAGCGCCTGGACGTTCGCTTCATCAACGTCAACATCACCGGATTCGACGCCGGAAAGCATCAGGGGCTGCCGCTCGTCGGCGACGCGCGAGCGACGCTCGAAGAATGGCTGCCGCTGATGCAGGGATGGCAGACACCAGCGGCGTACCGGGAGCGCGTCTCTCGCGAGCAGGCGGAGTGGCAGCGAGAAGTGGACCGCATTTACGCCGACACCGGAACGCCGGCCATCAGCCAAGGCGCGGTGATCGGAATCCTGAACGAGTTCACCCGGCCGAGCGACGTGATCGTCAATGCGGCCGGCAGCCTTCCGGGAGACCTGCACAAGCTCTGGCGAGCACGCGACCCGAAGCAATACCACCTGGAGTACGGCTACTCTTGCATGGGGTACGAGATCGCAGCGGGGCTCGGCGCCAAGATGGCGGCTCCCGACCGGGAGGTCTACGTGCTGGTGGGAGACGGCTCGTATCTGATGCTGGCCCAGGAGATCGTGACGTCCATTCAGGAAGGCGTGCGCCTGACGATCCTGATCCTGGACAACCACGGCTTTGCGAGCATCGGCGGCCTGTCACAATCGGTAGGGTGCTCAGGGTTCCTGACACAATACCGGCAGCGCGACAGACGGAGCGGACAGTTAGAGGGAGATGTGCTCGCCGTGGATTTCGCAGCCAACGCCGAATCGCTCGGTGCGCGGACGATCCGGGCGTGTACGCCGGAGGCGATCCGTGCGGCGCTCGAAGGCGCCCGCGGCGCCGATCGCACCACCGCGATTGTGATTCCGGTGGATCCCGAACAGCGGGTCGCGGGCTACGAATCGTGGTGGGACGTGCCCGTCGCCGAGGTGTCAACGCTCGAGGCGGTGCAGAAGGCGAGAGCTGAATACGTGCGGGCTCGCGCGGCGGAACGGCACTACCTGTGACGTGGCGATTTCGAACTCCCAACGGCCAACACCCAGCTCCGGAGAAGGCCTCACTCTTCGACTCTGATGGACCTGGGAGCTGGAGGTTGGGAGTTGGGAGGTGACGGACAGGGGATGATTGAGGTCGCGAATGCGCCCTGCTCATGGGGCGTGCTGGAGTTCGAGTCCAAGACGGCAAGTCCTGGCTACGCGCAGGTGCTCGACGAGATTGCGCAGTCCGGCTACGCCGGCACCGAACTGGGCGACTGGGGCTTCATGCCTTCCGACCCCGCGCGGCTGCGCGACGAGCTTGGCCGCCGTCGCCTCAGGATGGTCGGCGGGTTCGTCACGACCCGCCTGTCCGATCCGGGGACATATGAGGAGAGCCGGCAAAGGGCTGTCGCGACCGCGCGCCTCATGGCGGGGGTCGGCAACGCCGAAGAGCGGGGCCCCGTCCTGGTGTTGTCGGACGAACCGACGGCGGATCCCGTTCGCGCTCGAGCGGCGGGGCGAGTTGACGACGCCATCAGTTTGAACGAGCGTCAATGGGACGAGGCGGCGGGCCGTGTCGGCGGAATCGCACGGGCTGTACGCGATGAGGCGGGCCTGCGCACCGTCTTTCACCATCACTGCGCGACCTTCGTCGAGACGCCGCAGGAGATCGAAGCGCTTCTGCAGCGCACCGATCCGGCCCTCGTCGGCCTGTGCCTGGACTCGGGTCACGCGACTTATGGCGGCGGCTCTGCGGTAGAGCTGCTGTCGCGCTACCGGCCGCGCATCTGGCACGTTCATTTCAAGGATTGCGAGCCGCGTGTCGCCCGCCGCGCGCGTACAGAGGAGTGGGATTACCAGACGGCACTCGGGCACGGCCTGTTCTGCGAGCTGGGGCGGGGGACCGTCGAGTTTCCCGCCCTGCTCGGGGATCTCGAGCGCGCCGGGTACGACGGCTGGATCGTCGTCGAGCAGGACGTCCTGCCTTCGATGGGCGCGCCGCTCGCAAGCGCAATACGGAATCGATGCTACCTTCGGCAGATTGGGATCTAGTATCTGGTACACGGGGCGAGGTAGTCATGGCGAACACGGTCACGCAGTACAAGAGCCCGCTTCATCAGATGACGCAGACGACGTGCACGTGTCTGTGGAACGACTCCGCGGCGCAGATGGAGCTCGCGTACGCGATCGAACACGGCGCGGTCGGCGCGACCTGCAACCCGGTCATCGTCGGGGAAGTGCTGAAGAAGGAGATGCACCTCTGGAAGGATCGGATTGAGGAGCTGATCCGGTCGATGCCCACGGCGACCGAGCACGACATCGCGTGGAAGCTCGTGGACGAGATATCGATGAAAGGCGCGGAGCTGCTGCGGCCGATCTTCGACGCGCACAAGGGGAAGAACGGCAGACTATCGGTGCAGACCGATCCACGGTTCTATCGGGATACGGCGGCGATTGTCCGTCAGGCGGAGCATTTCGCCGGCCTCGCGCCGAACATCATCGTCAAGATCCCGGTCACCGCCGCAGGTATTCCGGCCATCGAGGAAGCCACCTACCGTGGCATCAGCATCAACGCCACGGTCTGCTTTTCGCTGCCGCAGTGCCTGGAGGTGGCGGAGGCCTTCGAACGTGGGCTGCAGCGGCGGGAGCGGGAGGGGAAGGACGTCGCCAGCATGGGTTCGGTTTGCACCATCATGGTGGGGCGGCTCGACGACTGGTTGAAGGTGTTCGCCGACCGGCACGGCATCAGCGTGGATCCCGGCGTGCTCGAGTGGGCGGGCGTGGCAGTCTTCAAGAAGACGTATCGCCTGTTCCAGGAACGCGGATATCGCATCCGCCTGCTGTCGGCAGCCTTTCGGAACCACATGCACTGGAGCGAATTCATCGGCGGCGACGTAGTCATCTCACCGCCCCACCTCTGGCAGAAGCGTTTCAACGCGAGCGATGTGCCCGTCGAACCTCGAATCGACAAGCCGGTCGCGCCAGCGCTCCTCGCGGCGCTCGACAAGTTCCCCGACTTCCGCCACGCCTACACGGAACGGGGGCTGTCCCGTGAGGAGTTCGACGCGTTTCCGCCGACGCGTCGGACGCTCCGTCAGTTCGTCGCCGCGTGCCACGATCTCGACGGCTGCGTCCGGGAGGTGATGCTGCCGAACCCGGACGTCATGTAGGGCCGCCGTGGTGTAGGCGCCCAGGTAGCCGCCGTTACCAGCTGGCTGGGCCGCCGGGAACGCGACTGCTCGCATACCTGATCGAAGAGAATCGGGTGCTGCGGCGGCGGTTGGCCGGGCGGCGCCTGCGGATCACCGATGACGGGCGACGGTGACTCGCCGCGCGAGCCTACCGGCTGGGCCGGCGCGCGCTACGCGACGTTGCGACGCTCGTGACGCCGGACACGTGGCTATCGGTGCGGCGGCAGTTGCGTTCTCGCGCGGCGCTGCCGTCTTCGCCTTCTTGTCATCGCGCGGCGGCGCGGCGATCGGCAGCGTGCGCAGCGGGAGCACTGCCGTAAACGTGCTGCTTGCCCAGGCGCGCTGCGGAGGTGAATCTCTCCGCCCAGGAGCGCGACGAGCTCGCGGCAGATGGAGAGCCCGTGCCCCCATGCTTGCGCATGGTTGTGAATTCCGCTGTCGAAGGCTACCCATGCCGCAGCTCCTCGTTGGCGTTCTCGCGCTTTCGCTCCTGCCTCGACACCTCGGGCACGCCCCACTCGGTCAGCCGGCCACAACACGTCGGCCAGGTGATCAGGCTCGGTGCCGAAGTTCTCGGGCGCTGATGATGCGGGCGGGAACGTTCCCGCCCGTTGGGTGTCTGGAGGTTCGTCTTACTTGGCGCAACACGCCGCCTGTCTGGATCTTGCTCGACGGTCCCGGCGCGGTCAGGGCCTTCTCGAGCTCTGCGCGGTGGCCGGGCACCGTGCGGTGGATACCCACCACGCAAACGAGGCCTGGCCGGCGGCTGATCCGCCGATCCCCATCTGCTTGGTGAAGTCTGCCCACGAGGGCTCTACAAGGAGCTTCAGAGCGTTCCGCCGAATGGCTCATGGGAGGAGAGTTTCTGGATCTGGCACGCGGCTTCTAGCAAGACAACGCTGCACGACGACCTGCGACGGCCCTTCCTCCATCCGCTCCGGATCGAGCGCTCTGCAGGAGAGGCGAACGGCCATCGGCCCGCGGCTCGAATAAATGCGGATCGAGGATCGTCCCTCGATGCCGTCCAAGCCGGCGTCCCTGATTCGGGGCCAGCAGATGACGTTCGAAGGGGTCGAAGCTCGCCCCCGATCATCATGGTGACCCCAATTATCATCCTCCTCTTCGTCTTCCTGTGGCACACTGCAACGCATGCTGAGATGCCTGCTTCTCCCGTGCATGATGGCGGCGATGCTTCCCGCGACGCTCGAGGCAGCCGAGTGGCAGGCTGGGTTCGCAGCCGTGAAGATCACTCCGGAAGGCCCGGTCGCGATGGCCGGTTATGCCTCGCGCAACAAGCCATCCGAGGGAGTCGTCGCGGATCTGTACGCCAAGGTCCTCGTGCTCGTGGACACCAGCGGCGAGCGGGCGGTGTGGATCACCACGGATCTGATCGGCCTGCGCGCCGTGGTCACCGAGGAGATCAGTCGGCGCGTCATGGATGGCACCGGACTGAAGCGCCACCAACTGCTCATCAACTCGTCCCATACGCACACGGCGCCGGCGATCGCGGACAGCGACGCATCGGCATACTCGATCGCTCCGGACGCGGCACGACGGACGCGCGCCTACCGCCAGCTGCTCCAGGACCGCATCGTCTCGGCGGTGGAGCAGGCACTCGCGCGGGTCCAGCCGGTGGAGCTGTCGTATGGCAGCGGCGTGGTTCCGTTCGTGATGAGCCGGCGCGAATTCACGCGCGACCGCGGCGTCGTTCTGGGCGTCAACCCGCGCGGTGCTGCCGATCGCACGATGCCGCTGCTCAAGATCGCATCGCCTGACGGCGCGCTGCGCGCGGTCATATTCGGGGCGGCGGTTCACAACACGACGCTGACCGGGGACGAGTACCGCATCACGGGCGATTACGCCGGGTTTGCGCAGGAATACGTGCAGCAGCAGCTGCCGGGCGTGCAGGCGATGTTCGTTCAGGGCTTTGCGGGCGATGCCAATCCCCATCCGCGCGGCACGCTGGACCTGGCGCGGCAGCACGGCGAGACGCTCGGCCGCGAAGTCGTGCGCGTGCTCGGCACGAAGCTGATGCCGGTGCGTGGCCCGCTCAACCTCCAGTTCGACCACGTCGATATTCCGCTCGCCAACCGTCTTTCGCGTCGAGAGATCGAGAAGATGACCGAGCGAGGCTCGCCAAGCTGGAAATCGGGGATGGCGGCGCGGATGCTCGAAGTCCTCGACACGGGGGGCACACTGCCTTCCCACTACCGCGCTCCCATCGCCGTCTGGCAGTTCGGCCAGGATCTGACGCTCGTCGCACTGTCCGGGGAGGTCGTCGTCGATTACGCGCACCTGATTGAAAACGCCATCGGCCCGATGCAGCTCTGGCTCTCCGCCTACAACAACGACGTCTTCGGCTATTTGCCGAGTGCCCGCGTGCTGGCCGAAGGCGGCTATGAGACGCGCGGTGTCAGCCACGGCGGACCCGGGTTCTTCTCGCCAGACGCGCAGGACGTCGTCGTCTCGAAGGTCCGGGAACTCGCCGCCCGGGCCGGGCGCGCGTTGCCGACGGACAAGTCGTAACGAATCGCCGGTCCTTCCTCGAGCCGGGCAGGGCGAGCGGGCTACCTCGGGAAAGGGGTTACCCGTCCGGGGCGCGGACAATTTTGGCTTTGACAAGACCGCACTCGCTGGTAACAATGCTCCAGCTAGGTCACCCCCTCGCGGTCGCGCGCACGACCTTGACCGCCGCTGCCAGTCGGCTGCCGTCTCCCGGCGCTCGTACCGGGCGTCGTGCACCCGAAGGCATCGGCCGCCTGCCTGTAGTGGACGGGTCATGACCTTCGAAGACGACGTGTTCGTCAGTTACGCGCACATCGACGAAGAGTGCCCCGTCCCGGGGCAGCCGGGTTGGGTGACTGCGCTGCACGACTGGCTGCGCGTGCGCCTGGCGCAGCTGCTGGGCAAGGACGCGAAGATCTGGCGCGATCCGCAGCTCGAAGGCAATCAGATCATCATCCAGTCCATCTGCAACCGCCTGCCCCGGGTGGCGGTGTTCGTCTCGGTGCTGTCGCCGAGATACATCAAGTCCGACTCGTGCCGTACGGAGCTCGATACGTTCGTCACGGTGTCAGGCATCAGCGGCGGTGCCGCGGTGGCCGACCTGGTGCGTGTGTTCAAGGTCGTGAAGACCCCGGTACGCCGCGAGCTGGAGCCGGCCGTGCTCCAGCCGCTGCGCGGGTACGACTTCTACACCATCGAGCCGCAGTCCGGCAGGATGCGCGAGCTCGGGCCGATGTCGCCGCCCGACGTGCGCCAGCAGTACTACAGCAAGCTCGACGATCTTGCGTACGACATCGCCCACGTCCTGGCGGTGCTCGAGCGCGAATCGGAGGAAATCGAGCCGCTCGAACGGTCGGAACCCCGGCAGCGCGGGGCAGTGTATCTGGCGGAGACGAGCTACGACCTGCAGGATCGCCGCGACTCGATTCGCCGCGAGCTCGAGAGCCGCGGCTATCTCGTGCTGCCCGATCGGTCCCTCCCGCTCGTCGGGCATCGCTGCGCCTCGTTCATTCGATCGGAGCTCGAGCGATGCCAGCTGTCGATCCACTTGGTCGGCAGCAACTACGGGGTCGTGCCCGAGGGATCGACCGATTCGATCGTGGTGATGCAGCACGAGCAGGCGATCGAGCGGGCCGCGGCCGGGAACTTCTGCTGTCTGATCTGGATTGCGCCCGACGTCGAGCCGTCGGATCCGCGGCAGCAGCAGTTCGTGGCGAAGCTGCAGAGCGACTCCCGGCTCCAGGCCACCGCGGACGTGCTCAGGACTCCGCTGGAGGACTTCAAGACGGTCGTGCACATCCGGCTGCAGTCAGGAACCGAACGGCAGGCACGGCCATCGCACGCCGAAGGACCGAGGCACGTCTACGTCATCTGCGATTCACGCGATCGCGACAGCGTGCGTTCCATCGAACAGCTGTTGTACGCACAGGGGCTCGAGGTGATGCCCTCCGTGTTCGAGGGAGACGAAGCCAGCGTCCGGTCCGATCACGAGGAGAGCCTGCTCGCGTGCGACGCCGTCCTCATCTACTACGGCGCCGGGGGGCCGCTCTGGTTCCGCCGCAAGGTGCGCGACCTTCAGAAGATTGCGGGATACGGACGCAGCAAGCCGCTGCTCGCCAAGGGCGTGTTCCTGGCCGCGCCGATGACGCCCGAAAAGCGGGAGTTTCGATCGCACGACGCGATCGTGATTGCCGGTGACGGGCAGCTCGCGCCGGCCCTCTTCGAGCCGTTCCTCGCCAGACTCAGGTAGGCCCCATGGCCGAGACCCGGCTCAACCCGTTCCCCGGTCTCCGCAGCTTCGAGCCCGACGAGGAGTACCTGTTCTTCGGCCGCGAAACGCAGGTAGACGATCTGCTGCGCCGGCTCCGCGAAACGCGGTTTCTCGCGGTCGTCGGAACATCGGGGAGCGGAAAGTCTTCCCTGGTGCTCTCGGGACTCATCCCCGCGCTGCACAGCGGCTACATGGTCGCGGCGGGGTCCACCTGGCGGGTGGCGCTGATGCGTCCCGGCAGCGATCCGATCGGGAACCTCGCGGCAGCGCTCGAAGAGCGGGAAGTCGTCGGCGCGGGCGCCTCCCCGGGATTCGACGACATGCGGCGGCCGCTCGTCGAGGCCACGCTGCGGCGGAGCGCGCTCGGTCTCGCGGAGAGCGTGCGCTACGCCCACCTTCCGTTCGTCGACAACGTCCTGGTCGTCATCGATCAGTTCGAGGAGCTGTTCCGCTTCAAGAGCGCGCGGCGAAGCGCTGACGCACGCGAGGAGGCGGTGGCGTTCGTGAAGCTGCTCATCGAGGCTTCGCGGCAGGACACGGCCCGCGTGTTCGTCGCCCTCACGATGCGCTCCGAGTTCATCGGCCAGTGCGCGGAGTTCCCAGGCCTGGCCGAGACGATCAACCAGGGGCAGTATCTCGTGCCGCGAATGACACGCGACGAGCTGCGGCTGGCGATCACGGGACCGGTCGCAGTCGCGGGCGCGGAGATCGCCCCGCGCCTGGTCACGCGGCTGCTGAACGACGTCGGAGACGATCCGGATCAGCTGCCCGTCCTGCAGCATGCGCTGATGCGCACGTGGGACTGCTGGGTCGATCACGCCGAGCACGGCCGGCCGGTCGACCTGGAGGACTACGAAGCGATCGGCACGATGCGCGACGCGCTCTCGCTGCATGCGGACGAAGCGTTCCAGACGCTGCCGCACGACAGCCAGCGCGAGACCGCAGAGCGGCTGTTCAAGGCGCTCGTCGAGATGAGTCCGCACGCGGGCGGACTGCGTCGGCCGTGCCGGGTCGACGAACTGTGCAGCCTGATCGATGCCACGCGCCAAGACGTGGTGGGCGTCATCGAACGCTTCCGGATGGAAGGACGGTCCTTCCTCACGCCGCCCTACCACGTCGCGCTGGACGATTCCACGATCGTCGACCTCTCGCACGAGAGCCTGATCCGGCTCTGGAAACAGCTGATCCGGTGGACCGAGGAGGAAGGGCAGTCGGCCGAGATTCTCGACCGTGTGAGCCGTGCCGCCGCGCTGCACGACCGTGGGAGCGCGGGTCTGTTGCGCGACCCGGAGCTCCAGGTGGCGATCAACTGGCGCGACGCGCAGCGGCCGACCGCCACCTGGGGGGCTCGGTACGCGGCCAACTTCGAACGCGCCATGGCGTTCCTCGATGAAAGCCAGGCGATGCGCGATCGCGCGATTGCCGAGCGGCGGCGCTTCCGGAAGCGGCGCTTGATGCTTGCATGGGGGGTCGCGGCCGTGCTGCTCGTCCTCTGCGTCCTGTCCGGCGTCAGCCTCGTCTTCGCGATCCGGCAGCGCGCGCAGGCTGAGGAGGAAGCGCGTAAAGCGCGTGAGGCCGAACGTCAGGCGCTGCAGCAGGAGGGAAGGGTGCGCGAGGCGCTCGCCCAGGCGGGCCGCGAACGGAAACGCGCCGAGTTCGAGAAGACCAATGCCGAAGCGGCGGCGCGCGCAGCCGAAGCGGGACAGCTCGAGGCCCAGCGCGAGCGCCGCAACGCGGACACCCAGCGTGCCGAGGCGGAGCGGCAGCGACTGGCCGCGATCGGCGAACGTGCGGTGGCCGAGGAAGCGACGCGCACGGCCGAACAATCGAGGTCGACGGCCGAGGAAGCCTCGCGTGCGGCCCAGGCGGCCGCGGCAAAGGCGACGGCGGCCGAAGCTGCGGCCGCCGCCGCGCGTGACGAGCAGGAGCGTCTCCAGTACCTGGCGCTCGCGCGCGCCCTGGCCGGCGATGCGGCCGGGCAGTTCGAGCCGGCCGACGTACGCGTGCTCATCGCGCGCCAGGCGTACAACTTGGCCGCGAAGTACGGCGGGAACCCGCAGAGCGCGGATATCGCAGCAGCCTTGCGGCTCGCGCTCGAGAACCTGCCAGGCGGCACCACCCGCTCGTTCGTCGGTCACAGCGACGCGGTACGCGCGGTCGCGCTGGCACCAGGCGGACGGCTCCTGACCGCCAGCGACGATGGAAGGGTGCGCAGCTTCGAACTCGCGGATCCGTCTCGACCAGGGCGCGTGGTCGGGAGCGCCCCGACCGCGCTGCGATCGCTCGCGTGGAATGAAAGGGAAGCACTGCTGGCCGCGGGCGCCTTCGATGGCACCGTCCGTGTCTGGGCACACGCAGCCGAAGACAAGCCCGCGCTGGTGAAAACCTGGCAGGCGCACAACGGAACGGTCAGCGGACTCGCGTTCGACCGCTCCGGGCGTCTGGTGTCTGCCGGATTCGATGGCCGCGTGCAGATCTGGGCAGCCGGGACGTTCGCTCCACACGCCCCAGCCCTGGAAGGTCCGCCGACCGAGCGTCTGCTCGGCCTGGCCATCGCTCCGGATGGGCAGCGCATCGCGGCCGCGAGCGAGGGCGGGGGAGTCATCCTGTGGGATCTGGGCGGCGACGCGCCTCCCGTGCGGCGCGTGCTGGGAACCGGCACGCGGATTTCGACCGTCGCCTTCAGCCCGGATGGCCGGCGGCTCGCTGCCGGGA
Source organism: Vicinamibacterales bacterium (assembly GCA_048594975.1). GTDB lineage: Bacteria > Acidobacteriota > Vicinamibacteria > Vicinamibacterales > 2-12-FULL-66-21 > JBMDXB01. The sequence continues at coordinate 194,601 of JBMDXQ010000067.1, read as the reverse complement.
CGGCAGCCGGGCAGCTGCACCTGTGGAACCTCTCGGGATCCACTGCAGGCCCGGTTGTGGTCGCCGCGCACCGGGCAGGAATCACGTCGGTACTGTTCGCCGGGGATCAGGTGGTCTCCGGGAGCCTCGATGGCGAGGTCAAGGTGTGGCGGAGCAACGACATTCAGGGCGCTGAACCCCAGGTGCTCGAGCACGGCGCCTGGGTCTGGGCGATCGCGGTCAGCGGGGCAGGCGATCGCGTGTTCTCGGCCGGCGCCGACCGTCGCGTGCGTGTATGGCCCACCAACACCCGGCTGCTGGCCGACGAAGCCTGCCGCCGCGTCGGCCGGAGCCTCACCGACGCGGAGTGGAAGGCGCACGTCTCTTCGGTTCTGCCCTACGTTCCGACGTGCCCGGATGTCTCGACGCGGAGAGCCCCGTGACCGGTTGCGAACGAAGTGGATTCGCGGGTACCCGCATCGCGCGTATCCTCGCCGGCGTGGCGATCGTGCTGTCGGCCGCATGGACTACGCGCGCGCAGGAGGCGTGTGCCCGCCTCATCAGCGACGCCACCGATGCGTTCAGAATCGGACGATTCTCGGACGTGATCGATCGCACCGACGCCTGCCTGGCCGGGCGGCCGACGTCGGAAGAACGTGAGAGAGCCCAAGCGCTCCGGGCGAACGTGTTCCTCGCGCTCGATCAGATGGAGCAGGCGGAAGCGGCGGCGGCGGCGCTCCTCAACGCCAATCCGGAATTCACGCCGGCAGTGGACGACCCCGATCGGTTCAGGCTGCTGATCGTGCGGATCAAACGCGAGCGTGCCTCGGAAGCCGTGAGCGGCGTCTCGAAAATGCGCGAGAGCCTGCTCGAGGCGCCGGCAACCGTGGTGGTCATCACCGGGGAGCAGATTCGAAGGCGAGGCTATCTGGATCTCGAGTCCGTCCTGCACGATTTGCCGGCGTTCGACATCTCACGCACGAACGGCCAGACCTACTCCAACGCCTACCAGCGCGGCTACCGCTCCGATGCGACGAACCGGACGTTGTTCCTGGTGGACGGGGTCGAACAGAACGATCTGTTCTCGAACATCGCCTACATCTCGCACCAGTACCCGTTGTCGAACATCGATCGCGTCGAGGTGATCTACGGGCCGGCCTCGACGATGTACGGGGCGAACGCGTTCCTCGGGGTCATCAACGTCGTCACGCGCGATCCGGAAGAGGCGCTGGCGGACGCGAAGGCTGTCGACGCCCACGCCTGGCTAGGCGGCGGAGCGTGGAAGACAAACTATTTCGACGCGACGGTTGCCGGTCGATTCCGCGGCGCCACGTATTCGATCACCGGCCGCCTGTTCAAGTCCGACGAGTGGGATCTGTCCGGGTACGACCAGTGGAACTACGGCTCGGACTTCAATTACGAGCAGCACTTCAGGCGTTGGGAAGGCCTGACAGTCTTCCCGCAGCTCATCGCCAGCGCACGGGCTGAGGATCGGCAGGCTCTTCAGTCGTTGAACGGGCAGCCTGTCACCTTCACGGACCTGAGTGACGACTGGATGGTTTCGGGCAAGTTGAAGCTGCGCGACTTTCTCTTCGGGGTACAGCTCTGGCAGACGCGCGAAGGGACCGCCTCGGCGAGTACGAGATGGACGGAGCCTGGCGCCGGAAACGGAGCTGTCTGGGTCCCCTTCCAGGCAGCAATCTTCGCGCGCTACTCCACAGCGCTGCGCGGCAACGTCCGGCTCACGTATTTCGGGCAGGCCAAAATCCACGAACTCCAGCCCGAATCCGCGGCCTTCCTGTTCCACAGCTATCGAGTCCAGCTCGGCGTTTTCGACGTGTGTCCCGACCTGTCCCGTGCGTCCGATTGCGGCGTGGCCCGCAAATCGTTCTGGACGCAGACCCTACTGGCTCAGTCATCTAGCCAGGTGCGTAACGAGCTCAATGTTGTGGCGCGGCCGCGCTCGAATCTGGATCTGATCGCCGGCGTGGATCTCCGCAACAGTTCGGTCCAGGCCGACTATACGAAATCCACGAATTGTGTCGTCAATGCCGAAGCGGACGGGACGATACCCGCCGGCATGGATCCGGCCCGGCTGTTCGATCTGGGGATCCCCCTCAATGCCTTGACGTCACAGGAAGTGAGCGCCTGGCGCAGGCTCACGGGACGTTTCTACAAGCGGGGTGGCGCGTTCCTGGGATTCGAAGACGGCAGCCCACGCTGCGACCTCCGGGCGCCAGTCTTGGATCTGCCCCCACCCCGCGGCGGCGGCGAGCATTTTGCGGTTCGAGACATCGGCGTATTCGCTCAGGCGTCGTATCGTCCGACCCGTACCATCAAGCTCGTGGGCGGATGGCGGATCGACAACGGGCGCGTCGACCTGAACGAGGGCTATGGCACCGCGAGCACGCCACGTCTGGCGTTCATCTATTCGCCGGGTCCGGTGGTCGCGAGGGCAATCTACGCGGAAGCATTCAAGGAGCCCGCGAACCTGGAGCGATTCTCCACGATTCCGGCTATTCGCGAGGTGGCGGGTTCGGGGCTGCAACCCGAGCGGGTCCGGAATTTCGAGATTGGGCTGGGGCGTCAAACGGCCGGCTACGCCCTGGATCTGTCGATCTACCGCTCCAGCTACAGCAACGTGATCGCGGTCAGCGAGATCAGCGAGTACGAACGTCTGAATACCGGTGAATTCAGCAATTTCAGCGATCGGTTTGCCGAAGCGTGGTACTTCACCCCCTGTAATCTGTCGACGTGCTTTGCGGAAGCTCTGCGCGGCGTCCCGGATCTCGAGAAGCGGCGTCAACTGGCGCAGGCGTTCTTGAACGATCCGGTCTTTGCGTTGTCTTTCCAGAACCGTGACACGCTGAAGGTTCTCGGCGGCCAGGTGAACGGGTCGTGGCGGCGCCGAGGCCTGGATGTGTACGGCAACTACAGCTACACGCGTCCACGAGCGGCAACCGATGGCGTCGAGATCGTCAGCGCGGGGGATATCGCGCGGCATCGCGCGAATTTCGGTGCGACCGTCGGCCCCGACCACCTGAATGCCGGCATGCGCTTCAACTTCGTCACCAACCGGCCACTCGTCGATGCCGTCGGGGAGAGCGGAGTTCTCAGGTACCTCAACGACCCCGCAAATTCGGACAGAGTGCGCCTCGATGACCCGCTGGAAACCGGCGATGCGCCCGAGCGAATCGGTGGGTACCTCGTCGCACATCTGACCGCGACCTACGCACCCGTGCGCGCCCTCGCCGTTCAGGCCTTCGTCGAAAACCTCTTCAATACCGCGTACGCGCATCCGGGCGTTCAGACCGCCGACAACGTCCGGTTCGCTGCCAGCGTGCCGCAGCCCGGCCGATCGTTCTTCGTCAGGCTGCTCACGCGGTTCTGACGTGCCGGGCGTGCAGGCGATGTTCGTCCAGGGCTCTGCCCGGCGATGCCAATCCCCGTCCGCGCGGCACGCTGGACCCGGCGCGGCAAGCACGGCGAGACGCTCGGCCGGGACGTCAAGGTAGTCGAAGCGTTCTCACACCTCGTGCAGGAGCACGGGCGCCTGCTGAAGCGTACGGTTCAGGCGCCGGCGATCGTACTGCGGCGCTCGAGGAGCAGGACGTCGCGCCAGGCGCCGTTCGTCTTCCCGAGCTTTTCGCGGCGGCCGACGATGCGGAAGCCGCAGCGTTCGTGGAGGGCGACGCTGGCGTCGTTCTCCGGGAAGATGCCGGCCTGCAGCGTCCAGAGGCCGGCGCGTTCCGATTGATCGATCAGCGCCGAGAGCAGCCGCTGTCCGATTCCCCGGCCATGCGCCGCAGGCGCGACGTAGATGCTGACCTCCGCCACGCCGGCGTACACGCAGCGGCCGGAGACCTGGGTCAGCGCCGCCCACCCCAGGACCTCGCCCGCGTCTTCCGCGACGAGCCGGCATGCCTCCAGGTGGTCGCCATCCCACTGCTCCCAGGCCGGCGCCGAGGTCTCGAACGTCGCATGGCCCGTGGCGATTCCATCTTCGTAGATCGCCCGCACTGCCGGCCAGTCCGCCGCCGTCATCGCCCTCACGGTCATCATCGCCACTAACCGCCTGCCGCACAGCGCATCCTGCACCGTGGCACCGTGCATCGGCGCGCTGCACCCTGTACGTGCACCGTGCCCGCGCACCGCTACCGTTCGGTCTCGACCCCCATCATCGACGCCGTGAACGTCCACTGGTCCACGAGCTCCGCGATCCGATCCCTGGTGGCGCGGAAGCCGTGCGCTCCCTTTTCGACGCGGATGAGGATCGGCTTGTCGCACCCCTGCGCCGCCTGCAGCGCGGCGGTGAACTTGAACGAGTGGCTCGGGACGACGCGGTCGTCGTGATCGGCGGTGGTGACGAGCGTCGCCGGGTAGCAGACGCCCGGCCTGATGTTGTGCAGGGGGGAGTACTTGATCAGGAACTGGAACTGCGAGGGGTTGCGCGACGAGCCGTACTCGATGACCCAAGCGCGGCCGCCGGTGAACTGGTCGTAGCGCAGCATGTCCATCACGCCGACTGCCGGCAGGGCGACGGCGAACAGGTCGGGCCGCTGCTCCATCACGGCGCCGACGAGCAGCCCGCCGTTGGAGCCGCCCTGGATGGCGAGCGTCTCCCGGGAGGCGTACTTCTGCCGGATCAGATCCTCGGCCACGGCAATGAAGTCGTCAAAGACGTTCTGCTTCTTCTCCAGCATGCCGGCCTGGTGCCACGCCTCGCCGTATTCCCCGCCGCCGCGCAGGTTGGCCGTGACCCAGACACCGCCCAGCTCCAGCCAGGCAGGCGCGTCCGCGCGATACGTGGGAGACATCGTCACGGAGAACCCCCCGTAGGCGTACAGCATCGTCGGGTTGTTCCCGTCGCGCGGCAGCCCGCGGCGCGCGGTCACGAAGTAGGGGATTCGCGTCCCGTCCTTCGACGTGGCGTACAGGGGCGTCGTCTCGTATTTCTTGATGTCGACCGGCGGCTTCGCGGCCTCGAAAGGCGTCCGCGTCTTCTTCACCGGGTCGTACGCGAACACCGTCGTCGGATAGAGCGGCGAGCTGAAGCCGAAGAAGATGGTCGGCGAGTCCTCGCGCCCGCTCAGGCCGGCGAGCGTGCCCGTGCCCGGGAGCTCCAGCGCACCTTCCGACTTGCCGTCCAGGCTGTAGAGCGTGACCCGGCTCTGCACGTGAACCAGATGCTCGGCGACGATACGCCCGCCGATGAGCGCGACGGTCTCGAGCGACTCCTTCGCTTCCGGCAGGATGGTCTTCCATGCCGCGTTATCCGCATTGGCCAGATCGATGGCGACCACCTTCCGGTTGGGCGCGTCCCGATCGGTGCGGACATAGAGGACCGAGCCGACGTTGCCGAACGGGTCGTGCTCGGCGCCGTCCTCCTCGGCAACCGGCCTGACCGGCGCCGAGACGTTCGGCGCCTTCGGATCGCCGAGGTCGGCGTAGTAGAGGCGGTTGTTGTTGCTCGATCCTTCGGCGAGCGAGATCAGCAGGTAGCGGCCGTCTTCGGTCACGCCGCCCCAGACGAACCAGGTCGGCAGGTCCTTGCGCTCGTAGATCAGCACGTCCTCCGACTGCGGCGTGCCGGCCCGGTGGTAGTACACCGCCTGGCCCGAGAGGGCAGCCTGCATGACCTTGCCCTGGGGCGGCTCGGGATAACGTGAGTAGAAGAACCCCTTGCCGTCCTTCGTCCACGACAGGCCGGAGAAGCGCACCCACTTGATCTCGTCCGACAAATCCTTGCCGGTGGCGAGCGCGCGCACCTTCAATGTCTGCCAGTCGGCGCCGCGTGGCGACAACGCGTACACCAGGTGCGTCCCCGTCGGCGAGGGGGAGAACTGCGCCAGCGCCATTTCCCCGCCCGGCCAGAGCTTGTTGGGATCGAACAGCAGCCGCCTCGGTGCGCCGAGCCCTTTCCGCATGTACAGCGCCGCCTGCGGATCCATTCCGGCGTTCCAGCGATAGAAGAGCGCGCCCGCTTCCATCACGGGAAGCGAAGTCTTCGGATAGTCCCACAGCGCGGTGATGCGCTTCTGGAAGTGGGCACGGATGGCCTGCTGCTTGAGATACTCGAAGGTGATCGCGTTCTGCGCCGCGATCCACTCCGCCAGCTCCTTCGACTCGAGGTCCTCCATCCAGCGATAGGGATCACGGATCTTCGTTCCGCCGTAGTCGTCGACGACGTCGACTGTTTTGGTGGGCGGGTACTCGATCTTCGGCGGCCTTGTCTGCCCTCGCGCCGCCAGACCACCCGCGACACAGACTGCCATGATCGCAGGCACAAGGACTCGCTGGATTAGCTGCATCAGAACCTCATCCTATTCATTTGGTATACATCAAAGCAGAGAACGGGTGACGAGGTTACCGGCTCGACGTGGCGGTCGTCGTGGCCGCCGGCAGCGTGAGTGCGACGAGGGAGGTGTTCGCGCCGGCGCCGGTGGCGAACACGATGTACTGCCTGCCCTTGTGCAGGAAGGTCATCGGCACGGCACTCGTCCTCGAGGGGATCGCGACCGCACCCACCTGCTTGCCCGTTGCCTTGTCCACGGCGAAGAGGCGCGGCTCACCCTTCGGCGGCCCGCCGCTGCGGCCGGTCCCATACACGACGAGGGACTTCGTCGTGATCGCCTGCGCGTGCCCGCGGCCGGGCGGCGCCGGCGGGAGCGTCACGCCCTTGAACAGCGGATCGTCGGACGTGACGGGAAGCAGGTCGCCGCCGTTCGGGGTCCACCAGGCCTTCTCGCCGGTGTTCATATCAAAGGCGGTGATGCCGCCGAGCTGTTTCGGCTTGACGATCGACACCCCGCCGATGGTCGAGCCGGCCGCGCGGCGTGCGAACCCGCCGATCGGCCCCTCGGGCTTCTTGTAGCCGGGCGGCGGCGTGAGCGCCCCGGGCTCGCCGCAGCTGTCGTGGACCGAGCTGTAGCGGAACTCCGAGCACGGGTCCTTCTGCACCGACGCGGTGCTGAGTCCCGTCTGCGCGGCGACGTACAGCGTGCCGGTCTCCGGGTCGAGGGCGGCGCCGCCGTCGATGTTGACGCCGCCGCTGGCCCCCGGTGCGTACCACGAGCAGCGGAACGCGCTCGTCCCGTCGGTCGCCGACGGCGGGATGAAGTACGGGCCCATCCGGCAGGCGCGCGCGAGCTTGAGCGCCGCGTCCTTGATCGCCGGCGTGTAGTCGATCAGGTCCTCCTCGACGAGCCCCTGCTGCGCGTACGGCGCAGGCTTCGACGGGATCGGTTGCGTCTTCGCTGTCACCTCGCCGGGCACGTCGCTCTGCAGCACGGGCGTCTCCACGATGGGCCAGATCGGCTCGCCGGTGACGCGGTCGAACGTATACAGCCAGCCCTGCTTCGTGCTCTGCGTGATGACCTTGCGCGGCTTGCCGTCGACGGTGGCGTCGAGGAGGTTCGGCGCCATCGGCGTGTCGTAGTCCCAGATGTCGTGATGCACCATCTGGAAGTGCCACTTCTTCTTTCCGGTCTTCGCGTCCAGCGCGACCAGGCTGTTGCCGTACAGGTTGTCGCCCGGCCGGTGGCCGCCGTACTCATCCATCAGCGGCATGCCCACCGGGATGTAGACGAGGCCGAGCTCGGGGTCTGCCGAGTAGGTCGCCCACGAGTCCACCTTCCCGACGCCCGGCGTCCCCGGCTTCGATCCGTTCAGCCACGTCTCGGCGCCGGGTTCACCCGGTCCGGGGACGAGGTTGAACTTCCACAGCTGCTTGCCGGTCCTCACGTCGAAGCCGCGGATGTAACTGGGGAGGTTGCGCAGCCGGATCGGGTAGTAGCCGTGGATGTGCGAGTTGCCGACGACGATCACGTCGTTGACGACGATGGGCGGACAGCTCGCGGCGATCTGGCCGAGCGCCGGGTCGATGCCGATCGTGCCGTCGGCGCCGGTCTTCGTCTTCTCGTGCCAGGTCTCGCCGGACCGTGCCCGGCGTGCCGGCGCCGCGTCGCTGATCACCAGCGGGCCGGGATCGTCCACGGCGAGCGGCACGAGCGGGAAGCCAAGGCCGTCCATCAGATCGACGATGCCGTTCCTGCCGAACTTCGGATCGGGCCGCCCGGTCTTGGCGTCGAGCGAGGCCAGATGGTAGCCGGGCGTGACGACGATGACGCGTTCCTCCGTGCCGTCGGTCCAGTACGCGGGCCCGCGCCCGGCGAACTGGCGGGGTGCCTTCTGCCAGCGGATGCCCTCGTCCAGGCGCCACATCCACAGCGTTTCCCCGGTCTCCGGATCGAGCGCGATCGCGATCCGCCGCGTCGTCGCGACGGTGAACAGCCGGCCGTTGGCGTAGAGCGGCGTCGTCCGGTAGTACTCGTCGGCGCCGAAGGCGCCGGCGTGCCACTGCCACGCCACCGTGAGCGCGCCGAAATTGGAGGCATCGATCTGGTCGAGCGCCGAGTAACGCGTGCTCCAGGCGTCGGCACCCCAGTAGCGCCATTCGCCGGGCTTGTTGCCGCGCACCAGCCCGGCCTGCCGATCACCGGGCGGCTGCTGGCCCTGCAGCCCCAGGATGCCCGCGACGGCGATCCCGGCACACAGCATCGCGCTGATGCCGCGTCTGACGCTTCGGCGATCCGGCATGTCCGCCTCCTCCCGTCCCGCTACTTGTCCTTCTTGGCCGCCCCGGGCATCTCGATGGTGATCTTCTTGAGGGCCTCGACGTCGGCCGGAAGCTCGGTCTTCCCGGCCGCGACGTCGTTGATCTTCAGCAGGTAAGCAACGGTCTGCGCGTACTCGTCGGGCGTGAGGCTGGCGGGTTCCTGCTTCGGCATGGTGTCGCTGACGAGCAGGTAGAGGTCGGAGAGCGGCCGGCCATGCCACTTCTCGCGAAACGCGGCGGTAGCGTAGGTGCCGGCGGGATGGCAGCCCACGCACATGTTCATGTAGGTCTCTTCCCCGCGGGTGGCCTGCGCCGCCGTGAACACGCCGCTCGCGCTGGACACGACGTCACGGGGTGCCGATTGACCGGCTGCGTACGCGGCGGCGGTGGCCAGGAATGCGCCGGCACCCAGGAGGGAACCAAGGGTCTTCATTGCTTCACGTACTTCTTGAGCGCGCGCGGGCCGACTTCGGCGCCGTAGATGTTCCCGCCCGCGTCGGCGGCAACGCCCTCGGCGGCGCTGGTGTTGGACGCGTGCTCGTTCGGATCGGGGATGAGAGCGATCACCTGGCCATCTTTCAGGCTGCCGACGCGGATGCCGCGCTTTTCCGTCCGGGCGCGGCCGTTGCCAACCGACCCCGACTCCGAGTCGGCGACGTAGATCATGTCCTGCCGATCGATGTAGATGCCGCTCGGGCGGCTGAACTGCGTCCACTGCTCGAGGAACCCGCCGTCCTTGTCGACGACCTGAATGCGGTTGTTGCCGCGGTCGCCAACGAACAGCCGCCCCGTCGAGTCGAACGCCAGCGCGTGCGGCTGGTCGAACTCGCCGGGCCCGTCGCCGCTCCGGCCGAACTCGCGCAGGTACTTGCCCGCCCTGTCGAACACGACGATCCGGTTGCTCGGGCCCCCGTGGCCTTCGGCGACATAGATGGTGCCGTCCGGCGCGACGGCCACGTCGTTCGGCGCGACGAAGCCGTCGGGGCCAGATCCGCCGCCGGCGGCGCCGAGCGTCATGAGCAGTCTGCCATCCGGGCTGAACTTGAAGACCTGGTGACCCTTCTTGTTCTCCGCGGCGTAAGCACGCCCGCGGCCGGTGCACGCGCAGTCGGTAACCCAGACGCTGCCGTCGCGGTCCACGGCGATGCCGTGCGGCGAGAGGATCAGGCCGGCGCCGAAGCGCTTCACGAGCGTGCCGTGCTCGTCGAACTTGAGGACGGGGTCGAGGGGAGAGTCCACGCAGTCGTTCACGCCGCACCGCTCGGCGACCCAGACGGATCGCCCGTCGGGATCGATATCGACCGCGCTCGTCGAACCCCAGGTGCGCCCCGCCGGCATCTTCGCCCAGCCCTCGATGGTCTTGTAGGGATTCGGCTGCGCCGCGACGGCGGCAAGGGCCAAGACCAGGCCCGCCAACGCGCGGCCGATGGGACGTCCCTTTGCCACCGGCTCCTCCAATGGCGCGTAATCTAGCACGGCGGGACCGCTCACGAGAACGTCAGCCACCAGTCAGGGTCCCGTACTCGCCGCTTCGCGCCTGCGTGCTCGCCGCACGTGCGACCGTGGGACGTTCGCGGCACTATCGCCGCCACCCGGCTCAGCGTTGCCGGCATTTGACCCTCATCCATGAGGGGCTTACAATCCGCGCCGTCTCTCCTGCGTGAAGCGGAGCGGGGTGCTCGACCCCGTGAAGGAGGTTGCATGCTCCGAACGCGTCGCGATTTCTTCGACGTCCTGGCCGGCGGACGAGCGGCGCCCGGGGCGGCCGCGCTCTTCGCGGCCCGCGGCCACGAGGCCTACGTCGCCGAGCTGCAGCAGGGTCGCAACCCCCGCCCGCCGCTGCCGCCAGGCGTCAACGAGATCCGCATCAGCAGCAACGAGAACCCGCTCGGGCCGGGACGCAAGGTGCTCGACGCCATCGTCGGCAAGTTCCCCGAGGCGGGCCGCTACCCGTTCAATAGCACGCCGGCCGACCGCAACCTCGTCGAGGAGCTCGCCGCCGCGCACCGGGTCAAGCCGGATCAGATCACGCTCGGGGCCGGCTCCCAGGAGATCCTCAAGAGCGCGGTGCGCGCCTTCACGTCTCCGGCGAAACCGCTCGTCACCGCCTCCCCCACCTTCGAGAACCCGACGGCGGCGGCGAAACGGCTCGGACATCCGATCAAAGAAGTGAAGGTCGATTCGGCCTTCAAGCTCGACCTCGAAGGCATGATCGCGGCGGCGCCTGGCGCCGGCCTCGTCTTCTTCAACAACCCGAACAATCCCACCGCCACGGTGCATGGCGCGCAGGCGGTCGCCGACTTCGTGGAACGCGTGAGAAAGGCGGCGCCGGACGCGGCGATCCTCATTGACGAGGCGTATCACGACTACGTCACCGACCCGTCGTACCAGTCGGCGATTCCGCTCGCCCTCGACACGCCCAACGTACTGGTGGTCCGCACCTTCTCGAAGGCCTACGGGATGGCGGGCATGCGCATCGGCTGGGCGATCGGCCGGCCTGAGACGATTAAACAGGTCGCGCGCTTCAAGATGCCGTACAACGTGAGCGTCTTCGGTGTTACGGCGGCGCTCGCGGCGCTCCGCTACCCGGAACACATCGAGGCGGAGCGGAAGCGCAACACCGAGGTCCGCATCTACACCGTCAAGGTCCTTGATGAGCTCGGTTTCCGCAGCGCCGACTCGCAGGGCAACTTCCTGTTCGTGAACATTGGACGCCCCGCGAGCACCTTCCGCGAAGCATGCGCCAAGGAGGGCGTCATGGTCGGCCGCGACTTCCCGCCCTTCGAGTCCACGCACGCGCGTATCTCGATCGGCACCATGGACGAGATGCGGAAGGCGGCCGAGGTGTTTCGCGCCGCGCTCAGGCCAATCACGACCGCCGGCAGGGAGCGATAGGAGGCAGCCATGGCGCTGACACGACGCAACTTCGTTCGCACCGTCGGCATCGGCGCGGCAGGCGCGCTGACCACCTCCTTCATCGGCGCGCGCGGCCGCGAGAACGCGGTCTGGTCGGCGTTCGAGACACCGCTCCACGCGGTGGAGCCGGGCAGCATCGTCATCAGCAGTAACGAGAACCCGATGGGTCCGGGCACGACAGTGCTCGACGCCATCCGCGCCGCGTTCGGCGCCGACGGCAGCCGGCCCGGCCGCTACTCGGGAAGCGCGCGCGATCTGATCGACGCGCTCGCCAAGCAGCACGCCGTCAAGCCGGAGAACATCGTGCTCGGCTGCGGTTCGACGCAGATCCTGCGCACCGCCACGCACGCCTTCACGGCGAAGGACCGGCCGCTGGTCGCGACCATTCCCACCTACGAGGAGTGTGCCGACTACGCGAACCTGATGGGGCACCCGATCGTCGGCGTATCGCTCGACGCGCAGTTCCGCCCCGACCTGGACGAGTTCGCCGCGGCCGCCAGGGGCGCCGGCCTCGTTTTCTACTGCAATCCCAGCAACCCGGCATCCACCTACGTGGGTGCCAGTGCGACACGAGACTTCCTGGCGAAGGTGAACAGCCTGTCGCCCGACACCACCCTCCTCGTCGACGAGGCGTACTTCGAGTACGTCACCGATCGCGATCACGAGACGTTCGTGCCGCTCGCCGTTCAGAACCCGCGAGTGGTCGTGGCGCGCACCTTTTCCAAGGCGTACGGCATGGCGGGCCTGCGGCTCGGCTACGCCATCGGGCACGCCGACACGATCCGCAAGATGGCGCAATGGGATGCGGGGAGCGGCACGAGTTCCCTCAACGTCCTCGCCATCCACGCCGGCATCGCCGCCGTCGCGCAGGACGCGTCGTTCATCACCGCGGAGCGCGCGCGCAACGCCGCGGTCCGGGACTTCACGATGACGTGGTTCGCCAAGCGCGGGATGAAGCCGGCCGCCTCCCAGGCCAACTTCATGTTCGTCAACATCGGCCGCCCCGCGCGCGAGTTCCGCGACGCGTGCCGCGCCAAGGGCGTGCTCGTCGCGCGCGACTTTCCGCCGTTCGAGAAGACGCACTGCCGCATCGCGTTCGGGACGATGGACGAGATGAAGAAGGCGGTCGCGGTGTTCGGCGAGGTGCTCGGTCAAACGGCAGCAGCGGCCTGACGCCGGCCGCGGCCAGCCGGCGTCGGGGCCCGGGGTCACGGCCGCATCGTCTGGCCCTTCCGTCGGCGCCCGGGTCGGGCGCCGCGCTGAGTGCTGTGTCCCTCGCCTGTATTGGTGGCTCTCTCCAGGCCACGTGGGAGTTTTTCGATGAACCCTCCTGACAAAGCGGTCTACCTGCTCGTCTTCGACGGGCTGGCGGACTGGGAACCGGCGCACGCGGTTGCCGAGCTGCGGCGCGAGGGCCGCTATCGCGTGGAAACCGTCGGGCTCACGGCCGATCCCGTTTTCTCGATGGGCGGCATCCGTATCCTCCCGTCGACGACGGTCCGCGACGTCAACCCGTCCGACGTGGCCCTCTTCATCCTGCCCGGCGGCAATCGCTGGGAAGAGGCGCCGGCTGAGCCGGAGCTCGCCGCGCTCCTGCGCGAGCTGGACGCCCACCGCGTGCCGATCGCAGCCATCTGTGCCGCCACGATGGCCATCGTCCGGATGGGCCTGCTGCAGGGACGACTGCACACCAGCAACGGCCTCCAGTATCTGCGTGAGCACGTGCCCGGGTACGAGGAGGCGGCGACGTACGTCGATGCGCCAGCAGTGCGTGACGGCGGCCTCATCACTGCCAGCGGACTCGGCGACGTCGAATTCGCGCGCGAGATCTTCGAAGAGCTGGGCGTGATGACGGCCGACGACCGGGCGGTGTGGGCCTCGATGTTCCGCACGGCGCGGCTGCCCCCAGCGCAAGTGGATCCGGGGCCGATCGTGCACTGAGCGCGAAAGGATCAATGCCGCAGGCGGTTGAACTGCCTGGACCTGCGCGCCCCGCGCGCGTCGACGGGCGGCGACGCGCCGGGACTCTCGCACGCGGACCAGAAGTGCGCCGGTCTTGCCGCCTGGGCGGCTCGCCGGCAGCCGGGTCCCGGGGGTTCACACCTCGGGACCGGCGGCCGCGCGCGGCCGTCAGCCGCTGAAGTAGATGTAGGCCGCGAGGATCATCGCCATCACGACGACCGACGCGATCACGTCCGTCGCGGTCCAGCTGGCGCGCGACTCGCGGCGGTGTTCCTCGGTCACGGTGGCGTAGGTCAGCCCCGTGAGTTGCTGCTCGTTGGGCGGCTCGGTCGCGTAGCTCACGCCGATCAGCACCGCGCAGGACACGAGGAAGATCAACAGGCTGTAGTACTGGAAGTAGATGTTGTTCACGATCCAGAGCAGCGATCCATCCGGATAACCGCCGGCGTATCCCTCCAGGCGAAGGCTGACCGGCGTATCGACGGCAAGCCGGAACGCCCCGAGCGCGAACCCGACAATCAGCGCGGAGAGGCAGCCCTTGGCGTTCAGCCGCTTCATGAACACGCCGAGGAAGAACACCGCGAAGATCGGCGGCGCGAGGTAGCCTTGCACACCCTGCAGATAGTCATAGAGGCCGCGCGCGCCCTGGATCACCGGAATCCACGCCAACCCGACGAGTACCATGAAGGTGGTGGCGACGCGGCCGATCCAGACCAGCTGCTTGTCCGTCGCCCCCGGGTGGAGCTTGCGATAGAAGTCCATCGTGAACAGCGTCGAGCTCGCGTTGAAGACGCCGGCCAGCGAGCTCATGAGCGCCGCCAGCAGGCCCGCGACGACCACGCCGCGGAGGCCGGCCGGCATGACGCTCTGCACCAGCATCGGAAACGCCGCCTGCGCGGCCAGCGGCACAACCTGGCCGTTGGCGTCCACCATGGTTTCGAGCCCGGCCGCGCGGCCGGACTTCGCGAGCGCCAGCGCGATCATGCCGGGAATGATGAAGATGAACACCGGCAGCAGCTTCAGGAACGAGGCGAAGATGGCGCCGCGGCGCGCCTGCTGCTCGCCGGGCGCTGCGAGCGCACGCTGCACGATGTACTGGTCGGTACACCAGTACCAAAGCCCGATGATCGGCGCGCACAGGAGCATGCCCGGCCACGGATAGTTCTGGTTGAAGTACCACGCCATCTCTGTCGTGCCCTTCACCGGCGCCCAGGTCGCCTGCACGCCGTCGGGGATGATCGGCTTCCAGAGGTTGAACATCTCGGGGCCGAGCACCCCGCGCAGCTCGTCCCAGCCTCCCAGCGCCCGCAGTCCGTACACCGTCAGCAACAGCGAGCCGAGGACGAGCACGGCGGTCTGCACGGCCTCGGTGTAGGCGACGGCGCGCATGCCACCGAGCACCGTGTAGGCGCCCGTCAGCAGCAGGACGAGGACGGAGCCGACCCAGAACGCGTTGAAGGTGGTCCCGCCGATCTGGACGCTCAACTCGGGCAGCAACGTCGCGAACACGACGCCGCCGGCGAAGATGCCGACGGCGATCTTGGTCAGGACGTAGGCGACGAGCGAGATGAGCGACAGCACCCACCGTGCCGACGCCGAGAACCGCCGCTCCAGGAACTCCGGCATCGTGTAGATGCGCGAGCGCATGTAGAAGGGCACCATCACCCAACCCAGCACGAGCAGGCACCAGGCGTGCAGCTCGTAATGGGCCAGCGCCACGCCGCTCGTCGCGCCGGCGCCGGCGAGGCCGACGAGGTGCTCGGAGCCGATGTTCGACGCGAAAATCGACGCGCCGACGATCATCCATCCGAGACCTCGCCCGGCGAGGAAGTAGTCGGCCGCGGTGTCGCGGCTCCGCCGGATGGACCAGGTAGTAATCCCAAGCAGAAGGGCAAAGTACGCCGCAATGATCGTCCAGTCGAGAGTCGTCATAGGTGTGGCGGCGATGTTACAACCGGATGGGCCTGTCTGTGCGCATAATCTGAGAGGGACGTCACGTTTGGGGGGACGCATGGGGATCGTCGGAGCGCACGTTTTGCTATACACAACAGAGCCCGAGGCGCTGCGGGCCACACTGCGTGATGTCTTCGGCTGGACGCACGTCGATGC
Source organism: Vicinamibacterales bacterium (assembly GCA_048594975.1). Classification (GTDB taxonomy): domain Bacteria; phylum Acidobacteriota; class Vicinamibacteria; order Vicinamibacterales; family 2-12-FULL-66-21; genus JBMDXB01. Next base: position 179,018 of record JBMDXQ010000067.1, on the reverse strand, counting down.
GGGGGAGGGGTGGCTGATTTTTCGCCTGCCGCCGGCCGAACTCGGCGTCCACCCCGCCGAGGGCCCCACCTACGCCTCCGGCGTGCGCCATCAGTTCACCCTGATGTGCGACGACATTCACGCGACCGTCCGCGAGCTGCGCGCGAAGGGGATCGAAGTCAAGGGGGAGCCCGAGGACGAAGGCTGGGGAATCAGCGTGATGACGGTGCTGCCCGGCGGCGTCGAGGTCCAGGTCTACGAGGCTCGCCACAGCGTCGCGATCGATCTCGACGGCCGCTGATTCCGCCTCCGGTCGCTGCGCACGGTCTCGGGGACGTACACGAGAGAACGCGCCGGTGACTGCGCGGCGGGCCAGTCTGGAGTCAGGCCGCCGGCCGCCGCGTCACCGTCATCTCGACGGCCACGCCGTGCCCTGGTCCCTGCGGGTGACGGGGCCGATGTCCTTGTAGACGAACTTCTGCAGGCGGCGCCCTTCGTACGTCTCGGTCGTGAAGATGTTCCCCTTCGAGTCGGTCGCGATGCTGTGCACGCCGTAGAACTGCCCGGGCTGCCGGCCCCCGTCCCCGAACATCGTCAGGATCTCGAGCGTCTCCCGGCGGATCACGTAGATGCGCTCGTTCTTGCCGTCGGCGAGATAGAGGTAGGTCTGCTGCGGGTCGCGCGAGAAGGCGATGTCCCACGTCGAGCCATCGCCGAGCGTTTTGGGGGCGACGAAGATCTCACGCACGAAGGTGCCGTCGGCCTTGAACACCTGGACGCGATCGTTCGGCCGATCGCAGACGTAGACGAACCCGTCGTGAGAGAGCTCCGCGCAGTGCACCGGCGTCCGGAACTGCTGCGCCGGCGGCGCGTTCGGATCGTAGGGTCCGATGTTGGCATCATCGGGCTTGTTGCCGTACGCGCCCCAGTAGCGCTTGAACGCTCCCGTGTCGGCGTCGATGACCGCCACCCGGCGATTGCGGTAGCCGTCGGCGATGTAGGCCTCGTTGGTCTTCGGATCGACGTAGATCTTGGCAACGGCGCCGAAGTTCACCGTGTCGTGGTTGCCCTTGCCCTGCGCCTGCCGCCCGAACTGCGCGATGAATTTGCCCTGCCTGGTGAACTTGAGGATGTGCGCGTCTTTCCCGTCGTTGCCGCCGATCCACACGTTGTCCTTGTGATCGATGAAGATGCCGTGGTTGGACAGCGGCCATTCGTAGCCTTCGCCCGGGCCGCCCCAGTGCCCCACGAGGTTGCCCGCGGGATCGAATTCGAGCACCGGCGGCGCCGCCGAACAGCAGCCGCCGCTCGGCGGTTCGTGGTCCGCCGCGTTCTCGGTGGGCAGCAGCGTGTCGGGCCGGTGCACGATCCAGACGTGGTCCCGCGAGTCGATGCCGACACCGATCGCGCGGCCGAGGACCCAGTTGTTCGGCAGCACCTTCGGCCAGAAAGGATCCACTTCGAACCGCGGGGCCTGCACGCCCTGCCGGGGGGCAGCCTGGCGAGCGAAGAACCGCTCGCCGGCCCCCGCGATCAGCAGCGCGGCCAGCCCCGCTCCTGCCAGCCGTGCCCGCCGCGTCATCGGCTTCCTCCCCGGGGTGCGCCGGCCGCGCTCATCAGGAACCGCTGCAGGCGCTTTCCCTCATACGTCTCGCCGGTGTAGACGTTCCCCTTCGAGTCGGTCGCGATGCTCCCGACGCCGAAGAAGGAACCGGGATAGCGGCCGCCGCGCCCGAAGTTCCCGACCACCGCGAGCGTCTCGCGCTCGAGCACGAACACCTTCTGGTCCTGGCCGTCGGCGACGTAGAGGAACCGCTGCTCCGGATCGTTCGAGAACGCGACGTCCCACACCGAGCCGTCGCCGGTCGTCGTCTTCGAGACGAACGCCTCCTTGACGAACGTCCCGTCCTTCCGGAAGACCTGGATGCGGTCGTTCTGCCGATCGCAGACGTACAGCAGCCCGTCCCTGGCGAGCTTCACACAGGTCAACGTGCGGAACTGTCGTTCGGCTTCGGCCTTCGGATCGTACGGCGCGGTGCTGGCCTCGCCAGGCTTCTCGCCGTAGGCGCCCCAGTGACGGCGATACGCGCCGGTGGAGGCATCGAACACGGCCACGCGGCGATTGCCCGCGTCGGCGACATAGACCTCGCCGGCGGCGCTGTCGACGTCGAGCGCGCTCGGGCGGTTGAGCGTCGTCCGACTCTCGCTCCCCTCGATGACGCCCGGCTTCCCAATCTGCAGGAGGAACTCGCCGGCAGGGGAATACTTCAGGACGTGCGCGTCCTGCGGGCGGCCCGGCTGCTGCGCCTGTGGAGTCCCGCCGCTCCGTCCCGATCCTCCGCCGCCACGGCCGCTGCCGCCACCCGGAGCGTCGGAAACGCCGGCAGCCGCAATCCATACGTTACGGGCGGCGTCGACGGCCATGCCGCCCGGCGATCGCGGCCAGTCGTAGCCTTGACCCGGCCCGCCCCAATGGCCGGCGAGGTTACCCGCGGAATCGAACTCGAGCACGAACGGCGCGGGTCGACAGCAGAACTCCGCACCGGGCGGACTGGTCGCGAGTCCCATCTCCTGGCGCGGGTTGAGGGAGTCGGCGCCACGGTGGACCAGCCACACGCGATCCGTCGCGTCCACGCGTACGCCCGTGACCGACCCGAGTATCCAGGCGTTCGGCAGCGGCTTCGGCCAGAACGGATCGACCTCGAAGGCGGGTGCCGGCGCAGACGGCTGGCCGGTGAGCACTGGTCCCCGCGCGGATCCGGCGATGACCACGACGGCCAGGGCGATCGCGGAGGCTAACAGGTACCGGCTGCTCATCTGATTCGTCGCTGACCGACTTCCGCCTGAAGGCGAAGCCACGGGTGTCCGGACAGGCCGGCTGGAGTGACGCCGTTTCACTCGACCGCGCGGCAGTATACACTGCGCGACCATGACGCTCCCCGCGCGCGTGCCGCTGCTCTTTGCCACCGCTGCGATCCTGCTGGGCTGCACCCCTCCGCCGGCCGCCGCGCACGAGATCCCGACGGACGTGCGGATCCTTGCGTTCGTCAAGCCCCAGCCGTCGCGCCTCCGGGTAATCGTCCGCGTACCGCTCCTCGCAATGCGGGACGTCGACTTCCCCCGGCGGGGCATCGGCCTCCTCGATCTCGCGCGGGCCGACGCGGCGCTCCGTCACGCCGCCGCGCTGTGGATCGCCACCAACATCCGCCTCTTCGAGGAGGAGACGCCGCTCGGGATGCCTGCGATCGCCGAGGTCCGCGTCGCGCTGCCGTCCGATCGCTCGTTCACGTCGTACGAGAGCGCGCTCGCCCACGTCACCGGCCCGCGGCTGCCGGACGACGTGCATCTCTACTGGGAGCAGGGCCTGCTCGACGCCCTGCTCGAGTATCCGATCCGATCCGAGCAATCACGCTTCGCCGTGCACCCGGCGCTCGCGCGGCTCGGCCTGCGGGTCACGACGACGGTCCGCGCGGTGTTTCCCGACGGGACCGTGCGCGCGTTCGAGCTGCACGGCGATCCGGGCGTGGTCAGGCTGGACCCGCGATGGCACGAGGCGGCGCGGCACTTCGTGTCGCTCGGCTTCCGCCACATCCTCGGCGGCATCGATCACCTGCTGTTCCTGCTCTGCCTGGTCGTGCCGCTGCGCCGGCTGCGGCCGCTGGTCCTGGTGGTGACGGCGTTCACCGCGGCGCATTCGCTGACGCTCCTGGCCGCGGCCTACGATCTGGCACCCGCTGCGCTCTGGTTCCCGCCCCTCATCGAGACGCTCATCGCCGCGTCGATCGTCTTCATGACCATCGAGAACGTGGTCGGGAGCACGCGCGCCGCGCGGCGGTGGGCGGTCGCCTTCGGGTTCGGCCTCGTGCACGGGTTCGGCTTCTCCTTCGGGCTGGCGGAGACGCTGCAGTTCGCCGGCGACCACCTGCTGGCCTCGCTGCTCGCGTTCAACGTCGGCGTGGAGCTCGGACAGCTGCTGATGCTCGCCGTACTGGTGCCGGCGCTCCAGGCGCTGTTTCGATTCGTAGTGGCCGAGCGCCTGGGGACGATCCTCGTCTCCGTGTTCGTCGGCCACACCGCCTGGCACTGGACGGTCGAACGGTGGGAGGCGCTGCGCCAGTTCCCGCTCCCGCGGCCGGACGCGGCGTTCTACGCGCTCTTGTTCCGGTGGCTGGCGCTCGCCGCCGGGATGTTCCTCCTGTTCCAGCTGGCGCTCAGCGTGCGCGGCCGGCTATTTCCCGATCAGGCGCAGCACGCCGATCGACATCGCCGGCAGATAAGTGATTAGCAGCACGCCGATGCCCAGGATGATCAGGAACGGGAGCACGTGCCGGTACAGCTGCGGCAGCGGCGTGTTGAAGCGCGACGACGAGAGGAACAGGTTCAGCCCCACCGGCGGAAACAGGAAGCCGAGCTCGAGGTTGGCGAGGAAGATCACGCCCAGGTGAATCGGATCGACGCCGAAGGCGACGCCCATCGGCGCGATGAGCGGGGCGAGGATGATGATCGCCGAGTAGATCTCCAGCACGCTTCCCAGCACCAGCAGCAGCACGTTGAGCGCGAGCAGGAACACGAGCTGCGAGTCGATGTGCGTCTCGACCCAGGCGAGCAGCTGGTCCGGAATCTGCGCATCGACCAGGTAGCTCGTCAGCCCCATCGCCACGCTGAGCAGCAGCAGGACCGCACCCATCAGGGCCGCCGAGCGGAGCAACACGCCCGGCAGCGCCCTGAAGGGGTGGATGTCGCGCGTGACGAGACACTCGACGACGACCGAGTAGACGAGGGCGGACGCCGCGGTCTCGACCATCGACGCGAGGCCGCTCATGAACAGCGCGATGACGAAGACCGGCAGGCCGAGCTCCCACTTGGCGTCCCAGGTCGAGACGACGACTTCCCTCCAGGTGAAGGTCTGCCGCTGGGGCGCATGCCGCCATCCGACGTAGATGCCATACGCGGCGGTCAGCACGACGAGCAGCAGCCCGGGGAGCAGGCCGGCCAGGTACAGAGCGTCTGCCGGCACGCTCTGGCTGCGGCCCGAGCTCGCGACGACGCTGTACAGAATCACCGGAAGGCTCGGGGGAAACAGCAGGCCGAGACTTCCGGAGGCAGTCACCAGGCCGAGCGAGAAGCCCTCCGAGTACCCGTCCTTGCGCAGCATCGGGTACACCAGTCCGCCCAGGGCGATGATGGTGACGCCCGACCCGCCCGTGAAGGTGGTGAACATCGCGCAGACGGCCGCGACCATCACCGCGATGCCGCCCGGCATCCACCCGAAGAGCGCGCGGAAGAACCGCACGAGGCGCGTCGACGCGCCGCTCTCGGCGAGCACGTACCCGGCGGCGGTCAGCAGCGGAATCGCCGGCAGCGTCGGCGAGGCGATCAGGCGGTACACCTCGGCGGAGACCGCGCCGACCGGCGTGCCGTCCCTGAAGAACAGCAGCAGCGCGATCCCGCCCATCGCCACGAACACCGGCGCGCCAAGCAGCGCCGCCGCGAGGATCAGGAACGAGAGCGGGGCCAGCCGGGCGATGATCTCGGGCGGCAGCCAGGCCATCGCAAAGGCGGCGACGATGGCGGCACACGCGAGCAGGCGCCCGCGCCAGGCCGTCGACGCGGCGACCGCGAACTGAACGGCGATCAGGCCGAGCGCCACCGGCATGATGCACTCGCTGACCCACTGCGGCAGCCCGATCGGGAGGATCCTCGGCTCGATGCGATTGGCGGCGACCACCTCCGCGCTCGCGTACGCGAGTACCGCGACGACCGCGGCGGCGACCGAATAGGCGAGCAGGCGCGACCGGCGCCGCAGCGGACCCTCGTCGAAGAACTCCGCGGTGGAAAGCGTCAGGTGCTTCCCCTGGCTGGTCGCCGCGACCCCGCCGACGAACGCGAGCCACAGCGTGAGCTGCTGGACGTAGGCGCCCGACGCGGGCACGTGGAAGCCGCCGAGATGGCGGCCGAGCAGATCGATCAGCGGAAGGATCGTGGCGAGCGCGAGCGCCGCCACGAGAATCGCCGCTTCGCTCCGCCGGAGCATGAGGGTGAGCGCCAAGCCTGCCGTCTACTTCTTCTGCTTCCTGAATTCGTCGCGGTACTTCATCGCCTCGTCGAACACCTCGGCGGGCACGACCTGCCCGCGGATTTTCGGGTAGGTGCTTTCCGCCATCTTCACCCACGCGGCCCTCGCCTCGGGCGGGACCGGTACGACGTTCAGGCCGCGCTTCTTCATCTCGGCGACGTCCTTGTCGGCGCTGGCGCGGATGTCCTCGCGCAGCCGGCGCCCGGCCTCATCGGTCGCCTGCCGCAGCGCGGGATGGACGTCGGCGGGAATCCGCTCCCAGACCGGCTTGCGGATGACCGTGGCGCCGAGCAGCAGGTTCCACTTCAGGTCGGTCATGTTCTTCGCGTGGTTGTAGTACTGGGTGATGACGGCGACCTGCGGGGGCGCGCCGAACGCGGTCACCAGACCGCTCTGGATCGAGGAGGCGAGCTCGGTCGACGGCAGCGGCCGGATGTTGTTGAAGCCGGCGGATCGCCACAGCTCGATGCTGTCGGAGTCGTCGGCCCACTGGAACAGCTTCTCCCGGCGCAGGTCGTCGGGGGTGGCCACCGGCGACTTGGAGAAGAAGTGGACCCACCCGCCGTCCGCCCAGTTCAGGACGACGAAACCCTTCTCCTCCAGGCGGGATTCGAGCCGCGGGCGCAGCTTCTCCAGGACGTAGTACAGCTCCTCGTACGACTCGTACATCATCGGCACGCCGAGGGCATACACCGCCTTGTCGATCGCGGCGACGCCGACCGCGGTGAGGACGGCGCCGTCGACCGTGCCCAGGCGCATCTGCCGCACCACTTCCGGGTCGTCCCCCTTGACCCCGCCGGCGTAGAGGTTGACCTTGACCCGGCCTCCCGACAGCTTCGACCACCTGACCGCCGTCTCCTTCAGGATCAGTTCCCAGGAAGAGCCGGTGGGGACGAGGGTCGCGAGCTTCACGAGCACCTGCGCCTGCCCCGCCAGCGGACCGGCGAGGCCGGCCAGCGCCAGCGTCAGTGCCAGCAGCGGAATCCACGTTCGACGGTGACGGACCATGATGCGCTCCGGGATTAGAACAGTTCGCTCGTTCGGTTCAGCAGCCACTGCGCCCGGCGCTGCGCGAGGATGTTGGCGACGCGAAACTCGGGAGCGAGGTTCACGTCGAATGCCAGCGCCTCTTTCAGCAGCTGCTCGAATTCCTTCTGGTTCTGCGTGCCCACCGAGACGGTCTCGGCGAAGCTGACCAGCGGCGAGACGCGCCGCCCCTTCGACAGCTCGCGCGCGCGCGCCAGGTGGTGCCGCGCCTTCTCCAGCGATCCCCCGACCGAAGTCCGGCCGCCCTCCCACACGATGAAGAAGTCGTGAATCGACCCTGCCTCGTGCGATTCGTCGAGGGCCAGCGCGCGGCGCATCAGCGCCTCCACGAGCGACTGGTCGGCGGTCAGGCTCGAGTCGTTCTTCGAGATGGCAATCGCGGCGCCCCACGCGTTGGCGGTCCAGTAGAGCAGCGGCACCTGTGGTTTCCTCGCCCTGGCCAGGGCCGCGCCCGTGTCGGCGCGGAGCTGGTTGCGGAAATCCCGCAGGTCGACTTCGAGGCCGCGCAGCCCGTAATCGAGCGCCCGCAGGTACAGCTTGCGTGCGCGGCCTCTCAGCCGCGTCGCGCCTTCGAGGTCCTCCGCCTCGAGAAAGTCCGCCTCCTGCTGCACGAACGCGTAGCTGTAGCTGGTGAACCCGCTCGCCGCGCTCAGCAGCAGGCCGCGATGGCGCGGCGCCTGCACGAGCAGGCTCTCGACGAGCTTCAGGCCGAACGGCACCGCCTCGCGGACCAGATCGGGATCCTCGTCGGTGGCGTAGACGGAGTTGCCTTCTGCCAGCGCGTTGCCAACGGTGTTGATCGCCATCTTCTTGACCGAACACCCGGCGGCCAGCGTGGCCACGAGCAGCAGCAGGCCGAGTCGTAGCAGGGGGAGCATGCTTGGAACAGGTACAGATTACAGGGCATCCCCGCTGCGTTCCAACGGGGCCGCAGCGATCAAGATAACACCGCAGCGCATCGGGAAACCCTGAACAACACTGAAGAACGCTGAACTGGGCGCGGGCCGGTCCCCACGCCGGCGTCAGACGCCGGCCGCCGCGACCGAGATCCGCGGGCCGAGCAGCTCGTATCCGCGCGTGTAGACGGCCGGGGGCAGGCCGAGCGCCTGCTTGATCTCGAAGTCGCGGCGGAGGGCGTTCTCCCGCTTCCAGGCGTTCCACCAGCACGACCAGCCGATGCGGCCGGCGAACATGGTCGCTGCCGGCGGCAGCGGGAAGTCGCTGCCGTGAACGAGCCGGCCGTGCAGGTCGGCGCGCTCGACGAGGCGCAGGAGGCTGCGCCAGCGCGTGATCAGGGTCAGCGCGGAGGTGTCGGCATAGAGGTTCGGCCACCGCGGGAGGAGGTCGGCGAGCCAGTCGACGTTGGCACGCCCGTCGCGCTCGCCGAGCGTCGCGACGTGCGCGGCGATCACCGTCACACCCTCTTCGAGTGGAGCCACCAGCGACCGCGGGTCGCCGTACTCCTGTCCGGCGATGAACAGCGCCTGCTCGTCGCCGACGTGGGGCAGCAGCGCGATGCGATGGTGCGCGAGACGGCGGTAGAAGGCCCGGCACCGCCGGTCCCGGAGATCGATCGCCTGCACGTTGGGAATCCACTTGACCAGGACTGCGCCCTCGTCCGCGGCGCGGTCCAGCGCGTCGAGCGCGTCGGGGCGGTAGGGATGGATGGAGGCGCCGAACAGGAACTCGCGGTGATCGCGCGCAAGCTGCGCGATGTAGCGGTCGGGCGTGAAAAACGGCGTGTGGCGCTCGTCGCGCTGGCCGGCGGCGGTATGCGTCCAGTCGTTGGCGAGCAGCACGACCTGCTTGAGAAACCCGGCGCGCGCCACGCGCTCGGCGAGGTAGTGGATGAACGCCTGGTCGAGATCGGGCTGGCCGAAATAGAGGCGCAGGTTCCAGAGCCCGGCGCGCGCGTTGAAGCTGGTACGCATCGCCTCGTGCATCCAGCAGCCACTGCCGCCGGTGCCGACGCCCAGCACGTGGACGTGCACGTCGAGCGCCGCGCCGCGCAGTGCCGGCGGAATCAGCGCGACGTCGCCGGGCGACTCCTCGAAGCCGCGCAACAGCGTCAACGCGGTCGCGCCCAGCGCGACGGCGCCGCCGCTCACGAGCAGTTGTCTGCGGGTCACGGTGTGCGGGTGGCCCATCATGGCATCGGGCGGCGTCCGCCGCAATGCTGCATCCGACCACCGACGCGCGTTCAACCGTTTCCTCGATTGCGCTCGCATCGCCGGCGGGGCAGGACCTCTATGACACGACTCGTCACCGCCGCTGCGCTGGTCGCAGCCATGGGAACGGGCTACCCGGTGCACGCGCAGGTCACCAAGTACGTCCGGTACGAGACGCAGGGCCGCACATCGGACGGCATTCTCGACAGCCAGACCTTCAGGGAGCTGTCGGGCGATCTTTTCGCCTCGCCGAACCCACCCGGGTGGACGTCCACGCTAGCATTCGTGACCCTGGAGCGGGGCGGCGTGCTCTACACGGGCAGGCCGGGCAGCACGATGGCGATGAAGCCCGGCCACCTCGTCGACGTCGAGATCGAGGGCGGTGGCGTGCTTCGCAACACGACCGTCGCGGGCTCTTCCTCCTCAACCCGCTGACCTGGGGCGGCGTGCCGATGTTCGACGTTTGGCAGGTGGTCCTTGGGTGAGAGTTGTCAGCTGGCAATCATCGAGGATTCCCCGCCAGATAGCCAGGCCGGGCCCTGACCGTTGCCTGGCGGCCTTTCACCCGCACGTCGAGCGCATGCCAGCCGCCACCCGGCACGGCGCGCGGCGAGTAGCTGAGAAGACACCGCTCGCGGAACTCGTCGAGGACGGCGAGGAACGTGTCGCTGAGCCGGCGCGAATCCACGTCGAGGAGCCGGCCGCCGGTCTGCGCGGACATCTGCTCGAGGAACGTCGGACGCGATCCTTTCATCGAGATGCCGTAGACGACCACTTCCGAGCGCCTCGCGACCTCGAGCACGCGCGGCGCGGGCAGCCAGCTCGCGACGTCGAGGCCGTCGCTGAACACCATGACGAGGGCGCGGCCCTCTTCGGACTCGCCGAGCATCATCCCGGCGTAGGTCGCATCCACCAGCGCGGTGTCGCCGGCCGGCCTCGCCTCGTTGAGGAGCCACAGCAGCCGCGTGCGGTCCCGGGTCAGCGGACTGCCGCGCACCAGCACGTGGCTGAACCCGAGAATGGCGGCGCGGTCCTCGGGTCGCAGCCGCGCCAGCAGGCCGCGCCCGGCGTGCTGGAGGTGCTCGAGCCGCTCGCCGGCGACGCTGGCGCTGAGATCCACGACCAGCACCACGTTCAGGAGCGCCCGCTCGAAGCCGACGAGCGTCACCTCCTGCAGCACGCCGTTGTCGCGCACCTCGAAATCGGCCGCCGTCAGGCCCCGCACCGGCCGGCCACCCTCGGAGACGAGCACGTCGACGCGCACCGCCTCGACGCCGGACGAGAAGCGCTGCCCGCGCGGTGCGCTGGCGAGGACGGCGGAGAGCGCCGTCACCGTCAAGAGAATCGCCAGCAGCACGCGGATGACGACGCGCGTGGTGGTCACTGCCGTACGGTGGGCGGCAGCGCCGTCCAGAGTCTCGCCAGGAGCTGAGGGAGGGTGCGGCCGCGACCCAGATGGTAGACCCACCACGGGTCGAACCGGACGGGTTGTGCCGACACGGTGTCGAGGAAGTGCCGCAGGGCGAACTGCGCGGCACCGCGATCGTCCGCCTCGCGCGCGAGGAGGCTGAGCGACAGGTGCGGCGACTGCGAGGTGGGATACAGGGCAGCCGCACGCTGGTACGCGGCGCGCGCCTCCTCGTCATGGCCGAGTGCCTCGTGCGCCTGTCCGAGGAACAGCACGGCGTAGTAGCGCACCAGCGCGTCGCTCGACGCGACGGAGGCGCGCTCCAGCTCGGGGACCGCCTCGGCGGCGCGGCCGATCAGCGTGCGCACGCGCGCCAGCCGCACCCGCGCCTCGACGAGCGTCGGATCGAGGACCGTCGCCTGCGTGAAGTGCATCTCCGCGAGCCGCAGGTTCGCCTCCAGCGGCTGGACGTCGTAGCGCACACCGGGCGGGCCGGCCGCGATCATCGACTGCACGCGCGGCATGGCATACGCCTCGTACACGCAGCCGCTGTCCAGGTGAACGCCGGCGTCCGGGGTGAGCCGTTCCCTCGCGTGACGCAGTTGTCGTTCGGCGTCGCCCCAGAGACCGCGCCGCAGCATGAAGGCGGTGGTCGCGGCATACCAGAGCCGCACGAATGCGTCCGACGAGGGATCGGGGTGAACGGCGTCGAGCAACCGGCGCGCGATCTGCCAGTGGTGCGGGATGAGGGCAAAGCCCTCGTGCTGTCCGTCGAGGCCGAGCACTGCGATCCGCCCGCCGCCGCGCACCTCGCGCCGCGCGGCGCGCTCGCCGATGCGCTCTGCCGCTCCGGCACCGGACATCATGATGTCGGCGTGAAGCAGCGCGCCGCGCTTCATCATCCGGTTGACGTCGCCACGCGCCGCATCGCTGCGCGCGATCTCCCTGAGCGGGGCGATCTCCGCCTCGGCGACGCCGTAGCGCGCGCCGATCCGCGTGTTGGCGGGCTCCGGCAGCAGCTCGGCAAGGATGGACAGGTACGAGGCGATCGCGTCGAGGTCGCGGTTCTTCCAGCGGGCGATGCGCTCGAGCGCCGCGTCCCGCTGGCCGGGCACGTGCTCCTCGACCGCCGCCAGCCACCGCCCCAGCGCCGAGAGCTTCTCCCTGGCGTCGTCGGGGCCCGCCGGCAGCGGCGTGGCGGCAAGGGCGAACGTCCCCGTCAGGAGCACGAGTCGACGGACGCAGGACATCGGATGTCCCCGGTGCGTCAGGCAGGCGTGGTGCCTGAAGCTTACCCGCGGCGGCCGGTGAGTGCCAGCTTTTTGCTGGCCTTCACTTTTTCCGGCACGAATAATCAGCGCGTTGACCCTGATTCTGCTTCTGCTCGCGGTCGCCCAGTTCGCAGCGCCCGGCCGGCCGGCGAATGAAGCGCTCCGCGTCCGCGTCGAGCAGCTGCACGAGGGCGGCGCGGCATCGATCGCCGGCGCCACGCTGCGGCGGCGCGACGCCGTCGCCCATTTCTTCCAACAGCGGGGATTCGCCCCCGCGTGGCGCGTGCCGGCCGTCTCGGATCAGATCCGCCGGGCCATCATCGCGAGCGAACTCGACGGCCTCGTCCCCGCCCGCTACCACCTGGCGGCCATCGACGCGCTGCTCGCGCGCGGCAGCGCGCGGACGCCGCCGGAGGACGCCGACCTGCAGCTGCTGCTGACCGACGCGGTGGCGGCGCTCATCGACGAGGTGCGGTACGGGACGGTCCGGCCGTCCGCGCTCGATCGACGGTGGAACGTAGATCCCCGAGAGGGCGCGCCACGGCTCGAAACCGAGCTCGCACGCCTGGCCGCCGCCCCGTCCGTGGCCGACGCGATCGCGGCGGCGGCGCCGGACCACTTCATCTACCGCGGCCTCCGGCAGGCGCTGGCGTCGCTGCGCGCGATCGCGCACCGCGGCGGCTGGCCCGCCGTGCCGCCGGGCCGGCCGTTGAAGCCCGGCGCGAGCGACCCGCGCGTCGCACAGTTGCGGGCGCGGCTGCACGCGAGCGGCGACCTGCAGCGGGGGAAGGGGCCTGAGCTGTCGGACGCAATCGCCGCGCAGGCCTACGACTCCGCGCTCGAAGCGGCAGTGAAGCGCTTCCAGGATCGCCACCGCCTGGCGCCCGACGGCGTCGTCGGCCGCGCCACCGTCGAGGCGATGAACGTCTCCGTCCACGCACGCATCGACCAGACGCGGGCGAACCTGGAACGCGCGCGTTGGGTGCTCGGCGGGCTGCAGGACACGTTCCTGTTGGTCAACCTGCCCGCGTTCAAGATCTATTACATCCGCGAGCGCAAGAACGTCTGGGAGTCGCGCACCCAAATCGGCCGCGAGGCGCGGCAGACGCCGGCGTTCCGCGCGGACGTGCGCTATCTCGTGTTCAATCCGGACTGGACAGTGCCGCCGACGATCCTCGCCAAAGACGTCCTTGCCGCGATGAAGCGCGGGGAGAACGCAATCCGGAAGAAGCGCCTGACCGTCCTCGATCGCGCCGGGCGCGCGGTCGATCCGTCGTCGATCGACTGGCAGGCGGCCACGCCGGCGACGTTCCGCTACACGCTGCGCCAGCCGCCAGGTCCGGACAACGCGCTCGGGCGCGTGAAGTTCGTCTTTCCCAACGAGCACGCCGTCTTCCTGCACGACACGCCGAGCCGGGAGCTGTTCAGCGCGGACACGCGGACGTTCAGCTCGGGATGCATCCGCGTCGAGCGGCCGCTGGAACTCGCCGCCCTGCTGCTCGAGGGGCAAGACCGCTGGACGCCCGAGGCGATCGAGCGCGTGGTCGCGTCGGGCGCTTCCGAGACCGTGGTGCTCGATCGCCCGCTGCCGGTGCTGATCGTCTACTGGACGGTCAGCGTCGGCGCGTCGGGCGACCTGCGGATTGCGCGCGACATCTATTCGCGCGACCCCGCGCTCGTCCGTGCGCTGAACGCGCGGCCGTAGCCGCAGGCGGAACTGACCTCAGAGCGCCTGTCTCACGGCCGCCTCGATCGCCTGGAGTTCCTTCATCAGGTCCTCGAAGCGCCTGCGCGCCTCACGCCCGACCTTCTGGTCCGCACCGCCCTCGGCGCGCACGATGTTGCCAAGCTGGTCGATCAGCATCCCCTGCTGGTAGGTGCCGGGGGCGGTGACCAGCCGCCCCCACAGCGCCTGCAGGGGGTGCGCGTGCGTGATCGCGCCCGGCGATTGGCCGGGACCTGGTGCGGGGCTCGGCTGAATACCGGCTCTGGCCATCGCCTCCTGGAGCTTCAGGCGCAGCGCCTCGGCGCGGGCGATCGCGTCGCGCACTTCGAGCAGGAACTTCTCCTGCTCGACGAGGTCCACGACGGCGATACCGTCCTTCAGGACGCGAGGATCGATCGAGACGACGAATGTGCGCGGCGGGTCGAGCAGGCGGTCACCGCTCTTCAGCTGCACGGTGTACTTCCCCGGCGCGACCAGGGGACCGCTGTTCGACCACCGGTAGTCCCACATGAACCGGTTGTGCCCTTCCTGCGCCGTCAACCGCGCAACCCCGCCGCGATTCCGCCCGCCGCGCACGAGCGGCTCGGGATCGTCCGGTGCCGTGGTCGCGCCGCCGCCCGCTGCGCCGGCGGGCCGCGAATCGCTCGAAACGGTGCGCACGGCGCGCCCCCCGGAGTCGAGGATCTCGAGCGACAGCGGAGCCTTGAAGCCGGCCGGAAGGATGTAGTCGAGCGCGGCGGCGACCGGTCCATACTGAGGCGGGCCGCCGCCGCGTGCACCGGCGGCGTGCCGATACCGAATCGTGTCGGCCGGCTGCAACAACACGGGCCGTGGCAGACGCACCGGCGTGGGCGCCGGCGCGTTAGCTCGCGCCTGCCGTCCTGCTCTGCCGGCATCTTCCCTGCCCACACTGACGGTGGCCGCGGCCCCGACAGCCATGCCGCCGCGGGCCGAGCTCACCAGCGGTCCGACGCGGACTCCGGGCCGCGCGGACGCGCCAGGCCCGGTCGGCACGGCCATCGCCGAGAGCTGCCGCAGCGGGCTGACGTCGTCCATGATCCAGAACGAGCGCCCCATGGTCGAGATGACGAGATCCCCGCGGTGCACGCGAAGATCGGTCACCGGCGTCGCGGGCAGGTTCTGCTGAAGCGACTGCCAGGATCGTCCGTCGTCGAACGACACGAATACGCCGAACTCGGTTCCCGCGTAGAGCAGACCCTCGCGCCCAGGATCTTCACGGACGACGCGCGTCGGGTGCGAGTCGGGGATGCCGTTGCTGCCGTCCGTCAGCCGGGTCCACGTCGCGCCGTAGTCATCGGTCGCAAGGATGTAGGGGTGAAGGTCGTGCTCCCGGAGGAACCGGTAGACGGCGATGTACGCCGAGCCCTTGCGGTGCGGCGAGTCCTCGATGTTCTGCACGCGCCCGCCCGGCGGCAGCGCCGCCGGCGTCACGTTCTTCCACGTCCGGCCGTTGTCGCGCGACACGTGGACCGGGCCGTCGTTGGCGCCGACCCAGAGCACGCCGGGCTCGAGCCTCGACTCGACCGCGGAATAGATCGAGGAATAGACCTCCTCGCCCGTGACGTCGCGGGTGATCGGGTTGCCTGGCACGATCTGGAACCGTTTCTCGTGTGCGGTCAGGTCCGGGCTGATCACCTGCCACGTGACACCGTCGTCGGTGGACCGGTGCATCACGTGCGATGCCTGGTAGACGACCTTCGGGTTGTGAGGCGACACGAAGATCACCGTCTGCCGCGGGAACCGGTACCTGATGTCGTCCGGGTGGTGGCCGTAGCGGTTCTGCGGGTAGATCCACTTGCCCTGCGACTGCCCGGTCTCCACGCTGTAACGCTCTACCTCGCCCTTGCACGCCCCCCAGATCACCTTCCCGTCGGGTGTCGGCCAGACACCCCCGGTCTCGCACCCGGAGGCCTGCTTCCACGCCTGCGCCGGGTGATCGAATCCCCAGGCATGCGGCGGCAGGCTCGGTACGATCACCGTCGAGTTGTCCTGCTGCGGCCCGTAGAGCCTGTACGGGTGCTGCTCGTCCACGCTGACCATGTAGAGCTCGGCGGTCGGCTGGTTGAGAATCGACGACCACGATCGGCCGCCATCGATGGTCACGTTTGCGCCGCCGTCGTTCGCCTGGATCGCGATTCGCGGCGTATCCGGATTGAACCAGATGCCGTGGTTGTCGCCGTGCGGCGTCGGCACGGTGGTGAACGTCCGGCCGCCGTCGGCCGACTTGAACAGCGCGAGGGCGTTCACCCACACCTCGTTCTCGTCCTTCGGGTTCACGTCCACGTAGTTGAAGTAGAAGGGACGCGCGCGCAGGTTGGCGGCGTTGTTCACGTTCCGCCACGTCGCGCCGGCATCGTCGGAGCGGTACAACCCACCCTCGCTGCCGGGCGCCTCGACCATCGCGTACACCACCTTCGGATTGCTGCGCGCGACGTCCAGATCGATCTTGCCAATCAGCGTCTGCGGAAGGCCTGCGGACAGCTTCGTCCACGAGACGCCGCCGTCGGTGGACTTGTAGATGCCGCCCTCGGCCGCCGGCCCGCCGCTGACGATGTTCCAGCCCTGGCGGAACGCCCGGTACATGCCGGCGTAGAGCTCGTTCGGGTTCGAGTAGTTGATCGCGAGCGCGCGACCGCCGGTGGTGTCGTTCACGAACAGCGTTTTCGTCCACGTGCGGCCACCGTCGGCGGTCTTGAAGATGCCGCGTTCGGCGTTCGGGCCGTACGGGGTTCCGAGCGCGGCGAGCCAGACCACGTCCGGGTCCGACGGATGGACGACGATGCTGCCGATCTGGCCGGCGTCGCGCAGACCCATGAACTGCCAGATGCGTCCGGCGTCGGCGGATTTGTAGACACCGCGGCCGATGATGACGTTGCTGCGAATCGCCGCGCTGCCCGTGCCGACCCAGACGATCGACGGGTTGGACTCCGACACGTCGATCGCCCCGATCGAGCCGGTGTCGATCTGCCCATCGCTGACCGGCGACCACGCGTTGCCGCACGTGTCCGTCTTCCACACGCCACCGCCGGTAGCGCCCATGTAGAAGGTGCAGGGCTGGCTGCGTACGCCCGCGATCGCCGTGACCCGGCCTCCGCGCGTCGGGCCGACGTTCCGCCAGCGGAGGTCGCGGTAGTTGATGAGATCGACGAGGGGACCTGCGGAGGGCGCCGTGTACGGCTGCGCGTACGCAGCGACCGCAGCCGTGCCGCGCGCCGGCGCGCGATCCACCGCCGCGGCAAGAGCGAACAACCCGAGCAGGAGAAGAGCTCGCCTCGACATGGCGCGGAGTATATCCGAGCGAAAACAGCTGCCAGCTACCAGTTACCCGCGTCACGGCCGGATGTCGCCGGCGAGCAGCGTCGTCGGCCCGAACGTCGGCTGGCCGAAGCGGCCTGCATCGACGCCGATCGTCCCGTCGAAGCGATAGCCGATGGGCTCGCGGCCGGCCGCGCGCCGGATCACGTTGGCGAGCCCGGGCAGGTCCGAGAAGCTGATCGAGAGATCGATGGGGATGACCGTGTCGGCGCCGGCGGTGAGCGGCAGGCCCAGCGGAAAGTCGGCGGTCGCAGACCGCGAGTCTTCAAGATAGAGCGTCCCGCGCAGCGTGCCGAGCGTGAAGCCGAAGGCGTTGGGGTTCGTGACGCGGGCCCACAGCCGCACGCCCGCGCCCCCGACCGGCAAACCGCTCCCCGGAGGCAGCAGGCGGATCTCCGCGGGCTGCCCCGGCGCTTCCTCGAAGCGCGGCGGCTGGACGAGGCCGCGAAGCTGATCGAGCGCCGCGCAGCCAGGGCTGAGGAGCGCGAGCCCGATCGCCAGCACCGCGGCAAGGCAACCCCGTCCGGGCACAAGAGGTGTGCAGTCAGCTCTGCTCACGATCAGGGATCGTGCAAATCCGGCTCCGCTCCGCCAGGCGCGGGTCTGGTAGGCTCTTCCCCGATGACTGCACGTGATTTCAGGAAGCTGGCACTCTCCTTCCCGGAGACGGTCGAAGCTCAGCACATGGGGCATCCCGATTTCCGCGTCGCTGGCAGGATCTTCGCGACGCTTGGGTACCCGGGCCCGGCCCGGGGCGTCGTCAAGCTCACGCCGCAACAACAGCACGCGCTGACGGGGCGGGCGCCCGAGGTGTTCACGCCCGTCAAGGGGACCTGGGGCCGGCGAGGCGCCACGATGGTGAACCTGAATGCAGCCACGGTCGCCGCCGTGCGGCAGGCGCTGCGCGCCGCGTGGTGCAACACGGCGCCGCATACGCTCGTGCGCGCGGCCGACGCCGCCGGGCCGTCGATCAGTGCGGCGCGGACGCGAACGACGCGATCGCCTGCTCCTCGGAGTCGAAGGCCTCGAACACCGTCAGCAGACGGGTGATCGTCATCACCCGCTGGCTGCGCGGCGATAGGCGCAGCAGCTTGATGTCGCCCCCGTGGCGGCGGACGCTCAGGTACTTGCCCACCATCATGCCGACGCCGGCGCTGTCGATGTAGGTGATGTCCTTCAGGTTGAGGACGATCCGCACCCGCTTCTGCCGGATCAGCTCCTCGATGCGCCGCCGGAACAGATCCACTTCGTCGAGGACGAACCGTCCCTGCATGTCGAGGATGGTGATGCCCTCGACGGCGCGCTCCGAGATCTGCAGCGTCCGCTTCATGCAGCAAGCGGATTATATCGGGTTCGCGCGGCGCCGCCGGCCCCTGTCCGCTTGCGGGACGGCGGCATCCCGCGGGCGAACGCCGGCAGGGCCGGGCGGGCACGTGGTGCGGGCGGAAGGTGCGCGCGGTCAACGCGATAGGGACGATGCGCCGCCACGGCACGGTTGATGCTCCGGCCTGAGCCGGCCCTCGACAGCCATGCGGCAGGATCTCCGCTTCGCCGTCCGCTCGCTGCTGCGTTCGCCGGGATTCACGGCGGCGACGCTGATCACGCTCGCGCTCGGCATCGGCGCGAACACGGTCGTCTACAGCATCCTGGACGGTCTGCTGCTGCGGCCGCTGCCGTTCGGGGATCGCACGCCGCGCCTGGTCACCCTCCACTCGACGCACCCGACGCAGGCGACCGACTGGGACGATTCGGTGCTGTCGTACGCCGACCTGCTCGACCTGCGCGACGCGTCGCAGCGCTTCGACGGCATCGAGGGGATTCTCGAGCGCAACCTCTCGATCGACGCCGGCGAGCGCGTCCTCGCCGCCTCGGTGACGCCCGGATTGTTCCGACTGCTTGGCGTCGAGCCGCAGCGCGGCCGCGGGTTCACCGACGCGGACGGCGCGCTGCCCGGCCGCGAATCGCACGTCATCATCAGCCACGCCCTCTGGCAACGCCTGTTTGCGGGCGACGAGGCGATCGTCGGCCGCGGGATGCTGGTCAACGGCCGCACGCTGACCATCGTCGGCGTGATGCCGCCGTCGTTCGCCTTCCCCGAACGCCACCAGGTGTGGCTGCCCTACCGCGGACCGCGCGGCCAGGACCGGGATCAGCGCGTCATGCTCGCCTTCGGCCTGTTCCGCGAGGGCGTCACGCAAGAGGACGCGCGCGCCGAGATGCGCGCGCTGGCGGCGGCGCTGGCGACGCGCCATCCGGACACCAACCGGGACTGGGGCGTGCACGTCATGGCCCTCCGCGATTTCGTCGTCGACGAGGGA
This sequence comes from Vicinamibacterales bacterium, assembly GCA_048594975.1. Classification (GTDB taxonomy): domain Bacteria; phylum Acidobacteriota; class Vicinamibacteria; order Vicinamibacterales; family 2-12-FULL-66-21; genus JBMDXB01. The sequence continues at coordinate 159,689 of JBMDXQ010000067.1, read as the reverse complement.
ACGCGCCGCGCGCTCACGGCGATGCTCGCCGCGGTCGGCCTCGTGCTGCTCGTGAGCTGCGCCAATGTCGCCAGCCTGATGATCGCGCGCGGCCTGGGACGGCAGCGCGAGATCACCGTCCGCCTCGCGCTCGGGTCCGGCCGCGCCCGGCTCGTGCGCCTGCTGCTGATCGAGTCAGCGGTGCTGGCGGCGGCGGGCGGCGCCGGCGGGTTGCTGGTCGCGAGCTGGGGCCTCGACGGGCTGCTCGCCTCCATGCCCGAACCGCCGGCGTACTGGGCACGGTTTGCCATCGACGCCCGGGTGCTGACCTATACCACGGCCATCTCGGGCCTGACCGCCGTGCTGTGTGGCCTCGTGCCGGCGCTGCGCCTCACACGGCTCGGGACGGCCGGGGCCTCCCTCCACTCGGCGCGGCAGCAGGGCCCCTCGACGGATCAGCGGCGCCTGCAGGGCGCGCTCGTCGCCGGCCAGGTGGCCGCCAGCCTCGCGCTGCTCGTTGCCGCCACGCTGCTGGCGCGCAGCGTCATGCAGCTGCAGCACGCGGACGCCGGCTTTGACCCCCGGCCGCTCCTGAGCCTGCGCGTGTACCTCGCCGGCGACACGTACGAGACGCCTGCCGCGCGCGCCGGCGCGCTGCGACGCATCGTCGAGCGCCTCGACCAACTGCCGGGCGTCCGCCGGACAGGCGCAACCGGGGCGATACCGAGCGACGACGGCGGCGATGGCATCCGGCTGGTGCCGGATCTCGCCGGCGCGACGCCCGGCGACGAGATCGGCGCGCAGCTGATCCCGGTCACGCCGTCGTTCTTCGAGGCGCTCGCAGCGTCCCTGCGCGAGGGACGCACGTTCACGGACTCGGAGTGCGCTGACGAGCGCTCCGACCTCGTCATCGTCAACGAGTCGCTGGCGGCCCGGTTCTGGCCCGGCACCCAGGCGGTCGGGCGTCACCTGCGCCTCGTCACGGGAACGACCGTCACCTCGTTCCGCGTCGTCGGCGTTGCGCCCGATCTCGTGTACGAGGAGCTGGGCGAGGAATCGGCGCAGTCGAAGCTGAGCGTGTACGTCCCCTACGCGCGCGCGGGCTGGCGAACGATGGCCCTGATGATGCGAGCCGACGCGTCGCCCGAGACGGTGGCCCGGTCGGTGCGCGGTGCGATCCGCGAGATCGATCCGGCGATCGCCGCCTACGACCTGCAGACGATGGCCGAACGACGGCGGACGACGAGCTGGGGAGAACGGTTCATCGCGAACACCTTCGCCGCCTTCGGCCTCGCCGCCCTGGTGCTCGCGTGTGTCGGCGTCTACGGGCTGACCGCTTATTCGGCGGTGCAGCGCGCGCGGGAGATCGGCGTTCGCCTCGCAGTGGGCGCCGACCGGCGCGACATCCTGTCGCTGCTGCTCGGCCGCGGGGTTCGCCTGGCGCTCGTGGGGGTCGTTGTGGGAACTCCGCTCGCCATCGCGGCCGCCGCGGCCGTGGCACGGCTGCTGTTCCGCGTCTCGCCCTGGGATCCGGCAGTCTGGGCGATCATGCCCGTCGCACTCGTGGCCGCGGTTCTCCTCGCCAGTTTTGTGCCCGCGCACCGCGCCAGCCTGGCGGACCCGGCGGCGGCCCTCAGACATGAATGACGGGACGTTCGCGACGGACCGTTGATTATGGGAGTTCGCGGAGTGATCAGTGGACCGTCGCCGGTTCGCCGGCGCCGCACGCCACGGCCTCCACCGGCGAGGTCACTATCCGCGTGCCGTCGAACATGATCTCCATTGAAAACCCGCGATAGATGCCGCCGAGCTTGAGGAAGGCGCCGCCGAGCGAGCAGCCGAGGACGACCGCCCGGCGGTACTCGGGAAAGAACCGGCCGCCCTTCACGAGGACGTCACCGCCGCCGCTGACGATGATCTGGTAGATGCTGTTGCGCGTGCGCACTTCGACCCGCTCGAGGGCGCGCAGCTGATCGACCTGGACCCCGTCTTCCCATTTCCAGTGCGTCCAGAAATCGAGCTGGGCGGCGGCCCGGCATTCGGTCGCGGGTGCGGCACGGCTCACACCCATTATTATCGACCCTCCATCGTTCCCGTGGACGGCTTTGTGCAACCTGCCGCGACGTGTGCGGAAACTCGCGGGGCGCAGCCCGCGTCGAGTCCTGAGGCGACAACCACCCGCCGGAATAAGACCATCGAGCCTCCGGAAAAGTCCAGCCATTATATCCGGGGGGCCGATGAGCCTTTATGCCGGCGGCGTGCGCCTTACAGTGTGAAATGCGGACGACCAGTGTGCTCAAGCGATGGGCGGCGTTCAACGCGGTGGGCGCTCTCGGCGTCGCAATCCAGCTGGCACTCGTCGCGGTCCTGGTGCACGGCGCCCACCTCCACTACCTGCTCGCGACCATGCTCGCGGTGGAAACGACCATCCTGCACAACTTCGCCTGGCACCAGCGCTGGACGTGGAAGGATCGCGCGGCCGGGGGTCTCCGCAACGGGCTCGCACGGCTCCTGAAGTTCAACCTCCTCAACGGCGGCATCTCGCTGGCGGGCAACGCCGCCGTGATGACGCTGCTGAGCGGCGCGGCCGGCGTCGAGCCAGTCGCCGCCAACGTCGCCGCCATCCTCCTCTGCTCGGTGGCGAACTTCGCCGCCAGCGACCGGCTGGTGTTCCATGTCAATGCCGAATGCTGAATGCTGAATGCCGAAGACGTCATGGCTCCCTCAGGCAGCATTCGGCGGCCGCACGTGCAGTACCGCTGGCGATTGCCGCGGCGCAGCATGTGCCGAAAATGAAGCGTCCGGAGGGATACTTCGGAAGCCGGCGGACTATCGCTGGACGATCTTGATCTCGAAGAGCTTCGGCCAGAGCTTGCCGGTCACGAACAGCCGATCTCCTGCCGCATCGTAGGCAATGCCGTTGAGTACGTCCACGCCCGCCGCCTCACGCGGACTCAGCAGGCCGCTGAGGTCGATCCAGCCGGTGACGCGACCGGTCGCTGGGGAGATGCGCGCGACGCGGTGCGAGGGCCAGACGTTCGCCAGGATCTCGCCCTTGACGATCTCGAGCTCGTTCAGCCCGCCGACCGGCCGGCCGCTGTCGCGCACCGGCAGCCGTCCCGACTCCCGCATCGTCGTCGGATCGATGAACCGCAGCTGCCCGTCCGCCTGTCCGTCGCTCATGACGAGGCGCTTGCCGTCGTGCGTGAGGCCCCAGCCCTCACCGTGGTAGGGAAACGTTCGCCTGCGCTGGAACGTTGCGCGGTCGTAGACGAACGCGATCTCCGACTGCCACGTGAGCTGCACGATCGTGTCCTGCCAGACGGTGATGCCTTCGCCGAAGTACTGCGGCTCGAGCCGCTGGATCTGCAGCACCTCGCCAGTCTCGAGCCGCACCCGGCGAATCGAGGATCGGCCGTTCAGCCCGGTACCCTCGTAGAGGTGGCCGTCGTGATACGCGAGGCCCTGCGTGAACGCCTCCGGATCGTGCGGATAGGATCGGACCACCTGGTATCCGTACACCGGCACCGTCCCTGCCGTGGAGCGGCGCTGCCCGGCGGCGGCGGGCCACGACAGCCACGCAAGCCCGCAGGCTGCGCCGCATACGATCACGGCGAGGCCGGTCACGCGCCGGTGAAGCGCAGGCATCACTTGAAGAGGTCGTCGAACGCCTTGCGGGCGGTCGGGGACGCGCCAGACGACGTGGTCTCCCGCTCGATGGTGGTACGCGGCTCGTAGAACGTGCAGGTGTTGCGCGCGTCCTTCGGCGACACACGCGCCGGCACCGCCTTCTGGCATTCGAACGGTGCGCTCGTGTCGAAGTGCGCGCACTGCGCGCAGGCGTGCAGATCCGCGCCGCACCTGGGGCACTGCCCGTCGGGGTTCCACGCCGACGCCACCGTGAGCTCGCCGCCGCAGCGCGCGCAGCGGAGCACCTCGCGGAAGCCTGGCATGTTGAAGGTCTTCGGTGCCACCGGCGGCTGCCCGCGCGGCGCGTATTCCTTCTTCTCGGACGGCCGGTGATCCCGCCGCGGCTCCCGCGGTTCGTCCTGGTAGCCGCGCTGCCGGTACTTGCGGTCGCTCATGATTCGTCCTTGCCGGGGAAGGTTTCCGGGACTCGGATCACAGGCCGACGGCCGCCCGTCCCGCTTCGCCGCACAGCTCGTCTGGCGTCCACTATAAGGCCAAACCGTGGAACGGTCCGGCCGGAAACGGCGTATAACGGGGGCAGGAGCCATCCAATGTCCATGCTATTCGTGCGCGTCGGCGGCGCCGCGCTCGTCGTGCCCGCCCTCCTGGCCGTCGCCGGCTGCGACCTCGCCATGGCCGACCTCAAAGCGAAGGAAACGGCCGAGTGGCGCAAGACCTACCAGCTGCAGCCCGGCGGGCGCGTGGAAATCAGCAACGTGAACGGGCGCATCGCGGTGGAGCGGTCCGAACGCAACACCCTGGAAGTCGTCGCGCTGAAGTCCGCGCGCAGCGCCACTGCCGAAGGCGCGAAGGAAGCGCTCGGGCGGATCGAGATCCGCGAGGAGGTGACCCCCGCCGGCGTCCGTCTCGAAACCAAGGTCGAGCGCGGCCCCGCGTCGTTCTTGAGTCAGGGCGGCGTCGAGGTCGCCTACACGGTGCGGGTGCCTGCCGGCGCCGACATGCGGTTCACGACGGTCAACGGCGGCATCGAGGTCGCCCGCGTGGAAGGCCGGCTCGACGTCGAGACGGTCAACGGCGGCATCGAGGCGCGCGAAGTGGCCGCTGCAGCGTTCGAGGCCAGCACCGTGAACGGCGGCATCGAAGTCGACCTCGCGCGGGTGCCGGAACGCGGCGTGAAGCTCGAATGCACCAACGGCGGCATCACGCTGCGGCTGCCCCGCGACGCCAAAGCCGATATCTCGGCGCGCGTGGCAAACGGCGGGATCGACGCGGACGGGCTCGCGGTCGACGCGACCGAGAAGACACGCCGCCGCTTCGTAGGACGTCTGAACGGCGGCGGGCCTCGGATCGAGATCGAAGGGACGAACGGCGGGATTCAGATCGCGCCGCGATAGCCGGAGCGGCGCGGAAGTCCTTCGACGTGTAGTCCCTCCCCCGTCAACTCCCGCAGGTGTGCGTTGACCTCCGACGAATCGATCGTCTGGCGGCTGCCGTCCTCCTCGTAGGTACTGGAACAGCTCGTAGCCCGGAATGGGCGCGAGCGTCTGGCGATCGCGGATGCGACGGCCGTTCGCGTTTTCGTAGACGAACGCGGAGCCGGCGCGCCGCCGGCGGATACCGGGGCGCCGATCGGTCGCATACCGCAGGCCCGCCGCTCGCGCTGCGGCGGCAGGTTCGCTGACCTCGCGCTGAGCTTGTGCTAGGATGGCTTCGCTCCCTCCCAGGTCAACATCCATGAAGTGCCCGGCCTGCAAGTCTGCGCGCGTGTATCCGTCGCGCCTACGGAGCGTCCTCGAGCGACTGCGACAGGGGCTCACCGACAAGCAGCCGTACCGCTGCCACCAGTGCGGCTGGCGAAAGTGGGGTGCCGTGCACCTCGGTCCCGATGGCCCCGACGTGCACCCCGACGACCTCCGGACCGGCCGCACGCCACAGCCGCTGTCCACAGCAGACCTCGATCAGCTCGACGGCGGCACGCTGCGTCGGTAGCAGGCAAACCGCGCGCCTTCCCGGTGTCGCTGCCCTGTTCGACGCCCGCGAGTCCAGGAGTTCGTTTTTGGCGGCCTTGGCAGCTGGTGGGTGTTCACGGCTTGTCAGGCTGACGCAGACGCGGAACACCGTTCCGGTCGAACTCGGTTCCCAGCATCAACCGGACCACCCTGCCGTACGAAGCGACCCCCTCTTCCACCCGGTTTGCCCTGAGATAGGAGTCGTACACCTCCCGCGCCGCCCGGCTGACGATCGGGACGGCGCGGCGGTAACGTTCCCCGATCGCTTCCAGGTCGGCGCGCGGCCCGGCGTCGAGCGGTGCGAGCGCACGGCGATCCCGCTCGGGCACGTGCGCCGCGGCGTGCTCGTAGGTGGTGAGCGCCGCGCTGTAACGGGCCATCGGGTCGGCCCCCAGGCAGGTGAGCCACGCGACGAAGCTTGCCTCCCCCTCGTGCGCGTAACCTGCCAGGTGCGCCCACTCGTGCGCGAGCACGAACGGGCGCTCGACCGGCAGCAGGTCCGGGTTCAGGATGATCTCCAGGAACCAGGGGTCGGTCATCCCGTCGATGGCGGCCCGCCTGAAGTACAAGGACAGCACGGACGCCTTCGGCACACCGACCCGGGCCGCGCGCGGAGCCCCGAGCGCGAGCACGGTCCTGTCGAACGCCCGTTCCAGGGCGACGGCGTCCGGCACCTGCGCGTGCGCGGCGGCATGTCCCGCGTTGGCGCGGTCAATCCCCTCGTTCGCAAGCCGCACCAGCGCCTCCGGAGTGACGCGCGACGGGTCGAACGCGAGCCTGTCCTCCAGCCGCTCGCGCCGGTAGTTCAGGCCCCACACCAGCACGAAAAGGATGTAGACCGTCGCGGCGGTTGCGGCCAGACGTCCCGCGAGCCAGCGGGCACGGGGCCACCATCCGCCGACGCGGGCGATGCGCACGAGCGCCGTCGCGAGCAGCACCAGGGCCGCGACGTCGAGCACAGCGACGGGCACGAGGTTCGACAGCCCGGTGAGGACGGATTGCATCGGCGGGTAGATGCCGCGGGAGTACCAGCGCTCGATCGGCGGCGCCGGCAACGGCGCCGCGGCCAGTATCACCGCGAGCACCACGAGTGCCAGCCGCAGCGTCACGGCGCCGTTCTTCCGACGTCCGCGCCGGGCGCGCCGGTGATCAGCCGGATGGCGCGCTGGTAGCTGAAGTACGCCCACGCCCACTGGACGAGCACGACGAGGCGGTTGCGGAAGCCAATCAGGTTGACGATGTGCACGAACAGCCACGCCAGCCAGCCGAACCAGCCCTCGAGGCGCAGCCATCCGAAATCGGCGACGGCCGCGGCGCGGCCGATGGTCGCCATGTTTCCCAGGTCGTGGTAACGAAAGTCGAGATGCGGTTCTCCCCGGATGGCGCGCGTGATGTTCCGCGCCGCGTGACGCCCCATCTGGATCGCGACCTGCGCCACGCCCGGCAGGTGCCCGCCGCCTGGCAGCGGGAAGGCGGCCAGATCGCCGATCACGAAGACCTGGCGGTACCCGGGAATCGTCAGGTCGGGTTGGACGATGACCCGGCCGGCGCGATCCGTCGGCACGCCGAGCGTCGCGCCGAGCGGAGAGGCCGCCACGCCCGCGGCCCAGAGGGTCGTTTCGGCCTCGATGATCTCCTGGCCGACCGCGACCCGTCCGGGCTGCACGTCGGTGACGGGCGTGCCGGTCCGCACTTCGACACCCAGTCGCTCCAGGTCACGGCGTGCCGCCGCCCGCAGCGACTCCGGGAACGCGGCGAGCAGCGCCGGGCCGGCCTCGACGAGCAGGATCCGGGCCGAGCCGGGATCGAAGCGCCGGAAGTCGCGGGCGAGCGAGTGGCGCGAGATCTCAGCCAGCGCGCCGGCAAGCTCGACGCCCGTCGGTCCGCCGCCGATGACGACGAATGTGAGCAGCGATCGTCGGCGCTGATCGTCGTGCTCGAACTCGGCGCGCTCGAAGGCGAGAAGCACCCGGCGCCGGATCTCGAGCGCGTCCTCGAGGGTCTTCAGCCCTGGCGCCGCGGGCCGCCAGTCGTCGTGGCCGAAGTACGCGTGGGTGACGCCGACCGCCACGATCAGGAAGTCGTACTCGATTGGCCCGCTGTCGCGCAGGTACACCGTGCGCGCCGCCGGGTCAATCGAGATCACGTCGGCGAGCAGCACCTCGATGTTGCGCTGGCGGCGGACGATCCAGCGGATGGGCGACGCGATGTCGCCCGGCGAGAGCGCCGCGCCGGCCACCTGATACAGCAGAGGCTGGAAGACGTGGTGGTTGCGGCGATCCAGCAGCGTCACCCGAACGTGCGCGGAGGCGAGCGCGCGTGCCGCGTACAGGCCCCCGAATCCGCCGCCGATGATCACGACGTGGCGCATGAGACCATCCCAACCATATCATCGGCAGGGAACGTGACTTGCACACCAGCGGGCCATGAAGACGACCACGAGTAATCGGCTGGTGCGATGGGGCGGTGCGCGTGTCTCGCGACGGCTCGCGAAATCCGTGCCCGTCCTGGGCGCCCTTGTAGCGGTTGCGACACTGATCGGCACGCTGCGTCGCAAGGGAGTCATCGGCGGCACGTTCGACACCGCGTTGAACGCGATTCCGTTCGTCGGCGCGGCGAAGAACGCGGTGGAGATCGCGCGCGGGCGGGACTTCTTCCCGGATCGGGGGCAGCCAAGGCAACCCGCGTGATCGGCGATCGGGGAATCGAGCGATCTGGCGATCGGGCGATCGGGTGATCGGGATCGTCACAGAAAGCACTTTCGGATCACCGATCGCCCGATTCCCTGATCGGTTCAGCGTCCCAGCAGCATCCAGCCCGCCCAGTAGAACGGCGCCGCTGTCGCCTCGTGGCTGCGCACCTTCAGGCGCGCGGCGCGCAGTGCGACGGCGGGCGCTGCTCCGGCGCGCAGCCTCGCGTGGAATTCCGCCACGAGCACGCGGCCGGCGGCGTCGTCGCTGACCCATCGCGGGAGCACGATGGCGGGAACGCCCGCCGCCAGCCAGGTCCAGTGCAGCGCCGGCGCTGCTCCGGCGGCGTTGCGCATCGAGAGGGCCATGCCGTCGGTCAGAACGGCAATGCGCGCGCGGAGCGTGAGGTTCATGATCTCGCGCGCCTCGAGCACGCCATCCGCGGCGCTCTCCGGCTTGGCCACGGCCGGCGTGGTCAGCAGCATCGGCGAGAACAGCGGGGAGGCGCTGTTTGCGCGAAACGGCAGCGCCAGGTGCAGGACGGCGGCGCGCTCCGCGTCGGCGCGCAGGGCGTCTTCGGTCGCCACCGACGCGAGGAGTGTCGCGGCCAGCGGATCGGTGTACGGCGCTGCGGCGACCTCGATCTCGCGTTCGGCGGCGTCCGCCGCACGCAGCGTCCAATCGGGCGCCGTGACCTTGAGCCGATCGCGCACGGGCGCGGAGACGTCGGGCGCGCCGGCCGCGACGAGCAGCACCGGAGCGGTGCCCGCCGCCCTCTCGGCCCTGAGCGCCGCGATCGAGCCCGCGCACGCAACCGTCGCGACGTCCGCCAGGTAGCGGTCCTCGACCACCAGCGCGTCGAACGGCACGCGCCACAGCACGTCGTCGGGAATCACGATGAGCGCGCGCGACGCGTTCACCAGCTTCCAGACCGTCGGCGGCACGAGCGACGAGATCCCGGCCGCCACTTTTCGCCACGCCTCTCCGTCCTTCAGCGACGCGGCCTCGCTGAGCGCCGCAACGCGCTCGGCGAGCTTTCGCCGGGCGATCGGCACCAGGTGCGAGGCGAGCAGCGGGCCGCTCTCGCTGGCCACGGCGGTCATGACGACAAGGTCGTCTTCGTCGACGACGAACTGGAGAAGAACGGTCCCCGGCGTCGAGATGACCCTGGCCTGGGCGTCCGCGGGAGGGGCCGGCGGCTCGAGGCCGCGCCAGCGGCGGAGGTCCGGGAACCGCTCGAAGAGGCGCTGCTGATGGGCGGAGCGCTTCGCGGACGCGTCCACGAGAGCGGCGTGGAGGCGCGCCAGCCGGACGGGATCCGGCTTCGGCAGGCCCTGCTCGCGATCCCGCTGGAGGTGCAGCGCGACGAGCGCGCCGGCCAGCGTGCGCTCCTCGGCACGTTCCTCGTCCGTCATGCCGCGGTGGATCTCCCTCTCGTTGTTGGCAAGCGCCAGGCGGAGCGCGAGCGCGCGCCGAGCCTCGGCAGTCTCCGCCGCCGCGGACGCGTTGCCGGCCTCGGCCTGCAGGACCGCGAACAATGCGAGCGCTTCGACGGCGTCGCCGGGGACGCGAAGATCGGGACGCTCGAGCGCCTGGTGGCGCATCCGCTCGATCGTCGCCACGGCGTCGGCTGCCACGCGCTTCGCAACTGCCGGTTCGTTCATACGCCGCAGCGCGCGGGCCTGCGCGACGAGGGCGCGCCACGACACGTCCGCGCTTCCCAGGCGGGCCGCGCTTTCCCAGGCGCGGCTGGCCGCCGCCAGTGCCGCGCGGTGGTCCTCCTTCCCGTCGAGCGCACGCGACAGCCCGAGCTCCGCCCGGGCGCCCTCTTCGGTGAGCGCGCGCCGGTCGGCTGCCGACTCGGCCCGGGCGGCAAGCTGCGTGAACGACGCGATGGCGCGGCCGTATGTCGCCACCGCGTTGTCGAACTGATCCTGTGATGACTGCGCGAAGGCCAGGCCGACGGTCGCGCGCGCAACGCACGCGAGATCGCCGCCGGCCGTGCACGTCTCCTGGCTCTTGCCGTACGCCTGCTCGGAGGCCGCGTAGCGCGCAGCGACCAGCTCGGTCAGCGCGACGCCCTGCCAGCTGCGGCCGGCGTTCGCCAGGTCCTTCATCTGCTCGTAGAACCCGCGGCTCCGATCGAACAGCTCGCGTGCGATCTCGAGGTTGGCGAGCCTGAGGTGAATCTCGCCGATGTTGAAGAGCGCGGTCGCCTGCCCTCGCGGATCGTTGCGCGCCGCCCCTTCCTCGAGGAGCCCGCCGTAGGCCTCGAGTGCCGCCGCCAGGTTGCCCTGCGTGCTGTAGCAGCGGCCGAGACCCTCGAGCGCCCGCGCCTCGCCCGCCTGGTAGAACGCCGCGCGGTAGTAGTTGCGGCTCCGGGTATAGTCGGCAATCGCCCCCTCGAGGTCGCCCTGGATGTACAGCACGTTCCCGGTGCTGATCAGCACGGCGGCCAGGCTCAGCTTGTCGTCGAGCTTCTCGAGGATGGCGACCGCCTGGCGGTACGCCGCGAGCGAGTCACCGTACTCGAACAGCGCGTAGCGTACGCTGCCGATGCCCGCCAGCGCGCTCGCCGTCCCCTCCTCGTTACCCGCGCCGGTCTCGAGCGCCAGCCGCTGCTCGAACGCCTCGAGGGCGCGCCGGTAGTCGCGCAGGAAGTAGTAGGCATTGCCGGTGTTCTGGAGCGCGCGACCCTCGCCCTTCGGATCACCGATCAGGCGCGCGACCTCGAGCACCCGGGAGTAGATGACAAGCGCCGCGGGGTAGGCATTCTTCTGCGCTTCGCCGTCCCCCCGCCGCGACATCGCGTCGAGGAGCCGCTCGTTCACCAGGTCCGGGTCCGAGCCGATCAGCGCCTTTCGTTCCTCCGGCCTCTTCGCGGCGAGCAGCGCCAGCGCCAGCTCGTCGACCGGCGCGCCCTCGCGGAGCAGCTTCCAGTCGTCCCCTTCGCGGACGAAGGTGAGCGCCCACTCAAGCCGCGAGTTGTAGACCGCCGGGGATCCGTCCGGACGCTTCGCGCGGAGGTCGATGCGCGTTCGAGAGACGCGCACCCGCACGCGCGCCTGCGTCCCGATCACCGAGGCACGCTCGATCACCAGGTCCGTGAACCTGTCGTCGCCGCTCTCGAAGATGTAGGCGAGCTGGTGGGCCGGGGGCCGCACCGCAGTGCTGCTCCACAGTGCGAGGTACGCCTGCACGTCCTCCGTCTGCTGGGTGGCGAAGAAGCGCTCCACTGCAGTCCGCAGCGCCGGATCGACTGCCTCCTGCGGAGGCGGCGGAGCATCCGGCGAAACTTGGAGGACGACGAGGAGCAGCGCCGGCAGCAGCATCAATGCTGGATCACGAAGTTGATGGTCACCGTCATGATGACCGGCACGGGCACGCCGTTCAGCCGGGTCGGAGTGTAGCGCCACTGTCGCACCGCTTCAATCGCGGCGCGCTCGAGCAGCGGATGTGACCGCAGCACGCGCAGGTTCTCCACGGCGCCCGACTCGCTGATCGTCGCTTCGAGGATGACCACGCCCTGAACGCGGGACTCGAGCGCGATGAACGGGTAGACGGGCGGCACGTGGACGATCTTCGCGGGCACCTTGACGTCGCCTCCGGGCCGGACCGGCTTGCGCTCGACGAGCGGCGGCGGCGCCGGTAGTGCGGAAGCGACGCTGAACCCGATCTCCGTGCCGGTTCCGAAGCCGCCGCGCACGTCCACGCTTCCCGGCGGGCCGGGCTCGCCGATGCCGGGCGGCTCACTCGCACGTTCCGGCTCGATGGACGTCGGCACGGCGATCGGTACCGCTCCGCGACTCCGCGACGTCGCAGACGTCGGTGTGGTTCGGCGCGGCGCCGGTTCGGGCGGCGCCGTTCGCGCGGCAATGACGTTCAGGGCGCGTGCAGGCGTCGCCGGGGGCGGCGGCGGCTCCTCGGCGGTGAGCGGAACGATGAAGCAGGCGAGCGCGCCGAGCGCGTGTGCGGCGATGGACACCGGCAACACGGACCAGGTGCGCGATCGTCTTGCGTCGGCCGGCCGTACGACGTCACGCAGCAACTCTGCTGGCATCGGAACTCTCCTTCTTCGTGCGGCCGCTCACCCCGTAAGACACCGGAGAACCGGGGGTGTTCCTGAAGCACCCTGCACCTGCACCCGCGCGACTGCGGTGCAAGCGCACGTGCAAGGTGCGAGTGCAGGTGCAGGGCAGGGTGCACGGTGCACGGCCGCCAGTACGGTGGCGTACGAGGCTGCTCCCTGGTGAGCTGGAGGATCTGACACCACGAGCTAGAATCGCCGCGTGGCCACGATTCACGCGGGGGTTCTCCTTGTTCCCGTGCCGCCCGCACCAGCTCGATATCTCTGTCAGCCACGACCGATGACGCGCCGGTCGTTCCCCGGGAGGACGTGCGCCGACGCGCGACCGGAGCGATGAAGGCCTGGCTCAACCCTGGCGCCGACCGTCGTCCGCAGTTCACCGGCCCTTTCGGCGAACACGAGTATCGCGACGTTGAGGCCTGCCACGCCGCGCACGCCGAACTGCAGGCAACTCCGCTGCAGGACGCCCCGGCGCTGGCCGCCGCGCTCGGCCTCGCGCGCATCGACGTCAAGGACGAATCGGCGCGCGACGGTCTGTCCGCGTTCAAGATCCTGGGCGCCCGCTACGCGGCGCAGCGCCTCGGCGACCGCCTCTCCCGTGGCCTCGTCTGCGCTACCGCCGGCAACCACGGCCGCGCGGTGGCGCGCGTCGCGCGCGAGTCGGCCGTGCCCTGCACGATCGTCGTGCCCGCCGCGCGCACGTCCTCGTCCGCGGAGCGCGAGACGCGCGCCAGGCGACTTGCGGGGATGCAGGAGGACGGCGCGACCGTCGTCGAGATCGAAGGCTCGTACGAAGATGCCGTCGCGTGCGCGCGATCGCATGCCGAACGCACCGGCGCAACGATCTTCTCCGACGTCTCGTGGCCCGGCTACGAGACGATCCCGCGCTGGATCATGCTCGGCTACACGCATCTGTTCGACGAAGCCTCGCGACAGTGGCAGGAGATGCCGGATCTGGTCCTGGTTCAGGGCGGCGTCGGCGGCCTCGTCTGCGCTGCCGCCAGCTGGTTCGCGTATCGGTATGGGCCCGCGCGCCCGTTTCTCGTGGCGTGCGAGCCCGACAGCGCCGCCTGCCTGCTCGCATCGGCGCGCGCCGGCGGTCCGGTGACGATCCAGGGGGAGATGGACACGATTATGGCGGGCCTGCGCTGCGCACGGCCCTCGCCCGCGGCGTGGCCGACCATCGCCCGCGGGGTCGACGCGTTCGTGACGGTCCCGGACGCGCTCGCGGTCGAAGCGATCGAGCGGCTGCGGCGCGAGCGAACCGCCATTCACGCAGGGCCGTCCGGAGCCTGTGGGCTCGCCGCGCTGATGGCGCTCGCTGGAGCGCCGGCGCTCGCAGCGTTGCGATCCGCGTGTCGATTGGACCGATCCACGCACGCGCTCGCCATCGTCACGGAAGGCCCGTGAGATAATTCCCGCATGTCACGAACCCTCGCGCCCGAGACCTGGGGACGCTCGACCGTCCGGACCGCCTGCCCGCTCGACTGCCCGGATTCCTGCACGCTCGACGTGACCGTCGAGAAAGGGCGCATCGTGAAGATCGACGGCGGAGACGCCAACCCGACGACGCGTGACTACATCTGCGCGAAGGTGCGGCGTTTCGCGGATCGCGTATACGGAGAGGACCGGCTCCTCTACCCGGCGATCAGAAAGGGAGCGAAGGGCCAGGGCGTCTTCACGCGCGTGTCGTGGGACGAGGCGCTCGATCACGTCGCGTCGCGCATGCGCGAGATTCGCGACCGCTGGAGCGCGGAGGCGATCCTGCCCTTCTCCTACGGCGGCTCGAACGGACTGCTGACGCAGGACACGGCCGACGCGGCGCTCTTCCGCGCGTTCAGGACCTCGCGCCTGGCGCGGACGGTGTGCGCCGCCCCGACCGGCGCCGCCAACATGGCGCTGTACGGCAAGATGGCCGGCGTCGTCTACCAGGACTACGTGCACGCGCGGCTCATCGTGCTGTGGGGCGTGAACCCGTCCGCCTCCGGCATCCACCTCGTGCCGTTCATCAAGCAGGCGCGGCAGGCCGGCGCCCGGCTCGTCGTCGTCGATCCGCGCGCTACATCGCTGGCACGACTGGCGGACCTGCACCTGGCGATCCGGCCGGGCACCGATCTGCCGGTCGCCCTCGCGGTCCACCGGTACCTGTTCGACGAGGGGCGCGCCGACGCCGCGTTCCTGGCGGCACACGCCCGCGGCGCGGACCGGCTGCGGGACCGCGCGCGGGAGTGGACACTCGAGCGCGCGGCGGAGGTCGCGGGCATCGATGCAGCCGGGCTGGAGCGTTTCGCGCAGCTCTACGCGAACGCGTCGCCGGCGCTCATCCGCTGCGGCTGGGGCCTCGAGCGCAACCGCAACGGCGGGAGCGCCGCCGCGGCGGTGCTGGCCCTGCCCGCCGTCGGCGGCAAGTTCAAGGTCCGCGGCGGCGGGTTCTCGATGAGCAACTCCGCCTCGCTCGGCATCAGGGCGGCCGCGTGGATGAACGATACGCCGGAGCCGGCGACGCGGCTCGTGAACATGAACCACCTTGGCCGGGCGCTGCTCGAATACGCCGACCCGCCGGTGCGGATGCTCTTCGTCTACAACTGCAACCCGCTGGCGACCATGCCCGATCAGAACCGCGTGCTCCAGGGCCTGCAGCGCGACGATCTGTTCACGGTCGTCTTCGAGCAGGTGTTCACCGACACCGCCCGCTACGCCGACGTCGTGCTGCCCGCGACGACGTTCCTCGAGAATTACGACATCGCGAAGAGTTACGGGATCCTCAGCCTGCAGCTGGTCCGCCCGGTGATCGAGGCGGTGGGCGAAGCGCGCAGCAACGTGGAAGTGTTCTCGGACCTGGCGGCACGGCTGGGCGTCGGCACGGCGGAAGAGGAGACCGACGCCCTGATGCGGATCGCCGCGCGGCTGCCGGGCGGCATGGGCGACGAGCTGATGCAGAACGGCTGGGTGACCCCCCCGCACGGGGGGGCGCCGGTGCAGTTCGTGGACGTGTTTCCGCTCACGCCCGACGGCAAGGTCGATCTGTTTCCGGAGGTGCTGGAGGCACAGGCGCCCGCCGGACTGTACGGCTACCAGCCGGACCCGGCAACGAAGGAGTATCCGCTGGCCCTGATCTCCCCCGCGAGCGAGAAGACGGTCTCCTCGACCCTCGGCGAACTGCGCGAGCGCGCCGCGGTCCTGCAGATGCACCCCGAGGACGCGGCCGAGCGCGGGCTGTCGACCGGTGATCCGGTGCGCGTGTTCAACGCGCTCGGCGAAGTGCACTGCCCGGTGGCGCTCAACGCCGACATGCGGCGCGGCGCCGTGTCGCTTCCAAAGGGGCTGTGGCGGAAGAGCACGTACAACGGCGCGACGGCGAACGCGCTGGTGCCCGATTCGCTGACCGATCTCGGCGGAGGCGCGTGCTTCAACGACGCGCGCGTCCAGGTCGCGTCGCTGGGGAGGCACTGAGGAGCTTCCACCGACCTGTGGCTTCCGCGTCAGGCGGAAGATCCGCCCTAGTAACTGAACAGGAAAATCAGATCGATCCCCAGCCGCTCGACGCGCCGCAGCGTCAGGCGGTTGGCCGATCCCGTCGTCTCCGGCGCTCCCGCCGCTCGCAGCCTGAGGAAGTCCGCCAACTGGTATTCGAGCAGCAACTCGCTGATGGTGCGCTCGCCGAACTGCTGGCGCAGCTTGACGAACGCCCGGTCCCCGACCTGCTGCCCGAGGGTCACCCCCGCGTTCAGGTCGCCATCCTCACCAGAGGTGGTGATCTCGAAGAGGTCGAGGTCGAGCGCCTTTCCGATCGACTCTCCGAGCGGGGCGGCCAGTAAGCCTGTCGCGATCCCGCCGGCCGTCGCCGCCAGCGATGACCGTTCGCCCGTCCCCAGCTCGTTGACCGGACGATTGAAGACGATCAGGGACAGGATGTCGCTCTCTTCGAGCGGCGGGTTGCTCGACAGGGTCAGCTCCGGGGCGCGCGCAGTGCCGGTGAGCCGCACGCGCGCCTCGACGCCGGTGTTCGGAATCAGCCGCGTGGCGTTGATGTCGATCGCGGGGTTGATCTCGGGAGTGCCCACGAACTTGATCTGGCCGCCGCGCGTGAGCTCGAAGCGGCGCCCCTGGAACTCGTAGAAACCGCGGATCGTCTCGACGTTGCCCACGAGGACGATCGGGCCGCCCGACTCCTTCCGCACGTTGAGGTCGCCGCCGACAGTGACGTTCATGTCGCCAATCGCCGTGCCGGTCGGCCCACCCGGGCGCAGATCGCGCCCGCGCAAAACGAGGTTGTCCGGAATCCGCAGCCGGACCGCCAGCTCCATCGGCGCGGACAGGCCGCCCGGCGCCGCCGCTCCACTCCCGGCGCGAGCCGCCTCGCCTGGGGGGGCGGCCGACTGCTCTGCCTTCGCGAGCGCTCGATCGGTCGCTTCCTTCGCGCTGCCTGCCCCCTCCACGACGCGCTCGGCGGAGACCACGTCGGGCATCGCCTCGACCGCGTACACGTCGCGGAACTGCTGCAGGACCCGGTGTACCTCGACGCGCGCGTCTTCGAAGCGCACCTCACCCTCGATGCGCGGGCGACGCAGCTCGCCGGTGATGCGCAGCTCGGTGTCGATCCCGACGTCGCCGAGCTCGTTGTCGATCACCTCGAAGTCGCGTGCCTGGACGGTGACGTCGACCGCGCCGATCTGCCGCTCGTGGACCGCCAGGTTGCCCGACACCGTCATCGGCTTCGCGTGCTCGTCCAGGATCGAAAAGCTGGTCAGCTCGACGCGATCCGGCCGCAAGTCGATGCGCGTGTTCAGGCCCGTGTACGACGTCCCTCCGAGCGGCACCTCGAACGCGCCGTTGCGGATATCGACGAACCCGTTCACGTGCGGATCGCGTCCTGATCCGGATAGGTGGACGTCGGCCTGAACCGTTCCGGTCACGTTCGTGACCACGTCGGTGAAGCCCTGGACGAATCCCAGACCGATCTGCGACGACGTGATCTGCAGGTCGATCTGGTCCTCGCCGCGCGGCGTCACGTGCCCCGGCTCACCCTTCTCGAGGAGCGTGCGCGGCACCGACCCGCGCGCGGTGATGTACTCCGTGGGCGACTGCTGCAGCTTCCCGTCAACCTGCAGACGGGGCCCTGAGTACTTCAGGTCCACCGCGAATGACTCGTAGCGGTAGCCCTTGAAGCCCCCACCCGCCACCTCCACGTGGCCGTCGATCACCGGGTCCGCCGTCGTGCCGTTGATGGTCGCGTCGGCGCTGAGCCGTCCGGAAAAACCGCGGTCCTGGAGCAGCAGCGTCTCGAGCTGCTGCAGGTCGACGTTGCGCGCCTGCACCCGCAGCGTGCCAGCCGCCGGGCCCCGCGTGGTGGCCAGGGCGCCGTCTACGTTGAGCGCCTGGTCGCCGCTGACCAGCCGTACGCCGTTCAGCTCGATGCGCCCGGCGCCGTACTGGATCGCCGCTTCCGAACCCGGCGCCGACCGCCACTCGACGCCCTGCGTCCGCACCGAGAACTTCGGCAGGTGCACCTCGCTGTGGTCCGGATGCAGGATCAGCGTGCCGGTGGCGTCCACCGTGCGCCGCTGCTCCGCGATCGTCGTCGTGAAGGCGACCTGCTGCTTCTGGTAGGTCGTCGTCGCGGTCAGCTCGCTGATGTCGACGCCGCCGACCGACAGGAACGTCGCGGTGGTGGTCGCCTCCACGGCGGCGTCGGCGATCCGCAGCTCCGGCACCGTAACCGAGTACTTGCCGTTCAGATCGAGGGCGCTGTGCTTCTGGTAGGCCAGGTTGCTGCCGTCCATCGCGCCGGTCACCGCCAGCGAGGCGGCGTTGCCGGTGATCCGGCCGTCCAGAACGGCCGATCCGCTCACCTCCTGCCGGCCCGCGAGCTTCGCGAGATCCGCGAGGGCGATCGCCTCGACGTGGTACGTCAGGTCCGACTGGTTCGCGCGGTCGAGCGCGATACGACCGGACGCGTCCGCCTTCAGATCGGGCCCCTCGACGTGCAGGCGCGCGATGTCACCGACCCGGGACGCGAACTTGCCCGCCACGTCGGCCGCGCCGATCTCCAGGCCGCCGACCACCGAGTCCTGCAGTGTGAGCGTGCCGTCCGCACTCACGGTCTCCGGCGACACCGGCTGCCCGAGATTGGCAATCGCAACGCGTAGGTCGACGCTGCCGGTCACACGCCCTTCGAGCTGCTTTCGGCCGGTCAGCCGAGCGGGATCGAAGCCCTGGAACCGGCCGTCGGCGCGGACGTCGAGCGCGCCGCGATCGAGGCGCGCGTCGAATGCGAGGCGGGGGAGCGTACCGCCCCACAGTGTCGAGTCGGTCAGCGTTCCCTTCGCGTTGACGGTCATCGTCCCGAGGGCCGATGCGCGTGCACCGTCCCCAGGGCGGACGCGATCGATCGTGCCACTGACGTCGAACTCCCCGGTAATGCGGCTGTCGTATTCCGGCTGCGCAAGCGCTTGGACGTTCAGCGCCCCTCCAATCCGCTGCAGGTTCAGGTTCGCCGTCCGTCCGCGTGCGGTATACGACACCTCGCGGGGCGTGACCTTGAACGTGCCGGTCGTGCCGCCGGCAACCGTCGCGCCCTCGACGGTGGACCCGTTGAGCGTGGCCGATCCGGACGCGTTCCGTCCCTCTCCGCGGACGTGGTATTCCGCGACCGAGAGGCGGGTGTCGAGCCTCGGCGCGCCGGTCGAGGCCGGCAGGTTCCGCAGGTCGACCCCTTCGGCCGCACCCCGCAGCTCGTAGGCGAGAGGCCGGCCCGCCGCCGGCGTCAGGATGAACCCCCTGGCCGTCGCGGTGCCGCCATACGCGTCGGCGCTCGCATCCAGGGTGATGCGCCGGCCGTCCAGCCGCCCGCTCGCCCTGACGTTGCGCGCGTCGTATCCGGCGGCGGCCACCTGCGGCCCGCTGAACCGGAACGTGCCGCTCATGCGATCGAGGGCGCCTGCCGCCGCCGGCCGCGATGCGATCCTCAGGTCGATCGTGCCCTGGCCGGTGATGCTGCTGCGCTGCGATGGCCGCTTCAGGATCGGTGCGAGGTCGAGCCGCTCGGTGTTCACGTCACCGCGAAATGCCAGGTCTGGCGCCTTCGTGTCGGCCGTCAGGCTGCCTCGCACGTTGCCCGCCTCGGACCGGACGTCGAACTCCAGCGCGAGCTGCTCCGCCGGCCCGTTCGCGCGGATGTTGAACGCCGGATGCAGCCCGTATCCAGCGGCCGCCGGCGCAATGCGCCCGATCTCCGGCAGCGACACGTTGCCCGTCGTCGTGACCTTGACGATCGGCGTGCGCAGGTACTGCTCGACGACGCCATCGATCGTCACCGAGGACTCCGCGGTCCGGAGGTTCACCCCTTCGACGTAGAGGTTGTCGTCGCGAACGGCGATTCGCCCGTTCAGCGTCTCGAGCTCCAGGCGGGGCGACGTGGCTTGGAAGCTGGCCCGTTCGAGATCGATCGTGTAGTGCACGGGCGCGTATTCGAACGCGGCCTTCAGGTCGAGCCCGTCGATCCGGTCGGGGAGCCGGTACGCCGCCGGGACCACGCGATCGCGGATGCGCACGCTCGCGTCCTCGACCTCGATCGAGCCGAGCGAAATCGGCCGACCCGGGCCGCGCCGGTCGGCCTCGCGCTCCTGTTTCTTCACGAGGTGCGCCAGGTTCCAGCCGCGCTCGTCGCGCACGGCGACGATCGACGGATCCACGATCCTGATCTGGTCGATGACGATGCCGCGCGATATGAGGTCGAAGATGCTGTAGTCGACCTCCAGGCCTTTCAACGCGAGCACCCGCTCGCCCGAGACGTCGACCGCAACGTCCGAGAGGGTGACGCCGAAGAGCAGGTTGCCGTGCAGCCCGCCGATCGCGAGCTCGCCGTTCAGGTACTGCTTGGACTCGCGAACGATGTACCGCCGGAGCCAGTCGCGGAACCACGGGGTCTGCGACACGATCAACGCCATCGCCAGCATGCCGACGGCAAGCGTGCCGACGAGCGCCAGAGCCTGCATCAGCCGGCGAAGCGCTCGCATCCGACGTTGACCGTGCACCATAGTGTGTTACCTGTCGGTTCCGGGGGTTCCGCGGGTTCCCTGCACTTTATCCCTCTTCACGAGCGCCGAACGCCGAGCCCCGAGCGCCGACTCAGAAGGCCTGCCCGATACTGAAATGGAAGCGGAACCGCCTCGGTTCCGGCTCGCCGTTCACCAGCAGTCCGGGGATCCGGTTCAGCTGGTACCCGAGATCCACACGGATAGGACCGATGGGCGTGTTGTAGCGAAGGCCGGGGCCGGCGTCGTAGCGCAGGTCGCGGAGGTCGAAGTCCCAGGGGTTCTCCCAGACGTTGCCGCCGTCGAAGAAGATCACGCCGCCCAGCCTCCCCCAGATCGGCACGCGCAGTTCGGTCGAGAAATCCAGCCGGGTCGCGCCGCCAATCGGCAGGCCGCCACCGCTCAGGGGCGAGACCTCGAACCGGCCCCAGCCGCGCAGGTTGGTCGCGCCGCCGAGGAAGTAGCGTTTGAAGAACGGGACGTCCGTCTGCTGCGGCCCGACCGCGTCGATGGACCCGGCCCGCGCCTTGACCGCGACGACGGCACGGTTGCCCAGCGAGTAGTAGTAGCGGCCCTCCGCCGTGAGCTCATAATAGTCGTACGAACCCTGCAGCCACCGGCCGGCCTGCTCCAGGTGGAGGCTCGCGAAATAGCCCCGTCGGGCATCCAGCAGGTTCCCGGTCGTGTTGCGCGCCAGGTCGAGGAGGATCGCGGAGCGCTGGCCGCGGCCGGTGCCGGTCCGCGGATCCAGTCCGAGCGCGATCAGCTCGTCGCGGAACGTCGGGTCCTCCAGCGCCTCCCGCGAGATCGCGTAGTCCTCGAACTCGTTCACGTAAGTGAAGGCGACCGTGGTGGACGGCTGCGATCCGCGCAGCGGTCCGCCGCCGGGCGCGAACTGCCTCGTCACGGTGAACTGGCCGCCGACGGTGTCGAGCACGAAGGCGGGCTCGTCGGTATGCCAGAACTGGCCGCTGAGCGCCGCAGCGAGGCGGGGCCCGAAGAAGTAGGGCTGCTTCAGGTTGAGACGCACACCGCGATCCAGCGACGAGTAGCGCGCGAACACGCCGGCGGTGCGCGCCCCGCCGAAGAAGTTCACGTGCCGCCAGTCCACTTCGACGCGCGCCTTCTCTTCGCTGCCGTAGCCGACGCCGAAGTTCACCTTCCGGTGCTTGCCCTCGGTGACGGTCACGCGTGTCGGCACTTCGGCCGGCTTCACTTCGAGCTGCATCGCCTCGACGTTGACGAACTCGAACGTCTCCAGGGCGTAGAGGCGCCGCTGGCTTTCGAGCAGGCGGCTCTGCCGGTACAGATCGCCGGGGCGGAACGTCAGCTGCCGGCGGACGACACGATCGCCGACGCTGGAGTTGCCGCTGATCTCGATCGGTCCGTGGTGGGCGACGGGCCCCGGATCGGCGAGCAGCTGCACCACGCGCAGGCGATCGGACGATCCCGGCTGCTCGACCACGCGGACCGACGCGTACGGGTGCCCGTGGTCACGCAACTCGTCGAGTACCGTCTCGCGGCTCGCCTGCAGGAGCGCGCGATCGAGCGCAGCGCCCGGGCGCAGCGGCAGCGTGTGCTGCAACGTCTCGTGGTGCCCGTCGGGCAGCGACTGCAGGCCCTCGAGCACGATGCGCTCCACTCGAATCGGCTCGCCTTCGGAGATGCCGATCGTGACGCTGACCGACTGCTGGTCGTCGCTCAACCTGGCGTCGAACGACGAGACGCGCGCGTCGGGATAGCCGCGGTCCGTGTAGAAGGCGGCGATGCGCTTCAAGTCCGCCTCGAACTGCCCGCGGCTGAAGTAGCGCTTCGTGCCCCACGGCACCGGGACGCCGAGCAGCTTGTCGCTGGCCGCCGTCGCGATGACCGATTTCAACTGGTCGGAGGTGACCGCCCGGCTGCCGGTGAACTTGACGCTGGTGACTTCGATGCCGCCGTCTTCCTTGCAGGCCGTCGAGCCGGCGAGCAGCAGCACGACGCCGGCGAGTCCGGTGAGCCGACGGGCAACCATACGCTGCCTGGCGTACTCACAACCTGTGCCACTGGCCGCACCGCGACGAGGCTCTCGGCGGCCGCCCGGAATCCATGAAGGGCGGACACAGGTGAGACGCGTGCGTACAAAACAAAACGCCGGCGCCCTCGTGAGAGGACGCCGGCGCAGGCCGGGGAGGCTTCTCGAAGCCCTATTCCCTCGTGATTTCCGGCTTGCCGGCCGAAATGGCCAGCATGATGCCGAGCCCGATGGCGATCACGAGACCGATGACGATCCAGGTGGCCGAGATCTGACGGAGCACACCGCCGTACCAGAGCGCGGCCAGCGCGCCGATGACGAGCAGGAAGTAACCGATCAGATACACATTCACGAACCGCATAGAGACCCCTTGGAAACGTGAAGGTGAGCGCCCGCCCGGGCACTCACCCCCACGGTCGTTTACGGAAGCTGGACGCGGACGATCAGCGCCGCGCGCCGGTTGAGCCGCCGCGTCTCCTCACGCGCGTTGTCGTGCTTCGGACGCTCCTCGCCGTAGCTCGTGGTGCGCAGCCGGTCGGCGCTGATGCCGCGGCTCACCAGGTAGTCGCGGACCGAGTTCGCCCGCCGGTCACCGAGCGCCAGGTTGTACTCGGCCGTGCCGATGTTGCACGTGTGCCCTTCGATCTGCACCGTGGCGGTCGGCACTTTCTGCAGGGCGGCCACCGCCTCGTCGAGCGCGCGCGTGGCCTCGGGGCGCAGCGAGTACCGGTCGAAGTCGAAGTGCACGTCCTCGATTACGATCTCCGTGATCGGTACCGGCACGACGCGGATGTTCACGTCGTCGCTCGCCGTCTTCCCGTCCTGTGGGCAGGTGACCGTCACGGTCACGGGAACCGTCCCCGGCTGCATCGGGGCGGTCCACTTCGTTTCCTTCGCCGTGCGATCCGCGAAGGTGCCCGAGGGCGCGCTCCACGCGTAGGTGACGATGCACCCGATGGAGGACTGCGGCACCGCGGTGACTATCGAGGTCTGCCCGACGATGACCTCGCACGGGTTGCACTGCGCCTCCACCGAGAGCACGTGCTCGGCGGCGCGCGGCGGCTCCGGCGTCGGTGTCGGGGGTGGCGGCGGTGCGAACGCACGCACGCCCGGGTGGTACCCAAGGCGAAGCTGGAAGCCGAGGGAGTCGCCGGTCTCGTCCTCGAAGCCGCCGAACTCGCTGCGACCGTCCAACTTGATCCGCCAGTTGACACCCGCGCCGGCGAAGAAGCCGCCACTGTGCTGGTAGGTCAGGCCGATCGAAGCGTTGAGCGGTGAATCGAGGTTCGTCAGCGTCGGCGGAATCGAGCCGTCTTCCCCGACGAGCGAGCCGCGGAATTCGAGCGTGTCGTCGAAGTACGCCTCACCGTGCAGCTCCGCGGTGAGCCGCAGGGCCCGGCGCGACGGCACGCCCACGCCGAAGCCGTAGCGGAAGCCGTTGCTCAGCGTGACGTCGTCCGGATCGCCGCGGAAGATGAGGCCACCGAACCCGGAGACCTCGACGCGTTCGTTCACTTCCTTGCTCAGGATCGCGTCGACGGCGAAGTCCAGCTTGCCCGTGCCGACGCCTTCCTCGTCGTCCTTGGCGGTGGGCAGCTTGACAAGGCCGCGCACGCCGAAGGCGGCACCCTGGCCGCGCCACTGCGACGTGAAGTTGTACTTGGCGCCCAGCCAGAAATCGCCCAGCTGGTTGCCGGACCATCCCTGCCGGACGAACGGGTAGTCGTTGACGAGGCCCCCCGCCTCGGGCTCCGTCGGGATGAAGATCGGCCGGACGTCACGGTCGATGCGCCGGACGACCGCCCACGAGCCAAACAGTTCCGCGCGGTCGCCGAGCCCCACACCGAAGGTGATCGGCCAGTTCGACGCGTCCGTGAACCCCTGGTTGAAGTCGAAGTTCGTCCGGTACACGCTGAACGACCACTTGCGTGCGGGGAGAACCTCGCCGGTCGGGACGAACCACAGGCCCGTGTCGCCCATGAAGGTCGTCGTCGCCGGCCGTCTCGCCTCGTCGTCGACCGCCACGTCCTGCCGCGGCGGTGGCTGCGTCGCCGGATCCTGCGCCGGCGGCTGCCCGCTCGTGCTGGGAGGCGTGGCGGTCGCCGGTTGCTGCCGGGCAGGAGACGCGGCAGGCTCCCCTTGCGAAGTCTGCGCGACACCCGCCGCGGCGCAACCGAGCGCCACGACCATCGCCATCGCTACCCGTTTCACCATACGCAAACGCCTCCGTCCATCGACGCCTACTGCTACCGATCGAGCATTCCCTCGTCGGCACCAGCACTATCCGCCGGTGCCGACGCCTGCACCGGCGGCTCTACGAGCCGGCCACGGCCGCCGCGGCTGATCTGGCCGCCTTTCCGTCCAGCCGACCGTGCCTCTTCCGAGGTCCACTCATGCGCGGTGCCCTTCTGATGTGCCGCGCGCCCGCCCTTGCTGGCGATCTCGCGCTGTTTCTCCGGCGACATCGACGCAAACCCGCGGCGTTCCTTCCGTTCACCCCGTTCACCGGTCATCCGACCCATTGAGGCATCATTCATTGTTCGACTCTCGTTGTGGGTGCCCGCCTGTTGGGCCCGCACGACGTAGGGGGCCCTGCCTGGTTCGCTCGGCGGATCCTGCACGGGCGTGGGTTTGGGTTCGTCGCTCGGGGTCTCCGGCGCCCTCGGGTCGGCCGGCGGCCAAGGGTGCTCGTCGTCGTGCTCTGGTCCTTCAGATCCCCCGTGCGGCACAGCGTCCTACCGCCGGGCTGTCAATCAAACCGTGTGCCACGGATGAACAGGCTTTCTGACGGGAAGCCCCCCACTATATGGTTTAAAACCTCCAAGATGCCGAGTGCGGCGTCAAAGGGCCTGACCCACCTGGAAGAATTCGCTACACCCAGTGTTGCACATGAGGCAGGTTTATGCACTAGGTACCTTTCCGCGTCCGTTCGGCCGGCCGGGCCGAACTTGCACTATTATCGGCGTCATGGACTGCGGCGAAGATCCCCAGCAGCACGCTTCCGGCGCGAACCCCGGCGGGCGAAAGGTGTTCTGCCAGAAATTCCAGAAGGAAATGCCCGGCCTCGACGCGCCGCCCTGGCCAGGCGAGCTGGGACAGCGGATCTACGAGCACATCTCCGCCGAGGCGTGGAAAATGTGGGAAGAACGGATGAAGATGATCCTCAACGAATACCGCCTGATGCCCTGGCAGAAGGAAGCGCAGGAGCTCGTCACGCGGCACATGGAGGACTTCTTCTTCGGCGAAGGCGCTGCCCTCCCGCCCGGCTACGTCCCCCAGCAATCCAAGTAGGCGTCACCGCAGGCCGCGGCCCGTCGCGTCCGACGGCGATGCCGCCACCAGGTCGATCGCTGGGTCCATCACGAACCGCAGCCGCCGGTGCGCCTGGCGCAGCCCCGCAATGACGGCCGAGGGACTCGGCCCGCGCGCGAAAATGAACCCGAGATAGCTCGCCCCCTCCGGCAGCGGCTCGAGCAGCTGGTCCGCCCTGGCCGTGATCCTGACGTCCTCGACCAGATCCACGGCACGCGCGTCAGCCTCGCCGTCGACGCGGCGGTAGATTCCGCGCTTCGGGATCGGGATCATCATCACTCC
This sequence comes from Vicinamibacterales bacterium, assembly GCA_048594975.1. GTDB lineage: Bacteria > Acidobacteriota > Vicinamibacteria > Vicinamibacterales > 2-12-FULL-66-21 > JBMDXB01. The sequence continues at coordinate 133,629 of JBMDXQ010000067.1, read as the reverse complement.
CGACGCCCGCGCCTCCCGCACGCAGCTCGAGCTGTCCTCGCCGAGGGCGTGGCGCAGCAGCACTTCCTCGAGCGACACCTCTCCCGGCATGAACCGCAGCACTCGGGAGCACAGGCCGCCGATCGGTCGAGCGGCGATTTCGAGGACGACGATCCCGCTCGGACCCACACGGCACTCGGCGTGGACCGGACCGTGACGCAAGCCGAGCGCCTTCGTCGCCCGCTGCACGTCGGCAGCGACGGCGCGCTGCACCTCCGACGCCAGCGCCGAAGGCGTCACGTAGATCGTCTCCTCGAAGAACGGGCCGTCGAGCGGGTCCGGCTTGTCGAAGATCGCGAGCACCTGCAGCCGGCCGGCAGTCAGCAGGCCCTCGATCGCGAACTCGCGTCCCTCGATGAATCCCTCGATCAGTACCTCCTCCTCGAGGCCGCTGCGGCTGACGCGGACGTCTGGACGGGCGAGCAGCCGTCCGACACGGTCCACGGCCTCGGCGAGCTGCGCCGGCGAGTTCGCGCGGATGACGCCGCGGCTCCCGGAGAGGCCGAGCGGCTTGACTACGCACGGGAACGGGCCTGACCGGACGTCGGCCGCCAGCGCGTCGGGCAGGCGCACGCGACGGAACCAGGGGACGCGCATGCCGGCAGCCGCCAGCCGGCGGCGGGTCTCGACCTTGTTTACACTCGCGGCGGCCGCATCCGGGGGATTGCCCGGCAGCCCGAGCGCCGCAGCCGCCCGCGCCGCGAGGACCACCGGGCGATCGCCGACGGCGATGACGCCCTCGAGCGGGCGTGCGCGCGCCTCGCGGACGATTGCCTGCAGTGAGGCGTCCTCGTCGTGAAAACGCACCGCAATCGCGCGGTCCTGCCACGGGTCGTTCAGCGAGTGGCAGCGGTCGGTGGCGAACAGGATCTCGACCGCGGCTCGCCTGGCCGCCTCGTTGAACGAGCGCAGCTGGTAGCCGGTGGTGGTCGACAGGAGAAGGATGCGCATGACGATTGCTGATCGTCGATCCGCAATCGACGATCCGCGATCGGTTTATATCAGAGCCACCTGCTCTGAATTCGGCTCGGCTCAACAGTACCAGGGCTCGTTCAAGTACGGCACCGTGGCACGCGAGGCCGCGGGCGGCGGCGGCGCGGCGGCGCCGGCGTGCTCGTGCGCGAGCGCCCAGGCGCGCGCGAAAGAGTCGCGGCGATCCGCGTGCAGGTTCATCCCCACGGCCGTCTCGATCTCTTTCTGCAGCGCATCGACGCGCGGATCCGCGTGCGTCCAGACGTAGGCGAGCCAGCGTGGATCGTAGCGGCTGACGCGCCGGCGGACCTCGGGCAGTTCGAGCATCCGCGAGCCCTGCGGGATGAGCAGCCGGATCGCGAGCTGGATCGGGGCGACGTGCTCGACGAGATCCAGCCGGGCGATCGTGTGCAGCAGATCCAGGTACCCGTCGACCGTCGTCCACGGCGTGAAGGCGACGAACGTCGGGACGAGCGTCAACCGGTGCGCCCGGCACGCCTCCACCACCCGCTCGAAGTCGGCGCGCGTGTGCCCCTTCTCCAGCATCGCCAGCACCTCGTCGTCGAGCGATTCGACGGCGCTGGTGACGAACGCGCAGCCGGTGCGTTGCAGCACCGGCAGCAAGTCGGCGTGGCGCAGCAGGTGCTCGATCTTGATCGTGACGTCGTAGGTCAGCTGCGGGAACTCGCGCGCGACGGCTTCGACGATCGCGACCGCGTGCCTGACGCCGTTGAAGAAATCGGGATCCCCGAAGGTGACGTGGCGCGCGCCGGCGGCCACCTGCGCGCGGATGTCCGCCAGCACGACCTCGGCCGGGACGACGCGGAAAAGGCCATTGTAGACGGGCACGATTGGACAGTGGCGGCACCGGTGCTTGCAGCCGCGGCTTGCTTCGGTATACCCGGCGGTGCGCCGTTCGGTGCCGACCTGCAGGGTCGCGTAGCGCTCGAGCGGCGGCAGCGGACCGCGATACGGCACGCGGAACGCCAGCCGCGGAATGCGCGCCGCGCCGCGCGCCGGCTCCTCGGAGCCTGCCGACCGCGCCGCGCCGCCGGAAAGCGGCTCCGGCGTGCGACACGGCTCGCCGGCGCACGCGCGCACCAGGTCCTCCTCGAACTCCCCGCCGAGGACGTCCGACACGCCGCGGTCGCGCAGCAGCGTCTCGTTGAGCGGCGCGTAGAGGCCGAACGCCACCAGCCGCGCCCGCGGGTTGAGCTCGCGCACGCGGTCGATCACCGGCAGCGCCAGCCGGGTCGCGGTATGCATCGGCAGGAAGAATCCGACCAGCTCGGCCGTACGGACCGCCTCGGCACTCAGCTTCTGCTTCGCGAGATCCGCGCAGGCGACCTCTACGCCGGCCTCCCGCAGCCACGCCGCGGGTGAGGCCAGGCCGAACGGCTGACGGCCCAGGTCGTAGGTCGAGATGAGGAGCGCGCGCACGAGGCCATTGTGCCACGCCCCGAATCCAGCGCCCTCACAACGCGGCGCGTTTCTCCTCCGGCGTCGCGAGACTCACCGCGACGAGCGCGGCGATCGAGAACACCAGCGCGGGATACACCGTCTGCAGGCCGAGCAGGTAGGCCGGGTGGCCGCGGGTGCCGCGCGCCAGGCCGATGATCTCCCAGAGCAGTGTGGTCGCCATCCCCACGGCAATCGACGCGACGCCGCCGACGCGCGTCGCCCGCGGCCAGACGAAGGCCGCGAGCAGCGCCGGCGTGATCCCCGCGCCGTACATCGTGTACGCCCAGAGCGCCATTGCGAGGATCGTCGGGAAGTAATTGCCGGCCACGAACCCGACGAGGCCGAGCACGACGACGAGCAGCCGCGTGTAGAGGAGGACCTGCCGGTCCGTCACCGAAGGGTTCACGAAGCGCTGGTAGACGTCGCGCATCAGGTTGGTCGCCGGCGTCAGCAGGAAGCTGTTGGCGGTCGACACGATGATGGCGGCGGCGCCGCAGAGGAGCAGCAGGCCGAGCAGCGCCGGCAGCACGTCCAGCGCCACCCGGATGACGATCGTCTCCGAATCCGAGGTGTTCAGCCCCGGGATGGTGACGCTGCCGAACACGCCGACCGAATCGATCAGGGTCTCGACCAGCACCGTGCCGACGATCCACCCGACCACCGCCAGCTTTGCAGCCCGCTCGGATTTGGCCGAAAAGAACTTCTGGTACATGTTCGCTTCGCCGAGCAGGAGGAACATCGTCGGCAGGAAGAGCGCGAACGCCTCGCGCGGCGACATCACCCCGAACAGCGTCACCTGGTCCGGCCGCAGGGCGGCAAATGCCGGCGTCACACCACCGCCGTGCCCGATCAGAAACACCACCGCGAGCGCCACGCCGATGGTCATCATCAGGCCGTTGCCGACGTCGAGGTAGGCGATCGACAGCATGCCGGCAAACGCCGTGTAGGCGATGCAGAACACCGCGGTGATGAACGCACCCGTGATCGGATGGACGTCGGAGACGAGGTGCAGGAGGCGACCGCCGCCGCGGAACTGGTAGGCCGCGATGGTCGTGTACGCCAGTACGATCGTGAGCGTGCCCAGCACCCGCGCTGCCGGGCCGTAGCGGAGCTCGAGGATGTCCGGCACGGTGTATTGCGCGATCCGCCGCACCCGCGGGGCGATGAAATAGACCAGGGCGATGCCGACCCACGCGCCCGCCGATTGCCAGAGCGCCGGGAAACCCGTGCGGTAGCCGAGACCCGCACCGCCGAACAGACTTCCGGATCCAATCCAGGTGGAGAGGAGCGTAAATACCAGCACGCTTGCCGGCAGCGTACGGCCCGCGACAAGGAAGTCGTCGCCGGTCTGGACCTGGCGTGATCGCCACACGCCGATGGCGGCGAGAATCGTCAAGTACACGATCACGGCGGTGAGGTACATCGACATAAGCCCGCGTAAGGTATCACGGCCGAGGCAGGAGTTAGACCAATCGGATATGCTCGAAGGAGGTTTCGCTGCGGCGGTGCAACGCGCCGGAGCCTGCGCACAGACGGCAGGCCGCCGCGAAAGCGAGGCGGCAAGGCCACAAGCCGGCCCGCGCGCGAAGCGCGTGAAACGAGCGAGCGGCCTGCGAGTGCCGAATGGTCCTCGAGAAATACAAGCAGAAGCGCAACTTCCAGGCCTCGCCCGAACCGGCGGGAGACCTGAAGCTCGCCGCCGAACGCGCGAAAACGGCGAGGCCGGAGCATGGCCTGTTCTTCTGCGTGCAGAAGCACCTCGCCAGCCACCTGCACTACGACTTCCGCCTGGAATACAAAGGCGTGCTGCTGTCCTGGGCGGTGCCCAAGGGTCCCTCGCTCGACCCGAAGACGAAGCGGCTGGCGATGCAGGTGGAGGATCACCCGATTGAGTACGGCACCTTCGAGGGGGTGATTCCTTCCGGGTACGGCGCGGGCATCGTCTTGCTCTGGGACGAGGGCACGTGGACGCCGCAGGTCGCTGATGTCGACGCGGCGATTCGCAAGGGCGATCTCAAGTTCACGCTCGACGGCTTCAAGCTGAAAGGATCGTGGGTGCTGGTGCGCACCGGCGGCCGCTACGGTTCGCCGGACGGCCGGAGCTGGCTCTTGATCAAGCACCGCGACGAGTGGGCCGGCGACCTGGACATCACCGAGTTCGCGCCGCGCAGCGTGAAGAGCGACGGCGACTTCGAGGACATCCTCGCCGCGGACAACCCGGACGTGTGGGTGTCGAACCGGCCGGCCGAAGGCGGCGAGACCGGCGCCATGCTGAAGAAGATCATCGAGCGTGCCGCGGCGCTGAAATCGTTGCGCGAGTCTGCGTCTGCGGATCGGCGGACCACGGGTACGAGGCCGGCGAGCGAAGCGAGCCGGCAAGCCCGAAGGGCGCCCGCGCCGAAGGCGCGAGCAGCGAGCGGGGGTGGGGCCGCACGCGCAGTGAGGAAAGCAGACAAGCCGCCCCACCGGCCCGCCCGGCGCAACACGGGCGCAGGGAGGCGAAAGAAGAAACCCGCCCGCTCCTGATCCGACGTCCTCCGCTTTTCCGCACCGCCGACCGCCGAAATCCCGCAACCGCACCCCGTCACCACCGCGGAATCCCCGCCAACTCGATGTCTGCGAGGCGGTTAGCACCTAGCACGGGAGTTGCTGCAGGGTCAAACGTGCGCCGCGCAGCCGGGCGCGAGCAGCGCCCTGACCGCCGGCGTGTGCCGTCGTTCATAGCCGGTTCGCACTCAACACGCGTCCTTGACCGGAGCCGCCATGCCCGTCCGGGTCCTGCTCGGCGACGAGGCCGTCGCCCTTGGCGCCATCGATGCAGGCATCACCGCAGCGTACGCCTATCCCGGCACCCCGTCGACCGAGATACTCGAGTACATCCTGCAGTTCGAGCGCGAAGCGGCGGCGTCGGGCCGCGCCGCGCCGCGTGCCTCCTGGTGCGCCAACGAGAAGACCGCCTACGAGGCCGCGCTGGGGACGTCCATTGCCGGGCGGCGCGCGCTGGTCGCGATGAAGCACGTCGGCCTCAACGTCGCCGCCGACCCGTTCATCAACTCGGCGCTGGTCGCCATCACCGGAGGCCTGGTGGTGGCCGTCGCCGACGATCCGGGCATGCACAGCTCGCAGAACGAGCAGGACAGCCGCGTGCTCGCCGACTTCGCGCGCATCATCTGCCTGGAGCCGCGCGACCAGCAGCAGGCCTACGACATGACCCGTGAGGCGTTCGAGCTCTCCGAGCGCTTCGCCATTCCGGTCATGATCCGGCTGGTCACGAGGCTGGCGCACAGCCGTGCCGCGGTGCGGCTGGCCGCCCCGGTCGCGGAGAAGCCGCCGGCCAAGCCGGCGAACTGCGCGGCCGACTGGATCCTGCTGCCCTCGATCGCACGCCGCCGCTGGCGCGCGCTGCTCGACCGGCAGCAGCTGTTCCTTCAGTACGCGGAAACGACGCCGTTCAACGAGCTGCAGCTGCACGATCGCGACCTCGGCGTCGTCACCGCCGGCATCGCCGGCAACTACTACGCGGAGAACGCGCCCGACCTCGACGGTCGACCGTCGCAGCTGCACGTGGGCGTTTACCCGCTCCCGGTCGAGCAGGTGCGGCGGCTGGCCGCCCACGTGCGGCGCATCCTTGTCGTCGAGGACGGGTACCCGTTCCTGGAACGCGCGCTGCGCGGCGTCCTGCCGTCCCGACTCCAGATCGCCGGGCGCGGGTCCGGGGCGCTGCCGCCCGACGGCGAGCTCACGCCGGACACCGTGCGCCGCGCGCTCGGCCTGACCGTGCGCAGCGGCCTCGTGTCGCCGATGCCCCTGCCGCAACGGCCGCCGCAGCTGTGCGCCGGCTGCCCGCACATCGACACGTTCGAGGCGCTGCAGGCGGCGCTCGACGAGCTGCCGCGCGATCCGTCCTCGGCCGGACGGCCGGGCATCGTCACCTCGGACATCGGCTGCTACACGCTGGCGGCGCTGCCGCCGCTGCAGGCGGTCGAGTCTTGCGTGTGCATGGGCGCCTCGATCGGGATGGCGCGCGGCGCCAGTGAGGCGGGCGTGCGCCCGGCCGTCGCGGTGATCGGCGACAGCACGTTCCTGCACTCGGGCGTGACACCGCTCATGGACGCGGTCGCCGCGAACGCCGACCTGACGCTGATCATCGCGGACAACGAGGTCGTGGCGATGACCGGCGCGCAGCCCACCTTGCTGCCCTCGTCGCGGCTGCAGCCGCTCGTCGTCGGCCTGGGCGTCGATCCCGCGCACTGCCACGTCATCGACGTACACCCGCGCCGCCGGGCGGAGAACGCCGCGATCATCCGCCGCGAGCTCGAGCACTGCGGGCTGTCGGTGATTATCGCGGCGCGGCCGTGCCTCGAGGCGGTGAAGGCGCGCAAGGCGGCGGCCACACAGCACTCCGCCCGGAACGGAGCGGGGCCTGGAGCCCCCGCGAGCGACGGGCTTGGCGGCGTGCGGGAGTCCGTGCCATCCAAGGAAGGCGCCACGGTATGAAGTTCGACATCGTGCTCGCGGGGGTCGGCGGCCAGGGCGTGCTGTCCCTGTCCGGGATCATCGCGGCCGGCGCGCTCGAGTCCGGGCTGTTCGTCAAGCAGTCCGAGGTGCACGGCATGGCGCAACGCGGCGGTGCGGTCACGGCACACCTGCGGCTCGCCAGCGCGCCGATTGCCAGCGACCTCGTAGCGCTCGGCGCCGCGTCGATGATCCTGAGCCTCGAGCCGCTCGAGAGCCTTCGCTACCTCGAATACCTCGCACCCGGCGGCACGGTCGTAACCGCCACCCTGCCGGTGGCCAACGTGGACGACTACCCGCCCCTCGAGGAACTGCTCGCGTCGATTCGATCCCTGCCGCACGCGTTCCTCGTCGACGCCACGGCGCTGGCGAAGCGCGCCGGCCTGGCGCAGGCCACCCACATGGTGATGGCCGGCGCCGCGGCGCGCTGGCTGCCGCTGCCCGCGGCCGCGCTGGAGCGCTGCATCGAGCAACGCTTCGCCCGCAAGGGACCGGCGGTCGTCCAGAAGAACCTGGCGGCGTTTCGCGCCGGCCACGACCACGTGGAGGCATCGTGCCTGAGACCCCGTTGACCACCCTGCTCGAACCGGAAGCCTTTCAGCTGATCGAGAAGACCGGCCTCCGCTGCCCGCGGCGGCTGTTCGCCGCGACCGCGGCGGAAGCCGAGCTGCTCGACCTGGCGGTGCTCGGCACCGCCCGCCTCGTCGTCAAGGTCGTCTCGGCCGAGATCCCGCACAAGACCGACGTCGGCGGCGTCGCGGTCGTGGAGAGCACGCGCGATGCGGTCGCCGCGGCGATCGCGGCGATGACCACCCGGCTGGCCGCACACGCGGTGGACGGCTTCTCGATCGCGGAGTTCATCCCCTACGATCCCTCGCCCGGCGGCGAGTGGCTGCTGGGACTGCGCTGGACCGACCAGTTCGGTCCGGTCGTGTCGATCGGCGCCGGCGGCGTGGCCACGGAGTTCCTCGCCGGCGGCGTCCGGCCGGGGCGCGACGTCGCGGTGTTCTCGCCGGGCCGCACCAGCGCCAGCGCGATCGAGGCCGCGATCGCGCGCCTGCTCTTCACGCCGCTCGCGACCGGCCGGCTCCGCAACCAGCCCGCGCGCACGACGGTGACGCGGCTGCGGGAGGCGGTAGCGCGCCTGTGCACGCTGGCCGCGGAGTGCCGGCCGGAAGGGCTGCGCGCGATCGAGGTGAACCCGCTCGTGGTGCACCAGGGCGAGCTCGTGGCGCTGGACGTGCTCGCGATCGTCGGGTACGACCCGCTGCACGTCGCGCCGCCGCGTCCGTCGCACAAGCTCCGCCATCTCCTCATGCCGCGCACCATCGCGGTGGCGGGCGTTTCGACGAGCCTGAACCCGGGTCACGTCATCCTCAACAACCTCCTGCGCGAGGGCTTCGAGCGCGGGTCGATTTTCGTCATCAAGCCGTCCACGGCGGAGATCGAAGGGTGCCAGGCCGTGCCGTCGATTGCGGCGCTGCCGGCGCCGGTGGATCTCCTGGTGCTCAGCATTCCCGCGGTCCACGTCCCGGAGGCGCTGATCGAGGCGATCGAGCACCGCAAGGCGGAAAGCGTCATCGTGATCCCGGGCGGTCTCGAGGAGAAGGCGGGCACCGATGCCCTGGTGGGCGACATGCACCGCGCGCTCATGCAGTCCCGCCGCAGCGAGTGGCAGGGGCCGGTGGTCAACGGCGGCAACTGCCTCGGGATCCAGTCACACCCCGGGCGCTACGACACGATGTTCCTGCCGGACTACAAGCTGGGGACGGCGGGCGGCGCGCCGTCGCCGCTGGCAATCGTCGCGCAGAGCGGCGCGTTCGCCGCGTCGCGGATGACGCGCCTGGCGGCGATCCGGCCGCGTTACTGCATTACCGTCGGCAACCAGATGGACCTGACGATCGCCGATTACCTCGCGTACCTCGAGGACGATCCCGAGTTGCGGGTGTTCGGCGTCTACGTGGAAGGTTTCCGGACGCTCGACGGCGCGGCTACGCTCGACGCGATCCGGCGGATCACGGCGGGCGGTTCGACGGTCGTGCTCTACCGCGCGGGGCGCACGGCGGCGGGCGCCCAGGCCACCGCGAGCCACACCGCGTCGGTCGCGGGCGACTATACGGTCACGCGCGAGCTCGCCCGCACCGCCGGCGCCATCGTCGCCGAGACGCTCGACGACTTCACCGATCTGATCGCGCTCTTCACGCTGCTGCAGTCGCGCCCGGTCTACGGCCGGCGGCTCGGGGCGGTCTCGAACGCCGGGTACGAGTGCGTGGCGATCGCCGACAACCTCGGGGAGCTCGAGCTGGCGGCGCTGACCGATGAAACGCGCGCGCGGCTCTCGACGCTGCTCGAGATGTCGCGCCTCTCGACCGTCGTCGACGTGCACAACCCGCTGGATCTCACGCCGATCACCGACGATGCGGGGTACGAGGCGGCGGTGCGGCGGATCCTCGAGGACGAGCACGTGGACGTGGGCATCGTCGGGTGCGTGCCCGCCACGCCGGCGCTCAACACCCTGCCGGCATCGCCGCAGCACGGCGAGGACCTGCTGCGTGACGGCTCGATCGCGCGCCGGCTCGCACGCGTCCGCGCCGAGTGCTCCAAACCATGGGTCGCCGTGGTCGACGCCGGGCCGCTCTACGACCCGCTCGTGCGCGAGCTGCAGCGCGCCGGGATTCCTACGTTCCGCGCCGCCGACCGCGCGCTGCGTCTGCTGAACGTCTTCGTCGAAGATCGCTTCGCGCACACGATGCGCGCCGAGATGGAACGCTGGGTCGACGTGTTCGACTCAGCGCCCAACGCCCAGCTGCCTACGGCCAGGTAGGCGAACGCGCACCTTCCACCGTCCATCGTCCGACGCCCGGTTGGTCCCTGACGCTGGTCGTCGGACGTTGGTTCCTGGTGCGGTTGGCGGTTGGTGCCGTCGACACGTGGTGGTTGGTCCTTGCGAGTAGCCGTTCGACACCGTTCGCTCCACACATTCTTGTATGCAGCCGATCACGTTTCCCGATACACGTGTCCCAAAACGGGGCGCGCGCTGAAGCAATCCTGGACCGCGCGGTTCCGACGCTCCTTTTCCTTCGTGAATACGGATGCGGTGAGACGATGTCGGTGGCACCGACGTTGCTCTCCTCACGATCGTCCGTGACGCAGCGCGCGTTCGACCAGGACAAGACCGTGATCGAGCTGTCATCCGTCCCGCCGGCCATACTGCATCGCGCCGCACGCGCGGAAGCAGCCAAGCGGAACCGCCGCATGCACGAGCGGTATTCCGCAGAGGACCTCGCCTGGCTCAAAGCGATCCGCCTGAACTCCGAAACCGGCGCCTCGCTCGTCGATCTGTCGGCCACGGGCGCGCTGATCGAAACGCGCTGGGCGTTGCGGCCGGGTTCGCGCGTATCGCTGACCCTGGTCGGGCCGACCCTCGAAGAGACGGTCAGCCTGAGCGTCCTGCGCTGCGAGGTGGCGCGTATCGATCGCGGCCTGGTGTTTCGCGGGGCCGGTCCGTTCGACCGTCCCATCCGGTTCCCCAACGCCGGGAGCCCAACCGAGGCGGCGGCCAAGGAGCACCAGGCGACGGTCACCGGGCTGCTGGAGCAGGCTGGCTGGAACAAACTGGTCGTCCGCTACATCGACGGCGGCGTGGTGAAGGGCTTCAGCCAGGACTTCCACCCCTCGCGTGGCCACTTCCACCTCTCCTCGTTCGTCGGGGGTGTGGTCGGGCCGCCGATCTTCGTTCCGGTGGAGCAGCTGAAGGCGATCTTCTTCGTCCGGGACTTCGATGGGAACTCCGAGTACGTGGAGCGCCGCTGGTTCGTCGGTCCCCAACACGGACGCCGGCTCGAGGTCACGTTCCTGGACGGCGAGGTGCTGCTCGGCGCGACGCTCGGCTTCCGTCCGCACGACCCTGGTTTCTTCGTCACGCCGAACGACCCGGCCGGCAACAACCTTCGCGTGTACGTGTTGCGCGCCGCCGTCCGCCACATCCGCTACGTTGGAGACCTGTCGAGTCCCCGGTTCAAGCTCCCGGACACGAAGTAGTTACGCCCCGGTCGGTTCGCAGTTGCGAGTCGGACGCTCGGTAGTTGGCCCGCGTCGGCCTTTGACAGGAATGGCGTTGCCCCTGGGCCCTATCGGAGTTCTTCCAGTTCCATCCAGCGGCCGAGCGCGGCATCGATCTCGGCGGCGACGGCTTCGAGCCGGGCGAGCACGGCGTGAATGTGCACCGGCGTTTCCATGTAGAACCCCGGCGACCCCGCTTCGGCCCTGAGCCTCTGCTGCTCGGCCTCGAGCGCCTCGATGTCTCCGGGCAGCGACGCCAGCTCGCGCTGCTCCTTGTAGGACAGCTTCTTCTTGCCGGCCTGCTGTCCGCTGTTCTCGCCGCTCGTGGGTCTCGACCCCCGCTCGCTCCCGCCCCGGTCGGGCCGCACGCGCTGCTCCGGCGCGGGCGTCGCGGGACTCGGCTTCGCGTGCGCCGCATCCCGGCTCCCGGCTCCGGGGCGGCTCTGCCGCAGGTAGTCCTCGTACCCGCCGACGTACTCGGCCACCCGACCGTTGCCCCCGAAGGCGAGCGTACTGGTCACGATGTTGTCGAGGAAGACGCGGTCGTGGCTGACGAGCAGGACGGTGCCGTCGAACTGGGCGACGAGCTCCTCGAGCAGCTCGAGCGTGTCGATGTCGAGGTCGTTGGTGGGCTCGTCCCTCACCAGCACGTTGGCCGGCTTCGCGAACAGCCGTGCGAGCATCAGGCGGTTGCGCTCCCCGCCCGAGAGCGAGCGGACCGGCGAGAGCGCGCGCTCACGTGGGAAGAGGAAATCCGCCAGGTAACCGATGACGTGCCGCGCCCGGCCGTTGACCACGACCGTATCGCCGTCACTCACCGATGCCGCGACGCTGCGGTCGGGATCGAGCTGCTCCCGCTGCTGATCGAAGTAGGCGATCTGCAGCCCCGCGCCGCGCCTGATTACACCCTCGTCGGGCGCGATCTCGCCGACGAGGAGGCGCAACACGGTAGTCTTGCCGGCACCGTTCGGCCCGACGAGGCCGACGCGATCGCCGCGCAGGATGCGCTGCGAGTAGTCCAGCACGACCGGCGTGACCCCGTAGCGCTTGGTGACGTGCTCGGCCTCGAACACCACGCGTCCTGACGGGTCGGCGGCGTCGATGGCCATCCGCGCCGCGCCGCTTTGCGTCCGGTACGCCGCGCGCTCGGCGCGCAGCGCCTGCAGCGCTTTCACGCGGCCCTCGTTGCGCGTGCGCCGTGCCTTGACGCCGCGGCGCACCCACGCCTCCTCCTGCGCGAGTCTTCGGTCGAGGCGCGCCAGCTCGCGCGCCTCCGCCTCGGTGGCGTCTGCCTTTCTGCGCAGATACTCCTCGTACGTCCCCGGCCACGAGGACAGCGTTCCGCGGTCCAGCTCCACGATCCGCGTGGCAAGCGCCGACAGGAACGCGCGGTCGTGCGTGACGAACAGCAGCGCGCCGGGATGCGAGCGCAGGTACTCCTCGAGCCAGCGGATCGCGTCGATGTCCAGGTGGTTGGTGGGCTCGTCCAGCAGCAGCAGGTCAGGTGCCGACACCAGCGCCTTCCCGAGCATCGTCCGGCGCCGCCAGCCGCCGGAGAGCTCGCGCAACGGACGGTCGGCCGGCAGCGCCAGCCGGGAGACCACCATCTCCACCTTCTGCTCGAGGCGCCAGCCGTCACGCTCTTCGAGCCGGTGCTGCAGCTCGGCGAGCCGTCCGATGCCGGAGCCGTCGGCGGCGACCTCCATGGCCGCACGGTGATACGCGGCGACGAGCGTGCCGACGTCACCCAGGCCATCGGCGATCTCGTCGAACACCGACCGGTCGGCCGCCGCGGGGACGTCCTGGTCGAGTCGCGAAACCCGCAGCCCGGGGCTGCGCCAGATCGCGCCGCCGTCCGGGGACAGCTCTCCCGCGATCACCCGCAGCAGGGTCGACTTCCCGGAACCGTTGCGCCCGATCAGCGCGATGCGCTCCCCTGCGTCGACCTGGAGGCTGGCCTCCTCGAAGAGCGGCAGGTGGCCAAACGCCATCGAGACCGAGGAGAGGGTGAGGTGGGGCATGGAAGACCGGGACGGTCAACCTCTCGCGGAACCGGACACGCTGAACGAGCGTCTGCTGTCCGGTTCCACGAGAAGTCGAGCGTTCCGATAGTCAGCGGATGATCGCGCCGGTGCCTTTCAGCTGGTACTTCGCCGATGCCCTGAGATCCGTCTTGGCGCTCTGCTCGCCGGCATGCTTCCCGTGCGCATCGCCGGCCGCGATCGCCTCGAAGACCCCCTCGGCCGAGACACGTCTGCCCCTGGCGCTCGCCGGAAAGACGATCACGCCGTCTTCTACTTTCACGCGCACTGTCGGCGCCCCGGCAGTCTCGTCGGCCGCGATCGCGATCCAGCAGCCCTTTTCCTGGCAGACAGCGGTTGCCACGCCATCGATCCGTACCTTCTTACCGGCGAACTGGGCCGGCTCGTTCACCAGTGACGCGATCGGCGTCGCCTCCTTCAACGTGACGCCCGCGCCGAGCGTCTTCTCCTCCGCGCCCGCCGGAACCGCGAGCGCCAGTACGAGCGCCATGATCGATGCGTTCGTCACGAACCTCCAGGATTGTCCAATCATGTCACAGGCGGCCGGACCGGAGGTCGCCGCACGTGGCACGTTGCACGTGAAGCACGTGGCTACGTTAGGCACGCGGCTAAAGCAACCGCTTCGCCAACACCGCCCACACGGCCTGCGCGAGACGACGCCGGTCGTGGCGGGCGATGTCGCCGCACCAGAACTCGCCGGTGACCACCTCGCAGTGGGGCGGGAGATCGCCGATCGCGAGCGGCAGCTTGTGTTCCTCGGCGTACCTGGCGAGAGTCGCCTCCGGAGGCCGGGCGGTGTTGACGATGGCAACGTCGATCGGCCGTCCGATCGTCCGCCCGATCTGACGGACCTCCTCGGCGGCGGTGAAGTGCCACATCCCGCGCCCCTCGGTCAGCAGGTTGGTGACGAGCACCAGCGGCCCCTTGACCTGCCGCACCGCCTCGACCGCGCCGCGGACCAGGAAGATCGGCATCAGGCTGGTGTAGAAGCTGCCCGGACCGATGACCGCCGCCTCGAACCGCGGGATGGCCGCGGCCGCCGCCTCGTGCAGCTGCACGTCGGGCTCGAGCCACAGGCGCGTGATCACGTTGCCGGCGCTCTGCCCGGCATCGACCTCCACTTCGCCGCGCGTGCTCGTGCCGTCGCCGTATTCGGCGCACAGGCTGGCCTGCTGGACGCTCACCGGCCAGACGCGGCCGGCACACCCGAGGAGCGCGCGCAGGCCTTCGACGGCGGCGAGGAAATCGCCGCTGTAGCGCTCCATCATCGACAGCAGCAGGTTGCCGCCGGTGTGGCCGCCGAGCCGCCGGTGCTCCAGCGTCGGCAGCCGCGAGAGCAGCACCCGGCGCGCCTCGCGTTCGTTGCGGGCCAGGGCCAGCGCGCAGCGCAGGACGTCGCCCGGCGGCAGGACGCCGAGCTCGTCGCGCAGCTGACCGGAGCTACCGCCGCTGTCGAACATCGTCACCACGGCGTTCAGCTGCAGCCAGGGGTTCGACTTCAGCCCTCCCAGCAGGCTGGGCAGCCCGGTGCCGCCGCCGAAGCAGCCGATGTTCAGTGTGCGCAGTTGCATCTGAAACGACCCTCTATTAGGCCACAACTCCCGCAACCCGTGCGCGCCCCCTCCCATCGGGCTCGTGTGGACCGCTCGTCGCGTGCTCGCGGCGGACCGGCCGTCGCACGCGCCGCGGGACAGGCGATAATTGTGGGATGGCTTCGCTGGCCTTGAACTCGACCGAGCGGGCCGCGCTTGATCGTCTTGCGGCCGATCTGCGGCGCGTCTTCGGCGGCCGCCTGGAGTCGGTGGTCGCCTACGGCGCCGACCGGCCGCTCCACTCGCTCGCGCTGGTCGGCGAACTCACCTTTGCCGATCTGGCGGCGTGCATCCCGCTCACCGGCGACTGGCACCGCGATGGGCTGGCAACGCCGCTGATCCTGTCGCGGTACGAGTTCCTGCGGACGCTCGACGTGTTCCCGATCGAGTACGGCGCCATCATCGACGATCACGTCGTCGTCGCTGGCACCAGCCCGTTCCCCGGCTGCGCCGTGCGGGACGCGGATCTGCGGCGCGCCGTCGAGGCACAGGCGAAGAGCCACCTCATTCACCTGCGCGAAGGGTTTCTCGAGACGCAGGGACGCGCCGACGACCTCGCGCGGCTCATCGCCGGATCCACCCCCGCGTACAGGGCGCTGCTGCGCAACCTGGAGCGTCTCGCCCCCGCGGCGGTCGCCGAGGACGACCGCAGCCTCGTGCAGGAGCTGTCCTCGGTGAACACGATCGCGGAGCCCTCGGCGCTGCTCGCCCGCTACGTCGCCGCCGTCGAGCGCATCTGGGGCTACGTCGATGGCTGGAAGTGAGTTGAAGATGCGGGTCAGATGCTGAATGCTGAATGCCGAACGCGGAATGCTGATTGTTGAGCGGCGGACGATGTGGGGAGTCCTGAGCCTTCGCAGCGTGCTCGCGTTCAGCATTCTGCATGCAGCATTCGGCATTGCCATCGTCAGCGCCCAGGACCCTCCTGTCCTCACAGCGCCGGTGAACGACTTCGCGAACGTCATCGACGCCGACTCCGAACGGGTGCTCGACCGGCGGATCCGCGCGCTGCAGGCGGCATCGGGGGACGTCGTGGTCGTCGCGACGGTGCGCACCACTGCACCGTACGACATCGAGTCGTACGCGTTGAAGATGTTCGAAAACGGCGGCCGCGGCATCGGGGCACGCGGGAAGGACAACGGCCTGCTGATCGTCGTCGCGGTCGACGATCGGCGCGCCCGCATCGAGACCGGCTACGACCTCGAGGCGTTCATCACCGACGGCTTCGCCGGTGACACGATCCGTTCGGTGATGCGGCCGCGGTTCGCGGCCGGGGACTACAGCGGCGGCATTCTCGCCGCGACAACCCGCGTCATCAACCGCATCGCCGAGCGCCGCGGCACCACGCTCCAGGACGTACCGCGGAGGCACGCGCCGGCCGAACCACGTGGCTCCGGGCTGCCCGTCGGTCTGATCGTCGTCATCGCGTTGATCGTGCTCAGCCTGCTCGGTCGCATGGGCGGGCCTCGGCGGCGCCGCCGCCGTGGGCCGTGGATCGTCGGCGGCCCGTGGAGCGGATGGGACAGCGGCGTCGGCCCTTTCGGCGGCGGCCGTTTCGGCGGCGGGTTCGGCGGCTTCGGGGGGGGCGGGTTCGGCGGCGGCGGCTTCGGGGGCTTCGGGGGCGGACGGTCGGGAGGAGGGGGGGCTTCCGGATCCTGGTGATTGGGGATTGAGGATTGTGGATTGCGCCGGATTGCCTGATTGTGGATTGCCAGGCGACATCCGCCGCGCAGGCAGCGCGCGTAAGTGGCGCGTGAGAGCCTTCAGCCGCCACGGCGCGCGACGGGGCAGCGCCCGGGGGGGGCCGGCGCATCAAGGCATCAAGGAATGTGGGGCCCCAGGCGCACCGAATGAAGAGGACACATGGCTAAGAAACCGATCGGGGCGATCGCCCGCATCACCGCGATGGCCTTCACAACCGTCGCCCTCAGCGGCTGCTCCTACAACAAGTTCACCGGAAGCGAGGAGGCGATCAAGGGCCAGTGGTCGCAGGTGCAGAACCAGCTGCAGCGGCGCAACGACCTGATCCCGAACCTGGTGGAGACGGTGAAGGGATACGCTGCGCAGGAGAAGGAGATCTTCACGCGCGTGGCCGAGTCGCGGGCCAAGTTGAACAGCGCCACGACGCCGGAGCAGCAGATTGCCGCGGCCAACGAACAGTCCGCGGCCCTCGCGCGGCTGCTGGTCATCGTCGAGAACTACCCCCAGCTGAAATCGGACGCGACCTTCCGTCAGCTGATGGACGAACTGGCCGGCACCGAGAACCGCATCGCCGTCGAGCGGATGCGCTACAACGAGCGGGTGACCGAGTTCAACACCCTGCGCCGCCGGTTCCCGTCCAATATCACGGCGAAGGTCTTCGGCTTCAAGGAATATCCCTACTGGGAAGCGGCGCCCGAGGCGCAGAAAGCGCCGAGGGTCGATTTCAAGTGAGGATGCGATCGGGGCGATTGCGCCATCGGGCGATCGTGAGATTGCCCGATGGCGGATTACCCGATCAGCCGATCGCCCGATTCAGTAAGCACTTCCCTTTCTCCTGTCGTAAACTCTGCCCGAATCCGGCTCGGCCGTCTCACCAGCACAAGGAGAGTTCGTGGTGACAGGACATCTGCGCGCGCGCCTGCTGACGTGGATAGGGATCGGCCTGTGCCTGCTGGCCGCCCGCGGCCTTCTCGCCCAGGGCGGGGGCCAGCAGCAGGCCCCGCCGCTGCCGCCCCCGATCAACGCCTCGGACGACCCGATCCTGAAGCGGTTCGTCTGGCGTTCGATCGGCCCCGCCGTCATGGGCGGACGGATCGACGACATCGCAGTGGACGAGGCCAACCCCTCGACCTTCTACATCGGCTACGCGACCAGCGGCATCTGGAAAACGGACAACAACGGCACCACGTTCGACCCCATCTTCGACACCTATCCGGTGTCTTCGATCGGCGACATCGCTATCGCGCCCTCGAACCCGAACGTCATCTACGTCGGGACCGGTGAGCCGAACAACCGCCAGAGCTCGTCGTTCGGCGGCGGCGTGTACAAGTCGGTCGACGGCGGCAAGACGTTCGAGTTCATGGGGCTGCGCGAGACGCAGACGATTGCCAAGATGGCCGTCCACCCCAAGGACCCGAACATCGCGTACGTCGCCGCCGTAGGCCACCTGTTCGGGCCTAACCCGGAGCGCGGTGTCTACAAGACCACCGACGGGGGCAAGACCTGGCTGCATTCGAAGAGCGTCGACGGCGAAACGGGCTTCATCGACCTGGTCATGCACCCGACTGACCCCAACACGCTGTACGCGGCGTCGTATCAGCGGCGCCGGCAGCCCTGGGGGTTCAACGGCGGCGGTCCGGGCAGCGGCCTCTGGAAGACGACCGATGCGGGACGGACGTGGACGAGGATGAGCGGCAACGGCTGGCCGGACAACCCGATCATCGGCCGCATCGGCATCGACATCTGCCGCTCCAAGCCGAACGTCGTGATGGTGCAGATCGAGGTCGGCCCGAGCGGCGGCACCGGGGCCGGGGTCAACGACGACGGCAGCCTGGTCCCGCCCGGGCAGCGCGGCACCGGCGCTGGACGTGGCGGAGGCCGTGGCGCGGCGCCTCCGCCACCAGACCCGACCCGCAGCGGCGTGTGGCGCTCGGAGGATGCCGGCAAGACCTGGCGGTTCATGAGCAACAACAACAACCGCCCGATGTACTACAGCAAGATCCGCTGCGATCCGACCAACGATCAGATTGTCTATACGCTCGGCGCGAGCGCGTCGAAGTCGACCGACAGCGGCAAGACGTTTCAGCCGATGGTCGGGCAGAGCCACGGCGACCATCACACGCTCTGGGTCGACCCGCGCAACGGCCGACACCTGATCATCGGCAACGACGGCGGCATCGACGTGAGCTACGACCAGGGCGATACCTGGGAAGAGCTCGCGACGATGCCCACCGGGCAGTTCTACGCGATCAGCGCCGACATGCGGAAGCCGTACTACGTCTGCGGCGGCCTGCAGGACAACGGCAGCTGGTGCGGGCCCAGCGCCGTCCGCAACACCAACGGCATCCTGAACAGCGACTGGTTCCGCGTCGGCGGCGGCGACGGGTTCTATACCGCGAACGATCCGAGGGACTGGCGGATCGTCTACTCCGAGTCGCAGGACGGCAATACCAACCGGCTGGATCTCGGGCAGGGGACGTCGGAGAGCATCCGGCCGCGCGGGCCGGCCCCGGCGGGCCGCGGCGGCCCCGGGCCGCAGCCCCAGGCTGCCAGGCAGCCGGCGCAGGCCGGTCAGCAAGGGCAGGCAGCCGGGCAGCCCGCGCAAGTCGCCGGGCAACCGGACCAGGCAGCCGGCGGACGTGGCGGGCGCGGCGGCGGCCCCCCCCTCGGCAACGTTTTCCCGCCGCCGCCAGAGGGCACGTTCTTCCGCTTCTACTGGAGCACGCCGTTCATGTTGTCGCCGCACGACCCGGACGCCGTGTATCTTGGCGGCGACCGGGTGTTCCGGTCCGGGTCGCGCGGCGAGTCCTGGACTGCCTCGCCCGACCTCACCCGCAACATCGGCCGGAACGATCGGCCGATCATGGGCGTGGACGGCAAGGCGCCGTTGGCCTCGAAGCACGACGGCGCCGCGTCGTACAGCAACGTCGTCACCCTCGGCGAGTCGACCGCCGCGGCCGGCGTGGTCTGGGTCGGCACCAACGACGGCCACGTGCAGGTCAGCCGCGACTTCGGGGCCACCTGGACCAACGTGACGAAGAACATCACGGGCGTGCCCGACGAGACGCACGTCTCGCGCGTGGAGCCCTCGCACTTCGCGCCCGGCACCTGCTACGTGTCCTTCGACGGGCATCGCACGGACGATCACAAGCCGTATGTCTTCAAGACGACCGACTTCGGCGCGACGTGGACCTCGCTTGTCAGCAACCTGCCGGAGGGCAACGTCAACGTCATCCGCGAGGATCCCCGCAACCCGAACCTGCTGTACCTGGGGACGGAATACGCGCTCTACATTTCGCTGACCGGCGGCCGCGACTGGAAGCGGTTCATGACCGGCCTGCCGACGGTGCGCGTGGACGACCTGCTCGTGCACCCGCGCGACAACGACCTCATCGTCGGCACCCACGGGCGCAGCATCTGGATCATCGACGACATCACGCCGCTGCAACAGATGACCGGCCCGGTGCTGTCGGCCGACGCCCACCTGTTCGACGTCCGTCCAGCGACACGCTGGATTGCCGACACCACGTCGGCGCGAGGGGTCGGCGGCGCCAAGCATTTCCGCGGCGCCAACCCGCCGGGCGGGACGGCCATCAGCTACTTCCTGAAAGCAGCGCCGCAGGGCGACGTCCGGATCCAGATCACCGATATGAACGGGAACGTCGTCCGTGACCTGCCCGGGACGAAGGACGCGGGCCTGAATCGCGTGCACTGGAACCTGTCGCGCAACCCCCCGCCGCAGGCGGAGGGCCAGGAAGGGCGCGGCGGCCGCGGCGGCCCCGCCGGCCGCGGTGGCCGCGGCGCGACGTTTGTCAACCCGCAGGCCGTCGATGCCGGCACCTACGTGGTCAAGCTCTCAGTCGGCGGCAAGGACTTCGTCAAGACCGTCGTCGTCGAACCGGACTCGCTTCGCTGAGCGCCCCGTTCGAATCCAGGCTGCTTCCAGCACGTCGACTTCCTGCACGCCACTGGACGTCGACGTGCACACCCCAGCATTCGGCATTCAGCATTCAGCATTGACAGCGTTTTACAGCGTAGAATCCCCCATGCTCCGCGATGCCCTGCTGCCCGAATACGATCACGAGATGGCGACCACCCGCCGGCTGCTCGAGCGCGTGCCGGAGCAGTATTTCGGCTGGAGGCCACACGACCGATCGCGAACGCTCGGGGAGCTCACCGCACATCTCGCCAACCTGCCGTCGTGGGCGAGCACGATCCTAAAGGCGGAGTTCTTCGACCTGGCGGACCTGGGCGAGGACGGCCTGGGCCAGCCGCAGGCATCACGCCACGCGCTGGTGAAGGCGTTCGATGAACGGGTCGCGGCAGCACGCGAGCAGATCGCCGTTGCCGGCGATCCCGAGCTGCACGCGCGCTGGACGCTGCAGCGCGGCGGCGAGGAGGTTTTCTCGCTTCCGCGCATCGCCGCCCTGCGGTCCTTCGTCATGAACCACTCCATCCATCATCGCGGGCAATTGAGCGTCTACCTGCGCCTGCAGGACGTGCCGTTGCCGGCGATGTACGGTGCGACCGCGGACGAGGCATGAAGGCGTTTGCCGCCTGCCTGCTTCCCTTCCTGGTGCTCGCGACCCTCAACTCCGCCGGGTACCGCTACGGCGCGTCCGACCAGGCGTTCTACATCCCGGCGGTCCTGCTCCGGCTCGACCCCTCGCTGTTTCCACGCGACCGGCCGGTGCTCGCGGCGCAGGCGCCGCTGACCGGCGCTGACGAGGTCGTTGCCGCGATCGTCCGCGCAACCCGCCTCTCCGTGCCCGCGGCCTGCGCCCTGCTTTATGTGGTCAGCCTTGCACTGCTCGCGATTGCCGCGTGGGCGGTCGGTCGGGTGATCTGTCGCACCACCTGGGCGGCGGTCGCGCTGCTGGCGGCGCTGACGCTCAGGCACGCGGTCCCCGATTCCGGCACGAATACGCTCGAGGGCTACTTCCACCCCCGGCAGCTGGCGTTCGGCCTCGGTGTGCTGGCGCTCGCAGCGTTCCTGAGGCGCCGTCACGCCGGGGTCGTCCTGGCGCTCGCCGCCTCTGGGGCGCTTCATCCCACGACCGCGGCATGGTTCGCGATTGCGCTCGGCGTCGCCGTCTTCGTGGCGGAGCCGCCGCTGCGCACGCGGCTCGCCGTCGCCGCCGGCGCTGCCGCCGCGATGGCCGTGTGGACGGTCACGGCCGGCCCGCTCGCGCCTCGGCTGACGATCATGGACGACGCGTGGATGGCCGCCCTCGGGGAGAAGGACTACATCTTCCCGCTGCGCTGGTCGTGGGACGCATGGGCGGTCAACGCGGCGTTCGTGCCGGCGATCCTGCTCCTCCACGGCGCCCGGCAGCGCGCCGGGGTGGCCACCGCGCAGGATCGCGGGCTGGTCGCCGGCTGCCTGGCGCTGGCCGCGGTGTTCGCGGTCGCCGTGCCGCTGACCGCCGCGCGTGTCGCGCTCGCCGTCCAGCTGCAGCCCGGCCGCGTCTTTCTCGTGCTCGATTTCGTCACCGTTCTCTACGCCGTGTGGTGGCTGGCCGAGGGCGGTCGCGCGCGCGCCCGTCGCGGGCGCCTGGTTGCAGTAGCGTTGGCGCTCGCCTCCGCCGTCCGCGGCGGCTATCAGAAGGTCGTGCTCTTCCCCGACCGTCCCGTCGCGCAGGTCACCGTGCGCGACGACGACTGGGGACGGGTGATGGCGTGGGCGCAGACGACGGAGGTGGGGAGCGGCTGGCTCGCCGATCCGCTGCACGCCGCCGTCTACGGCACGAGCGTGCGGCTCGCCGGCCGTCGTGACGTTTTCGTCGAGGCGTTCAAGGATGCCGCCCTCGGCATGTACGATCGCGACGTGGCGCTGCGGACGCAGGAGCGCTATGCGGCCATCCGCGACTACCACCTGCTGACCGCCGCCCGTGCCCGTGAGCTCGCGGCGCGCTACCGGCTGGACTACTTCGTCACCGAGCAGTTGCTCGATCTGCCGGTCGCGTTCTCGAGCGGCCGGCTGTTCGTCTACACCATCCGCTAGATGATCGACTTCGTGCCCCGACGCGGGCTGCGCAACGGCCACGTCATGACGCTTTACGCCTGGGGGAAGCCGCGGCGCTTCCCCCGGCTGCCGCCGCCTGCCGATCGCTATTTCGACGTCGCCCCGGGCACGCGGGTGCTCGCCCACTGCCACTGGCAGGCGGACCCGCCGCGCCATCCGGCGCTGCTGGCGCTGCACGGGCTCGAGGGGTCGAGCGCGGCGCACTACATGCGCGGCCTCGCCGAGAAGGCGTTTGCCGCCGGTCTGAACGTCCTCCTCCTCAACCAGCGGAACTGCGGCGGGACCGAGGAGCTGTCTGACACGCTGTACCACTCGGGGCTGACCGAGGACGCGGCGCACGTCGTCGCCGAGCTCGCCGCCGAGGGGATCGACCGCGTCGTGGTCGCCGGCTACTCGCTCGGCGGCAACCTGGCGCTGAAGCTGGCGGGCGACTTCGGCGGCGCTTCTCCGCCGGCGCTGCGCGCCGTCTGCGCGGTGTCCCCGATCCTCGAGGTCGGGGAATGCGTCCGCGCGCTCGAGCGCCGCCAGAACGTCGTCTACCAGTGGAACTTCGTCCGCGGCCTGAAGCGCCGCATGCGGCGGAAGGCGCGGACGCACCCCGAGCGCTTTCCGCTCGATCGGCTGCACGGGATCCGCACCGTCCGCGAGTTCGACGAACGCATCACCGCGCCGCACTTCGGCTTCGCCGGCGCGGACGACTACTACTTCAGGGTCAGCGCCGCCCGGGTGATCGACCGCGCGCGCGTGCCGACGCTGATCATCACCGCGGAAGACGACCCGTTCGTCCCGCTTGCCCCGTTCCGCGATCGGCGACTGACCTCGAACCCGAACATCACGCTGCTCGTCACGCGGCACGGCGGCCACTGCGGGTTCGTGACCACCGGCGGGGATGGACGCGACTGTTACTGGGCGGAGGAGCGGATCATGGAGTTTGTGAACGAGACTCTGTCAATGCCGAATGCTGAATGACGAATGCCGAATGGAATGCGAATGCGGAATGCGAATGCTGAATAATGCTGAATGCTGAATACGAATGCTGAATGAGCCGAATGCCGATGCCGACGGGCGGTCGGCGTCCCGGAGTGCCTGCACTCCAACGCCACCGCGATGGTTGTTCCTCTCGGATTCCGCTTGATGGCCGTGATGATGGACGCAATCTGATTGGCCGCGGCGAGCAGTGGCACGACGCGCGCACGGAATGGCGCGTCCGTCGCGGCGATCAGCCGAAGCCTAGACGCTCTTCTTCGCCTCCTTCCGAGCGGTGGCGAGTTTCGCCCGGACGTCCGGCTTTGTGTGCCCCCCGTCAGTCTCGTCGAGGTTGGCGCCGACGGATGTTGCCGCATCCAGCAGCTGTCTGACGAGGATGCATGTGCTCTCATCGGCCGTCGGTAGCTGTTGGAAGAGCAAAACGACCTGCACAGCGAACTCGAAGGCACGCGCCTGGATATCGTACGGCGGAGACATGTCTGCAGTAACGCACGTCTCGTGCAGCCACCCTGTTGACTGAGGCTGGTCCGCGCCTCCCTGTGCACAGGAACTGCACGATCGCCGGAAGAAGAGCACGCAGTTCCTGCTACACTGACCGACGCATTCGGCGTTCAGCATTCGGCATTCAGCATTCAGCATTGACACGATGCAGATCCTGGTAGGCACCTCCGGCTACAACTACCCCGAGTGGCGCGGGACGTTCTACCCGGAGAGGTTCAGCACCGACAAGATGCTGGCCTACTATGCCGAGCGGCTGCCGACGGTCGAGATCAACTACACGTTCTACCGCATGCCGACCGAGAAGCAGCTCGCGGCGTGGGCGGGTGCGACGCCCGAGCATTTCTCGTTCACGTTGAAGGCGCCGCGCCGCATCACCCACGACGCGAAGCTCCGTCATTGCGAGGACGCGCTGCAGGCCTTCTGCCGCACCGCGCGGACGCTCGGCCCGAAGCTCGCCGCGCTGCTCTTCCAGCTGCCGCCCACCTTCAAGCAAGACGTCGACGTGCTGCGCAGCTTCGTCGAGGGGATTTCCGAAGGCCTGCGCGCTGCCTTCGAGTTCCGCCACGCCTCCTGGTTCGACCCGGCGGTGTACGATGTTCTGCGGAACCGCAACCTCGCGTTGTGCATCGCCGACAGCGAGAAGCTTTCGACGCCGATCGAGACGACGGCCGATTACGCGTACTGCCGGCTGCGCGACGAGGGGTATCAGCAGGCCGACCTGGAGCGCTGGGCGAAGGTGGTGCGCGGGCTCCCGGTGACCGACGCGTTCGTTTACTTCAAGCACGAGGAGCAGGGGCTCGGCCCGGAGTTCGCGGCACGGTTCATCGCCGCGGCACGGACGTAAGCGTTTCGTGCCGTGCCAGTTGCGCTACACTCGCGGCCATGCCTCGCCATCTTCTCGCCGGCCTCAGCGCGCTCGCGCTTGCCGCATCGTTCGCCGCCGCCGGACGGCAGCCCGCGCAGCCCGGGCCGCTGCGCTTCACGGTCGCGCTGCCGCCGTCGGCCGGCGACGTGCCGCTCGACGGCCGGCTGCTGGTAGTCGTCTCCAGGGTCGAAGGGACCGAGCCGCGGTTCCAGGTGAACGACGGGCCGTCTGGCCAACCCGTCTTCGGCATCGACGTCGAGGCCTGGAAGCCGGGCACGACCGCGACAATCGACGGCTCCGTTCCAGGTTTCCCCCCGGACCGCGTCACTGACATCCCGCCCGCCACGTACACGGTACAGGCGCTGCTTCACAAGTACGAGACATTCCGTCGCGGCGACGGGCATACGGTGAAGATGCCGATGGACCGTGGCGAGGGCCAGCAGTGGGCGCGGGCACCGGGCAACCTGTACTCGACTCCCGTGCGGATCGCGCTCGGACCGCGGGCCGGGACGATCGCGCTCACCCTCGACCGGACGATTCCACCGATTCCCCCGCCGATGGACACGAGGTACATCCGCCACGAGCGAATCCAGAGCCAACTGCTGACCAGGTTCTGGGGCCGTCCGATGCACCTCGGCGCCAACGTGCTGCTGCCCGAGGGCTGGGACACGCATCCCGACGCACGGTATCCGCTCTTCATCAACCACGGCCACTTCCCGCACACGTTCGGCGGTTTCAGGGAGGAGCCACCGGATCCCAATCTCGTCCCCGACTTCTCGGCACGCTTCCGGCTGAAGGGCTACAACCGCATGCAGCAGGAGCACGCGCACCAGCTCTTCAAGGAGTGGACCGGGCCCGCGTTCCCGCGGGTGATCGTGATCGAGATCCAGCACGCCAACCCGTTCTACGACGACTCCTACGCGGTCAACTCGCAGAACGTCGGACCGTACGGCGACGCCATCGTCAAGGAGTTGCTGCCCTACCTCGAGAAGAAGTACCGCGCCATCGGACAGGGATGGGCGCGGTTCATGTACGGCGGGTCCACAGGCGGTTGGGAAGCGATGGCCGCGCAGGTCTTCTACCCGGAAGAGTTCAACGGCGCCTATATCGCATGCCCGGACCCGATCGATTTCCGGGCGTTCACCGTGGTGGACATCTACACCGACAGGAGCGCCTACTACCTGGATGACACGTGGAAGAAGACGCCGCGACCGGGCCGTCGAAACTACCTGGGCCACGTCGACGCCACCCTCGAGGAGATGAACCGGCTCGAACTGGTGCTCGGCACGAAGACCCGATCCGGCCAGCAGTGGGACATCTGGGAAGCCGTCTACTCGCCCGTCGGACCTGACGGTTACCCACAGCGGATCTGGGACAAGCGCACCGGCGTCATCGATCGCTCGGTCGCCGAGTTCTGGCGCGGCAACTACGACCTCTCGCACATCCTGCGCCGCGACTGGGAGAAGGGGCTGGGAAAGAAGCTCGAAGGCAAGCTCCACATCTACGTCGGCGACATGGATAACTACTACCTGAACAACGCGGTGTACCTCGTCGAGGACTTCCTCGAGGCGACGAAGAATCCTCACTACGGCGGCGAGGTGGACTATGGAGACCGCGCAGAGCACTGCTGGAACGGCGATCACACCCGGCCGAACGCCCTGTCCCGGCTGCGGTATCACCAGATGTTCATTCCGAAGGCGATCGAGCGGATGCTGAAGACGGCGCCGCCCGGCGCCGACGTGAAAAGCTGGAGGTACTGAGCCGCGCTATCTGAACGCGACTTCGTACGAGGCGACTTCGCGGCGCTGCCCATTCCCGGTGATCCCCGAGACGAGCAGCTCGTAGGCGGTCGCGCGGAAGACGTCGCCGGTGACGAAGGTGCTGAGCATGCGCTGCCGATCGATGGTGCCGGCGCCCAGGCCGCCGCGCGACCAGGCGAGGTCCCCCGTCGACCAGTCGCGCAGCACCACCTCGAACCGGGCATAGCGGTCCGCGCCCGGGGGAAGCATCAGCCGCAACTCGATCAGCTGCGTGGCGTGCTGGGTGGTGACCGTCGGCTGCGGCGGCGTGTGGCCCCGCGTCCCGACCGGCGTCAGGGTCAGCGTCGGCATGACGCGCGCGGGCCCCCCGCCGGTCTCGCGCTGCCGGGCGAGCTCCAGCGACAGCGCCTCCCGTGTCGAGCGTTCGCGGGCGAGCTGCGCCTCGAGGTGCTGCCGTTCCAGCCGGCCCCCTTCCTCCGCCGCGCGGAGCGCCGCCGCGGTCGCGTTCGCTCGCCGCGCTGCCCACGCGGCACCGCCGGCCGAGGCGATCAGCACCAGGCTCAGCCCGACGAAGACCCACTGCACCACCGGACGCTCGAAACCGCTGATGGGGCGCATGCTGCGATTCCCTCTCCCGACGGTGGCCCCCGCCAAGGCCGGCGGGCCTGACGCCTCGCTGCAGCCTTTTCTTGGTGCGCGTGGGGCACAGCTCCGTTTGTGCGCCGAGGCCCCACCCTGGACACTGCCCGGCTGAAGGCTCTCATGCGCTTCCTTTGCGCTCGCTTCGCTCAGCCGCGATCCGTTCTCGGCCGAGCCCTCGAACATTCGAGCGAGCCCCGA
Organism: Vicinamibacterales bacterium; assembly: GCA_048594975.1. GTDB lineage: Bacteria > Acidobacteriota > Vicinamibacteria > Vicinamibacterales > 2-12-FULL-66-21 > JBMDXB01. The sequence goes on along the minus strand of JBMDXQ010000067.1, from coordinate 106,267 downwards.
GCGCCCAGCCCCGAGGTTACGCCATCGTCTTCCGGCTGCGCATGATCGCCAGCGACAGCACGACCAGCCCCCACGCCGCCAGCGCGGCCGCCTGCGGCCACAGCACCTCCATCCCGACACCCTTCAGGAAGATGCCGCGGACGATGACGAGGAAGTAGCGCAGCGGAATCAGGTAGGTCACCAGCTGGATGACGTACGGCATGTTCTCGATCGGGAAGATGAAACCTGACAGGTAGATCATCGGCATCAGGAACACGAACACCGTCGTCATCATCGCCTGCTGCTGGGTCTGCGACATCGTCGAGACGAGCAGGCCGAGGCTCAGCGTGGCCAGCAGGTAGACGGCTGACATCGCGATGAGCAGCAGGGCGCTGCCCCGCACCGGGATCTCGAACCACAGCACCGCCACGGCGATGACCAGGAACACGTCGATCATCCCGATGAGGCCGTAGGGCAGCAGCTTGCCGACAATGAGCCCCCAGCGCGAGAGCGGCGTGACGCTCAGCTGCTCGTACGTGCCCACCTCGCGCTCGCGGACGATGGCCATCGACGACAGGTTGGAAGTGACCACGAGCAGCAGGAGCGCGAGCACGCCGGGGATGAAGAAATCGCGGCTCAGGAGCTGCGGGTTGAACCACACGCGTATCCGGGCGTCGAGGGCGCCGGCTGATCCGCCCGGCGCGCGCTGCTCGAGCAGCTCGCCGGCGTGCGCGGCCACCAGGTTCGACGCGTAGCCGAGCGCCATAGTGACCGAATTGGCGTCGCTGCCGTCGGCCACCAGCTGCAGCCGCGCCGTTCCTCCCTCGGCGATCCGCTCCTCGTAGTCCGCCGGGATGGCGATCGCCAGCCAGGCCTCACCGCCTTCGATGTACGCGTCGACCTCCTCGACCGTGGTCACCGTGTCGAGCACGTCGAAGTACGGGGATCCCTCGAAGCGCGCGATGAGCGTGCGACTCAGCGCGGTGCGGCTGCCGTCGGCGAAGACGACCGGCACGTTGCGCACGTCGGTGTTGGCCGCGTAGCCGAGGATGGTCAGCTGGATGATCGGCGCAACGATGACGATCCCGAAGATGCGCGGGTTCTGTCGCAGCTCGAGGAACTCCTTGCGGAAGATCGACCACATCGTCAGACCCAGCTCCGCTTCAGCCTGATCGATGCCAGCGCCAGCACCACGAACGAATAGGCCGCGAGCGCCCACAGCTGCGTTGCGATGAGCGGCGCGTCCACCCCCTTGAGCACGATGCCGCGCAGCGCGACGAGGAAGTAGCGCGCCGGGATGGCGTAGGTGACCAGCTGGATGGGCGGCGGCATGTTGGCGATCGGGAAGATGAAGCCGGAGAGGACGAAGGTGGGCAGGAAGGCGAGAATGAGCGCCATCTGGAACGCCACCACCTGCGTCTCCGCGATGGTCGACACGAACAGCCCGGTGCCGAGCGCGCCGACCAGGAACAGCGTGATGGCGAACAGCAGCAGCCACCACGAACCGCGCATCGGCAGGCCGAAGAGGATGCGCGACGTGACCAGGATGAGGATCGACGATGCGAGCGAGATGACCAGGTAGGGGATCGTCTTGCCGACGATGAACTGCGGCGTGCTCAGCGGCGCCATCCTCACCTGCTCCATGGTCCCGTGCTCCTTCTCGCGCACGACCGACAGCGCGGTGGCGATCATCGCGGTGAGCATGGCGATGTAGGCGATCAGCCCGGGCACCAGGAAGAGGCTGCTGCGCAGCTCCGGGTTGTACCAGATGCGCGGCTCGACCGTCACCGGCGGCGTGACCGCCACCAGGCGGTACTGCGCGGAGAGCGACTGCAGGATGGCGGTCGCGTAGCCGAGGACGGTCAGCGCGGTATTGGCGTTGTCGCCGTTGATGAGCACCTGGATCTCCGCCGTCTCGCCCGCGCGCACGCGCCGCCCGAAGCCCTCGGGGATCACCAGGACGGTGCGGATCTCGTTGGTGTCCATCAGCCGCTCGACCTCGGCCGGTGTGCGCGCCGCTGCCACGAACTCGAAGTAGCCGGAGTTCACGAACGCCGAGACCACCTCACGGCTCTCGCTCGACCCGTCGCGGTCGTCGGCGGCGAGCGCGACGTTGCGGATGTCGAAGTTCAGCGCGTAGCCGAACATCACCAGCACGAACGCCGGGAAGAACAGCAGGATCATCAGCGTGCGCCGGTCGCGCACGATCTGGCGCAGCTCCTTGCGGCCGACGGCGAGCGCTTTGTTCATGCCGCCCCCTCGGCCGCTTCCCGCTCGCTGCGCTCGACGACGTCGAGGAACACGTCTTCGAGCGAAGGCTCTACCCGGGCCTCGGAGGTGACGGCGATGCCAGCGGCGCGCAGCCGATCCGAGAGCGACCGTGTGGTCGCGGTCCCGCGCGCGACCATCGCGTGGACGGCGGTGCCGAACAGACTCGTCTTCTCGACCTCCGGCATCGCGTCGAGCTCGCGCATGGCCCGGACCGGATCGTCGGCGCGGATCTCGACGATGGCGCGGTCGCGGAATACACGCTTGACCTCGGCCACCGTCCCGAGCGCGGCGATGCGCCCGCGGTGCATCAGCGCGACGCGCTGGCAGCGCTCCGCCTCGTCCAGGTAGTGGGTGGTCACCAGCACGGTCACGCCGCCGCTCGCGAGGCCGTCGATGAACTGCCAGAACTCGCGGCGCGAGATCGGGTCGACGCCGCCGGTGGGCTCGTCGAGGAAGAGGATCGGCGGCTCGTGGAGAATGGCGCAGCCGAGCGCCAGCCGCTGCTTCCAGCCGCCCGAGAGGTCGCGCGTCAGCACGTCCTCGCGTCCCTGCAGCCCCGCCATGTCGAGCACGAAGCGGCGGCGCGCCGCGAGCCGCTCGCCGCGCAGCCCGTAGAGCCCGGCGAAGAAGGCGATGTTCTGCCCGACGGTGAGCAGCTCGTAGAGCGAGAATCGCTGCGACATGTAGCCGATGCGTCGCTTCACCGACTCGGGGTCGCGGCGGACGTCGACGCCGCCGACGCGCGCCGCGCCCGAGGTCGGCTGCAGCAGCCCGCAGAGCATCCGAATCGTCGTCGACTTGCCGGCGCCGTTGCTGCCCAGGAAGCCGAAGATCTCCCCTTCGCGGACGTCGAAGCTCACGCGGTCGACGGCCACGAACTTGCCGAAGCGGCGCGTCAGATCTCTGACCTCGATGGCATTCATCGTCGTCGGGCCGACCTGAAGGAGCGCCGGCGGTCGTCGCGCGGGTGTTCCGGCCTGCGGGCAGCGTTCACTGGCCGAGCGCGCGCCGCAATCGCGCCTCGGCGATGCGCGCGCCGGCGAGCGCGCGCGTGCGATCGAGCTCCGCCTGCAGGAGCGCGACCTGCGCGTCGAGCAGCTCCGTGCTGGTTGCGACCCCGGCGGCGAAGCGCTCGTCCACCACGCGGCGGGCCTCCGCACCGCTGCGCACCCCCTCCGCGGCGGCGCCAGCGGCGGCGATGCCCGCTTCGAGATCGAGCCGGCGCTGGCGCACGTCGAGCGCGACGACGCTGTCGAACTCCTCGAGCCGGGCGCGCAGCGATCGTTCGGCGGCGGACGCTTCCGCCACCTCCGCCACACGCCGCCCGCCGTCCCAGAGCGACCACGAGGCGTGGACCGACACGTCCCACGAGTCCTGCCACGTATCGACGCGCGGGAAGAAGCGCGGGTTCGGCCGGCTGTAGTCGAAGCCGCCGGCGATCGCGACCGCGGGACGACTCGAGGATCCGGCGGCCTGCACGCGCGCGGCGGCTGCCTCGATGCGATGCACGAGCGCGGAGCGCTCCGGCCGCGCGGCTTTCGCCTGAGCGATCTGCTCGTCGATCGCCGCCGCGGGCAGCCCCGGCGCCGTCAGCGGCGTCGCCAGTTTCACGGGCACGCCGGCGGGAAGGTCGACGAGCCGCCGCAGGTCCGCGAGCGCCAGCTCGGCGGCGTTGCGCGCCTCGATCACCAGGACCTGCTGGCGCGCCCGCTGCGCTTCGGCCGTCAGCACCTCGTTCGGCGGGATGAACCCGGTGTCGAACCGCACGCGCAGGTCACGAATGTGCACGTCCAGGCGCGCGAGCGACTGTTCGACGACCTGGACGCCCTCGGCCGCGGTCACGGCGCTCCAGTACGCCCGCGCCGCTTCGAAGGCCAGGTCCGCCTCGACCGCGCCGAGATCCTGCCGCGCCCCCTCGGCCTCGGCCCGTGCGGCGGCAACGAGCGACTCGGTGCGCCCGCCGGTGTAGATCGGCCAGGTGGCGTCGAGGCGCGAGCGGAAGTTGTCGGGGACGTCGGGGTACAGCACGACCAGGCGGCCGTCGCGCGGAACGGCGAAGATCGGCACGTGGTTGGTGCGGGTGTATCCGCCCTGGACCGACAGGTGCGGGCGCGCCGCAGCGGCGCGCGACTCGACTGCCGCACGCGACCCCTCTTCCCGGGCGCGAAGCTCCGCCGCCCGCGGGCTCTCCTTCACCGCGCGGGCGACCGCCTCGTCGAGCGTGAGCGGGATCTCCTGCGCCGCCACCGTCACCCGGCCGGCGGCCAGCACCAACAACACGAATAGCAATCGCTTCACGGCTTCACCCGCCTGTGCATCCTTGCCGCGCGCTCACCGCGCGCTCCGTACCCGGTCGATGAACACGTCCTCGAGCGAGGGCACGATCCGGCGGACCGACTCCACCCGCACGCTCGCCTCCTCGAGCGCGCGGCGCATCGCCGCGGCGATGTCCACGCCGCGCCCGGCGGGCACGCGCACGTGCATCCGCTCGCCGAACGTCTGTCGGTCGAGCACGCCGTCCACGCCCGCGAGCGCGGCGAACGCCGAGCGGTGCGGCGCGGCCACGACCTCGTACAACTCCCCTTCGAACCGCTCCTGCAGCCGCCGTGGGACGTCCACGGCGAGGACGCGGCCCTCGCTGAGCAGCGCGATCCGCGAGCAGCGCTCCGCCTCGTCGAGGTAGGGCGTGGCCATGACGATGGTCAGGCCGTGAGCGAGGAACTCCGACAGCAGCTTCCAGAACTCGCGCCGCGAGACCGGATCCACCCCGGTCGTCGGCTCGTCGAGCAGGATGATCTCCGGCTCGTGCACGAGCGTGCAGGCGAGCGCCAGCTTCTGCTTCATCCCCCCTGACAGCCGATCGGCCCGGCGGTCGCGGAACGGCGCGAGACGGGTCATGTCGAGCAGGCGATCGCGCCGGGCCGTGTAGTCGGTCACGCCGTGGATGTCGGCGAAGAAGGCGATGTTCTCGTCGACTGAGAGATCGCCGTAGAGGCTGAAGCGCTGCGACAGGTAACCGATGCCGTCGGTCATCTGCCGGTGGTCGCGCACCGGGTCGCGCCCCATGATGTCCACGCGGCCGCCGTCGACGCGCAGCAGCCCGCACAGGACGCGGATCAGGGTCGTCTTCCCGGCGCCGTCCGGCCCGATGATGCCGAACATCTCCCCGCGCTCGATCGCGAATGCGACGCCCGAGAGGGCGGTGGTCGCGCCGTAGCGCTTCGTCACGTTCTCGAGCTGGATGATCGTCATGGACGAGGGCTCTCCCCGAACCCGCGAATCACGCGGGGGTCGTTCTTCTCTCAATGCCCCACTTTTCTGTGTGCGCCGGGGGCCTCCCCCCCGGCGCTGCCTCGTCGCGCATTCGCGCGCCGCGGCGGCTGACGGCTGCCACGCGCTCGACGCGCACTTCGCGCGCGGGCCTGGTGTCCGCTCACGAACCGAGCTCCACTTCGACGGGCATCCCGACTTTGAGGATGCCTTCCCGGTTGTCAACCGCCACCTTCAACCGGTACACCAGCTTCGCGCGTTCCTCCGCCGTCTGCACGTTGCGCGGCGTGAACTCCGCCTTCGGCGAGATGAAGGTGACCGTGCCCTCGAGGCGCTGCCCGGCGTCGGTGAACACTGTCGCCTTCTGCCCGAGGCGGAGCCGGGGCACCACCGGCTCGTCGACGTAAACGTTTGCCCATGCCTTGTCCAGCTCGGTGACGACCACGATGGGCGTGCGTGGCGCGACCATCTCGCCGGCGTCCACCAGCTTCGACGTGACCACGCCGGCGAGCGGCGCGAGCAGCGTGGCGTCGCGCTCCGCCTTGGCGAGCATCGCGATCTGCGCATCGATCGCCGCGACGCGCGCGCGGGCGGCGGCGATCTCGTCCGGACGCGAACCGGCGCGGAGCCGCGCGACCGCCTCCGCGGCCGCACGGGCGCGGTCCGTCGCCGCCGCGACGCGCGCGTCCGCGACCTCGCGGCGGGTCGCCGCATCGTCGCGCTGCTTCCGCGATCCGGCGTTCGCCTTGAGCAGCTGCTCGAAGCGCTGCAGGTCGGCGGCCGCCGCCTGCAGCTCGGATTCGGCGGCGGCCACCTCCGCGTTCGCCGACTCCGCCTGCGCACGCGCCTGGCGGATGTCCTCGACGCGCGCACCGGCCTCGAGCAGCTTCAGCTGCGCCGTGGCCTGATCGCGCTCGGCGCGCGCGCGCGCCAGCGCGAGCTGGACGTCGGCGGTGTCGAGCCGCGCGATCACGGCCCCGGTGGCAATCCGCTGCCCCTCCTCGACGGCGATCTCGAGGACCCGGCCCCCCACCTCCGGTGACACGCGGACTTCGGTCGCCTCCACGTAGCCCGATGCGCGCGGGAGTGCGTCCTCGCCGTCGCCTCCGCAGCCGGGCGCCGCGAGCGCGAGGGTGACGGTGGCGACGACGGCGGCCGTCCCGCAGCGGCGCCGCCGCCACGGCGGGCGCTTGCCGTCCGCGCGCCGTCCTCGCCCGGCCCCGGTCCGTGCTGTGGTCATGACGTCCGTCCTTCGAGCGTTGCGATCGCGAGCTCCTGGATGTGGCGCAGCACCTGGTCGCGGCTCAGCGCGGTGAGCGGCACGCCCGCCTTCTCCATCCGCGCGCGCAGCCGCTGGCTCGCGAAGAACAGCAGCAGCGGCCCGATGATCCCGGCGTGGACGAGGAACGGGTTGATGCGCCGGAACCGGCCGGCGCGGGCGCCCTCCTCGATGATGCGGCGGAGCGTGCCGACCACGGCGGCGACGTGCTGGAGGGTGCCGGCGTCGAGGTGGACGCCGCCTTCGGCGATCTCGCGGAACCAGATCGGCGGGAAGTGCGGCCGCGCCTCCGCCTCGGCGGCGATGGCGAGGACGAACTGCCGCACCTTGTCCTCCGGGGCGGCGGCCGAGGCGGCCGACTGCTGCACGCGCGCCGCCACGGCGCCGAACATGTCGCGGAGGATCTCGGCGTAGAGCTCGGCCTTGCTGGCGAAGTGGTAGTAGATCATCGCCTTGTTGAGCCGGGCGGCGGCGGCGATGCGGTCGATGTTGGCGCCGGCGAAGCCGTGCGCGGCGAACTCGGCGGCGGCGGCGGCGAACACCCGGTCGCGGGTGGGCCGATCGTCGGCGACGGGACGGGCAGCGGCGGCCGGTCGGGAACGGCGCATCTCAACTAACCAGTCAGTTAGTTTAACTAACTATGTAGTTAGCACTGGACGGGGACCGCTGTCAAGCCGGGGCAGCGCGGCGCCTAGAGCAGCTTCGCCAGCCGCGCGTAGCCGGCGCGGCTCACCGGCAGGCGCGTGCCGTCGCGCAGGATCGCCACCCGGCTGTCCTTGGCGTACAGCTCCACACGGGCGATGCGCTCGATGTTCAACAGGTAGGAGCGGTGGATGCGGACGAAGCGCGTCGGGTCGAGCGACGCCTCCACCGCGGCGAGCGTCTGGTCCTTCAGGTACGGCTTCCCGTCCGCCTTGAAACAGACGTAGTCGTCCTGCGCCTCGACGTAGTCGATCGTGTCCACGGCGAGCACGTGCACCTGTGCGCCGTCGCGGATCAGCACCCGCTCGGCCGGCGTGCCCGGCTTCGGCCGCGTCTCGGCGAGCAGCGCCTCGACCGGCAGCGGCTCGCGCGCCGCGAGGCGCGCGCGGGCCCGCGCCAGCGCCTGGCCGAAGCGCTCCGCGCTGAACGGCTTCAGCAGATAGTCCACCGCGTGCACCTCGAAGGCGCGCAGCGCGTACTGATCGTAGGCGGTCGTGAACACCACCGCGACCTCGCCGCCGACCAGCTCGAGCACCTCGAAGCCGCTCAACTTCGGCATCTGCACGTCGAGGAACATCAGATCCGGCTTGCGCTCCGCGACCGCCTTCACCGCCTCGAAACCGTTGCTGCACTCCGCCAGCACCTCGACCTCGGGAAAGGCGGCGAGGTACTCGCGCACCACCGCCCGGGCGAGCGGCTCGTCGTCCACGATCACCACGCGCAGCGGCCGTCCGGTGTCAGTCATGGGGTGTTGCGCTCCGCTCCAGCGATGATTCCGCGGCCACCGCCGGCAGCGCAACCTCCACCCGCCAGCGGCCGTCGGTTTCGAACGCCGTCACCCGCGCCTCGTCGCCGTGCAGGGCGCGCAGCCGCGCGCGCACGTTGGCCAGGCCCACACCCGTTCCCGTGGCTTTCGGCCGGCCGGGATCGCACGGGTTCTCGACGGTGATGCGCACCGACGCGGCGCTCGCCGCCGCCGCAATCCGAACCGTGCCGCCGTCGAGCGTGTGCGCGATGCCGTGGGTGACGGCATTCTCCACGATCGGCTGCAGCAGCAGCGGCGGCACCAGGACGCGCTCGGCACCGCCCGCGTCGATCGTCACCTGCAGCCGGTCGCCGAAGCGCACACGCTCGACCTCGAGGTAGCGCTCGGCGAGGCGCAGCTCCTGGCCGAGGGTGATGCGCGCCTCCGCGCCGAGCGCCAGGCTCTCGCGCAGGAAATCGGCGAGCAGCACGCACATGCGCCGCGCCGCCTGCGGATCGATCATGGTGAGCGCGCTGATCGAGTGCAGGCTGTTGAACAGGAAATGCGGGTCGATCTGCGCACGCAGCGACCGCAGCTCCGCCTCGCGGGCGAAGACCTGCACCTGCAGGCCCTGCCGCTCCGCCTCCTGCGACTGCTCGAACGCGGCGAGCAGGTAGCTGACCGCCAGCGAGAGCAGGTAGAGCAGGACGCCGAAGCCGAACAACAGCACCTGCGTCCCGGCCGTGCCGGCGGTGGCATCGAGTGCGCCGAGCCATTCCAGCACGCGCCGCCAGCCGCGCGCGATGAGCAGCCACGCGGCGCCGGTCACCAACGCCGAGGTCGTCGCGGTGGCGGCGATGCGGATCGTGCCGGTGCGCGCGAGCGGCAGGCTGCGCGAGACGTACCAGGCGGAGAGGCACACGCTCCCGTACACCAGCGAGAGCGGCAGCGCCACCAGCGCCGCCACCCAGCGCGGCAGATCCGACTGCAGCGACAGCAGCACCGCGAGCAGCGCGCCGAATGCGGCCCAGAACAGCAGGTACAGCGCGAGGCGCCGCCGGTGCGCCAGGATCGGATGCATGGTCTAGCAGCGCGCCGAGACGCGCCGGCCACAACTCCCGCCATCCGATGCCCGGCTCCCGGACACGAGGCATTTGGCCCGGATCCGGGCCGTGGAGCGTCGGGAGTCGGAGACCGGGCGTTGGCGGAACGGCCTGGTCGTCATCGGGCTAGTGCTTCACCTCGACCCCGCCCATGATCACCATGCCGCGGATCACGAGGCGATGCGCGCCGCTGCCCTGCCGCGAACGCGTCCTGTCGTCGAATCCGCCCATGAACGGGGTCACCTTCCCGATCACCGTCCAGTCCTCGGGCACGCGGATCTCGATCCCGCCCCACAGCGCGAAGACGTCGATCACCGCCTCGCCGTCGATCGCCGCCTGCCGCAGATCGATCTCGCAGCCGCCCATGATCGCGGTCAGATCGCCCCCGCGAAACGTGCGGGAGTTGTTGCCGCGGCTGACGCCGCTCAGCACGGCAATCGCCGACAGCGTCGAATTGCCGTCGCGGTCGGAGACCGGCAGCCGTCGGCTCGTCACGCTCCGCCAGACGAGCGAACCGCCCAGCGCCAGCAGCAATATCGGCCAGACGAGATCCCAGAAGCTCACCCGCAGCAGGTGCAGTTCCGAGAGCAGCAGCCAGCCGCCGATGACCAGCAGCAGCACGCCGCCGAACGTGCCGCCGTGCCCGTCCCGCGCCTGCCAGAGCTTCGCGGCGCCGATCGCCATGACGCCGATGGGCCAGTAGCGGAGGTAGTACTCGGCGTCCGCAATCCCCAGCGAGTCGAGCGTGAACATCACGCCGACGAGCACGATGATCAGGCCGAGGATCAGTTGCGGCATCGACCGGGGTCCGGCACACCTGTTCACGTCAGCGCTCCCGGGGCCGCTCGCACGCGTCCGGCCCCTCATACCACCGCCACACGAGCATCAGGCCCGCGCCCACGACCAGCAGCGGCCAGGACGTGCGGTATTCCCACCCGAGGAGGTGGAGCTCGCTCACGATCCCCCAGCCGCCGATGAAGAGCAGCCACGCACCCGGGCGCCGCGACCGCCCGACCCGGCGCGAGCACGAAGGATCGATGAGCTTGACCAGCCCCAAGGCGATGATCACGATCGGCCAGTTGTTGAGGGTCAGGTCGAAGATCGCCAGGCGATCCACGAGTATCAGCGCGCCGAGCACCACGAGCGCCACCCCGAAGAGGACGTGGCGGTCGGTCCCTCCGCCGGGCACCGGCTGGCTCTGGTCCATAGCGGTCACGTCACGTCCTTCCGTTTCCACGATACGTCGCCGACTCCGGCGGCTCCCGCCCTTTCCGGCGAATACCGCCGCCGCGGCGGTAAACGGCGATTCCGGCTGGCGAAGGCCGCCAGGCTCGCCAGAAGCGGCTGCCTCCTTTCCGGCAAAGGAGGCAGCCCCTCTTTGGGAGGGGGGTGCCCAACGCCCGTCTGCTCCGACCAGGCCGGCGTCCCGGCAGCGGACGCATGTCGTCCGGTTGTGAACAACCCCCGCTCGACCCTCTCCAGCCAGGTCAACGTTTTCGCGCGCGATCCGGCTCTCGGGGAGTCGGTCCGCGCGGGCATGCGGCTGGCTAGCGAGGGGGAGATGACCACGCTCGCCCAGGATCTCCGGTACGCCCTGCGCATGCTGGCGCGGCTGCCCGGTTTCACCGCCGTGGCGGTGCTCACGCTGGCCCTCGGCCTCGGCGCCAACGTCGCCATCTTCACCGTCGTCCACGCGCTGCTGCTGACGCCGCTGCCGTATGCCAATCCCGAGCGGCTGGTGATGGTCTGGCAGGACGTCCGCGCGCGCGGCGGCCCCGCCGACGAATGGGCGACGCCCGGCAACTACGTCGACTGGCGCCTCCAGGAGAACCTGTTCGCGGGCGTGGCGATCATCACCAACTGGCGGCCCGCCCTGCTCGGCGACTCCGAACCGGAGCCGCTCCTCGGCGAGCGAGTGTCGCACGAGTACTTCGGCGTACTCGGGGTGCGGCCCGCGCCCGGCCGCGATTTCCGAGCGGAGGATGACGTGCCTGGCGCGGCGCGCGTCGTCATCATCGGCGAGGGCCTGTGGAAGCGCCGGTTCGGCGCCGACCCGGCTGCCGTCGGCCGCAGGATCACGCTCAGCGGCGAGGCGCACGAGATTATCGGGGTCGCGCCGGCGTCGTTCCGGCCGATCGTCGCCAGCGCCGCGGAGATCTGGCGTCCGCGCCAGCTGAACACGGCCAACCCGAACCGCGGCGCGGTTACGCTGCGCGCGGTCGCGCGCGTGCGGGACGGTCTGACGCTCGAGCAGGCGCAGGCGGCCGCGTCCGCGCTCGCCCGCCAGCTCGAGAGCACGCACCCCGAGTACAACGAGAAGGTGGGGTTCCTGCTCCAACCGCTGCACCAGCGGGTCGTCGGGGACTTCCGGAAGGGGCTGCTGGCGCTTGCCGGCGCGGTCGCGTTCGTGCTGTTGATTGCCTGCGCGAACATCGCCAATCTGATGCTCGCCCGCGGCTCCGGGCGCAGCCGCGAGCTCGGCATTCGCGCGGCGCTCGGCGCCGGCCGCCGCCGCGTCGTGCGCCAACTGCTCACCGAGAGCCTGGCCCTCTCGTGGATTGGCGGCATCGCCGGCATGTTGCTCGCCGTCTGGGCGGTCGACGCACTCGTGGCGATCGCGCCGGCGAGCGCGCCGCGGGTGGGTGAAATTCGCCTCGCCTGGCCGGTGTTCGGCTACGCTGCCGCGCTCAGCACGATCACCGGAATCCTGTTCGGCATCGCCCCGGCGATGCAGGCCTCGCGCGGCGACCTCACCCAGGCGTTGAAGGAGGGGGCGAGGGGCAGCGCCGGCGGGCGCGGGCGCGCGCTCCGCCACGGCCTCATCGCCGCCGAGGTGGCGCTGGCGCTCGTCCTGCTGACCGGCAGCGGCCTGCTGCTGCGCACGTTCGTGCGGCTGCAGCAGGCGGACCTGGGCTTCGACCCCCAGAACGTGCTCGTGGGCGGCATCAACCCGCCGCGCACGACCTACGACACGGCCGAGAGGCGCCGCGCCTTCTACGACCAGGTACTCGAGCGCATCGCCGCGCTCCCCGGCGTGGAGAAGGCGGCGCTCGCCTCCGTGCTGCCGCTGAGCGGAGACAACGACACGGACTTTCGAATCGAGGGCCGCGCCGGGCCGCGTACTCCGTCGGAGGCGCCGGTGACCTGGTACCGGCTGGTCAGCGCCGGCTACTTCGAGGCGATGGGGATGACGCTGAAGCGGGGTCGCACGTTTCCCGCGGGCGAGGCCGCCCCCTCCGTCGTGGTCAACGAGACGATGGCCTCGAGGTACTTCCCCGGCGAGGATCCGATCGGCAGGCGGATCCGCTTCGACGAGCGGTCGCCGTGGCTCACGATCGTCGGCATCGTCCGGGACGCGAAGACCCGCGGCGCCGCCGGGAGCCCGCGCGTCGAGACGTTCCTCCCGTACTGGCAGGTCAGCGAGCCTGGCACGTTCGCGATCCTGAAGACCAGGTCCGACCCGGCAGCGCTCGCCGCACCGCTGCGGCAGGCGATTGCATCGATCGATCGCACCGTCCCGGTCATCGGCGTGACGACGCTGTCGGCGATGGTCAGCGACTCGATCGCCCAGCCCCGCTTCTTCGCGCTGCTCGGCGCGGGGTTGGCGGCGCTCGCGCTCGTGCTGGCGGCGATCGGGATCTACGGCGTGATGGCGTACGCGGTCGCGCAGCGGACCACCGAGATCGGCGTGCGCATCGCGCTCGGCGCAAGGCGCGGCGAGGTGTTCCGGCTGATCCTGCGCGACGGATTGACGATCACGGCGGCGGGGGTCGTGCTCGGCGTCGCGGGATCGCTGCTCGTGGCGAGGACGCTGGCGACGCTGCTGTTTCGCGTCGCGCCGTGGGATCCGGTGACGCTGGGGTCGACGGCGGCGATTCTCGTCGCGGTGGCGACGCTGGCCTGCGTGCTGCCGGCGCGCCGCGCGACCCGCGTCGATCCGGTGGAGGCGCTGCGCGCGGAGTAGAAGAGCGCCGGCGAGAGCGGCACGGCGCCCGCGGACCTCAAGGAACCCGTTTCGGCAGGCCGGCGGCCGCGCGTGCTTTCTCGAGCTCCTCGAGCGCCTTCTGCACTTCCTGGCGTGCCGCTTCGCGCTCGCGCGCGCTGATGGCTTCGCGGTACTTCTGCACCGCCTTCTGCAGCGCCCACTGCAGCGCGACCGCGGTCGCCATGATGGTGATCGCCTCGCCCTGCGTGTACATGGCGGTGCCGCGGAACTCCGGCGGCGTAACCATGTCGCGGAACTCCTGGTGCGTCATCGCAGTGCCGGCGGTGGGCGTCTTGCCGACGAGGTAGTCCGGGCCGAGCAGGACTTCGATCGGCGGCAGCTCGCCGATTACCTCGACGCGGAACACCGGCGTCACTTCGGACGGCCGTATCTGAGGCGTTTTCGACAGCTGGCGCTGGATTCGGTCCAGGGAGACGGGCAGCGCTTCCGTTCCGGCGGCCGGCGCCTGGCCGCTCGCTGGCTCCTGGGGCGCGGGGTTGGCCGCCGCTGCGCCGTTCGAGGCGGACTGGACGGCCGGCCCGGCGGCCAGCATCGAGGCGAGCACCCAGATCACGAGGTTCATGGAGCCCTTATAGATAAGACGACGGCCGCAACCATATAGCTTCAAGACCGATGCCGCCGGTGCGCGCCACCCTATATAATGCAGAACCGTAGCGCTCGTATCCCCGTCTAACGGAAGACATTGGAGCCACGGAGGGTTTGACGGACATGGCCTTCTTCTCGCGTTCCTCCCAGCCTGCACCCCAGGCCGACTACGCGCCCGCCGAGGCGCTCGCGCCGAACGCGCTCATTGCGCTGCGCAACATCGAGAAGTCGTACGCGCACGGCACGAGCCGCACTTACGTGCTGCGGCGGATCACCGTGGACGTCAAGGAAGGAGAGTTCGTCTCCATTATGGGCCCGTCGGGCGCGGGTAAGTCAACGCTCCTGCACATCGTCGGGATGCACGACAGCGCCTGGACCGGCGAGTACTACTTCCTCGATCAGCCGGTGCACCGGCTGGCGGCCAAGGATCGCGCCAGGCTGCACAAGCAGTACATCGGGTTCGTTTTTCAGAGCTATCACCTGCTGGACCACCTCACGGTCTACGAGAACCTGGACATCCCGCTGTCGTACCGCGACATCCGCAAGTCGGAGCGGGAGAGCATGGTCTGCGACATCCTGGACAAGTTCCAGATCGTGGGCAAGAAGGACCTGTACCCCAACCAGCTTTCGGGCGGGCAGCAGCAGCTGGTCGCCGTGGCGCGGGCCGTCATCTCGAACCCGAAAGTGATCCTCGCCGACGAGCCGACCGGCAACCTGCACTCGAGCCAGGGCCGCGAGATCATGGAGCTGTTCAAGAAGCTCAACGAGGGCGGGACGACGATCCTGCAGGTCACGCACTCGGAAACCAACGCGGCGTACGGCAGCCGGATCATCCAACTGCGCGACGGCTGGGTCGTGGACGAGTGACGCGTGTCAGTGGACGAATGGCGCGGGTCAGTGCTGAATGCCGACCTCTGGACGCGGGACCGAATGCTCGGGCAAGTGAGCTAAACAAGAAAAAGGCCGGCGGCCCGTAGGCGCCGGCCTTCCCGTTACGCTCCGCCGTCAAGGGCGGCCTTTAGTCACTCATCACGGCATTCAGCATTCAGCATTTAGCATTCAGCATTGCCGCAACTCACCACCTGGGTTCCTTCCTTCGTCCGCCGCTGAAGTCGCCGTCGTCGAAGCGCCCGCCGCCGCCCCCGCGGAAGCCGCCGCGCCCGCGGCCGCCGCCCCCGCCGCCGAACCCGCCCTCCGGCTTCGGTCGCGCCTCGTTCACGACCAGCGCGCGTCCTTCCATCTGGTGCTCGTGGAACTCGCTGATGGCCTTTTGCGCATCCTCATCCGTCCCCATTTCCACGAACGCGAAGCCGCGCGCCCGTCCTGTCGCCATGTCACGCATGACCCGCACATTGTCGACCTTGCCTGCGCGGCTGAACAGTTCGGTGAGCTGGTCCTCCGTGGCTGAATAAGGGAGGTTCCCGACGTAGAGTCTCCTGCCCATGCTGTCACTTACTCCTGCCATGACGCGCGATCCATCGTCACGCGACCACCCCCGCGCTCAGGGCGTCGCCGCCGGAAAGCTCACACGGTGCTGTGCGGGAGGACGGTGCGACCTGCGCAGGCAAGGGGCGGGCTCTCATCCGGCGCCGAGTATAACAGATGCATACCGTGAGCCGGGGGCGCGGCGAAGCTCGGTCACATTTTGCGCGCCGCGAACGCCCGAGCTAGAGTGATGAGACCGTGCGCGTCCTCACCGTTCTGTTGATCGCGGCCGCGGCGCTGCTGCCTGCCTGCTCGCGCAACCGCCAGTACGAGCTCCGTGGCCAGATCGTGGCCGTCGACGCTGCCGGTGGCCGCCTCACGATCCGGCACGACGACATTCCCGGTTTCATGCCGGCCATGACCATGGCGTTCGAAGTGGGCGACAGGCGGCTGCTCGAGTCGCGGCAGCCGGGCGAGCTGGTCACCGCCACGCTCGTCCTCGAAGAGAACCGCGCGTTCCTCTCGACCGTTCGCCGAATCGGGACTGCGCCGCTCGCCGAGACGCCCCCGCCCGCGCCGGTGGACGTGGTCAAAGCCGGTGAGCCCGTGCCGGACGCGGCGTTCACCGATCAGACCGGCCGCGCCCGGCGTTTCTCCGAGTGGAACGGCCACGTTCTGGCCGTCACGTTCATATACACGCGCTGTCCGCTGCCGGACTTCTGCCCGCGCCTGGACCGGCACTTCGCCGCAGTGCAGGACGGCATCGCGCGCGATCCGGGGCTGCGTGGGCGCGCGCGCCTCGTCTCGGTGAGCTTCGATCCGGACTACGACACCGCGGCGGTGCTCGCCGCGCATGCCGCGCGCGTCTCGGCAGACCCGGCGGTCTGGACGCTGCTCACCGGCTCGCGCGAGGAGGTGGAACGGTTCGCGTCACGCTTCGGCGTCTCGATCATCCGCCCCGACAGACCGGGTGCCGAGATCGTCCACAACCTGCGCACCGCGGTGGTGGGACAGGACGGGCAGCTCGTCGCGATCCTCTCGGGCAACGACTGGACGCCGGCCGAACTGCTCGCGCGAATGCGAGACGGGCTGCGTTAGTGCGTGGCGGCGGCGGGGCGCCGGTTCCCGGCCTCGATCGATTCACCGCTGCCGAGCGCCGGCTCATTCAACGGCTGCGCACGCCCGGCGACGTGCAGCGCTTCCTGAACCGCCTCCCCTACAACACCGAACCGCCCCCCGGCGGCGCCACGTTGCGCAGCTTCCGCGGCATCGTCCGCCACCGGACCGTCCACTGCCTGGAGGCGGCACTCGCCGCGGCCGTGGTCCTCGAGCAGCACGGCTATCCGCCACTCGTCCTGAGCTTCGAGTCGATCGACGAGCTCGATCACGTGATCTTCGTGTTTCGCCGCGGCGGGCGGTGGGGGTCCGTGGCACGATCGCGTGATCCCGGGCTGCACGGCCGGAGGCCGGTGTTCCGCACCGCGCGGGCGCTCGCGCTCAGCTACGTGGATCCGTACGTCGACTTCAGCGGACGGGTCACCGGCTACGCGGTCGTCGACCTGCGCGCGCTCGGCAACTATGACTGGCGGCTGTTGGAAGGCAACGTGTGGAAGGTCGAGCGGCTGCTCCTCGGGTGGCCGCACCGCCCGATCCGCACCTCGGACCGGCGGACCGATCGACTGCGCGCCCGCTACTTCAAATTCCGCCGGGAACATCCGGGCAAGAAGCCGGCGCGTTACGCCGGCGCGCACACGTGGACGGAGCTGCCGCGCGATCCGCACTTCAGCTTCGATCCGTGGTGAGGCCCGCTAGTCGAGATCGAAGTCGCGCGTCGGTTTGGTGATCGGTTCCTCGCGGGCCTGTTTCAGTGCTTCCTCGAACCGCTTCGAGAGCGCGTCGCCGCGCGTCCGTTCGCTGACCACGGACTGCTGGAAGATCGCCTCGCGCCGGGCGGCCTCCTCGGCGAGGATGCGCTGCGCGTCGCTCAGCTCCGGCCGATTGCCGCTCGCCGGCTCCTCGTGGCGCACGATGCGGCGGAGGTTCACGTCGACGACGAGCGTCGCGTGGCAGCAGGGGCACGTGGTCTCGAATTCCGACTTGAGCTTCATAGTGATCCTCGTGGGCCACAGAGGGAACAGAGGTCGCGGAGCGTTGTCAACTCAGAGGGCACGGAGGCTCGGAGCTTACAGGGTCGATCGGTGGTCCCTGCTGATCCGGCCGCGGGACGTTGAATCCCCTTCCAAAATCTCCGTGGCCTCCGTGGCCCCCTGAGTTCAATCCGTCGCTACTTCGTGGCCTCCCAAGCCAGGTGCACCGGCTCGCCGACCGCATCGGTCGCCGCGACCTCGATGCGAAACACGTGCTGGCGGCTGCGATCGTACCGCTGCCCGAAGCTCGTCTCGAACAGGCTGAGCGGCGCGTCGAGCCGCCCCCCGGCCGCCAGCCGCGTCGTCCCGCCGCGGAAATGGTGATTCACCGTCACGACGACGTCGCGCCAGTCGCGCCGCGTGGTGTTCTGGACGATGACGGTGCCTTCCCGGATCGCGATCGCCGGCTGCAGCTGCCGGTCCCGGCCGAACCCGACGAACCAGAACCACGCGACTACCGCCGCGGCGCCCGCGACAACGAGGTGCGAACGCCGGATCATCGGTCTATGATATCGCCATGAGCCAGAACGGCGGCGCGCTTGCCGCGGCCGCGCTCGCCGTGACCCTGTCGTGCGGCGCCTCGCTGCCACCGCCGGTGACCCGGCTGGTTTCGCCGCATCGTGCCGCCAGCACCCTCGCCGTTCCCCGCGGGATCGAGGTGCAGCTGGCGGGAACCGCGTCGTTGCGCGGCGTCGTCGTCGACGCCGAGACTCGCACGCCGCTGTCGCGTGCCCGCGTCGTCCTGACGTCTTCGGCCCTGTCCGAGCCGCGCGTCGCCGTCACCGGCAGCGACGGCGCCTACGCGTTCCACCATCTGCCTGCCGGCGAGTACTCCGTCTCCGCCGCGCGGACGGGGTATGCGACGCGGCAGTACGGCGAGCGCGGAACTGCTCCGCCTTCGACGGTTGCGCTCGTCGCGGGAAAGCAGGCGACCAGCATCGAGATCGCCTTGCCGCCGGCCGGCGTCATCGTCGGGCAGGTCCTGGACGAAGACCGCCGGCCGTTTGCCGGCGCGCGTGTCGAGGCGCTCGCGCCGCGGACGCGCAACGGCCAGGTGTCGCTCGTCGCGATGGCGGCGGCGGCGAGCGACGACCGTGGTGCCTACCGCTTGAGCGGACTGCCTGCGGGCGCGTACTACGTCAGCGCGCTCGATCCGGCGTTCGCCAACGTCGGCGACGAGACCGGTCCGCTCACGTATACCCCGACGTACTTCCCGGGCACGCCGCGCCTCGAGGAGGCCTCGCGCGTGACCGTCGTCCCCGGCATCGAGCCGTCGCAGCAGGCCGTGATCATCCTGAAGATCATCCGCCCGGCCCGTGTCAGCGGAACGCTGTCCACCCTCGACCGGCGGCCGTTGACGAGCGGCGTCATCATCATGAGCCCGACGGCCGACCACGTGCTGGACGCGATTGCGACGCGCGACGTGCAGATCACGCCGGAGGGCTCGTTCGCGTTCCGCAACGTGGCTCCGGGGCGCTACCAGGTCCGCGCCCGCGGTGAGGTCGAACCGGGCGGCACCACCCTGTTCGCCACCTTCACGATCACTGTGGAAGGCCGGGACGTGGACCGGCTGGCGATGACGCTCGTTCCCGGCGGCACGATGGCTGGATCGGTAGTGGCCGAGGCGGTATCAGAGGGGGGGCCGCCGTATGGAAGCCTGCGCGTGCGCGCGCCGATGGCCGCGGGCGGCAACGTCGGCGATTCGCTGACGGGGGTCGTCGGCCGCAACGGCGGGTTCCGGATTCGCGGCCTCATGCCGGGCAGCCACCGGGTCTTCGTCGAGGGACTGCGGGACCCGTGGGTGCTGAAGAGCGTCGCCTACCGCGGCGAGGACGTTACCGACAGCGGCCTCGACGTCGACAGCCGGCAGCAGATCGACGACGTGAGGGTGGTCATCACGGATGCCGCCGCGGAGGTGAGCGGAACGGTTGCCGACGAACGCACCCGCGGCGCGCCGCGGGTGCTTGTGGCGTTCATCCCCGCCTTGCCGCGCTTCTGGACGCGGACCAGCCGCCGCTTCCGCCTGCTGCGGACCGACGAGAACGGCCGCTTCCGGGTCCGGGGGCTGCCGGCGGGGCAGTACCACCTGCTGGCCACGTACGATCTCGACGAGAGCGAGGTGTACCGGCGGGAGGTCGTCGAGGGGCTCGTCGCGCGCGCCACGCCGATCGAGCTCGAGGAGCGGACGCGGCGGGTCGCCGATCTCCGCGTCGTGTCGCTCGCCGCGCCGCCGCCCCAGTCCCGCTGATGGAATGGCTCGCCGTCGCCGGCGGGGTGTTCCTCGCGTGGCTGGTGCTCGTCTTCCTGTTCACGCCCGGCATCAACTACCACCTGGCGCACCGGACGTCACTGCACGACCAGGGCTTCCTCTACACGCTGCAGTCCACCTGCCAGGCGGCGCTGCACCACGGCAACGCGGTGCGGGTGTACACCAACGGCGACGCCTTCTATCCGGCGATGCTCGAGGGGATCCGCGGCGCGACGCGCTCGGTCAACATGGAGTGCTACATCTTCCAACCGGGACGCGTCGCCGACCGATTCATCGAAGTGCTGTCGGAGCGGGCGCGCGCCGGCGTCAACGTCACCATCGTCGTCGACGCGATCGGCAGCCTGTTCTTCTGGGGCCGCCCGGTGCGCCGGCTGCGCCGCGCGGGGTGCCGCATCGAGTCCTACCAGCGCCTCCGCTGGTACTCGCTGGCACGCCTGAACAACCGGACCCACCGCGAATTGCTGATCGTCGACGGGCGGATCGCGTTCGTCGGCGGCGCCGGCATCGCCGACTGGTGGGAGCCGGGCCCGGACGCGTCGAAGCGGCGCGGCTGGCGCGACACCATGGTCGGCATCGAGGGGCCGGTGGTCGCCGCACTGCAGGGTGTCACGGCGGAGAACTGGCTGGAGTGCTGCGGCGAGATCCTCACTGGCCCGGGGTACTTCCCCAATCTCGAGCCGGCGGGCAGGACGACCGCCTTCGTGGTCAAGAGCTCGCCGGCGGATCGCGCCACCGCGTCGCGGGTGACGTTCCAGCTGCTCATGGAGGGGGCGGACCGAAACGTCCGCATCACCACGCCGTACTTCCTGCCCGACCGCGCGCTGCGGCGGGCCCTCATCGAGCTGGCCGGGCGCGGTGTCGAGATCAGCATCGTCGTCCCCGGGCTGCACACCGACCAGCGCTGGGTGCGGCTGGCCAGCCGCCGCATGTGGGGCAGCCTGCTGCGCGCCGGCATCCGCCTCTACGAGTACCGCGACGTGATGATGCACGCGAAGGTGCTTATCATCGACGAGCTCTGGGCGGTCATCGGCACGACCAATATCGACAACCGTTCCTTCGAGCACAACGACGAGGTGAACGTCGCCATGCGCGACCCGGAGGTGGCCGCGCGGCTGCTGGAGGACTTCGTCCGCGACGTGCGCGACAGCGACGAGGTGACGCTGGAACGCTGGACGCGCCGGCCGGTGTGGGAGAAGATCGTCGGCCCCTTCGTCTGGATCCTGGAGCGGCAGCAGTGACGACGCGGCGCCACGTCGACGTGCGCGTCGCCACCTACAACGTTCACCGCTGCCGCGGCATCGACCGCCGGACGGTACCGGCACGGATCGTCAGAGTGCTGCGTGAGCTCGACGCCGACGTGGTGGCGCTGCAGGAAGTGGTCGGCGCCGGGCCGGGCGGCGCGGGGCAGGCCGAGGAGATCGGCGCCGCGCTCGGCATGGGCTGGATGATGGCCTCGGTGCGGCACCTGCGCAAACACCTGTTCGGCAACGTCGTGCTCAGCCGCCTGCCGATCGTCCACCACTCGCAGTACGACCTGTCCTGGCGCACCTGCGAGCCGCGCGCGTGCCAGCGCGCCGATCTCGATCTCGGCGCCGGCCGGTTGCTGCACGTCTACAACGTGCATCTCGGGACGGCGGTCCTCGAGCGCCGCTACCAGGCCGGACGCCTTGCCTCCTTCGTGCACGACCGCCGCGTCACCGGGCCCAAGGTCATCCTCGGAGACTTCAACGAGTGGATGCGCGGCCTGGCTACCAGCACGCTCAGCTCGCTCTTCGAGAGCATCGACATCTACGCGCACCTGAAGCGCCGGCGCACGTATCCCGGTCTCTTCCCGATGGTGCACCTCGACCACATCTATTACGAAGGGCCGGTGGAGGTCCGCGGCGTGCACCTGCTGCGATCGCGCACCGCCCTCATCGCTTCCGATCACCTGCCGCTCGCGGCCGATCTGCGCATTGGCTTTGAGTGAAACATGTCACCAAAGGAGCCGTAGCAGCGCAATGCCTGCCGCCTTGACGGCCCTGACCATGTTCTGCGGTTCGCGCTCCGTGGTGTTCTCGGGCGTGTCGCCCGACGAGTGGTAGTAGAGCGAATAGTCGATTCGCACCGTCGCCGGGTCGGCAGTGCCGCCGGATTCCCAGCCCGGGGTCTGCCGCACCTCGCGCAGGCTGTCCCAGGCGGCAGTGTAGAGCGTCGTCGACGGGATCTGCAGCGGCGTGTAGCCGCGGCCGCGGTACTGCCGCGGCAGGAAGGCGTAGGAATCGGTGCCGCCCTGCGACGGG
This sequence comes from Vicinamibacterales bacterium, assembly GCA_048594975.1. GTDB lineage: Bacteria > Acidobacteriota > Vicinamibacteria > Vicinamibacterales > 2-12-FULL-66-21 > JBMDXB01. The sequence goes on along the minus strand of JBMDXQ010000067.1, from coordinate 84,204 downwards.
TTGGTGGCGTACTCGGTCCAGAAACCGGGGCGGTTCACGTAATCGGCGCCGACCCGCTCGAGGGTCCGGAGCAGCGGCTCGTTCCACGGTACCTCGTTCGACTCGAAGTAGATCGCCTCCCGCTCCGCGCCGGTGCCCGTCTGATCGAAGTTGATCACCCCTTCGAGCAGGCGCAGCCGGTCGCCTTCGCGTTCGATGTAGGCGCGCGCCGACGCGTACTCCGAGCCCCAGACCACGAACCGGATGGACAGGCGCGGGATGGCCAGCGACCGCGACCGGATCGACGTGGTGAACACGCGCGCGATCTCCATGACCGTCGCCACGCCGGACGCGTTGTCGTCGGCGCCCGGGCCGCCCGAGTCCGAGTCGCCGTGCGCGCACACCAGGTAGTAGGACTCGCGATTCTGGCCGGGCAGCGTCGCGATCACGGTGCGCGGGCGTCCTTCGCGCACCGTTGCCGTCAGCTGCACCGACACGGAACGTCCCAGCGCGGCAGCGGCCCGCAGCGAGCGGCCGTCGACGTAGGACACGGCGAACGCCGGGAACGGGTTGTCCGTCCGCTCGGGAAGCGAACCGATCCGCGACCAGTCGACGTATCGCTCCGGATCGTTCGGAGCGCTCGTGAGGATGGCGACCGGATGGTGGCCGCTCGCCGCGATGACGGCGTAGGCGCCGCCAATCTCCGCTTCCGTGTAGATGACGCGTCCCTTCCACGAGGGCTGGGGGGCGGCGCGGCGCAGGTCGGGTACGAACTGCAGCCTGCCGCGCGTGCCCGCCGGAGCCGACGGTGAGAAGCCCAGCGGGTAGGCGGATTCGATGGTGCTGCCGTCGTCCAGCGCCACCCGCCAGGCGTCCTCCCAGTGCGCCAGCTCCGGGTCGTCGTCCGCGACCGTCACCTCGAGGCCGAGCTTCCGGAAATGCGTGGCGAGGTAGGCGGCGGACTTCTCGTTCGACGGCGTTCCCCCCATCCGCGGTCCGAAGGCAACCAGTTCACGTACCGAACGCCGCAGGTCCGCCTCGCTGACGGCTGCCGCGAAGGCCTCCTCACTCCGGGTGGACGCTGCAGGAGCAAGGCTTGCCGTGACAACATGGACGATTGCCAAATGGCGTATTTTCAACCACATACAAATGACGCAGCCGTCGTGGAACCGGAACGACCGCACGCCCGTATGGACGAGTAGGCTTTCAAAATGATATCACTTTGAAATCGCCGAGGAGGTCCCCGATGGTCCGCGAGTTCACGATCCGCGAAAGAGAATACCCCGCGCTCCCAGGGCTCCCAATTTTCATTGCCCTTGTCCTGGTTGCGGGAGGCTCGCTGTGGGTGCTCATCCGCAGCGCCGAAGACGGATCCCTGCCGGTGCTGCTCGGCTCGGCCATCGTGCTGGCGCTCTCGATCTTCCTGACGACGGGCGTCTTCGTCGTCAATCCGAACGAGGCCCGGGTGCTGCAGTTCTTCGGCGACTACGTCGGGTCGACGAGAACCGACGGCCTTCGCTGGGCGAACCCGCTGTACACCAAGAAGCGCATCTCGCTTCGAGTGCGCAACTTCGAGAGCGGCAGGCTCAAGGTCAACGACAACGAGGGCAACCCGATCGAGATCGCGGCGGTCGTCGTGTGGAAGGTGGTGGACAGCGCCGAGGCGGTGTTCCAGGTGGACGATTACAACAACTACGTCAAGGTGCAGAGCGAGGCGGCGCTGCGCAACCTGGCCACCAGCTACACCTACGACGCGCACGACGAGAGCCAGATGTCGCTGCGCGGCAACACCGCCGAGGTCGCCGAGCACCTGAAGCGCGAGATCCAGGAGCGCCTGGCGCGTGCCGGCGTCGAGGTGATGGAGGCGAGGATCAGCCACCTCGCGTATGCGCCGGAGATTGCGCAGGCGATGCTACAGCGGCAGCAGGCCGGGGCGATCATCGCGGCGCGGCAGCGCATCGTCGAGGGTGCGGTCGGGATGGTGCAGATGGCGCTCGACATGCTGTCCACCCGCGACATCGTCGCGCTGGACGACGAGCGCAAGGCGGCGATGGTCAGCAACCTGCTCGTGGTGCTGTGCGGTGAGCGCGCCACGCAGCCGATCATCAACACCGGCACGATCTACCAGTAGCGCCCGGTGGCAGCTCGCAAGGCGTTCCTGCTTCGGATCGACCGCTCGGTCCTTGAGGCCGTTCAGCGCTGGGCAGACGACGACCTGCGCAGCCTGAACGGACAGATCGAGTTCCTGCTGCGGCGGGCGCTGCGGGAATCCGGGAGAGGAATGGGAGACGCCGACGATCGCCCGGCCGGGTCGGACGACTGACTACGATTCCTCGTACTCTTCCTCGCCCGGCGGCTGCAGCCGCGTCGAGGGGCGCAGGGCCTCGCGGTAGTCGAACAGCGGCAGGTCGCGCACGTGCAGGCTCAGCACGCAACCTGGGCCCTTCTCGTCGACCACCACGGTGACGGGACTACCTTCGACGCCCTCGCGGAAACCAATACGGCAGCCGCAGGCAAGCCGCGCGTGTGTGAACCCTTTCAACATGCTGGGGCGATCATACTACAGGAGCGCTCTCAGTTCCCGCTCCAGCAGCTCTTTCTTCACTTCGCCCATCTGCTTGCGGCAAATCGATCCGTCCCGCGCGATGAAGAACGACACCGGCACGGCGTAGAGCGGGCCATACGCCTCTTCCACGTTCTCCTGGTTGAGGAGCATCGGGTAGGTGATCTTGTACTGCTTCGCGAACGCCTGCAGCTGATCGGGCGTGTCGTCGATGGACACGCCGAGGACGACGAAGCCCTTGTCCTTGTGCTGATCGTAGGCGCGGACGAACTCGGGGATCTCGACCTTGCACGGTCCGCACCACGTCGCCCAGAAGTTCAGGAGGATCACCTTCCCTTTGAAGTCGGCAAGGTTTACGGTCGCGCCGTTCATGTCCTTCACCTTGAGATCGAGCCGGGCCTTGCCGTGTGGCGACTTGCACGACGGCGCGCCGGCCAGCGCGGGCTCGGCGCGCTCGGCGTCGTCGTCCGATCCGTTCAACAGGGCCGGCACCGTGACCACCGCAAGCGCGAGCGCGACGACCGCCGCCGCTATCCACCGGGTCTTCATCGACGACTTCCTTCCTGTGTGCTCCGTGTGCCTCGAGCGACGCTGCGACAGACGCCGGTGCGCGACGCCCCCACCGGTGCTATCTCACGTGGCGCCGGATATGTCCGGTGACGCCGTCCAGGCCCTCGGACCGCCGGCGCGTCACCACCAGGTAGGTACGGCCGCCGCTCGACCACATTATCGCCTGCTGCCCGAACTTCTCCATCGCCTGCGGCGCCGCCGGGAGATCGTCGAGCGTGTGCGGGATGATGTAGACGGACAGCGCCTGGTTGCGCCAGCGGTACATGCAGTGCGCGGCGGCGCCGTCGGCCGAGAAGCACCGGCGTACGCCAACCAGCTCCAGGTCGAGTTCGGGTGAGGGCGGCGGGACCCCGATCGCCCAGCCGCGCCGCGCTACCCAGGTGGCTTCCGCGACTTTCGGATCCCTGGTCCCCTCTTCACCAATCACGTCGAAGCACTTCACGTGATCGAGCGCCAGCTGCGCCGCGATCGCCTCGTGGTTCACGCCGAAGAGAAAAATCCCGGCGACGGCGAGCACGAGCGTGGCGGCGAGCGAGAGCGGCACGAGACGGCGGAGGATCGGTGCCGCGCGCGTCGCGCCCTGCGCGAGCGTGGCATGCGCGGCGCAGCGCGCACGCAGCACGTCGGAGGCGCCGCCGCGCAGCGCCCGGCGCCGGGCACGCAGGAGGTCGCGGGCGGCGCGCTCGCCGGCCACCCGGTCACGGCAGGGTGGGCACCGCTCGAGATGGGCATCGATCGACTCGCGGTCGCGCGGCGACGCTTCGTCGTCGATGTACGGCGCGAGCATCGGCTCGAGGTCGCGGCAGGTGCAGGGCGGCTCAGGCATGGGAGATGGGCAGCGCTCTGTAGCGGAGCAGGCAGGCTGGTGTCATGGCGTCACCGGTCGGGACGCGGCCAACCGATCGTGCAGCAGCTTGCGTCCCCGCGAAATCCGTGACATCACCGTCCCGATCGGAACCCCGACGATGTCGGCGATCTCCGCGTACGAGAATTCTTCGACGTCCCGCAGCCAGACGGCCTGGCGGAAGGCCTCGGGGAGAGCGTCGAGCGCGGCCTGCAGGTCCGCGTCGAGCGTGGATCGCGAAAGCAGCGCCTCCGGCGTGTCCTGCACCGCGCCCGTGTCCATGGCCTGCTCCACCACCTCGCTGTCCACGTCGATCGGGCTGCGGCCGGCGTCGCGCCGGCGGTTGCGAAACGTGTTGTGAAGGATCGTGAACAGCCACGCCTTCAGGTTGGTACCGCGCTGGAACTGCGCCTCGGCCCGGAACGCCTTGAGGTAGGTGTCCTGGACCAGGTCCTCCGCGTCAGCGACCTGACGCGTCAGGCGCAGCGCCGTGCCGTACAGGCTGTCCACGTAGGACAGGGCCTCGTTCGTGAACGTCTCGTCGGCCCCGTCACCGGGGCGGCGGCGCGCCATCGAAGATCACAGCGTATGGCGCCCCAAGGGAGAGAACACCCCAGGGGCGACCGTTTATTCCGGAATTGTACAATCCCTGATCTCTAATCCCTGATCATCCCTGATCCTGAATAATCCTGAATCCCTGATGGCTGATCCTGAATCCGTAATCCCCAAACCGAATCCCAAGCGCCGAGCGTCGAACCCCGAGCCCGACCCCCGAGCCCGAGCGCCGAGCGATCCCAAGCGCCGCGGCCCGACTGCCGAGTCCCGAGGCGAGACATCCTTCTACAAAGGAGGACGGATGTGCGGCGCGGGGGACACTTTTTCAGGGCCACGGCTGCCGCGTGCCCGGATTTCGAGCTCGGCGGCAGGCACGTGACTTGCTGATCTCGGGCGACCCGCCCTGGAGGGGACGTTGTCGTTGCGACAACCGTCTTAGCTACAGTAACATCGCGACCAGCAGACGACCTGCCCGTCGCTACCCGAGGTGAAACATGCGCACGCGCTCCGACGCGCGCGGCTCCCTGCCGTCCGTGGTCTTCCTGCTGGCGCTGCGCGCCACCGCCGGTGCCACCAGCCCCGCCTGGGCCGACCAGGCGCCGTGCCGGTTGCTGAGGGAGCGTGCCGCCGCGCTGGCCTCCGGCGGCCCGCAGGCGTACCGCCAGACGGGATACATTCCGTACTACTCGAAGAACCGCATTCGCTACGACAATTTCAGGTGGCACATCTACACAACGGACCACTTCGAGATCTTCTACTACCCCGACATCGAGTCGCACCTGGAGCGGATCACCAGCTACGCCGAGAGCGCCTACCAGACGATCAGCTCCGACCTGAAGCACGACCTCGGGCACAAGGTCCCGATGATCCTGTTCAAGACCGCGAGTGAGTTCCAGCAGCAGAACATCGAGCCGGGCGAGATCCCGGAGGGCGTGCTCGCGTTCGCCGAGCCGTACCGCGACCGGATGGTGCTGCCCATCGACGAGCCGCCGGATCAGCTCTACCGCCTGATCACGCACGAGCTGACGCACATCTTCGAATTCGACATCATCCCGCGCTCGCTGCTTCGCCGCGGTCTGCCGCGGTGGGTCGACGAGGGCCTCGCCAACTACATGGCGCGGTACTGGAACCCGTTCGACCTGATGCAGGTTCGCGACGCGGCGATCACCGACACCATTCCGAAGATGAGCGAGTTCGAGAGCGGCTACGAGGCGGGCCGCCTCATCTACTCGATGGGCCATGCCGCCTTCGAGTTCATCGAGTCGAAGTGGGGCCAGGAAGGCCTCCGGCAGTTCCTCTTCGCGCTGCGCAAGGCGGTCATCGGCGGCGGCGAAAGCGCCTACGAGGAGGCGTTCCGGCTGAAGGGTGAAGAGTTCGACGAGCAGTTCGAGAAGTTCATGAAGGACCGCTTCAAGGCGTTCCGCGACAAGGAGCGGCCCACCGACTACGGCCGCAACCTGGCGCCGAAGCGGGACAGGACGCCGTACGTCACGGTCATCTCGATCGAGCCGTCGCCGACCGGCGACCTGATTGCGGTCATGGCCGGCAACCGCAAGGACCAGGAGCTCGACATCATCCTGCTCTCGACCAAGGACGGCAAGGTCGTCCAGAACCTGACCTCCGGGTTCAGCAAGGACGCCGGCTACGAGTACATCTCCAGCCCGGGCGGGTTCCGCAGCAACGCCGTCCCGTGGATGTCGTGGTCGCCGGTCAACGATCGCATCGCCTACTTCGTCCGCACCGAAAAGCAGAAGACGCTGATCCTGCAGAACGTGGTCAATCGCCGGATCGAGCAGCGGTTCGAGCTGAAGACCGTCGACGCGCCGGAGTCCCCGGATATCAGCCCCGACGGGAAGGAGATCGCGTTTGCGGGGATGCGCGGCGGCGTTCACGACCTGTTCGCAGTCAACGTCGAGACCGGCGAGATCCGCAACCTGACCAACGACGAGTTCGGCGACTACTCGCCAACCTATGCGCCCGACGGCAAGTCGCTGGTCTACATTGCGCGGGTCAGCGGCAATGACAAGCTCTTCAAGCTGGACCTGGTGACCGGGCAGAAGACGCAGATCACGTTCGGCACGCACGACGACGGCGGCGCCCAGTTCATCGACGGCGAGACCATCGTGTTCCCGTCGACGGCCACCGACCCGAACCAGCCGATCGATCCCGAGGTCGCGCGTAACGGCAACATCTACAACATCTGGACGCTCAGCCTGAAGACCGGCGAGCTGAAGCAGTATACCGACACGTTGACCGGCAACGTCTCGCCGATCGTGCTGAAGGACCAGGCGAAGACGAAGATCGCGTTCGTCACCTATTACAAGCAGGAGTTCGGCATCCACACGCTGGCGCGCGAGGAACCGATGGCGACGGTGGCGAGCGCCGATTTCGGGACGCCTGGACCGATCATCGACTTTACGCCCCCGATGACGCATACGCTCGTCCGCGGCAACATCCGCCGCAAGGGGACGTTCGAGAAGATGTTCCTCGAGGGACGCCCGCCCGTGGCCCTCGGCGTCACCAGCGGCGGCGACCTGTTCGGCGGCACGCAGGTCACCTTCAGCGACGTGCTCGGCGACAAGCAGTTCAACATGTTCGCCGCATCGGTGCAGCAGTACCGCACGCTGTCGTTCTCCTACGTGAACCTCTCGCGGCGCTTCCAGTACGCGCTGCAGGGGTTCTCCCAGACGCAGTTCTACTACGGCTACCAGCCCGGCATCCTCTACGGATACGAGTACGGCTGGCTCGATCGCGACCAGGCGATCGCCACCCAGACGGCGCGGGGCGGCACCGCCTTCGCGATCTACCCCTTCAATCGCTACGCGCGCGTCGAGCTGTCCACCGGCGTCATGCAGTTCAAGCAGGGGTTCAACGAGCCCGATCTGCAGGACCTGGCCGACGCGTACCAGATGCAGCAGTACGGCCGCGTCCTGTTCGCCAACGGCACGTTCATGCCCTTCGGCATCGCCTACGTGCAGGAGACGACGGTCTTCCGGGAGTACGGGCCGCTCGCCGGCAACACGGTCCGCGTCGGCTACGAGTACGCCCCCCAGATCGGCGACCGCACGCTGTCGCGGCAGACCGCCGACGTGGACGCGCGCTATTACCTCCGCCTTGCGACCAACGGCGTGGTTGCCCTTCGCCTGCGCGGTTTCAACAGCTGGGGGGACTACCCCGCCTACTTCTATTTCGGCGGCAACTCCGAGCTGCGCGGCTACGACTACCTCTCGTTCCTCGGCCACAAGGGATTCTTCGGCAACGCCGAGCTCCGCTTCCCGCTCATCGAGGCGGCGCTGACGCCCATCGGCGTCGTCGGCGGACTGCGCGGCATCGCCTTCGTCAACCTCGGCGCTGCCGGCTACGTTGACCAGCCGATGAAGGTGTGGACGAGCAGCACGATTCCCTACCAGCCGCTCCTGGGGTACACCACCGACGCGACCGGCCTGACCGTCCGGCCGGTATTCGGCCCGGTCCAGAACATCGACGGATTCAAGCTGGTGGACGGCCGCGCCTCGTACGGCTTCGGCCTGGAGACGTTCGCGCTCGGGTTCCCGATCCACTTCGACTGGGCGTGGCGCACCCTCTTCAACCGTGAATGGGAGGACGCCGTCTTCGCCTACCAGGGGGGGAGCGACTGGTTCCGCAAGGTGCGTTTCGCCGTCTGGATTGGCTACGACTTCTGACGCGCGAATGGAAAATGGTCAAGCGCACCGAGTGACGAGCCGGATGCGGCAAGTGATCGGTCCTTGCCATCGACCCTCGACCATTGACCATCCGTGCAGCGGGAGGCCGTCGTGACTCACAAGGCCTCGCGCTGCACGGACCTGGTGGCGCTCCTCGCGGACTTCGTGGAGGGCCGGCTGCCGGCCGACGTCCACGGCCGCCTGGAACGCCACCTCTCGGCGTGCCCCCGCTGCGTCGCGCAGCTCAGGACTTACCGCTGTACCCTCTCGCTGCTCCGCTCCATCAAGGAAGAGGATCTCCCGCCCGAACTCCGCTGTACATTGAAGGCCTTCGTCGACCGCCATTGTGGGAACTGACGCTTGTCAATGCTGAATGACGAATGCCGAATGGCGAATGAACGCGCAGCGCGTGAGCGTCTGTTCGGCATTCACCATTCGTCATTCGGCATTGACACGGGACGATGACAGCGCCAGCGAAGAAACCCTCTGAGTCGGCGACGGAGATGGTGCAGGTCGTCCTGCCCAACGATGCCAACCCCCTCGGGTTCATCCTCGGCGGCACGGTCATGCACCTCATCGACATCGCCGGCGCGATCGCGTGCCACCGCCACACGCGGACGCTGCTAGTGACCGCCGCGGTCGACGGGCTGCAGTTCCTGCACCCGATCAAGGTGGGCGATCTCATCATCCTCAGGTCGGTCGTGACCGCCGTCTGGAGCACGTCGCTGGAGGTCGAAGTCGAGGTCTTCTCCGAAGAGACGCTGACCGGCGTGCGGCGGCTGACCAGCCGCGCCTATCTGACCTTCGTGTCGATCGATCGCGACGGCAACCGGCTGCCCATTCCCGGGCTGCGGCTCGAGACCGAAGCCGAGCGGCAGCGCGCCGCTGAGGCGCAGGTGCGGCGCGAGGAACGACTGAAGGCGCGGCGGGCGCTGGAAGGCAGGCAGTAGGGACCGTGCGCCGGCGCCTGGCGCAGGTCCTCCTCGCCGCCGCCGTCGTCGCGGCGCTGCTGGCGATCTGGGCCTGGCTGACCGGCGGCTTCCGCGTGCACGTCCTGAGCGTACCGCTGTCGGTCCGCGGGGCCGAGCGGGCTGCCTTCGTGGCGCTCGCCTGCGCAATCCTCGCTGCATTTCTGCACGACCCACTCCACGCCCGGCTGCGGAAGGCCGCCCAGACGGCGAGCCGGCTTCCCCTGCTCCAGGCGCTCGTCGGATTCGCAGCTGTCTTCCTGCTCTGGTCCGGTGCGACGTTCGGCACGCGCGCGACGGGCGGCGCGGACGTCTACGGCTACGTCACCCAGGCGCAGCTGTGGCGAACGGGCGATCTGCACATCCGCCAGGATTTCGTCGCCTCGATCCCCTGGCCGAACGCCGAGTGGTCGTTCTCGCCGCTTGGCTACCGCCCGGCCGAAAACTACACGATCGTCCCTACCTACCCGCCGGGCATGCCGCTGCTGATACTCGCCTTCTCACTCGTCCTCGGCGACATCGGCGTCTACGCCGTGCCCTGGGTCGCCGGCGCGGCACTGGTCCTGCTCACCTACGCGCTCGGCTCGCGCGTGTCGCACCCGGTGGTTGGATCGATCGCTGCGCTGGGCCTCAGCACGAATCCGACCGTCTTCATGCTGACGCTGTCGCTGATGAGCGATGTCCCGGTCACCGCGTTATGGACGGCGTCCTTGCTCCTCGCCTGTCGCAAGACCGTGGCCGGTGCGGCGGTGTCGGGCGTCCTGGCCGGCGCGGCGATCCTGGTGCGGCCCAATCTCGTGCCGCTCGCCATCGTGCCATTGGTGCTGGCCGCCTGGCGGCCCGCGCGAACGGATGCGCGTTCGTGGCTGGCACGAGCGGCTGCATTCAGTGTGACCCTTGCGCCGTTTCCACTGTTCATCGGCTGGTTGTTCAACGAGCTCTACGGATCGCCGTTCACGTCAGGATACGGTGACAACACGGGGCTCTTCGCCTGGGCGCATGTGCCCATCAACCTGACGCGCTATCCGAGGTGGGTCCTGCAGTCACAGGGGCCCCTCATCTTCCTGTTCCTGCTCACACCTGTGTTCCTGCTGCGGCGAGACCATCTGGCACACGTGCGGGCGGCGCTCCTGGCCTTCATCGCCTTGCTCTTCACGTGCTACCTGCTCTACCTCCCGTTCGACGCCTGGTGGTGGACGCGCTTCCTGCTTCCGGCGTATCCCTTGATGTTCATTCTGGCGTCAGACGTCGTCTGGCTCGCCACCGAGCGGTTCGGGAAACGGGCTCGCGCCGCGGTCGTGATGCTCTTCGCGCTCGGGATGGTCTACCACGGCGGCACCAACCTCTATCAATGGGATGTACACAGGGTTGGCTACGGCGAGCAGAAGTATGAGGAAATCGGACAGTACGTGGACCGCACCCTGCCGACGAACGCGATCCTGATCACGATGCAGCACAGCGGGACCGTCCGGTACTACTCCGGCCGGCTGACGGTCCGCTATGACTACATTGACCGAGACTGGCTCGATCGTGCGATCGAGCACCTGCGTCTGGCAGGTTACGAACCGTTCATCCTCCTCGACGACTGGGAGGTGCCCGTCTTCCAGGAGAAGTTCGCGTCACAGCAATACGTCGCGCTTGTCGCGAAGGACCCGGAGCCAAGGCCATGCACCCACACGACCTTCCTCTACAGGGTCGTGCCCCGGCCCGACGTACCTCCGTCGGAACGGATACCACAGGTCCTGGGGTGCCAGTGACTCGGCCGCCTGTCGGTCTGCCGTCGACGATGCGGGCGGCACCTTTCGCCGGCCGGCCGGCTACCGCGTGTACTGCTCGATCGGCACGCCGTCGTACATCTCGTCGACGCGCAGGATCTGCGACTCGCGCGAGTAGCTGCCGAGCTCGTAGTCCTCGCTCATGATGAGCGCCTTTACCGGCTTGGTCGGGCAGACCTCCGCGCACAGGCCGCAGAAGCTGCAGCGGGAGAGATTGAAGTCGAAGTAGTCGAGAATCTTGATCTTCTGTCCTGGCTCGCGGTGTCCGCCGAGCACGATCAGATCGTCAGGGCACGCCTTCGCGCACTGGTCGCACACGATGCAGGTCTGCGCGCCGGTTTCGGGCTCCACCTGCAGGCGCAGGATGCCCCGGAACCGCGGCGCCACCGGGCGCCGCTCGGCCGGGTACTGGAACGTGAAGGCCGGCTGCGGCGTGTACTTCAGCGTCAGCCACAGGCCCTTGGCGATGTCGACGAGAAACAGCGTGCGAAGGACGTGCCCGAGTCTCCTCACTGGTCTCCCCTACACTGCCGCGCGCGCGGCGGCCGCGGTCCGTTCAGCGACGGTGCTCTCCTTGCGCAGCACGCGGCCCTCGCGCCGGATCTTGTCCTGCAGCCGCATGAGCCCGTAGAGGAGCGCCTCGGGCCGCGGCGGGCAGCCAGACACGTACACGTCGACGGGCACGACCTTGTCGACGCCCTGCAGCACGCTGTAGGTCGGGAACGGGCCGCCGGCGTTCGAGCAGCTGCCCATCGAGACGACCCACTTTGGCTCGGGCATCTGGTCGTAGAGCCGCCGCAGCACGGGGGCCATCTTCTTCGTGACCGTGCCGGCGACGATCATCAGGTCCGACTGGCGCGGTGAGGCGCGCATGATCTCCATGCCGAACCGCGACAGGTCGAAGCGCGATGCCGCGGTCGCCATCATCTCGATGGCGCAGCACGCAAGCCCGAACCCCATCGGCCAGATGGACGACAGCCGGGCCCAGTTGAGGACCTTGTCGAGGTTCGTCGTGATGATGTTGTCTTCGAAGCGGTTGTTCAGCATTCACTGATCCTTGTCAATGCCGAATGCCGAATGCCGAATGCCGAATGCTGAACGCCTGATTGCGGGCTGAACGGCCGAACTGCCGAACTGCCGAAAACCCGTCAGGCCGACGCCGTATGGCCTGTTTTCTCGCAATACCGGTGCCCTCCGCCGGCTCATCGGGCATCCGCCGGCCAGGCCTTGATCGTTCGGCACTCAGCATTCGTCATTCAGCACGGACACGGCTACTTCTGATAGTACTGCGCATTGACCGGGATGAAGTTCTTCCACTTCTCTGGCGTCTCGTCGAGCGTGAAGATGGCTTCCACCGGGCACGCCGGCACGCACGCGCCGCAGTCGATGCACTCATCGGGGTGGATGTAGAGCATCTCCGCCGATTCGAAGTCCGGCTCGTCCTTTCTCGGGTGGATGCAGTCCACCGGGCAGACGTCGACGCAGGCCGTATCCTTCGTCCCGATGCACGGTTCGCAGATGATGTAGGCCACTCCTCCTCCTGAGACGCCGAAGACCTTGGATATGAACAGCTTACTGTAGTTCACGCGGCTGCGGAACGGCCGGCGGATCCAGCCGATTATAATTGCCGCTTCGGCCCATCCCCGGTATGCCGCTCACCACTCCCGCGTGCCGCGCCCTCCTGCTGCTCTCGATGTGCGCCGCGAGCGCGGCTTCCGCCCAGACGCTGCCGGCGGGCCCGGCCAAGGCGTTCGACGGACGGCTCGTGGCGAGCGGCGACATCAGCGTCTCGATCGGCGCCCCCGATCACAGCGCCTACTTCAACTACACCGACTACGAGCACAACGCGCTGCGCATGCTTCGGCTGGCCCTGTCGGGCGCGTGGCGTCCGTACGAGCGCCTCGCCCTCGTCGGCGAGGTCCGGTCGGAGGACCTCGACCGACCGCGCCCCTACGCGGCCTATGTACGCGTGCGCCCCTGGCGCACCCGCCAGTTCGACGTGCAGGCCGGCCGCATTCCGCCGTCCTTCGGAGCATTCGGACGCCGTGCGTACGGCGCCGACAACCCGGTGATCGGCTATCCCCTCGCCTACCAGTACCTGACGTCGCTCCGTCCGGACGCAGTGCCCGCCTCCGCCGACGATCTGCTCCGCATGCGCGGCCGCGGCTGGCAGGTCAGCTATCCGATTGGCAGCCGTGAGGTCGGTCCGGGAGTGCCGTTCATCTCGGCGTTTCGATGGGACTTCGGCGTCCAGGCACGGTGGAGCGTCGGCCCGACGGAACTGGTCGGCTCGGTCACCAACGGCACCCTCTCGAACCCGCGCGTCGACGACGACAACGGCGGCAAGCAGCTCTCGGCCCGTGTGGCCGTTCGCCCGCTCTTCGGCCTCGTGATCGGCGCGTCGGCGGCGCGCGGCGCCTGGCTCTCGCAGCGGGTCACGGCGCTGGCGCCGGAAGCGAGCTACGTGCAGCGCGCGATCGGCGCCGACGCGGAGTACTCGCGCGATCACTGGCTGCTGCGGGGCGAGGCGATTTGGACCGCATGGGATCTTCCCTTCATCGGCGCCGGGATGTCGCCGCGCACCGTGCGTGCGATCGGTGGCTGGCTGGAAGGCCGCTACCGCTTCACCCCGCGCGCGTTCGTGGGCGCCCGTGCCGACGCGATCCGCTTCTCCAGAATCACCGGGGAAACCCTCTCGCCCGACCGGCCGATCCCGTGGGACGCCCCCGTGATCCGGCTCGAAGGTGCCGTCGGCTGCTACCTGCAGCGCAACCTCGTCGCGCGGCTGACGATCCAGCGGAACGACCGGGACGGCGGTCGCGTGCGGCAGCGCACCTACGTGGCGGCCCAGCTGACCTACTGGTTCTGATGCGATGACACCGTTTGTCCCCCTCGTCCTGGCGCTTGCGATCGCGGCGGCCTCGGCGCCGACTCGCGGCGCCGCCACCGGCACGATTCGCGGACGGGTCGAGCTGCGTCATCCGCCGCCCCCCGTCGTCCCGCGACCGAACGCCGGCGATCTGGCGATGGCCTCGGCGCCCGAGCCGGGCGATCGGCGGCCGAGCGTCGTCTACCTCGAGACGGCGCCGCGCGCCGCGTTCGAGCAGCGCGACGACGTCCGGCCGAAGATGGACCAGCGGAACGAGAGCTTCGTCCCGCACGTGCTCGCGATCGTCGCCGGCACGACCGTCGACTTCCCCAACAGCGATCGCGTGTACCACAACGTGTTCTCGCTGTCGCGTGCCCGCTCGTTCGACCTCGGACGCTATCCGGCCGGACGCGCCAAGTCGGTACGGTTCGATCGCCCCGGGATCGTGCGGGTGTTCTGCGAGATCCACTCGCATATGAGCGCGTTCATTCTCGTGTTCGCGCACCGCTTCTTCGCGGTCACCGACGACGACGCCCGCTACCGCATCGACAACGTCCCGCCCGGGTCGTACACGCTCGTCGCCTGGAACGAGTCCGTGCCCCAGGCGACGCGGCGCGTCGTCGTGCCGGAGTCGGGGGGCGACGTCGAGGCCAACTTCGTCCTCGAGCGCCGATGAGGCCGTTCTCGTCGCTCACCAACCGGATCTTCTTCGCGAGCGCGGCGCTGGCGGTGCTGGCGATCGCCGTGGCGATCTACAACGTCAACGTCGCGGTGACCGAGCCGGCGGAACAGGAGCTGACGCGCGGGGTCGAGGAAGCGGGCCGCCTGGTCGAGGAGTACCGCGGCCTGCTGTTCGATCATTTCAGCCGGGAAGCCCGGCTCGTAGCCGACCTGCCGAAGTTGAAGGCCGCCGTCGGGGAGAACCATGCGCCGACGGTGCGCCCGCTGGCAGAGGACTACCGGAAGCAGCTCGGTGCCGATCTGCTGCTGGTGCTGAACCCGGCGGGCGACTTCCTCGCCGACATCACCGACGAGGCCATCGGGCGCCTCTCGCCGGAGGCGCTGGCGACGATTCGCGGCGCTCCGCGTGGCCGCGAGACTGCGCTGTTCCTGCCGCACGAGGGCGGGATCCTGCAGCTGGTGTCGGTCCCCATCTGGATCGATCCGCAGCTGCCGCAGCTGCTCGGCACGCTCATCGTCGGGTTTGCGCTCGACACGCGCGCCGCGGCACGGTTCAAGGCGCTCACCAACAGTGAGATCGCCTTCGCGATGGACGGCCGCATCCACGCCTCGACGCTGCCGCGGGAGCTGTGGACCTCGCTGACGCCGCTGCTCGGGCGCGATGGGCTGACGCCGAGCGTCTGGCTCGCCGGCAACGAGTACATCGCCGCGACCCGGACGCTGGCGTCCGCGGATCCCGAGCACGCGGCCCGCGCCATCCTGCTGCGGTCGCGAACCGAGCGTCTGTTGTTCCTCTCGGCGCTGCACCGGACTCTTGCGGTCATCGCGCTGCTCGCCGTGCTGGCCGCCACGCTGGTGAGTTACGTGATCGCGAGGACGGTCACGCGGCCGCTCGGCGCCGTGACCGCGGCGATGCGCGAGATGGCGGCCACGGGCGACCTCACCCGCCGCATTCCGCCGGCCGGCACCCGCTGGGACGACGAGGATGCGCGGCTGCTCGCGACGACCTTCAACACCATGACCGACTCGATTGCCCGGTTCCAGCGCGAGGCGGCGCAGCGCGAGCGCCTCTCGTCGCTCGGCCGGCTGTCCACGGTGGTGGCGCACGAGATCCGCAACCCGCTGATGATCATCAAGGCGGCACTCCGTCCGCTGCGGCGCGGGCATCTCACCCCGGAGGAGATGCATGCCGCGGTTGCCGACATCGACGAGGAAATCGCCCGGTTGAACCGTATCGTCACCGAGGTGCTGGACTTCGCCCGGCCGATCAAGTTCGACCTCGCGGCGGTGGATCTCAACGCGCTCTGCGAGGACGCGGTACGGGCGAGCGCCGGGGGCCAGCAGGACGCGGGCGTCGCCCTCGACCTGGATCGCGGTCTGCCACCGATCGTCAGCGACGGCGAGCGCCTCCGTCAGGTGCTCGTCAACGTGCTGGCCAACGCCCGGCACGCGGTGGCGGCGCGGCCCGAGGCGGCGTTGAACGGTGCTCCGATCCGCGTGACCACGCGCCGCGGTCAGGCCGGCCGCGTCGTCGTGGCGGTGCACGATGCCGGCGCCGGCATCCCGCCCGAGGACCTGCCGCGCGTCTTCGACCCGTACTTCACGACGCGACGGACCGGCACCGGCCTCGGGTTGGCAATCTCACGGAATATCATCGAAGGGCTGGGCGGCACGATCGCCGTCGCCAGCCGCCCGGGTGAGTGGACCGACGTGCGCATCGAACTGCCGGCGCCGCTGGGTGGTTAGAGGGTTGCTATGGCCACCGGCTCGATTCTCCTCGTCGACGACGAAGCCAAGATCCTGAACGCGCTGGCCGCGGCGCTGCGCGGCGAAGGCCACGACGTGGTCGCCACCACCAGTCCCCGCGAGGCGCAGCGGCAGCTCTCGCAGCGGCTGTTCGACGTGCTGGTCGTCGACAACCTGATGCCCGAGCTGACCGGCCTCGACCTGATCCGCGAGCTGGTCGTGAGCGGCGCGCCCGGCGATCGGCCGCAGATCCTGATGATGACGGCGCACGCCACCATCGAGAGCGCGATTGAGGCGATGAAGCTGGGCGCGCTCGACTATCTGCAGAAGCCGTTCGAGATCGACGAGCTGCTGGTGGTCGTCCACCGCGCGATCGACCACCAGCGGCTGAAGACGCAGCACCGCTACCTGATTCGCGAGCGCGATGCCGACTTCGATCACGACGGCATCGTCGGGCGCAGCCGCCGCATGCAGGAGGTCATCAAGACGGCGGAGATGGTCGCGCAGACGAAGAGCACCGTGCTCATCACCGGCGAGACCGGCACGGGCAAGGAGATGGTCGCCAGGGCGATTCACTACCGGAGCGCGCAGCGGGAGATGCCGCTCATCAAGGTCAACTGCGCGGCGATTCCGGAAACGCTGCTGGAGTCGGAGCTGTTCGGCCACGTGCGCGGCGCGTTCACCGGCGCGGCCACCAGCAAGAAGGGGAAGTTCGCGCTCGCCGATGGCGGCTCGATCTTCCTCGACGAGATCGGCACGATGAGCCCGGCGCTGCAGGCCAAGCTGCTGCGCGTGCTCCAGGAGCGCGAGTTCGAGCCGCTCGGGTCGGAGCGTACCGAGCGCGTCGACGTGCGGGTCATCGCCGCCACCAACCGCGATCTGCGGCAGATGGTGAGCGACGGCCGGTTCACCGAGGACCTCTACTACCGGCTCAACGTGATCCCCATTCACATCCCGCCGCTGCGCGAGCGGCCCGAGGACATCCCGCCGCTGGTCGAGCACTTCGTCGCGAAGCACGCGCAGCGGGCCGGCAGGCGCATCACCGGGCTGGAGCCCGGCGTGCTCGAGGCGCTGCAGGCGGCGGACTGGCCGGGCAACGTGCGCGAGCTCGAGAACACCGTGGAGCGCGCCGTCGTGCTGTCGCAGTCCTCGACCATCGGGCCGAGCGTCGTCCGCCTGCTCGGCGTCGCCACGTCGCCCGCCTCCGGGCTACCGTCACTCAACCTGCGCCGCAACCTGGAGTGGGCGGAGAAGGAGACGGTGCGGCGCGCGCTGGAGAGCGCCGGCGGCGTGAAGAAGGACGCCGCGCAGGCGATGGGCATCAGCCAGCGCGCGCTCAGCTACTACCTCGCCAAGTACCGCGTCGAGTGATCTCCTTACGCCGGCGGTAACAGGTTTCGGCCCGCGTAAGGGAGCGCACGGAGACGCTCGGGGAATCAACTCAGAGGCCACGGAGGCCACCCAGACAAATCCCATAGATCCTGCAGCCTCCGTGGCCTCTGCGTTCGTGACCTCCGCGACCTCTGGCCCGGTCTCCGTGCCCTCGTACCCGGCACTGCCCTTGCCTCACCGCTATCACCATCTCGCGGAAGGTCTCCTCGAGGGGGAGTCCGTCCCGGGCACGGAGGCGGAATGGAGGTCATGGTGACAAGGGCAAGTCTCGCGGGGATCGTGGGTGTCTCGCTGGCGGCGGCGATCGCGGTTGCGGCGTGCGGAGGCGGTAGTGACGGCGGCGGCAATACGCCGACGGGACCGTCGTCTGGCGGGAGCGGACAGGGCGGACAGAGCGGCGCGACGATTACCTTCGGGGGGAGCGGGGCAGCCCCGCGGGAGGTCACGATCAGCGTCGGTCAGACGGTGACGTTCACGAACGGCACCAACCAGCAGCGCAACATCTTCTCGGATCCGCACCCGGTGCATACCGACTGTCAGCCGCTCAATTCGATCAACGTGCTCGGACCGGGCCAAACGAAGCAGACGGCAGCGTTCACGACGGCGCGCACGTGCGGCTTCCACGATCACGATTTCCCCGACGATGCCACCCTCAAGGGCACGATACGGATCCAGTGAGGTTCCGATCGTGCGGCGTCCACGAGACCACGGCGATCCGACCACCGCAGCCCGCAGGGCACGGTGATCCGCCCGCAGAGGCAGCTGCGGCCGCAGCGATTAGACTGGGCGCGTGACCAGGGGACTGCTGCCTGCGCTGTGCCCGGGCGTGGCGGTCTGCGGAGGCGGCGGCACGGCACGTCACCCGCGGCACACCCGCAGACGGGCGGCGCGACATTCACCATCACGGCGTCGGGCGTCAGCTCCAGGGAGATGGCCGTCGCGCCGGGCAGCCGCGTGCGGTTCGTGAATAAACGACGGCACGCGGCATGCCATGGGATCGATCCCCATCCCGATCACACCCGACTGCCCCGAGGTCAACGCCGTCGGCGTGCTGAGCCCGGGTCAGAGCCGGGAGACGGCCAATCTGAACACGGTCCGCACCTGCGGCTCCCACGATTACGATCGGCCGACCGACGCCGCGCTGCGGGGCCGCATAATCATCATCAGGGGGAGTGGAATACCCGACCCGCGCAGCGACCGCCTGCGGCCGGTCTTTCACCAGCAGCTCAACCCGGATACTCGTAGACACCGCGCCCGACCTTCCTTCCCAGGCGGCCCGCCTTGACGTACTGGACGAGCAGCGGGCACGGACGGTACTTCTCGCCCAGGCTCCGATGCAGGTACTCGAGGATGCTCAGGCGCGTGTCGAGCCCAACCAGATCGACCAGCTCGAATGGCCCCATGGGGTGGTGGAGCCCGAGCCTGAGCGCCTTGTCGATGTCGCGCGCGGAGGCCACGCCTTCCATGAGCAGGTAGAACGCCTCGTTGCCGATGCTGGCATTCACCCGCGTCGTGATGAACCCCGGCGACTCCCGCACCAGCACCGTCTCCTTGCCCATCCGCCTGGCGACGTCCTCGATCGTCTGCAGCGTCGCCGGCGAGCTCTCCAGGGCGCGAACGATCTCGACGAGCTTCATCTTGTGCACGGGGTTGAAGAAGTGCATGCCGGCGACCTGCGCGGAGCGCCGGGTCGCGCCGGCCATCTCGGTGATGCTGAGCGCAGAGGTGTTGGTGGCGATCACGGCGTGTGGCGGCGCGAGCCGGTCAATTTCCGCGATCAGCCCGATCTTGACATCGATGCGTTCGGGTGCCGCTTCGATGACGACATCGGCGCCGCCGACCGCGCGGTCGATCGCCGTCGTCGTGTGCAGCCGCTTCATCAGCGCGTCCGCGTCCGCAGGCGTCATCTTGCCGAGCTCGACGCCCTTCACGGCAATCGCCTGGATCGCGTCGACGCCCCTGGCCAGCGCGTCTGCCGACACGTCGTACAGGCTCGTCTCGTAGCCGGCGGCAATCGCGGCGTGCGCGATGCCGTGGCCCATCGTGCCGGCACCGAGGACCGCAATGGAGGTGATGGTCATGCTGTGGTTCGAGGCCGGGCTGACGACGGAAGCCGCCGGGACTTCATCGGACAGCCGTTCGCTGGACGATCTCGTCGAGCACGGCCATCGCGTGCTCCACTTCGTCCAGCGTGTTGTAGAAATGGGGCGCCATGCGGATGCCGGCACCGGGCCGGTAATCGACGATGACCTCGCGGCGAATCAGCTCGTCGGCAACCGCGCGGCCGTTCGGCACATCCACGATCACGGCGCCGCCCCGCTCCGCATCGCCCAGCGGTGTGTTCACCCGGTAGCCGGCCCGGAGCGCCAGGTCGATCATCCGGCGGGTCAGCGTCAGTGAATGCCGGCGAATGTTCTCGACGCCGATCTGCGCCACGATCTCGTACCCGGCGCGCGCCGCATAGAGCGCCGGCACGTTCGGCGTACCGCTCTGGAACCGTTCCGGCGCGTCGGCGTAGCGAATCGGTCCGGTCTCGAAGTCGAACGGAGCCGCGTGTGCCGCCCACCCGGTCAGCCCGGGCTCCAGATCGCGGGCGAGGTCGGGCCGCACGTACAGGTAGCCCGCGCCGGGACCGCCGCACAGCCACTTCACCGAGCCGCCGACCGCAAAGTCCGCCCCGAGCGCCTCGAGATCGAGCGCGACCGTCCCGGCGGCCTGGTAGACGTCGAGCACGACGTGCGCGCCGACCCGGTGCGCTTTCTCGACGACGGGCGCGACGTCCAGCAGGTACGAGCTCTTGAACAGCACGAGCGACAGCGGCACGAGCACCGTGCGCTCGTCGATCGCGTCCACGAGGCGATCGACGTTCGTCCGGATCGCGTCGTCTGACGCGACGTACACGACCTCGGCACCGTAGCGGCGGAACCCCTCGAAGAGGTACATGTTCGTCGGGAACTCGAGGTCGGCGAGCACGACCTTGCGGCGCGCACCCTCGTAGCGGAAACAGGAGGCGATGATCCCCTGTGCGACCGTCACGTTCTGGTGCATCGAGATCGTGCCCGGCGCCACCCCGAGGATGGGCGCGAGCAGGTCGCCGGTTGCCCGGCCGATCTCCCACCATCCCTCCTGCCACGCGCGGACGCCGCGGCTCGACCAGGTAGTGGCGAACTCCTCCAGGGTCGCCGCGGTCCGCCGCGGCATTGCCCCGAGCGAATGGCTCACCAGGTAGGTGCAGGTCTCGACGATGGGGAATTCATGACGCCAGTGAATCAGGGAATCGGTCATTGCGGATCCACACTCGACAATCCGCAATTACATGTTCAGGTCAACCCAGACGCTCTTGACCTGGGTGTAATGCTCGATGGCGTGGGCGCTCATCTCGCGGCCGAAGCCGCTCTGCTTGTAGCCGCCGAACGGCGCCGCCGTGTCGTACACGTTGTAGGTGTTCACCCAGACCGTCCCTGCCTGGAGCTTTCGCGCGAGGTAATGCGCCTTCTTGATGTCGCGCGTCCAGACGCCGGCGGCCAGGCCGTAGGGCGAGTCGTTGGCGCGGGCAATCGCCTCGTCCAGGTCGGCGAACTCGATGGCGGCGAGCACCGGCCCGAAGATCTCCTCGCGCGAGATCGTCATCTCCGGCTTCACGTCCGCGAAGACCGTCGGCTGGAAGAAGTAGCCCTTGCCCGTGCCAATGTCGGCCCGCGCACCGCCGGCGACGAGCGTGGCGCCCTCCTGCGTCGCCGACTCGACGTAGCGCGTGACCGTCTCCAGCTGCTTTTTCGAGGCGAGGGCGCCGAAGCGCGTCTTCGGATCCAGCGGGTCGCCGGGCACCATCTTCCTCACGCGCGCGGCGAGCCGGTCGATGAACTCCGCCTGGATGCTCCGATCCACCAGCAGGCGCGAGCCCGCGGCGCAGACCTCGCCCTTCCCGTAGAAGATGCCGATCGTGGCGCCGCGGATGGCGGCGTCCATGTCGGCGTCGGACAGCACGACGTTCGGCGACTTGCCGCCCAGCTCCAGCGTGATCCGCTTCAACGTGTCGGCGGCGCTGCGCATGATTGCCTTGCCGGTCGTGGTGTCGCCGGTGAAGGCGATCTTGTCGATTCCGGGATGCTCGACGATCGCCTGGCCGAGCTGCGCGCCTGGACCGGTGAGGACGTTCAGCACGCCCGGCGGCAGCCCGACGTCGACCGCGATCGCGCCGAGCGCCAGGGCGGTGAGCGGTGTCTGGCTCGCCGGCTTGAGGATGACGGTATTGCCGCAGGCCAGCGCCGGCGCGACCTTCCACGCCGCGAGCAGCAGCGGGAAGTTCCACGGCACGATCGCGGCAACCACGCCGATCGGCTCGCGGAGCGTGTAGGTGAGGTGATTGCCCTTGACGGGAATCGTCTCGCCCATGACCTTGTCGGCCCAGCCCGCGTAGTACTCGAAGCACTCCGCCGCCATCGGCACCTCGACGTGCCGGGACTCGGCGATCGGCTTGCCGTTGTGCAGCGTCTCCAGCCGTGCCACCTCGTCGACGTGCTCCATCAGCCGGTCGGCCAGCCGGCTGACGAGGCGGCCGCGCTCGCGCGCCGACAGCGTGCCCCACGGCCCGTTGAGCGCCGCCCGCGCCGCCTCGACGGCAGCGTCGAGGTCCGCCCGGCCGGCCGAGGCCACCGATGCGATGATCTCCTCGGTGGCCGGGTTGACGACCTCCATCGTCTGACCGGAAGCTGCAGCGCGCCACTCGTTGTTGATGAGGAGCTGCTTCTGTTCCACGCTCGTCACTGGCATGCTGACACGCTCCCAAACGGCTCACGCGCGAAAAGCGCGAGTGCACGAACGTCACCAGGGCCGCGTCACCGACCGCGAACTCCGGCGTTCGCCTCTCCAGATTGACCGAATGCCGAATGCGAATGCGGAATGCCGAATGCGATGCCGGACACGGGTGCGGGTCCGCCCATTCGGCGACGCCACACCGCTTTGCTGATTCGCATCGCCATTCGGCATTCGTCATTCAGCATTCGGCATTCGGCATTCAGCATTCGGCATTCGGCATTCGGCATTCGGCATTCGGCATTGACAGGTTTCACTCCTCCGTCCTCACATACTCGAAATTGACCGGCATCCGGTTGATGCCGCGCGCCGGGGGCGCGATGTAGTTCGCGAACTTCCCCGCCTCGTAGACCGGTTCCGCCATGATGCTCAACAGGTACTCGCGGTCGCCGGGCGACGGCAGCCACTCGTACTTGCGCCGCTCCCACTGCTCGTCGGTCAGCCAGTTGCCGTCCGGGTCGAAGTGCAGCGACGAGAACATGCCGATGCCGCGGTTGAACTTGCGATCGGGCAGCCGCAGCCGGTCCGACATGCCGTGCCGCTCGAAGATCCGGTTCCAGCGCTGCACGCCCGCCTCGCAGTCCCCCACGTACCAGTCGCGCAGCACCTCGTTCATGGCCGTGCGCATCGGAATCGCCTTGCGCTCCAGGCGCGCGCCGGCGGCGACTTCGAGCTCGTACGGATTCTCGCGAACGACGTGGTCGTCCCATTTCTCCTCCTGCGCGCGGCCTTTCAAGCCGTTGGCGAAGTAGGCGGCGGCGTTGGTCGAGATCTCGTTGCCGTGCAGATCCAGCGACAGGCTGAACCAGAGATTGATGAATCTCTGGATCGTCGGGATGTCGATCCCGCCGAGCGTCCGCACGTCCTCGGAATAGCCGGCCTGCTTCGCCAGCTGGCAGGTACGCTCGACGATGCGCGCGACGCCGGTCTCGCCGACGAACATGTGGTGCGCCTCCTCGGTGAGCATGAAGCGCGTCGTGCGCGAGAGCGGATCGAGCGAGCTCTCGGAGAGCGACAGCAGCTGCGACTTGCCGTCGCGATCGGTGAACATCGTGAACATGAAGAAGTCGAGCCAGTTGTCGATCGGCTCGTTGAAGGCGTCGAGAATGCGCGGCTTGTCGCGGTTGCCGCTCTGCCGCGCGAGCAGCTCCTCCGCCTCGTCGCGGCCGTCGCGGCCGAAGTACGAGTGCAGCAGGTAGACCATCGCCCAGAGGTGGCGCCCCTCCTCGACGTTGACCTGGAAGAGGTTGCGCAGGTCGTAGAGGCTCGGACACCGCTGGCCCAGCCAGCGCTGCTGCTCGACGCTTGCCGGCTCGGTGTCCCCCTGCGTAACGATGAGCCGCCGCAACTGGTTGCGGAACTCGCCGGGCACCTCCTGCCAGACTGGCTGGCCGTAGAAGTCACCGAAGCCGATGCACCGGTCCTTGAGCGGATCGGCGAGGAAGATCCCCCATCGGTACTCCGGCAGCTTGACGTATTCGAAGTGAGCCCATCCGGAGGGGTCGACGCTGACCGCGGTGCGGACGTACACCTGGTGATAGTCCTGGAATCCCTGCGGGCCCATGTCGCGCCACCACTTGATGTACTGCGGCTGCCAGTGTTCGAGCGCCCGCTGCAGCCGCTTGTTGCTCGAGAGGCCGACGTTGTTGGGGATCTTCTCGGCTGAGATCATGAGGGGTGATCCTCGTCAATGGCGAATGCTGAATGACGAATGCCGAACGATGCTCGAATCACCATTCGGCATTCGGCATTCGGCACTGACTATGTTCGGCTGAAGTCGAACTCCGGCCGGGTGTGGGATCCGTACGCCGTCAGCGCGCCCTTCTCGCCGACCGCGTTCGGCCGCTGGAAGATCCAGTTCTGCCAGGCGGTCAGGCGGCCGAAGATCTTCGTCTCCATGGTTTCCGGCCCGGCGAACCGCAGGTTCGCCTCCATGCCGGTCAGCGCGTCGGGCGAGAACGCCGCCCGGCTCTCCACCGCGAGCCTCACCTCGTCGTCCCAGTCCAGTTCGTCCGGCACGAACGAGATGAGGCCCGCTTCCCCCGCCTCCGGCGCATCGAACGCGCCGTCGTGCGCCAGCAGACGCTCGACCTTGGAGCGGTCGGCGAGGAAGCGGGTCTCCAGCCGCGTGAGGCCGTTGCTCATCTGCAACGGTCCGCCGTTCATTCCCGAGAGCTGGACGGTGTTGGGCCGCTCGGGGTCGTCGAGCATGTAGGATCGATCGGCCGCGAGCGCCAGCTCGAACAGCGTGCCGGCAAACGCGCTGCCCGGCTCGACCAACGCGAAGAAGGTCCGCGACGTCAGGTCCATGCGCTTCAGCACACGCTTGACGTGATGGACGATCTCGCGCACCAGCCAGTGGCCGCGGTGCGCCAGCAGCGTCTCGTCCGTGGCCAGCACGGCGGCGGGATCGCCGACGGTCTTCACGACAACGACGCCGACCAGTGGCTCGGTGATGCGCAGCCGCAGCAGCGCGTCATCGAGCTCGCGGAAAGCGCGCAGCGGCCAGTACTGGTCGCCGGCTCGCACGATGTCGTCCGCCGTGGAGGGCTGGTGGCCTTCGGGCGCGCGCACCGTCAGCGTGGCGACACGCTTCTCGCGGTCGATTTCGAGCGACACGCTCGAATAGATGACGGCGTCCTCGGTAACCTGCGGGTTCAGCGGGCCGAGCGTGATCCCTGACCCCGTCGAGGGTCGATCGGACATCGCGGCCAGCTCCTGCGCCCGCCTCGCGACGCGTTCCTTGAACTGGCTGGTCGGGTAGACGGCATCGACGAGGCGCCATTCCACGGCGCGCTTCCCCTTCACGCCTTCGGCCACGGTGCTGAAGAAGTCCGCGAGGTCTCGTCGGACCTTCCGCTTGTCCACGACGCGCGTCAACCCGCCGGTGCCGGGGAGCACGCCGAGCAGCGGCGTCTCCGGCAGGCTCACGGCGGAATTGCCGTCGTCCACCAGGAAGATCTCGTCGCAGGCCAGCGCCAGTTCGTACCCGCCGCCGGCGCAGATGCCATTCAGCGCGGCCAGGAACTTGAGGCCGGAGTGCGCGCTGGCGTCTTCGATGGCCAGCCGCGTCTCGTTGGTGAACTTGCAGAAGTTGACCTTCCAGGCGTGCGACGATCCTCGCAGCATGAAGATGTTCGCACCGGCGCAGAAGACGCGCTCCTTCAGGCTGGTGATGACGACGGCGAGGACCTCGGGGTGCTCGAAGCGGATGCGCTGAACGGCATCGGCGAGCTCGATGTCGACCCCGAGGTCGTACGAGTTGAGCTTCAGCCGGTACTCCGGCGACAGTCCGCCGTCCTCCTGCACGTCCATGGAGAGGGTCGCGACCGGGCCGTGGAACGACAACTTCCAGTGGCGGTAGCGATCGGGAGAGGTCTCGAAGGCGACGCGCAACTCGGGCGCCCTGGTGGGGGTGACCATCGAGGCAAGGGTACCCGTCCGGCGCGCGCGCTGTCAAGGCACTATAGTGCACTACACCAGCACTAGTGTGTAGTATATTGCGGCCCGGATGGTCGACCCCGTCCTGGCCGCGCTGGGCCGCCGCACTCGCGCGCGGCGGATCGAGAAAGGCTGGACGCTCCGCGACGTCGCCGAGCGGTCGGGCGTTTCCCCCAGGTACCTCGTCCAGCTCGAAGCCGGCCGCGGCAACATCTCCGTCCGCCGGCTGGCCGACCTCGCACGTGCGCTGGACACGACGGCGGCGGCGCTGCTGACCGAGGACGGCGGTCCGCCGCGCATCGTGGCACTGCTCGGCCTGCGCGGCGCCGGCAAGACCTCCGTGGGCCGCCGTCTCGCGCGGCGTCTCCGGGTCCCGTTCGTCGAGCTGGATCGGCGAATCGAGCAGGCCGCCGATCTCACCCTGAGCGAGCTGTTCTCGCTGCACGGCGAGGACTACTACCGCCGGCTGGAGCGGGAGACGCTCGAGCAGGTGCTCGCGGAGAACCGCCCGATGGTGCTCGCTACCGGCGGCGGCATCGTCACCTCACCGGGAACCTACGCGCTGCTGCGCCGCGCGACCACGACCGTGTGGCTGCGCGCCCGTCCCGAGGATCACTGGAACCGCGTCGTGCGCCAGGGCGATCGCCGGCCGATGGCGGATCACCCGCAGGCCATGGCGGACCTGCGCGCGCTGCTGGCGTCGCGCGAACCGCTGTACGCGCAGGCTGCGGTGACCATGGACACGGCCGGCACGACCGTCGAGCGCGTCGCCGACGCGATCGCCGCCGCGCTGGAGCACTAGCCCGGAATATTCATGAACGTGAAGGTCAACCCGGGCCCATTCGCTCCGAAAACCCACTTTCGTAGCGGCCAGGCGACCATTTACGTGCCGGTGCTCGTCCTCGCCGAGGTCGCCGAGGCAATCCGCCGCGGCGACCTCCGATGCGATGGTGGATTCAGCCGCTGGGCCGAGTGGCTGCTGCCGTCGGGCCGGTTCGTCGCCGCCGATCTCACGCCCTCCATTGTCCTGAGCGCGGGGGGCTCTGCACCATTCCGGAGCGCGGAGATCGCCTGATCGCGGCGACGGCCGTGCACCTGGACTGCGCCTGATCACGATGGACCGGGCGATGGCGCGCGTTCCGGGGCAGTAGCGCGTGTGGTCGCGGCGATCACCGATCGCACGATCACCCGATCGCCGGATCACCCGTTCGCCCGATCCCCCCGGGTCACCGTGTTAGGATGCGCGGCGTGCAGTTCGACTGGCGGAAGGCGCTGGTCTCATGAGCACGACGACCGCTCCTACGGTTGCGGAACCGGAAGCCCCGGACGGACTCGCGCGATGGCTGCGCGTGCACCTGCCGCGCCTCTACGTCCAGCGGTGTCCTCTGCTCCTGGCGGCGTTCCTGCTCGCCTACGTGCCGTTCGCGCTGCGCGTCCTGCCGGACATGTTTCGCAACACGCTCGTGCTGTCCGCCAACGGGCTGACCGCGGTCACGGTGTTTGCGGTCGTGGCGGCCCTCGTCGTGATGGCGACCAGGCGCGCGGTCCTGCTCTGCGGCCCGCAGCGCTTCGGGATCCCGTGGCGCCCGCCGCGGCGGAAAGTCACCGTCTGGACCTTTGCCGCGCACCTCCTGCTCGCGGCACCTATCGTCGTGACCGCCACCCGCATGTCGGCCTCCGACGGAGCGCTCGGCCTCGGCACGGCGGTCGTGCACGCGCTCGTCGGCGCAGCCGTCGGAACGGCGCTGATCCTCGCCGCGTCCGCAATGCACGCGGCGATCACCGAGCGGGATCAGCCGCTCCCCGACCTCGGGCATCCCTCGACGGAGGCGCTGTTCCGACCGCTTCACCGATCGCGTGTGCCGGATCTCGGTCTCGGTGCCGTGGCGCTGCGGAGGCTCACGGCGTGGGCGCGCCCGTTCCTCGGCCCTGGATACCTGGACGACAAGGGGCGGTTCCTGCCGCCACACGCGTACGCGACGGTGGTGTTCGCGATCTTCGCCGTCCTCTACGTGGGAGCCTACGTCGTCGGCCACCCGGAGCGGCAGCAGGAAGTCCCGGCACTCGTCTTCGTGCTCATCCTGGCGACGTTCGTGACCGTCGTCCTCGCCGGTGTCTCCTTCTTCCTGGATCGTCACCACCTGCCGACGCTCCTGCCGATCGTGGCCTGGATCGTCATCCTGGCGTTCGTCTCGTCGTCCGATCATTATTTCGCGCTGCGGCGGGCGGCGGCGCCGCTCGAATTGCCGACGCCGTACGAGATCGCCCGAACCCGGGAACGGCTGCTGACCGTCGTCGCCGTGGATGGCGGCGGGATCCAGGCGGCGGGATGGGGCGCAACGGTACTGACCGGGATCCAGGCACGCTGGCCGCAGTTCAACAGGTCGGCGAGGTTCGTCAGCAGCGTCTCGGGCGGCAGCGTGGGCACGATGTACTACCTGTCCTCGCTCCGCCCCGACCGCCCGCCGTTGCCGGCGGAGCTCGAGGCGGCGGTGATGGCGGCGACCTCCGGGAGCCTCAGCGAGGTCGGGTGGGGGCTCGCCTTTCCTGATTTGTGGCGGACCATCGTCCCCATCGTCTTTTACCGATTCGAGAAGGACCGCGGGTGGGCGATGGAGCAGGCGTGGCGACGCCACCTGTCGTCGCCGTCCGACACGCTCGCGGACTGGGCGGCCGGCGTGCGCGCGGGGTGGCGCCCGTCGATGGCGCTGAACGCGACCGGCGTCGAAAGCGGGCAGCGATTCGCGTTCGCCACCTTCGCGCCGCCGAAAGAATGGAACATCGAGACGGTGGCGAACCGCTATCCGGGATACGACATCGAGATTCCGACCGCCGCCCGGCTCTCGGCGACCTTCCCCTACGTCACCCCGATCGCCGCAGCCGGGCCCGCGCCCGGTGTCCAGGCCTGGCACTACGCGGACGGCGGTTACTACGACAACACCGGCATGGGGATCGCGATGCGCTGGCTCGACGCCGCCATGGCCGGCCGCGAAAACGAGTTCGAAAACACCGCGGTGGCGTTCATCCGGATCCGCTCGAGCCCGCTTCCGGCGGCGCCCGCGCCGAGGGAGCGTGCCTGGTCCTACGAGTCGATCGGGCCGATCAAGACGCTCCTCAGCGTGCGCACGGCCGGGCAGCGGGAGCGCGCGGAAACGGAGCTCGACTTCCTGCAGCGGCTCTGGTGCCGGCGCGGCGTGGCCATCCGCTCCTTCGAGTTCGCCTTCGATCTGCCCGTTCCCGGCTCGCCCGGCAGGATGAAGAACCCCCCGCTGTCCTGGCAGCTCACGCCGGGCGAGGTCCGCGACCTCCATGACGCGTGGGAAACGCCCGCGAACAAGCAGCAGCTGGCCGCGTACCTCGCCTTGAAGGACGCGCCGGGTTCCGGCGAGTGCACCTCCGGCCGAACCGAAAGCGTCAAGACGCCATGACCATCCGACCCGTCGTGCTCCTGCCGTTCGCGTGCGCGGCCCTGCTGGCTGCGCAGACGCCGGACCACCCTCGGCTGCTCTTCGGCGCCACCGACGTTCCGGCGCTCGCGGCGCGCGCGAAGCACCCGGCGCTCGAACCGGTTGCGCGCCGGCTGTTGCAGCGCGCCGATCGGCTGCTCGCCGCGCCGCCGATCGTCCCGTCCATCACGAAGCGCGGCGAGCCGGATCCGCCGGGGGAACGGAAAGGCATCGCCTCGGCCCGGGCGCTGCAGGGCCGCGTGCTCACCTATGCGATGGCGTTCACGCTCACGCGCGATCGCAAGTACCGCGACGCCGCGGTCGCCGAGCTGCGCCGGGCGATAGACGACTGGCGCATCTGGGTCGACACGGCGCACAACCCGCCCTACGACTTGATGACCGGCGAGAACTGCCTCACGTTCGGGCTGGCATACGACTGGCTCTATCACGACCTCACGCCCGGGGAGCGCGCCGCGGTGAGGACGGGTGTGGAGCGTCGCGGGCTGCAGCCGTACCTCGACGCGGTTGCCAAAAAGGCGTCGTTCGTCACCGCGCGCCACAACTGGAACCCGGTCTGCAACGGCGGCGCCGCCGTCGCGGCGCTGGCGTTCGCACGGGAAAGCGAGCTGAGCGAGCGGGTCCTGCACACCGCGGTACCGGGGATGGACCACTACTGGAACCATCTCGCGGAAGACGGCGGCTGGGACGAGGGGACGGGGTACTGGAGGTACGGCCACCGCTACGCGTTCATCGCCGCCGAAGCGCTGCGGCGCAGCGGGCGGCCCGGCGGGGCCGAGCGCTTCGCGCTCCCCGGCGCGAAGCGCACCGGCTACTTTCCCATCGTCTTCAATCCGGGCAGGACGGTCACGGCCGGCTTCGGCGACTCCAACAGCCGCGTCAGCGATCCGATCCTCTACCTGCTCGGACGCGAGTATCAGAACCCCGACTTCGTCTGGTTCCAGGATCGGGCGGCAGCGCCGTCGCTGGAAGGTGAGGGCTGGCCGGCCGAATCGCTCGCGCTGCTCTGGCGCCCGGTCGGCGACCCGTGGCTGCCCGAGAGCCAGGCGTCCTTCACCCCTCGTGTCGAGCCGACGTTCGTCTTTCCGTCGATCGGCTGGGGCTTCATGTCGCCGCGGCAGCCCGACCCGCCGTTCTTCCTCGCGTTCAAGAACGGATCGCTCGCGGCAAACCACACGCATCTCGATCTCAATCACATCAACGTCGGGGTCGGCGACACGATGCTGCTCGTCGAACTTGGCAGTCGTCCGTATCCTGCCGACTACTTCAGCGCAAAGCGATACGGCTACTACGAGATCGGGACTCGGGGGCACAACACGGTGCTCATCGGCGGCAAGGGACAAGCGCGCGGAAAGGTCGGGAGGCTTCTCGGTCCGACCGAGGGGAAGGATACGACGACGCTCGTCGGCGTCGCCGACGGCGCCTACGATGTGGAGACGA
Organism: Vicinamibacterales bacterium; assembly: GCA_048594975.1. Lineage (GTDB taxonomy): Bacteria > Acidobacteriota > Vicinamibacteria > Vicinamibacterales > 2-12-FULL-66-21 > JBMDXB01. The sequence continues at coordinate 53,419 of JBMDXQ010000067.1, read as the reverse complement.
CGCGCGTGCGGCGGCACGTTGCCTTCGTGCAGAACACGGTGTGGGTCATCCTGGACGAGATCGTGACGCCGCAGCCTCAGTCGGTGGAGCTGCGGTTTCATACCTACGCGCCAATTCAAACACTCTCGCGGAATCGCCTGTACAACGTCATTCAACAAACATCCGCCTCGCTGATGATTCATACGTGGGGGGATCTCCACGCCGACATTGAAGCGCCGGAAGGCTGGATCCGGCCCGTGAGCGTCCTCAGCCTGAAAGAGGTGGAGCCCGCGGCGGATCGCGCACTCGTGACCGTGCTGCAGCCCGACAGACCGGGAGCGACGCGCTTAGGGGTAGAAATGAGCCAAGCGGCTGAGCAGATCACCGTGACGGTCGGCCCGACCCGCGTGCACTGGCGCAAAACCGCGGAAGGATGGCACATCGTCCCGTGAACGTCGCCGCATCGGAGCTTCCGCTGAGAGGCGGAAGCCACCGGGGTGATCGGATGTTGGGGGTAGTTACGAACCGCCCTTCTGGCTTCCGGCCTTAGATTACGAGCTGTATCAAGACCCTGAGTGGCGCGCGCGTTGATCAACGCCCGGCGCAACGCACTCGGTCACCAGATCGACGTTTACCGCGACCTAACGATCGCGTCCCGACCGAAGCGGATGTTGTCCAGAATCAAAGCCGACCGCTCTGAGAAGGAATTGCATAGGATCAGGTCGTCAGATCTTTTCGTAGACGCAACTTGAACGTAGCATCTCCGGGAATTCAACTGAGCTGAGAACGCGCGATTTCGCAAGATCTCAGCGAAGCGAGGCTACTCTGCTCTGAGCGCGACCACGGGTTCGACCGATGTAGCCCTGCGCACGGGAAAGTACACGGCGCACACGGCGACCAGCAGCATGAGCGTTGCGCAGCCCGCGAACGTGGGTTTGTCGAGTGGTGTCACGCCGTAGATCCATCCCGTGAGGTAGCGGGTCACGCCGACGGCAACCGCGGAGCCGAGACCCACGCCCACCGCGGCCAGAGTCATGCCTTGGCGGAAGACCAGTCTCGTTACGCCGCGGCGAGTCGCGCCAAGGGCGATCCGCACGCCGAGTTCGCGCGTACGCTGGCGTACCCACCAGCCGATCGTCGCCATCAGGCCGATCGCTGCCAGCGCGACGGCGAGTGCAGCGATCACGCTTAGGAGCCAAGCGCCAAACGGCGTGGCTCCCATGCGTTGACGGATCAGCGCCTCCATTGACCGCGGCGGCCCGACCACGAGATCCGGCCGGAGCGCCCGAACGGCGGCACGCATCTGGTTCGCGGCTTCGCCCTCGCGGCCGACGTGCGCCTCGGCAACGATCTGAAACCCAACCACTGGATTCTGCGCGTAGGGCACGTATGCTTCGTTGCGGACACGCGTGTCGACGCCGCTGCTACGCGTGTTGGCAATGACGCCGACGCTCGACGGGCGCGGCGGCCGCCGGACCCGATTGGAATTTCACAAGGATCCGCTGTCCGATCACCCCGCCATCCGGCCGAATCCGCGTGGCCAGCATCTGGTTCACGATGGTGACCGGCGTCGACGCGCGCGTATCGTCAGCAGAGAACGCCCGGCCGGCCACAATCGGCACTTTCATCAGCGAGAAGAATCCTGGCGTCGTGTAGTTCGTCAAGATGTCCCGCATTGTGTCGCCGAGCTCGAACATCGCGACATTGACGCCGGTGCCGAGCGCGAGCATCAGCACCGCCATCAATGTGAAGCCCGGCGTCCGCCGCATCGTACGAAACGCGTACTTCACGTCCTGCCGCAGGGCGTCGACGTGCTCGCGGACAGCCGCGCGCCCGAGGCTGCGGATCTCACGCCACCAGAAGCCGACATCTCGCCTTGCGGCGCCATCGACGTCGGCCGCCATGGCCTCGCCAAAATCCCCTCGGAACTCGGCAGGCAGCAGACACAGCAGGACCCGAAACAGCCGCGCGGGCCACGACGGTCGCCCTGTCACGCTTCGACCTTCGCAACATCTGCGTGGTTCTGGCGGCGTCCACCATCGCCTGGAGCCGCTTCGTCTCGGCGATCACGACCAGCTTTCCGAACGGCGTCAGACGATAATAGCGGCGGCGCTCGTCGTCGTGAGCCGCGGCCGGGCGCCGCTTCGACTCGACCACCAGGCCCTCGGCGAGCAGACGCTTGATGATGCCGTAGAGCGTGCCCGTGCCGAGTTGACAGATCATCCTGTGCACTCCACCGGCGGGCTCGAGGATCTCCCTCTCATCGTTCTGACCCAAGGCAACCAATCCAGTCCCAGTTCAGCGGCGCCGGGCGTATTTCGAGGGTGGCTGGACCTCCAACGCCGATTTGCGGAGCGGTCACGTCGCGGACGTCAGGTGCTGGTGCCTGACAGCGGACAGGGCATACCCGAAGAAGCTCCGGAGGCTGTCATCACCGTGTGTGAACTCGTGACGACGCTTCGCGACGGCCGTCAACGGCCGTCCTCGAATCACTTCTGAAGTCGCCCAGGGTCTAGTAATCCGCGGAGGACACGCTCGAATCGAACGGGCGACGAACTGCAGCGGTGTGTGCCGGTCAGGGTTTGTTATGGCTCTCAGTATGTCGTCTTCCGCGCGCCCGTCCCGGGGCCACGTCTTTCCTGACGAGTTAACTGCCGCCAACGCTTGAGACGCTCTCTGCGGCACTCGTGCAGAAGCAATCGGAGATCGACACGCTGAATGCCACCTTACAGACAACCATCGACTGAATCTGGAATGACGCAAATGACGGGCGAGCCCGTCAAAGGAGTTCAGCCGGAGCGTCGCGCCGCACAAGCATCGACGAACGCCCCTCGGTTCAAGTCGAAAAACGGTCAGAAAGGTTTGAAGGCGGGCGAGCCAAATCGTGGGTGCGCGAGCAGCTGGATCAGCGGAAAGGCGTAGGCGGCCACGACCAGCAGAATCGCGACGACGGTCCACAACCCGAAACGGTCCCAGACGCCCACCGTCGTGGGCCGCTGCAGCGGAACGGCAAACTCGAACGCCGGCGGCGGGATCCGCTTCCCCCCAATCCACGTGGCGAGGACGACGACGACGAACGCGAGCGCGCTGATGAAGAGGATGACGCCGCCCGCCGCGGCCACCTCGGTCAGCAGGTGCCACGGTGCGCCGTATTCGCCGGTCAGCGCCGCGCTGTAGACGCGGCGCGGCAACCCGCGCAACCCGGCGATGTGGTAAGCCGTGCTGAAGAACGTCATGCCCGCAAACCAGAGATACGGCTGGATGCGTGCCAGCGGCGCGAACCGAAGCTCGCGCCCGAGCAACCGCGGCAGGAGCCAGTAAGTCATTCCCATGAACGTGAGCGCCACCGTCGTGCCGAGCGTGACGTGAAAATGCCCCATGATCCACGCCGTGTTGTGAACCATCGCGTTCATGGCATATGCCGCGTTGATGGCGCCGCCGAAGCCCCCGAAGACGAACGCGATCATCGCCAGCGCTACCGACGCGAAGACCGGATCCGACCAGGGCAGCCGGCTGATCCAGTTGAAGAGCCCCTTCGCGCCTTTCATCCGCCCGGCGACTTCGAGCGACGCGATCACTGTGAAGGCGGTCACCAGACTCGGATAGACCACCGCGTACGTCGTGATGGTGTGCGCCAGCTTCCAGCCGGCGCTGATACCAGGGTCCGCGAACTGATGGTGGAATCCGACGGGCGTGGACAGCAACACAAAGAGGATGAACACCATCCGCGCCAGGGGATCGCTGAACAATCGGCCACCCGCCACCTTCGGCAGGACGTAGTACCACACGATGTAAGCGGGCAGCAGCCAGAAGTACACCAGCGGATGCCCGAACCACCAGAAGTACGTCCGTGCGACCAGCGGATCGATTTTCTCCACCATGCCGAGCGACCAGGGGATCAGCATGCCGACGACCTCGGCCGCCAACCCCGCGGTCGCCAGGTACCAGATGATGATCGTCGACAGCATGCCGTGGATCGATAATGGAACCGGCACCCCGGGGTGTTCTCGCCGCCAGGATCGATAGCTCGCGATGATCACGCCGCCCCAGATCCAGGAGCCGATGACCAGTAGCGTCGCGCCTATGTAGAACAGCGGATGCGCCTGCATCGGCGGGTAGAAGGTGTAGAGTACAGTGCTCTGCCCCCGCAGGATCGTCACAGCCGCCATCACGGATCCCGCGATGGCGATCCAGAACGCGATCCAGGCAAGACGCCGGCCGGTAACGCGACCCAGACTCTCCTGCGAGAACACGTAGCCCAACCCCATGATGAAGAAGGTCGTGAAGACCAGCGCCATGAGAACGCCGTGCGCGGTCATCGACACGTAGTAGAGCGACTCGCTCCGCTGCGGGAACTCGACGTCCGCCACGGAAAGTCCCTGCAACACACCCATCACCGATGCCACGCCGAAGGCAGCGATGGCGACGCTGATGTGTGTGAGCGCGAGCGCATGTCGATTGGTCACGGAAGCGCTCCTACTTGACGATCAGCTTGCCGACCATGGCATGGTGCAACAGGCCGCAGTACTCGTTGCACGCGATCGTGTATTCACCCGGCCTCGAGAACGTCACCGTGAACTGGCTGACGTAGCCAGGGATGGCCATCGCGTTGGCGTTGGTGCCGACGGCGCCGAAGCCGTGAATTACGTCGGCGCTGGTGATGCGGAACGTCACCGGCACGTGCGCCGGCACCTCGATCGGGTCCGGCACGAACGCAAACATCGCCGCGACGACGGGGACGACAACGCTGCCGTCGGGTCGGGTCGTGGCCACTGGCGTTCCAAACTCCGGGTGGGTGTCGAGCGTCGTCGGGTCCAAGGTCTCGAGATGGCTCGGCGGCTGGACCGCCTGCACGCCTGCCGTCACCCCGATGACGCCGAGGAACAAGACGATGAGGGCCGCGGCCGCCCACATCCAGATCCGCTCGTAGAGCTCCACCTGCATGCAATCACTCCGCCTGGCTCAGTGGTGAGGAGCGCCCCGTTCGAGAAACACGAAGAGATACGTCGACAGCCATGCCAGCCCGAACAGCAAGCCGAAGAGAATCACGATGGCAAGAGTACCTCTGGGATGACCGAGATCGGACGGGAGGTCGTCGAGACTGCCCAGCGGTTCGGACGAGGGGCGTGCGTCGGCCATGGCTACTTGTCCTCGCTGCCCTCGATCCGTTGCGACACCGCATCGTCCTGCGACTGCAACCTACCGCATCAGATCAGCCGCGGATTGATTCATCGCGAGCAGCACCGATCGGGGCGCGGCATTCGACGGATTATCTGGATTCATCGACGGTCGGTCAACCGATGTCGTCATTTACCCTATTATCGCCACCTAACGGCTCGGTTAGCCGGCGGCGGCGCAGATCGCTGGTCAGCGGCGAAGGCCTGCGTCGAGCTGGTAAAGGAGCGCGTCCAGCCGACTGCGACCAGGGCTGCGAACCGGCATCCGCCGCACAACTTCGCGAACTGTCGCCGAGGCGTGCTCGATCGCCCATCGGATCTCCTCCTCGCCGACGCTGGGATCGTCGAGCGACGCGAGCTCGCGGGCCAGCGCCCCATACACCGCAGGCCCAAGGACGTGTTTCGCCTGGTGAGCGGTTGCCAGTGCGTGGACGTAAGCGGTTGCCGCCGCGAGGCTCGCGGCGCGAGCGGCGGCTGTGGCCACCGGATCGCCGACCTCGCGTGCGGCGGCATGAGCCGCCCAGGCAAGGGAGCGCAGTCGCGCTGTCCGCTTCCCCCCGCGCGCGAAGGCCCGGATGCCCTCGGTTGCCTCGCGCGGACGCGTGTCAGAGGGAGCCTTCGCCTCGAACAGCGGCAGCACCCGCTCGGCGCAATCGGCAGCCCAGAGCGCGACAAGGCGGCGGTCTTCTTCGCTCAGCGTCATCCTGCCGGCTTCCGTGATCCATCCCTTCGCCTGCCTCACGCGGTGGGCAGCACCCGGAAGGCCGCCTGCGCAGCAGCAATCTGTTTGTCGCCCGCCACCCACACGCGAAAGGTCTCGTCGGCAACGGTCAACGTGACAACAGCGCCCGACGACGGACTCGTCGGCGTTCCGCCGCCGCATGCGCCCGCGCACAGTGCAACACAGACGATCCCGGTCATGACACCTGCTTTGCTCATGCACATAGCCCGTGCCCCTCGTCTTCGAACATGCTGCCCACCACTCGGGGCCAGCTACCAAGCGTGGGGCGGAAGGGCCTCCGGGGGGCGTCGTTGCCCCAAAATACCGTGGTTTAACGGTAGCCGCGCGCGAGCAGGAACTTCGCACCGGCCTGGAAGGCTTTGGCACCGGCCACGACCCACCCGAAGGTACGGGACAGCCGATCGACCGTGTTGAAGGTAAAGCAGACCGCGAGCGCGTCCTCGATCTGCTCGCGCGAGACCCCGGCAGCCAGCACCGTGCGCATGTCGTCCGCGTCCACCGCATGCTCGCGCGTCAGCTTGCGCAACATGCGCAACGTCGCCCGCAGCGGCTCCTCGATGGCTGCGGCCTCGAGATCGGAAAGCGCCGCGGAGACCCTTGCTTCATCCTGATACGCCATCGCCGCGACTGCGGCGTGCGTCTTCGTGCACACCTCGCAGTTGTTCGTCTTCGACACGACGGCACCCATCAGCTCGCGGTCGCCAACCGACCATGCCGATGGCCCGCGCATCGCCTCCTGAGTCATCTCCCTCATCGGCATGCCATAGAAATCCGGGCGGTAGCGGTTCAGCTTGACGGCATCAGGTACCGGAAGACCCGAGCTCGCGCGGATGAGCGCGAACAGGGCCTTCGTGCGGACATCGTGGCCGTTATCGAGGATCGCGAGGCGCATGGTCACTCCTTTCAGTCGCGGCCACGAGGGCCGCGAACGCCGTGTCGTACTGCCGCGTGGCCTGACCGACTGCGGCGCACACCACGATCTCGAAGATCTGGTCCTCGCTGAGGCCCGATGCCATCGCGGCGGCCATGTCCTCGTCGGTAACCGTGTAGGCGCGCTTGGCGACTTTGTCGATCAGCGTGTTCAGCGGCGCGGCGAGTCCCGTGTTGTCGAACGCGGCGCGGCGCTGGGCGCGCGACGCCTTGCCGTCTCCCTCGAGGATCCGCGCGACCACCGCGTTGCGCGCCCGCGTAATCTCCGACATGCCGTTCTCTCCAGTCGTGACCTGTCGCGACTAATCGCGCTCGGGTCATTGGCGCGCTTCACCCGCGATCGCGAACACCAAGCCGAAGTACCTGGCTCAATCGCCGGTGAGCGTGCGTACGGCCACACGCGTTGCGACGGTAGCGGGCTTACGTTGCCGACGCGCGAGCTCCGAACGCGTCGAGGAGCGCCTTCCAACCCTGTTCCGAATCGAAAATGCCGCGCATCTGGGCGGCCTTCCCGCCGTAGTAGTGGAGCAGGCGGTGTTCTAAGTCGACCCGAGTGGAGGCGCCTTCCGTGCTGAAGCGCACCTCGACCTCCGTCTGGATCGTCGGATCATGTCGCCAGTCGCTGGAGATCTCCCAGGAGAGCACCAGGCGCCGCGGCGGATCCCACGTCCGGACCGTGCCCCAGTCGCATTCGCTCCCGTCGACGCCTCGCTCGAACCAGCGACCGCCGGCAAACGGCTCCATGACCACAGCCGTCGCGTCGGCCTTGCCGATGTGTTTGCTCGCCAGTGGCCACCAGGTACTCATCTCTTCAGTGAAAACCTGGAACGCGCGCTCGGCCGATGCAGCCACGACGATGGTCTTCCGGATCGGGGCATCGGCCTGGGAGCCAGGCGCAGCAGCGACCTGTGCATGCGAAGGATTCACGGCTTCTCCTTCTCCGTTCGTTTCTTTCGCTCACTTCTGCTCGAACTCTCCGCTGCGGTCTTGAAGGCGGCGAGCCCCTGGGTCCAGAACCGGTCGAGATCAGCGCGCAACGCTTCCAGGCCGGCCGGGTTCACCGCGTAGACGCGACGAGTTCCGTCCGCGCGGTCGGAGACCAGACCCGCAGTCTTGAGCACGCGCAAGTGCTGGGAGACCGCGGGGCGGCTGACTGGAAGCTCACGAGCCAGCTCGCCCACGGCGCGTGGGCCTGCCACGAGGCGCTCGAAAATGGCGCGACGGGTGCCATCGCCCAAGGCGTCCCACGGGTCTACTTCGTAAGCAATCACTAACGGTAAGTTACTACTAACGGTTTTGAACGGTCAAGCTCTTCGATAACCCGCCCCAATCGTCGGCCCTTCGTTCGAACGCCGCGGTCGTCGCGATGTCGGCCGTGTCGTAGAAGTCCTTGATACCCGGGCACGCCATGCAGAAGCCCTCGTCGTGCGCGTGCTGGGCCTGAGCGCGAGCCTGATCTGCCAACACGACCGCGAACGCGTTGAGCCGCGGATTGTGTCGTTCTACTCGTTCCAAACACGTTTCGACGATGTCAATCGGGGAGACTTCCCGGTTCGAACAGGCTGCTGGAGTCCGTGGACCCCAGGTAGTAGAGGTAGTCCCGCATCGCTGCCTCTTCCTGATCGGCGCCGGCGCGCATCGCTTGTCCCTCTTCTTAACGGTGAAGGTGCGGCTCTTCCCACATGCGGGCGCCGGTGACATATTGGCCATGGAAAGCCGAAGGGGATGTGGTGTGGCACGAACGCCCGGCCAAGTTCCTCAAATGTCCCGGCATCCAGCGCGAGCAGGAACGACGTTCCACGGGAAGTGCCCGGTCACCGGCAAGTCCTCGAGACCGACTTCCTCTCCGAGCGACGAGAACCCCTGTGCGTACAGCGGCCGCTCACTACTCGGTTCAGGAATTCTCCGCATACGCTTCCTGCAGCCACTTCTGAACGTCCTTTGGCAACATCTGCCACGGAATCCCGCTGCTGCAGCACGAAGAGAATGCCGGTGAGACAGGCGCGATCAGGGACGCGCGGCCGTCCACCGTTCGGTCGCGGCGAAGAACCGGGTAGAAGAGGTTCGATGAGGTCCCCACAGTGCGTCGGGTAAAGCACGGCGGCATGAGCCGCCGCCATTAGTGCGCACAAACGGAAGGGGTCTGGGCCGCTGTCATGGGGGTTTTGTGACACGCCTTTAGAATTCGGCGAAGCACGAACTCAGCACACGACCGCTGCGGCCGCGGCGGTGTCGCTCACCGGCCGCCAGCGCGGGTAGGACCCGAGCATCTTCACCCAGTGCGCCGATTCCGCGAGGTGCACGATCGCGCGTCCGCAGCGCACGTCGTCGCGACCCACCGCCAGGTCCACGTAGAAGAGGTACTCCCAGGGCCGGCCGGGGATGGGGCGCGACTCCAGCTTCGTCAGGTCGATGTCGCGCAGCGCGAAGACGCTCAGCGCCTTGAAGAGCGCACCAGGCTCGTTCTTCAGGGCGAACACCAGCGTCGTCTTGTCGGGCGTGCCGAGCGGTTCGGGCCGGCGGGCGACGACGATGAAGCGCGTGATGTTGTGGTCGTAGTCCTGAATCCCCTCGCGAAGGATGTCGAGGCCGAAGAGCTCGGCGGCGCGCCGCGACGCGACCGCTGCCGTGTCGCGCAGGCCCTCGTCGCGGATGATCCGCGCGCTCCCCGCGGTGTCGTAGCTCGCGACGATCTCCACGCCGGGCAGCGTCCGCAGGAACCGTTCGCACTGCGCGAGCGCCTGCGGGTGAGAGAACACCCGACGGATGCCGGCGATGCCGGTGCCAGGCAGCGCCAGCAGGTTGTGCACGACCGGCAGCTCCACCTCGCCGACGATCGGCAAATCGCGTTCGAGCAGGAGGTCGAAGTTGCGGTGGATGCTGCCGCCGATCGAGTTCTCGACGGGGAGGATGCCGTGCGAGACGCGACCGGCCGCGACCGCCGCGAAGACGTCCTCGAAGGTGTCGTGGGGAACGGTCTCGGCCTGCGGGCTGAGGCTGAGCGCCGCCGCCTCGCTGTATGCGCCCGAGGCGCCCTGGAATGCGATACGCATGGTGGTCCTCTTTGACGTGTCGGTCCGCGACGGCCGCCCTTGCCCCGAAGGTCCCGCGGCCGCCCTGCTCCGCAAAAACAAAAGGCCACCGCCCGTCGCAGGCGATGGCCGAAAGGAGGAGACGCCAGACGGCCGGACGGATCTACTCGCAGCGCGCGTCCGGCCAGACCTGGCCGGTCGTGACCACGAAGAAGAGCCCGAAACAGCCGTGTGCCGTCACGCGCCCAATCTAGCAACTGGCCGGCGATTCGTCTAATTGATAGTCATTCTGCTTATATTTCACGTGCTTATGATTCCGCCCGCTCGCCGACGCGGCCGAGGCGTTGCTCCAATCCCGAACCCACCGGGGACGTTCTCGAGCGCGTGGAGGCGTTGCGCCGACGTCGGCGCAGCTGCAGTCGTTCGCCGGCGTGTACCGCGGCGACGAGATCGATCTCCCTATCGCGTGACGCTGAACGAGGGCACGCTCAGGGTCGAACGGCTCAAGCCGGGGGCCGGCACTGCTCGAACCGCTGCTGGCGGACGGCTCCGCGGCGAGTTCGGCATCGTGCGCTTCACTCGCAACAACGCCGGCGAGGTCACCGGCCTCGTGGCCGCGTGCGCGGCCTCAGGTTCTCGAAGGAGGCGACGGACCGCCCCTCTATGTCCGGGACGCCGCCGATTCGATGACGTAGTCGAGCCATTCCTGCGAGCGCACGTCGCTGCCGTGGACGGCACCGGAGTAAGCGCGCTGCAGCACGCGGGTGATCGGCCCCGAGCGTCCCTCGCCGATCGTCCGGAAATCGACTTCGCGCAGGCCGATCACCTCGGCGGCGGTGCCGCAGACGAACACCTCGTCTGCGCCGTACAGGTCGTCGCGACTAATGCGCGCCTCCTGCACGTCGTAGCCGGCGTCGCGCGCCAGCGTGATCACCGTCTGGCGCGTGATCCCGTCGAGGATGCCGGCCGCCGGCGGCGTGAACAGCAGGTCGCCGCGGACGACGAAGAGGTTCTCACCCGTGCACTCGGCCACGTAGCCTTCCGGGTCGAGCAGGATGGCCTCCTCGAAGCCGAGCCGCACCGACTCGGTCTTGGCCAGGAACGAGTTCGCGTAGTTGCCGATCACCTTCGCCTTGGTCATCGACACGTTGGGGTGGTGCCGGGTGAACGATGAGATGTTCGCGCGGATGCCGCGCTCGCGCGCCTCTTCGCCGAGGTAATTGGTCCACGGCCACACCGCGATCCCGACGTGCGCGCGCCCGCCGTCGACGTTCAGGTTCCATCCGCCCTCGGCGAGATACAGCACCGGCCGGATATAGCACTCCTCGAGGCCGTTGGCGGCGACGAGCTCGCGCACCGCGGCGCAGAGCGTGTCGGCGTCGTAGGGCAGCTCGCGGAAACCGAAGGTCCGCGCGGAGCGGAGCAGCCGCTCGACGTGATCGCGCAGTCGGAACACCGCCGGGCCGGCCGGGGTCGAGTAGCAGCGGATGCCTTCAAAGACTCCGGCGCCGTAGTGCAGGGCCGGCGTGAGGAACGGGACGACCGCCTCGTCGGGCGCGACGATGCGGCCGTTCATCCAGACGGAATGGCCGCCGGCGCTCATGCCGCGCCGGCCCCCGCCGGCGTTGCCGTCTTCACCGGGTCGAGGAACGGCATCATCTCGCGCAGCCGCGCGCCGACCTGCTCGATCTGGTGCACGCGCTCGTGCGCCCGCGTCGCCTCGAACCACGGGCGCCCGGCGGCGTGTTCCGCCACCCACGTGCGCGCATAGGTCCCGTCCTGGATCTCGGCGAGCATGCGCCGCATCTCGCGCCGCGTCTCCTCGGTCACGATGCGCGGGCCGCCGGTGTAATCGCCGTGCTCGGCCGTGTCGCTGACCGAGTAGCGCATGTAGTTCAGGCCGCCGCGGTACATCAGGTCGACGATCAACTTCAGCTCGTGCAGGCACTCGAAGTAGGCAATCTCCGGCTGATAGCCGGCGTCGACGAGCGTCTCGAAGCCGGCCTTCACGAGGGCGCTGACCCCGCCGCAGAGCACTGCCTGCTCGCCGAAGAGATCGGTCTCGGTCTCCTCGGAGAAGGTCGTCTGGATGACGCCGGCACGCGTGACGCCGAGCGCCTTCGCGTAGGAGAGCGCCAGCGCCCCCGCGCGCCCGGTCGCGTCCTGATGCACGGCGAGCAGCGCCGGCGTGCCTGCCCCTTCGACGAACAGCTCGCGCACCCGGTGCCCGGGCGACTTCGGCGCGATCATCGCCACGTCCACGTCGGGCGGCGGGACGATGCCGCCGAATCGGATGTTGAAGCCGTGGGCAAACAGCAGCGCCTTGCCGGGTGCGAGGTTCGGCGCGATGGCCTCGGCATAGAGCTGCGCCTGGCTGGTGTCCGGCGTCAGCACCATGATCACGTCCGCCCATGCGCACACCTCGGAGGGCGTCCCGACGGTCAACCCGGCCCCTTTCGCCTTCACGCGCGAGCTGCTGGCCTCCGGCAGGCCGACACGGACGGCGACGCCGCTGTCCTGCAAATTCAGCGCGTGCGCGTGCCCCTGCGAGCCGTACCCGAGAACGGCGACCTTGCGCTGGCGAATGAGTTCGATGTCGGCGTCCTTGTCGTAGAACATGATGGCCATGGGCTGTCCTCTCAAAACGTCTCTGTCACGTGCTCCGCGGGCACGTGCTCGAGGCGCGACGTGCTCAACGTACGGCGTGCGACGCGTGAATCCTCGCCCGATCAACGTCCGCCTGAAGGCGTGAGCATCGGGTGGCGGAGATCGGAGCCCGGATCACGGTTCCCGGCCGCGGACCCGCGTTACACGGAGCAGACGCCGGCTTCCTCGCTGGTCTGGTACGCGCGCTCGGCAGAACGGGCGGCGATGCCGCGCGTCATTGCGACGTGGCCGGTACGGGCGACCTCGAGAAGGCCGAACGGGCGCAGGTTCTCGAGCAGGCCCGCGATCTTGTCCTCGGTCCCGGTCATCTCCAGGATCAGCGAGTCGGGCGCGACGTCGACGATGCGCGCGCGGAAGACGTCGGCGAGCTTCATCACGTGGATGCGCGCGTCGGCGTCAGCCGCCACCTTGATCAGCACCAGCTCGCGCCACACCGCCGCGCTGTGGGTGATGTCCTCCACGCGGATGACGTTCACCAGCTTCCAGATGTGCGCCTCGATGCGCCGGGCGGCGCTGTCGGCGGCTTCGACCACGATGGTCATCCGCGAGATCCCGGCGACGTCCGTGGCGCCGACGGTCAGCGAGACGATGTTGAAGCCGCGGCGGCGGAAGAGCGACGAGACGCGCGTGAGCGCGCCCGGCTCGTCCTCGACGTGTACGACAAAGGTGTGCCTGATGGCGTTGCTCACAGCACCTCCGCGCCTGTCTCCGCGATGGGCGACGGCCGCCGGATCATCGCGTGCAGATCCGCGCCGGCCGGGACCATCGGGTACACGCTGTCTTCCTGCTCCACCTGAAAATCGAGCACCACCGTGCCGCGATGCGTGCGCGCCGCCTCGATCGCGGGGACGACCTCGGCGCGCCCCCGCACGGTGAAGCCGCGCAGGCCGTAGGCGGCGGCGATCTGCGCGAAGTCCGGGCTGAGCAGCGGCGTCGCGGCGTAGCGGCGCTCGTAAAAGAACTCCTGCCACTGCCGCACCATCCCCAGGTACCCGTTGTTCACGATCGCGACGTTGAGATCGAGCCCTTCCTGCTTGATCGTCGCCAGCTCCGCCATCGTCATCTGGAAGCCGCCGTCTCCGACCACCGCCCACACCTCCGCGTCCGGCCGCGCGACCTTGGCGCCGATTGCCGCCGGCAGCGCAAAGCCCATGGTCCCCAGGCCGCCGGAGGTGATGAGCGACCGCGGCGTGTCGTGGTGGTAGTACTGCGCCTCCCACATCTGGTGCTGGCCGACGTCGGTGACCACGACGGCGCGGCCGTGCGTCGCGCGCCACAAGTCGTTGACCACGTGCGCGGCGTACAGGTGCCCGTCGTCCGGGAGGTTCTGGATGTCGCGGACGGCGCTATCGCCCTTGACCTCGGCGATGCGCGCCAGCCAGCCGCGGCGGTCGCCGTAGTCGACCCCGGGGAGCAGCGCGGCGAGCACGTCGCAGAGGTCGCCGACGATGCCGACGTCGACCGGGACGTTCTTGCCGATCTCGGCGGCGTCGATATCGACGTGGATCTTCCGGGCATTCGGCGCGTAGGTGCGCAGGTTGCCGGTGACGCGGTCGTCGAAGCGCATGCCCAGCGCGATGAGCAGGTCGGCCTCCTGGATGGCATGGTTCACCCAGGCTTCGCCGTGCATGCCCATCATCCCGAGGTTCAGCGGGTGCGACGCCGGGATCGCGCCGATGCCGAGCAGCGTCATCGCGATCGGGATGCGCGCGCGCTCGGCCAGCTCGCGCACGAGCGGCATCGCCCCGGAGATGAGAATGCCGTGGCCGGCGAGGATGACCGGCCGCTCCGCGCCGTTGATCAGATCGAGCGTGCGGGCGCGATCCGCCTCCGAGATGCGGGCCTCGGGGCGCCGGCAGTGCCGTTCGTTGGGGGCGGCCGCGTCCCAGTCGAACTCGCACGTGCCCTGCTGCGCATCCTTGGTGATGTCGATGAGCACCGGGCCGGGGCGCCCCGCGACCGCGACGGCGAACGCCTCGCGCACGGCCTTCGCGACATCCTGCGGGCGCGTGACCAGGTAGTTGTGCTTCGTGATCGGCAGGGTGATCCCGGTGATGTCCGTTTCCTGGAACGCGTCCGACCCGATCAGACGGCTCCCGACCTGACCGGTGACGCAGACGAGCGGCGACGAGTCCATCATCGCGGTGGCGATGCCGGTAACCATGTTCGTGGCGCCGGGTCCCGACGTCGCGATGGCGACGCCGACCCGTCCGCTGGCGCGCGCGAAGCCGTCCGCCATGTGCGTGGCGCCCTGCTCGTGGCGCACCAGGATGTGGCGGATCGGGAAGTCGAGCATCGCGTCGTAGGCGGGCAGGATCGCGCCCCCCGGGTAGCCGAAGACGTCGGTCACCCCTTCACGAACGAGGCATTCCCACAGGATCTGTGCGCCTGTTCTCTTCATAGTCCCTGTCCCCTGCGACGTGCGTCACCTGCGATATGCGACGGGCATCACCGGCGACGTGCCACGTGCGTCGTGCGGCCTGCACGCCCAACGCGGGCGGGCGTGTGGCAGCAGTCGTCACGCAGCCATTCAGGGCCGCCCGCCATCCGCCAGATTCCCGCCCCGCCTCAACCCGTCACCGCCCCGAGCGCCGCCGACGACACCAGCCGCGCGTACTTCGCCATCACGCCCGTCTCGTAGTGCGGCGGCGGCGGCGTCCATCGCGCGAGGCGCTCGCGGACCTCCGCGTCGCTGAGCTCGAGATGCAGCCGGCAGTTCGCGACGTCGATGTCGACCACGTCGCCGTCCCGGACGATGGCGATGGGGCCGCCCGATGCCGCTTCCGGGGCCACGTGGCCGACCATCAGCCCGCGCGTCGCGCCGGAGAAACGCCCGTCGGTCACGAGCGCCACCGAGTCCCCGAGCCCTTCGCCCATGATCGCGGCCGTGACGGCGAGCATTTCGCGCATACCCGGCCCGCCCTTCGGGCCCTCGTTCCGGATCACCACGACGTCGCCGGCGGTGATGCGGCACTGCTGCACCGCTGAGAACGCCGCCTCTTCGCTCTCGAAAACCCGCGCAGGTCCGCGGTAGCGCGCCGCGCCGGTCCCGGCGGTCTTGACCACGCAGCCGTCGGGCGCCAGGTTCCCCTTGAGCACGACGAGACCGCCGGTCGGTTTGAGCGGCGCCTCGATTTCGACCACGACATGCTGGCCCGGCGAGTCCGTGATGCCGGCCGCCTCCTCGGCCAGCGACCGTCCCGTGACCGTAACCGCGTCGGCGTGAAGCCGTCCGGCCGCCGCCAGCCTGCGCGCTACGATGCCGGTGCCGCCGGCGGCGAACAGGTCGGTGGCCACGTACCGGCCCGCCGGCTTCAGATCGGCGATGAGCGGCACGGACGCGCTGATCGGATTGAAGTCGTCGATGGTCAAGGGCACGCCGGCCTCGCGGGCGATGGCCAGCAGGTGCAGGATGGAGTTGGTGGAGCCGCCGGTCGCGGCCACGCCCGCGATCGCGTTCTCGAAGGCGTGCCGCGTCAGGATGGCACGCGGCCGGATGTCCTTCTCCAAAAGCGCGACGACAAGGCGTCCCGCGGCGGTGGCGACGCGCGTCTTCTGGGGGTCGAGCGCCGGGACGCTCGCGCTGCCGAGCGGCGAGAGTCCGAGAAATTCCAGCGCCGTGGCCATGGTGTTGGCGGTGAACTGCCCCCCGCACGCGCCGGCCCCCGGGCAGGCCTGCGCCTCGAGCGATGCCAGGTCGCCGTCGCTCATCCGGCCGCACGCGTGCGCGCCGATTGCCTCGTACACGTCCTGGATGGTGACGTCGCGCTCCTGCCAGCGTCCGGGTGCAATCGATCCGCCGTAGAGGACGAGCCCGGGGATATCCAGCCGGGCGAGCGCCATCGCCGCCGCCGGGATCGTCTTGTCGCAGCCGACGAGGACGATGAGCGCGTCGAACTGGTTGGCGCGGGCCACAAGCTCGATCGAGTCCGCAATCACCTCGCGGCTGACGAGCGACATCCGCATCCCCTCGGTGCCCATGGTGATGCCGTCGGAGACCGAGACGGTGTTGAACTCGAGGGGGGTAGCGCCCGCGGCACGGATGCCCGCCTTGACCGGAACGGCCAGCTCCCGCAGGTGCAGGTTGCACGGACCGATCTCGATCCAGGTATTGGCGACGCCGACGAGCGGTTTCCGCAGGTCCTCGTCGGTGAAGCCGACGGCCTTGAGCATGGCGCGCGCGCCCGCCCGCGACGGGCCGTCGACGATCGCCGCACTGCGCCTGACGGCAGCCATTGAGTCACTGTAGGGACCCGAAGGTCAGAAGTCAAATTTATAGTTGTTGAATTAGCATAAGCAGATATTACCTGGGGCGCCCGACCCGCGCCGCCAGCGGTCGGGACCAGGATCCGGGATCGAGGATCGGGATCAGCGGTTCGGGATCAGGGATTAGGAGGCGGTCTCGCCCGGCTTGAGTACCAGCACGTCGATGCCGTGCGGCTCGACGAGCCGCTTCAGGCGGTCGGGCGTCCCGGTGAGCACCGGGAAGGTGCCGTAGTGCATCGGCACGATCTGCCGGACGCCGAGCATCCGTGCCGCGCGCGCCGCCGCGTCCGGTCCCATCGTGTAATGGTCGCCGATCGGCAGGAAGGCGATCTCCGGGGCGTACATCTCGCCGATGAGGCGCATGTCGCCGAAGAGCGCGGTATCGCCGGCAAAGTACAGCGCGTGCTGGTTCTCGAGCCGCACTACGAAGCCCGCCGGCTGCCCGAGGTAGACGATCGCGTCGTTCTCGACCACGCTGCTCGAGTGGACCGCCGGCACCATCGTCACCTCGAGCCCAGCGACCGTGAGGGTGCCGCCGATGCCCATGCCCAGCACGTTGCGCAGGCCCTTCTTCTCGAGCCACAGCGACAGTTCGTGTACCGCGACGATCGGCGCGTCGGTCGCCCGCGACACCGCCACGATATCGCCCGAGTGGTCGGAGTGCCCGTGGGACAACAGGATGAGGTCTGCCTTGTCGATGCGGCGCTGCCCGGCCGGGCAGCTCGGGTTCCCTTCCAGCCACGGATCGGTGACGATGCGCTTGCCGCCCGGCGTGGTGATGACGAAGGTGGCGTGGCCAAGCCAGGTGATGGAGAGGGCCGACATCGCCGCCTAGTATAATTCCACTGAATGATGCAGACCGCGCCGTTGAACTTCATCCGCGGGCGCCGCAAGCGGGCCGAGGAGCTCCCGCGGGCGCCCAAGCCCGAGTGGCTCAGGGTCCGAGCGCCCGGATCGCCGAACTACCTGCGGCTGAAGGGGCTCATGCGCGGCCTCAAGCTCCACACCGTCTGCGAAGAAGCGAACTGCCCGAACATCGGCGAGTGCTGGCACCACGGGACGGCGACGTTCATGATCCTCGGCGACACCTGCACGCGTTCGTGCGGCTACTGCAACGTCGTGCACGGCGCCCCGAAGCCGCCCGACCCGGACGAGCCGCTGAACGTCGCGCGCGCCGTCGGCGCCATGGGCCTCGCGCACGTGGTCGTGACCTCGGTCGACCGCGACGATCTCCCGGACTTCGGCGCGTCGCAGTTCGCCCGGACCATCGCCGAGACACGAACGCGCGTCCCCGCCTGCCGCATCGAGGTCCTGATTCCCGACTTCAAGGGGGACGAGGCGGCGCTGCATACGGTGCTGGACGCCCGGCCCGACGTGCTGAACCACAACATCGAGACGGTCCCGCGCCTCTACCGCACGGCCCGGCCGGGCGGCCGCTATCTGCGGGCCCTCGAACTGCTCGGGCGTGCGCGGCGCTACGCGCCCTCGATACCCACGAAGTCGGGCATCATGGCCGGCCTCGGCGAGGAATGGGACGAGCTGGTGCAGACGCTGCGGGACCTGCGTGCCGTCGGCTGCGAGGTCGTGACGATCGGCCAGTACTTGCGGCCCTCGGTCGCCAACATGCCGGTCGCCAGGTACTACACGCCCGCGGAGTTCGTGGAGCTGAAACGGATCGGAGCGGAGCTCGGGTTCGGCCACGTGGAGTCGGGACCGCTGGTCCGCAGCTCCTATCATGCCCATGAGCAGGCCGACGCGGTCCTGCGCTGAACCTCGCCTGTTCCCGATGCGCGGGCTGTCGGTCGTTCGCGACAACATCATCGGCTGCGAACGGTGCGAGCGGCTGCGCACGTACTGCCTGCGGGTGGCGACCGAGAAGAAAGCGGCGCACCGTGACGAGGTGTACTGGGGCCGGCCGGTGCCCGGCTTCGGCGATCCGCGGGCGTGCGTGCTGGTCATCGGGCTTGCGCCTGCCGCGCACGGGGCGAACCGTACAGGCCGCGTCTTCACGGGGGACGGTCCCGGCGGGTCCTGCGACTTCCTGATGCGCGCCATGCACGCGTCCGGGTTCGCCAACATGCCGACCTCCCGGCACCCGGACGACGGGCTGCGGCTGACCGGTGCGTACATCGCGGCGGCGGTGCGCTGCGCGCCGCCGGGCAACAAGCCCACGCCTCACGAGATCGCGGCGTGCCACGATCACCTCGCCGCCGAGTTCGCGGCGCTTCCCAGGGTGCGCGTCCTGGTAGCGCTGGGTCGCATCGGCTTCGACGCCGCCCTGCGCCTGCTCGCTGAACGCGGCATACGGTGGCGGCCGAAGCCTGCATTCGGCCACGGAGTTGTCTACCGGCCGCCGAACGGTCCGTCGCTCATCGGTTCGTATCACCCGAGCCGCCAGAACACGAACACCGGCGTGCTGACGCCGCCCATGCTCGCGTCGGTGTTCCGGACGGCGGCGCGCCTCGCGAACAGCTGAACTGAACGCGACGAGGGTCTGTCGGTCTGGGGCCCGGTCCGGATCGCTGATCCGGTCGGTCCGGCACAGCTGAGGTGGGTTGCGACCGCGTCACCTGCCCCCCGAACTTGCACGTATCGCCGCAGATGGAACCATGCGCATGACGTGGAAGGCGAAGCTGGCGGCCGCGCTCGCCTGCGGAACGCTTGCCGGCGGCGGCAGTGCCAACGAGCCGGGGGCTGACGCGCGGCGCGCCCGCGACAGTCGCGCCGGCATGCGGCAGATTGCCGTGACGGTATGCGCGGGGGACAGCGGCGGGCACGAGCGGATAGGTCTTGCACGACGTGCGGATGGCGCCATTGCCCGAGCAGCCGTCGGACGTTCCGACGTCGCACGGCGGCGCAATTACCGAGGGCGCGTGGACGAAGTTGCGCGCCGATGGCGACGAGCACGGCCTCGGCGATCACGCCGGTCGGCTGGTGACCGTGGTCGGGCGTGAGGGGTAAAGGGGTAAGGGGTAAGGCGTAAAGGTAACGGCGACTGGCGACTGTCAGCTGGAAGCTGGTAACTGGCACCAGCCAGTCCATTTACCATTTGCGATTTACCATTTACCATTTGCCCGTGGACCTCCGGCAGCTCGAGGTGATCCGCGCGGTGGCGGATACCGGTTCGTTCACCGCCGCGGCTGAGCGCCTGCACGTCTCGCAGTCGGCGGTGAGCCGGCAGGTGCTGCTGCTCGAGGAGGAGCTGCGCGAGCCGCTGTTCCTTCGGCTCGGACGCAACGTGCGCCTGACCGACGCCGGCGAGCAGTTGCTGCAGTTGAGCCGGCGGGTCCTTACCGACATCCGCGAGACGACGGCCGCCATCGTGGACCACCAGGGCGCGCTCAAAGGCACGCTGCGCCTCGGCGGCGGGATGACGGTCTGCCTGCACGTCTTCCCCGATCTGCTCAAGGAGTTCCGGCGCAAGCACCGCGACGTCGAGGTCAAGCTCACGACCGGCGCCACGCACATGCTGGTCGAACGGCTGCGCGCCGGCGCGCTGGACGTCGCGCTGCTCACCCTGCCGGTCGAGGGGGCGGACCTGATGCAGGTCCGCGTCATGCGCGAGGAGCTGCTCATCGTGACCCATCCCTCGCACCCGCTGGCGCGGCAGAAGCACATCACGCCCGCCGATCTCGACGGCCGCCCGTGCGTGCTGTTCGAGCGCGGCTCGAGTACCCGCCGCGTCATCGACGAGATGTTCGGGCGCGAGCAGATTCAGCCGCGGATCGTGATGGAAACGGAGAACGTCGAGATCCTGAAGGCGCTGACCTCCAGCGGGATGGGCATGACGATCGTCCCCTATCAGGCGATCGTGCGCGAGGTGCGAGCCGGACAGCTGAAGTGCCGTCGAATCGACGGGCTGTCGCTGGTGCGGGAGACGGGATGGGTTTACGTGCGGGCGGCGCGCGTCCCGCGCCTGGTGCAGCAGATATTCGATGCGCTGCAGCGCACGCTGCCCCGCCTCAAGCTGGCACCCAAGTAATCGCTCATCCCTAATGAGCGATCCTAGTATTCGTCGTCGTTGCCCCACCAGCTGTCGGCGGTGACGGGCGACGGCGCGCTGTATCGCGACGCGGCCTCGACCCCGGCGGTGGAGGCCAGGCGCTCGCGGATGCAGCTGTGCAACCAGCCGATCGCGTCGGGCTCGGCGGCGCGCAGCGCGTGCCAGTCGGACTCGTGGATGACGAGCGTGAGCGTGCGGGTGGGGCGCGAGTCCATGGTCATCATGGCCGCATGATACGGAGCGCCGCCGCGCGTGTCGCGCATAAGTTTGGCATGCGTCCCATGCGGGAGCAGCATGGGACGGCCATGCGCGGCGCGCATGGCACCTATGCGCGCCCCTGCTGCTTCTTCGGCCGGTAGACGTGCGTCGCCTGCCCGAAGAACACTTCCGCCGCCTCCATCAGTGTCTCGGACAGCGTCGGGTGGGGATGAATGCTCAGCCGCAGGTCGAAGGCGTTCGCGCCCATTTCGACGGCGAGGACGCCCTCGGAAATCAGTTCGCCAGCGCCGGGTCCGACGATACCGACCCCGAGGATGCGCTCGGTCTTCGGATCGAGGACGAGCTTGGTCATCCCATCGGTGCGATCGAGCGTCAGCGCACGGCCCGAGGCGGCCCAGGGGAAACGGGCGACCGCGATCTCGCGCTGCTGCTGCTGCGCCTCGGTCTCGGTCAGCCCGCACCAGGCAAGCTCGGGATCGGTGAAGACCACCGCCGGAATCGCCAGCGGCTCGAACGCGACCTTCTCGCCGGCGATGGCGTCGACTGCGACGCGCGCCTCGTGCGACGCCTTGTGCGCCAGCATCGGCTCGCCCACGACGTCGCCGATCGCGAAGATCGAGGGCTCCGCGGTGCGGCGGCTCTCGTCGACGGTGATGAACCCGCGCCGATCCACCTGCACGCGCGTGCGATCCAGCCCGGGGATGGCCGAGTTCGGACGACGGCCGACCGACACGAGCACGCGGTCGAACGTGCGCTCCTTCCCCTCGCCGGCCGGCTCGAACGACACTGCGATGCCGTTCTTGACCTCCTTCATCCCCGCCACCCGGGTGTTGAGCAGCACCGCCTCGCACAGGCTCTCGACCCGCTTCGCAAGGACGTTGACCAGATCGCGATCGGCGCCGGGCAGCAACCCCGACGTCATCTCCACGACCGTCACCCTGGAGCCGAGCGCCGCGTAGACCGTGCCGAGCTCCAGTCCGATGTAGCCGCCGCCGACGACGAGGAGGGACCGCGGGACGTCTGGAAGGTCGAGCGCCGCGGTCGAGTCCATGACGCGGCTGCTGTCGATCGTCAGTCCCGGGATCGAGGCCGGACGCGACCCCGTCGCGACGATGGCGTGCTCGAAGGACAGCGTTTCGGTCCCGCCCCCTTCGCGCGCGATTTCCACCGTGTGCGGATCGGCGAACGCTGCTCGCCCCTGGACGTACGCGATCTTCCGCTGTTTCGACAGCTGGCCGAGGCCGCCGGTGAGCTGGTTCACCACCCTGGTCTTGAACGCGCGGACCTTCCCGGCGTCGATCTTCGGCGCCGCGAACGCCACACCCCACGCCTCGGCGTGGCGCGCCTCGGTGATCACCTCGGCGACGTGGAGCAGCGCCTTCGAGGGGATGCACCCCCTGTAGAGGCAGACGCCGCCGGGGTTCACCGCCGGATCCACGAGCGTCACCTGCATCCCGCGATCGGCCGCGTAGAAGGCGGCCGCGTACCCTCCCGGTCCGGCGCCGATGACTGCGACGTGGGTGTGAGGCATGGCTCCAGTCGAAATGAGTGGTTCCGGGGTTCCGCCGAGCTCCGTGGGTTCCGATCGGTTCTTTGTGTTCAGCTGCCGTGTGCCGGCGGAACCCGGAACCGGAACAAGAACCTACGGAATCCGGACCAGAACCCCGGAACCCCCGGGAACCCCGGAACCCGGGAACCCCGGAACCTACAGCGATAGTACAAACGGCTGCTCGAACGCCTCCGCCACCCACCGCAGGAAACGAGCGGCGTCGGCGCCATCGATCACGCGATGGTCGTACGACAGGGACAGCGGCAGCATCAGCCGCGGCTGGAACTGCTGCCCGTCGTAGACCGGCTCGTAGGCGCCACGCGAGATCCCGAGGATGGCCACATCCGGCCAGTTCACGATCGGCGTGAACGAGGTGCCGCCGATGCCGCCGAGATTGGTGATCGTGAACCCGCCGCCCTGCATCTCCTCGAGCGAGAGCTTGCCGGACCGCGCCTTCTCAGACAGCCGCGCGAGCTCCACGGACAGCTCGGAAATCCCCTTCCGATCGACGTCGCGGACGACCGGCACCAACAGGCCGCGGTCGGTGTCGACGGCGACCCCGACGTGGACTGCCTGTTTGTAGACGATCTCCTGGCGCGCCGGGTCCACCGACGCGTTGAACTGCGGGAAACGGCGGAGCGCCGCCGCCGTCACCTTCAGGGCGATGGCGGTCACGGTCAGCTTGCCGCCGCCCGTCTCGACCTGCGGCGCGTAGCGCGCGCGCAGCGCCTCGAGCGCCGTGATGTCCGCCGTGTCGTGTTGCGTCACGTGCGGAATGGCGTTCCACGCGTGGCTCAGGTGTTCCGCCGTTTTGCGGCGGATGTTCGACATCGGCTTGCGGTCGACGCCGCCCCAGCGGGCGAAGTCGGGGAGCGCTGCCGCAGCCGCAGGCGCTGCCGCAGCCGCAGGCGCCGCCGCGCCGGTCATCGCCTGCTTCACGTACGCGTGCACGTCGTCGACGCTGATTCGGCCGCCTTGCCCGCTGCCCGGGACGCGCGTGATGTCCACGCCGAGCTCGCGCGCGATGCGCCGGACGGACGGCGCGGCCGGCGCAGCAGCGGCCGGCGAAATCGGTTCGGCCGGCGCCGGCACCGCGGCCGGCGGGGCCTGCGGTCCGCGGGCCCCGCGGCTGATGTCCACCACCTCGCCGCGCTTCGGCCGGGGCGGCGTCTCCTCCGCGCGCTGCGCCTCGGGCTGCTGTGCGCGCCCGGAATCGCGTTCGGCGGCCCCGCGCTCGGCGCCATCGTTGGGTTCCTGTTGACCGGCGCGCTGGGCCAGGCCCCCTTCCAGCGCTGCGGCAGACTCCTCGCCGGTCTCCGCGGCCTGCTTCGGCGCCGCCGGCTGCCCCGCGGCCTCCGGCCTCGCTGTCTGCGCCGGTTTCGGCAGCGAGGACGCCTTGGCCTCCTCGGTCGAGTCGTCCACCCTCAGCACCACCTG
The DNA here is from genome assembly GCA_048594975.1 of Vicinamibacterales bacterium. Classification (GTDB taxonomy): domain Bacteria; phylum Acidobacteriota; class Vicinamibacteria; order Vicinamibacterales; family 2-12-FULL-66-21; genus JBMDXB01. The sequence goes on along the minus strand of JBMDXQ010000067.1, from coordinate 29,418 downwards.
CCCGACCTTGACGCGGTCCCCCGGCTTGACCGCCACCTCCTTGATCGTGCCGGCCACCGAGGATGGGACCTCGATCGTCGCCTTGTCGGTCTCGAGCTCGAGGACCGGCTGGTCTTTTGCGACCGTATCGCCGGCCGCAACCAGGACGCGGACGACGTCGCCGGCCTCGATGTTTTCGCCGAGTTCCGGGAGCGTGAAATCAGTAGGCATCGCGGTCACTCAGCTGCGGGCCGGGTTCTTTTTCTCGGGATCGATCTTGAGGTCGCCGATCGCCCTGGTCACGACGGCCTGGTCGACCTCGCCGGCCCTGGCGAGCTCGGCGAGGGTGGCGAGCGCAACGAAGCGGGCGTCCACTTCGAAGAAGTTGCGGAGGCCGGCGCGGTCCTCGCTCCGGCCGAAGCCGTCGGTGCCCAGCGCGCGGACGGGCCGGGGCATCCAGCGCGCGAGCGAGTCGGGCAGCACCTTCAGGTAATCAGACGCCGCGACGATCACACCCGGAGCGTCCTCGAGGCACCGTGTGACGTACGGCACGCGCGGCGCCTCGGCCGGGTGCAGCATGTTCCAGCGGTCGCACGCGTGGGCATCCCGGTACAACTCCTGATAGCTGGTCACGCTCCACACGTCGGCAGCCACGTCGTAGGCCTCGAGGAGTTTCGTGGCCTCGACCACCTCGTTCAGGATGGCGCCGCTTCCGAGCAGCTGCGCGCGGCGCTTTCCCTCCGGGCTCGCGGCGGCGTGCAGGCGGTACATCCCCCTGAGGATCCCGTCGCGCGCGCCCTCCGGCATCGGCGGCATGGGGTACTGCTGGTTCATGACCGTCAGGTAATAGAAGACGCTCTCCTGCTCCGTGTACATCCGACGGATGCCGTCCTGGATGATCACCGCGAGCTCGTAGGCGTACGCCGGGTCGTAGGAGATGCAGTTCGGGACCGACAGCGAGAAGACATGGCTCTGGCCGTCCTGGTGCTGCAGCCCTTCGCCGGCAAGCGTCGTCCGGCCGGCGGTGCCGCCGAGGAGGAAGCCGCGGGCGCGCGAGTCGGCGCCCGCCCAGATCAGGTCGGCGACCCGCTGGAACCCGAACATTGAATAGAAGATGAAGAACGGGATCGTATTGACGCCGTGCACGGCGTAGGCGGTGCCGGCAGCGATGAACGACGACATCGAGCCCGCCTCGGTGATCCCCTCCTCGAGGATCTGCCCGTCCTGCGCCTCCTTGTAGTAGAGGAGGGTGTCCATGTCGACCGGCTCGTACTTCTGCCCGACGTGCGAGTAGATGCCGATGGCGCGGAACAGCGACTCCATGCCGAAGGTGCGCGCCTCGTCCGGCACGATCGGCACGATCAGGTCGCCGATGTCCTTGTCGCGCAGCAGCTTCGACAGGATACGGACGAACACCATGGTGGTGGACACCTTGCGCCCCTCGGTGCCCTTGGCGAACTCGTCGAAGGCCGCGTCGAGCGGCACCTGCAGCGGCTGGACCCGCACGGCACGCGCCGGCACGTAGCCGCCGAGCGTCTGACGCCGCTCGCGGAGATACTGCAGCTCCGGGCTGTCGTCCGACGGACGGTAGAACGGCGCCTCGGCGATCTCGTCGTCCGAAACCGGGATGCCGAAGCGGGTCCGGAACGAGCGCAGGTCCGACTCGTTGAGCTTCTTCTGCTGGTGGGTGATGTTCTTGCCTTCACCCGCTTCGCCGAGCCCGTAGCCCTTGATGGTGCGCGCGAGGATCACGGTCGGCTGGCCCTTGTGCTCCACCGCCGCCTTGTACGCGTTGTAGACCTTGACCGGGTCGTGGCCGCCAAGGCGCAGCCGCTCGATCTGGTCGTCGGAGAGATGCTTGACCATGTCGAGCAGCCGAGGATCCACGCCGAAGAAGTGCTCGCGAAGATAGGCGCCGCTCTCGACCGCGTACTTCTGATACTGGCCGTCGACGATCTCTCCCATCCGCTTCGCCAGCAGGCCGTCGTGGTCCTTCGCGAGCAACGCGTCCCAGTCCGACCCCCAGATCGCCTTGATCACGTTCCAGCCGGTCCCGCGGAAGATCGCCTCGAGCTCCTGGATGATCTGGCCGTTCCCGCGGACCGGGCCGTCGAGCCGCTGCAGGTTGCAGTTGATTACGAAGATCAGGTTGTCGAGCCTCTCGCGGGCGGCCAGGCTGATGGCGCCGAGCGTCTCGGGCTCGTCGGTCTCGCCGTCGCCGAGGAAGGCCCACACTTTGGTGCTGGACGGCTTCTTCAGCCCGCGATCCTCGAGGTAGCGGTTGAAGCGCGCCTGGTAGATCGACATGATCGGCGCGAGGCCCATCGAGACGGTCGGGAACTCCCAGAAGTCCGGCATCAGCCACGGATGCGGGTACGAGGACAGTCCGCCGCCCGGCGCGAGTTCGCGGCGGAAGTTCTGCAGCGTGTCCGCCGAGATGCGGCCTTCGAGGAACGCGCGGGCGTAGATCCCGGGGGAGGCGTGGCCCTGGAAGTAGATGATGTCGCCGTCGCCGTCCTTGTCCTTGCCGCGGAAGAAGTGGTTGAAGCCGACCTCGTAGAGCGTGGCCGCCGACGCATAGGTCGAGATGTGGCCGCCGATGCCTTCCGACACGCGGTTGGCGCGCACCACCATCGCCATGGCGTTCCAGCGGACGAGGCTCTTGATGCGCCGCTCGATCTCCTGGCTGCCGGGCAGGGGCGTCTGCTCCTCCGGCCGGATCGTGTTCACGTACGGCGTCACCGCCGAAAACGGCAGGCTCACACCGGCCATGCGCGCGTGCTGGCGGAGCGTGGCGAGGAGGCGCTCGACGCGGCCCCTGTCTCCCTGCTGGATAACGTAGTGCAGCGACTCGAGCCACTCGCGCTGTTCGAGGGCCTCCAGCTCAGAGGCGTCCTGCTGGGCGATATTCCTCATCTGGTGTGCCCCTTTGGGAAGACCATGCACCGACCAATCAGAATATTCTAGTCCTGTTTCTCGGTCGGGCCGCAGCAGCGGCCGGCGTGCCCGGCGCGGGCGAGCCGGAGGATCACCTGCTCGCGATCGTGAGCTCGAAGTGGCGACATGCTGAGCCGGCTCGAACTGCTGCGGTCGGCATTGCGTGGCGTTCAGCGACCGGGCTCGACTCCCCTGACGATCCCCACAGCCACGTCCGGCCGGTCGGTGATGATGGCGTCGGCTCCCCACCCGATCAGCCGCCGCATGTCATCCGCGTCGTTCACGGTCCACACCTTCACCTGCAGACCGGCCTGGTGCGCGTAGCGGATGAATCGGGGCGAGAGGATGCGCGTGGATCCCGAGGTCTCCGGCACCTGGAACTCACGATAGGGCGGGTGGCGAACGGGCCAGCGGATCCACGAACGATAGAGGGCGATGCGCGTCTCCTCCCGCGAGGCGCCGGTGATGACCCGCGAATCGCCGGCGCGGGCGGCGCGGAGGGCGCGCCAGCTGAACGACCCGAGGGCGACGCGGTCGAGGGCGCCGGCGGCGCGCACGAGATCGAGTGTCCGCTGCGCGAGCTCGTGCGTGCTCTGCTTCAACTCGACGATCATGGGGATGCCCGGGTACCGCCGCAGCAGGTCAGCGAGCAGCGGCACGCACACGCCCGTGCCGCGGAACGGGAAATCGTGGCCGGCGTCGGTCGGCTTGAACCAGTAGCCCGCGTCCAGCGCGCGCAGGTCCGCCGCGGTGCACGCCGCGACCGCGCCGCGGCCGTTGGTCGTGCGCTCGAGCGTGTCGTCGTGGAGCACGACGACCGCGCCGTCGCCGGCCAGCCGGACGTCGAACTCGAGCCCGTCGGCGCCGAGGGCCAGGCCGTTGTCGAATGCCTCGAACGTGTTTTCCGGCCGCAGCGCCGCGCCGCCGCGGTGCGCGTAGACGAGCGGACGCACACGCGGATTATCCCTCATCCCTGATCGCTCATCCTGGATCCCCTATCCTGGATCGCTCCTCCCGAATCCCTCATCGTGCCGTCCCGATCCCGAATCCGTCGCGCTGAGCCCTGCGCTGCGTCGACGACCGCCAACCGCGCACGAACGCCGGATTGCGCTTGATCGGCGATTCAGGATCGGGGATGCAGGATGGGGGATCCAGGATCAAGGATTCGGGATGAGCGATCAGGGATGAGGGATCGGTGTAAGATTCCCTATGGCTTCCCGCGCCCGTCCCACCACCCTTGTACAGCTCCGAGACGCAGTCGACGCCGGCCGGCTGCCGCGCCGGTCGGTCAAGGACGAAGTCCGGGACAATCTGATCCGTCGTCTGCGCCGCCGCGATCCGCTCTTTCCCGGCATCATCGGCTACGACGAGACCGTCGTGCCGCAGATCGTCAATGCCATCCTGTCGCGGCACAACTTCATCCTGCTCGGGCTGCGCGGCCAGGCGAAGAGCCGGATCCTGCGCGCGCTGGCGGAGCTGCTCGACGAGGCGATCCCGGTGGTTCCGGGCTGCGAGATCCACGACGATCCCCTCGCCCCGCTCTGCGCCGGCTGCCGTGCGCGGCTGCGCGCGGAAGGCGACGCGCTGCCGGTCGGGTGGCTGCCGCGCGAGGCGCGCTACGTCGAGAAGCTCGCCACCCCCGACGTCACCATCGCCGACATGATCGGCGACCTCGATCCGATCAAGGCGGCGCGCTCGGGGCTCACCCTGGCCGACGAACTGACGATGCACTACGGGCTGGTGCCGCGGGCGAACCGCGGGATCTTCGCGATCAACGAGCTGCCGGATCTCGCCGGCAAGATCCAGGTGGGCTTGTTCAACATCCTCCAGGAGGGGGACGTCCAGATCAAGGGCTACCCGGTCCGGCTCGCCCTCGACGTGATGATGGTGTTCAGCGCGAACCCGGAGGACTACACCGCGCGCGGCAAGATCATCACGCCGCTCAAGGACCGCATCGGCTCGGAGATCCGCACGCACTACCCGGCGACGCGCCACGAGGCGATGGCGATCACCGCGCAGGAGGCGTGGCTGGATCGCTACCGTACGGCGGCCGTGCCCGAGCGGCTCGCGGTAGAGGTGCCGGAGTTCGTGCGCGAGGTGGTCGAGGAGGTCGCGTTCCAGGCGCGGCAGGACCAGAAGATCGACAAGCGATCCGGCGTCAGCCAGCGGCTGCCGATCTCGCTGCTCGAGAACGTCGTGTCGAACGCCGAGCGGCGCGCGGTCCTCGCCGGGGAGGCGACGGTCGTGCCGCGCGTGACCGACATCTACGCGGCGCTGCCGGCGATCACCGGCAAGTTTGAGCTCGAGTACGAGGGGGAGCTGCGCGGCGCCGACAACGTCGCCCGCGACATCATCCGCGCCGCGGTCGGCAACGTGTTCGGCGGGTACTTTGCGGGCGCCGACCTGCGACGGGTCACCGAGTGGTTCGATCTCGGCGGGACGCTGCGCGTCGACGACACCCTCAACGCACGGGAGCTACTCGAGCGGACCCTCGAGGTGCAGGGGTTGCACGAGCTCGCGGCCAACGCCGGCGTCCGCGCCGACGGGTCGGCGGCACACCGTGCGGCCGCTGTGGACTTCATCCTCGAAGGACTGTACGCCGAGAAGAAGATCACCCGCTCGGACGAGTGGCAGTACCAGGGCGCCGAACCGCCGCGGGCCCGCCCGCGGCCGATGACCACCGACGCCGCCCTCGAGCGCGAGGTGCCGTTTGTCGGGAACAAGAAGAAGTATTACAACTGAATGAAGTTCCGCTACTCGAAGTACACGGGCGAGGATCTCGACGGCGTCGACCTCGAGGACCTGCTGTCGCGGCTGTCCGACCTGCTGCTCTCCAGCGGCTTCGGCGATCCGATGGACGACGAGGACGGCACGCACTCGATGCAGGCGCTGCACGACGCCATCCTCGAGGCGCTGCTGAACGGCGGCACGCTCTCGGACGAGACGCTGGAGAAGCTGCTCGGCAAGGACTGGCAGCAGGCCGATGACGCGGAGGAGCGGCTCGAACAGTTGATCCAGCGGATCATCGAGCGCCTGCAGCACCAGGGCTACATCACGTCGTCGCCACGGCCCCCCTCCGCGCGGGACGCGAACGGCAGGTTCGGCCCCGGCGAAGGGATGAACCAGGACCCGGTGCAGTTCCGCTTCGAGATCACCGACAAGAGCCTGGATTTTCTCGGCTACCGGGCGCTCCGGGATCTGCTCGGCTCAATCGGCCGGAGCAGCATCGGCCGGCACGATACCCGCGAGGAGGCCACCGGGATCGAGGCGAGCGGCGCGCCCAAGCCGTACGAGTTCGGCGACACCATGAACCTCGATGCCGCCGGCACGATCCTGAATGCCGTCCTGCGGCAGCGCGGCACCCTCGACGTGTCGGGCGGAGCGGGAGGTACGGTGACGCCGAGCCTCGCGATCGATTACGAGGACCTGATGGTCGTGCAGGGCGAGTACCAGAGCTCGTGCGCCACGGTGCTGATGCTCGACTGCAGCCACAGCATGATCCTCTACGGCGAGGATCGCTTCACCCCGGCCAAGCGCGTGGCGCTGGCGCTCTCGAACCTCATTCGCCTGCAGTATCCGGGCGACGCGCTCAAGGTAGTGCTGTTCCACGACTCGGCGGAAGAGATTCCGCTCACCCGCCTGGCCCGGGTGCGCGTCGGCCCCTACTACACGAACACGCGGGAGGGGCTCCGCCTCGCCCGCCGCATCCTCGAGCGGCAGCAGAAGGACATGCGCCAGATCGTCATGATCACCGACGGCAAGCCGTCGGCGCTCACCCGCCCGGACGGCCGCATCTACCGCAACGCGTTCGGCCTCGACCCGTTCATCGTGTCGGAGACCTTCGCGGAGGTGGCTGCCTGCCGCAAGGCGGGCATCCTGATCAACACGTTCATGCTGGCGCGCGACCACGACCTGGTCAGCTTCGTGCGCCGCGTCGCCCAAATCTGCCACGGCAAGGCCTACTTCACGACCCCGCGCACGCTGGGCCGCTACGTGCTGATGGACTACATGGACAAGAAGACGAGGACAATTCACTGAGGATTGCGCATTGTGGATTGATGCCTGACTGACTCGAGGCACACCGAGGGGCAGTCCACCCCGATGGATGCCATTCACATCCGCAATCCACGATCCACAATGACGTGATTCATGCTCCCTCCCACCATTCCCCTGTTCCCATTACCGAATGTCGTGCTGTTCCCGCAGGTCTTCCTGCCGCTGCACATCTTCGAGCCGCGTTACGTGACGATGGTGAGTGAGGCGCTCGCCGGCGACCGGATCATCGGGATGGTGCTGCTGCAGCCGGGCTGGGAGGCGGACTACGAGGGCCGCCCGCCCGTCTACCCGATCGGCTGCGCCGGCCTCGTCACCAATGCCGAGCGCCTCGGCGACGGCCGCTACAACATCGTCCTGCGCGGCCTGGCCAAGTTCCGGATCGTCAGCGAGGACGCAAGCCGGAGCTACCGCCAGGCGGCGGTCGAGACGATCGGCGAGCCGCCCTGCGAGCGCGACCGCGAGGAACTGCGCGGCGCGCGTCACCGGCTCGAGTCGCTGCTGGTGCCGCAGCCTTCCGGCCGCGGCGTCGACAGCACGATGCCGCCATCGATGCCCGACGAGGACCTGGTGAACGCGCTGGCCCAGTATCTCGACCTGGAGCCGCTGGAGAAACAGGCGCTCCTCGAACGCGAGAGCGTCCTCCACCGCTGCCGCGCGCTGATCGAACTGCTGGAGATGAAGGTGTTCGCCGCCCACCACAACTGGGGCGGGCAGGGGACTCACTGACGACCGCGGCCAACGATTGCCTCGATCACCTGCTGCCCGTGGAACCGTCCGTTCTCGATGAAGATCTTGCCGCTCTCGCGGCCCGCGACTACCGCACCCGCGACGTAGAGCCCTTCCACGTTGGTCTCGAAGGTCTGCGGGTCGAATACCGGTCCGCAGGTCTCCGGATCGATGTCGACGCCGGCGTTGCGGAGCAGCGCGTCGTCGGAGCGATAGCCGGTGAGCAGGAACACCGCGTCGGCCGGAATCTCCTCGCGCACGCCGTCACGCTCGACCACCACCGCTGACGGCGTAATCTCCACCACCGTGGTGTCGAACCGCGCCGCGATCGACCCCTCGCGGATGCGGTTCTCGATGTCCGGCTTCACCCAGTACTTGATCGAGTCGCCCAGCGCCGGCCGGCGGTGTACGAGCGTGACCGACGCGCCGGCACGATACAGATCCAGCGCCGCCTCGGCCGCCGAGTTCTTGCCGCCGACCACCACCACCCGCCGGCGAAAATACGGGTGCGGTTGCGTGTAATAGTGCGATACGTGCGGCAGGTCCTCGCCGGGCATGCCGCACGTGTTCGGCACGTCGTAGGCTCCGGTGGCGATCACGACATGGCGGGCGCGGCGGGATCGGCCGCCGCCGCGTGACGGCTGCACGTCCACGGTGAACCCGGGCACGCCGGCCGCGCCGGGCTCCCGCCGGATCTCGGTCACCGTCTCGTCGAAGGCCACGTTCAACTTGAACGCGTCGGTCACGCGCCGGTAGTAACGCAGCGCCTCGGCGCGGGTCGGCTTGTCGTACGGACTGACGAACGGCATTCCGCCGATCTCCATCAGCTCCGGTGTGGTGAAGAACACCATGTCGGTCGGGTAGTGCAGGAGCGAATTGACGAGCGCGCCCTTCTCCACCACTACGTGGTCGAGGCCGTGCTGGACTGCGGCGATGGCGGCGGCGAGCCCGGCCGGGCCGGCGCCGACGATCAGGACATCGTGTTCGTGCATGACCGGAACGGAGGAAGGCGAATCACCGCGGACGGTATTCGACCCGGACGTTGCTGACGACGGCGACCGGCCGCCCGGGCGTGGCCATCTCGCGCCCCGCCGCGGTGGTGGCGTCGAGCACCTCCCCGAGCAGGCTCACCTCGGTGATCGCTGCCGGGATGGTGACGATGACCTGCTCGCGGCCGATCGGCGCCACCGCCTTCAGCCCGGCGGGACCGGCCCCGCCGGTGATGCGCTCGTAGAGGTCGGGGGCCTGCCGAAACTCGCTCTGCACCGCGGCGCGGCTGATCAGGTCGCCCTTCATCGTGAGCACGCCGATGATGGCGAGGTAGCGGGCGTAGCCGCGGCCGGCCTTCACCTCCTCCTCGGAATAAGTGTGGCGGTTGTGCAGGTCGAAGAGGAGCGTGGCCGGGCCGGCGTGACGCGGCAAGGGCACGATTACCCCCTCCGCCGGGTCGCGGCCGGCGAGCACGAAGCAGTACTGCGCCTTGGTGTGCGCCCCGGTGCCGAGCGCCTCCGGGCACGTGACCGTGGCCGGCTCGGTCCTGAGCCGCGGGGCTGGCGTACGTGTCGTCCGCCGCGCCTGCGCCAGCATGTCGCGCGAGGTGGCAGCGACGATCATCGCCACCGCGACCACGAGGGAGACGAGGCTTCGCATCGCCTGCCGTCAATCCGCGATGCAGGCCAGGCCCGGCAGGCTGACGCCGGCGTGCCGCTCGGCGAGCTCGGGCCGCCTGATCAGCTCGAGGAACTCCATCCGCGTCCGCGCGTCGTCGCGGAACACCCCGAGCATCGCGCTGGTGACCGCCACCGAGTTCTGCTTCTCGACGCCGCGCATCGACATGCAGAGGTGCGCCGCCTCCATCACCACCGCGACGCCGAGCGGCTGAACCTTGCTGCGGATGGTCTCGGCGATCTGGCTGGTGAGCCGTTCCTGGATCTGCAGGCGCCGCGCGAAGATCTCGACGAGCCTCGGGATCTTGCTCAGGCCGATGACGCGGCCCTGCGGCAGGTAGGCGACGTGGCAACGTCCGAAGAACGGGAGCAGATGGTGCTCGCACAGGCTGTAGAAGTCGATGTCCTTGACGATCACCATCTCGTTATAATCGACCGTGAACAGCGCGTTGTTCAGCACGGCATCGACATCCGCGCTGTAGCCGCTCGTGAGGAACCGCATCGCCTCCTCCACGCGTTTCGGCGTGTCGGCGAGGCCTTCACGCGCCGGATCCTCCCCGAGCGCGGCGAGCAGCTGCCTGATGACGTCCTGCATCCTCGTATTCTATATCGCCATTTCCAGCGCCGCCGTCGTCGCGGCGCGTCCCGCGCAGGCCGATGGCGATCCGGATACGCTGTACGCGGCGCGGGAGAACCTGGCGAGCGCGCGCCGCGCTGCCGCCATCTGGGAGGAGCGCCTCGCGCGCGATCCGAAGGACCTCGAGGCGGCGTGGAAGCTCGCGCGCGCGAGCTACTGGCTCGGCGGTCACGCGCCCCCGCAGGAACGCAAGACGATGCTGGAGGCGGGCATTCGCGCCGGGCGCGCCGCCGTCGCGGTCGCGCCCAACCGCCCGGAGGGACACTTCTGGATCGCGGCGAACATGGGGGCGCTCGCCGAGTCCTTCGGGCTGCGGCAGGGACTCAGGTACCGCGGCGACATTCGCGACGAGCTGACCACGGTGCTGAAGCTCGACCCGGCGTTCCAGCAGGGCTCGGCCGATCGGGCGCTGGGACGCTGGTACTACCGCGTGCCGGGGCTCTTTGGCGGCAGCAAGAAGAAGTCCGAGGAGCACCTGCGCCGATCGCTCACCTACAACCCGCACAGCAGCGCGTCGCTGTTCTTCCTCGCCGAGACGCTGATCGCACTCGATCGCGAGGCGGAGGCGAAGCGCGAGCTGCAGAAACTCCTCGACGCGCCGCTCGACCCGGACTGGGCGCCCGAAGACCGCGAGTTCAAGGAGAAAGGGCGGCAGCTGCTGGCAACGCTGAAGTGACTAATACTTGTAGAAACCCTGTCCGCTCTTCTTCCCCAGCCGTCCCGCCAGCACCATGCGCTTCAGCAGCGGCGGCGGCGCGTACGCCGGCTCGCGGTACTCCTCGAACATGATGTTGGCGATGTAGTAGGTCGTGTCGAGGCCGACGAAGTCGAGCAGCGTGAACGGCCCCATCGGGTAGCCGCACCCGAGCTTCATGCCCCTGTCGATGTCCTCGATCGTGCCGAGGCCGTGCTCGTAGGAGCGAATCGCGTCCAGCAGGTACGGCACCAGCAGCCGGTTGACGATGAAGCCGGGTCTGTCGGGAGCGGTGATCGGCTCCTTGCCGAGCGAGCCGGCGAACGCGAACACCGCCTGGTAGGTCGCCTCGCTCGTCGTCAGCGCGCGGATCACCTCCACCAGCTTCATGATCGGGACGGGATTGAAGAAGTGCAGTCCCGCGAACCGATCGGGGCGCTTCGTCTTCGCCGCCAGCTCGGTGATGCACAGCGAGGACGTGTTCGAGCAGAAGAGGGCCGACTCGCCGAGCACCCCGTCGAGCGCCGCGAACACCCGCGACTTCTCGTCGACGTTTTCGATGACGGCCTCGATGATCAGGTCGGAGCCGCCGAGGGCGTCGAGGCTGGTCGTAGCCGAGAGGTTCCCGAGCGTCTTGTCCTGGTCCTCGGCGGTTACCTTGCCCCTGGCGACACCGTCGGCGAGGAACTTGCGGATGCGGCCCATGCCCCTGTCGAGGACTCCCTGCTCGACCTCACGCACCACGGTCTTGTAGCCGGCGGCGGCGCACACCTGCGCGATCCCCGACCCCATGAGCCCGCACCCGAGCACGCCTACTGTCTTGATCTCCATAGCCGATCCTAGTCAATCGTGTTCAGTGTCACGGCGCAGTCGTGATGACGATGCGCTTCGCGGTCACGAAGACACTCCGCGCCTCCGTGCCTTCCTGTGCGGGCCGTCAAGCTGCCGTGCGTCGTTCTCGCCTGACTGTCAACGCCGCAGCTAGACCGTCTCCACGATCGCCGCGATCCCCTGCCCGCCACCGATGCAGGCGGTCGCGAGACCGCGATTCAATTTCCGGCGGCGCAGCTCCAGCGTGAGCGTCAGCAGCAGGCGCGTGCCGGTCATCCCCAGCGGATGCCCGAGCGCGATGGCGCCACCGTTGACATTGACGCGCTCGCGATCGAGGCCGAGCTCGCTCTCGACCGACAGGTACTGCGCGGCAAACGCCTCGTTCACCTCGATCAGATCGATGTCGCGAAGGGCGAGGCCGGCCCTCTGCAGCACCCGCCTGGTCGCGGGGGCCGGTCCCATGCCCATCAGGGCCGGTTCGACGCCGACGCTCGCCCAGTGAGAGAGCCGCGCGAGAGGCGTCGCGCCGGTCTTCCTCACTCCCGCCTCCGAGGCGAGCAGCAGGGCGGCCGCGCCGTCGACGATGCCCGACGCGTTGCCGGCGGTGACGCACCCGTTCTTGCTGAAGGCCGGCGGCAGCTTCGCCAGGCCCTCCAGCGTCGAATCCGGGCGCATGTGATCGTCCTGCGCGAAGCGTTCGACCCCCGTGCGCGTCTTGATCTCCACCGCCACGACTTCGTCCGCCAGGCGCCCCTCGCGCCAGGCGCGGTCGGCGAGCCACTGGCTGCGCAGCGCGTAGCGGTCCTGCTCCTCGCGCGAGACGCGGTACTTCGCCGCGCAGTTCTCGGCAGTCCCCGCCATGGTGCAGCCGCAGTGCGTGTCGAGGAGCGCGGACCACAGCGTGTCCTCGAGCTGCCCCTGCCCGAGCCGAAGGCCGCTGCGCAGTCCGCGGATGACGTGCGGCGCCTGCGACATGCTCTCCATCCCGCCGGTGAGCACCACCTCGGCCTCGTCGAGCAGGATCATCTGCGCGCCGCTGACCGCCGCCTGGATTCCCGAACCGCAGAGCCGGTTGACGGTGAGCGCCGGCACGTCGATCGGCACACCGGTCTTCAGGCTGACGTGCCGCGCTCCGTAGACGGCGTCGGAGCTGGTCTGCATCACGTTGCCGAACACGACGTGATCGACCGCCTGCGCCGCCACGCCGGTCCGCTCCAGCGCCGCCCGCGCGGCCATGGCGCCGAGCTCGATCGCCGTGAACTCCTTGAGCCTGCCCGTGTATTCCGCCATCGGCGTGCGCGCGCCGCCGAGGATGTAGATGTCGCTAGCCATTGGCCCTCACCTGCGCCGCGACGTAATCGCCCGTCTCCCGCGTGCCCAGCCGGCCGCCGACGTCGGCCGTCACGTTCCCGGACCGCACGCTACCCTCGACCGCGGTCTCGATGGCCCGCGCCTCCCGTTCGAGGCCGAGGGTCTCCAGCATGAGCGCGGCCGAGAGGATCGCGCCGATCGGGTTGGCGACGTTCTTGCCCGCGTACTTCGGCGCCGAACCGTGGACCGGCTCGAACATCGACGTGCGTCCGGGATGAAGGTTGCCCGACGCCGCCATTCCCAGCCCGCCCTGCAGCTGTGCCCCGAGGTCGGTCACGATGTCCCCGAACAGGTTGTTGGTCACGATCACTTCGAACTGCGAGGGGTCCTTGACCATGTACATCGCGAGGGCGTCGATGTAGTAGTGCACCGGCTGGATCGCGGGGAACGCCTCGGATACTTCGGCGAACACGCGCTGCCAGAGCGCGTGGCCCTGCGTCATGGCGTTGCTCTTGTCGGCCATGCACACCGTCTTCAGCCCGCGCGCCGCGGCAAACTCGAACGCGTGCCGGACGATGCGGTGGACGCCTTTCCAGGTGTTGATCTCCTCCTGGATTGCGATCTCGTCCTCGGTGCCGGCCTTGAACCGTCCGCCGACGCCGACGTAGAGCCCCTCGGTGTTCTCGCGGAAGACTACGAAGTCGACGTCCTTCGGCCCGCGCCCCTTCAGCGGGCACAGCCGTTCGTCGATGAGCCGCACCGGGCGGTAGTTGACGTAGAGGTCCAGCTCGAACCGCGTGCCGAGGAGGATGTCGCGTGCGTGCCGCATGTCCGGGACGCGCGGATCGCCCAGCGCCCCGATGAAGACCGCGTCGAACTCGTCGCGGAGCATGGCGTGGCCGTTCGGGGGCACGCTGATCCCGGTCTCGAGGAAGTAGTCGGCTCCCCACGGGAGGTGCTCGAGATCGAACCGCCGACCGAAGGCCTCGCCCACTGCCTGCACGAGCTTCACGGCTTCCGCCGTGACGTCCTTGCCGATCCCGTCGCCGGGGATCACCGCTATACGCATGCCTGGTCTCTTTGCCTCAGCTCGCGGCTCGACACTCGGCGCGGTCGACCCAGGCACCCTGCACCTTGCACGGCACCCTGCACCACGGCACCCTGCACCTGCACAGCACCCTGCACCGTGCACCCTGCACCCTGCACGTGCGCCGGTACCGTTCCCCGCTAGATCCGCTCGATCGCCATCGCCATCCCGAGTCCGCCGCTCACGCACAGCGTCGCCAGGCCGCGATGCGCGCCGCGGCGGAGCATCTCGTGCAGCAGCGTGACCACGATCCGTGCGCCGGTGCAGCCGATCGGATGGCCGAGCGCGATGGCACCGCCGTTGACGTTCAGCCGCTCGGCGTCTATCGGCTGGTCGCGCAGCACCGCCAGCACCTGGGCGGCAAACGCCTCGTTGAGCTCGACGAGATCGAAATCGTCGATCCCCAGCCCGCTCCGGGCGAACAGCTTCTGCATCGCCGGGACGGGGCCGATCCCCATCAATCGCGGATCGACCCCCGACGAGGCCCATCCCATGATGCGCGCCAGCGGCGTCGCGCCGAGCGCCCGCGCGCGGGAAGCGCTCGCCAGAACGAGGGCGGCGCCGCCGTCGGTGATGCCGGATGACGAGCCCGCGGTGACGATCCCGGTCCCGCCCTCGGCGCCGCCGAACACCGGCGGCAGCTTCCGCAGCCCCTCCATCGTCGTATCCGGCCGCGGATGCTCGTCGGCCTCGACGCGTGTTTCCCTGCCCTTCGCGTCCGTGACCGGCACCGGCGCGATTTCCGCGTGGAAGCGCCCTTCCGCCGCGGCACGGGCCGCCCGGTGCTGCGAGCCGAGCGCGTAGGCATCGGAGTCCTCGCGGGTGATGCCGTACTGCCGGGCGAGCAGTTCCGCGGTCTCGCCCATGACCAGGCCGCACACGGAGCACGTGAACCCGTCGCGGTACATCGCATCCACGAGGGTGAAGCTCCCCATGCGGTGTCCCCAGCGGCCGTCCTCGGATTCGACCAGGTGTGGCATCCGGCTCATCGACTCGATGCCGCCGGCGACGACCACCCCCGCCTCGCCGAGCATGATCGACTGCGCGCCGCTGGCAATCGCCTGCAAGCCGGAGGCGCACGCCTTGTTGATCGTCTGCGCCGGAACCGTGTGGGGAAGGCCGGCGCGCGTCCCGACCTGGCGCGCCGGGTTGGGCCCGGAGCCGGCCTGGCGACCATGCCCGATGAGCACTTCGTCGACGGCCGCCGGCTCGATGCCCGACCGGCAGAGCGCCGCGCGGGTGGCGACGGCGCCGAGCTCCGCCGGGTGGATCGATCGAAACGCGCCACCGTAGCGGCCGATCGGCGTTCGGGCCGCTCCCACTATGACGACCTCCGTCAGGGGCATAACCCGACAATCATAGCTGCGTTCGTGCGAGAACCGCGTCCAGGTCGGCGGACGTGAACGGCTTCTGAAGCGTGGGTACGCCGGGGAACGCGCCGGCGGCGTCGGCGGCGGCATGCCCGGACATCAGAACGAAGCGGCGGCCGAGCCCCGGCCTGAACGAGCAGAGACGGTGATAGAACTCGACGCCGTCCATGCCCGGCATCCGCACGTCGCAGACCACCCGGTCGGGCGCTCGCTCACGCGCGATGGCGAGCGCGGTCTCGCCGGAATCGGCCTCGGCGACCTCGAAGCCGCGGTGTTCGAGCAGCCGCCGCAGCAGCGTGCGGATGGGTCGCTCGCCCTCGACGACCAGCGCCAGCCGCGCCGCCGCGTAGCCCTGGTCGGCCGGCGCCGGGCCGCGCTCCGCCTCGACGTGCGCCGGCAGGGCGAGCTGGAAGCAAGCGCCGGGAGATGCCTTCGAGGCCAGCTCCAGCGAGCCACCGTGCGCCGAGGCGATGCCGTGGGAAATCGACAGGCCCAGGCCGGTCCCCTGTCCCACGTCCTTCGTCGTGAAGAACGGCTCGAATATCCGTCCGTGCAGCTCCCGGCTGATGCCCGGACCATCGTCGGCGACTTCGACGACGTGGCTGCCACTGCTGGCGAACGTGCGGACCGCGATCGTGCCGCCGCGCCGCGGCTCCAGCGCCTGCTCGGCGTTCAGGATCAGGTTCAGCACGATCTGCTGGATCTCCTCGCGGTTGACGAGGACCGGGAGCGTGCCCTCGGCGAGCGCGACGTGCACCGCGATGTTGCTGCGCTCGAGGTGATAACGCCGCAGCTCGACGGTCGCCCGTACCAGCTCGTTCAGGTCGGCGCTGGCGCGATTCGGCGTGGTCCGGCGAACGAACGCCAGGAGATTCCGGACGATCTGCGCCGCGCGGCCGGCTTCGCGCCGCACGAGCTCCAGCTCGCGCCGTCCGGACGCATCGGCCTGCTCTTCGAGCAGCACCTCCGCGGACCCGAGAATCGTCTGGAGCGGGTTGTTGAGCTCGTGCGCCACCCCGGCGATGAGCGCGCCCATCGCCGACAGCCGCTCGGTGTGGACCAGGTGATCGCGGCGGGAGATCTCATCGCTGATGTCGCGTTCGACCGCCGCGAGGTGCGTGACCTGCCCGGAGGAACCGCGCAGCGCCACCACCGTGCACGACGCGTGGTAGCGAGTCCCGTCGCGGCGGCGGCGCTCCACCGTGCCCCGCCAGACGCCCTGCTCCCTGAGCTGCTCGAGGACGGGTCCGCCGGTCAGCTCGAGGCCTGGCGGCGCCAGATCGGCGGCGCTCAGCGAGGCGAGCTGCTCGCGTGAGTAGCCGGCGGCGCGAAGAAAGGCGTCGTTGGCGTGCTCGATCGTGCCGTCGGTGCGCGCCACGATGACCGCGTCGCCGGTCTGCTCGATCGTCGCCGCGAGCAGCCGTGCGAACGCGTCGGCGCGCGCCGTCGCGCCGCCGGGCGCGCGAAGGCGGCGCGAGCGTCGCGCCGGCCTGCGCCGGCGCCGTGGCCACCGTCGGGTTCCCACGTGAGGGCCGCTCAGAGGTCTTCGAGGTCGATCTGCGCGCGCTGCAGCTTGCCGCTGAAATCGATGTACACCGACTTCCACTCCGAGAACACGTCGAGCGCCGCCGTGCCGGCCTCGCGATGCCCGTTGCCGGTGTTCTTGGTGCCGCCGAACGGCAGGTGCACCTCGGCGCCGATGGTCGGGGCGTTGACGTAGAAGATGCCGGTGTAGAGATCGCGCATCGCCGTGAACGCGCGGTTGATGTCCTGGGTGTAGATCGAGGCGGAGAGGCCGTACTCCACGCTGTTGCCGATCTCGATCGCCTCCTCGAGCGACCGGCAGCGCATCACCGAGACGACCGGACCGAAGATCTCTTCCCTGGCGATCCGCATCGAGGGATCGACGTCGGTGAAAATGGTCGGCTCGTGGAAAAAGCCCTTCGCGTACGGGCCGGACTGCAGGCGATGGCCGCCGCAGGCCAGCGTCGCACCCTCCGCCTTGCCGATCTCGACGTACTGCACGACCGTCTCGAGCTGTCCCTGGCTGTTGGACGGACCCATCTCCGTCTCCTCGCGCAGCCCGTCGCCGACCACGAGCGTACGCGTCCGCTCGACGAACCGCGACACAAAGGCGTCGTGCACCTTCTCGTGCACCACGACGCGGCTGGCCGCCGTGCATCGCTGCCCGGTCGTCCCGAACCCGCCCCAGAGGCAGCCGTCGAGCGCCAGGTCCAGGTCGGCGTCGTCCATGATCATGATGACGTTCTTGCCGCCCATCTCGAGGTGGACCTTCTTGAACGTCGGCGCGGCAGCCTGGTTGACGATGCGGCCGACTTCGGTGGAGCCGGTGAACGAGATGACCCTGACCGCCGGGTGCGTTGAAAGGGGCGTGCCGACCGCCGACCCGTCTCCGGTCACGAGGTTCACGACGCCGCGCGGGATCCCCGCGTCCTCGAGCACCTTCACGAAGTTGACCGCCGACAGCGGCGTCTGCGACGCCGGCTTGAACACCACGGTGTTGCCGCAGACCAGCGCCGGGATGATCTTCCACGAGGGGATGGCCATCGGGAAGTTCCACGGCGTGACGATGGCGCACACGCCGAGCGGCTGGCGCACCGACATGGCGAACTTGTTGCGGAGCTCGGAGGGGACCGTCTGCCCGAACAGCCGCCGCCCCTCGCCGGCGATGTAGAAGGTCATGTCGATCGCTTCCTGGACATCGCCGCGGGTCTCCTTCAGGACCTTGCCCATCTCGCGCGTCATGTCGCGCGCGAACGCCTCCTTGCGCTCGACGAGGAGCTGAGCGGCGCGGAACAGAAGCTCCGCGCGCCGCGGCGCCGGCACCAGACGCCACATCTCGTAGGCGCGCGCGGCAGCCTCGATGGCCGCCTCGACGTCCTGGCGCGTGGATTTCTGGAACAGCCCGATGAGGTCGTCGGTGTTGGCGGGATTGCGGTTCTCGAAGGTCCGGCCGGAGTCCGAGGGCGTCCAGCGGCCGTTGATGTAGTTGCTGTAGGTCGTTGCGTTGAGGGTCGTCACCATACCCTGCGATTATAACTACACGCCATCGTCGGCAATCTCCGCGTCGAGGATGGCGTGCGCCCGCCGCAACGCGCGCCGCGCCTCGACGAACGCCGCGATGACGCGCCGCGCGTGCGCCGACGGCTGGACGAACTGCACGCCGCTCCGGTACTTCACCGCCGCGTCGCGCAGCTCGCGGATCCCGCAGTGCACGATCCGTCCTTTCACCACCACCGAGCGCGAGCCGAGCGGCAGCCGGAAATCGTGCAGCGCCTCGAGCGGCAGCGGAAAGGTGGTCTCGACCTGGGCACCGCTCTCGCTGAGGTCCAGGATGGTCAGCGGCTGGAGCACCGTGACCCCGCCGGTGCCTCCGCCGGCCACGTAGACGCGGGCGCTGCCGCGCATCTCGCGCATGTCAGCGCTCGCCCGCCCTGACGTGATCGAGGTAGTCGCCCGACGCGATCAACGGCGCGTGGCCGAGCGGCGCATTGTAGAAGTACACCCACGCCGCCGAGCGCGTGCCGTCGGCCAGCGTCACCTCCGCCAGCGAGCGGGTATACAGGCTGTGATCGGGGTCGTCCGGGCGGTGGCCCTCGATGTGGTCGAGCGCGGCGAGCACTTCCTGCGGCTCGGACATCACGTAAATCTCGCCCCAGACCACGCGATCCGGATCGGGCACCGCGGCAGGATAGAGGCCGAGGTCGAACAGCGAGGCCCGGATCGAGCCGCGGCCGACGTAGGTCAGTTGCTGATCGACTCCCGCCCGCCGCCGCCGGTCGAACCCGGCCATCAGTGTTCCGTAGAAAAACACCAGATCCGCCACGGCGGGCACGAGCGTACAACCGCGACCGGCAAAAGAAAAGGGCCGGCAGTCACCTGCCGGCCCTCTTCGCGTTCAGCGACCTCGGGGGAAGTCTTGCGTGCTTACACCTTCGGCTGCGGCGCCTCGGGCGCCGGCGGCGCCGGGGCCTCGGGCTGGGCCGGCGGCGACGGCCGCGGCAGCGCGAGATCGATCAACTCGGCCGGCACGGTGAACGACAGCACAATCGACTTGCCCGTGCCCGAGAGCTGCAGCGACTGCAGGACCGCGGACGCCTTCGGATCCGAGCCGCCGGCCAGGCGCGCCAGCGCGAGGATGCCGTCGATGCCCTTGCGCAGCTCCTGCGCCGCCTGGTCGTCGCGCGCCTCGGCGCGCAGCGATCCGGAGATGCCGCCGTTGATGTGCCCGGCGGCGGCAAACCACTTCACCAGGTTGAGCTGCGAGGCGGCCTGCGGCGGCAGGTTGCGGTGCAGGTTCGCCTGCTGCGCGATCGCGTCGAAACGGCCGACCGCCCACGCGTTGTTCGAGCGGCCGATCTCGCCGACGAGTTCCATCATCTCGTTGTTGCTGGTGACGCTCTGAGCGGCGAGCGACGCGTCGATCGCGTTCTGGATCGCCGTCTGTTCGCCGATGGCAACCATGCCGGCCTCGAGAAACGCCAGCACGAGGTTCCCGTGCCTGTTCCCGCCCTGACCGTCCCCGCCCTTGTGCGGCGCGACCACGATCCGCTTGCCCTTGTAGTCCTGCACCTGGCCGCCGTGCTCGCGGATGAGCCCCTCGAGCTGCGTGTCGTTGAAGCGCCCGCGTGCGACGACGAGCGGCGCGCCGTGTGGGGCCGCGCCCGGCGTCAACGCGGCCACGACGTAGTCGATGTCCTTCTCGATGTCGATCCCGGTGTGCTCGTAGAACTCCTTCTGCCCGTGCGGCTCGCCGGGCATCGCCTGCTTGAGCCGGAGGCGCAGGTCGGAATCCATGATCGACCGCACGTCGGCATACGCCACCAGGCTGGCGTTGGCCGGAACGTACCGGAGCTCGTTGGCGACGGCGGAAGCGGCAACCTGCTGGAAACCGCCGGCATAGTAGGCTACCAGCCCGGTGCAGATGCCGGCCGCCAGCACCGCGGCCGAGCCGGTGAGGAAATATCGGGTCCTCTTGGTCATGCGCAGCGCCTCTATGAGGATTATACCGACTCTAGCGGCAGAAAGTTCCCGGTTTGACGACCACAAGTGTCCGGATCCGGGCAGGTTACTGCTCAAGGATGTACTCACGCCGCTCCACCAGCCAGGCGGCCAGCCCCAGAAACACCACCAGGATGGCCGCGAGTGCCAGGAGGCTCACCGGCAGGGAGGGCGTGTCCCGGAAGATGCCCTGGATAAGGCTGAGGGTGCTGTCGCTCGGCATCGCGTGCGGGACGAGCGACTGGAGGTAATAGGCAATCGTGAACTTCTTGAGGTAGCCCGGGAACGCCAGAGCGGCCTGCTCCCAGCCGAGGATGAAGATCAGGCCAATCAAGAGCGGCCGCTTGAACTTGGCGCCGATGAACGCGAAGAGGCCCCCGTAGACCGCCAGCCCGAGGGCGAGCAGCGCCAGGTCCTTGATCAGGTCGAGGAACGAGGCCCCGAGCGAGCCGCTTATCGGCACGACCAGCAGGTAGACCAGCGTGACCGACGGCAGCACGACGAACACAGTGCAGGCCACGTAGGCGAAGTATTTCCCGACCAGGACTGCGCCGCGGCGGACCGGCCGCGTGAACAGATATGTAATCGTCTTGTCTTCGATCTCGTCGGCCATCAGCGAGGTGCCGTAGAACACCCCCAGGATGGGCACCGTGAACCGCAGGTAGAAGACCCAGATCATCAGGCCGAAGATGGCGGGACCGGTCATCCGCACGGTCTGCGAGACGCCGCCGCTCACGACCTCCTGGCTCTCGAAGATTGGCGCCCCGAGCGCGACGAGGGCACGCAGGAGCAGCGCCAGCAGCACCGGCGCGCCGACGACGAGCGCCATGAAGATCGTGCGCTTCGACCAGAGCATCTCGCCCACCGACAGGTCGAAGACACGCAGGGTCGACGCCAGGAAGGGCGGCGACGGCGGCAGCGGCCGGCGCTCGACGGCGGTCATCTCGCTCATGTCTTCACCAGGTACTTGAAGACGGCCTGCAGGTTGTCGTCGGGCGAGGTCACTTCCTCGATGGCGCCGTATTCGCCGGTGGCCGCCAGCTCCGTCAGCCGTGCGTAGAACGCATCGGGCCTTCCCGTCTCGATCACCACCGCACCCGGCTCGAAGCGGAGCGTGCGCACGTCGGCGCGCTCGATGAAATCATGTGCGAGCGCGCGCGGGTTCTCCGCCCGGACGTAGACGGTGTGCGGATGCTCGTCGATGAGGTCGCGGATCTGGTGAACGTCGCCCTCCGCCAGGATCCGGCCGTTGTTGATGAGGAGGATGTTCGCGGTCATCGACTCGATCTCGTGCAGGATGTGGCTCGAGACGATGACGCTTTTCCCGGCGCGCGCCCATTCGCGGATCAGGCGGATCGTGCGCCGCCGCGCCAGCGGGTCCATGCCGGCGAGCGGCTCGTCGAGGATGAGCAGGCCCGGATCGTGGACGATCGCCTGCGCAAGCTTGACGCGCTGGCGCATGCCCTTGCTGTACGCGCCGATCTTCTTTCCCGCCGCATCCATCAGGTCGACGGCAGTGAGCGCCCGCCGCGCAGCCTCGTCGGCCGCCTTGTCGTCGAGGCCGTTCAGGCGGACGAGCGCCGTGACCCACTCCAGCCCGGTCATGCGCTCGTAGAAGGCATCCTGCTCCGGGCAGAACCCGATGTCGAAGTACAGCCGCGGGCTGCCCCAGATCGGCTCGCCGAGCACGCGGATCTCGCCCTTGCTGGGCCGCAGCTGCCCGGTAATGAGCTTCAGGAAGGTGGACTTGCCGGCGCCGTTCGGCCCGAGCAGCCCGGTGATGCCGGGCGGCACGGTCACGGTCACGTCGTTCAGCCCGATGACCTGGCCGTACCACTTCGAGACGTGGTCGGCGCTCACCAGCGGCCCGGTCACGTGACCACCTCCACGCCGCGGACCCGCCGCTCGAGGATCGAAATCGCGAGGGTCATCAGGCCGAGTACGACGAGCAGCGAGACGATCCACGGTACGGCGTAGCGCGGGTCGCAGGTCGGGCACTGCCGCGGCATCCGGAAGACGACGTCCACGACCTGGGTGAGGTTGTCGCTGAACGACATCCACGCCCACCCGGAGTGGCCGGTGATCGCGTACATCGCACCGTAGAGCGCCTTGGTGAAGAAGATGATCCCGGCGTAGAGGATGCCGACGTAGCGGCTGCTGTTCGACAGCGACGACAGGGCGAGCATCGTCAGGGTCGCGAGCACCGCCTGGAGGACCGCGCCGACCGTGATCGCGGGAAAGAGGAACGCGTTCGCCTTCACGAAGGCGAAGCTGCCGGCGAACATCACCTGCAGGAACAGCAGCAGCATCGCCGGCAGCCAGGTCACCAGCATCAGGAACGTGAACAGCACGGCGGCCTTGCCGGCGATGTACTCCGACCGCAGCAGCGGCTTGGACAGGTAGATCTGCAGCGCGTTGGCGCGGCGATCGTTGGCGATGAGCCCCGCGCCCACGTAGATCGTCGTGACGAACACGAAGAAGTCCTGCTGCTCGAGGAAGTCGCGGAACATCTTCGCGTCCGGCGCCAGCATCGCAGCCTGGGGGAAGTTCGACGCGATATAGATCTGGACCGCCCGGACGATGAAGGGAATCCAGGCGAAGATCATCAGGCCGATGAAGGTGCGCCGGCGCACCAGGTTGCGGATCCCGGCGCCGGCGATCACGGTCCACGAGCGCCCGAGCGCGGCGCGGGTACCGGAATACCGCCGATAGCTCTGATCGTGGATGGGCATGTCGCTTCGCTGCCCGTTCACACGTGCGCACGTCGCACGTGACGCACGTCGATCATTCCTCCCCCACCGCCTTCGCGAACACGTCTTCGAGCGTCGGCACGCTCGGGCGCAAGTGGCGCACCTGGACGCCGTGCTGCGTCGCGAGTGCGAACACGGCGCGCTGATCGCTGCCGATCGGCCCGGGAATCCCCGCCAGCGACCGCTGCGCCACGTCGGCGGGCACGAACACGCGCATGACGTCCTCGTCGGTCGAGTGGCACTCCATCCCGGCGCCGCGCAGGACGTCGATGAACGCCGGCAGATCCCCCTTGATGCGCAGCTCGAACACCCGGCCGGCGGGGCCCTTCAGGTCGGCGATCGGCCCCTGCGTCGCGATCTGCCCCTTGTCCATGACGACGACGTGATCGCAGACGTATTCGACGTCGGGGAGCAGATGCGACGAGAGGATGAGGCTGACGTTCTTGTTGTGGCCGAGGTCGCGCACGAGCGCCAGCATCTCGTCACGCCCCTTCGGGTCCATCCCGTTGGTCGGCTCGTCGAGAAAAAGCAGGTCGGGATCGTGCACCAGCGCCTGCGCGAGCTTGATGCGCTGCTTCATGCCGGTCGAATAGGTCTCGAGGTTGCGGTAGCGCGCCTCGCCCAGCCCGACGTAGTACAGGACCTCGTGCGCGCGCTGCATCGCGTCCACGATCGGGAGGCCGGCGAGCTGGCCGCAGTAGGCGACGAAGGAGACGGCGTTCATCCCGGGAATGTGCGCGTCGCTCTCCGGCAGGTACCCGATGCGCGATCGGATCTCGAGCGGACGCTCGGCGACGTCGAGCCCGAGCACGGTCATGCGCCCCTCGGTCGGCTTGATGAACCCGAGCAGCGCCTTCAACATCGTGCTCTTGCCCGCGCCGTTGGGGCCGAGCAGGCCGACGGCGCCGCGGGCGAAACGCGCGGAGACGGTCCTGAGCGCCTGGTTCTTCCCGTAGGCGACGCTCACGCCGTCGTGTTGCACGGCGTCGGCGTCGGCCGGGGCGGCCTCGCGCGTGCTCACCGGAACGGTCTGCGTGTCCAACGTGTCCAACTTATACGAAATCGGACGCTTACAAGTTTCCGCGCAGGCCGAGCGCGTCCGCCCGCTCGCGCATGAAGCGGATCACGTTGGCGATGTGCTGCTCGAGCGGCAACCCGATCTCCTCGGCGCCGCGCTTCAGGTCCTCGCGGCTGACCGCGCGCGCGAACGCCTTGTCCTTCATCCGCTTCAGCACCGAGGACGCTTCGAGGTCGAGGATGCTCTTCGACGGCCGCACCAGCGCGGCCGCGGTGATGAACCCCGAGAGCTCGTCGCACGCCCAGAGCGTGTGCTCGAGCCGCGATTCGCGCGGAACGCCCGAATACTCGGCGTGCGAGAGGATCGCCCGCGTCATCCACTCCGGGTAGCCCTTCGCCCTCAGGATCTCGACACCGCGAAACGGATGGTTCTCCTGGTCGGGCCAGCGCTCGTAGTCGAAGTCGTGCAGCACTGCCACGATCCCCCAGTCCTCCTCCGGCTCGCCCCACAGGCGCGCGTAGCCGCGCACCGCCGCCTCGACGGCGAGCATGTGCTTGCGCAGGCTCTCGCTCTGCGTGTACTCGGTCATCAGTGCGTAGGCGTCGGCCCGCGTCATCGTCACACCACCTGCGCGCGCCCGAGACGCCCGCGCTCGAAGCGGTCGACGACCGCCGCGGTCACCATGTCCCCGGCGACGTTGACCGCCGTGCGGCACATGTCGAGGATGCGATCGACGCCGATCACGATGGCGATGCCCTCGACCGGCACCGCAACCATCTGCAGCACCATCATCAACAGCGGGATCGATCCACCGGGCACGCCGGCGGTGCCGATCGCGGTGACCACCGCCATGAGCAGGACGATGGTCTGCTGAGCGAGCGTCAGGTCCTGGCCGAACACCTGCGCGATGAAAAGCACCGTGACGCCCTCGAACAGCGCCGTCCCGTTCATGTTGACGGTCGCACCCAGCGGGATCACGAACCCGGCGATCTGACGCGGGACGCCCAGCTCCTCCTCGGTGACGCGCAGCGTCGTCGGCAGCGTGGCATTGCTCGAGGAGGTCGAAAACGCGGTGATGACGACGATGCGCGCGCGGCGGAAGAACTCGAGAGGACTGCGCTGCGCCAGGAACAGCAGCACCAGCGAGTAGCCCAGCACCATGAAGATGAGCAGGCCGCTGATGACCACCGCCACGTAGGTTGCGAGGGTAACGAGCAGGGACAGGCCGAACCGGGCGGTCACGCTGAAGATGAGGCAGAGGACCGCGTAGGGAGCGAACCGCATCACCATCTCGATGATCCGAATCGTGACGGCGGCCACGCTTTCCAGGACCGCCACCAGCGGCTTCGCCGTCGCCGCCGGGATCGTCGTCAGCCCCACCCCGACGAAGACCGCGAACACGATCACGGCGAGCATCTCGCCGCTGGCCATCGCGGCGACCGGGTTCCGCGGCACGAAGTTGACGAAAGTATTGATGCCGAGCGCGCCCGGGGCCAGCCCCATCATCTGCGTCGACTGGCCCCGGTAGGTGGCCATGAGGCTGTCGCGGGTCGCCGCATCCAGTCCCTCGCCTGGACGCACCAGGTTCACGAGGCCGAGACCGAGCAGGCTCGCGCCGGTGGTCAGCAGGAGAAACATGGCGAGCGTCAGGAGGCCGATGCGGCCGAGACGACCCACGTCGCCGAGGCCGACGATCCCGAGCGCCAGCGTCGAGAGGACCAGCGGAATCACCACCATGATCAAGGCGTTCAGCCACACCCGCCCGAGCGGCTCGGTGACGTTGCGGAGCAGCCACTCGACCGCCGGCGTCGGCCCGACGAGCAGGTTGACCGCGATACCCGCGGCGGCGCCGGCGCTGAGCCCGATCAGGATCCGGTTGTGAAGCGCCATCCCTCTCTTCGGACGAGCGTGCATTCTACCCCGCAGCCGGAATCCGGCGGTGCCGCGTTGCTTCGGATCATGCGCCTCGATCGTGGTCGGCTGCGACCATGACCATCCCCCGTCGAATCACGGCGAGCGCCTTGTCGGTCAACGCGAACCGATCCAGCCGCGTCGGGTCGGCAATCACCACGTCGCTCACGTCGGACCCGTGGCGAAGCTCGCCGCCCGCCGGCCGGCACAGGTAGTCAACGAGCACGAAGTGGAACCGCACGCCGCCGGCATCGTCGCGGACGATGCGATCGAAGACTTCGATCACCGGACCGACGGTCACGTCGAGGCCGGTCTCTTCGTTGATTTCACGCGCCACGGCGGCCTCGAGCGTCTCGCCCACTTCGACCGTGCCGCCGGGCAGGCTCCACCGGCCGGCGAGCGGCTCGTAGCGGCGCTTGATCAGCACGACGCCATGGGGATCCGCCACCGCGGGCAGCCGCCACGCCGCGGTCTGGGCGACGGAGACCAGAACCACCGCGCCCACCCCGACGACCGGCCGCGCCGGGTACTCACGAAAGTCCGACCCGCGGGCCTGCACCAGGTCGCCGGCCGCTTCACTCGCCCGCTCGCCCACCCCTCAATCCTCAATCAACGATTCAAACGACAACCCACCATCCACAATTCAACCCACGATCCACGATCCGCCGGCCACAATCATTCGCCGATCACCTTGACAACGACTCGCTTCTTGCGCTGCCCGTCGAACTCGGCGTAGAAGACCTGCTCCCACGGTCCGAGGTCGAGGGCGCCGCCGGTGATCGGGAGCAGCACCTGGTGGCCCATGATCGTGCGCTTCAGGTGCGCGTCGGCGTTGTCCTCCCCGGTCTGGTGGTGCCTGTACGGCAGGCCGGCCGGCGCGAGCTTCTCCAGCCACACCTGGAAGTCCTCGATCAGTCCATCCTCCCAGTCGTTGACGTAGACGCCGGCGGTGATGTGCATCGCCGAGACCAGCGCGATCCCGTCCTGCACGGCGCTTCGCTTCACGATAGCGTTGAGGTCTTCCGTGATCCGGATGAACTCCTGGCGCTTCGTCGTGTTGAACCAGAGGTAGTCGGTGTAGGTACGCATGCTTGTCAGAATTCGGGAGGCAGGCAGGTCGATGCTTGCCATTTCGTGTCGCTCGTGAGGCAAGACACGAATCGACCGGTCTCCTGTTCCCTGCCTCCTGCCCCCTATTCCAATGCGAGCCCCGCCTCCGCGTTGAACTCCCAGTTCCCGGTCACGCCGGCGCGCAGCCTGCGCAGCGCGGCGGCACCGATCATCGCGGCGTTGTCGGTGGACAGCGCCAGCGGCGGGATGAATACCGGCAGCTCTTCGCGGCGGCTGCGTGCCTCGGCATCGGCGCGCAGCCGGCTGTTCGCCGACACGCCGCCGGCGATGCCGATGCTCTGTGCGCCGAGCCAGCGCGCCGCCGCGAAAGTGCGGTCGAGCAGCGCCTCGACCACCACGCGCTGGAAGCTGGCGCAGATGTCCGCCACCTCCGCGCGTGGGAGCACCGCGCCGGCCGCATCGGCCGCCGCCGCCTTGCCGCCGGGAGCCGCGCCCGTGCGTGCCTTGACCAGCCGCAGCACCGCGGTTTTCAGTCCGCTGAAGCTGAAGTCGGTCGTCCGCGCCACGTGCGGCGGGAGCAGGCCCTCGGCGGTCGCGCCCGGTGCGTTGCGGTCGGCGTGCGTCAGGCGCGCGGTCGGGAACTCGTACGCGCGGTCGTTCCCGTCACGGGCGAGCCGATCGATCGCGGGACCTCCCGGATACCCGAGGCCCAGGAGTTTCGCCACCTTGTCATAGGCCTCCCCCGCCGCGTCGTCGCGCGTGCGGCCGATGAGCCGGTACTGGCCGGGGGAGGGGACCAGGTACAGGCTGGTGTGGCCGCCGGAAACGACGAGCACCGCGGCGGGCAGCGGCAGCTCGCCGTGCGCGAGCGTGAGCGATTCGATGTGGCCGGCCAGGTGGTGCGCCGGCACGACCGGGATGCCGCGCGCCCAGGCCATCGCCTTGGCGAACGCGACGCCGACGAGCAGCGAGCCGACCAGCCCCGGGCCCTGGGTGACGCCGAGGGCGCCGATCTCGTCGAGGCTGCTGCCGGCCTGGTCGAGCGCCGCCTCGACCACGCCACAGATGTCGCGCACGTGCTGCCGGGACGCGAGCTCCGGGACGACGCCGCCCCATTCCCGGTGGATCGCCGTCTGCGACGCCACCACGTTGGAGCGGATCTCCCACGGGCGCGCGGCGTCGCCGGTCTCGGCGATCACGGCCGCGGCGGTCTCGTCGCACGAGGTCTCGATGGCCAGCAGGAGCATGGCAACGCGGCGGGAAAGCACGCGCCGCACGCGCTACGGCGTCCTGAGCTCCGCGTGCTGGACGGCGGCGCGAAGCGACTCGCTGTACGGCGGGCTGAAGATGCCGCGCTCGGTGATGATGCCGGTGATGTAGCGCGCCGGTGTGACGTCGAACGCGGGGTTGCGGATGAACGCTCCTTCGGGGGTAAGCCGCGACGACCCGAAATGCGTGACCTCGCGCTGATCGCGCTCCTCGATGGGGATGTGATCGCCGTCCGGGGTCGAGAGGTCGACCGTCGAGAGGGGCGCCGCCACGTAGAACGGCACCTTGTGCTCGTGCGCGAGGACGGCGACCGTGTAGGTGCCGATCTTGTTGGCGGTGTCGCCGTTGGCGGCAATGCGGTCCGCCCCGACCACGACGAGGTCGATCTCGCCGGCGCGCATCAGCGGACCGGCCATGCTCTCCGTGATCACCGTGGTGTGAATTCCCTCGCGTACCAGTTCCCAGGCGGTGAGCCGCGCGCCCTGGAGAAACGGCCGCGTCTCGTCGGCGAACACGGCGAGGTGCTTGCCCTGCTCGACGGCGGCACGGATGACGCCCAGCGCCGATCCATAGCCGGCGGTGGCCAGCGCCCCGGCATTGCAGTGCGTGAGGACGCGGGCGCCGTCGGGAACGATCGCGGCGCCGTGGGAGCCCATGGCGCGGCAGCTGGCGACGTCCTCGTCGTGGATCGCGCGTGCCTCCCGCTCGAGCCGCGCGGCGATCTCGTCGGCCGACGCCCCGGCCTGCGCCGCCTCTGCGAAGACGCGCTTCATCCGATCGATGGCCCAGAAGAGGTTCACCGCCGTAGGACGGGTCGCGGCCATCAGGTCGCACGTCTTCTGGAACTCGACGGCGAGCTGCCGAGTCCCCTTGGCGCTGCTGCGCTGCATCCCCAGCGCGATGCCCATCGCCGCGGCGACGCCAATCGCCGGGGCGCCGCGCACCACCATCGTGCGAATCGCCTTCGCCACGTCCTGCGCCGTCCGGCAGCGCACGTAGACTTCCTGCGACGGGAGCTTGCGCTGGTCGACCATGACCACCACGTCCCCCTGCCAATCGATCGTGGGGAGCATCCGGCTATT
>JBMDXQ010000066.1:0-3530 GCA_048594975.1 Vicinamibacterales bacterium | reverse complement strand
GTCGTCTTCTTCCGCCTCTGCGTGACGCTCGAGGAGGCGCGCGAGCACGCGGGCGATATATGAGGCTCGAAGGGGTTGGCAGAGCGGTGAGACGAACCTAGACTGCGCCCGTGGCCACCGCCGCTCGACCTCTTGCGGTCTCCGAGTCTGCCCAGATGCAGTTCATCAGGGAGGCATTCAGGGCTTCGGTGCAGGACGGCTTCGAGGCCGGACTCGAAGCGCTGCTGGGCGGGGCGCACGAGGACTGCGAATTCCGGCCCTACATCGCCGAAGGCGAAACGCTCCGGGGTCACGAGCAGGTGCGCCGCTACTACGCCGAGGCGGTCGCCTCCGGCGCGCACATGCGGCTCAACCCGACGAGCTTCCACGAGGACGGCGACGTCATCCTCGTGCACGGGTCGATCCGGGTCGCCCGGCCGAGCGGCGGGTTCTCCGAGACGCAGATCAGCTGGACCTACAGCTTCCGCGACGGGCGGCTGGCGTCGGCCGGCTGGCGTCCGCGGCAGCCGGCCTGAGCGCGTTCAGCCGACGCGCACCTGCTCCGCGCCGACGGCGACCACGTCGCCGTGGTGGAGCTGACGCCCGCGGCGAGTCTCCGGCTCGCCGTTGACGGTGACCTCCTCATCGAGCAGCAGGCGCTTGGCCTCCGCGCCCGACTCGGCGATGCCGGACAGCTTGAGCAGCTGGCCGAGGCGAATCGTGTCGCCGCGAATCTGAATCTCGTCCATCGGGGTTAGCCTCCTGACATGCCGATCGGCGCACGCAATCAGATCAAGAGCACCGTTACCTGGTGACCATCGATCCCCCGGCGGCGCCACGGCAGCGCCGTTTCCGGTGGTTGCCCTTCGGGGATCCGTCTCGCGGGAGGCGGCTGCTCAAGGTGCTCGCGTGGCCGGCCGCCGGCGCGCTGCTCGTGGGCATCCTCGCGCTGCTTGGAGTCGACGTGGCCGGCTGGTTCGAGAGCCTGTGGGACGCCCTCACCGGCATCGGCCTCGGTTATCTGGTCGCGGGCTGGTCGTTGCAGACACTGCAGACCGTGCTGACGGCGCTCGGGTGGTACTTCATCCTCCGGGCCGGCTATCCGCGCGGGCACGCGCCGTACCGGCAGGTGCTCGCGGCCTATGCCACCGGCGTCGCGCTCAACGGCTTCCTCCCGGCCAACATCGGCACGTTCGTGATGCTGCTGATGTTCGTCGCGATCATCCCCGAGGCGAACCTTCCGGGCGTCCTGGGCGGGATGCTGGTGCAGAAGATCTTCTTCACGCTCGCGGGCGCGTTCGTGTACGTCTACCTGTTCGCGTCGGTGCCGGGCACGTTCCAGCGCCAGTTCAAGCTGCTGCACGACCATCCGGCCGTTGCCATCCTGGTCGCCGCCACGGCCGGGCTGGGGATCGTCTTGCTCCTGCGCCTCTTCCGCCGCAAGTTGCCCAGCCTCGTCGAGCGGGCCAGGCAGGGCGGGGCGATCCTCACGCGCCCGCGCGAGTACATGTTCCGGGTCTTCCTGCCGTCGTTCGGCGCCTGGCTCGCCAAGCTCGGCGTGATCGCGGTCTTCCTCGCCGGCTACGGCATCGCGGTCACTTTCCACACGGTGATGTCGGTGATGGGCGGGAACTCGGTCGCGAACATGGTCTCGGTCACCCCGGGTGGCGTCGGCGTGAACCAGGCGACCAACGTGGCCGCGCTCGGCAACGTGACGGACGCCGCGACCGCCACCGCATACTCGCTGGGTCAGCAGCTCGCCGTCACGGCCTGGAACATCGCGTTCGCAACCGCGCTGGTGGTCTGGGCGTTCGGGTGGGCCGGCGGCAAGCTGCTCGTCGAGCAGTCCTACGCCGACGCGAAGGTCAAGGTTGCCGAGCAGAAGGCGCAACGCGCGGCGAAGCGGTCCGCGAACACCGGAGGCGCGAAGGTGCTTTCCCGGCGCCGGCGGCGTTAGGTGCGCCGGCTCTGCACGGCCTTCGCCCGCGGCGACTGGGACGCGGCGACGGCGGGGCTAGATCCAACATCGAGTGGGACATGTCGACCTACGCGGCCTGGCCCGAGCCGGAGGTCGCGCGCGGGCGTGCGGGCGTGCGCGAGTTCTTCCGCCGCTTCCTGGGCACGTGGAGCGACTACCACGCCGAGTTCGACGACTTTGTCGACATCGGCGGCGAGGTGGTCGTCACGGTCCGCGACGGCGGCCGCGGCAGGGGGAGCGGCGTCGTCGTGGAACGCGAATGGGCACAGGTCTGGACCGTCGAAAACGGAGCGGTCGTCAGGTTCCGGCCGTTCGAGACGCGTGCCGAGGCGCTCGCGGCGGTGGGTCGCTGGGGCCGCCTGCCTGAGTCTGCCCGACCAGTTTCATCGCGCCGCGATCGTCATCGGGCCGGCCGGCCGTGCTCGGCGAGGGCGCGGTTCGAGTAGGCGGGATCGTCGGTGACGTCCCGTTCGAGCCAGCCGGGCGGATCGAAGCGCTCGCTGGCCTCGGTTGAGTCGAACTCGACCTCGGCGAGCAGCAGCCCCTCCAGCTCACCGCCGAACTCATCGAGCTCGATCGTCGCGCCCGCATGGGCGATCTCGTAGCGGCGCTTCTCGATGCGACGGCCCTCGGTCAGAGGCCAGAGCGCGTCGAACGCCGCGGCGCTGATCGCGACCTCCTGCTCACCCCGGTCGAGACCGTGGCCGTGCTTGACGGTGAGCACGGTGGCGTCGCCCTTCCTACGGACGCGCAGCTCGGCATCGTCGCTCGTCAGCGGCAGGTACCCCTGGAGGATCGGCGTAGCCCGGTCGGCCTCTGGCGGGATCGCGGAAACGAGGAACTTGCGCTCGATCTCGCGGCCAGGTGGCAAAGCCGACGAGGGGACTCGAACCCCTGACCCCCTCCTTACCATGGAGGTGCTCTACCAGCTGAGCTACGTCGGCGTATTTTCCGGCCCGCGGACCGGTAGTGGGGGGAGCAGGATTCGAACCTGCGTAGGCAGAGCCAAGGCGTTTACAGCGCCTCTCCTTTGGCCGCTCGGACATCCCCCCGAGCGTTGGAGGAGCCGATTGTAGAGTCATGCGATCGACACGCGCACGCTCGAGCGGAACGATCACCCCGAGGCCGCCCGCATCGTCACCGATGCCCTCCTCCACGACCCTGGTTGGCTCGCCGTCGGGCCCGGCGGGGCCGGTCACCGGCGGCGGATCTGCATGCGCTACCACCGCACCGCGATCGGGGTGGTCGACCGCTATGGCGGCCCCATCTACGGCGCCTTCCGCGGCGACGTCCTCGCCGGCGTCGCCGCCACCTTCGCCGCCGGCCGCTTCCCGCCGCCGGCCTGGACCTTCCTCAAGTACGTGCCCGGCTTCCTGCCGGCCGGGCCCGGCCCGGTCGTGCGAGGGCTGCGCGCGTCCAGCGTCCAGGACCGCGGTCACCCGGAGGACGAGCATGTCTTCCTCTGGTTCCTCGCGGTCGACCCGGCCCACCAGCGCAGCGGCGTCGGCCGCGCCCTGCTCAACCGGGTGTTCGAGGACGCGGAGGCGCCCGTCTACCTGGACACCGCCAACCC
>JBMDXQ010000065.1:0-1959 GCA_048594975.1 Vicinamibacterales bacterium | reverse complement strand
GCGGCCACGATCGCGTCGACCAGCGCCTTTCGATGCGCATCGGACAGCAACGATTCCGCCAGCCACGTGGAACGGTAGCCGTAAAGAAACTGTCCGGCTTCTTCCTGGTCGCCGGCCCACATCATGTTTCCAGCCGGGGCGGCGGGACGGCCATCGAAGGCAACGAACTCAGGTGCCTGCTCTTTGAAGAACGTGGGATCCCAGAAGCGCCGCGCGGGTACGGTTCTGATTGTCCACGGCTCGAGCCACTGGAACTCCCCCGTAGCGTTTCCCAGCCATTCCAGCAGCGGCTGCCAGGTCGCCTCAGCCTCCTCCTGGTCCAGTCCTGCGAACGTCATCTGGATTTCCACGGCGTTGTCGCGGCGGAACCTGATCTGCTCGCCCCAATGAGGCGTGAACAAACGTTGCTGATAGAACGAAAGCAGGCGCGACACCAGTTCGCGGTACGCCGCATCGGACCGAGCTCGAAGCACGCCGAACGCTCCGCCCATCCAGGAAGGAAGATCATGTGTGCGGAGGGTCACCCTGGTGACCACGCCGAAACTTCCGCCGCCTCCACCTTTGAGGGCCCAGAACAGCTCCGGATTCGAACAGGCACTTACGACTCGCACGGCGCCGTCCGCCGTGACGATTTCCGCTTCGAGCAGCCCGGCCGCCGCCAGACCGAAGCGTTTCGAGAAGCTGCCGAAGCCGCCGCTCTGGACGAGACCGGCGACGCCAACCGTCGCGCAGCCTCCTCCCTGCACGTAGCGTCCCGCCACCGTCGTGACTTGGTTGTAGACGTGCATCCAGATCGCGCCCGCACCGATGCTGACGGCAGGCTGCGACGTCTCTGACTTGCAGCCGCGCGGAGTAAAGGTGCCGTGGAGTTCGACCTGATTCATCCCGCGCGTCCAGATCAGCAACGAGTCCGGCGCGCACGAGGTTCCCTGATAGCTATGCCCGCCCCCTTTTACGACGAGCCGTAGACGATGGTCTCGAGCGAAGTTCACCGCGGCCACCACGTCAGCGGTCGTCCGTGCGCTCACGGCATACGCGCTGGGGACCGAGGTCCACGCATCGAGCCACCCTGACGTCTGCGTCAGCGCGGGTTCATCCCCAAGGTAGTACGGACTGCCCAGTTGCCGGAGAGCGTCCGCGCATGAGGATGACGCGCCGGACCGCTCACAGCCTCGCAGCGGAGATGCGAGCTTGACGAGCCGGCCACCGACCTGCGCTCGCAGCGCATTCCAGATGGTATCGGAGGGCCAACCGGCGTCGCCGGGGCGGAATCGCCGCACAGGGAGCGAGGGGGCAGTCGTGCGCGGCGATTGTGCTTGCAGGCCGCGGACGGGCACCAGGGCTGTCACGGCAGACGCGATGAACTCGCGACGATTCATAGACTCGTGGCTCGAAACGTGAGGTGAGTTCCGACAGCGCTGACCAAACCGCTCTCAGACCGATTCGCCTTGACGATACCATCATCGTCCTCGAGGGCCCGCGTAAGAGCTGGCTCCTTGAATCCTGCCAGCGCGGCATCACGCACGGATCCATGTAGAGTCCTGGTCATCCGGTCTGGAGATCTTCTGGCCAGAGGCTCCGAGCGCCGATCAGGTTCCGTCTCGCTGCTAACCATGCGCTCGGCGCTTTCGCTCGCGGTTCGTGGCTGCGTAACGAGCCAGGAACGTCGCGACACCTTCGCGCGCGTACGCCATGACGTGGTCATTCGGCAGAATCTTCCCGACGAGCATCGCCCGATCCAACGGCTTTCCCACAACCAGATAGGCGAATTGAACTGCGGCAAGCCGTGCATCCGGCACTCGTAGCAGTCGTGCCTTAGCCAGGCGCGCGAATCCCTCAGCCAAGGCGTCAATCACCTGACCGGGCGCTCGATCGTAGTACTCCTTGGCGAGGGCAGGGAACTCTCGCGCCTCGCCGATTAACAGGCGACGAAGCGCCACAACCTCCTGCCGCAGGACA
>JBMDXQ010000064.1:0-28587 GCA_048594975.1 Vicinamibacterales bacterium | reverse complement strand
AGACGATTCTCCGCATTCTCGAGATGAAGGGATACGTGTCGCACGACAAAGTGGCGCGGGCGTTTATCTATCGGCCGCGTGTGGACGAACGCCAGGCGCGTCGCCGGGCGGTACGACATCTGATGGCGCGCCTCTTTGAAGGATCGCCGAGTTTGCTCGTGCTCAACGTGCTCGAGGACGATCGGATCGCGCCCGAGGAATTGAGCCGCCTCAAGAAACTGATCGAAGACGCATAGGACACTCGTGGACGTTCTGCTGAATTGGTTGACGCAGGGTGTGATCGTCGCGATCGTGACGGCCGCGGTGCTCCCCGCGATCCCGCGGTCACGCGCGCAGGCGCGCTATGGCGTCGTCTGGACCGCGTATCTCCTCGTGCTGGTCCTGCCGATTGTCCCGGCCGTATTGGCGATGGCACTCGGGGGGCCAACGCTTGACCTCGGGCCAGCAGCCGGCGGACCCGTGGTGACCATGCCAGCCGCCTGGTGGACATCACCGCTAGCGGCGATTGGCCTGTGGATCGTCTGGTCCTGCGTTCAGACGGTTCGGCTCGCGCTCAGTGCGATCAGCGTGCGTCATGCCAGACGGCGCGGTCATTATTGCCCCGAGGACGTATTGGCGCGCCTTCCGCACTGGGCTCGCGTGCGCGTGACCGGCCGCCGGACGCGCGTGATGCTCTCCAGTGACGTTCGAGCGGCCGCGGTACTGGGGTGCGGGACGCCAGTGATCGCGATTTCGCCGAGGCTGATCGAGCAACTCAGCGTCGCTGATCTCGATCGCGTGCTCGTCCACGAATGGGCGCATGTACAACGCCGCGATGATCTCGCGCAGCTCGCGCAACGGATCGTCCACTTCGTGATCGGCTGGCATCCGGCGGCGTGGTGGCTTCAACAGCAGGTGGAGTTCGAGCGCGAAGCGGCATGCGACGAAATCGCCGTCGGGGTGACCGGGTCCGCCAAGGGATACGCCACCTGCCTTGCGAGGCTTGCCACGCTGCCTGAGGAGCGCCTTCGTTCGGTGGCTGCCCTTGCGGCGGCCTCGCCCTCCCGGCTGCGTGGGCGGATTCTGCGCATTCTGGCCTCGCCGTGTGCCGCCGCGGCACGTCCCTGGCGTGCGATCACCCTCGCGGCCGGCGGCGGACTGCTGGCGTGCACGGTGGTCATCGGCAACCTGCAGCTTGTCGCGTCCACCGTGACGTCGGCAGTCGCTTCACAAACAGCTGGGTATCCGCTGCGTCCTGCATCAATCGTTCGAGACCTGGCAGTGGCATCACGATCGGCGGCGCGAACCGAGCCCGCCTCGAGCTCCATGGCATCTCGGCGCCGCGCATCCCGCGGGACCCAGCGGCCTGCGGCGCCTGAGCCCTCACCGCGTGTGGACGCGACAGCGGCAGTTGGCCAACCGTTGACGTCGGTAGTCGCGGTCACGCCATTGCCGGCGGCACGCTCGCCACTCGATGCATCAGGTTCACTCCCCACGGCGATCGATCCGACCGAGCTCCCCGTCAAGGGCGCTACCGAGACGCCGGCTCCCGCGTACGCCGACTCCCCCGAGCTGCGCGCCACCGACCAGCCACGTGCACCATGGACGCGTGCAGCCGACGTCGGGATCGACATTGGTCGTGGGTCTCAAGCCGCGGGCATCGCGACGGCTGGTTTCTTCCGGCGATTCGGCAAAAGGCTCGCCGGCGCGTTCTGAGGCATCGAGTGCGCGTCCATCTCGTCAATCCAAGCGATCTCTCGTTCGGTACTGCCGTGATCACGCCCCGATGGCTGTATGTGCTGGCGGCGGCCACACCGGCACGCTTCGGCACGCCGCTGATCGTGGACGAGACGCTCGATCAGTTCGATCCGGCCTGCGTCGACGCGGGGGACGTCGTCGGCATTGGCATTCACACAGCCAACGCGCTTCGCGGATATGCGGTCGGGCAACTCGCACGGGCGCGTCGTGCATTCGTGGTCTTCGGGGGCATCCACGCCACGCTCTTCCCGGAGGAAGTCCGCGAACGCGGGGCGGCGCACAGCGTCGTCAGTGGGGATGGCGACGTGGTATGGCCACTAGTCCTGGCGGATTGCGAACGCAGGTCACCTGAAGCCTCCTACGCCGGCGGGCGCATCGAAGGCGAGGCGTTCTCGTCCGCACGCTGGGAGCTGCTGCCGGAGCGCCGATACATGTGGGGATCGGTGCAGACCGTCCGCGGCTGTCCGAAGCACTGCTCCTTCTGCTCGGTGTGGCGAACCGACGGGCAGAAACCGAGACAGCGGGACGTGTCGGACGTCATCGGAGAAGTCGTAGCGCTGCGGCGCAAAGGGTTCCGATTCATCCTTCTCGCCGACGACAACTTCTACCCGGTCACGCTCGCAGATCTGGCGGTCGCCCAGCGTCGCACCGACAAGTTGCGGCTTGCCGAACTCACCCGCCTTCGTCGAGAGCGATTCGAGCTCATGGCGCAGCTCGAGCGGCTGCCGGAAGACATGGTGTTCTTCACGCAAGTCACCATGGAGGCGGCAGAGGACCCCGAGTTTCTCGCGGCGATGCGGCGCGCGAGAATTCGAGGTGCGCTCGTTGGCGTCGAATCGGTGACGCCCGAGGGCCTGAAGGCAGTCTACAAGACCTTCAATGAAGCCGGCGAGGCGCTCGTCACGCGCTTGCAGGCCTTCCGCGCGCACGGCGTTCACGTGCTCGGGTCGTTTATCTTCGGACTTCCGACCGACGACGCGCGCACCTTCGCGGCAACGACGGACCTGGCGCAGCGCAGCGGCGTGTCCTTCGCTCAATTCGTGATGCTCACGCCCTTTCCAGGTACGGTGGACTTCGCGAAGTGGGAGCAGCAGGAAGCGAACAAGACAACCATTCAGGGGGTCCCGCTCGCGCGGTATTGGCTGATCCCGGCGTCGCAACGCCCGAAGGTATACAGCCCTCACCCGACGATGTCCGCGGAGACGATCCGTCAGGGCACGCAACGGGCGTGGGATCGCTTCTACACGCTGCCAGCGATCTGGCGACGGTCGACGTGCGTGCGATCGCTTCGCGCGCGCGTCGCGTTCCTGCTGATTTCGAAGTTATACAGACACATGTACGCCAATACCGGAATCGCCACCGACAGTGCTCGTGTGGCGACATCGGCTCGACGCGCACGCTGGCTAGCAAAGGTGGTGCGACGCCTGTTCATCGCGGAGCCGATGCCGGATCTTGCCGACCCGACGGTTCCGCTTGAGGTGCCCACGCAAACGTATCCGTTCCAGGTGATCTCGTGACTGCGGAGGCGGCTGGCAGCGCATGGTGACCTGAAAGTCCTATTCGCTGCCGTCCCTTCTCGTTGGAGGGTTCCCATGAGCCGTGCGCGTTCTCTGCGTCATTCTCGCCGGCGTACGGGCTGCTTGTGCCTGGCGGTCGTCTTCACGATGAACCCGGTCCCGCTGCGGCTTTCTGCGGCTCCCGCATTCGATCAGCGTGCCGTTGCCGCGATGCAGCACTTCCTGGAGTGTGCAACGACGGCTCACCAGTACAGCGCGTCGCGCCGCTTGGAGGCATCCGGAAGCGGACATGAGGGGTGGCTCGACGTGCAGACCGAATACACCGCAGCGTCGGGGTTGTTCTATCAAATCATCGCCGAGGGAGGGTCCGGCTATATCCGTTCCCGTGTGCTGCGCTCGTTGCTCGACGAGGAGCAGAGCCTCATCGCACGTCGAGGGGGCGCCAGCGTCGCCATCTCGACCGAGAATTATCGGTTCATACCGGAGGGCGTCAACGAGGACGGACTCGCCATTGTGAGCATGCGGCCCCTGCGAAAGGACCGCTCCCTGATTGCCGGACGGATGTTTCTCACAATCGATGGTGATCTCGTACGAGTCGAGGGACGACTCGCGAAGAATCCGTCGTTCTGGGTGACGCGCGTGAACGTCGTTCGATCGTATCGACGGATCAACGGCGTGCCGATGCCCGTATCGCTGGACACGACGGCGCAGCTGAGGCTGCTCGGATCGTCGGCGCTCCGTATGACGTATCGTTATGCGCAAGTCGACGAACGCACCGTCGATGTACGCGAATAGCGAGGGAGTGCGCTCCTCACGGGCGCCTCTCGGGCGCGTCTGCCGTAGGGCGCTCCAGTCATGCATGCCGGGACACCAGAGTCCGCGCCCCGGCATGCGACGTTACTACCAGCGCCGGTCCGAACGTCGACGATGTGAGCCGCCACCGCCGCCGAAGCCGCCACCCGTCGCCGGCTTGGGACGTGCTTCGTTGACCGTGAGGCCTCGGCCGCCGAGCTGGTAATCATTGAGTTCGGTAATCGCGCGTTGCGCTTCCGCGTCCGTGCTCATCTCGACGAACGCGAACCCGCGAGTGCGACCGGTGGCCATGTCGCGGACCACTTTGACGTTGTCGACTGTTCCCGCGCGTGCAAACAGCTCCTGCAGATCGCCTTCGCCCGTCTCGTACGGGAGGTTTCCTACATACAGCCTTCGACCCATCATTAGGCTCCTCGTGGAATCGTCCGACAGTCTCGAACTCCGAAACGGTCTCGAGTGGATTTCGTCTCGTAGCAGGCTGGAGATCAGGAGAGCGAGTTAGGAGGCTCGTT
The DNA here is from genome assembly GCA_048594975.1 of Vicinamibacterales bacterium. Classification (GTDB taxonomy): domain Bacteria; phylum Acidobacteriota; class Vicinamibacteria; order Vicinamibacterales; family 2-12-FULL-66-21; genus JBMDXB01. The sequence goes on along the minus strand of JBMDXQ010000064.1, from coordinate 24,008 downwards.
CCGCCCAACAGGTGGCTCAGCACGCGGCAAGATCCGCGGGCAAAGATATCACGCACGGCGTCGCGAGAGGGTGCAAAAGCCCTGATGCTGAAGCTCGCTCGCGCGGAGGCGACGTCGACGCAGCTCATCAGATGCTCGTCGGGGCCGACGACGTTCGCGACACAGTGGAAGGAACCCCGAGTGGCACCCCAGCTGACCAGCGGGAGCGGACCTTCAGGGGCGAACTTCAGAACGTGCCGATTGAGCCGTGGTCGTACGGCGGCCGGCCCGGGCGGGCCGGCCGACCGTGAATCACAAACGGTCGCAAACGGTCGCAAACGGTCGCCGGCCGCCCGGCAGCTGATTCCCGACCCCGTCGTATCCGCACCGCGTAGAATGAATCGTTCGTCGAATTGACCGCCCCGGGTCCGCGAACGGCGCCGGCTATTCGCGCGCACTGCTGTACGATTCGCGCTCCGTAAGCGTTGTATTCGTCGACGGGAAGGTGCAGAACCCGTTCCCGCGAATTGGAGAACCGTGCCATGCAGGACCCTCTCGAGCGGCTGAAAGCCGCGAATGCGGATCTGGAGCGTCGGGACAACCGCCTGCGCGAAGAGCTGGCGGAGCGCCGCGAATCGGTGCGCGCGCGTGAAGGCGGCGACCGCGGAGAATCCGCGCTGGAGGGCCGGGCCGTCGACTGGGACGCGTTTGCTCAGGAAACCATCGTGAGGCGGACGGGCCGTCCCGTGCTGGCCATCCGCCGCAATCAGGCCCAGCTCGTCTTCGAGGATCCCGACAGCGTCGTCTGGAAGTCGCGGCTGGAGCGGGCCGCGCCGCATCTGACGCGCGCCGCCAGCGCCGTGGGCCGCATCGAAGTGGACGGCCATCCGCTCTCCTGGGTCGGCACCGGCTGGCTCGTCTCTCCGGATACCATCGTGACCAATCGCCACGTGGCGTCGGAGTTTGCGCGGCGGCGGGGAACGGATTTCGTCTTTCGTCCCGCGCTTCGCGGCGGATCGATGTCGGCAGCGATTGACTTCATCGAGGAGCTCGAGCGCACCGACAGCCTCGTGTTCCGGCTCGAGCGCGTCCTTCACATCGAGGACGAGGAAGGCCCGGACATCTCGTTCTTGCGCGTGTCGCCGGCCACTGGCCAGACACTCGCGCAGCCGATTGCCCTTGCCGTTACGCCCGTCGAGCAGGATGCGATGGTCGCGGTCATCGGCTATCCCGCGCGAGACAGTCGGATTCCGGACGTGGAGCTGATGGATCGCATTTTCGGCAACGTCTACGACAAGAAGCGTCTCGCGCCGGGCCAGATCACAGTGACCAATAACCGGAGCGTGGAACACGATTGCTCCACGCTTGGCGGCAACTCCGGCTCCGTCGTGCTATCGCTCGACACCGGGGAGGCTGTGGGCATTCACTTCGCGGGGCGCTTCCTCTCGGCGAACTTTGCCGTGCCTGCGCCGGTCATCGCCGAGCGTCTCGATCAGATCGGCCGGCCCGGCAGGTCGGCGCGACCGCCCGCGCCGCCGCAGCACGAAGATTCTGGCGCGCAGATTGTCGGGCAGACAGTCAGCGCGCCCACGACACCGGCAGGTTCGCTCTCGTTTACCGTGCCGATTCATCTGACTGTGCAAGTCGGCCATCCGCGAGTCGGCTCCGCGACCGGCGCCCTCGGGGCTCGGCCTGCCGCGCGTCCGCCAGCCGGGGAGGGTGACGAAGGCGAAGAAGAGGAGGAGTTTTTCGAGACCGAGGCGGTTCCGGAAGACTACCGGGATCGCGAGGGGTACGTTGAGAAGTTCCTGAGAGGCGGCAACGCCGACGCGAGCCTCGACGTGCCCCTTCCGCAGGTCACGAGGAACGCGAACGACGTGCTGGAGTTCATGTTCGATGGCCGGCCGGAGAAGACGCTCCGCTACGAGCATTTCTCGGTGGTGATGAGCAGGAGCCGCCGGCTCTGCCTGTTCAGCGCCGTGAATATCGACGGCAACGCGGCGAAAAGGAAGAGGCGCGTCGGATGGCGCACGGATCCGCGAATCCCGCAATCGGCTCAGATCCGCAACGAGTGCTACGGGAATGCACCGCGTTTCGCCAGGGGCCACATGACGCGACGCGAAGATCCGATCTGGGGCGCGGACCTCGAGGCCGGCGCGGGAAACGCCGACTCGATGCACGTCACGAACGCGGCGCCGCAGATGCAGCCGTTCAACGCCGGCATCTGGCTCGGCCTCGAGGATTACGCGCTCGACCACGCGCGCGAAGAGGACATGCGCATCACGGTGTTTACCGGCCCGTTCCTGAAGGCGAACGACCCGATTCGCTTCGGCGTCAAGATCCCCGTTCGCTTCTGGAAGATCATCGCGTTCATCCACGACGACACGGGGAAGCTCTGCGCGACGGGCTACACCATGTCGCAGAAGGCCTTCATCCAGGAGGAAGAGTTCGTGTTCGGGCAGCACGAAACGGCGCAGGCGTCCATCGCGGCGATCGAGTCGGAAACGGGCTTGTCGTTCGGACGGCTGGTCGCGCTCGATCCGTTCGAGGGCGTGGAGGAAGCCGTCGCACGGCCGCTCCTCGATTTCAAGCAGATCCGCTTCGTGAAGCGATAGGAGGTCACAACACCGCCATCAGCACGCTCATCGGCCCGCCGAGGTTCGCAATCATCGTGTGCCCGATCTCGAGGAACGTCTCGGGCCTGATCGACGCGATGGACCGACTCAGGCTGAACTAGGTTCCCGAAAAGACGCCCATGAGCAGTGCGAAGAGCAGCACGTTGACAAGCTGAACGATGCGCACGGTTCTGTACGTCACGTCATTTCTCCGAATCATTTCCAGTCATATCAACTACCGTACCCTGAGCCAAGCAGAGCGGTTCGCGAACTCGGGCGCTGTGGCACTCAAGGTGCGGGGCGCGGCGGCGGGCTCGGCGACGCATCGCAAGCCCGCTGGCTGAGACGGTCGGCCGGCGCTCGCCCAGTGCGGGTCTCGAGGTCGGCTACTTGCGCAGCATCGCGATTGATCCGGGGCACCCGGAGATCGTCGTGGTGTCGGCTTCGTCCGGACCCTACTCCGCGTGCGTCGCGGGCCGCTCGGATGGCCGGTTGTATCGCCGTCTCACTTCCGAGCGCTGGAAACGTGTGCGCGACGGCTGGCCGGAGCCAGCCAGCACAATCGCGCCTCTGCTCTACGCCGGCGTGAAGGCCGGAGAGCTGTGGGCCGCGGATGAGCGCGGCGTACACGGGTCGGATGGCAGCGGGAAGAGTTGGCGGCGCGTGGTCAGCTATGCGACGTCGCCGCAGCATCTGCGCGGCTTTGCCGTGGTGCGGTAACCAGCGTGATGCTGAAACCCTGCACGGCGTCGGTGGATTTCGACGCCGGCAGCCCCGCGACATGACGACCCGACTCTAGCGTGCCGGCTCGAAGAGCTCGATCGGATTGCCGTCGGGATCTTCGAGCTGAACCTGTCGACCACCCGGGCCGGTTTCCATCTCATTGCGGAACGTCAGCCCCGCTTTCTTGAGCCGCTCAATCTCACGAGCGACGTCAGTCACACGCAGCACAATGCGATTCCATCCGCCAGCTTCCTGTCGCCGCCCATCGGGCATCGGCCGCGAGCCTGACGCTCCGGGACCGCTCAGCAGCAGCTTGAAACCGCCGAGGGACACGGTGGCGAACGCCGGCAATTGCTGGTGTTCCAGCCTGAAGCCGAGGTGCCTGGTGTAAAAATCGGCGGCGCGCCGCACATCCATGCTTTGGTAGCGGACACCGTGCAATCCGTGAATCGGCCGCTCGTGGTCTCGTCCAGCCTCATCGGAAACAGCAGTGGAGCCTCTATCTGTCGGGTTCATTTCGATCCTCCAATTTGGAGCAATTCCCGTTCGATAGCGTTGCTTGCCAGGGGTACCCTCCGGCTCGCGCCTCCCTCTAACCCGCGCGACGGGCGCTGATGTCTACCTCGCGCCGCCAGTTGCGGTCGTCCGGAGTGCGTTCAGCGGCCCAGCGAAACGAATTGGGCCCGATTTCACTGAAGACCCAGCGCATCGAACCGCCCCTCGGATCCGGGCCGGTCTGGACGATATCTCGCCCTCGCGCTCGGCCGATCTGTTGCGTGAAGAAATTGGTCGCGGGATCGCTCCACAGGATTCGCCAGGCATCGAGCTCGGGATCGTAGATCCGCAGCGTCGTGCCGTACCAATTGCCCGCGCCGGGCAGCGGCTCGATCCCGGGCTTTCGGTCTCGCAGGCGTGGAATCATCCAGACGTCCTGGATGGCCAGACCCTGCAGCACCCAACCTGCGTGAATCTCGCCGCGGCCCCGCTGCGTCGTTCCATCTTCGAGGATCGTCGTCACGTCCATGTCCCATCGCCCCACGATCCACGAATAGAGCGCGAGCTCGGTCGCACGGGCCCTATCCGGACCATCGGCGTGCAGTACCTGAACAAACGACGAATGGACTAGCTCCGGTGTCACTGGGTGCATCGAACGTGAAACGGCCATAGTGATTTCCTTGAATTCATGTCGGCTTCTCATAAGCACCTGCAAGTTACAAACCGGTTAGTCCGACGTGCCCCGGCGGGACAGATGCGGACTTAAGCGTTCTCGTCATCTCGTTCGCCGCCTCATATGTGACGCTGAGCGGACAGTCACACTGCTCAGCTGTGCTTGGCTGGCGGTGATCGTGCATCGCCTTTTCGTCGCAGTTGTTCAAACCGAATCAGCAACCTACCGTTCGATATCGGCGGTACATGTCTCAGCTCTTGTGACGGAAGACCTGGACCCCAGTGCGCAGCCCGGATGGTGTTGGTCATTCATCCTGGCGTTGAGTGATCCCGCGCGCGCCGCCTATTGCCGGACACGGAGAAGTCTCGAATGGAGGGTCGACTGCAGGACAAGGTGGCCACGTCACCGGTGGGGTTACCGGAATCGGTGAAGCCATGTACCTCAAGTTCGCCCGAGAAGGGTCGTCGTCAAACGGGCTGCCGGACGATCCGATCGCGGATGTGCTGATCGGGATATGGCGGCACGAAGGCGTTCCTCCGTGCCTTCATGGCGGGTGTGCACATCGTCGAGGATGGCTGGTCGCTGCCTCACAGGGCGCCGCGGGGTGGATTCGTGGATCGGGCCGAGCCCTGATTGCCGCAGTCCTGACAAGAATGCGATGCTCGCAGACGCTCAGGTTGCAGTTGATTCCGCGGTCGTGCTCTCAGTGCGCGGCGCGTGACAGCCGGAATGCGGCCATCTCTTCGCCATTGCGGACCAGCAGGACGTCTCCGACGAGCAGGGGGTGGTTCCAGGTCTTGCCCTCGTGGCCTTGAACCGCGCAACCTCTCTGAACCGATCCGGCGTTGCGCGGACCAACGCGATTTCGCCTTCCTCCGAAACGACCAGCAGCAGGTCCTGTTCGGGCAGCAGCACCATCTGCCCATGGCCGTAGCGTCCGCCCTTCCACTTCCGGCTGCCGTCCGCGAGCTCGATGCACGCGAGGATGCTGCCGTCGAAGCCAAAGGCGCGCTCCTTGTGGACGACGAAATCGTCGTAGAAGGGCTTCAGGCCACGGGACGTCCATCGTTCTTCGATGGTCCATGCGCCGACTCCCCGCCTGACGGTGATCCGCCGCATGCCGAGTCCGCCCATCGCGTCGCCGGCGACGATCAGAATGTCGCCATTCGACGCCTGCGCCGGCTGCAGAATGCTGGCGCTCGGCGCCCATCTGTGCTCCCACAGCAACGTCCCGTCCGCCGGCGAAACGCTCGTCGTGCGCGCTCCTCTGATGAGCAGGACTTGCGGGACGCCGTCGATCGTCATCAGATGCGGCGAGCAGTACCCCGCGCCGCCCTCCGGTCCGATCCAGCGGCGCTCGCCGATCACAGCATCGTACGCTGCCAGCCGGCCGGATGCGGCCACGACGACGATGTCGTTGACCACGAGCGGCGAACTGGTGAACCCCCAGCCGGGATCCTCCGCGCCTGTGTCAGTGACGGGATTGGCCGACCACACGACGGCGCCAGTTAGGGCGTCGAGAGCGTTCAGGATTCCCGTCGCGCCGAACGTGTAGACGCGGCCGTTGCTGAGCGTCGGCGTGCCGCGCGGACCGGCGCCGGCGCTCGGCTCCCAGAAACGTGCGGCGTCGCGATGCTGCCAGATCGGGTCTCCGTTGCGCAGGCTGTAAGACGCGACGACCTCGTCGCCTCCGCGCTGCTCCTGTGTCTAGAGCCGATCGCCGTGGACCGCGAACGACGTCCCTGTGCTCTACGAGCGCTTCGGCCGTCCGGCTTCGGCAATGCCGTCGCCGCAGATGTGAGTCGGGCCAGGTGAAACTGCGGTTCACGCCCGATCGCGACCCAGCTCGCCCTGAGCGACAATTTGCCTCAGTGCGGCGCTACGGGTACGACGAACACAATTGAGAATGACCACGGGCTTGCGTCCTCGAGATAACGGCCGCCATTGATGCGGTCGCCGGCTCTTGCGAGCCCTGTCGCGACGTAGTCCAGCGAGCCTTCGAGTTCCACACCGCGGAGCCAGCGACCTTCAGGCAACCAGTTGAACATCGACACGCTCGTGTCCAGCTCTAGATTGAGCTTGTGCGTGTACGCGCGACGATCGGTCGGCCGTTCGGCAGCGCTGAACTTGTCGACCACATCAAAGTGCGAGCTGACCCAGCCTCGCGTGCGCTCCCCAGGGAGCCACACGAAATTGCTTTCGAACTCGAGCTCCGGCGTGCTGTCACGATCGAAGGGCAGGAAGATCGCTTCGACCGTAAACTCCAGCCAAGGCACGTGTGTTGGCAGACCGAGCGAGAGAATCACCTCGAAGTCCGCCTCACGCGATTCTCGCGCGAACGTTCCGTCATCGCTGGCTATTCGAGGAGGACCGAACAGATTCGAGAATGTGATCGTCGGTTCGACTTTGAACTCCGGCGCGCACAGCACGCGACACGGAGCCTTTTCCTGAGCCCAGGTTGGCGCGACGCCGAGGACCAGCGCCACGAGCGCACCCGCCGCTGCTCTCACGCACGTTCCTCCGTTCGTCTGGTTTCAGTCGCCGCGACGATTCGTCCCGCCCGCATGTCGATCACGCGGTCCGCGAGAACAGCCGCATCTTCACGGTCGTGTGTGACATACACCGTGGTCAACTCCAGCGTTCGCTGGATCCGGGCCAGCTCGGTGCGCATGGCAGCGCGAAGTTCCGCATCCAGGCTCGAGAGTGGTTCGTCCAACAGGAGGAGGCGTGGGCTGCCGACCAGCGCACGGGCCAGCGCAACCCGTTGCTGCTCGCCGCCCGAGAGCTCATTGGGGTGACGGTCTGCAAATCCATCGATACGAACGAGCTTCAGGGCATCGTCCATTCGTTTACCCCGCTCGGCTCGGACCACCTTCAGGGCATCCAGAACGAACTGGAGATTGCCCCCCACCGTCAGGTGGGGCCACAGCGCCAGATCCTGGAACACGAATCCGATCTGGCGTCGGTACGGCGGCAGGAGGCTTCGGCCGGGGCCGGCAACCTGGACATCGCCTAACCAGATTTCACCGCCATCCGGCACGTCCAGGCCGGCGATCAGTCGAAGCAGGGTTGTCTTACCGCATCCGCTCGGCCCGAGGATCACCACTGACTCACCGGCTGCAATATCGAGTGTCACGCCGTCGAGTGCCTGCTGCGACGCGAAGCGTTTTGTGACGTTCCGAATGGCAACGGCAGCCCCGGTCACCGAGCCTCACTGACCGACGCGGCCAACGCCAAGAGGGCCAACGGGCTGAGAATGACGGCCGTCTGCAGGAGGGCGAGCGCCGCAACTTGCGAGGGCGGCGTGTTCGCGATGATCGTGTAGATCCGAATGGGCAGCGTGGCCTCGCCCGGCGGCGCGACCAGAATGCTGACGCCAAGCTCGCCGAAGGCGAGCACGAACGCGATGACCCACGCTGTCAGGAGACCTAGTCGGATCTGCGGCATCACGATGCGCGTCATCGTTCGCAACCATCCGGCTCCACTCACCGCGGCGGCTTCCTCGTGGGACACCGGCACGTACCGCGTGGATGCGGCGATGGCCAGAGCCGCAACCGGAACGAATCGCGCGAGATACCCGAGGATGTACATGACATCGGAGCCATAGACGCTCCCTACAAGGCCGGGCCGATTCCAGAGCCCGATGAGACCCACACCGACGATCGTGCTCGGCACGGCGAAGGCCACGACCAACAGCACGTCGGCGAGCTGTCCCAGACGTCCGCGAGCGCGCGCCCTGGCGTACCCGAGCCAAACGGCCAATGCCACAACGGCCGTCGCGCCGATCGTCGCAAGTACCAAGCTGTTCGCAATGGCACGACCGGATCCAGCCAGGACGGCGCCCAACGATTCGGCGCCAAGTGCTTCGCGCACCAGGATTATCAGCGGAACACCGAGTGCGATTGCCGCAGTCGCGAGTGCCGTCGCTTCCGCGCGCCGTCGCCATCCATCGAGAAGTGGCGGCCGCGTTCCGGAGCCGCGCCGTGTACTCACCAGACGATCGCCGGCCAGGGCGACAGCGACGACGGCAACGATAAGACACACCACGAGCAGCGGTACGGCTAGCAGCATCGCGCGGCTGAAGTCGTAAAGCGCCGCGAATGCGGTGAAGACCTCAGTCGTGTAGACGCGAACGCGCAACAGCCCGGGGACGCCGAACTCGGAGACAGAGAGGACGAAGATGACCAGTGCGGCTGCGAGCACGCTGGGTGCGGCGAGCGGCAGCGTAATTCGGCGCAGAACCAACCGCGGAGGCGCCGTGAGCCACGCCGCCTCCTCGAGGCGGCCGTCGATTCGGCGGAGCGCCACCTCCGTGGCGAGCATCGATAGTGGGTAGTTGACGAGGCTCACCACGACGATCGCAGCAGGCAAGCTGTAAGTCCATTCGGACAGAAGGTCGCTGCTGCGTCCGAGATACGTCCACGCGAGCGCCACCACATATGGCGGCAGAAGCACAGGCGCTGCGAGTGCGACGCGCAGGAGCGACTTCCCGCGCAAGGTAATCCGAGCGAGCACGAGACCCAGCGGCGCGCCTATCGCGGTAGCGAGCAGCGCGGTCCCGACACCAAATCGCGCGGTGTTCCAGAGCAGTCCCTGCTGACGGGCATCGAGCCACACGCCCCTCGAGCCGATGTTCCAGCTGCTCAGCGGAATCGTCAGGACGTAGGCCACCGGCAGAAGACAGCAGGCAATAAACAGCACGACGGCGATGGTGACGACGACGGTTCGACTCGATGGCCATCGCCACATGTGCATGCGGTTTCTGTCTGCGCCGGTCCTCAAAGCTCCAAGATCCCGGCGAGGCGGTCGGTCACGTCTTCCACTCGGGTCGCCGCTTCGGTGAAGTCGAGCGTCATGGGCTTGAAGGTCTCGATCGCCGGGATGTTCTTTGGCCCTTGGACGCCAGCGTGCAGCGGAATCTGCACTGCCTCGGATTGGGCCAGCTGACGCTCGACATCCGGCGACAGCAGGTAATCAATCAGCCGTCGTCCCTCCTCGGGGTGCGGCCCGTTCGCGATCAGCGAGACCATATTCGGCATGACGGGTACGCCGAGCCCGGTCGCGTCGGGCAGGACCATGGCGACGGGCTGCCCGTCTTCAATCGCCACATTCACGTCGTCCGTGTCGGTCAATCCAACCTTCACGTCCCCGCGAGCGACGAGATCACGCACGACGGAGTTCCCGTCCACGACGCGAACCCCGTTGGCTTTGAGCCGACGGAAGAAATCATCCATCTTCTCGTCTCCGGCCATGGCGTATAGCGCGGCGACGTGGAACGAGGTTGAGCCGAATCGTGGGTCGGCTATCGCCACCTGCCCTCGCCACTTGGGATCCACCAGGTCGAAGATCGAGCGTGGCGCCTCCTCCGCTTTCACGACCTTCGTGTTGTAGGCAATGACCCGGATGCGTGCGGAGAATCCAGTCCAGTAGCCCTCCGGGTCCACCAGCGCCGGTGGGATCCCCTCTGCGCTGGGTGATCGATAGGGCGCGAGCACACCGCGCGACTTGAGCACCAACGTACGCACGGGCTCGTTGGACCAGAAGACATCGGCCTGGGGGCGTGCCTGTTCAGCAATGAGCCGATTGGCAAGGCCCGTCGACTTCGTTTCCTCTGTGTCATAGACCGTGTTCACGCGAATGCCAGACCGCTTCTGGTACTCGCGAAGCACAGGCTCGGAGAACACACGATCGGTCGAGACGTAGACCGTGACGGTCCGCTGCGCGTTATGCGACTGCTCTGGACCACGACACCCGATGGGTGCAGCGATCGAGCACAGGATCGCGAGGAACCGGATGAAGCGTGTTGACATGCTCACTTCGTGACGATCGTCAGGTCATCGAACTGTGTCACAGAATCCGCCTTCGTCCACACGCCAACCTTGCCCGGTTGCGTGAACGTCGCATCCTCCACGTCGTACAGCTTGGTACCGTCGAAATACACCTCGAACAGCCGGCCATTGGCGACGACTCGCAATGTGCCATTGCCCGGCGGGTACCTCCGCCTTCTTGCCGTAGGTTCGACCTTCGCCCTTCACGGGAAGATCGGTGCGCTTGCCGTTCTCGACCTTGTACAGGACCACGTTGTCCTCGAGCGCATTCGCCCGGACGATGTAGTAATCGTCCTGATCGCGGTAGCGCCAGACGAGGCCTCCGGCCTGGTCCGCGCGGCCGGAGACTGGTCTGAATCGGACCGACAGATCGACATCCACCGCACTGACGTCGCTCAGGACGGCCACGGGAAACCGCGCGCGCGTGCTGTCCGCATCCACCTGTGCCAGATACTTGTCCGCGCCTTCCGCCTCCACGATCCATTTGCCGGGGGCACCGACCTTTGCCGTGTTGCCGAACTCGAAGCCCTTGGGCGGTTGTCCCACCGCATCGTCAGAGAAATCAACCTTTCGACTCGCGCCGTGGAGGACGATGGTTGTCCCGAACGCGACGAGCGCCATCAACAGCATGATCATCTTCATGAGAGTGCTCCCTTCCGCTCGCCGGCGGTCGCCTTCGATGTGATCGCAAATACGAGAGCCATCACGAGAGCCACCGCCGCCATGACTTGGAACATCGAGGCATACCCGAGACTGGCGACGAGCAGCCCCGCGGCGATCGGGCCGAGGGCGTCGCCGATGTCGTAGATCGTGCCGAACACACCGTGCGCCGCGCCGTAGCGTGCTCGGCGTGTGATGTCCGTGATGTACGCGCTTGTCGCGGCGGTCGTCGTCGCGACACCGGCGGCGTACATCAGCATCGCCATGACCGTCCCCGCCAGGTTCGTCGCCATAGAAACCACCAACATGGCGACGCCGCACGCGGTAAGGCCCATGACGATGACCCATCGCCGGCCGGCGCGATCCGACACGAAACCGATGACAGGGCGGACCGTCAGTGTCGTGACCGTTTGGAGGCCGAACAGCCAGCCCAACTCCGAAGTCGTCAGTCCCAGCACATCGCGGCCGTACAGCGGCAGAAAGGCATTCAACATGCCGTTCAGGACGAACTGTGCGGCTTGCGCGCCACTGGTGACGATCACCAACCGGTCGCGTCCGACCTCGGCGACGCCACGCCTGAACTCCTGCCATGGCGCACGAGTCGACCCAGCCGGAGACACTTCAGGCCACCCGGCGACGATGAACGGCACCGCGACGCTAATGAGACCGGCCGCAAGGAACGCCAGATCGAAGCGGCCGGTCGCGATCAGGTACCCCGCCAGGACGGGACCCAGCGCCTGACCGGTACCTTGAACCGTGGAGTATGTGCTGAGCCAGGTGCCGCGACTCGCCGGGGGCGCGACGTCGGAGAGACTCGCGGACGCCACCGGACCAAAGATGGCCGTCGCCGCGCCGTGCACGAATCGCAGCAGAACGAGGACGAACAACGTGGACGCGACGAGGTACGTGAACGGCAGGGTCGAAAACACCAGCGCTCCGGCGATGAGCAACCGGCGCCGTCCGAAGACATCGGACAGGGCGCCGGCTGGCAGCTTCACCACGACACCGGTCAGCGTCGAGGCGCCCATCACGAACCCGATCAACGCCGGGCCGGCGCCCAGCTCACGCGCGAACAGGGGCAGCAGTGGTGTTCGGCAGATCGCATAGCTGCAATAGGCGACGAACCCCGCAGCGCATAAACGAATCAACGCGCCGCGCGCAGCGCCTGCAACTGGATCCGCGCGGATTGCGAGCGGGTGATCGATCTCCGGAGCACGGGTCGCGGCTGGTCCTGGAGCCATTGACGGGCCCCTACGGTGCGCGCCGATGCCGTCGTTGGTGCGCTCGCTTCGAAGCGGTGCGTTTCCGGGGTTGGGCCGGCACACGCGGTCTGGGCGAACGCGCCGACTGTTCGAAGGACCGATACAGCGAGTCGAAGAGCGTCATCCCTTGCACGAGGAGCGCCTCGTCGTCGGCGTGTGCGAGTTGGAGACCATCAATGATGGCGCCAACCGTCGTGGCTTCGGGTGCGCCAAACCGGCCATCCTTCAGATCGAGATCGTGAACGATGGCCGCAAGGCGCGAGACCGCAGGCTCGTCGATCTGGAAGACCGTGCACAACGTCTCGAACGTGCAGCCCTCGCCCTGATGGCTGAACTCCACACCGAACATGTCGAACGGGATCGCGTCCGCGGGAACCGCGTACCGATCGACCGCGAACCCGAACTGTGCTTGGCCGTCGATGAATCGACGAATGAGCCACGCCGAGGCCATGCGATCGACACCGGGGCGGGGCCGCGTCACCCACAGTCGGCCGCGATAACTGTCCGGGGTGGTCGAGCCAGCCAGCTTCGCCGATGAAACGTCGCGCCTTTCTGTGGTGTGTCCCTCGAGCTGCTTCAGCAAGGACGTGACACGGTCACGGCCGTCGCTGCCAAAGAAATCGACGCCCTCGATAGCAGTCAGGCGCTCTCCAAAGACGTCGAACAGCCGCCGTGTGGCTGGCGCCCGTGTGCCCCGCGGCCGACGAGCGGCGCTCGCGCGTTTCAGCACTTGCTCGATATCGCGGGCGAGCGCAACATAAGCCTCCTGACCCGCTCGCCTGAACTCCTCAACGAGCGCATCGTCAGACCAGGCGTCGACGTGGTCAGCCGCAAACACGCTGGCGCCTCCACCGGAAGCCTTCACCTCGGCCTTGAGCCACTCGAAGTCCTCGCGCGTATTGGGTGTGTCCGGCAGCGCGTACACCGCTTGCTTGATCGCGACGGCCCCGAGCTGCTGCAGGCGGCGCCAGGTCCGCACCCGCAGGTTCGACGCCTTCGGTGGCAGCTGATGGATGAACAACAGCCATCGTCGTGCCGCTTGCTGGGCCGCCAGCGGCGCGGTCGGTCGGGCTTCGGCTACAGGCCGCGGTGTCATGGTTCGGCCGCTCTCGCGTGCACTCCACAATTGACGATGTAACTTACGTTTCAGACTATAGTAGAAACGTTACGAAGGTCAATTTTGAAAATAGGAGAGCGGTCATTGTCTGGCTGAGGTACATAGAGTTGGTCGCGGCGGTTGTGTTGGCCAGCGCAGCGATGAGCGCGCAGGAGATGCCCGCAGATAACAGAGCCGTTCTGTCGACGCTCGGCAAGACTGGTGATTTCAATGACGGTGTACTGAAGGTGAATGTCCCGCGGAACGATCTCCGCGTCACGCTCAACCAGCGCCCGGCGCCCACGCCGCTCGGGGTCGGCGGATGGGTAGCGCCGGATGAATCCCGTCATGTCCGCCCTTCTGCAAGCCCATCCTCCTGTTGCCCGTCGCGCTCCATCTCGTGCGGCGTGCAGCAATATGGGTCCCGCAAAAGAACGGCCTGGACGTGACAGCCCTCCACAATCACTTCTTCTGGGAGCAACCGCGCATCTTCTACATGCACGTTCACGGCATGGGAGCGCGGCGGATCTCGCGAAACGCGTCAAGCCGGCGATCGATCTGATCGATCAGGCCGCGAGGAATGCGGCGTCGACGCCGGCGCAATCATCCCCGACGCTCGACGGCGCGGCCCTCGCGACGGTCATGGGCACGCCCGGCGAGCAGACGGGACCTGTCTGGAAGATCACGATCGGCCGTCCTGACATCGACCTGCGCGTGCATGGTGCGTCGATCAATGCACGCATGGGCCTGAACACGTGGGCGGCGTTCGCAGGAACGGACGCGAACGCTATGGTGGCCGGAGATGTCGCGATGCTCGAGCCAGAGGTGACGCCGGTGCTCAAAGCGTTGCGCGCGAACGGGCTGAACGTCGTCGCGATTCATCACCACGTGACAGACGTCAAGCCGGACGTGATCTTTCTGTACTACTACGGCACCGGCCCCGCGGCGAAGCTGGCGGAGAGCCTGCGCGCGGCTGTCGACCTACTCGGGAAGACATCGACGAGTCGTCAGTGAGCCGCGCGGCACCGTGTCACTGGCAACCGAGTCGTCGAGAATGCGAGAATGATGGGTACCTCCGGTGACGGCCGTCCGGCGAATGGTGCCCGAGATCTGCGTCGCAGGCTACGACGACCGCTCCGACCGCGCTTTCACGTCATCGCTCAGCTGCCGCAAGATCTCGGTGGTCCTGCGGATATCCGCTTCGCTGAGAGCGTCGCCCATCGTGGAAGCGATCGCCAGGAACCGCGCGTTCATCTCGCGGTAGCGCGCATCGCCTTTGCGCGTCAGCTGTACGAGCTTCGAGCGCCGGTGCTTGGGATTCTCGACGAATGTGACGAGCCCCTCGGCTGCAAGTTCGTCCGCCAGCCGCTGCATCCGTTGACGGCTGGTCGGTCGCATCTGGGCGATCTGCGGTACGGTCAGCGGACCTAGCAGGGCGAGGCTTCGGATGAAGCCGAACGCACCACCGCCCCAGCTGGTGATCAACCCCGTTTTCTGGCCAACCGCCCGTATCCTGAAGAAGCACTGGGCCACTTCCAGCATCAGCTCGGCGACCGCCTCAGCCTTGCTGTCAACCATTGGGCCTGTTCCTCTCCTTGGCGCCGCCCCGGTTCTGTGTCGTGCCACCGCCATCGCCTCCATTCGCTTGAGCTGTGTTCAGCTTCTCCAGTTGACACCACGGTTGTCAACTTTGTAGAATGACACCTTGGTTGTCATTTTCGCTTTGGTATCTGCGCCCGCATGTATGTGCAAAGACTCGGCTGGGCAACACCTGAACGACACCGGAACGGCGGCCGTCATCGCACGACCGCCCCTCCTCTTTCTGACCGCTCTCGTGCTCGGCCTCGTCTCGGATCACCTGTTGTCGTTGCCGTTCGCCGTTCGGGAATCCGACCTGGTCCTCTGGATCATCGCCGGCTCGCTGATCCTTATCGGCCTTGCGCTCGCAGCTGCGGGCATCCGCAACTTTTGCCGCGCGGCGACGCCGGTGCCCACCAACCAGCCCACACGCGCGCTGGTGACGGCCGGTGTTCACGGTTGGACCCGCAATCCGATCTATCTGGGCATGTTTCTCATCTACGGCGGCATCGGGGCGGCCGCGCGAAGCCCGTGGACGCTGACCCTTACGCTGCCTCTGGCACTCACCATCCGCTACGGCGTCGTCGCGCGGGAGGAAGCGTACCTGGAACGACGGTTCGGCGACGCCTATCGGAACTACAAGGCCCGCGTGCGCCGCTGGCTGTAGCGGTTCGAACAACAGCGCGGCGCGACGTGGTGGGAGGCCGATGTGAGATCCGGGCTGATGGTGATCGTCGTTCTGTCGCTCGTCTTTGCGTCCTGCGCAAGGATCCCAACACCCGAAGAGGCAAAACATGCCGTGCTGACGCTCCGAAGATACGAGGGCTGGGCATGGGCGCTTGGTATTGCTCTTATCTTGGGCGACGTGCTGTTGCCCGTCCCGCAGACGGCGGTGATCGCCGCGCTCGGCATCATCTACGGAACACTGCTCGGCGCATTGCTGGGCAGTCTCGGCCTGATCACCGGAGGTCTTCTCGGTTACGTACTGATGCTCACGTCCGCACGCCGATACGTGCACCGCTTCGTCGGGCCCAAGTCTCTCCACACAATGGAGCGTTTGTTCGACCGGCGTGGAGCGTGGGCCATCGTCCTTACCCGTAGCCTTCCCTACAGCATCCCGGAGGCGATGGTCTTTCTCGCCGGACTCTCGGGCATGCCGATGAGAACATTCACCGTGGCGCTGACCATCGGCAGCGTACCCACGGCACTCGTGTTCGCGGCGATCGGCGCAGGGTGGGCAGAACACCCGATCGTCGCCCTCGCCGTGAGCTACGTGCTGCCCATCCTCCTGTTGCCCGTCGCGCTCCATCTCGTGCGGCTGCGAACACAGTAAGAAGTGTCGACACTGGTCATTGTTCTCCGTACGGTCTCCCTGCTGGCGTTTGCGGGACTCATATTGCTGCACGTCAGCGGGCATCATGGAGAGCCCAAAACGCGAGCACGTCATGAAGCGGGCGGCCGAGCACCTGTGGTGGCCAACCTCTCAGCCTTCGGCGTGTTCTTCGCTTCGCTCGTGGTGCGTTCCGGCAGCTTCGACGCTTCCGTGGCGCTGCCGTTGGCGCTGTTAGGATGCCTTCTTGCGCTGGCGGGCGCGGTCCTCGTCGTCCGATCCCGAAAGGAGCTCGGTCCAGCGTGGAGCTTTGTGCCGAAGGCAGATCAGCGCACGGGCCTCGTTACAACCGGCCCTTATCGCCTCGCGCGCCACCCGATCTACCTGGGCTTCGCACTGCTCGCCACGGGCGAAGC
The DNA here is from genome assembly GCA_048594975.1 of Vicinamibacterales bacterium. GTDB lineage: Bacteria > Acidobacteriota > Vicinamibacteria > Vicinamibacterales > 2-12-FULL-66-21 > JBMDXB01. Next base: position 7,353 of record JBMDXQ010000064.1, on the reverse strand, counting down.
GCTCGCCTTCGGCAGCTGGCCTGCCCTCGTGATCGTGCTGTGCGGGGTTGTCCCGACCTTCGCGTGGCGCGCTCGCGCGGAGGAAACACTCCTCGGCCGCATGTTTGGCGAGCGCTACGCCGTCTACCGACAGCGAACCAAGATGATCATCCCGCACCTTCTCTAAACACTGGCCACGAAACGTCGAACAATCTGCTCAAGTCGAAGAATTCGGAGGCGGCGCCTCTTCCCGTTCCCCGTGGAGCGGTGGGCACGTTGATGCTGGCACGTCGTGAGGTGGCGTTCAGTCGGCGCCCTGAATCGGGTATGGAGCGCCGAAGTCGAACGAGAACTCCTTAGCGATGCGGGACAGGTCGGTGGAATTCCGTGAGACGAGGGTCGCGCGCCAATCTCGCGACACGACCGTGCAATCAGGATGTCGAATACAAAACGTCGACGGACCTCGCGAAGCACGAGTCCTTCTTCCTCGACCAGCGCGGCGAGCGCCGTTCCCAATCCCTCCCACGCAAGTCGGCGATTCATCAGTCAGCCCCGAGGTATGTACGGCGACAGGATCTGACGTTCCAGCGTCCGGCGATTCTTGGCGCTGCCTGCGCCGGCGCCGAGTTCAGCCGCAACCACGGTGCTCAGATAAAGACCCGGTGCCGCATGGCGAACATGTCGTGCAGTACGAAGGCGAGGCGTTCCGCCGGCGTCAGTCGGTCGAGCACGACGAGCAGCGCGAGCCCGACCGAGTCCGCGAGCTTCATCCTCGGGGCTGCTCCCGCGTGCCGGTCGCGACCGGCTCCGGGCGCGTCCGAGGTGAACGGCTCCTCGCGCCGCGATTGGCGCGACCGCAGCATGTCGAGGCGCACGCGCGCCAGGGGCCGTATCGCTGGCTCACGGTGGTCTCACCAGAGGACCGGACGGCACGGAGCGCCAGCTGGCGCTCAACGACAACCCGGCGGCCAGCCTGTCAGCAGGCAATGTTCCAGCAAAGCCAGCCCGCGGCCATGTTCTTCACCGACGATGTGCGGGCCGATTACGAGCGTATGGAAGCGCGCGGCGCTGAGTCCACCATGCCCCCAACGGACGTGACCGCCTCCACGATCGCCGTGGTGAACGACCCCTGCGGCAATCTCATTCAGATCACGCAGCTGAAGCGCTGGTCGGGCGGACCTGTCTCGCCTTGGCTACGCGTCCGTGCCGATTAAGCGGGCGCGGAGCGAAGGCGGACGTTCGGCCGCATTCCGCCTGAGTCGGCAGCTTCGCGCTGCAGCTTTGCGGAGATGCGTGGCGCACGCGTCCTGGCGACGGCGACGGGCAGTGAGTAGAATGCGGACCGCCCGCTGCGGTCAGCAGTGCAGATGATCTGCCATCGAACAACTCCCGCATATTCGTGCGCTGCGCTCGCTTGCGTACGCCTATCAGGACGTTCATGTCGCCTCGGTACGACAATTCCTGAGGCCGTGCGGCGCAATCGGGAAGTACGGCGGCAAGCCGCGTGAAGCCAGGATCGGAGTCCAAGGGGAATCCGGTCAAGGGACATGAGCCAGCGGTTGCCTCTGGTAAACTGAGGTCGGCATGACTGAGCGCGTGATGGTGACACGCTTCCAGTCCGCCGCTGAAGCGGATCGCGGCGATCGTGCGTACTGGCAACAGCTGCCTGCCGCCGAACGGGTCCTGCAGGTCTGGCGGCTCAGCGTCGAACAGTGGCGCCTCAGCGGCACACAGCATGAACCCGGACTTTGTCGATCTGTTACGCGCGTGTCTCGACGCTGACGTCCGGTTCCTGGTCGTTGGCGCGTACGCGCTCGCCCTGCACGGCCGCCCGCGGGCGACCGAAGACCTCGACATCTGGGTCGAACCTGGCCCGGAGAACGCGCCACGCGTCATGCGGGCGCTCGCGGAGTTCGGCGCACCGCTGGCCGACATCGCCGAGGCGGACTTCACCCGGCCCGGCGTCGTGTATCAGATCGGCGTGCCGCCCGGCCGAATCGACATCCTCAAGACCTGTCAGGCCTCACGTTTTCCGAGGCGTGGCCGAATCGGATCGTCAGCGCGTTCGCAGACCTGAAGGTGCCGTTCATCGGCCGGGAGGAGTTCGTCAGAAACAAGCGGGCGACCGGACGTCACAAGGATCTCGGCGACATCGAAGGCTTCTAATCGGGACGCGAAGCTCGTCCCCTGACGTGTCTCCTGCTGCCCCGCGCCGTCCCCACTGCTGCCGCTTCAGCGGTTGCTTCACCGCGTCAAGGGGACCGTGATTTCGGAAGGGGCGAGTTCGCGCTCGGGTACGATGATGGCGTGCTGAAGGAAAGGTCGTCGTCCCGCTCGCTTCGGTGGCGTGGGACCCCGCGCCGGCGGACACACTCCTTGTGACCGATCCGGCCGGCGTCGCACGACACATCCCGTGTCACCGTGTTCGCACCGTACGAGAATGGCGAAGCGATCCGGCGGCGCCCGACCTGATCGGCCAGGATATGCATCTCAACGATCTTCCCGTGGGCAATCGTGAAGTCGATCACGGAAAACAGGCGTCCGTCCGGGAGGCGGCACGCGAGGCCAATGTTGCCATTCACGAGGACCACCTGATTGGACAACCCAAGCTTCGAGAACGTCGCTTGCGCCACGACCGCCTGAGCCCACCAACGAAGGCGCGACATGCCCTTCAGCGCTCCTGAAAGACAGCCTCGCGGCTCGGGCCACAATCAGCAGCTACCACGCTCTGAGGAGTGGGCTGGTTCCTCGAGAACGAGATGGCGGTCAGGAATGTCAGGAATACATGACCTCCTGCTCTGGAGAGGCGGCAGAGGATACGTTCGAGTGGCGTGTCTTCGTCCCACCAGTGAAGCGCATGTTTGATCGCCCTGAGACCGAACGCGTGTCAGAGCCGTTGAATCGGGTGCGGCCGGTGCTCACCGCCGACGGGTTGAGTGTCGATGAAGAATCAGAGGGTTCGGACAACTGATGCACGTATGATCCTCAGTGCAACGATGGTGATGATTCGTGGCTAGCGCTCTGGTTACTGGAGGTGCGGGGTTTATCGGCTCGCACCTGGCCGATGCGCTGATCGCGCGCGGGCATCGGGTCACCGTCCTCGACGATCTCTCCGGCGGTTACGGCGAGAACGTCCCGACGGGCGCCGAGTTCGTCCCGGGCAGCATCACGGACGCTGCGCTCGTGGACGCGCTCTTCGCGCGCAACTCGTTCACCTACGTGTTTCATCTCGCCGCGTACGCGGCCGAAGGACTCAGCCACTTCATCAAGCGGTTCAATTACACGAACAACGTCATCGGCAGCGTCAACCTGGTTAACGCATCCGTGAACACCGGGGTGAAAGGCTTCATCTTCACGTCGTCTATTGCGGTGTACGGCGCCACGCCGCGGCTGCCCATGACCGAGGACACGCCGGCGCATCCGGAGGATTCCTACGGCATCGCCAAGTTCGCGGTCGAGCAGGAGCTCGCCGCCTCGCGCGCGATGTTCGGACTGGACTACATCGTCTTTCGTCCGCACAATGTGTACGGCACGCGGCAGAACATCGCCGATCGCTACCGCAACGTCGTCGGCATCTTCATGAACCAGATCCTGCGGGGCCGACCGATGACGATCTTCGGCGACGGCACGCAGACGCGCGCGTTCAGCTATGTCGATGACGTGGCGCCGATCATCGCCGAGTCGATCGAGGTGCCTGGTGCATGGAACCAGGTATTCAACGTGGGCGCGGACCACCCGTCCTCGCTCAACGAACTCGCCCGCGACGTGGCCCGTGCCATGGGCGTGGAAGCCCACATCGAGTATCTTCCCGCGCGGCAGGAAGTGGCGCACGCGCACTCGTCGCACCAGAAAGTACGTGACGTGTTCGGCGACCGCCCGCACACCTCTCTGCAGGACGGTCTCAGGATCATGGCGCAGTGGGTCCGCCGGCATGGCGCGCGTGAAACGCCGCGATTCAGTGCCATAGAAGTGATGAAAAACCTTCCGAGCGTGTGGCGCGAGTGAATGTACGGATCGAAGCGCGTCTCGATCGTCCTTCCCGCCTACAACGAAGGACACAACATCCGCGGTGCGGTCGAGGAATTCTTCGCTACCGGCGTCGTCGATGAAGTGATCGTCGTCGACAACAATTCGCGCGATAACACCCTCGCAGAAGCCAGCCTGACGTCCGCACGCGTCGTGCAGGAGTCGAAGCAGGGTTACGGCAACGCGCTCCGTCGCGGCCTGCGGGAGGCGACCGGCGACCTCGTCATCATGGCGGAGCCGGACGGCACGTTCGTCGCCCGCGACATCCTGAAGCTGCTCGCCTATTCGGAAGAATTCGAGATGGTGTGCGGGACCAGGACGACGCAGGAGCTGATCTGGGCGCAGGCGAACATGAGCTGGTTCCTGCGGCAGGGGAACTGGGTGGTGGCGAAGATGGTGCAGTTCCTGTTCGACGGTCCGTCGCTTAGCGACTGCGGCTGCACGATGCGCCTTACTCATCGCGCGGCGCTCGCGAAAATCATCGACGACATGACAGTCGGAGGATCGCATTTTCTGCCGGAGATGGTGATCCTCGCCTTGCGCAAGAGCCTGAAGATTATCGAGGTCCCCGTGAACTACCGCGGGCGCGTCGGCGAATCGAAGATCACAGGCACCCTCAAAGGCACGTTGCGAACAGGATTTCGGATGATCGCCACGATCCTTCGGTACCGGCTCACCTGACGAATGAAGACCTCGAGTAATCGCTGGCTCGTTCCGGCCGTCGTCCTCGCCGCATGCCTTCCTTACCTGCAAGTCATCCCCGATTATTTCGTCCAGGACGACTTCGGCACGGTGTACATCCTCACGCTGCGGCCGTGGACGATGTTCCACAAGTGGTTCACGATGCCGTGGATGGAGTCCATCTGGGGTTACACGCCCGATGAAATCCGTCCCTTCGTGGCGTTCACCTATCAGCTGACCGGGAAGTTCACGCCCTCGCGTCCCGAATTGCATCACATCTTCAATATCGCGATGCACGCGGGCAACGCCCTGCTCGTGATGGCCATCGCGCGGGCGGCGATGGGGCTCTCGCCGATCGCGGCGGCGTTCGCGGGGATCGTATTCGGCGTCCTGCCCGCCGGCGCCGAGAGCGCGGCATGGATCACGGGGCGCGTGGACTCGATGCCCGCGTTATTCTACTTTGCGACGTTCTTGGCCTACGTGTGCTGGCGCCATTCCGGACGTCGCGCGCTCTACGCCTGGTCGCTGGCGTTCTTTTTCCTCACGCTGTTCAGCAAGCAGACGGCGATCACGATGGCGGCCACACTCGCGGCCTACGACCTTCTCGTTCTGGATCGCCCGCGGCGAGGCACGCTTCTGGCGTTCGTCGCCGCATGGATGCCTTTCGTCCTGATGACGGCCGGATACCTGTTGCTCCGCCGCGCGCTGCTCGGCCACGCCGTCCGCGGCGGGATCAACACGTGGCACCAGGTGCAGACGTTCCTGGGGATAGTCGAACGGCACTTCTACCGCGTCACGCTGGGCCATCTCCAGGCAATGACGGATTGGGAGATCGCGGCCGCGAGTGCCATCGCGCTTGTGACTCTCGTCGTCGCCGTACGCACAGGCTTGCGCGCCGTGCGGGTGATCCTGTGCTTCGTCATCGCGTGGTGGTGGATCGGCGCCGCGCCGGTGATCGTCGCGGGATATGAATCCCCGCGGCACGTGTATCTCGCGTCCGCGGCCTGGCCCTTCCTGCTCGCGCTCATCATCGATTGGCTCGCCGCGCGGGATCTTCGCCGTCCGCTGCGCATCGGGGTGGCGGCGGCGGCTCTCGCGATGGTTGCCGTGTATTCCGTGCGGCTCCACACGAGGTTGCAGTGGTGGCACTTCGTCGCGCGAGTGTCGAAGTCGGCCGTTGAGCGCGTCAACCAGGAAGCGCTTGCGGCACAGCCCGGCACGCTGATCCTGATGCGCCTGCCGGTGAAGTCGTGGGAGTGGGGCATCCCGTTCGTCTTGCGTCCGCCGTACCAGACCTGGGACCTGACGACGAAGGTGCGCGTCGTCGGCCACTGGCAGCTGTACTGCTGCGGCACGGAGCAGTGGGGAGATTACGCGCGGCCGCTGTTGAAGGCTTGGCTCGAGTCGCCGCAGCGCCCGCCGCTGGTCGCGCTGCATTTCGATCCGGTCACCGGCGCGCTCTCGCGATCGACCGACGCAGAGAACCCGGACCTCGCGTCGTTCCTCCCCATACTGCTCGAGACGGATACGCCAGAGGCGATGGACCTGGCGTTGATCCAAATGATGGATCGGTTCGTGAAGAAGTAATCAGCTATTCTTGCCCCATCGAGGGCGATGTGTCTCAACGTGCACATGAAGACGATCGCCATCCGACTGCACCTGAAGGCCGGCCGGTGGGTTCGCCATGCTGCCAGTCGGGGTCCGATTGTGGTCGCCGATCGCGGTCGACGCGTCGCGGCGCTTCAGCCGTTTGACGCTCGGTAATCAGCAGGCCTCTGTACAACCGAGGGACAGCGATACGTAAACGGGCAAAGGCTTGGTCGATTCCGCATCCGTCAGATCGGTTGGCGACAACTGCTCTGATCCCGGCTGCCGAGCTTTCAGCGCGGCACCCTCTCAAAAAGCGAACCGGACCCCTCCGTTGATGTTCCGGCCGTCCAGGGGCGCCCACGCATCAACAGTCCAGCGACCATCTGCTGCACGCGTGGTCGAGAGGAACGGATCCCATCGCGTTTGTCGCACACCCGCTGGGGTTCTCTCCGTTGACGAACAAGCGGAACCGCCCGCAAATGCTTTTCGGCAAGCAGTGCCGCCACAGCAAAGGCCGCGTTCACTGGCGTCGAACGCATCGGGCCGGCGGCCCCGCGTCTCTGCGCTGCTGACATCGTATTTCGGCCGTGGACGCTGGTGGCCAGACGAAGCTCGGCCATGCGTCCTGGTTGTCTGCCGACCACACGACCGCCGCGCGCCTCCGTCAAGTACGTGAGCAGGTCACGGAAACCTTCGATCGGCGGTACGCTTACGTCATGCGACCCCTTCGGTATTCCATCAACGTCACATTGGACGGGTGCTGCGATCATCGTGCAATTCCCGCGGACGAAGACTTACATCGTCACGCCGTGGAAAACCTCGACCGGGCCGATGCTCTCGTCTTTGGCCGGGTGACTTACGAAATGATGGAGGCAGCGTTTCGGCCACCGGCGACAGGAGCGAGGCCTGATTGGATGGAACCCTTCGCCCGGACGATCGACGCGGCAAAGAAGTACGTCGTGTCGAGCACTCTGGACCGGGTCGATTGGAACGCGGAGCTCGTGCGCGGGGATCTGGGGAAGGCCGTTCAGCAGCTGAAGCGGGAGTCGGGTAAGGGACTGTTCGTAGGGGGCGTGA
>JBMDXQ010000063.1:0-22800 GCA_048594975.1 Vicinamibacterales bacterium | reverse complement strand
GCCGCTCGATCGGATCGGCGAGACGGGCGATGCACGACCGTCCCTCGGCGATCGCCTCGTTCATCGTGCGCTCGAAGATGGAAACGAGGAGGTCGTCCTTGCTGCGGAAGTAGAGGTAGACGGTGCCGGCCGCCACGCCCGCCGCCCGCGCGACGTCGGCGACCTGTGCGTTGAAGAACCCGCGCGCCGCGAAGGTGTCGATGGCCGCCCGGAGGATGAGGTCGCGCTTGTCGCCGCGCTCGGCACGTGGTCGCGCGCCGCCGCGGTCGAGCGTCGGACGGCGCGCGCCGCGCCGGGGGACCGTGCGGATTTCCGCGACGTGGGTCATGAATGAATGTTCATTCAGTTACGGCGCGGTTGTCAATTGCCTGCCGCGCCACGTCAACTCCTAGACAGAATGGCTGTCACAACTTCTGCGCGAGGTTGATCGCTCAGTCGACGGCCGCCTGCGCCGGCCCCCTTCGCAATTGAGGGGGCCTGCTCGGCGGCAGCTGATTCGGAGCAACGAGCCGAGATCGCGCCAGGGAAGCATAGACCTACCGTCCTCGCACATCGTGGATGATGCGGAGTCTCTGACGCTTCGCACCAGCACCACACACGAGGAGGTAGGTCATGGGGAACCGTAGCATGTTCGTAGGGCTGGATGTCCACAAGGAAACGATCGACGTGTCGATCGCCGAGGGGCGCCGGGACGGCGAAGTCCGCCACTACGGCGTCATCGCGAGCGATCTCGAGCCGCTCGACAAAGTCGTGCGCGCGTTGCGCGCGCCGGACCGGCAGCTCCACTTCGTCTACGAGGCTGGCCCCTGCGGGTTCGGGATCTATCGGCACTTGAGAGAGCGGGGCGAAGACTGCGTCGTGGTGAGCCCGTCGATGATCCCCAAGCGGAGCGGCGATCGGGTGAAAACGGACCGGCGAGATAGTGTCATGCTCGCGCGGCTCCATCGTGCTGGCGAGCTACACGCGATTTATGTGCCGGACGACGCCGACGAAGCGATGCGCGATCTCGTGCGCGCCCGTGAAGACGCGGTCATGGTGGGCACGCAAGCGAAGTATCGGCTGAAGGCGTTCCTCCTGCGGCAGGGGCGCCGCTATCCCGGGCGTGAGGGGTGGACCCTGTCCTACCGCCGCTGGTTGACGGATCTCAGTTTTCCGACGGCCCCGCAACACATCACGCTGCAGGAGTACCGGGACACGATCGACGAGACGGAGCGCCGGATCCTGCGGGTGACACAGCAACTGCGCCAGCTCGCGCCGACGTGGCGCTGGGCGCCGATGGTCGCCGCGCTCCAAGCGTTACGCGGCGTGTCGTTCATCACCGCGGTAGCGTTAGTCGCCGAACTCGGGGACCTGACCCGTTTCGGCCATCCCCGCGAACTGATGGCGTACCTCGGTCTCGTGCCGTCGGAATATTCCAGCGGGCCCAGTGTGCGCCGCGGCGCCATCACGAAGGCGGGCAATCCTCACGCGCGCCGGCTGCTCGCGGAAGCCGCGTGGGCGTATCAAGGGATTCCCCGAATCGGCCGCCAGCATGCGTATCGGCAGGAGGCGTTGCCCAAGGTGGTCTGCGACATCGCGTGGAAGGCCCAACTCCGCTTGACCACCCGCTTCCGGCGACTCGTCGCGCGCGGCAAGGCGAAGCCGAAAGTCGCGACCGCGATTGCGCGCGAGCTCGTGGGCTTCATTTGGGCGATCGCGCAGGAGGTCGCGCCGGCGTCGTCGTAAGGGCGACGCGCGCACAGGATGTCGTCGTTCATCGATCGATCCGGCGGTACGGTGACCAGGTGGAGAATCCTCGAGGACGTTAAGGGCATCAGCTTCGGCTGAGGATGCCCGTGCCTAGAGCGAGGGCAGCTCCGCGACGCACAGAAGTCTGGCGGTACCCAATCCGCGGATATCAGCAGCGTCAACCGTCGCTAAAACATCGTGCCGCCGGATCGATCGATGAACGGACGACTGAGAAACGGAAAGGGGGCACTCACGACAGTGGGGACGGGAAGGCTTTGCTGACTTGACAAGTGACAGCCATATCAACGCCCAGCTGCCAGCGCCCACCTGCGACCTCACACGACACCTGCCCGGGTTCCCCTTCGAGCTTGGGGTTTGAGCAGTGCTGACGATTGGTAGTTGGAAGTCGGCGTCGGGTGGCGACCGCGGGACGACATCCAAGGTAAACACCTGAACCCCGGTGGCGTATAGAGGCTGCAGTACCCTTCAACCGGAAAGCGGGAGCGCATGCTCGACGAACAGCAGCAGCAGGCCATCGTCACGCGACTGAATCGCATCGAGGGACAGATCCGCGGCATTCGCCGGATGGTCCAGGAACCGCGGCTGTGCGTCGAGATCCTGCAGCAGCTCGCCGCGTCCGAAGCGGCGCTCAACCGCATCAGCCTCGCGGTCGTCAAGTTCCACGTCGAGCGCTGCGTCCCCGAGGGAATCGGCCAGGGCGAACCCGAGCGGAGCAAGCGTCTGGCTGAGCTGGTCGATATCTTCGATCGTTTTGCGCGGTAGCGCCGCTCGGCCCCCCGCTTATCCCGGATCCGCCATTTTGGAATAGACTAATCCGGCCCTTTGGATACCCCGTGGGGCTGGTGGCCGCAAGTTGTTGAATCTGCAGGGCGAGCGCCAGTGCCCCGTGGTTTGCATTGAGCTCTCGCCGTCTCTAGAGAGTGTCCGTGTGCCGAACGGCTGGTTCGACGATTGACCGACAGCTTGAGAGAAAAGGAGGACCCGAGCGAATCCAACGGTCTGACGGGACGTCTTTGAGTCGAACTTTCCTTGGGAGGATGCAGATGATATTTCGATTGGCTCGATTGGCGGCGCTGTGCCTGGCCTTGCTCGCCGTGGCCGCGCCGTCCTCGGCCCAGGTTTATACCGGCCGTATCGACGTCACCGTGACCGATACGACCGGTGCCATTCTGCCGAACGTCACCGTGTCGTTGAGCGGCCCGGTCGATCGGCAGCTGGTGACCGACGCCCACGGCGAGGTCCACTTCGTGGACTTGCCCCCGGGCACGTACTCGGTCGCCGTCAGGCTCGAAGGGTTCAGCGAGTACCGCAATGAGCGGGTGATAGTCGTCAGCGGCCAGATCGTGCCGCTCAAGGCAGCGCTGTCGGTCGGCGGAGTCGCCACGCAAGTGGACGTCACGGCAGCCAGCCCGGTCATCGACCCGAAGCGGCTCGCGACCGCGACCAACGTGACGGTCGAGGAGCTGCAGAGCATCCCGTCCTCGCGCGACCCGTGGGTGGTGCTGCAGACCGTCCCGGGCGTCATCGTCGACCGCGTGAACGTCGGCGGCGCCGAGTCGGGCCAGCAGTCCAACTACCAGGCGAAGGGCGCCGTCGACGACGACAACACCTGGAACATGGACGGCGTGGCGATCACCGACATGGCGGCGCTCGGCTCGTCGCCCACGTACTACGACTTCGACATGTTCCAGGAGATGAACGTCACGACGGGGGGCGCGGATGTCAGCAACCCGACGCCCGGCGTGGCGCTGAACTTCGTCCTGAAGGGCGGCAGCAACACGCCGCACGGGTCGACGCGCATCTACTACGAGAACGAGAGCATGCAGTCGAACAACCTGCCGGACGACCTGAAGGCCGACCTCGGCGGCACCACCGGCAAGGGGAACCGCATCGACGAGTACCAGGACTACGGCTTCGAGCTCGGCGGGCCCATTTTCAAGGACCGCCTGTGGGCGTGGGGCTCGCTCGGGAAGACGGACGTCACGCTGCTGACGCTCAACAACGCGACCGACCAGACCATCCTGGACAACGCCGCGTTCAAGCTCAACGGTCAGGCGACGAACCACATTCGAGGCTCGTACACGTACTTCCGCGGTGACAAGAAGAAGTACGGGCGCAACGCCGGCCCGACCCGTCCGCAGGAGACGAGCTGGAACCAGAAGGGTCCCTCGCCGGTGCACAAGGTCGAAGGCAACCTGGTGGCGGGCCAGAACCTGTTCGTGACCGGTCGCTGGTCGTACGTGGGCGGCGGCTTCTCGCTGACCCCGCAGGGCGGCCTCGATACGCAGTACTACTGGGACGATTCCAGCATCGCGCGCGGCTCCTACTATCACTACGAGACCGTGCGGCCGCAGTACGCAGCGGCGGCGGAGGGCAACTACTTCCGCGGCAAGCACGAGATCAAGTTCGGGTTCGGTTGGCGCAAGGCAGACGTCGACTCGACCACAATCGTGCCGGGCGGGATCATCACGTATCACGACGGCTACCCGAACATGTACGCGGAAGTGACGGTGTGGAACGACAACACCTCCGCCACCGGCCGGTACACGCACGCCTACGTCGGCGACACGATGGCCTTCGATCGCCTGACGCTGACCGCGGGGCTTCGCTGGGACCGCCAGGCCGGTTCGGTCAACGCGCTGACGCAGACGGGCAACCCCGCGGCGGGGAATCTGTTGCCCGACCTCACGGGCACGCCGGCTGACGATGTCATCGTGTGGAACACCGTGACGCCGAGAATCGGAGCGTCCTACGCGCTCGACGAGCAGCGGAAGACGCTGCTGCGCGGGAGCTACGGGATGTTCGCCTCGCAGATCAACGCCACGGCCGGCAACTTCCTCTCCACGGTCCAGTACCGCGGTGTGTACTTCTACGGCGTGACCGACACCAACGGCAACCGCGTCGTCGACGCCTCGGAAATCGCCGGGCGCACGTGCAACGATGCGCTGGTGGACGCTGGTCTGTGCAACTACTACGGGATCAACGACATCAACAACCCGGGTTCGGTCACTTCGCCGATCCACCGCGTCGGCGACTACAGCACGCCGGTGACGCACGAGCTCCAGGTTGGTGTCGATCGCGAGCTGATGGCAAACTTTGGCATCTCCGCGACGTTGACCTGGCGCCGCTTCACGAACTTCAACCGCCGTGACAACGGGCTGCGCGCGGGCGATTTCGAGCAGCTCGGCACGTTCACGTTCAGCCACCCTGCCATCGGGAGCGCGAGCATTCCTTACTTTGGCGCGATCCCGAGCCAGATCCCTGCGAACCGGTCTGCCACGACGTACACCGACCGCGAGGGCTATTACCAGCGCTACCTCGGGTTCGAGGTGTCGGCCACGAAACGGCTGTCCGATCGCTGGATGGCGCGGTTCGGGTTCTCGACGAACGACCATCGCGAGTACTTCGACTCGCTCGAAGGCTATGCGAACGGCAATTCGGCGGCTGCGCCGGCTTCGCCGGTCACGACCGGTGTCGGCGACCCGACACCTTCGCCAAACGCACCGCAGGACGATGGCGGGCTCGTGGTTCGGCAGACGACCGGCAGCGGCAAGAGCGGGATCTACCAGGTGCTGCCGAAATACCAGTTCATCGCGACCGCGTTGTACGAGGCGCGGTGGGGGGTCAAGCTGGGCGCGAACTTGGTGAACCGCCAGGGCTTCTCGCAGCAGTACTTCCACTCGCGAGTGCCAACTGGCGACCCGATCGGCAACCTGAAGAACGTTCTGCTCGTGGACGCCGGCGAGTCCCGGCTGCCGAGTGTGACGTCGTTCGACGTCCGGGTGGGCAAAGAGTTCGCGTTCAACCGCTACCGGTTCAACATCGACCTCGACGTCTTCAACCTGTTCAACGCCAGCACCGAGCTTGGCCGGCAGTACGATCTGCGCTTGGACACCGGCGACGACGTGCTGGAGATCATGAACCCGCGCGTGCTGCGTATCGGCGCGCGGTTCAACTTCTAGGTCGCGTGCAGTCCGTCGCCCCGGGGCCGTCCGTGGCCCCGGGGCTTTGTTGTGTACAACGCGCGGCAATCCCTCATCCCTGATCGTTGATCCAGAATCGCTCATCCTGAATCCCTGATGGGGCATCATGGGGCATCCTGAATTCCTTATCTGAATAATCTGAATATCTGAATCCCGAATCCCGGATCCCGCATCCGATCCCGAGTCCCTTACCCGTGTCGCGCTGCCGAGATCACGATTCGGGATCGGCGATTTGCGATCAGGGATTCAGGGTCAGCGATCAGGGATCAGGGATTTCTTGATCCTGGCGAGCGCGTCAGCGGCTTGCTCGAGCGCGGGATCGAGCGCGAGGGCGCGCCTGTACTCGGCGGCGGCCGTGGCGAGGTCGCCCTTCGCCTCGGCGACGGCCCCCAGCGCGTAGTGCGTGCGGGCGGGCTGGTGCTTGTTCTCGAGCAGGATGCGGAGCTGCGGCTCTGCGACGTCGAGGCGGCGCAGGTTCATCGCGACGTTGACGAGACGGGCGCGCGCGGCCATGTCCGACGGGTTGAGCGCGACGGCACGCTGGTACTCCCCGAGCGCCTCGTCGCGGCGGCCGGTGCGCTCGTACACCCGGCCGCGGACGGAGGCGACCTCCGCCGATCCGGGCTCGAGCGTCGCGGCCGTCTTCAGACGGGCCAGCGCCGTGTCGAACGAATCGCGGGCGAGGAGCACTTCGGCCGCGAGCACGTGCGGCGCCGCGATCGTGGGATTGAGGAGCGCCGCCGCGTCGTATTCCCCGAGCGCCTGCTCGTACGAGCGCTTCTGCCGCCAGGCGTCGCCGAGCAGCAGGTGGACGTCGTAGGCGCGATCGTTGATGGCCGCCGCCTTCTTCAGCTTCTCGATGGCGGCGTCGTTGCGGCCGTCGGCGAGGTCGTCGATCGCGCGGCTGATGAGGCCGCGGAACAGCTTTACCTCGACGATCTTGTCCTTCGGATCCGCCCCCCGTCCCTTCGTCCCGGACGGCGCGGCGATGCCCACGTATCCGAGGCTGCGCAGCCGTGCGAGCGTCTCGGGATCCGGCTGCGGCGGGGCGGCCTCGGCGGCATCGCCGAAGGCGCGCCACAGCGCCTGCAGCTCGCCCCCCATCCGTGCGGCGACGGTCGATCGCTGGGCGAGCACGTTGTGCGTTTCCGCCCGGTCGGCGCGCAGGTCGTAGAGCTCGGGCCGGGGCGCGTCGATGTACTTCCACTCGCCGACGCGCCAGGAGCGCAGCGGGCTCCACCCGAAGTGCAGCTGCGGGAAGTGCGCGTCGGCGTAGGACGGCGGCGGGTCGCGCCGCGGCCGCCCGCGCATCACCGCGGTCACGCTCTCGCCATCGACCTGTCGCTTCGCCTGCACTCCCGCGAGATCGAGCATTGTCGGGGCGACGTCGATGGCGCGGACCTGCTCGCCGACCGCCGTTCCGGCGCGCTCCGCGTCGGGCAGCCGCACGATCCACGGGATGCGCAGCACGCCCTCGTAGAGGAACATGCCGTGGTCCTCCTCGCCGTGCTCGCCGAGCGCCTCGCCGTGGTCGCCGACGGCGGTGACGATGGTGCGCTCAAGCGCGCCCGCCTGCGACAGCGCGGCGAGCAGCTGCCCGACCTGCGCGTCGACGTAGGCGACCTCGCCGTCGTACGGACGCGTCGCGAATTTCGCGCCGAACGGCGCCGGTGCGGCGTAGGGCAGGTGCGCGTCGTAGAAGTGCACCCACGCGAACCACGCCGTGCCCGGCGGAACGCCCCTGAGCCACGCGATCGCGGAGGATGCCACGTCGCCGGCGAGGCGCTGCGCCTGCTGCTTCAGCTCCGGCCGAAACCCCTTGAACTCGGCATCGAAGTGGTCGAATCCCTGTGCGAATCCGTAGGGGCGGTCGAGGACGAAAGCGCCGATGAACGCGCCGGTACGGTAGCCGGCCTCCCGCAGCGTCTCGGCCAGCGTCTGCGCCGAGTCCGGCAGCGGCGTGCTCGCGTTGTCCTTCACGCCGAGTCGCGTCGGGTAGACCCCGGTCAGCAGCGCCGCGTGCGCCGGGGCGGTGAGCGGCGCCTGGGTCGTGGCGTCGGCGAAGCGCACGCCCTCGCGCACCAGCCGGTCGAGGTGCGGCGTGGCCGCCGGCTTGTACCCATACGCGCCGATCCGGTCGGCGCGGAAGGTGTCGAGCGTGATCAGCAGCACGTTCGGCCGCTGCGGCTGCTGCGCGCGCGGGAACGTGACCACGAGCGCAGGGAGGAGAGCGAGAAGCAATGCGAGCCTGATCATCCTGTTATCCGCGCCTTCAGTGGGCTCTTCTCAATGCGCGCGGGGCGAGCGCCGGCAAGCATCACTTCTTCGACCACTGCAGGCGGTTGATGCCCTCGCGCGCCTGTTCGGCGTAGGGGCCTCCCAACTTCACGCTGCGCTCGTAGTACTCCTCCGCCTTCCTCAGGTCGCCTTGCGGCGAGACCCACTGCTTCTGGCTGCTGACGTAGCGGCGGCCGCGCGCGAAGCGCATCTCGTAGGCGCGCCCCAGGTTGTAGTACGCCAGCCCGTCGTTCGGCGCTGCCTCGGTGGCCCGGGTGAACGCCGCGATCGCCTCGTCCAGCGCGCCGCGGCGGTAGTGGATGACGCCGGTCGCGTTGTGGATCTCCTCGTCCTTCGGCCAGCGCTTCTCGGCCTCGCGCAGCACGGCGAGCGCCCTGGTGAGATCGGCCTGCTGCAGGTAGGCGTCGGCGAGATCGAGGTAGACGTTCTCGAACGCCGGCGCCGCCGCGCGTACGCGCTCCCACGAGGCGACGGCCTCCGCCGGCCGCGCCAGCGCCAGCTGCGACAGGCCGAGCGCATACAGCACCCACGGCTGAACGCCGGGCTGCTTTGCCGCCTCGGTGAAGGCCGCGGATGCCGTCTCCACGTCGCCACGCTGGTACGCCTCCCAGCCGCGTTTCGCGTGGTCGCCAGCTGCGGCCGGGTCGCCGCCGGCGAGCGCCTCGATCGACTCCCGCGACCCTGGCCGCATGCGCAGCACGCCGACCGTCTCGGCGGGCGCCGGCGGCGCGACCACGGTGCCGGTCGCCGTCACCGCGGCGGGTTCGTCTCTTTTGGTCTCCGCCGAAGTCGGGCTCGTGTCGCCGGGGCGCGCCGCCTCACCAGGGGCGTCTGCCCCCTGCGCGGGTCCGCCGCTCTTCGGGTCGAGCGGCCTCGGCACCAGCATCTTCGCCGGCTCGATGGCGAGGTAGCCCCGGCGCGCTCGGACGCGGACGCCTTCACGCTTGACGCGCACCTCGATCGGCCGGTACCTGCCGTCGAAGTTCGCATCGGCGGGCACGTACCCGAGCACGTAATAGCGCCCGGAGTCGCGCGCGATCGTGTCGAGCGCGCGGCTGATGTTGTTCTCGTTGCGGATCATCAGCCCGCCGGTGTCCACTGCCAGGCTGTTGGGCGCATCCTCGCCGATGTCGAAGCTGTTGACCGGCCCCGCCTCGTCGGTCGCCGAGACCTGATCCACGTTCGCGGCGGAACGGCCGCGATTCAGTCCGCGCGCGTCAATGGCGTACACCCGGCCTCCCGCCCGGGATGTCTGCCCGACGACGTTGCGCAGCGTAGTCTCGACCTGTTCGGTCACGAAGCCGTCGCTGAGCAAGACGATCGTCTTCGGGCCGGGGATCCGGCCGAGACCCGACGCGAGCGCGTTCAGCGCGGCGAGCGTGGACATCGCCGAGCGCTCGTT
This sequence comes from Vicinamibacterales bacterium, assembly GCA_048594975.1. Taxonomy (GTDB): domain Bacteria; phylum Acidobacteriota; class Vicinamibacteria; order Vicinamibacterales; family 2-12-FULL-66-21; genus JBMDXB01. The sequence continues at coordinate 13,368 of JBMDXQ010000063.1, read as the reverse complement.
GTCGCTGACGAAGCGCCGCGCCTTCTGCCTGACCTGCACGTCTGGCGGCGCAGCCCTGCAGGCGTCGGGATCCTCGCTGCACGCCCGCGTCACGGCGCGGCCGATCGCGTCGCGATCCTCCCTCGCGATCCTGATCGCCTCGTCCTCGTTGAGAATCTTCGGCCACTCGCGCGTCAGCTCGGCCAGCCGGCTGCGGTGCTCGGCGAGCGGTTTCACCGTCTTGACCGCCTGGACCAGTTCTTCGCGAACGCTCGTCAGGCGGTTGTTCAGCATCTTCGAACCGGCAACGACGCCGGCGAGGTCGCCGTCCTTCAGGCGGCTCGCGATGAACTCCTCGACCGCCACGCGCGCGCGATCGAACCCGCCACCCGGCGTCAGGTGATTGAGATCGAAAAAGAAGATCCACGTCTGGCGGGCGCTCTCGGCGGCAGTCCGGGACGTCTCTCCCGCCTCCAGGGTGGTGCTCGACGCCCGGTCCACAGCCGACACGCCGGCGGCGCCAACGAGATACAGCGTCTGCAGTGGCTGCGCTGCGCCGTTCTCCAGAACCTCGAAATCGTCCCGTCCGAGGTCGTCCACGAAACGGCCGTCGCGATCGAACACCCGGACGTCCACTTCCACCACCTGCACGCCGGACCTGAACGTCGGTTGCTGCGTCTGCTGGCCGCCGTTCCGCGCGGCCGCCGCAGCGCCGGCGGCCAGCAGGAACGCGGAGAGCGCGAGAATGCCCGGGCGCCACCGGCGGCGATGTCGAGTCATCGGCGTGAAACGGCGGCGATGTACAGGTGATAGGTTCGCCGCCCTTCTTTCTGCAGCCACGCCAGGCGAGTCGCGTCGGGAGACCAGGCCGGGAGGAGCGCGTCCTTCGACCCTTGCACGGTACGCTTCTTCCCGTTGGCGTCGACGATCGTCACGCGGCCCGATTCTACCGCGGCAAACGCGAGGATGTTGGTGCCCGTCGGGCCCCATCCGTACGTCAGCCCGGGCACGATCACCGAGTTGACGAACTGGCCGATCTTCTCGCCCTTGTAGACCATCGTGTTCACGGGCACCCACTGCGTGTTGTAGGCGGCCGTGCCGGCGTCGCCGACGGGATTGCTGAGGCCGCTGGTCCCGCCCTTCGCCAGTTCGCCTCCCATCGGCACTGCGGTCGTCGTCTTCTTCTGCCTGTCTTCGTCCAGCCGGATTGCCAGCGCCTGGACTCCCGGAGCGTGACGGCCGGCCTTCGAGGTCCAGTACTCGAGGAACCAGCCGGGTGGCTCGCCCAGGTCGGTTCGTGATCCGTCGCTCGCTGCGAACTGATAGTGGCGCAGCCTGACGTTGGAGCGGCCCGTATTCGCGTCGGCCCAGGTGCCCTCGAGCGTCTGGACGTAGAGCTGCGCGGCGTCGGGCGACCAGGCAAGGCGGAACGGCTCGCCCTGCAGCACGGCCATGTCGAGCTCGGCGACCCGCTCCGGGCGGGAAACCGTCAGGTCCGCAACGAACAAGGGTTCCTGGCCGGTGCGAATCGCCGGCGCACAGAGGGATATCGCGAGCGCCAAGGGCAGCGGTTTCATGGTGAGCTGTGACTTCCTGGACTGCAGTCCCCGCGGTGTTACGCCGGTCTGACTACGATCCGGCCTTGCGGCTGACCGCAACCACATACAGCTGGTACTTCTTCCGGCCGTCCTTCTGCAGCCAGGCCAGCTTCGTTCCGTCATGAGACCACGCCGGGAGCAGGCCGTCCTTCGTCGAGTCGATCGCCAGCTGACCTCCTTGCTCGTCGACAATCGTGATGCGCCCCGCGCCGACCGCGGCAAAAGCCAGGATGTTCGAGCCTTTCGGCCCCCATCCGTAGGTCAGGCCGGGCACGATGACGGTGTTGACGAACTCCCCGATCTTCTCTCCCTTGTAGGTCATGGTCGTGACCGAAACGGTCTGGGTCGCGGCGGCGGCGGCGCTGACGTCCCCCGCCGACGTTCCGGCCTCGCCCGGGACGGCGCCGCCTTTCGCGAGGTCGCCGCCGGTAGGAATGGAAACCGACGACTGCCGGCGCTGCTCCTTGGTCGCCTCGATCCGCAGCGAGGGTGCGCCCTGCGGGTACTGCGCGTTCTTGTTGTTCCAGTATTCCGCGAACCAGTCGGGCGGTCCTTGCAGGTCCTTCTTCGAACCGCCCGGCGCGGAGTCGAACAGGTAGTGCCGCAGCTTCGCGTTCCCGCGGCCGGTGTTGGCGTCCAGGAACGATCCCTCGAGCGTCTGCACGTAGAACTGCGATGCGTCCGGTGACCAGGCGAGGCGGAAGGGCTCCCCCTTGAGCTTGCCCATGTCGAGCTCGACGATCCGCGCCGGCTCGGAGATCTGGAGATCGGCCACGCGCATCGCGCCCTGCGCGGCGAGGACGACCGGGGCGGAGGCGAATACGGCCGCGGCGATGCGAGTTCGTGTCATCGGGACCTCCACGTGTAGGCAGCCCTTTCAGGGCTGCCGCAGCGGGGCAGGCCCGAAGGCCTGCGCTACGCCGCAGTGCTGAAGGCAGACCCGGAAGGCCTGCCGAACAGAAAGACAGGCCCTGAGGGCCTCCCAACACTCACTTCCGCTCGAGCTGCTGCAGCCGCATCTGCAGCTCCGCGGAATCGGGCAGCGCTTTGAGGCCGGCCTTCAGCGCCTGGACGGCGAGCGCGGGCTGCGCGATGCGCAGATAGCCATCCGCCAGCGCCAGGTGGGCCGAGACGAGCGTCGGGTCGAGGAACGTCGCGGTCCGCCAGGCACTGATCGCTGCGGTGGATTCGCCCGCTCCCTCGTACGCCCAGCCCAGGAAGAACGCAGTCAGGGCGTTCTTCGGCGCCGCCTTGTGCGCGCGCGCCAGCGACTGGGCTGCCGCCTGGTAATCCTCGCGCGCGAACAGCGCAAAGCCGCGCAGCGCCGCCACCGCCTCCCCCCCGTCATCGGTCATCCGCCGGAGGTCGGCCTCGACCTCCTCCCATCGCCCCTCGGCAGCCCGGCGTGCGGTTTCCGCGAGCGGAGAGCCCTGTACCACCGTGCGCAGCTCGGCGATGTATCGCTGCGCGAGCGCGCCGCGCATCACCTGCACCGGCGCGACGCTGCCCGGCGCCGCCGCTGAGACTGCATCCCCCGGCGCAGGCGGCGGCGACGAGCCCTCGAGGATCTCCACCTGCCGCGTGCGCTCGGCCAGCACCTCGCCGCGCGAGGTGACAATGGCGTGCGCCATGTACTCGCCCGGCGCGACGCCGACGAGCGGCATCACGAACGTGGCGCGTCGGCTGATTCCCACCTCGTCCTGCTCGGGCGGCAGCAGGTCTGCCGCGAACGTCGTCACCGCCCTGTCGCTGTCCTGCTTGCGCAGCTCGATGCGCACCGACAGGTCCTTGAGCTGCACGTCCGTCCGGCCGTACGTCTCGATCAGTCCGGACAGGCCGTCGGCGGTGTAGACGCGCGGGTGAACCGGCAGGCCGCCGACCCCCGAGCCGACCACCAGGTCGCTCACGCCGACGTCCGGGCCATCGAGCGGCCGCACGTCGAGCCGGCGATCGGCGCTGCCCACCAGTCCGCCCGGCTCGCGGACCACGGTGCGCATCAGGTAGGTGCCGGCCGGGACGCTGAACTGCACGCGCCAGCTGCCCCTCCCGAGCGCGGCGCCGGCGCGCGCGTGTGCCGGAAGTGGCATCGAGTCGCTGCCGCTGGCCACCACGCGCCCATCGCGCACGTCGCGGGCGACGAACACCACGTCGGCGGTCTCGCCCTCTTTCGAGCGCACCGGCAGGTCGGCGCCGAGGCTGAGCACCACGCGGTTCATGCCCCGCTCCGGCGCTCTCATGACGTAGGTCGTGTAGTCGACCTTCAGGCCCTGGTGGACGAACGGCGCCCCGAGGACCGTATCGATGGTGCGGCGCCGCGAGGCGGTCGCGGGCTCCGGCGCGATGGTATAGCCGGTACGCGCGCTGGCGGTTGCGCCGCGGCGCTTCACCTTGACCTCGACGCGACGGTACTTGCCGCGCTGGCTGCGCGCGTCCTCCGATGGAAGGAAGGCGATCAGGTAATAGTCCTGCGCCTGCTTCGCGATCAGGTCGAGCGCGGCGCCCGCCCGGTTGGCCGCGTCGAGCACCATCGTGCCGTCGGTCTCGACCGCCAGCGTCGACAATGGCGCGATGCGCGCCTGGACTTCACTGCCCTGCACGGTTTCGGAGAGGCCGCCCTGGGACAGCGGCTGCGCGCGCTGGTTGAGATCGAAGGAGTAGAAGACGCAGTAGCTCTGCGCGGCGGCGGCCGCCACCGCCTCGAGCTCGCGTGACAGGTTGTCCTGGAAGAACCCCTCGGAGAAGAGCACGACCGTCTTGCGCCCGTCGACGTCGCGGAAGCCGGCAACGACGTCAGCGAGCCGCTGGAGGAACTGCCGCGACTGGGCATCGGTCTGGTTGACGACGAGCCGAGCGTTCTCCAGCAGCAAGCGGTGGATCGAGCCCGGGTCTTCCGCCATCGCCGATCGTCTGCCGGCCGCGCCTGCGCCAAGCGCGGTGTCCGAGCCGAGTCCTTCGCCGAGCCGCATCGTGAGATCGCTGATCAGCTTCTCGTCCCCCTGCAGCACACGGTGCGCCTCGAACGCGGTCATTTCACCGACCGGGCTCTTCACGATGCGCTCCTGCGACCCGCGGACCGCCTCGAGCTCCTTGAGCACGCGCGATCGATCGGCGGTGAACCCGATCTGCGGACCGGGGCCTGGAATCGCGAAGAGCGCCACGCGGTCGGACGGCCGTACCCGCTTGCGGACGAACGCCTCGGCTGCCTGCCGCGCCCGTTGCTCGTTGCCCGGCGAGATGTGCTCCTGGTCGAAGATCAGGATGTACAAGTGCCCGCGCGGGAATGCCTCGTTGGACGAGACTTCCGCCGTGACCGCGCGGATGGCCGCGTCCGCATACGACTCGGCCGGCTCGGTGACGCGCTGGAAGAGCACGATCGGGAGCTGCTTCCCGTTCTCGTAGACCTCGATCTCGTCCTGCCGGAGATCGGTGACGGGGCGTCCGGCCTCGTCGACGACGCGCACGTCGAAGCGAATCAGGTCGACGCCGGACTTGAAGGTCTGCCCCGCGACCGCTGGTGCGATGGCCGTGAGCAGGGCGGCGTGGAAGAAGACGCGCAGCTTCACCGGTGATCCCCCGGAAATCCGTGGCCGCAAGTACGTGATTTTACCTCGCCAGGCGGCGGGATTCGGCTTTTGCGGCGGCCGCTTTCCTAGCCTCCCCGAACATCCTCCACAGATCCGCGGCCAGGGCGTAGCCCTCGGCGGTCGGGGCGTTACGGACGAGTTCGTCGATCGCACGGTCTGAGTCGGCAGGTCGACCGGTCGCCCGGTAAAGCATCGCCAGTCCGGCGTGCGACCGCAGGTGCGACGGAAACGCGCGCAGTTCCTGCTGGAACATCCGCTCGGCTTCCGGGTAGCGGTCGAGTCGAGCCAGCGTGTCGCCGGCGAGGTAGTGGACGTCAGGTAGCTGCTCGGTGCGGCCGGCGAGCCGGCGCGTCGCTTCGAGCAGGTGCGGCAGGGCGGCAGCGAACTGCCCCTGCTGGTGCAGCACGACGCCTTCGACGAAGGCGCGGGCGGGCAGCGTCGGGTCCGCATCTTCCGCGAGCTGTGCCTCGCGGCGCGCCGTCCCGGCCTCGCCGCGGCGCAGCGCGATCCGTGCCAGCAGCTCGTGGGCGGCAGCCGGAGCCACTGCTGCCGCGAGCCCGGCGTGCGCGCGCGCCTCCTCCACGCGGCCGATGCGGAGCAGCGCGGACGCGATCCCGATGAGCGCGCCGGGATTCTTCGGGCTGCGCGCGATCGCTTCCCTGTAGGCGGCGATCTCCTCGGCGGCGAGGCCGCGGCGGCTGTACAGGCCGGCGAGCTGCAGCCAGGCATCGGTCATAGCGGGCTCGCTGCTCAGGAGCTGGCGATACTGCGCGATCGCTTCCTCGACCTTCCCCGCGCCCATGAGATCCGTCGCGCGCTTGTAGATGCGAAGCACGCCGACCTTGTCCTTCGGATCCGGCAACCGATCGCCCGGGAGCTCCAGCGCGGTGCCGGTCTGCGTGCCCACGTAGCCCAGCGCCGCGAGCTTCTGCCGCTCCTCGGCGGACACGGCCGAGGGGGAGTCGACCGGGGCGTTCGCGATGATGCCGTCGAGCGCGCGACGCATCGCGGCCCGGACCTGCGGCCGCGCCCCGGCCACCGACGCGTGCTCCTGCGGATCCTGCTGCAGGTCGTACAGCTCGTCGCGCGGCGCGCGCACGAAGCGGTAGCGGTCGTCGGTGAGCGCGTACAGCTCGCTCCAGCCGAAGTGATACCGGGGCGACATCGCCTCCGCGTAGATGCTCGCGCCGGGCAGCGCTGCCGTGTCGTCGAGCGCCGGCCGAAGCGAACGGCCGGGCGCGCCCTCTGCCGCCTCACCGGTCAGCTCGAGCAGCGTCGGCACGAGATCGATGTGCTGCACCGGCGCGGCAACGCGCCGCCCCGCGCCGCGCGAGGCCGGCAGCTTGACCACCAGCGGGACGCGGATGGTCTCGCGATAGAGGAAGATGCCGTGCTCCTGCTCGCCATGATCCCCGAGGCCCTCGCCGTGATCGGAGAGGAGTACGACCGTCGCCCGGTCGTACAGCCCCTTGGTCCGCAGGTGCTCGAGCAGCCCGCCGACGATCTCGTCCGAGTGCTGCACCTCCCCATCGTACGGGTCGGCCGTGGCAAGGCGCGCCGGCGGCGCATACGGCGCGTGCGGCTCGTAGATGTGCACGAAGAGCAGGAACCTGGACGAGGGTTGCGCGTCGAGCCAGCGGATCGCGGCGGCCACGGTGTCCGCGCCCGGCCGCTGCAGCTCGCCGAGCGGCCGCTCTGCCGGGGCCGGCGGCAGCGCGTCGTCATACGCATCGAATCCCTGGGCGATGCCCGTCTGCCGGCGCAGCACGTAGGTCGAGACGAACCCGGCGGTCGCGTAGCCGCGTGCCTTCAGCGCGTGCTGCAGGAATCGTTCGCCGGGCTTCACCGAGAACCCGATGTTGTCGCGCACGCCGTGCTCGAAAGGAAGGCGGCCGGAGAGCAGCGAGGTGTGCGCCGGCAGCGTCTGCGGCGAGTGCGAGTAGGCGTTGTCGAAGACGACGCCGTCCGCGGCGAGGCGGTCGACGTGCGGCGTGCGTATCGCCGTATAGCCGTAGACCGGCAGCCGATCGGCGCGCAGCGTGTCGATCGAGATGAGCACGATGGGGCCGTCGGCGGTGGCGGGCGCCGGGGGCCGACGCATCAGCAGGAAGGCGACCGCGACGAGGATCACGGAAATGACACCGGCGATGATGGTTCTCGTGCTCATCGCCTCGGCACTCGTTCTCATCGCAGCAATCCGCGGATCCGCTCGACGTCGCGGCCGTAGAGCGTAGGTGGGGCAGTGCGTACGAACTGCTCCAGGTACGGCCGCGCCTCGTCCTTGCGGCCGGCGTTCACCAGCTCGGTCGCCAGGTTGAACAGCGCATCGAAGTTGCGCGGGTCGAGCTGTACGGCACGGCGCCAGTGTTCGATCGCCGCGGGTCGATCGTTGGCCTGCAGCGCGAGGACGCCGAGGCCGGCGTGGGCCCGCGACGACCGCGGATCGCTGGCCACCGCCCGCGTGAACGCCTCGCGCGCCGCCTGCCGGTTGCCGCGCTGCAGGTGGACCGTACCTGCGTTCTCGAGCGCGAAGGCGTCTCGCGGATCGACCTGCAGGATGCGTTCGAAGGTCGCGAGCGCGTCGCCCGGCCGTCCGCCGCGGGCGTAGGCGATGCCCAGCGCGTTCAGCCCCTCGACGTTGTCCGGCGCAGCCTTCGCGACGCGCTCCAGCATGGGAATCGCCTCGCCAACCGCGCCCGTCTCGGCGAGGTAAGTCCCGAGCCGAACCTCGCTGTCGACGTCCGCGCCGTTTCTCGCGAGGCTTTCCCTCAGCGTCGCAATCGCGTCCGCCGTGGCGCCCGCCTCCCACTGGATGTAGGCGAGCCGCCGGTAGGCCAGGCGCATGTCGGGTCGGCGCGCGATCACCTGCCGGTATGCCTGCATCGACTCCGCGCTGCGCCCGGCGCGGTGCAGCTCGATGCCCTGGATCATCAGGCGATCGACGTCGATCAATCGCTTGGGATCGTCCTCTTCGGTGTAGTGCGCCTTGCGCGGCGCCGAGCCGGAGAGATACCCGAGCGACTGCAGGCGGGCGCGCACCTCGGCGGACTCCGCCGCTTCGTCGCCGGGAAGCGTCGCCCCGAAACCCCTGAGCCGCGCCGCCAGGCCGCGTACCCGTTCCGCGTTCGCGGTGGCGAGGTTTCGCTCCTCGCGTGGATCCGCCGCCAGGTCGTACAGCTCTTCCAGCGGCAGATCGATGTACTTGTCGCGGCCCGCGATGACGCCGCGCAGCGGCGCCCAGCCCCGCTTGAGCATGGCCGTCATCGCTTCGAAGTACACCGGTCGCGGCTGCTGTTCGCTGCCGGCCATCGCCGACAGGAGCGTTCGGCCGGGCAGATCCGCGGCCACGACCATGCCGGTCAGGTCGGCGATCGTCGGGAGGATGTCGACGTGACGGACCGGCAGGTCGCTGGTCGCGTCCGTGACCCTGGCAGCGAGCGGAGCGGCGGATGACCCGCCGGCGGGAAACTGCGCGACGATCAGCGGAATCCGCAGCGTGGACTCGTACGCGAACACGCCGTGCGTCGGCTCGCCGTGATCGCCGAGCCCCTCCCCGTGGTCCGACGTCACGATCACGGTCGTCGTCCGGCGCGACCGCCGCGCCAGGTCGAGCAGGGGCCCGAGGGCGGAATCCGTGTACGCGACCTCGCCCGCGTACGGATCGTTCGCGTATCGCGTGTCGAAGGGGGCCGGCGGCGCGTAGGGCGAGTGCGGATCGAACACGTGCACCCACGCCAGCCACGGCTTCTGCTGCTGCTCGATCCAGGCGCGCGCGGTCGCGACGACCTCGGCGGCCGGGCGCTCGACGAAGGCGAAGTCGGCCGGGGCCACCTCGCGGCCGCCGAGATCCTCGTAGGCGTCGAAGCCCTGCGCCAGGCCGAACTGACGATCGAGGGGAAAGGCGCCGACGAACGCGCCGGTCGCGAACCCCTTCGCGCGCGCCGCCTCGGCGAGCGTCTCTGCGGATTCGCCGAGGCGGAACCCGGCGTTGTCGCGGACCTGGTGCTCGAACGGGTAGCGCCCGGTGAGGATCGACACGTGCGACGGCAGCGTCACGACCGCGTGGGCGTGGGCGAACGTGAAGCGGACGCCGTCGCGGGCGAGCGCGTCGAGGTTCGGCGTGGCGGCGTGCCCGCCGTAGCTGCCGAGCGCGTCAGCGCGGAGCGTGTCGATCGTCACGAGGAGCACGTTCTGATCGGGCGTCCGCGCGAACGCCGGCGCCTCGCGCTCGCCGCGGTCGAGCGGATACCACCAAATGAAGAGCACCACCGCCACGACGCCGCCGAGCAGCGCGAGACGGCGAATCCCCAGTCCCTGATCGCTGATCCTGAATCCCTGCACCCGCATCCCTGATCCCGCATCCGCCTTCCGGCACCCGTGATCACGAATCCGAACAGCTGACGTGGCAAGGCCGACGCTCAGCTAGTGTACTTCCGCTCGTAGCATCGACGCCGCTTGACGGATTCTGGATGAGGGATTCAGGATGAGGGATTCAGGATGAGCGATCCGTGAAGAGGGATTGCCAGTGTTACACTGAAGGTCATTTCTTGAGGTGTAAGGAGTCATCATGAGGTCATTGCGAACGTTCTTGGTGCTGCTCGCCGCCCTGTGCCTCGCGGCGCCGCTCGCCGCGCAGAGCCGCGGCAACGGCCGCATGAACGGGAAGGTGGTCGACGAGGCGGGCAAGCCGATTGTCGACGTCGAAGTGCGCGCGGTGAAGGTTGGCGACTCGGAGGTGTTCCAGACCCAGACCGACAAGAAGGGCGAGTGGGCGCTCGGCGGCCTGGCCAGCGGCGACTGGAACATCGACTTCATCAAGGCCGGGCTCGAGACGGTGAAGCGGTCCGCCACGGTGCGCGAGGGGCAGCGCTTTTCGACGATGTCGGTGGCGATGCGCGCGGCGCCGCCGGACCCGCGCGAGGAGATTAACAAGGAAATGGAACGCGCCGCCGAACACATCAAGAGCGGCCGCGTCCCCGAGGCACGCAAGATCTACGAGGACCTGCTCGCCAAGTATCCGACCGTCCACCAGTTCCACAACTTCATCGGCCGCACCTACGCCGCCGAGAACAACCTGCCGAAGGCGATCGAGCACGTGAAGATCGCGCTCGAGAAGGAGCCGGCCAACGTCGAGACCAAGTTGCTGCTCGCCGAGCTGCTGCAGACGGCCGGGCAGAAGGAGGAGGCCACGGCGATCCTCGACACCGTCGAAATCACCCAGGCGAAGGACCCGTTCGTCTTCGTCAACGTCGCCATCAACCACATCAACGAGAACCGGGCGCCTCAGGCCGTCGATCTCCTGACGAAGCTGATCGCCCAGTTCCCGAACGAGCCGCAGCTGTTGTACTACCGCGGCCGTGCCTACCTCGCAGCCAGCAAGTTCGACGAAGCCAGGGCGGATCTCGAGAAGTTCGTGGCCGCCAACCCGCCCAAGGTCGAGAAGGAGCTCGACGACGCGAAGAAGATCATCGAGCAGCTGGTCAAGAAATAGGATGCCGGCGACCGCGCGCGGCACCGTCGTCCTGCTGGGGCTCGTGCTGCTCGGCGCCTGTAACGGGGGCGGCCAGGGTAGTGGCGATGGGAACCCGACGCCGGGCCCCGGCCCTGCACCTCAGAACCCCTGTCTCACCGCCATCGAGACCGACGACGCGCCGGCAACGGCGGCCGCACCGGTCGTCCCCTCGAAGCGTGGTCCCGTCGTCGATCGCCACGCGCGCTGGCGCGTGCTCGAGGCCCTGTGGACGCACCGCGAGGCGGAGCTGCGGCGCGCAGCACGCGGCCCGCAGCCGGCGCTCGAGGCGCCGGCCGCGTCCGGCCGGCCCGGGCCGCGCCACGCCGACGTCGGCGACATCGCCGTCATCCAGGACACCGGCGACCTCGTCCTGCCGGCCAATATCCTGGATCTGTCGAACGTCGGCCTGCGCTTTTCGAGCAATGGCGCCGGGGGCTACGACGTGACTCGCATCGACGCCGGGTTCCGGCAGTCGCTCGGCTCACGCCTGACGCTCACCGACGACGACAGCGCGGCGGCGCCGCTGGCGTTCGACTTCGCGTTCTTCGGTTCCACCCAGCGGGAGGCGTTCGTCAATTCCGACGGCAACATCACGTTCCAGGAGGGCGACCGCGCGAGCACCGATCGCAATGTCCCGCGGCTGCTGACCGGCCCGCCGCGCGTCGCGCCGTTTCTCGCCGATCTGGACCCGACGACGGGCAACGGCCGGATCTTCGTGAACGCGGCGTCCGACCAGTACACCGTCACCTGGTGCGCCGTCCGCGGCTTCGATTCCAGCAGTACCGTCACGGTGCAGACGACGCTGTTGCCCGGCGGCACCATCGAGTTCAAGTACCTGCAGCTCGGCCTCGCCGACGCCGTCATCGGCGTCTCGCCCGGCCGGACCGGCATCTTCACGCCGGTGAACCTCAGCGAGCAGGGGCCGACCGGCGGCGGCGCGGGCGCGGTCGGCGAGCGCTTCTCGGCGCGCGGCCACGTCGACACGGTGGCGTTGGCCAAGGCGTTCTACCGGTCCCACCCCGACGACTACGATCAGCTGGTGGTGTGGACCGATCTCACCTACGTCGAGCCGGGGATGTTCGCGTACGAGCAGACCGTCAAGAACGAGATCCAGGGGATCGGCCTGCCGCAGTTCGATCTCGCCGGCGAATTCGGAAGCGCCGGCCGCCTGCGCAGCATGGCGATGATGGATGCCATCACCAGGTTCCCGGACGATCCGACGGCGAGGATCCCGGGGCTGGGCGAGAACAACACGCTCAGCGTACTGGGCCAGGAGGTCGGCCATCGCTGGCTGGTGTTCGTCGAGTTCCTGAACCACGAGCGTCAGCGCTCGGACCAGCTGCTCGGGCGGGACGGCGCCCACTGGAGCTTCTTCGTGGACAGCGACGCGTCCGTGATGGAAGGCAACGACATCGAAGAGCAGGGCGGCGGATCCTTCCGCACCGTCGCGGCCGTCCAGCGCTACAGCCTCGTGGATCAGTACCTGATGGGACTGGTCCCGCCGACCGCGGTTCTGCCGTTCTTCTACGTCGAAAACCCCAGCAATGTCACTCCCGCCAGCGGCCGCGAGAGCGCGCCACGAGTGAACGTCACCTTCAGCGGCACCAAGCGGGATGTGCGAATCGACGACATCATTGCCGTCCATGGCGAGCGCAACCCGAGCGCCGCCGACTCCGTCCACCGCCAGGCGTTCATCTTCATGGTCACCGGCGGCCGCAGCCCCGAGCCGTTGCGAATCGACCAGATCGATCGCATCCGCCGCGCCTGGGAAGGTTTCTTCCGCGAGGCGACGAGCGGTAGGATGACGGCAGACACGCGCCTCTTCTAGAACAATGCTGGCCGGCGCTCGATGCTCGGGCGCGTCGTGCGTGCCGCGGGAACCAAATCATGAAATCCCTCGTTGCCATTCTCTGCCTCGTGCTGACCGCGGTGTCCCTCGGCGCGCAATCCACCCGTCTCGACGCCGACCGCCTCGAGGGTATCGGGCGCGTCGTCAACGACGCCATCCAGCAGAAGCAGCTGCCCGGTGCGGTCGTCCTCGTCGGCCGCGGCGATCGGGTCGTCTACAAGAAGGCGATCGGCAACCGCGCGCTGCTCCCGGCGGTCGAGCCGATGACCGAGGACACGATCTTCGACCTCGCGTCGCTCACCAAGGTCGTGGCCACGACGACGAGCGTGATGGCCCTCGTCGAGGAGGGCCGCATCCGGCTGAACGACCGCGTCTCCGCCTTCATCCCCGGGTTCGAGCGCTACGGCAAGGAGCACATCACCGTCAGGCACCTGCTGACCCACGTGTCCGGCCTCCGGCCGGACGTGGACCTGGCCGACGCCTGGGTGGGATACGAAACGGCGATCGACCTGGGGATGGAGGAAGTGCCCGCGACCGCGGCCAACGAGCGGTTCGTCTACAGCGACATCAACTTCTTCCTGCTCGGCGAGATCGTCCGGCGCGTGAGCGGCAAGCCGCTCGATCAGTTCGCGCGCGAGCGGATCTTCGAGCCCCTCGGGATGAAGGACACCGGGTTCAACCCCGCCCCGTCGCTGCAGTCGCGCATCGCGCCGACCGAGCGATGCACGCGCTACGGCTGGCCGTGCGAGGGCCCCGACATGCAGATGCTGCGCGGCATCGTGCACGATCCGACCGCGCGGCGCATGGCCGGCGTGGCCGGGCCCCCCGGCCGGGGCGGCCCCGCCG
>JBMDXQ010000062.1:0-2597 GCA_048594975.1 Vicinamibacterales bacterium | reverse complement strand
AGCGTTGTCTGCAGAAGCACTCGCGCGATCGATTTCAATCGGCCCGAGATCTATTGTCGAACCTGCTCGGTCTTGCTCACGCGGCCGACGCGAACGTGGCATTTGACGACTCACTGGCCGTTTTGCCGTTCACCAACGCAGGCGGACCGGATGCCGAATACCTGAGCGACGGCATCGCCGAAAGCCTGATGAATGCGTTTTCGCACATCGCCCGACTACGGGTGGTGCCGCGCAGCCTCGTGGCGCGGTACAAAGGACGGGACATCGATCCGCAAGTGATAGCGCGAGAACTTGGCGCGCGAATGCTGCTTTCGGGCAAGGTGGTCGAACGCAGCGGCCGGTTGAGCGTGCAGGTGGAGCTGGTCGACGCCACGGCGAACAAGCAACTATGGGGCGAGAGGTTACACCGGCCGCTGGCGGACATCTTTGAGGTGGAAGAAGAAATCACTCGCCAGATTGCAGAAAAGCTTCGTCTGCGCTTGAGCGGAGAGGAGAAGAAGCAGCTCGCCCGACGCTATACGGAGAACAGCGAAGCGTATCAGCTCTATCTCAAAGCTCGTTACCACTTCCTGAAGCGGACGCCCGAGGGCCTTGAAAAGGGGATTCAGTACTGCGAGCGGGCAATCGAAAAGGATCCTGATTACGCATTGGCTCACGCCGGCCTCTCCGACTGCTGTGGGGTCATGTCGGCGATCGGCGTAGGGGCACCGCAGCTCTTTCGCGCCCGCGCGAAGGCGGCCGCGGAGCGTGCTGTAGAGTCCGACGAAACATTGGCCGAAGCACACAACGCGCTGGCGTATACCCGCGCGTACTGCGACTGGGATTGGAAAGGCTCCGAAGCGATGTTCCGGCACGCGCTGCATCTCAATCCGGCGCTGTGGCTGACCCACGACTGGTACGCGCTCACACTGGGCTCCCTGGGCCGCGTGGCCGAGGCCCTCGCACAGAACCGGCGTGCTCTAGCAGGGTGCTGAAAAAGTAAGTGTCCATGGATCGACACTGCGACCCGATCGTGCGATCCTGCCCGCGTCTCTCAGGACAGGAGCGCGTGGATGCGTGGTGACGATCCGAAGCACGACCAGATGTTCAGTTACGTGACGCCCGAGCAACGAGTCCGGCGAGATCATCCGTTGCGACCGATCCGCGAGATGACCGACGCGGCGCTGGCGCGATTGTCGCCGCGGTTCGATCGGCTGTACTCGACGACCGGCCGACCCTCGATTCCGCCCGAGAAGCTGCTGCGCGCGCTGTTGTTGCAGATCCTGTACAGCATCCGAAGCGAACGGCTGCTGATGGAGGAGCTCGATTACAGCGTCCTGTATCGGTGGTTCGTGGGACTCAGCATGGATGATCCGACCTGGGACGCGACCACGTTCACCAAGAACCGGGATCGTCTGCTGAGCGGCGACATCGCCGATGCGTTCTTCGCCGAAGTGCTCGCCGCAATTCGGGCCGAGGGGCTTTTGTCCGACGAGCATTTCACGGTGGATGGGACCCTGGTGGAAGCGTGGGCGAGCCACAAGAGTTTCAAGCCCAAACAAGGGCCGCAGACGCCGCCGGACGATCCGAAGAACCCGACCGTCAATTTTCACGGTCAGCAGCGCCGCAACGACACGCATCAGTCGACCACGGATCCCGACGCGCGACTGTATAAGAAGGCCGTCGGTCGCGAGGCCAAACTGGGGTATCTCGCCCACCTGCTGACCGAGAATCGCCACGGCTTCATCGTCGACACGGCCGTCACCGACGCCATGGGCACGGCCGAGCGCGACGCCGCGCTGATGATGCTCGGCGAACTCCCGCTGACGGCCCGCCGCGTAACCGTCGGTGGCGACAAGAACTTCGACATGCCCGCGTGGGTCGCGGCCGTCCGCCAGATGGGTATCACGCCGCACGTGGCGCAACACACGACGAACCGCCGCAGTGCCATTGACGGGCGTACCACTCGACATCCTGGCTATGCGCTCAGCCAACGGTGCCGAAAGAAGGTCGAGCAGCCCTTCGGGTGGATGAAGACGGTCGGGTTGTTGCGTAAGCTGCGCCATCGTGGCGGGCGAAAGGTCGATTGGATCGTGTCCTTCACCGCGGCGGCGTACAACCTCGTGCGCTGGCGGACACTGGCCGCGCGGCCCGCGTGACGGCGAGGTGAGTGGATGACAACGGCAGATCATTGGCATCGACCAATCACCATCAGTGAAGAAGGACATCGGGTGCTGATACTGCGTTTTTCAGCACCCTGCTAGAACTGGAGCCGCTGTCGGTCGTGCTGCACCACCACGCGGCTTGGCTGTCGTGGCTCGCTCACCGCTACGATGATGCGCTGGAGCTGAGCCGCAAGACCCTCGAGCTGGACGAGAAGTTCGGGTGGGCCTATCTGTGGAGCGGCCTGGCGCTGGAGCAGAAGTCCCGTTACGAGGAGGCGATCGCTGCGTTGCGGAAGGCTTCGGAACTGACGGGTGGGTTCGTTCAGGCGCGCGCGGCCCTCGCGCGTGCGCTCGCTCTCGGTGAGCGGCGCGACGAGGCTCACGATGTATTACGTGACATGGAGCATCCGTCCACCGCGGGCTATGTCGATCCGTATGCGATTGCGGTCGTGT
>JBMDXQ010000061.1:0-1702 GCA_048594975.1 Vicinamibacterales bacterium | reverse complement strand
GTCGCCTCCCTACTTGCAGCCCGGCTCATCCACCGTCTGGCCGGGCGGGTGGCACTTCGCGCCCGCGTCATGCGGCCCCTTGCTGCTGTTGCCGGGGCCGAAGTCCGGGTCCGCGAAGGCCGGCGCCGCCGAGATTGAGAGAGCGGCTACCGCCATGAGCGATGCCAGCGCTTTACGCCGCACGCGATCACCTCCTTGCTGCGGATCGAAGGTCGCGTGTATTCGAGGTGCGGCAATCCGGAATTGCAAGCGTTCCGTGGCAAAAACCTGTGGATTGCGGGATATACGCGGCTGTTTGGTGCGTAGCGCGACGCGGCTGCGGCCAGGTAGGTTTGCCCCGGGTGGAAGCGCCAGCCAATGACGCGCCGTATCGCCTGATCCACGACGTGACGTTCGGGAACCGGGTGATCGTTCATCCGTTCGTGAATCTGTACGGCTGCGCGATCGGCGACGAGTCGCGCATCGGGCCGTTCGTCGAGATCCAGAAGGGCGTGAGGATCGGGGCGCGCTGCAAGATTCAGAGTCACACCTTCGTCTGCGAGGGCGTGACGATCGACGACGACGTCTTCGTCGGCCACGGCGTGGTGTTCGTCAACGACAAACACCCGCGTGCGACCAACGCGGCAGGGCGGCTGCAGCAGGAAACCGACTGGGAGCTCCTGCCGACCGTCGTGGAGCGCGGCGCCACGATCGGCTCCGGTGTCGCTGTGCTCGGAGGCCTGCGAATCGGCGCGGGCGCAATGGTCGGCGCCGGCGCCGTCGTAACCAAGGACGTGCCACGCGCGGCAACCGTTGCGGGCAATCCCGCGCGGTCGCTACACCAGGTGCCCCGCCACGGTGCGGAGGGATCCCTCTGAGCTCGCCGGAGTCTTGATCGCGCGCACCTGCGGCCGCTTGTATCCGAGCGCGGCTTGCACGCTGGACGGACGCCAGCGGACGCCTCCGCGAACGGTCGGCACTCCTTCGTGATTGAGGAGGTCCGCGATCGCCTGCAGGGTCAAGCCAGTTCGGCGCAGCCTCCTGATCCGCGCCCGTAGCGCCGGCGAGATCGTGCCGGGGAGGCCGCCCTTTGCCCGGGCCGCCGCCGTCTGCTCCGCCCTGCGGTTCCGCTCCCAGTGGCTGACCGAGAGGAGCGCCCGTGCGATCGCTCGGCCCACGGGGACGCCCGTGTCGAGCGGCGGATCGAGCGACACGAGCCGTCCGCTCGCTTGCTCGATGGCCTCCAGGATCCAGCCAAGCTCGGCCACCGACGGGCAGAGGCGGCTGAGCTCCGACGCAACCAGGCAGGCAGCGCTTCCCTCCCTGATCCGCTCGATTCCGTAGAGCAGCGACGGTCGCCCCCACGTCCGGGTGGTCCGCGGCTCGACGTCACGGAGGCAGGCGATCACTTCCCAGTCGCGCTGCCTGCAGAAACGCTCGATGATCGCCTCCTGCCGGACGAAATCGAAGTCATCTATGTGCGCTGGACTCCTCACGCTTCCGTAGCCCAATACGCAGATGCGTGCCTGTTTTTCGGATTGCACGGTGTCCTCCCCCAGCATCGATCTGAGCCCGCGGGCCGGTCCCGCGGGCCAGGGCGTGAGCTGGGTGCCCCTAGCCGGGGCGCTCGGGAGGCGCGACGCAGACGGTGTCGCGATAACGCCGCAGCAACAGCACCAATCGTGACCAGCAGCCGGCGGCGACCAGCGCCAGCACGCACAGC
>JBMDXQ010000060.1:0-2028 GCA_048594975.1 Vicinamibacterales bacterium | reverse complement strand
CCGGGGCCTCACCTGGCTGGGACTGATCGGAGGTCCGCTCCAGAGCCTCGCGGGGATCGGCGTGCTGTTCGACCTCTACGACGCAGGGGGGCCGGTGCAGGGCATCGCGACGATTCCCGAGATCATCTGGGAGCTCTCACTCGGTATCTACCCGCTGATCTGGGGATTCAAGTCGTCTCCCATCCTCGCGGAGGAAGGGCGTCCCGTTCTCCATCCTGCACTGGAGGCCCGCTGAGCTGAACTGTGCCGAAGGAGCTGGGCTCAGCCCGCCGCTTTCTTCACGAGCGCGCTGATCGTTGCCTCTTCGGTGGCGGTCAACTCCTTCAGCGCGAAGGAGGTCGGCCACATGGCGCCCTCGTCGAGGTTCGCGCTGTCGCTGAAGCCGAACGTCGCGTACCTCGAGTTGAACTTCTGCGCGCTCTGGAAGTAGCAGACGACCTTGCCGTCCTTTGCATACGCGGGCATCCCGTACCAGGTCTTCGGCGAGAGGGCCGGCGCGCTGGCTTTGACGATGGCATGGAGCCGCTTGGCCATGGCGCGGTCCGCGCCCTTCATCTCGGCGATCTTCGCGAGCACGTCGCTTTCCCCGTCCGCCTTGTTCTTGCTTGCACGCGGTTCCGCCTTCAGCTCCTGGGCGCGCTCCTTCATCGCGGCGCGTTCCTCGTCCGTGAATCCCTTGGCGGACTTCTGGGCGTCCTTCTTTGCAGATTTTCGCTCAGCCATTGCGACGCACCTCAATGATGCGGATCAGGTTGCCCGCGGGATCGCGGAATGCGCAGTCGCGAAGCCCGTACGGCTGGTCGGTCGGCTCCTGGACGACCTCGGCTGCGTCGCTGGCCTGCAGCCGCTCGAACGTCCCGTCGACGTCCGGGGTGGCCAGGTTGATGCTGGCGTAGGTGCCCTTCGCCATCATCTCGGCGATGGTGCGGCGCTCGTCGTCGGTGACGCCGGGCATGGCGCCCGGCGGGTACAGGACGATGGACGTGGCGGGCTGGTCAGGAGGGCCGACCGTGATCCAGTGCATCCCCCCGTACTCGACGTCGTTGCGGACCTCGAAGCCGAGGGTATCGCGATAGAAGGCCAGGGATGCCTCCGGGTCGTCGTGCGGGAGGAGGGTCTGATGAATGGTGATGTCCATGGCGGCCATGCTAGGTGCGGCTCGGGACCGGCGCTTCTCGATTCCTGACCGGTCTGGTCACCTGTTTGGCGATGCACGGCGGCATCCCCGCCATCTCGCCCGCCGCCTGGCGACGGTAGGTACTGGGCGGCACACCGACCAGCTCGGTGAACCGAGTGCTGAAGGTGCCCAGCGACGAGCAGCCGACCTCGAAGCAGACCTCGGTGACGCTGAGCTCGCCACGACGCAGCAGCGCCATCGCGCGCTCGATGCGCCGCGTCATGAGGTAGCTGTACGGCGACTCGCCGTACGCGCGTCGGAACTGGCGGCTGAGGTGCCCGGCCGACATGTGCGCGCCGCGGGCGAGCGCCTCGACATCCAGCGGCTGCGCGTACTCCCGGTCGATCCGGTCTCGAACGCGCCGCAGCAGCGCGAGGTCGCGAAGGTGCTGCGCCGCGGCGGGTCTGGTGGTCACCGGCGAGATCGTGCCACGTCGCGCCGCTCACCATTCGGTCTCTAGCCTAGGCCGATGCGCGGGCCTGTCTTCACCGAGACGGTGCAGGTCGGCGGCGAGTTCAGCGGCATCGGCGTCGCGTACGTCGCAACCGCATGAAACCCGCCGGCCGCCTGCGGCGCGGCCTCTATCTCGCGCCGTTCGACGAGCTCTCCGATCCGCGAACGCTCGTCGAGCTCGCCGTCGCGGCAGAGGAGGCTGGCTGGGACGGCGTGTTCCTCTGGGATCACATCGTTCGGCGGGCGCCGGTACGCGCGGTCGCCGACCCGTGGGTTGCGCTGAGCGCGATCGCCGCCCACACACGGCGCGTGCGGCTCGGGCCGCTGGTCACCCCGCTCGCGCGTCGACGCGTGCACAAGCTCGCGCGGGAGACCGTCACCCTCGACCACCTCAGCCG
>JBMDXQ010000006.1:0-227153 GCA_048594975.1 Vicinamibacterales bacterium | reverse complement strand
GGCGCCGTAAAACCCCCCCCCCCCCAATTTATTTTTGTTTTGGGGGGGGGGGGCCCCCCCCCCCCCCCCCGGCCAGCCCTCGCTTCCGCTCGGGCCGGTGATTCGAGAGGACCGCTCATTCGTCTCCACGCACGACGGCGAGATCCGGAGCCCGCCGCCGGCCAGCCCTCGCTTCCGCTCGGACCGGTGATTCGAGAGGACCGCTCATTCGTCTCCACGCACGACGGCGAGATCCGGAGCCCGCCGCCGGCCAGCCCTCATTTCCGCTCGGGCCGGTGATTCGAACAAACAACCTGGACCCCGCTGTGCACCTCAGTCAACTTCGACGCGATAGCTTTCGATCACCGGGTTCGCCAGCAGCCGGTCGGCAACTTCGGAGGCCAGCGCCCGCGCCTGGTCGGCGGACTTCGCCTGCAGCTCCAGCTCGAAGTACTTCCCCTGGCGGACGTCCCCGATGCCCCGGTAACCCATCGAATGGAGCGCGTCGGCGATGGTCTGCCCCTGCGGGTCGAACACCGACGGCTTCAACGTCACGAACACCCTGGCTTTCATCCCTCTCCGATCTCCGGCCGCCATCGGGCCGTCCGCTGTGCTGCCCTCAACGCGAGGACGCGACGGCGGCCACGGCAACCTGCTCGAACACCCGCGCGAACACCGCGTCGACGTTGCGGAGTTGGTCGTCGAGATCGAACGCCTTCTCAATCTCCGCCGGCGTCAGCACCGCTGTCAGATCCGCGTCGGCAAGCAGCAGCGACCTGAAGTCTTTCTTCTCGTCAAAGGCGCGCATCGCGTTGCGCTGCACCCACTCGTACGCCTGCTCCCGCGAGACGCCGCGGCGCGTCAGCTCGAGCAGCACGCTGCCCGAGAACACGATGCCGCGCGAGCGTTCGAGATTCTCGCGCATGCGCTCCGGGTACACCACCATGCCCCGGACGATGCGCGTGAAGCGGCGGAGCATGTGATCGAGGGCGATGAAGCTGTCGGGCAGGATCACGCGCTCCACCGAGGAGTGCGAGATGTCGCGCTCGTGCCAGAGCGCCACGTTCTCGAGCGCGGCCATCGCGTTGGCGCGGATCAGCCGCGCGAGCCCGACCACCTGCTCGCAGCCGATCGGGTTGCGCTTGTGCGGCATCGCCGACGAACCCTTCTGGCCGCGCGCAAAGGGCTCTTCGATCTCCCCGATCTCGGTCTTCTGCAACCCCCGGATTTCGAGCGCGAACTTCTCGAGCGAGGCGGCGGTGATGGCCAGCGCGGCGAGCAGCTCGGCGTGGCGATCGCGCTGGATGACCTGCGACGAGGCGGGCGCCGCCTGCAGCCCGAGGCGCGCGCAGACCCGCGCCTCGATCACCGGATCCAGATGCGCAAAGGTGCCGACCGCACCGGACAGCTTCCCCACCGCCACCGTCTCGCGCGCCCGCAGCACGCGGCCGAGGTCGCGCTGCAGCTCCGCGTACCAGACGGCGAGCTTGACGCCGAGGGTCATGGGCTCCGCATGGACCCCGTGCGTCCTGCCGATCATCGGGGTGCGGCGGTGCTCGCCGGCGCGCAGGCGCACGGCCTCCATGAGGCCGGCGATGTCGCGAACGATAAGGTCGCAGGCCTCGCGCATCTGCAGCGCCTGCGCGGTGTCGATAACGTCCGACGAGGTCAGCCCGAA
The DNA here is from genome assembly GCA_048594975.1 of Vicinamibacterales bacterium. Taxonomy (GTDB): domain Bacteria; phylum Acidobacteriota; class Vicinamibacteria; order Vicinamibacterales; family 2-12-FULL-66-21; genus JBMDXB01. The sequence continues at coordinate 225,496 of JBMDXQ010000006.1, read as the reverse complement.
GTGAAGCCAGCGGGCGGCGGGACCGACGCGCTCGGCGACGGCGGTGGTGAACGCGATCACGTCGTGCTGCGTCGACTGCTCGATCGCCTCGATCTGCGCAATGTCGAACCCTGCTTTCGCGCGCAGCTCTCGCGCGGCGTCCGCCGGGATGATGCGCGCGTCGGCCATCGCGTCCGCCGCGGCGAGCTCCACCTCCAGCCAGGTCTGGTAGCGGCGCTCGTCGCTCCAGATGGCACCCATTTCCGGATTGGTGTAGCGGCGAATCATCGAAACGAAGAACTATGAAGCACGAACGCGGAAGTGAGAGTGCAGCGCTGAGCACGCAGAATCATCGCTGCAGCACCGAGCCCTTCTCTTCCGTCGGAGTTCATCGTTGTAGTGACTGTGTGCCCTGTTCTCAGTTCTTACTTCGTCGTTCTCAGTGTCCCAGGTCCAGCCTATCGGGCGTGAGCTCGGGGACCCGCGGGCCGAGCAGTGTCGCGGCCAGCGATCCATTGGCGAACAGATCGGCGGCCACCCGCTGCACATCGTCGGCGGTCACGCGCTCGACGCCGGCCAGCGTCTCGTCCAGCCCGAAATGCCGATCGAAGTAGATTTCCTGGCGGGCGAGGTGCGACATGCGGCTGGCGGTGTTCTCCAGGCTGAGCATGAGGCTGCCCTTCAAGTGGTCCTTGGCCCGGCGCAGCTCCGGTTCCGGTACCGGCGCGCGCTTCAGCCCGCGCAGTTCCTCGACGCAGAGATCGACGACTTGGCCGACCGCGTCATTGGCGCAGCCGGCGTAGATGGTGATGTTGCCGGCGTCGCGATACGCGCTCAGCCCGCTGAACACCGCGTAGGCCAGTCCCCGCTTCTCGCGTACGTTCTGGAACAGCCGGGAGCTCATCGACCCCCCGAGCACGGTGTTCAGGATGTAGCTGACGTAGCGATCACGGTGGCTCTGTGGATAGCTGTTCGTCCCGAGGCACAGGTGGCTCTGTTCGAGGTCCTTGGTGCGGGTGACCACCTGCGGCACCACGCGCGGGGCATCCGCCCGGATCGGGTCGCCGTCGCGAGACAGCGCGCCGAACGCCCGTGCGACCAGGTCGCGAACGCACACGTGCTCGAGGTTTCCCGCCGCCGAAATGATCATGTTCGGCGCCACGTAGGCGCCCCGGAAGTACTCGCGCAGCGTGTCGGCGGTAAAGCTCTCGACGGTCTCCTTCGTGCCGAGAATCGGGCGGCCGAGCGGGTGCCCTTCCCAGAAGTGCTGGGTGAAGAGCTCGTGCACGAGATCGTCGGGGGTGTCCTCGACCATCTTGATTTCCTCGAGGATCACCTTCTTCTCGCGCTCGACCTCGTCGACCGGAAAGGCCGGGTGCAGGATGATATCGGACAGCAGGTCCACGGCCAGCGGCAGGTGCTCGTCGAGCACCTTGATGTAGTAGCTCGCGTACTCCTTCGCCGTGAACGCGTCGAGCTGGCCGCCGATGGAGTCGATCGCCTGCGCGATGTCCTCGGCGGTGCGAGTGTCGGTACCCTTGAAGAGCATGTGCTCGACGAAATGCGCGATGCCGCTGCAGTCGTCGTTCTCGTGACGCGACCCGCGCATCAGCCAGACGCCGATGGTCACCGAGCGCACCTGGGGCATCGACTCGGTGATCAGACGAAGGCCGTTGTCCAACACGTCCCTGACGACCATCCGCTGTGGGTCTTCGCTCACCCTGCGGCCTCCCGTGCCCGGCCCAGCCGTCCGCCGGTCGCTTACCCGCCCGAGTCGCGGCCGTGCGGCACGTCGCCGCAAATGGTTGCTAATGAAGGAATTACCAGAGCTGCCTGAGTGGCCGATGATACCACGCCGGGCCCGGCAGTTCAAGGCGCTCGCCCGATCGGCCGACACGGTCCATGCGGGCGCCTGCAGGGGCCCGGGCGGAACCCGCGTAGTACAATTATCGTTCGTCCTGTCGCGCGACCACGGCCATGTTGAGCACCGTCCGAACCGATATCGCCGAGACCGCGCTCCCCGCGCTGGAGCGCGCGCTCGAGGAGATCGGACATCCCCGCTTCCACGCCCGACAAATCTTCCAGTGGGTATACCGCCGCGGCGTCACCGACTTCGCGTCGATGAGCGACCTGGGACGCGACCTGCGTGCGCAGCTCGATCGCGCTTTCTGCATCACCACGCCTGAGGCAGTCCGCCGTGAACAGTCCGCCGACGGCACGGTCAAGTTCCTGCTGCGCCTGAGCGACGGCCGCCAGATCGAGTCGGTCTACATTCCCGACACGCCGGGGCACACGTTCTGCCTGTCGACGCAGGTCGGCTGCGCGATGAAGTGCGGCTTCTGCCTGACCGGCAGGATGGGCATCGACCGCAACCTCACGGCCGGCGAGATCGTCGGCCAGGTGCGGGTGCTCGCGCGCGAGCTCCGCCTGCTCGACGCGCGCTTCAACATCGTCCTGATGGGGATGGGCGAGCCCCTGCACAACTACGACGAGACGATGAAGGCGGTGCGAATCCTCGGCGAGGAACACGGGATGGCGGTGTCGCCGCGGCGCGTCACGCTCTCCACGGTGGGCGTTCTCCCGGCGCTCGAGCGCCTGGCAACCGAACCGTTCATGCCCAACCTGGCGATCTCACTGCATTCCACGACCGAGGAGCAGCGGGACATGCTGGTGCCCATCAACCGCAAGTACGGTCTGAAGGAGCTGCTCGACGCCTGCCGCAAGTTCCCGGTAAAGCGGCGTGCGCGCATCACCTTCGAGTACGTGTTGCTCGAGCAGGTGAACGACACGCCGGAGGACGCCCGGCGCCTCGTCCGGCTGCTCCACGGCATCCGCGCGAAAGTCAACCTGCTGCCCCTGAACGAAGCGGCGGGCATTCCCTTCAAACGGCCCTCCGCCGACCGGGTGAACCAGTTCGCCCGGATCCTCGCCGGGCGCGGCGTCACGGTCTCGGTGCGGAAGTCGCGCGGCCGCGACATCCGCGCCGCGTGCGGGCAGCTCATCACCGAGCGCTCACGCTCACTCTCACCCGGCAGGAGGTTGGCGCTGCTCATGGAGCAGTCGACAGTCGCTAGTCGCTAATCAGAGTCAGGGCAAGAGGGTCAGAGTCAACGTCAGGTTCAGGGTCGAAGTCGCGCGTCGCGCAACGACAATCGGCGATCCACAATCAATCGATTTGCACCATGACCCGCTCGTTGCGTCGCCTTCCGGGCGGGAGTCGGACCTTCAGATAGTTGTCCGTCATGACGAGCGTGCCGTCTTCGAGGGTGAGGCCGGGGCGGACTGTTCCCTTCTGGCGGTAACGGAACGCGCGGGACAGTTCCGCGCCGATCGCGCGAACCACCGCCGCGCGGGTGCGGATGGTCGCGCCAGGGACCTTGCCAGGCAGCGCGGCGGCGGCTGTGCCCGGGCGATCGGAATACGGGAATACGTGCAGGTGCGACAGCGGCGAGCGCGACAGGTAGTCGAGGGTGCGGCGGAAGTCCTCCTCCGTTTCGCCCGGAAAGCCGACGATGATGTCCGAGCCAATGGACGCGTGCGGGAGAGAGGCGGCGATGCCGGCGACGAGCCGGTGGTAGTCGTCACAGGTGTAGGGCCGCTGCATGAGCGCCAGGATCCGATCGCTCGCGTGCTGCAGCGGCAGGTGGAAATGCGGCGCGAAGCGGCCGGATCCGGCGACCAGGTCGACGATCTCGCTCGCGCAGTCCATCGGCTCGAGCGAGCTGATGCGGAACGTCACGTCGAGCGGCAGCGCGGCGAGCGCACGCAGCAGGTCCAGCAGCGACGACGGCGCGGCCAGGTCCCGCCCGTAGGAGCCGAGGTGCACGCCAGTGAGCGCGATCTCCTTGAACCCGGCGTCCGCGACCCGCGTCGCCTCGCGCAGGACCTCCCCGGGCGGCACGCTGCGCGGCCGCCCGCGTGTCGACGGGATGATGCAGTAGGAGCACCGCTCGCCGCAGCCGGTCTGCACGCGCAGCGTGAAGACGGTGCGGCCGGCAACCCCCGGCTCGATCGGCGCGCCGCAGGCGCCGTCTCCTCCGCCAAACCGCTCGGCCGTGGAGAGCATTCCCGCCCGCGTCAGCTGGTCGACGGTGTCGAGCTTCGCGTCGTTCGGCACGATGCGGATCACGCCGGGAAGACTCGACACCTCGTGCGGCTCCCGGGTGGCGTAGCAACCGGTCGCGACAATCCGGGCCGACGGGTTCTCGCGGGCGATACGGCGAATCGTCTGACGCGCGCCCTGGTCGGCAGCGGCCGTCACCGAGCAGGTGTTGACGATGACGAGGTCCGCGTCGCCTGGCGCCGACTCCACGCCGCCACGCGCGCGCAGCTCCTCTTCGAGCCGGAGCGAGTCCGCCTGGTTGACGCGGCAGCCGAAGGTGACGATCGCGTACCTCATAAGCGCGACACGGCGGCGGCGCCCGCCAGCAGTACAGCACCGGCCGGTGCCATGAGCCATCGCCGCCGCGGATACTGCAAAGGGACGACGTGGTCGCCGGCAGCGGGGGCCGCCAAAGCCAGCTGGCCGGCGAGTGCAAGAAGCGGGACGTCCCGGCCGTCAACGTGCGCACGCCAGGCCGGGACGTAGTTCATTCGCACCACCACGCGCTGGCCTTCCCGCACACCTGAAGAGCCGCACCGATCCGCCAATGGAATCAGAGACTCCAGCGTGCCGTGCCCTGCTGCCGTCACCACCGAACGCTCGTCGTTGAAGGGAAGCCGCTGCCAGGTGGATGGCGGAAAAGAGTTCCGGATGTCAACCATTCGACAGCCGCGCCGCTGCCGCTTCCACCTTCTCCGCGAGCTGCCGCTTGTACGCATCGAGCTTCGCGGCAATCGCCGAATCCCCCACCGCCAGGATCTGCGCGGCGAGGACGCCCGCGTTGGTGGCCCCCGGCTTCCCGATCGACACGGTGGCGACGGGGACGCCGGGCGGCATCTGCACCGTCGAGAGCAGTGCGTCCCACCCCTTCAGCGCCGAAGAATCAATCGGCACGCCGATCACCGGGGCGGTCGTATGTGCGGCCACCACTCCCGCGAGGTGCGCGGCGGCACCCGCGCCGACAATGAACACTTTGACGCCACGCTGCGGCGCCTCGCGCACCAGCCGCAGCACGCGCTCGGGGGACCGGTGAGCGGAGGCGACGGTCATCTCGCAGCGGATGCCGAATTCGAGCAGTACGTCGGCGGCCCCCTGCATCACCGGCGCGTCGGAGTCGGAGCCAATCAGGATCAGAACAGATATGTTCGTGGGCATTTCTGTCAGCTTTTCTCAGGGCGCGTGGGGCCCCACCCCACGCGCGTCGCGCCTTCCGCCTTCGCGCGAAGCGCTACGGCGGACCGCTGTCGCCTTGGCGGAGGCGGGTCGGGCTTGGCGCCGGCGAGTATGCTCTGGCGGTCTTCAAGGCCTTTTGACCGATGTCCCTGCGGAATTGCATCCCGTCGAACCTGATGCACGCCACTCCAGCGTACGCGCGCTCGATAGCGGTTTCGAATGTGCCGCCCCGTCCGACGACGGTCAGCACCCGGCCCCCGGCTGTGATTGTCTCGCCTCGAGGGTCAGTAGCCGTACCCGAGTGGAACACCAGCACGTCGGCGAGTGCCTCCGCCTCGCGGAGTCCGGCTATAGGCAGGCCCAGCGGAGACGTCCCTGGATAGCCGCGGGAGGCAACCACCACGCCGACGTGGCGGTTGGAGGAGAGGGCCACGGGGAAGGCGTCGAGCGCTCCGTCGGCGGCCGCCGCCAGCATCGGCGCCAGCTCACCCTCCAACATCGGGATCACGACCTGCGCCTCCGGGTCGCCGAAGCGGACGTTGAACTCGATCACCTTCGGCCCATCGCGCGTGATCATCAGCCCCGCGTAGAGGAACCCGCGGTATTCCGCGCCCTCCTCGCGCATCCCGGCGAGGACCGGCTCGACGATTTCCCGCATGATCCGGCCGGCCATCGCGTCGTCTACGAGCGGGCTCGGCGCGAACGCGCCCATGCCGCCGGTATTCGGCCCGCGGTCGTCGTCGAAGACTCGCTTGTGGTCCTGCGCCGTCGCGACCGGAATCGCGCGCCGCCCGTCGCACACGGTGAAGAACGATACCTCGGGGCCCTCGAGGCATTCCTCCAGGACGAGGCGCGAGCCGGCATCGCCGAAACGGCGAGCCTCCATGGCGTCGTGGATCGCTCGATCCGCCTCGGTACGATCCGCCGCGATGACGACGCCCTTGCCAGCGGCGAGCCCGTCAGCCTTCACTACCACCGGCCACCCGAGCTCTGCGGCATCGAGAATCGCGTGCGCTGTCGCGCTAGTGTCGCAGACGCGGTAGCGGGCGGTGGGCACGCGGTGCCGCGCCATGAACGCCTTGGCGAACACCTTGCTGCACTCGAGTCGGGCGGCGGCGCGCGACGGACCGCACACGCGCAGCCCGCGCCCCGCGAACAGGTCGGCGAGGCCGCGGTCGAGCGGCAGCTCGGGACCGACGACCGTCAGGTCGACGCGCTCACGCGCGGCGAGCTCCGCCAGTGCTTCCGTGTCGCCGGCAGCGACGTGCGCGAGGCGCGCCGCCGCGGCGATGCCGGCGTTGCCGGGCGCGCAGATGACTTCGCCAACGCCCGGTTCGGCGGCGAGCTTCCACGCGAGCGCGTGCTCGCGCCCGCCGTTGCCCACGACCAGGATTCGCATCGTGCTCAATCAGCTAAGGGCCACGGCGTCAGGGTTTTGTGAGCTTTTGTGCAGGTTCGTGCAGGCCTGACGAAAACGGGCGTAAACCTGTGATAGCCTAGCACATTCTGTCGGACTCCAGAGGCCCAACAGGCGCACCACAGGCATCGCGGTGGGCCGCGAAGGGGGTGTTAATCGAGCTTGGCTGAAGTCAAAGTCCAGGAAGGCGAGTCGATCGAAAGCGCGCTCAGGCGCTTCAAGCGGAAGGTCCAGCAGGAAGATATCATCAAGGATATCAAGAAGCACTCCTTCTATCTGAAGCCCGGCGACCGCCGACGCGCGAAGCAGGCGCTCGCGCGCAAGCGAACGCGCAAGAAGCAGCGCCGCGAGTCGGACTAGGCGGCGGGGAGGGAGGGGCCGCGGCGTGCGTCCACGCGGCGGCCGGGTTCGAGTTGGTGAGGTAGCGATGGAGTTCCAGGACAAGACGCTCGTATGCGTGGACTGCGGTGCGGAGTTCCTCTGGACGGCGGGAGAGCAGCTGTTCTTCGCCGACAAGAACTTCAAGAATGAGCCCAAGCGGTGCAAGAGCTGCAAGGCGAAGCGCGCCTCGCGCCCGGCCCCCGGCGCCTCGACAGGGCGGGAGCGCGTGGAAACGAAGACCACCTGCTCGGCCTGCGGGAAGGACACGACCGTCCCGTTCGTCCCCACCCAGGGCAAACCGGTGTTCTGCAAGGAATGTTTTCAGCAGCGGAAGTTCGCAGGAGCCGGCGGCGCCTGATCTGGCCACTCTCGTCGCGACTCTTCGGGCCACGCCGCGGCGTGGCCCTTTTTGCTTTCGGCGATGCCCGTGAAACAACCCGTCAGAGAATCGCGTCCCAGGGTCGTAATGATGCTCGAACGTCCGTCCCGTGCAATGACTCCCGCGGCGTGTGCCGCCGCGATGCTGATCTCTGCCGCCGGATGCGGCGGCGACACGCCGGCCGCGCAGCAGCGCGCCGGCGGACCGCCGCCCGCCGCGGTGAAGACCGTGGAACTGGCCGCGCGGCCCATCGAGCAGACCTCCGAGTTCATCGCCACCGTGCGCTCGCTGCGATCCACCACCGTCCAGCCCGAGGTCGACGGGCTGGTCACGCGCATCTTCGTCAAGTCCGGCGACCGCGTCCGCGCCGGGACGCCGCTCGTGCAGATCAACGCCGAGAAACAGCGGGCCACGGTGCGCAGCACCGAGGCGAACCGCGCCGGCACCGAGGCCGACGTGCAGTACTGGCGGCAGCAGGTGAAGCGGCTCGAGTCGCTGGTCGAGGCTGGCGCGATCAGCCGCCAGGAATTCGACCAGGCGCAGAACTCGCTGCGCACCGCCGAGGCGCGGCTGGCGGCGCTCGAGGCGCAGGTTCGCGAGGGTCGCGTGGAGCTTCAGTACTACACGGTGAACGCGCCCCAGGCCGGCGTCATCGGCGACATCCCGGTACGCGCGGGCGACCGCGTCACGACGTCGACCGAGATCACGACGATCGACAGCACCGAGGGCCTCGAAGCGTACATCAACGTCCCGCTCGACCGGTCGCCCCACCTGCGTCTCGGCCTGCCCGTCCGGCTGCTCGACGCCGAAGGCAAGGTGGCGGCGACCAACCGGATCACCTTCGTCGCCCCGCGCGTCGACGACGCGACACAGACGGTGCTGGTCAAGAGCCGTCTCGCCGAGGTTCCGCCATTCATTCGCGTGCAGCAGTTCGTGCGCGCCCGCATCGTGTGGAGCGCCGAGCCGGGCCTGACCGTGCCGGTCACGGCGGTGACGCGCGTCAGCGGCCAGCACTTCTGCTTCGTGGCGGAGCCGGCACAGCAAGGCGGGTTCGTCGCGCGCCAGCGGCCGGTCGTTCTGGGCGAAGTGCTGGGCAACGACTACGTCGCGCGCAGCGGCCTCAAGCCGGGCGAGCGGCTCATCGTGTCCGGCATCCAGAAGATCGGCGACGGCGCGCCGGTGAAGCCGGAATAGCATGCGCGTCGCGTTCGGGTGAGCCCCCGCATCGCGAGCGTCCGTGTGACCCCGTCGCAACCCTGTAAACGACCATGTTCGTAGAGACCTTCATCCGCCGCCCCATCCTCGCCTCGGTCTGCTCGCTCGTGATCATCCTGGCCGGGGCCATCGCCATTCCTACGATGCCGGTTGCGCAGTACCCGCAGCTGGCGCCGCCGCAAGTGACGGTATCCGCGTTCTATACCGGCGCCAATGCCCAGGAGGTCGAGACCGCCGTCACCACGCCGCTGGAGCAGGCGATCAACGGCGTCGAGGGCATGGTCTACATGACCTCGACGAGCAGCAACACCGGGACGTCGCAGATCAGCGTCACGTTCGACGTCACGCGCGACCAGGACGTCGCCGCGGTGGAGGTGCAGAACCGGGTGAACCAGGCGCTCGGCCGCATGCCGACGGAGGTCAGGACGACCGGCATCACCGTGCAGAAGCAGTCGACGGGCTTCCTCATGGCGGTCGGGGTGTACGCCGAGAACGGCACGTACGACTCGCTGTTCATGAGCAACTACCTGGATATCTACGTCAAGGACGCGCTGAAACGGATTCCCGGCATCGCCGACGTCATCATCTTCGGCGAACGGAAGTACTCGATGCGCCTCTGGGTCGATCCCGATCGGCTCGCCGCGCGCGAGCTGACGGCGGGCGACGTCGTGCAGGCGCTGCGCGAGCAGAACGTCCAGGTGGCCGCCGGAAGCCTCGGACAGTCGCCGGCGCCCGCCGGGCAGATGTACCAGCTCAGCGTGCGGGCGGTGGGCCGGCTGCGTGACGCCTCGGAGTTCGAGAACATCATCCTCAAGGGCGGCAGCAACGGGTCGCTCGTCCGCCTCGGCGACGTCGGGCGGGCCGAGCTCGGGGCGGAGACCTACAGCGCCCGACTGCGGTTCCAGGGGCAGGAGGCGGTCGGGTTCGGCGTGATTCAGCTGCCGACCGCCAACGCGCTCGAGGTGTCGCAGCAGGCGGTCGCCGAGCTGGAACGCCTGTCGGTGCGCTTTCCGCCCGGGATGAAGTACCAGATCGCGATCAACACGACCGACGTCGTCAAGGAATCGATCTGGGAGGTGCTGAAGACGCTCGCCGAGGCCATCGCACTCGTCGTTCTGGTCATCTTCATCTTCCTGCAGACGTGGCGGAGCACGCTCATTCCAGCCATCACCATCCCGGTGTCGCTGGTCGGCGCGTTCGCCTTCGTGAAGCTGATGGGCTTCTCGATCAACACGCTGACGCTGTTCGGCATCATCCTCGCCACCGGCATCGTCGTCGACGACGCGATCGTCGTCATCGAGAACATCGAGCGCCACATCCAGGAGTACCGCGTGTCGGCGGCGAAGGCGGCCTCCGATGCCATGCGCGAGGTGTTCGGCGCGGTTATCGCGACCGGCCTCGTGCTGATTGCGGTGTTCGTGCCGGTGGCCTTCTTCCCCGGGACCACCGGCCGGCTGTACGCGCAGTTCGCGATGACGATCGCCTTCGCTGTGGCGCTGTCCGTGTTCAATGCCGTGACCCTGACGCCAGCCCTGTCGGCGCTGCTGCTCGACCGCGAGAGCCACCACAAGGGACGCTTCTTCTCGTTCTTCGAGCGCGTGATCACCTCGGGGACCAACGTCTACGTCCGCGCGCTGCGCCGAGGCATGCGGATTCGATGGGCGCTGGTGGCGGCATTCGTGGTCGCGCTCGGGCTGACCTATTGGACGTACCGGATGGTGCCGCGTGCGTTCGTCCCCGAGGAAGACCAGGGCTATTTCATCGTGCAGGTGCAGGCGCCGGCGGGAGCGTCGCTCGAGTACACGTCCACGGTGGCGCGCCAGGCCGAGGCGATCATCCGCCGCGATCCGGACGTGCTCGCGCTGTTCGCGGTCATGGGCTTCAGCTTCAGCGGCGCCGGCTCGAACCAGGGCATCATGTTCGTGCGCCTCAAACCGTTCGACCAGCGGCCGGGCGACGAGCACGCGGCGCGCGCGGTGACCGGACGGCTGATGCCCCAGCTCCTCGGGCTTCCCGGGGCTGTCGTCGTCGCCTTCGCACCACCGGCGATTCCCGGCCTGAGCCGGTTCGGCGGCTTCGAGTTCCAGGTGCTCGATCAGACCGGCACCGACATCGCCAACCTGGCGCAGGCGACGCAGACTGTGGCCGCGGCGGGCAACCAGTCGCCACGACTGCAGGGGCTCTTCAGCCCGTTCACCGCGAACGACCCGCAGCTGCAGGTGACGATCGACCGGTCGCGCGCCCTCGCGCTCGGCCTGCCGCTCGGCGAGGTGACAAGCGCACTGCAGATCTTCCTCGGTTCGCAGTACGTCAACGACTTCGAGCTGAACAACCGCGCCTACCGCGTGTACGTGCAGGCGGATCAGCGCTACCGCGCCAACCCGCAGGGGTTGAGGCAGCTCTACGCGCGCACGCGCTCGGGGGAGATGGTCCCGCTGGAACAGGTCGTCGAGCTCCGCGAGACGACGTCGCCGTCGGTCATCAACCACTTCAACCTGTTTCGCTCTGCCACGATCAACGGCTCTGCCCGGCCGGGCGTCAGTTCCGGCGACGCCCTGCAGGAGATGGAGCGCCTGGCCGAGACCACGCTGCCCGAGGGCATGGGGTATGCGTGGTCGGGCATCTCGCTCGAGGAGACGAAGGCCGGGCGTTTGACGCTGTACATTTTCGGCCTGGCGATCGTGCTCGCCTACCTCACCCTCGCGGCGCAGTACGAGAGTCTCGTGCTGCCGTTCATCGTCCTGTTGAGCGTGCCCCTGGCAGTCCTCGGTGCCTTGAGCGCGCAGTGGGCACGCGACCTCGCCAACGACGTCTACTGCCAGGTCGGCCTGGTCATGCTGGTTGGCCTGTCGGCGAAGAACGGAATCCTGATCGTCGAGTTCGCCGAACAGCTGCGCCGGAGAGGACTGTCCGTGCTGGAGGCGGCCATCGAAGCGGCGCGAATCCGGCTCCGCCCGATCCTCATGACGTCGCTGGCGTTCATCCTCGGCGTGCTGCCGCTGGCCTTCGCCACAGGAGCGGGCCAGGAAGCGCGTCATTCGGTAGGTACGGCGGTGGCCGGTGGCATGACGGTGTCCACTTTCCTGAACGTCATCTTTATCCCGGTCCTCTACGTCGTCGTTCAAACGCTGAGGGGGCAGGGGCCTGGGCAGCCGCCGTCGAAGGCCGCTAATCATTGACAGTTCTTGAACTTGCGTAGTACGCTGTCCGGTCTATTTTCTGTGAACCGTAGGCGCGGAGGAGCGCTCGGGCGGACGAACGCCAGGCCAGCCGGCGGGGGCCCGGCGTCCCGCTAAGCGGCCGGGCTGGAGGAGCGGCGATGCAAATCGACGAACGAGTCGTCGATGAAGTGACGATTCTCGACCTCAAGGGGAAGATGACGCTCGGTGAGGGCGACGAGCTCCTGAAGGACAAGATCAACTCGCTCGTCCAGCAGGAACGGAAGCTGCTGCTGCTCAACCTCGAAGGCGTTCCCTACATCGACAGCGCGGGCCTGGGTGAAATCGTCCGCACCTACACGACGGTGAGCCGGCAGGGCGGAAAGCTGAAGCTGCTGAACCTCACCAAGCGGATCCAGGACCTGCTCGCGATCACGAAGCTGCTGACCGTGTTCGAAACGTTCGATTCCGAGCGCGAGGCCCTCCAGAGCTTCAAGGCCTAGCGAGGCCGGCGCCCAGGCACCCGCCGCGCTGCTGAATGGCGCGACAGACAATTCCGGACTTCGTCGAGCGGGCCCGGCCGCAAGCGGGTACCCGTTCGCTCGCCCTCAACCTGTTCCGCTCGCTGCGCCCGTCGCAGTGGACCAAGAACCTCATCATCTTCGGGGCCCTGCTCTTCTCGGAGCGACTGCTGCTGCTCGACCCCCGTTCGGTCGCCCGCTCGATCGCGGCGTTCGCGATCTTCTGTGCGCTCTCGAGCGTCGTCTACCTGGTCAATGACGTCATCGACCGCGACGCGGATCGGCTGCACCCGCTGAAGCGGCACCGGCCGATCGCCGCCGGGCGGGTGCCGGTTCGGCTCGCGCTGCTGCTCGCGGGCGTGCTGGGGAGCGTGGGGCTGGCGGCGGCGTTCGCGCTGCGTCCGGGGTTCGGGCTGATCGGAGCGCTATATCTCTCGCTGCTCGCGCTGTATTCCGGCCCGCTGAAACACATCGTCATCATCGACGTCCTGACGATCGCGGTCGGGTTCTTCCTGCGCGCGGCGGCCGGGGCGGTGGTGCTGGGGGTGACGATCAGCCACTGGCTGCTGATCATGACCATCCTGCTGGCGCTGTTCCTGGCGCTGAGCAAGCGCCGGCACGAGCTCGTGCTGCTCGCCGACACGGCGACGAGCCACCGGCGGATCCTACAGGAATACAGCCCGTATCTCCTCGACCAGATGATATCGGTCGTCACCGCCTCGACGCTCGTCACCTATGCGATCTACACGGTCAGCGCCGACACGGTCGAGAAGTTCGGCACCTCGCTGCTGGGGTTGACGCTGCCGTTTCCGCTGTATGGCATCTTCCGATATCTGTACCTGGTACACCAGAAGGAGGGCGGCGGCAGTCCGACGGACATGCTGCTGACGGACCGTCCTCTCCTGATCTGCGTCGCGCTCTGGGCCGCCGCGGTGGCGCTGATCATCTACGGCAATGCCGGCGCGCTCGAACGGATCTTCCAATAACCATGGACTCGAAGGTAGCCATCCTCAGGACCTCGCCCGCGACCGTGCTGCGCGACTATCACACGCTCATGAACCTCGCGGGCTACCAGCACACGCTCGCGAAAGACGCCGATACCGCGCTGAAGGTCAACATCTCCTGGCACTTCTTCTTTCCCGGCAGCTCGACGACGCCGTGGCAGCTCGAAGGGGTGATCCGGGCGATGAAGCAGGACGGCTTCGACTCGTCGCTGATCCATGCCTGCCACAACCGGACGGTGGTGATCGACGCACGACTCGGGGAACGCGAGAACAAGCAGGTCCAGGTGGTCGAGGCACACGGGCTGCGCAACATCCACATCTACGAGTCCGAGGAGTGGATCAACATCCGCGATGCGGTCGGGGATCTGACGAAGCGGTTCACGTGCCTCAACGACGTCTACCCCGGCGGCTTCATGATCCCAAGGCGGTTCATCGGCGAGAACATCGTCCATCTGCCGACGGTGAAGACGCACGTCTTCACCACCACGACCGGAGCGATGAAGAACGCGTTCGGCGGCCTGCTGAACGAGCGGCGGCACTGGACGCACCCGGTGATCCACGAGACGCTGGTGGACCTGCTGATGATCCAGCAGCGGATCCACCGCGGCGTGTTCGCGGTGATGGACGGCACGTTCGCCGGTGACGGACCGGGGCCGCGCTGCATGGTGCCGCACGTGAAGAACGTCATCCTGGCCAGCGCCGACCAGGTGGCGATCGATGCGGTGGCGGCCAAGCTCATGGGCATGGACCCCCTGGCGATCAAATACATCCGCATGGCGCACGACATGGGGCTGGGGTGCGGCGATCCGCGCGCCATCGAGATCGTCGGCGACACCTCGGCCGCCGCGGAGAACTGGCACTTCGCCGGTCCGTTCCGCAGGATGACGTTCGCGTCGCGCATGCAGCACAAAATCTACTGGGGACCGATGAAGAAACCAGTGGAATGGTCGCTCAAGACCGTGCTCGCGCCGTGGGCATACGTCGCGAGCGTGCTCTACCACGACAGCTTCTGGTACCCCGTGCGCGGCAGGCGCGCGATGCACGACGTGCTGGCGAGTCCGTGGGGACGGCTGTTCCGCAACTGGGAGTCGGTGCGGCCGACGGCGGAGGGTTATCCGGACGTGGGCGGCGAGGGAGCGGAGATCGAGCGGACCGGCGCGCGCGCGCTGCTGCGTTCGTTCGGGATCCTCGGCACGTGCCTTCGGGAGGCACCGGAGTTCGCGCAGCGCCTCCGGCGCGCGCGGTAGCGCCCGCCAACTCGGGGTCAGATCTCGTTTCTTGCAGGAGTGTCACCAGGAGCGGACGACCGGATGCAGCGTCCTTTTCAGAGGTCAATCCTGCGAGAAACACGATCTGACCCCGGATGCTGGTAACTGACGATGACAGAGTTCAGCATTCGCTCCGACAACGTCGACGTCGAGCAGATCATGCGACAGATCCGCGCGCGCATCCGCGAGAAGCGCGGCGTCGACTACACCGAGGAGGAGATCCGCGAGCTGGCGGGCGTCAGGCTGGAGAAGTTCCTCGACCCGCGCGGCGTTCGGTCTGGCCTCCTGCAGCAGTACCGCCGCGCGCGCGCCGCTCTACCGGCGCCCCCGAACTTCGCATTCGAGGACTCCACGCTCTTCGACTCGCACCGCGGGATCGTTCGCTTCATCCGCCGGCTGCTCAACCCGATCCTCAAGCTCTTCTTCAACCCCAACCCGCTGATCCAGGCGCTGCACATCCAGTCGCAGCTGAATACGCGCAACGCGCAGCGCGAGGAGCTCGACACGCTGCACTACGAGGTGATGCACAACCTCGTCATCGAGATCACCCGTCTGGGCATCGAGGTCAAGAACCTGAAGATGCGGCTCGAGTCGATGTCGAGCCGGCTCGATTTCGACGAGCGCCGCGCGCGCGCGCTCGAAGGCGTGGTGCAGTTTCGGCCCGGCGCGGTTCCCCCGCTGCAGCCCCCCACGGCCGGCACCGCGAGCGGCGGTGCCGGTGAGCCTGCCAGCGGACCCGACGCCGCCGAGCGCCGGACCCGGCGTCGGCGCCGCCGCGGACGCAAGCGGCCGTCGTTCCCGACAGAGGCCCAGGGTCGTCCGGAGGCCGACCGGGCCGGCCATCCCGGCGCGGAGGCGGCGGCGGGCGAGGACCCGTCCGGAGCACCCCGCATGGACGCGGCCAGGGCGGCGTCCGCCGCTCAGGCGCCGCCGGCCGGGGGCAGCGAAGCCGCGGCGTCCAGCCCGCGCGACGACGAGGGTGTCCCGGCGGCCGCGCCGGCAGCGGAGCGCGGCCCTTCAGACGCGTCGTGAAGCTCGCGTTCGTCGTACAACGATACGGAGCCGACATCAACGGCGGCGCGGAACTGCACGCGCGCTACATCGCCGAGCGGCTGGCGCGGCACGCGGCGGTGGAAGTGATCACCACCTGCGCCCGCGACTACGTCTCGTGGCGCAACGAGCTGCCCGCGGGTCTCGAAACCGTCAACCGGGTGCCGGTGCGCCGGTTCCCGGTCAGCCGCAAACGATCGCCGGACGATTTCGGGCGGCAGTCGGTGCGGGTGTTCAACCGGGTGCACTCCATCGCGGACGAGCTAGCGTGGCTCGAGAGCGAAGGACCGACCAGCCCGGCGCTGGTCGATCACCTCGAGCGCGCGGCGGCGGACTTCGACTTCATCGTCTTCTTCAGCTATCGCTACTACCACGCGTGGCACGGTGCGCGGCGCGTGAGCGCCAAGGCGGTGCTGGTGCCCACCGCGGAGCGCGACGCCGCCATGGGCCTGGCGATCTTTGCGCCGGTGTTTCGCGCCGTGCGCGCCGTCATGTACAACTCCCATGAGGAGCGGGCGCTGATTCATGCCGCCGCCGGCAACCAGGACGTGCCCGGCATCATCGTCGGGGTCGGCTCGGACGTGCCCGAGCAGACCGAGCCGGCGCGGTTCCGCAAGCGCTTCAACTTCCCGCGGCCGTTTGCGGTCTACGTCGGCCGCATCGACGAGAACAAGGGGTGCGGCGAGCTGTTCGACTACTTCCAGCGCTACGCGCTGACCTTCCCGCGCGGCCTCGACCTGGTGCTGATCGGCAGCGCGATCATGCCGGTACCGAAGCACCCGCGCATCCACCACCTCGGGTTCGTCGCCGACCAGGACAAGTTCGACGCGATGGCGGCGGCCGACCTCCTGATCATGCCGTCCTATTTCGAGAGCCTGTCGATGGTGGCGCTCGAAGCCTGGGCGCTGGGCAAGCCGGTGCTCGCCAACGGCCGCTGCGACGTGCTCAAGGGGCAGTGCATCCGGAGCGGCGCCGGTCTCTACTACGAGAGCTACGAGGAGTTCGCCGAGACGCTGTACTCGCTGGAGTCGAACGGACCGCTGAACGCCCGCCTGGGGCGGAATGGCCGGGAGTACTTCACGAGGCATTATGCGTGGCCGGTCATCGAACGGAAGTACATGTCGATGTTCGATCGGCTGCAGCAGGAACCGGCAGCGCGGCCGCTCGAGTCCCTGCCCGGCTGGTTCGCCCGTCGGCGCCGCGACCTTCCCGCCGCCGCCGACGTCCTCGCCGCGCTCCCTTCGGGGGCGGTCGTCCCCGAGATCCGGCCGGAGCCGGCGGCCGTGCCGGAGGAGGATCGTCGCGCCGTCGATCGTCCTCCGGAACGGCGGCGACAGGACAATCACCGGTATCGCGGCCGCCACGATCGCCGCGGATCGCGGCGCGTATGACCCGCCTCGCGGCACGCGCCACTCGGGCGGGATGCGGCGAGCCGGCCGCCGCGGGGCACTGACGATGCGACGCGTCCATCAGGTGCTCGCGACGCTGGGATACGGCGACGCCATCGGGCACGAGGTGATCGGCATCCAGCGGGTGCTGCGCCAGGCGGGCTGCGACTCCGAGATCTTCGTCGAGACGGCGGACCCGAGGCTGGAGAACCAGACGCTCGACTACCGGGAGATGGTCGGGCAGGTCTCCGAGGACGACCTGCTCATCCATCATTTCTCGATCGGATCGCGCGCCTCGCGGACCGCGTTTGCGCTGCCTGGGCGGATGGTGCTCGTCTACCACAACATCACGCCGCCGCAGTACTTCCTCGGCGTGCACAAGAACCTGGTCAAGCTGTGCTTCCGTGGGCGCCGCGAGCTGACCGCCTACGTCGGCCGCTGCGCCCTGGCGCTCGGCGATTCCGAGTACAACCGCGCGGAACTGGAAGGCCTCGGCTTCCCGCGCACCGGCGTGCTGCCGGTCGTCCCGGACTTCACCCACCTCGAGGGTGCGCCGCAGCGTGCGTTCGCGGCGGAGTTCGACGACCAGTGGACGAACGTCATGTTCGTCGGCCGGGTCATACCCAACAAGCGGTTCGAGGACGTCATCCGCGCGTTCCACGCGTACCGGGTGCGCTACAACCCGCGGTCGCGGCTGCTGCTCGTCGGCTCCTACTCCGGTTTTGAAACCTACCTGGCAATGCTGCACGCGCTCGCGGCGCGGCTCGGCACGTCCGACGTGCACTTCCTGGGGCATGTCTCCAACGAGGAGCTGTCGGCGCTCTACGACGTCGCGGACCTGTTTCTGTGCGCGAGCGAGCACGAGGGGTTCTGCGTGCCGCTCGTCGAGGCGTTCTACAAACGGGTGCCGGTGATGGCGTACGCGGCCACGGCGGTGCCGGCGACGCTGGACGGTGGCGGCGTGCTCTTCGCCACGCGCGACCCGTTCGAGGTTGCGCGGCTGATGGACGCCGTGCTGGACCATCCGGGTGTCGCCGAGGCGGTACTGCGGTCGCAGGACGCGGCGCTCGAACGCCTGCGCGGCCGCGATTTCGGCGCGACGCTGCTCCGCTTCGTCGACGAAGCGTTGCGTACGCCCCCGCGGCCGGCGCCGGAGGTCACCTGGGATTTCTGGGCGCAGTTCGACCAGTTCGAACGGCTCGAGGAGCTGCGGCAGTTCCGGCCGGCCGCGTATCGGGCGCTCCCTGCGCAGCCGGAGTCCGCGATCCGCGGTCCGGGAGCCGGCGCACATAGCGAAACCCGATCGATCGGCTCCCGGAGCCCGGTGCCCGGATGGCGGCGATGATCGTCAACCAGTGGGTCCCGGCCGCCCATCGCGGCGATGCCGTCGGCGACAGCGCGCGGCGCGTCCGGGACATGCTGCGCGCCGCCGGCCACCAATCCGATCTGTTCGCGCTCACGATCGACGACGGCCTTCGGGAGGAGGTGCTGCCGTTCGCGGATCCCGGCGCGCGCCGCGGCGACATCACCATCTTCCACTTCGCGCTGCCGTCGCCGATGACGGCGGCCTTCGCAGCGCTGGGCGGGCGGCGGATCCTGCAGTACCACAACATCACGCCCGCAGCGTTCTTCGCGCCGTACGACGCCGGGCTGTTCCGGCTGGCGGCTCTCGGGCGGCAGGAGCTGCGCAGCCTGGTCGGCCGGGTCGACCTCGCGCTCGGCGACTCGGAGTTCAACCGGCAGGAGCTTGAGGAGCTCGGCTTCGCGCCGACCGGCGTTCTGCCGATCGCCGTCGACACCGGGCGCATCCTCACCGGCCTGCGGCGGCCGGCACTCGAGAAGATCCTCGGCGACGGCCTGATCAACATCCTGTTCGTCGGCCGCATCGTCCCCAACAAGAAGATCGAGGACCACATCCGCCTCGCCGAAGTCTACAAGCGCTACGTCGACGCGTACTATCGGTTCATCTTCGTGGGCCGGTATGCCTGCGTGCCGCGCTATTTCGCGCAGGTGCAGGCGCTCGTGCGCGAGTACCGGAACCTGGTCGACCGATTCTGGTTCACGGGGCCGGTGCCTGACGAGGACCTCGCGGCCTTCTACCGCTGGGCGGACGTGTACGTGTCGCTCAGCGAGCACGAGGGATTCTGCGTGCCGCTGGTCGAGGCGATGGCCGCCGGCGTGCCCGTGCTCGCCTACGCCGCCGGCGCGGTCCCGGAGACGCTCGGCGGGGCGGGCGTGCTGTTCTCGCCGAAGGATCTCGAGCTGGCGGCCGAGGCGATGGGCATGCTCGTGTACGATCAGCCGTTGCGCCGCGCCGTGATCGCAGGACAGTGGCGGCGCCTCGCGGACTTCGCGCCGGCACGGCTGGAGGCGCGCCTCCGCGAGGTCATCGCGCAGGTCGGGTGACGAGGCAGGACACGTGAGAGTTGCGTTCATCGTCCAGCGCTACGGCACCGAGATCCTCGGCGGGTCGGAGTATCACTGCCGGCTGATCGCCGAGCGGCTGGCGCCGCGGCACCAGGTCGAGGTGCTGACGACCTGCGCGCAGGACTACGTGACCTGGAAGAACGAGTACGCCGAGGGCACCGATCGTGTCCGCGGCGTGACCGTGCGGCGCTTCGCCAACGCGCACGCGCGCGACATCGACGCCTTCAACCGCTACTCGGAATGGATCTTCACCAGCGCGCACACCCGCGACGACGAACTGGAGTGGCTGAAGCAGCAGGGGCCCTGGTGCCCGGCGCTGCTCGAGCACCTCGAGCGGAACCACGGCCAGTACGACATCCTCATCTTCTTCACCTACCTCTACGCGCCTACGGTGCTCGGCCTCACGATCGCACCGCACAAGAGCATCCTCGTGCCGACGGCGCACGACGAGCCGGCGATTCACCTGGAGATCTACCGGGAGATGTTCAGCCTGCCGGCCGGCCTCGCCTACAACACCGAGGTCGAACGCCGGTTCCTGACGTCGCACTTCTCCATCCGCGCCATCGACGAAGAGACGATTGGCTGCGGCGTCGATCTCCCCCACCACCAGGCCGACCCGCGCGAGGAGGCAGCTGACCGGCGCGAGGCCGGCAGCGAAGGCGACGCGTCCGAGCCGGACCCGTCACCGAGCTACCGGCCGCACCTCGCAGAACGCGGGGCCATCTTCCGCCGGCGGCACCGGCTGCACGGCCCGATCACGCTGTACGGCGGGCGCATCGATCCAGGCAAGGGGTGCGAGGAGCTGATCGAGTATTTCAGCACGTACGTGCAGGAGGGCGGAGACGCCTCGCTCGTGCTCATGGGCGTGAAGCTGATGCCGCTGCCCGAGGAGCCGTTCATCCGCTTCGCGGGCCGTCTGTCCGACCAGGAACGGCTGCAGGCACTCGAGGCGGCGACGGTCGTGGTCGTCCCCTCGCCGTTCGAGAGCCTCTCGCTGCTGGCGCTGGAATCGTTCGCGGTCGGCACGCCGGTGCTGGCCAACGCGCGCAGCCAGGTGCTGGTGGATCACTGCCTGAAGAGCAACGCCGGGCTGTTCTACGCCGATCGCGACGAGTTCAGCGAGTGCCTGAGGCTGCTCGTCGCCGACCGGCGGCTGCGCGCCGCGCTCGGCAGGAACGGGCGCGAGTACGTGCGGCGAAACTACCGCTGGGACGTGATCCTGGAGAAATACGAGAAGATGTTCGCGCGGCTGCGGCGGGCGTAATCGGCCGCGACCGAGGGCGCCTGGCTACTCGGTGCCGACCGGTTCTCCCTCGTCGGCCACTTCTTCGGCCGCATCGCGCCCTCCGCCGTTTCCGCGTTTCCGGCGCGGGCGGATGTCGTGGCGCTTCAACATCTCGTTCAAGGTGGTCGGCTTGATGTGGAGCAGCTCCGCGGCGCGCTTCTGCACGCCACCGGCGGCCTCCAGCGTCGACTCGATCAGCCGCCGCTCGAAGTCCGTGGTCACGTCCTTGAAGGAGATGCCCTCGGGCGGGACGACGAACTGCGGCATCTGGAAGCGCCGGCTGCTGCGCACGCTGTCGGGAATCAGGTCGACGTCGATGCGCGAGCCGGTCGAGAGGACGACGGCGCGCTCGATGACGTTCTCGAGCTCGCGCACGTTGCCCGGCCAGTCGTACTCCATCAGCAGGTCGAGCGCCTCGGGCGTCAGCTCCAGGTTCAGCTTCTGGTTCTCCTGCCCGTACTTCTCGAGGAAGTGCTGCACCAGCAACGGAATGTCGTCGCGCCGCTCGCGCAGAGGCGGGAGCTGCACGGTGATGACGTGCAGGCGGTAGTAGAGGTCCTCGCGGAACCTGCCCTCGTCCATCATCCGCTTCAGGTCGACGTTGGTGGCGGCGACGATGCGCACGTCCACCTTGATGGTCTCGACCCCGCCGAGGCGCATGAACTCCCGCTCCTGGATGACGCGCAGCAGCTTCGCCTGGGTCTCGAGCGGGATGTTGCCGATCTCGTCGAAGAAGATGGTGCCCTTGTCGGCGAGCTCGAACAGCCCCTTCTTGGGATAGACGGCGCCGGTAAACGCCCCTTTCACGTGCCCGAAGAGGTTCGACTCGAGGAGATCGGGCGGCAGGTTCCCCGAGTTGACAGTGATGAACGCGCGCTCGGCGCGGGTCGAGTTCTGGTGCAGCGAGCGCGCCACCAGCTCCTTGCCCGTGCCGCTCTCGCCCTCGATGAGGATGGTGGTTCGGCTCGGCGCCGCCTGGATGATCAGGTCGAACACCTGCCGCATCCGCGAGCTGCGGCCGATGATCTCGCCGAAACGGTTCGAGCGCGCCTGCAGATTCTGGCGCAGCGCCCGGTTCTCGGCGACCAGGCGCCGCTGGGCGAGCGCGTTGCGCAGCACCACCAGCACCTCGTCGTTCTTGAAGGGCTTGGTGATGTAGTCGAACGCCCCGCGCTTCATCGCCGCGATCGCGTTCTCGACCGAGGCGAAGGCGGTGATCATCAGGACCGGCAGCTCCTCGTCGATCTTCTTCAGCTCGTCGAGCGCCGAAATGCCGTCCATGCCCGGCATCATCACGTCGACGATGGCGGCGTCGAACGGGACCGAGCGCGCCAGCTGCAGCCCCTCCTCGGCGTTGGCGGCGAGGCGGACATCGTACCCCTCTCGCGCGAGCAGCGTCTCGAGGATCTCGCGCATGATCTCCTCGTCATCGATGACGAGGATCGAGCCTTTGCGGGTCATGGCCGAAGGCTGAGGGCCGCTCACCGCCCCGCGCGCCATCTCACGCCTGCCTGTGCGCCGCCTGCGCGGCGCCGGCGCGGGCGGCGGCGAGCGGCAGCATCAGGGTGAAGCGCGTGCCCTGGCCGACGGCGCTGTCGCAGGTAATCGTGCCGCCGTGCTCCTGGACGATGCCGTAGGTGATGGAGAGACCGAGGCCGGTGCCCTTGCCGGTTTCCTTCGTGGAGAAGAACGGATCGTAGATGCGCGACAGCTGGTCTTCGGGAATGCCCGACCCGGTGTCGGCCACCTCGACGGTCGCGCGATCCCCGTCCGTCCGGCTGACGATCGACAGCCAGCCGCCCTTCGGCATCGCGTCGCGGGCGTTGAGGAACAGGTTGAGGAACACCTGCTGCAGCTTGTACTCGATCCCCTGCACCACCGGCGAGGCCGCTGCCAGCTCCTTCCGCACCTGGATCCGCCCGGTCCTGAACTGGTGCTCGAGCAGCGACAGCACGTCGTTGATGACGTTGTTGACTTCGATCGGCCCCCGGTCCACCTGCGCCGGGCGGGCAAGGTTGAGCAGGCCGTTCACGATCTTGGCGGCGCGGAACGTCTGGCGCTCGATCTTCTCGAGCACCTTGGTGCGCGGGTCGTCCGGCTCGGCATTCTGCAGGAGCATCTGGGTGAAGCTCGAAATGCCGGTGAGCGGCGTGTTCACTTCGTGGGCGACGCCGGCGGCAAGCAGGCCGATGGACGCCATCTTCTCCGAGATCTGCAGCTGCTCCTCGAGCTGCACGCGGGCCGAGATGTCCTCCACGATGACGATCGTGCCGGCAATCGCCCCGTCCGAATCGCGCAGCGGCGTCGTCGCCACGTTGACCAGCAGCCGCCGGGACGGCTCGTGCCGCGTCGCGAGCGGCACGCGGTAGAACGCCGCACCCTCGGGCGACTCGCGGCGGCCCGAGCGCAGGACCGTGAAGAACCCCTGGTCGAAGAGGTCGTCGAGCCGCCGGCCGCCCGCCTCCTCGTGGCGGATGCCGTAGAGCTCCTCCAGCCGGCGGTTCCACCGCACGACGCGGTCCTCTCGGTCGACCACGGCGAGGCCGTCGTTGAGCGATTCCAGGATGTTCTCGCTGAACTCCCGCATCCGCTCGAGCTCGCCCGCCTTGACCGTCAGCTGCCGGTAGAGGCGCCCGTTCTCGATCGCGGTGGCGGCTTGGGCGGCGACCGCCGCGAGCAGCGCCATGTCTTCGCTGCTGAGCGGCTCGGCGCTGGCCTTGCGCCCGAGCGCCATCGCGGCGATGGTCCCTTCCTTTGAGACACACGGCACGAAGCAGTGGATCCCGGCCTCGCGCCAGAACTCCACCTCGCGCGGCTCGGCGCGACGGTGGGCGAGCGGATCGTCGAGCACGAGGGTGTGCCCGGCCATCAGCCGCATGGCGATGGTCGACTGGCGCGACAGCACCGGCGGCGCGTCCGGGAACCCGGCGTGCGCAATGGTGAGGAAGTCCCCCTCGCGGCCGGCGGCGAGCGGCGCCAGCAGCAGCGCCATCCGATCGACGACCAGCGTCTCGGTGACGCGATGCACGAGGCGCTCGCTGAGGCGGAGCAGGTCGAGATCGCTGTTCAGATCGCGCGCGAAGCCGACGAGCGCGCGCCGGTAGTCGTAGCGGTCCCGGTAGTACACGCGATCGAGGCCTGCCTGGATCGCGTTCTTGACCGGCCGCGCCAGCAGCACCACCACTACCGTCGCCAGCAGCGCGATGACCGAATTGTGCTGGCTGACGCCGAAGACCGTCTCCGCGAGCGCCATCAGGCCGCCGTAGATGGCGGCAATCGCCGCCAGCGCCACCGCGTACACCAACCCGCGCTTGATGATCACCTCGACGTCCATCAGCCGGTAACGGACGATGGCCGACGCGAACGCGAGGGGAACGAGGCCGAGCAGCACCGCCGACACCTCGAAGCCGGGAACCGGCGAGAAGCCGAGCGCCGACGGGATGGCGTAGCCGATGGCGAACGGGACCGCGCCGAACGCCGTGCCCCACACGCTCCACCGCAGCTGCCGGCGCGCGGTGACGGAGCGCACGCGCCCGAGGAGCCGGATCATGATCGCCAGGCCGGCGACGATGCTCGCGGCCAGGTACACCAGCTGGCCGCGGTCGGAGAAGGCGAGGATGGTGGAGAGCACCTGGCCGTACGGCCCGCCACGCACGATCGTGGACACCTCGGCCGCCCCGAAGAGCAACGCCGGCAGATACAGCAGCGGCAGCAGCGTCCGCCCGGTGTCGCTGCGCGCCCACGCGTTCGGCCGCTCGGGGAACACGAGCGCGAAGTGCAGGAAGAGCGGCGGCAACAGCAGCCTCGCGACGGTATCAGCCCAGTAGAAGACCTGGTCGAGCCGATTGAGGCGCCCGGTGAAGGAGAAGACGAGCATCCCGAAGAACGCCACGCACAACCAGAAGAAGTGCAGCGTCGTCGGGTGCGCCGGACGTCCGAGCCGCACGCCCGCGCCGACCAGCAGGGAAAAGATGCCGACGGCGGCGAGCACGTAGTACAGCGCACCGGCGCCCGACGGAATCTTCTCGACCGACAGCTTCATCAGCGCCGGCGTCTCTATGCGCAGGATTGTGTAGATCAGGGCATCACCGGGGCGCGCGCGGTGCAGGCGATCCACCACCTGCTCCGGGGTGTCCACCGGCCGGTCGTCGATCATCTCCAGCACGTCGCCCGCCTGTATTCCGGCACGCGCCGCGGCCGACTCCGGCGCGACCTCGACCGCGGTGAGCTGATTGGTGCGAATGGTCCACAGGACGCCGTCTTCCTGCTCCTGCCAGGTGCTTCGCTGGTAGATGTTGGCGGCCGCCAGGCCCACCAGGGCGGCCACTACCGCAAGCTGGCCGAGCGAGCGGACCAGACCACGCGCACCGGGCGCGACGGTGAAGGGGTATTCCGCTGATGTCAAGACGGATGTCCGGGCGGGGTGCAAAGCAAAGCCCGTTCCCTGCTGCCGTTCGTCTGACAGCAGGTAAATATCTGATAACAAACGGCTTTCTTCGGATGATCGAGGTTCGCTCACGACCGTCTTCCAACGGACTGAAGCACCAATTCAAAAACCCGGAGGCCCTCTGCGTTGCCAAAAAAAGGGGGCCGGTGGCTCCGGCCCCTTCCTGGCGAGCGCGCCTGCCGCGCGGCGACGATCAGAATCGCACCAGGAACCCGCCGACGACGCGTTTCGGAGGACGGACGACAAGGAGTTCGTCGTAGACCGAGCCAGGCTCCGTGGGATCGCGGAACAGGTTGCGCATCCCGACCAGCACTTCCCACCTGGTGCCGGCAACCTCGATCGGCAGCGCCTGATTCACCTGGACGTCGAAGCGCCCGTCGAGCCCGGGTCGGTCCGGCCGCGTGAAGCGCGTGTAGCCGTTGCTGAACCGATACACGACGAACACACGCGTGGCGGTCTCGGGAATCTCGGTGTGGACGGACGTCGTGATGTCGTGGATGTCCTCGGAGTCTGGCCGGATCGCCGCCGGCGCCCAGGCGGCGAGGAGGCCGGTGTCGGTGGCGCGCGCCGTCCAGCGCGCCTGGGCGACACTGTAATCGACGGCCGCCTGGACCCGCGCAGCCGTGGGACTGGCAAAGCGCACCGTCCAGCCCTCGGCATCGAACGCGCCGATATTGGAGACGTAGTAGTGGCCGAGCGACTGCGGCCCGCCCGGCAGCGACATGCCGAAGAGCGTCGCGAGCTGATCGTCGACCGACTGGTAGAAGCGGCGCACGCCGATGACGAAGGGCGCCCGGCCGAGATCCTGTTCGACCCCGACGTTCAGGTACCGCGTGCGCTCCGGGCGAAGCTCGCCGTTGAGCGCCGCGAAGGTACGCTCCGGCGGAAGCCACGGTCCGAGGCCGGAGCTGAGGAACTCTTCCGCGCCCGGGGCAATCATCCGCTGCGCCACGGCCATGAGGACGCGCGTGCCCTGCACCGGCTCGATGGTCACGGCGGCTCGCGGGCTCAGCAGACTCTGCCGCTCGAGGTAATCGAAATGCGAGTAGGCGCCGCCGAAATCGAGCGTGACCGTTGGGCTGATGCGCCAGCTGTCGTACCCGTAGATCTGGCCCACGTTCCGGCTGGTCTCAGTGACCGCCGCGAGCGCCGCGGGATTGCCGCCTTGGTACTCCTGGGTGCTGTAGGACAGCCCGACCGTGTACGAGTGCAGGGCACGCGGCTTCGACACGAACGATCCGGATACCACCCACGAGGCCAGGTCCCCCTGGCTCATCGCCGCGCGCGCCAGCCAGTCGCCCGCGGGCGTCGGCGCGCCGATGGACAGGTAGGCGACGCCGCGCGGCAGCGCGGCGTGCGTCGTGAACTCGCCGGGGGCGAGCGCGCTCGTCGTCAGGACGTTGACCTCGCCGGAGATCGGATAGTCGGTGAACAGTGACGCCGCAAGGGTGCTGGCCGAGCCGAACGCGCGGCCGAACACGGACTCGTCGGCCACCTCCTCATCCTCGGCGGCGACGATGACCTCGCGGGCGCTGTCCTTGAGGATGCTGCGTTTGGCGTGGCGGAGCCGCCACGCGGTTTCGTTGTGCGGGTGATCGGTCGCCGCCGTCGGCGTCGCGGTCGCAGCCTCGCCGGGGGCGGCGGCCTCACTCTCGGGCGCCTCGATGCCGGCGGCCAGGATCGTGCGGCCCTTGAGCGCGGGATCGACCGGGCCGGTCGTGGCGATCATGCCGTTCAGACGCCGCAACTCGAGCCTGGGCACGCTGCGAGTGGCCTCGCCGACGCGCACGACCTCGCGGCGCGAGGCGGCAAAGCCGGCGAGCCGCGCGCGGACGATGTACTCGCCCTGCGGGAGGTCGAGGAACGAGAAACGGCCGCGCTCGTCGGTGGTGACGAGCGCCATCGTGGCGCCGAGCGCGGTCACCATCGCGCCGGGGACCGGCGCCCCCGCCTCGTCGCTCACGGACCCGGTCAGGGCGGCACGCGCCGCGCGGACGGTCGTCGTCTCCGGCGTGGGCGTACGGACGGGCGCCTGCGCGGAGGAGGGGACGGACGAGGCAAGGACGGCTAAGCCCGCCAACGCCGCCGCCGAGAGCCCGCGAACCTGGCGTCTCATTGCCCCTCCGGTCAGCGCCGAAGCTGACTAATCTAGTTGATAATAGGCCGACCGTCAGGCGCAAGTCAAAGAATTGGAGGAGGGCGTTGGAGGCCGGAAAACCGCGCGGAATTGGCCTGCCGCGCGCCCGACGTGTCCCCGGTGAGGCGCGGGGCCACCCGGCATGCGCGCGGACGTTCCGGCGCCCCGGCGGGAAGGCGGGTGATATCATCAGCCTTTGGATGTCCGCATCGCCCAGATTCCTGGACGTGAGCGTTCCGCTCGTGCCCGGGATGGTCGCTTACCCCGGTAATCCCGCCTTCGAGCTGCACCCGGTCAAGCGTATTGCCGAAGGGGGGAGCTCGAACCACTCACGCCTCGTCCTCGGTACGCACACCGGGACCCATGTCGACGCGCCGCGCCACTTCTTCGACGGGGCCGCCGGAGTCGATGACCTGGCGCTCGACCTGTTGATCGGCCCTGCGCGCGTGGTCGAGGTTGGCAAAGCCGGCGGCATCGCCGCCGCCGACCTCGAGCCGGCCGGGCTGCGCGACGACCTGCGCGTCCTGATCAAGACTCCCAATTCAGCCCTGTGGAGCACGGCGGGCTTCCGCCAGGACTACACGCATCTGACCGAGTCGGGTGCCCGCCACCTCGTGGAGCGGGGCGTGAAGGTTGTCGGCATCGACTATCTCTCGGTCGAGCAGTTCAAGAAGGCGGGCGCGCCGGCGCACCGGACGCTACTCTCGGCGGGCGCCGTGATCATCGAGGGCCTGAACCTCGCCGACGTCGAGCCTGGGGCCTACGAGCTGTACTGCCTGCCGCTGCGCGTGGCCGGAGGCGACGGCGCTCCGGCGCGCGTCGTGCTGAGGCGCTGAGACGAATCGATGGCGATGCTCGACGACACGCTGGTGATGGTGCTGGCCGGAGGTGTGGGGGAACGGTTGTATCCCCTGACCAAGGAGCGGGCGAAGCCGGCGGTGTACTTCGGCGGCCCATACCGGATCATCGACTTCACGCTCAGCAACTGCATCAACTCGGGCCTGCGCCGCATCTTCATCGCGCTCCAGTACAAGTCGCTCTCGCTGAGCCGCCACCTGCGCATGGGATGGAGCGTCGTCGCCGACGAGCTGGGCGAGTTCATCGAGATCCTGAGTCCGCAGAAGCGCGTCGGCGAACACTGGTATCTGGGGACGGCCGACGCGGTCTACCAGAACCTCTATTCCATCCTGCGCGAGAGCCCGAAGCACCTCATCGTGCTCGCCGGCGATCACGTTTACAAGATGGACTACTCGCGGATGCTGCGCCTCCACAGGGATCGCCGCGCCGCGGCGACCATCGCGGCGATCGAGGTCCCGTCCGAGGAGGCGCAGCGGTTCGGCATCCTCGAGGTCAACGGCGACGAGCAGCTGACCGGCTTCCTGGAGAAGCCGAAGCACCTCCCGCCCGGCGAGCTGGTGCTGGCGTCCATGGGCATCTACATCTTCGACATGGAAGTGCTGGTGCCGGCGCTGGAGGCGGACGCGCAGCGCAGCACGACGCACGATTTCGGCAAGGACATCATCCCGTCGCTGCTCGGCAAGGTGCCGATTTGCACCTACCGCTTCTACGACGAGAACAAGAAGGCCGCGAAGTACTGGCGCGACATCGGCACGCTCGACGCCTACTACGAAGCCAACATGGACCTGTGCCAGGTGAACCCCGAGTTCAACCTGTACGACCCGGAATGGCCGCTGCGCACCTACCAGGTGCAGGCGCCGCCTGCGAAGTTCGTGTTCGCCGACGAGGGGCGGCGCTGCGGCCAGGCACTCGACTCGGTGGTGTCGGCCGGCTGCATCATCTCGGGGAGCCGCATTGCCGGCAGCGTGCTCTGCCCCAACGTGCGCGTACACAGCTTCTGCGACGTGGATCGATGCATCCTGATGCCGGGCGTCCGCGTCGGCCGGCACGCGCGGTTGCGCCGCGCCATCATCGACCGCGACGTGTTCATCCCGCGCGCCGCGCTCATCGGCTACAACGAGGACGAGGATCGGCGCCGGCACACCGTCACCGCCAGCGGGATCGTCGTCGTTACGACCGACGACGAGCCGTACATCGGCGGGATCACCGAGGAAGCACTGCGCAACGAGGCGGAGTTCGATCGGAGAGGCGACTAGAGAAACGAAGAACTCGGAACTCAGAACACGGAACTCGCGGGTCCTGCGCCCGCAACGCACACCTCATCATGACAATCGACAAGATTCACGGGCGGGAGATTCTCGACTCCCGCGGCAACCCCACGGTCGAAGCGGAAGTGATGCTGACCGGCGGCGTCATGGGCCGCGCGGCGGTTCCGTCCGGCGCCTCCACCGGTCAGCGTGAGGCGCTGGAACTGCGCGACGGCGACAAGAAGCGGTATCTCGGCAAGGGGGTCAGCAAGGCGGTCGGGCACATCAACGCGGAAATCGCGCAGAAGCTCACGGGCCGCGACGCCGACCAGCGCGCGGTCGACCGGTTCCTGATCGAGCTCGACGGCACGCCCAACAAGGCACGGCTCGGGGCCAACGCGATTCTCGGCGTCTCGATGGCGCTGGCGAGGGCCGCCGCGGCCGCCTCCAGGACCGCCTTGTACACGCACCTCGGCCGCCTCTACGGTTCCTCCGACGCCGGCGCCCTGCGGCTGCCGGTGCCGATGATGAACATCCTCAACGGCGGCGCGCACGCCGACAGCAGCGTCGACTTCCAGGAGTTCATGGTCATGCCGGTCGGCGCGGGACGGTTTGCCGACGCCGTGCGGATGGGCGCGGAGATCTTCCACACCCTGCGCGGCATCCTGAAGAAGAAAGGCCATTCGACCGGCGTCGGCGACGAGGGCGGGTTCGCGCCCAGCCTGAAATCCAACCGCGAGGCGCTCGAGGTCGTGCTGGAAGCGGTGTCGCAGGCGGGCTTCCGGCCGGGCGACGACGTCATGCTCGCACTCGACGTGGCCGCCAGCGAGCTCTGGGACGACCGGAGCCGCGCCTACGAGTTCAGGAAGTCGCGCGAAGAGGCGCGGTCGTCGGAGGAGATGATCGCCCTGTACGAGGACTGGATCCGCCAGTACCCCATCGCCTCGATCGAGGACGGCCTGGCCGAGGGCGACTGGGACGGCTGGAAGGCGCTGACCTCGGCGCTCGGCGGCCGGGTGCAAATCGTCGGCGATGACGTATTCGTCACCAACCCCGAGATCCTGCGACGGGGAATCGCCGACGGCGTGGCCAACGCCGTGCTGGTGAAGCTCAATCAGATCGGGACCGTGACCGAGACGCTGGACGCGGTGAAGATGGCGACAGACGCCGGCTACCGCAGCGTCATCTCGCACCGCTCGGGCGAGACCGAGGACACGACCATCGCCGACCTCGCCGTCGCCACAGGCGCCGGCCAGATCAAGACCGGGTCGGCGAGCCGCACCGATCGCATCGCGAAGTACAACCAGCTGCTCCGAATCGAAGAGGAGCTCGGCAGCAGCGGCGGCTACGCCGGCCGCCAAGCGATCAAGCAACTGACGTAAACACGAAGGAGTAAGGGACAAGAACAGTATTCCCTGACGCCTTACTCCGTACCCTTTCAGTGACCACCTACGATCATCAGATGCCTTCCCCGCTCGTACTCATCGTGCTGGACGGCTGGGGCCTGCGGCCGCAGCGGGAGAACAACGCCATCGCGAGCGCGCGCACGCCCGTCTATCGGGAGCTGCTGTCACGGTATCCGCATGCCCGGCTCGTCGCATCGGGCGAAGCCGTCGGGCTCCCGGCCGGGCAGATGGGCAACTCCGAGGTCGGCCACATGAACATGGGCGCCGGGCGCATCGTCTACCAGGACCTGACGCGGATCGACAAGAGCATCCGCGACGGCGAGCTGGCAGGCAACGCGGCGCTGGCCGCCTCGATCGATCGCTGCGCCGGCGGAGCGCACGCGTTCCACCTCATCGGGCTCGTCTCCGACGGCGGCGTGCACAGCCACCAGCGCCACCTCCACGCGCTCATGGATATCGCCGCACGGCGCGGGGTGCGCGACGTCTTCGTGCACGCGATCACCGATGGTCGCGACACGTCGCCGACCGGAGGTGTCCGCTATGTCGCCCAGCTCGAGGAGGCGATGGCGAGGGCCGGGGCCGGCCGGATCGCGACGGTGGTCGGCCGCTACTACGCGATGGATCGCGACAAGCGGTGGGAGCGGACGCGCCAGGCCTACGAGGCGGTCGCCTACGGGCGCGCGGAGACGACCTCCCGATCCGCCGTCGAGGCGCTGCAGGCCTCGTACGCCGCCGACATGACCGACGAGTTCGTGAAGCCGGTGGTCATCGTCGAGGCGGACGGCCGGCCGGTCGGACCGCTGCGGGACGGCGATTCGGTGCTGTTTTTCAACTTCCGCGCCGACCGCGCCAGGCAGCTGACGCGCGCGATCGCCTTCGTCGAGTTCGACGGCTTCGAGCGCGCGTCGCGGCCGCGCGTCCACTACACGACCATGACGGTGTACGACCGCACGTTCGACCTGCCCGTCGTGTTCACGCCACAGACGTTCAGCGGCAATCTCGCCGACGTCCTCGCCGAACACGGCCGCACCAACCTCCGCCTGGCCGAGACGGAGAAGTACGCGCACGTCACCTACTTCTTCAACTGCGGCCGCGAGCAGCCGTACACCGACGAGGAGCGGGTGCTCATCCCGTCGCAGAAGGTCGCGACCTACGATCTGATGCCGCCGATGAGCGCGCCCGGCATCACCGACGCGCTGATCGCCGACGTCTCCGCCGTGAAGCACCACGTCATCATCTGCAACTTCGCGAACGCGGACATGGTCGGCCATACCGGCCGGCTCGACGCGACGATTGCCGCGATCGAAACGCTCGACGCCTGCCTCGGCCGGATCCTGCCGGTCGTCCGGTCCGCCGGCGGCACCGCCATCGTCACCGCCGATCACGGCAACGCCGAGCAGATGTGGGACGACGAGCTGCGGGCGCCGCACACCGCGCATACCTCGAACCCGGTGCCGGTGATCCTCTGCTCGGAGGGGCACGCCGGACGGCGGCTGCACGACGGCACGCTGCGCGACGTCGCTCCCACGATGCTGCATCTGCTGGGCATTCCGCCGTCGAAGGAGATGACCGGCAGCCCGCTGCTCGACGAGTAGCGGGCCGCACGAACGGTACCCGCCGCGCTACCTCCATCCGGACGCGGGACGGGCGACCCGGAACGCCGCGAACTCTGGAGTCTCGAGCAACGGGTCGGCCATGGCCTCGAGGGCCCGCCGGATGTCCGCGAACTCCTTGCGGGTAACGAACACCGCCGCTCCCTCGGCAGCGATCTCGCGCAGACGCGTGTCGGTGGCCTGCGCGGGCTGCAGCAGCCAGCCCTTTCGATGCAGGCAGAACAGCATGTCGGGGCTCCTGTCGCTCGCGAAGGCAACGCGCTCGCCCGGCTGCAGCAGCGGCGCGAGCCCTTCGCACAGGCGCGCCTTGGCACGGTCCAACTCGTACCAGTTGTGCGCGCTCACGCTGCGCACGAACGTCGACAGGAGGGCGATGGCGAGCACGGCGGCGCCCGCGTTCAACCGCCGCTCGAACGGCCACGCGCGCGGCGTGCCGATCCGGTCGACCGCCCGCGCCACGCCCAGGCCGGCGAGCACGGCACCGACCGGCACGATCGGCAGCTGATAGTAGTTGTGCTCGTAGTTGCCGGCCGTCACCACCACCAGGTAGACGAAGAACGCGAGCACGCCGAGCGGTTCCGCGAGCCGCCGCCGGCGCAGGGCCACGATCAGCCCGTAGGCGCCGAACACGACGCCGACGGGACCCAGGATGTCCTTCAACAGCCGGATGCCGACCCTCACCGAGTACTCGAGGGTCAGCAGGTCGGGCCGAAACAGCTTGTCGGTCAGGCCGAACGAGATGCCGGTCGCCGCCGCGAGCACCTGCGCATGCCTGAACCAGAGCGCGCCGCACACGACGTTCGCCAGCGCTGCCAGCCACAGTTCCCAGCGCAGGACAGCCCATCTCCCGAACCGCTCGACGAAGAGTCCGACGACCGCGCCCCAGACTACGAGGTAGGTCGGCTTCATCATCGCGACCACGCTCGTGGCGGCCACGAGGAGGACGAGGTGCACCGTTCGCGGGCGCGCGCAGTACTGCTGCGCCGCGTGCAGGCACGCGATCGACAGGAGCATCAGCGTCGATTCGTTCATGAACGCGCGGTCGACGAACAGCACGAGCGGCATGCCCAGCGCGTACACGAACAGGGCGACGGCGCCGGGCGGATCGCCGTAGCGGAGCCGCGCGTAGCGAAACAGCAGCACCGCCGCAAGCGGGAACAGCAGCGTGTTCAGCAGCCGGCCGATCGCCGGCGAGAACCCGACGGTCTTCGCGATCGCGGCCACGACGAACGCGTACAGCTCCAGGCCGGTCGCAACGTAGCCCTCACGCCGCGCGCCCCGCTGATCCACTTGCGGGTAGAGCGGGTTGAACCGCTCCTCGAGGAAGTTCCGGGCAATCGCGGCGGTATCAGCCTGGCGCCAGGAGTGGAAGTCGAACAGCGGGGAGCCGAAGGTCGCGGCGCGGGCGAGCAGGCCGAGGAGGATCACCGCGGCGGCGAACAGGCGCACCCACGGACGGGTGCCGATGTCGAGAGGTTGGGACATGCTGATCCCGGCCGCGATGCGTGCGCGAGGGCGGGCAGCGCAGCCTCACGCAAAAAGAGGCCGGCGGGGTGCGCCGGCCTCTGGTCTGGTCCTTGATGTCGGTCGATCGCGCTCGCGCTATTCGACCTCTTTCTCTTGCGCCTCGTCGGCGGCAATGCGCAGCGAACGCAGGAAGCGACGATCGTTGGCGCTGATCTCGAAGCTGCGGCGCTCGACGCGCGCGGGCTTCGACGGCTGGGGCCCGACTTTCGCGAGCGCGCCGGTCGACGTGCGGTTCACGAAGCCGATAATCGCCTCCAGCGATATCTTCATCTCGAAGCCCGCGGCGCGCGCGCGCTCGCGGCACGCTTCGATCCTCGCGTCTTCGGCAACGGCGGCAGCAATGGCGTCGGATAGCTCTCGAGCCAACCGGTTCACGACGTCATCCATTCGGACCTCCTGACCGCCGCCGGAGCTGGGGACCGGGGCGTGTCCCGATTCGCAACTGCGGCCCGGGGCTGGCTGCAGGCATCGGGCGCCAAATATTCATACAGAAGGGTTTAGCGCGGGAACTGACTGCATTGTAAGCTCGGGCGCCACGATGTGTCAATGGTTCAGGCCAGCCACTTCCGCGAATTCAGGCGCGCTCGACGCCGTTGGTACAATGGCCCCGCGATGCCCACCGGCCATTTCGCGTCTCCGTCGACGCTCACCGGCTGGAACGCCGACGACGATCTCGGCTACCCGGGCTCGTATCCTTTCACGCGCGGCATTCAACCGACGATGTACCGCGGCCGCCTCTGGACGATGCGGCAGTACGCGGGATTCGGGACGGCCCCGGAGTCGAACAGGCGGTATCGATATCTCCTCGGCCAGGGCGTGAGCGGCCTGAGCGTCGCCTTCGATCTGCCGACACAGATGGGCTACGACTCGGATCACGCGCTCGCCGCCGGCGAGGTGGGCCGCGTGGGGGTGGCCATCGACTCGATCGACGACATGGCGGAGCTGTTCGACGGCATCCCGCTCGACCGCGTCTCGACGTCGATGACGATCAACGCGACGGCCATCATCCTGCTCGCGCTCTACGTGGCCGTGGCGCGACGGCAGGGCGTCGACCGGGCCGCGCTCGCGGGCACGATCCAGAACGACATCCTCAAGGAATACGTGGCGCGCGGAACCTACATCTACCCGCCGCGCGCGTCGCTGCGCATCGTCACCGACATCTTCGCGTTCTGCGAGCGCGAGATGCCGAACTGGAACACGATCTCGATCAGCGGCTACCACATCCGCGAGGCGGGCGCGACGGCGGTGCAGGAGATCGCGTTCACCTTCGCGAACGCCATCGCGTACGTGGCGGCGGCGGTGGACGCCGGCCTCGACGTCAGCAGGTTCGGCCAGCGACTCTCCTTCTTCTTCAACGCCCACAGTGACTTTCTCGAAGAGATCGCCAAGTTCCGCGCGGCACGCCGGCTGTGGGCGTGGCTCATGCGCGAGCGCTTCGGCGCCACCAACGCGCGGGCGCAGCAGCTCCGCTTCCACACCCAGACGGCCGGCAGCACGCTCACCGCGCAGCAGCCGGACAACAATGTCGTGCGGGTCGCCCTGCAGGCGCTGTCGGCGGTGCTCGGTGGCACACAGTCGCTGCACTGCAACGGCCGCGACGAGGCGCTCGGGCTGCCCACCGAAGAGGCCGCGCGGCTGGCGCTCCGGACTCAGCAGGTGATCGCGATGGAGACCGGCGTCGTCAACACGGTCGATCCGCTGGGCGGCGCCTGGGCAATCGAGGACCTCACCAACCGCCTGGAAACGGGCGCGCGCGCGCTGCTCGAACGGATCGAGGCAGCAGGCGGCACGCTCGCCGCCGTCGAGCAGAACCTCATCCAGCGCGAGATCCAGGAATCCGCGTACCGCGCCCAGCAGCGCATCGACGCGGGAGACACCGTCGTCGTCGGGGTCAACCGCTTCGTTGCGGAGGCGGCGCCGATCGAGGTCCTGCGTCACGATCCCGAGGTGGAGCGCACCCAGGTCGAGCGCGTCCGCCGTGTTCGCGCGTTGCGTGACGCGGCCACCTGCCGCGCGGCACTGCAGGGTGTCGCGACGGCGGCGGGCGGACAGGAGAACCTGGTGCCGCGCATCATCGACGCCGTCGAGGCGCGTTCGACCCTGGGCGAGATCTCCGACACGATGCGGACGGTGTTCGGCGAGCACAAGGAAACCGATGTCTGACGCCGGCCGGGATCCGGGCTGGGCGGTCCCCGATCCCGGCACCCGCCGTCAGCCGCGCACGCCAGCGGGATCGCCACGGCCGGATTCTGCCTCGCGGGTGCTCTCGGTCGAGGGCCTCACGACGGGTTTCGACATCGACGGGCGATTCGTGCCCGCCGTCATCGACGTGAGCTTCCAGCTGCGCGCCGGCGAGACGCTCGGGCTCGTGGGCGAGTCGGGCAGCGGCAAGTCCGTGACCGCCCGTTCCATCATCCGCCTGGTGCCGCCGCCCGGGCGCATTGCGCGCGGCCGCGTGCTGTTCGGCGCCCACGATCTGCTGACGCTGCCCGAGCGCCAGCTGCAGAAGGTGCGCGGCGCCGGAATCGCGCTCATCTTCCAGGAGGCGATGGCCGCACTGAACCCGGTGTTCCCGATCGGCAGCCAGATCGAGGAGACACTCGTGGTGCACGGCCGCGCCACCGCCAGGGCGGCGCGGCGGCGCGCGATCGAGCTGCTCGAGGCGGTCCGCGTCCCCGACCCGCACCTGCGGGTGCGCGACTACCCGCACCAGCTCTCCGGCGGGCTGCGTCAACGCGCGCTCATCGCGATCGCGCTGGCCTGCGAGCCGCAGGTAGTCATCGCCGACGAGCCGACGACCGCCCTCGACGTGACCATCCAGGCGCAGATCCTCGACCTGCTACGCGACCTGCAGCGGAGACTGGGCCTCGCCCTGCTGCTGATCACGCACGACCTGGGCGTGATGGCGGAAATGGCGGATCGCGTTGCCGTGATGTACGCAGGGCGGATCGTCGAGGAGGCGCATATCCAAACGCTGTTCGAAAATCCGAAGCACCCCTACACCCGCGCTCTCCTGGCCTCGCTGCCCGGCGGCCCGCCGGGCCGGAGGCTGACGGCGATTCCCGGCGTGGTGCCGCCGCTCGGCGCGCTGCCGCCCGGCTGCTGCTACGAACCGCGCTGTCCGGATCGCTTCGAGCCCTGTCCGAAGGCCCACCCTGGATTCACCGTGTTCCCGGGCGACGCGGCCGTGCACACGGTGAAGTGCTATCTGCACGGCACGGCGGTCGAACCGGAGATTCGGGACGCCGCGCCCGCCTGATGCCGCTCGTCGAAGTCCGCAACCTCGTCAAGGAGTTCAGCCGGACGCGGGGGCTGTTCGGCGCCCGATCGGTCGTGCGCGCGGTCGATCGCGTGAGCTTCGCGGTGGACGAGGGGGAAACGTTCGGTTTGGTCGGCGAATCGGGAAGCGGCAAGACGACGACCGGCCGGTGCATCCTGCGGCTGATCGAGCCGACGGCGGGCGACGTTCGCTTCAGGGGGGAGGACGTGCTCGCCTTCGAACGCGCGCGGCTGCGGCGGGCACGGCGCGACATGCAGATCGTCTTCCAGGACCCGTACTCGTCGCTGAACCCGCGGATGCGCGTCGGCAGCATCGTCGAGGAGCCGCTCGTGATCCATCGGATCGGCTCGCGCGCCCAGCGCCGCGTCCGCGTGGCGGAGCTGTTCGAGCTGGTCGGCCTCGACCCGACGCAACTGACGCGCTACCCGCACGAGTTCAGCGGCGGGCAGCGGCAGCGGATCGGCCTGGCGCGCGCGCTGGCATTGAACCCGTCGTTCATCGTCGCCGACGAGCCGGTCTCGGCTCTCGACGTCTCCGTCCAGGCGCAGGTGATCAATCTGCTGATGGATCTGCAGCAGCGGCTCAAGCTCACCTACCTCTTCATCGCACACGATCTCAGGCTGGTGCGTCACATCTGCGGACGGGTGGCGGTGATGTATCTCGGCCGGATCGTCGAGACGGGGCCGACCGAGTCGATCTTCGACGCGGCCGCCCACCCCTATACACGCGCGCTGCTCTCCGCGATCCCGATCCCCGACCCGGCGGCGTCGCGTCAACGGATCGCGCTCGATCCCGCCTCGTTCGACCGCGACGCCTCCCTTAGGGAAATCGCCGCTGGACACTGGGCGGCGATCTGAAACTCAGCACTCAGAACTGAGAAGGTCGAGAATCAACAGCCTCGAGGCCAGGTCTGGATTGCCACCTCTGCCCTGGGGTGCTACGCTCATGGTGTTCCCCTTCTGATTTCCAGCTCCTCAGCGCTGAGCATCTTCCCATGCTCCGTGACCTCTCGCTCGCCGTCAGGGCGCTTCGCGCGTGGCGCTGGGGGGCCGCGCTGGCCGTCCTCACCCTCGCGATCGGCATCGGCACGACGAGCGCGCTCTACGCGTTGCTCCGGATCGCGCTGTCGGAATCCTCCGTCGAGATCGAGGGCATCCAGCGCGTCATCCGCATCTACGGCGCGAGCCCGGCGCTCGGCGTCCGGCGCTCGCCAGTGACGCTCGATGACTTCAATGTCACGCTCGCCCCCGCGCGCTCGTTCGAGGGTATCGCCGCGTATCGCGGCATCGAAATGACGCTCGGCGCGGGCGTCGACGCCCATACCGTCTCCGCGATGCGGGTCACTCCGGGTTTTTTCGACGTCCTGCGTGCCCGCCCGATCGACGGACGGCTCTTCACGCCGGCGGATCGAGGCGACGATGCGCCCGTTGCCGTCGTCGGCGAGCTCACGTGGCGACGGCATTTCGCGGGCCGGCGGATCGCCGACGGCCCGTCGGTCCGCCTCGACGGCCGGGAGCATACGGTCATCGGCGTGCTGCCGGCGTCGTTCTCGTTCTCGCTGATCGGCATCAGCGCCGACCTCTGGCTGCCTCTCTCCGGCCGCGAGACGGACGGCCGCGCGCGGGTGTTCGTCATGTCGCGCCTCGCGCCCGGCGTGTCCTGGGCGTCGGCGGCCGGTGAGCTGTCGACGCTCGACCCGCCGCTCCAGCAGGAGGGCGCGTGGCGATGGGAGGGCATTCCGGTCGAGCGGGACGTGCGGGCGCGGACCGGCGGCGCCACCGTCCTGATTTTCCTCCCGGCCGCGGTCGTGCTGATCATCGGCTGCGTGAACGTGGCGTGCATGCTGCTGGCGCGCGGCATCCGCCGCGACACCGAGCTGTCCCTGCGCATGGCGCTCGGCGCGAGCCGCGGCGCGATCTTCAGACAGTTGTTCTTCGAGAACAGCCTGCTTACGGTCGCGGCCGGAACCCTCGGTACGGCGCTGGCGTTTGCGGGCCTCGACTTCGTCGTGCGGACGATGATCCAGATGAAGCCCGAACTCACCGCCAGGCTCTCGGGCGACTTCGGACTCCTGCCGATCGCCCTGACATCGTCGGCGACGGCCTGCGCCTTGTTCGGCCTAGTGCCGGCCCTGCGATTGTCGCGGCGCGACGTCGCCTCATCGCTGAAGGGCAGCGCGCCGGCACCGCGGGTACGGGTCGCCGGTTATGGCGTCCGGGACCTCGTCGTCTTCGTCGAGCTCGCCCTGGCCTCCGTGCTGGTCGTGCTGACGGCGATGTCGTTCGCGATCGTCAGCGTCCTGCAGGACACGCAGATTGGATTGGCGGTGGAGGAGCTGGTGGCCGTTCGCCTTCCGGCGCGCGTCGCTGTCGCGGCGTCCGCGCGCGTTCGCGCGGTCGGTGGAGTGACGGGCGTGGCGATTTCGTCCGCTCTTCCGATCGATGGAGGTGTGCGGGCGACCGCGTCCGTGCCCGGCGGCCGGACCGCTGCCGTGTCGATCGTCGCGACGCGCGAGCGGTTCTTCGAGACCGCCGGGTTGCCCATCGTGCAAGGGCGATCATTCCGGTCCGACGAGACGGCGGGCACGGCGGTCGCGATCGTCGCGGAGAGTGCCGCATCCACCTTGTGGCCGGGCGAGAATCCGATCGGCAAAGAGATGGACGTGACCATCCGCGGCCGCTCGACGCGGGTGGTCACGATCGGCGTGGCGGCCGACGCGATCCGCACGGCGGTTCGATCACCGCAGCCGGCCGCAGTCTACCGGCCGCTCGACATCGCCGCTGAATCCCAGGTCATGCTGCTGGCGCGCTCCGCGCGAGCCAGGGAGATCGCGCGACACGTCGCCGAAGCCGTGCGGCCGCGCGACGCCGTGGCGCCGGTGGACGTCCGCGTGCTCGGCGATCTGCCACGGTTCGTGACCAACGAAGCGATCACGATGCTGCGCCTCTTCGGCGCATTCGCGCTCATCGCGCTGCTCCTGGCAGGCTCCGGCATCTTCGCGGTGGTCAGTCAGTCGGTCACGCAGCGCAGCGCGGAATTCGGCGTGCGCCTCGCGCTCGGCGCGACGCCAGGACGCGTCCTGCGAGCGGTGTTGTCACGCGAGCTGAAGCTGATCCTGGCCGCTCTCGCGACGGGGACGATCGGCACGATCGCGATGACGCGGTCGTCCGGCTTCGACGATGCGGCGTTCATCGTGGCGGTGAACGCGAGCCGTCCCGGGTGGGGACTGGCGCTGGTTGGCTTGTGTGGCGCGGTCGCCGCCGGTGCCTGCCTGCTCGCGACGCTCCGGATCGTGAAACTCGATCCCTCGGTCGTCCTGCGCAGGGCCTGAGCCGATCGGCGTCTACGTGGCGGTGGCGGTCGCCGGACGCGACGCCGCTACGCGGCCCAGGTCCTGCTCCACCTGCCCATCGCGGAGATGGATCGCCCGTTCTGCATAGGCGGCGATGTCCGCTTCGTGCGTGACCAGGACGATGGTGTTGCCGGCGGTGTGAAGACGGGCGAAGACGCCCATGATCTCGTTGCCGGTCTTCGAATCCAGGTTCCCCGTCGGCTCGTCAGCCAGCAGGATGGACGGGTTGTTCACCAGGGCCCGCGCAATCGCGACGCGCTGGCGCTGGCCGCCGGACAACTCGTTCGGGCGGTGCAGCGCGCGGTCGCTGAGCTCCACCTTCGCGAGCGCGTCGCGCGCCCGCGCCTGCCGCTCCTTCGACGCAACGCCAGCGTAGACGAGCGGCAGTTCCACGTTGTGCAGCGCCGTGGCGCGCGGCAGCAGGTTGAAGGTCTGGAACACGAACCCGATCTCCTCGTTGCGGATGCGGGCGAGGTCGTCGTCGTTCATCGACGCCACTTCCTTGTCGTTGAGCAGGTAGCTGCCCTTCGACGGCGTGTCGAGGCACCCGATCAGGTTCATGAGCGTCGATTTGCCCGAGCCGGACGGGCCCATGATGGCGACGTACTCGCCGCGTTCGATCGTGATGGAGACCCCGCGGAGCGCGTGGATTTCCTCCTCACCCATCACGTAGGTCTTCCAGAGATCCCGCGTTTCAATCATAGGCATACCAGCACCCTACGAGGATTGACCGTGTTCTGTGTGCGGCGGACCGCCAGGACCGGCGGTCCATCGGCTCAACCGCCCGATCGCAGCCGCTCGACCACCCGGCGGACGATCGCCGGTACGTCCGGCGGGAACAGCGCGTCCCAGGTCCGGACGTCAACCGGTACCACCATCGGTCGAACCCTCCGCGTTCTGCGAACGGCCCGTCCGATCGCGGCGCTCAGCTCGCTGGCGGGCGCCATGCCCGTGCCGAGCAGCATGAGGCAGATCGCTGGCTCAAACGTACCAGATTTCCCGACTGCCAGCCATGCGTCCTCAACCGCAGCGGCGTCCACCCGCGCGACCAGCCGAGCCAGCAGCGACAGCCCGCCCGCTCTCCGTCCGAATAGCGGCCCGCCCGGGCTCAACCGGTACGCCGCGTCAAAGCCAGTCAGACCCACAGGCTCCGCGGACGCGGCGAGGCCGGTCACTGCGTCGCGCAGCCTGGCGACGACCGCCCGCCTTACGACTTCCCCCGTCGCCGCCCTCGCCTGGTCGAATGGCCTCCCGGCCGGCGGCGCTTCACCCGGCCCTCGAACCGATGGCCCTCTCGCGGGCGCTCGAGCGAATCCCGACGCGTCGGGCTGGAAGAGGGGCTCACCAGCGCCGGCGCTGCGGTGTCCGAGCATCCCGTCGTACTCTCGGCGCGCTTCGGGATCGATCAGGACGCGGTACGCCTGTGTCAGCTCGGCGGCGCGCGCCGTCGCGATGTCAAGAAACTCCGGGCCAAGATGCTGGACCTTGTCCGGGTGGTAGCGGGCAATCTCGTGCCTGAACGCCCGCTTGATCTCTTCCGGCGGCGCGGCAGCCTCGACGCCGAGCAGTTCGTAGTGCGTCTTCACCGCTGGTGCGCCCTGAAATCCGCGACGTTCGTTGCGGCACCGGCGAACGCCTGCGGGCGTTCCCGCGGCGCAGCGGAAGCCACACTACCGGCCGCGATGCCACAGAACGGACAGCACGCCCACCCCGGTTGCAGCGGCCTGCGGCACGCCACGCAGCCGGCTGCCAGCCGGCGCCCGCAGTACGGGCAGGCGTTGAAGTCGACCGCGACGGCTGCGCCGCAGGCGGGACACGGCACCCGCAGCTCGCGGACCTCGGTGACGACACGCAGCAGTTCGTCGAGCGTGGTCACCCCGGCCTTTACTTTCTCGAGCCCGTCTTCGCCCAGCGGAACCATGCCGGAGGCCAGCGCGGCCTCGCGCACGGCATCCTCCCCGGATCGCTGGGCGATCAGCCGCCGCATCCGATCGGTGACACGCATCACCTCGTAGAGCGCGATGCGGCCGCGGTACCCCGTGCCGCTGCAGGCCTCGCATCCAACGGCCCGATAGAACGCGAACTGCGGCGCGTCCGACGCGGCCACGTTCAGCATTCGGAGCATCTCGTCGTCGGGCGTACAGCGCCGCCGGCACGCCGGGCAGAGCCGCCGCACCAGCCGCTGTGCCACGACGCCGACCAGCGCCGACGCGATGACGTACGGCTCGACGCGCATGTCCATGAGCCTGGTCACCGCCGACGGGGCGTCGTCGGTGTGCAGCGTCGAGAGGACGAGATGACCGGTCTGCGCGGCTTGCAGCGCGATCCTGGCGGTCTCGTGATCGCGGATTTCGCCGACGAGAATGACGTCGGGGTCCTGGCGGAGGATGGCGCGCAGCGCCGCGGCAAAGGTGAGCTTCGCCTTCTCGTTCACCTGCGCCTGATTGGCGCCCGGAATCTCGTATTCAATCGGATCCTCGATCGTGATGATG
The DNA here is from genome assembly GCA_048594975.1 of Vicinamibacterales bacterium. Lineage (GTDB taxonomy): Bacteria > Acidobacteriota > Vicinamibacteria > Vicinamibacterales > 2-12-FULL-66-21 > JBMDXB01. The sequence continues at coordinate 182,390 of JBMDXQ010000006.1, read as the reverse complement.
TTCGTACGCCCGGACGCCATCGCGCTGATGGCAGCGCTGAGGGTGGTGGTCTTGCCGCTGCCGGTCGGACCGACGACGAGGATCAGCCCGTGCTGGTGCCGGAGGAAGAAGCGCAGGTCCTCCATCGCCGCCGCAGAGAGCCCCAGGCGATCGAGCGGTGGCGCACCCTTGCGATGGTCCAGCACGCGAAGGACGATCTTCTCGCCGAATAGCGTGCGGAGCGTGGACACGCGGAAGTCGACGTGCCCATCGCCGGTACGCACGCGCAGCCGCCCGTCCTGCGGCAGGCGCTTTTCCGCGATGTCCATGCCTGCCATGACCTTCACGCGCGCCACCAGTCCCTCGTGCACCCACTTCGGCAGATCCATGACCTCGCTGAGGAGGCCGTCGAGGCGATGCCGAACGAGCACGCCCTTTTCGGCGGGCTCGATGTGCACGTCGCTCGCGCCCGCGGCAATCGCGCCGTTCATCACCAAGTCTGCGAGATCGACGATCGGCTCATCGCCGGTGCCGGCCTCACGCGGGGCGTCGGTGCGACGCGACGACTCGACAAGCCGGTCGCCTGCCCCGCCGGCGAGCGTCGCGGAGCCACCATCCGGGGGGGGCCGTACCGCGAGGCCGGTACTGGTCGGCAGCCCGATCCTCTCGGCCGGGTAGCCGCTGGCAATCGCGTCGAGGATCTCCGCCCGCGTGGCGACGACCTGGTCGATGCGACAGCCGGTCTGGAACTCGAGGTCGCGCACGAGGCTGAACAGCAGGGGATCGCACATCGCGACGGTCAACAGGTTCCTCTCCAGTCGTACCGCGACGCACACCCGCGCGAGCGCAACCGCCTTCGGTATGCGAACGATCGCCGCCGGGTCGGGCGTCTGGTCGGCGAGGCTGATGTAGGGGAACCCGAGCTGCCGGGCAAGCGCCCACGCCACCTGCTGGTCGGTCACCCGGTTGAGGCGAACGAGCGCGGCGCCGACCCGCTCGCCCGTTCGCGCGTGCTCCGCGAGGGCCGCCCGCAGATCGCCGTCCGTGATCAACCCGGCCTGCACCAGGCACTCGCCAATCTTCTTCCGCACGCTCACCGCTGCTCCCGTGTTCGAAAACGCCAGCCCGCGGGCCTCACGGTCCAGCGCCGGCGACAACCGCAGGCGACGCTACGGCAACACCAGGCGACGCCGGCTGTGCGATTGGCGGGGCGCCGCGGCGATCACCGCGCACTCGCGACGCATACTGTGCAGACGAGGTGCCAAGATCGAGAAGGAGTGAGATGCCAAGATCGAAAAGGAGTAAGGCGTAAGGGGCTGCTGTGGGCTACGGCCGATCGTAGAAAACCGTGGTCGCACCGGCGTCACAATTCCTGCGTCTTCGCGCGCCTGGGCGGAGTCAGGAATCGCACTCGTCAGCTGGCCTGACTCCTTACCCCTTCCCTATCCCAACTCCTTGTCCTCGTACTCGGTTTTCAGCCGCGCGACGACGTTCGGGTCGGCGAGGGTCGTCGTGTCGCCGAGAGCCTTGCCTTCGGCGATGTCGCGGAGAAGCCGCCGCATGATCTTCCCGGAGCGGGTCTTCGGCAGGTCGGCAGCGAACAGGATCTGATCCGGACGCGCGATCGCGCCGATCTTGCGCACCACGTGTTCCTTGAGCTCGTCGGCGAGCGCCTCGCCGGGCGTGAAGCCCTCCTTGAGCGTGACGAACGCGGCCACCGCCTGCCCTTTGATCTCGTGCGGCTTGCCGACGACGGCGGCTTCGGCGACCTTTTCGTGATCGACGAGCGCGCTTTCCACCTCCATCGTCCCGATGCGGTGGCCGGCGACGTTCAGCACGTCGTCCACGCGGCCGAGCAGCCAGTAGTAGCCGTCCTCGTCGCGTCGCGCGCCGTCGCCGGTGAAATAGGAACCGTCCTGCCACCGGCTCCAGTAGGTCTTCACGAACCGGTCGGGGTCGCCGTAGATGCCACGCAGCATCGAGGGCCACGGCCTGGTCAGCGTCAGCAGCCCGCCGCCCGTTCCCACGCGCGAACCGTCGGCGGCGCGGACCTCGGCGCTGATGCCGGGGAACGGCAGGGTCGCCGAGCCCGGCTTCGTGCTGGTCATCCCGGGCAACGGCGTGATCATGATGGCGCCGGTTTCCGTCTGCCACCATGTATCGACGATCGGGCAGCGCTCGCGGCCGATGTTGACGTGGTACCACATCCAGGCCTCGGGGTTGATCGGCTCGCCGACCGATCCGAGCAGCCGCAGCGTGCTCAGGTCGCGCTTCGCGGGCCATTCCGTTCCCCAGCGCATGAACGCGCGGATGGCGGTCGGCGCCGTGTAGAAGACCGTGACCCCGTGGCGCTCGATGAGCTGCCAGAACCGATCCTTGTGCGGCCAGTCCGGCGCTCCCTCGAACATCAGCACCGTCGCGCCGTTGGCGAGCGGGCCGTACACCACGTAGCTGTGGCCGGTCACCCAGCCGATGTCGGCTGTGCACCAGAAGACGTCCTCATCCTTGAGGTCGAACACCCATTTCGTCGTGGCATAGCAGCCCACGAGGTACCCGGCCGTGGTGTGCACGATGCCCTTCGGCTTCCCCGTGGTGCCGGACGTGTAGAGGATGTAGAGCACGTCCTCGGCATCCATCGCCTCCGGCTCGCTGTCCGGCTGGGCGTGCTGCATCAGGCGGTGGTACCAGTGGTCACGGCCTTCCTGGATTTCGACGGGGATCGGCGCGCCGGCCTGCCGCTGTACCACGACGACGTTCCTGATCGACGGCGTGTCGCGAAGGGCCTCGTCGGCGGTGTCCTTGAGCGGCACGATCTGGCCCCGTCGGTAACCGCCGTCGGCGGTGATGAGCAGCACCGCCTCGGCATCGTTGATGCGGTCGCGGAGCGACTCGGCGCTGAAGCCGCCGAACACCACGCTGTGAATGGCCCCGATGCGCGCGCACGCGAGCATGGCAATCGCCAGCTCGGGGATGAGCGGCAGGTACATCGCGACGCGGTCGCCACGGCGGACGCCGAGCCCCTTCAGCACGTTCGCGAACGCCGACACCTGGCGGTACAGATCCCAGTAGGTGAGCGTGCGGCGGTCGCCCGGCTCCCCTTCCCAGATGATCGCGGCCTTGTTACGGCGTGCGGTGCGGACGTGACGATCGAGGCAGTTCGCGCTCGCGTTGATCTTGCCGCCGACGAACCACTGCGCGTAGGGGGAATCCCATTTCAGGACCGTGTCCCACGGCCGTATCCACTCCAGCTCGCGCGCAAAATCCGCCCAGAAGCCTTCGGGGTCGCGGGCCGCACGCTCGTAGACCGCCGGGTCGCGCACCACCGCCGTCTCCCGCCACGAGTCCGGCGGAGGGAAACGGCGATCTTCCTTGAGCAGGGCAGAAATCTCAGACATAGACCGCTCCACCCGCAGGTTATTGCGGGGGCAGAACCTCGATCGTGCCGGGCGGGGGCGGCGGCACGTTCTTCTTGAAGATCGCGGCGCCGAGCAGGCCGCCGAGCAGGCCGAACACGACGCCAATCACGAGGTTGAACACCAGCTTGATCGCGACGCCCGCGCCGGTGGCGGCGCCGCGCTCGATTATGTCGCGCATCTCCGGGGGGAACTCCGGGTTGCTCGACAGGATCCGCTCCATGATCTGCCGCTGGAACGGCCCCAACGCCATCTCCATCGGGATCGAGAGGATGGTCGCGGCGATGCCGCCGATCACGCCGGCCATCAGACCGATGATCGCGCCTTCGGCCGCGTCGATCGCGACCGGGAGATTCTGCTGGCGCAGGTACGCCGCGAGCGCGCCGCCGCTCACCACCCACAGGCAGCAGCAGCAGTTGCCGGCGCTGACCAGCGGCAGGGCCGAGAGCACGCCTATCAGGAGTCCGCCGAGGAGCGCCGGCTGCAGCCTGCCAGAATCCATCAGTCGTAGTACTCCACGCCCAGGTGCGTGATGAGGTCCTCACCGCGCATGTGGCGCAAGGTGTTCTTCAGCTTCATCATCTGGATGAAGAGATCGTGTTCCGGGTACAGCTGCGGCGCGTGCATCGGGCTCTTGAAGTAGAACGAGAGCCACTCCTGGATGCCGTCCATGCCCGCGCGCTTCGCCAGGTCGAGGAACAGCGCCACGTCGAGCACGATCGGCGCGGCGAGGATGCTGTCGCGGCAGAGGAAGTTGATCTTCAGCTGCATCGGGTAGCCGAGCCACCCGAACAGATCGATGTTGTCCCAGCCTTCCTTGTTGTCGCCGCGCGGCGGATAGTAGTTGATGCGGACGACGTGACAGAGCTTCTCGTAGAGATCGGGATAGAGGTTCGGCTGGAGGATGTAGTCGAGCACCGACTTCTTGCTCTCCTCCTTGGTCTTGAACGACTCGGGGTCGTCGAGCACCTCGCCGTCGCGGTTGCCCAGGATGTTGGTCGAATACCACCCGTCGACGCCGAGCAGCCGGGCCTTCAGCCCCGGCGCGATGATCGTCTTGAGCAGCGTCTGGCCGGTCTTCAGGTCTTTGCCGCATACCGGCGAGCCGGTCTCCTGCGCCAGCTGCAGCAACGCCGGCACGTCGGCGCTCAGGTTCGGCGCCGCGTTGGCGTACGGGATGCCTTCCTTGATGGCGGCGTACGCATAGATCATGCTCGACGGGATCGCGTCGTCGTTCGCCTCCAGCGCCTTCTCGAAGTTGGCAATGCTGGCGTGCGCCCCGGTCTCCGTCATGAAGACCTCGGTGCTGCCGCACCACATCAGGACCAGCCGATCCAGGGCGTGCTCCTGCTTGAAGCGGCGGATGTCGTCGCGGAGCGCCTCGGCCAGCTCGCGCTTGTTCTTCCCCTTCTTGACGTTCGGACCGTCGAGCCGCTTCACGTAGCGGCGGTCGAAGGCGGCCGGCATCGGCTGGATTCGCTCGAGCTCCGGCCGGATCTGCTCCAACAGGGCCGGATCGAGCACGCCGGCGGTTTTCGCCGCTTCGAACGAGTTCTCCTCGAAGATGTCCCAGCCGCCGAAGACGATGTCGTCGAGGCGGGCGAGCGGCACGAAGTCCTTGATGAGCGGCGATCGCCCCTCGGTGCGCTTGCCGAGCCGAATCGTGCCCATCTGGGTGAGCGCGCCGATCGGTTTGGAGAGGCCGCGGCGAATCGCGAACACGCCGGCAATCGTCGTCGTGCTCACCGCGCCCATGCCGACCAGCAGGACGCCCAGTCTGCCTGCAGGTTCAGCGATCTCCACCGAATTTTTCACAACCGGGAACTATATCATCGGAAGCGGGATCTAATAGGTGGCGACGCATGTTCTGGTTGAAGAAGACCACGCCCGCCGAGCCGCTCGCCGTGTCGATGGCGGGCGTCAAGCTGGGCGATCGACTGCTCGTGCTCGGATGCGGCGACCCGGTGCTCCTCGCGCAGCTCGCCCAGAAGACCGGTCTCACTGGGCGCGCTTGCGCGCTCGATGAAGATGCCGCGCGCGCCGGACGCGCCGGGCAGGTCGTCGAACGCGAGGGCGCGCTCGTGGAGACGCTCACCGCACCCTGGACCGCGCTGCCGCTCGACACTGCCGCCTTTGATGTCGTCGTCATCCGCGACGTGCTGTCGCAGCTCGATCTCCATCGCCGCTCGCTGGCGCTCGGGGAAGTGCTGCGGGTGCTCCGTCCGGGCGGACGCTGCGTCGTCGTCGAAGGCGCCGGGCGCACGGGGCTGGCGGCGCTGCTGCAGCCACGCGCCGTCAACGCGGAGTACGCGTCGAGCGGCGGCGCCGATCGCGCGCTCTCCGCGGCGGGGTTCCGCGCCGTCCGCTCGCTGGCCCAACGCGGCGGCCTGAGATTCGTCGAAGGCGTCAAAGCTGCGGCGGCCTGACTCAGAGAGCCGCGCAACCAACTCCCAACTTCCAAGTCCCGACTCCCAGGTCGAGCAACTCGGAAAAGCGGACGCCAGGTCGGGCGTTCCGCGATGTGCGAGTTCGGCGTCGGGAATGGGGCGTTGTCAACGCGCACACGTGAGATGACGCCCGCCGTCGATGGAGATGGTCTCACCCGTGATCCAGGCGGCAGCGTCCGAGGCGAGGAAGAAGATCAGGTCGGCGATCTCCGGCGGCTCGCCCGCCCGACCGAGCGGATGCGTCGTCTTCGAACGCTCCAGGAACGCGGCGTAGCGCTCCTCGTCCATGCCGCCGCGGCGGTGCAGGTTGGAGACGACCACACCCGGGTTGACGGCATTGACGCGCACGCCGGCAGGTGCGAGCTCGAGGGCGGCGCAGCGCGTGAGCTGGTCCACCGCCGCCTTGCTCACACAGTACGCGAGGACGCCGGGGAACGCGCGCAGACCGGTCACGCTCGACACGTTGACGATCGAGCCCTGGGAGGCGGTGAGCGCCGTTGACGCGGCCCGCATCAAGCGGAACGGCGCGTCGACGTTGACCGCCATCATCTCCCGCCACTCCGCATCGGTCGTGGTCGCAATCGTGCCCGAACCGAGGATGCCGGCCGCGTTCACCAGCGTGGTCAGCCGGCCGAACCGGCTCAGCGCCGTCGAGACGATGTGCGCGCCGGCATCGTCGGCGGTGACGTCGGCAGCGACGGTCTGCACGGCGGCGCCCAACGCGCGCGTCTCCGAAGCAACCGCGGCAAGCGCCTCCCGCTGGCGCCCGACGGCGACCACGGACGCTCCGGCACCTGCGAACCGCAGCGCCGTCGCGCGGCCGATGCCGCTCGTCGCGCCGGTCACGATGACGACCTGTTCCTGGGTCTGCATGGTTGAGTTGTACATCAGCCAGGTGTCCCCTTTTCATCGTCTCTGTCTCTCGCGGAGCACACCGCGGCGAGCCATCGCGTAACAGATCACGTCTGAATAGGCCGAAAAGCCGATCGGCGTGATCCATCAGTCGCCGCCCGGCGCGGCAAGCGTTTTGCCCTTCGGGCCGGTGCACCAGACCATGTCCACGAACTGCCGGGCCATCGCCGAAGTCTTCAGCGCTCAGGAGGTTGCGAGGGCGGCCGGCGCCCGGGCGGCGGACGTGCGGGAACTGCTCGCCACCGGCCGGGTGCGGACGGTCGACGGCCGGTTCGTGGCACCCGGCGAGGCGGCGCGCGCGGTCCGCCTGCTGCGCGGGACGGCCGTGGCAGGCCGCCCCGACCTGTTCGCGCCGCACGGCCGCGGCACCGGTTCGGCGGGCCGCGGCATCCTCGGATCCACGCTGGTGCACGCCGCGACGCTCGCCGTCCTCGCGATCGCGACGAGCCTGGGCGTGCAAAGCGACACGTTCGACGAACCCCTCTTGAAGCCTGCCCGCCTGGTGTTCCTCGCCACCGCCGGTCCGGGCGGGGGGGGCGGCGGCGGCGGGCGGAAGATGCCGGCGCCGCCGCGGCGGGCGGAGCTGAAGGGGCGCAGCGCGCTGCGCAGTCCGGTGCCGCCACCGCGTCCGATCACGAGCAGGAAGCCGGAACCAAAAGTCGAGCGGCCGCTGACCCCTCCGGTGCGGCCGGCGCCGGCGCCCAAGCCCGTGGAACCGCCTCCACCGGCACCGGTGGTTGAGCCGCTGCCCCAGGTTGTTGCACCGGTGGTGGCGTCGGCAGCCGATCCAGTCGACAAGGCCGGCGTCCTCGAGTCGGCGGCGGATACGAACAGCCAGGGTCCGGGCTCCGGCGGCGGTGCGGGCACCGGTCAAGGCACCGGCATCGGCGAAGGCGACGGCTCGGGCATCGGGCCGGGGTCAGGCGGCGGGACGGGCGGAGGACCGTTTCGGCCTGGCAGCGGGATCACACCGCCCGGGTTGCTCCGCGAGGTCAAGCCCGAATACACCCAGGAAGGGCGGCGGCGCGGCACCGAGGGCGACGTGGTGCTGGAGATCATCGTGCGCCGGGACGGGAGCGTCGGCGACGTCAAGATCCGGCAGCGCCTGGGATCCGGGCTGGACGAGCGCGCGGTGGACGCGGTCCGGCAATGGCGCTTCTCGCCGGCGCGCCGCTTCGGCACGCCGGTCGATGTCGTCGTCGAAGTGGCGGTGGAATTCAGGTTGAGATGACCATGGATACGGTGCTCATCGTTGTCACGTTGATCTCGCTCGCGCTGGCCGGCGGGATGAGCGTGCTCGTCGTGAAGATGCTCCGCGAGGAGCGCCGGCGTTCGGACGCGCGGGTCGCCGCGCTGCTCGAGCTCGCGGCGGAGTCCGGTGTGGCGCAGCCGCGCGCCGCGGCTCCGAAGCCACCGGGCGCGCCGGCCGCCCGCCGAGTGCCGGCGCCAATCGAACGCGACCCGGCCATCGGGGCCACCGCGCCGCGCGTCCAGCCACTCGACGAGCTCGAGATTCGGCCGGCAGCGACGCTCGTCCCGCACGGCATCTTCGCCGAACCCGAGCGTCGCTCGGCCTGGGGCCTGCGGCTCGCGGTGATTGGCGTGCTGCTCGCAGCGGGTGCCGCGTTGCTGCTCGTGCCGACGCGGCGCGCGCCGGTTCCTGCCGACCCGAGCCCGGCCGTTACCCGGGAGACGGCGGCGCCGCTCGAGCTGGTGTCGATGCGCCATACCCAGGATAGGGACACGCTGACCATCAGCGGCGTGGTACACAATCCGAAGACGGGCGCCGCGCTCACGCGTGTGGAAGTCACGGCGGTGGCGGTCGGGCCCGACGGCGCGCTGCTGGCCCACGGGCGCGCGCCGCTCGACTACACCTCGCTTGCGGCCGGGGACGAATCGCCCTTCGTGGTCACGGTGCCCGTACGGGGCACGGTCGCGCGCTACCGTATCGGGTTCAGGTCGGAGGATGGCGGCGTGGTCGCCCACGTGGATCGGCGGACCGGCGACGTGAGCCGCGCGGGCATGTAGCCTGCGGGCGGGTGTCATCATGAGAACCACGGCTTTCACGGCGGCGTTCGCGGCGGCGGTCGCGCTTGCCTCCGTCGCGGCGCAGGAGCCCAAGAACGACGCGCAGTCGTTCCGGTTCCGCACGGGCGTGGAACTGGTGAACGTCACCGCGACGGTGACGGACCGCAGCGGGCATTTCGTCGCCGGGCTGCGGAAGGAGGACTTCCGCGTCTTCCAGGACAACGAGCCGCAGCCGATCACGCATTTCGAGAACGAGCGGGTCCCGGTGAGTCTCGGCATCGTGCTCGACACGAGCGGCAGCATGGCCGGAGAGAAGATGGCGGCGGCGCGCGAAGCGCTGAACCGCTTCCTGGTCGACCTGCTCGATCGCGACGACGAGGTGTTCCTCTACCGGTTCGACAGCGCGCCCGAGCTCGTGGCTGGCTGGACGACGGACAAGCGGCGAATCAGCGCGGAACTGCGCCGCATCTCGCCGCGCGGCGGGACCGCCCTGTACGACGCGGTGGCCGAGGCGATCCCGCTGTTGGAATCGGGACGGCATCGCAAGAAGGCGCTGGTCATCATCTCCGACGGGAACGACACCAGCAGCCGTACCAGCGCCAGCGCGGTGCGGGGACTGATCCGGGAATCCGAGGCGCTCGTGTACGCCATCGGGATTGACGCGCAGATGGCGACCGAGCAGTCGCCGGGGATGATCCAGTGGCCGCGCCGTTTCGACTCGACGCTGGACCAGCGGCAGCCCGTGCCGCTGCCGTTTCCAATCCCCGGCCGTAGGCGTCCCGGGCAGCCGCTGCCGGTCCCGCGCCCGCCGGGTTCGCCCGACCCGCGCTATCCCCCGATCACCCGGATGCCGACGGGGTCCGAGCGGGTGAACGTCGCCGCGCTGCGGGAGATCACGGATGACAGCGGCGGCCGCACCGAGATCATCCGCGGCGCTCGGGACCTCGATCCGGCCACCGCCGGGATCGCGTACGAATTGAGCCAGCAGTACTACCTGGGCTACGCCGCGACGGGCGTCAAGGACGGCCGATGGCACTCGATCCGCGTCGAGGTGCGCAACGGCGAGTACCTCGTTCGCGCCCGCCGCGGCTTCATCGCGACACCCTGAGGTCAAAGGGAGGGGTAATGGTAAGTAGTAAGCGTTCAGCACCGAGCATGGGCCACTTACCACTTACCACTTCACATTCGCTATTATCGCGCGGTGAACACGTACACAGCGGCCGTGGCGCTGAGCGTAATCGGCAGCGCCGGCGGCCTGCTCGTGGCCTCCAGCGTCTTCGCCCTCGGCGATCACCTCCGGCACCAGCTGGTTCCTCTGGCCATCAGCTACGCAGTGGGCACGCTGCTCGGCGTCGCCCTGCTCGGCCTGCTGCCGCAAGCCCTCGCGTCGCTGGCGCCGACGACCGCGCTCGGCACGCTGCTCGCCGGCGTGCTCTGCTTCTTCCTGCTCGAGAAGCTGGTGCTGTGGCGTCACTGCCACGACGAGCGGGAGTGCGCGCTGCACACGAGCAGCGCCGCATCGCTCGTCATCGTCGGCGATGCCTTCCACACCTTCGTGGATGGAGCGGTCATCGCGGCGGCGGTCGTCTCGTCGCTGCCGCTCGGCCTGAGGACCGCGCTCGCCGTCGCCGCGCACGAGATCCCGCAGGAGGTGGGCGACGTCGCAATCCTGCTCCGGGCCGGCTACTCGAGGGCGAATGCGCTGTCGCTGAACCTCGTCTCCGCCCTCGGCGGCATCGTCGGTGCGTTCGCGATGCTCACGATGTCGCGCGTGATGCCCGAGGCGCTGCCCTACGTGCTGGCGTTCTCGGCCGGGTCCTTTCTGTACATCGCGATGGCCGACCTCATCCCCGACCTGCATCGCGGCGGCGTGCAGGGCGGGTCGGTGCGCCAGCTGTTCCTCATCCTGGCAGGCGTCCTGACGATCGTCATCCTCTAGCCCGCTGCGTCCGGGCTCTGGCCGAGCTGTCCTGAATTCGAAACGCCGGAGCCGCAAACGGAAGTCTCGAAGGCCTTTTTGCGGGCCATTCCCGTGCTTCGCCGTGGCACCACCTTTGCCGCTGCAGCCGGTGGCGACAGCGCGGCGCACATGCCAGACCGCCCGAGGCCAGGACCCATGCACGCACGGATCATCTGTTCGACATTGCTGGCGGCGCTGCTGGCGGGGGCGCCGGCGACCGCGGCGCAGGACCGCCGGGACGTTCGCGCTGCCGACGACATCTCCCGTTCGCTCAATACGCTCCCGCAGCTCACGATCTTCGACCACGTCACCGGGCATGTCGAGAACGGCGTCGTGACGCTGACCGGCAAGGTCACGGCGGAGTACAAAAAGCACGACGTCGCCAGGGTGGTGAGCCGGGCGGAGGGCGTGCGCGACGTGCGGAACGGCATCAGCGTCCTGCCGGCGTCACCCTTCGACGACGAGTTGCGCTATCGCGCCGCGCGTGCCATCTACGGCCACTCGGCCTTCTGGTCCTACGCGTCAATGGCGCGGCCGCCGATCCACATCATCGTCGAGAACGGGCGCGTGACGCTGACCGGAGTCGTGGCGTCGGACGCCGAGCGGGCGCTGGCACGGTCGCTCGCGACCGGTATCGGCGAGCTGTCGGTCAGCAACGAGCTCCGCACCGAGCTGGCCCAGGCATCGGCGCGACACCCCTGAAGCGGGGGCAGCCGGCGCGGCTCACGGCGCCGGACTGACCTCGGTCTCCTTCGTGCCCCTTCTGAACGTCCACCACAGGAACGACGCGATCACCGCCATTGCGGCGATGAACGCGCCGGCAAACAGCCACAGCGTCCGGTAGAGGATCGACTGACTGTCCATCCGCACGTCGATCCTGACCGGCTTCCCGTCGAGTCGATCGGTCAGGCGCTGCTCCCAGCGGAGGATGTTCCCGCGCTGCACCGACTCGGGCGCGTCGGTCTCGAGGCTGCGGGAGTTGTGCTCGAGGATGCGGCTCGGCAGATGGAGCCGGAACGCGACGACCTCGCTGCCGTTCCAGCCGACGTTGGCGAGCGTGCCCGGCCGAAACGCGGAGGGCCCCACCGTCTGGGTGAAGAGGTGGCTGCCGTCCCTCTGGACCAGCTCGTAGCGCGACCAGGAGAACGGCTGCACCTCCGACAGTTTGCGGATGTCGTCGACGGCCACGCGGATCTGGACGAAGCGGCGGCCGGCGCGCCGCCATGGCCGGCGGACGGTGACGCGGGTGACCGGCGAGGTGTACGCGGCGCGCACCCTCTCGCGATCGCGATCGAAGCGGACGCGCGAATCGAGGTCGAGCTCGAGGCCGCGCAGCGCGACCAGCGAGGCGATCGACGCGTTGACGACGATCGTCGCCGATCCGTCGAGGCGGAGCGTGACGTCCTCCTCGTACTCGTACTGCCGCCCGAACACCCCGGAACCGCAGCCGCCGAGGAGCAGCGCGAGCAGGCATGCGGCGAGCGCGCGCGCGCCGTGGCGAACACGGAGCGCCATTCCTCGAATGATATACTGGTTCCTCTCGCGCCTTCGCTCGCCCGCGGCCGATGCCAACCGCTCCACGCCTGTTCCTGATCGACGGCAGCTCGCAGATGTACCGCGCCTATCACGCGATGCGCGGCTCCGGCCTCAGCGGTCCCGGCGGCAAGTCCACGCATGCGGTCTACATCTTCGTCACGATGCTGCGGAAGCTGTTCCAGGACTACCCGCCGCAGTACATCGCCGCGTCGTTCGACATGCCCGGCCCGACGTTCCGGTCGGAGATGGCGACTAATTACAAGGCGAACCGCGCGCCGATGCCGCCCGATCTGGCCGAACAGATCCCCTGGGTGCACCAGGCGTGCGAGGCGATGGGCGTGCCGATCCTGACATCCCAGCGCTTCGAGGCCGACGACGTGATCGGGACGCTCGCGAGCAAGGCGGCGGCGGCGGGATTCGAGGTGGCGATCGTCACCGGCGACAAGGACTTCTTCCAGCTGGTGCACGACGGCATCCGGGTCTACAACCCGCGCGACGACGGTGCGTGGTTCGACGCCGACGCGGTGAAGGAGAAGTTCGGCGTCGCCCCCGCGCAGGTGGTCGACGTCCTCGCCCTGATGGGCGACTCGATCGACAACATCAAGGGCGTGCCCGGGATCGGCGAGAAGGGGGCGAAGGAGCTGATCGCCAAGGACGGGTCGCTCGAGGCGCTGCTCGCGCACGCCGCGGAGATCCCGCAGAAACGCTACCGCGAGGGGCTGGTGGCGCACGCCGAGGACGCGCGCCAGAGCCGCGAGCTGGCGCGCATCCACACCGACGTGCCGGTCGACTTCAACCCGGACGACCTCCGCTACCGCGGCGTGTCGCGGGAGCGCTGCTTCGAGCTGTTCACCCGCCTGGGATTCCGCTCGCTGGTGCTCGACTACGCGCCGACCGCCGACACGGTCGGCAAGGACTACCGCATCGTCGCCGATCTCGACGAGCTGGGTGCGCTGGCGGAGGAGCTGCGCCGGGCGGGGCGGTTCGGGTTCCGCATCCTGCCGGACGCGCCGGCAGCGATGCGCTGCGGCATCGTCGGCCTCGCGTTTTCCACTGCCGCGCGTCGGGCGCGCTACGTGCCGATGCTGGCGATGCCGCTCGGGGCTAGCGGGCTGTTCGGCGGTGACGGGAGCCGGCCGGGGATCGACACCGCTGCCGCGCTCCGCCTCCTGCAGCCGCTGTTCGAGGATGCCGCGATCGCCAAAGTGGGACACGACCTGAAGTTCGACGCCATCGTGCTGGCGCGGCACGGGATCACGCTGCAGGGCGTCGACACCGACACGATGCTCGCCAGTTACCTGCTCGACGCCACCCGCTCGTCGCATCCGCTCGAGGATCTGGCGATCGAGCACGCCGGCTACAAGGCGCTGCGCGAGGAGGACGTGTGCGGCCGCGGGGCGAAGGGGATCTCGTTCGCGGAGGTGCCGATCGAGAGCGCGCTCGACTACGCCGGCGAACGCGCGGACCTGCCGCTGCAGCTCGCCGGACGGCTGCGCGATCTGCTGCAGCGCGAAGAGCTCGAAACCCTGTACCGGGAGCTCGAGCGCCCGCTCATCCCGGTGCTCGTCGCCATCGAGCGCGCCGGCGTGCGCATCGACGGGGAGGCGCTCGCCGCCCAGTCGCAGCGCATCGACGAGGAGCTGGCGCGGCTGGCGGCGCTGATCTACGAGCAGGCGGGCGAGACCTTCAACATCAACTCGCCGAAGAAGCTCTCCGAGATCCTCTTCGACAAGATGGGGCTGCGCACCGAGAGCATCCGGCGCACGACCAAGACCCGGGCGCAGTCCACCGCCTTCGAGGTCCTCGACGAGCTCGCGCTCACCAACGACGTCGCGCGCCACATCCTCGAGTGGCGGTCGCTGCAGAAGCTGAAGGGCACCTACATCGACGCGCTACCCGAGCTCGTACACCCGGACACCGGGCGGGTGCACACCTGCTTCAACCAGGCGGTCGCGGCCACCGGGCGGCTGAGCAGCAGCGAACCCAACCTGCAGAACATCCCGATCCGCACGGAGGTGGGCCGCGAGATCCGGCGCGCCTTCGTCGCCGAGCGCGGCAACCTGCTGATTTCCGCCGACTACTCGCAGATCGAGCTGCGCGTCCTCGCCCATCTGTCCGGCGACGACGCGCTCATCGACGCGTTCCGCCGCGGGGAGGACATCCACGACCGCACCGCGCTCAAGGTGTTCGGGCCGAGGAGCGGGCTGAGCGCGCACGAGCTGCGCCGGCGAGCCAAGATCATCAACTACGCGCTGCTCTACGGAAAGCAGGCGTTCACGCTGGCGAAGGACATCGGCGTCAGCCGCGAGGAGGCGCAGGCGTTCATCGACGCCTACTTCGCCGGGTTCCCGTCGGTACGGCGGTTCATCGACGGCCTGCTCGCCGCCGGCCGCGATACCGGCGTCGTCAAGACGCTGTTCGGGCGCCGTCGGCTGACCCCCGACCTGAACAACAAGAACTTCCAGGTCCGCGCCGAGGCAGAGCGGCGCGCGATGAACTTCCCCATCCAGGGCACCGCCGCCGACATCCTGAAGCGCGCGATGATCGACGTGCATGGCGCGCTGCCCCGCCTCGCGGGCGGCCGGATGCGGATGATCCTCACCGTCCACGACGAGCTGCTGTTCGAAGCGCCCAGCGAGGCGGCCGAGGAGTCGGCCGCCGCGGTGCGCGAGTTGATGGAAGGCGCCGTCAGGCTGAGGGTGCCGTTGACGGTGGACGTGGGTATCGGCGAAGACTGGAAGGCAGCGAAGTAGGCGCCCGATCAGCGGGCCCAGTGGCTTTTGAACGTTTCCCACTCCGCGAGCATGCTGGTGAGCGCGCCCTTCTGATCGCGGCCGGGCAGGCGCGCGGCGCGCTCGGGCAGGATCGCCTGGCTGACGAGGCGATCGATGTCGGCACGCAGTGCGTTGCCGCGATCCCGCGCGTAGATGGCGCGGACCCAGCCGGCCATCGCGGCGTCGTAGGCGCGCTCGATGTCGCCGCGGCCGCGCGCGCCGGCAATCAGCCAGTAGGCCGCTGGGAGCGACCCGGGATCCTGCCGGATTTCGTAGGTCATCCGCACCTCGACGCGGTCGTAGATCTCGGTTCGTTCCCTGCCGTGGCGCGACTGCGCGACTCGGTCCAGCGAGCTCGCCCACCAGTCCAGCATGCGCTCGTAGGCCGGCGCGCCGAGTTCCGCGGCCGGGCCAAGGTCGGCGACCGACGCCATCGCAAGCTCGAACAGCTCGGCGGCGGCACCGAAACGGTCCTCGAGGTACAGCGCCTCCGCCAGGCCGATGGTCAACTCGACGCGTTCCCGCGGGTCGAGGACCCGCGGATCGGCGGCGCGCAGCGCCGTGCGCGCCGAGGCGAGCTGTGCCGGGTCGGCGGTGCGCCGGTACTGCTCGAGGTGCACGCGTCCGAGGACGACGCGGGCGCGATCCACCAGGGCCACGTTGGCGGCGGCGTCGCGGGCCGCGCGCTCGGCGTCATCGTACTGCCCGAGGTTGTAGAGGCGCCGTGCCTCGGCGAGGAGATCGGCGGCGGCGAGCTGCGCCGTGCCCGCCAGCAGCGCCACGACCAGGAGCAGCGCACGCATGCGCGCGATGGTAGCACACGCGCCTGAGAGCGATAAACCACTGGTAATAAGCGACTTAGTCGCGGCAGCGCGACGAATGATGCTATAATCCGGGTCGATGGCGGAACCGACGCTCGTTCCCCGTTCCTCGCACACCATCTCCCGGCGCGACATCGATCCCGACGCACTCAAGGTTCTTTACCGGCTCCACGAGCACAATTACATCGCGTATCTGGTGGGCGGCAGCGTCCGCGATCTGCTGCTCGGACGCCGTCCCAAGGACTTCGACATCGGCACCTCCGCCCACCCGCACCAGGTCAAGAAGATCTTCCGCAACTGCTGGATCATCGGACGCCGGTTCAGGCTGGCGCACGTCAAGTTCGGCACGAAGACCATCGAGGTCGCGACCTTCCGCCGGCAGGTACGGCCGACGGAGCTGACGCCGGAAGAGGAAGCGGCGCTGGCGACGCCGGCCGACGTGATTCCGCCCGACCAGGCAATGCCGCCGGAACCCGACGCCGCCCACACGCCGCGGCGGCGCGCGGGCGACCACCTCATTCACCGCGACAACACCTACGGCACGCCCGAGGAGGACGCTTTCCGGCGCGACTTCACGGTGAACGCGCTGTTCTACGACATCGGCACGTTCTCGATCATCGACTACGTCGACGGGCTGTGCGATCTCGAGGCACGGCTCATCCGCTGCATCGGCGACCCGGAGATCCGGTTCCTCGAGGATCCGGTGAGGATGCTGCGCGCGGTGGTGCTCGCAGCCCGGCTGCAGTTCACCATCGACGAGCCGATCCTCGAGGCGATCGCGATGCACAGGCACGAGATCGCGAAGAGCGCGCCGGCCCGGCTCATCGAGGAGTATTACAAGATCCTGCGTTCCGGCCACGCCGAGGAGGCGTTCCGGCAGCTGCGGGCAACGGGGCTGCTGAAGGAGATCTCGCCGGAGCTGGTCGTGGACGCCGAGGCGCTGTGGCGGTCCATCGCGGCGCTCGATCGGTACCGCGCGTGCTTCGAGGCCGCGCCCGAATCGTTGACCAACGCGATCCTTGCGGGCACGCTGCTCGTGCCGCTCGGCCTCGCCGGCCGGCGCCAGCGTTTCGCTGCCGATCCGCTCGAGCGGCGCGTCGAGCTCGGGTTGCTCCCGATCGCGCGCCGCGACCTTGAGCGGCTGCAGCAGATCCTCGCGCTGCAGCCGAGGCTGATGGACCTCCAGGCGCCGTACCGCGTGCAGCGCGGCCTGCTCCACCGCGCGGCCGTGCACGAGGCGCTGACCTGGCTCGCCATCCACGGCGGGCGGCCGGACGTCGTCGCGCACTGGCACGAACTGCACGCGCACCCGGTGTCGGTCCACCACCACGCGCATCCGGTTGCGCATCCGCAGGTGCAGCCCGATGCCCAGGCTGCGGAGTTTCGGCGCCGGCGCCGCCGGCGCCGGCGACGCCGCGCTCCTGCAACCCGGGAAGGGTAGCTCCCTACCCACCGCGCTCAGCGAAGGTCCCAGCGCACTCCCGCGCGGAACGTCCGCGGCAGTCCCAGCGTGACGAATGGCGTGCGGCCCACCTCCGGGGCTTCGTCGAACGCGTTCTCCATGGCGGCGAAGAGCTCGACACCGCGACCGGCGCGCCAGGCGACCTTCATGTCTGCGATCGACGATCGAGCGAGCAGGAACTCGGGCGTGTTGCGATCGTCATCGAACTGCCGGCCGATGAAGCGCCACTCCAGCGCCGCGGTCGCGCGCGCCCAGCTGCCCCGGAACCCCGCCGACGCCTGGAAGCGGGGCACCTGCGGCACTCGAAGACCTTCGAGGCCGGCGCCGCGCGTGAAGGTGGAGTCGATGATGGCGCACGCCGCGGTGAGAGCCAGGCCGGAGGTGAGGCGCAAGTCCGACTCGATCTCGAGGCCGCGAGCACGGATGCGGCCGGCGTTCTGCCGCTGCCGGACGATTGTCGCTCCCGGAAGCAGCGTCACGTTCACGATCGCATCATCGACGATCGTCCAGAAGAAGGCGGCGCGTGCGCCCAGCCACGGCCGCGTCACCAGCGCCGCGGCCTCCCAGCCGCGGGCCCGCTCCGGGCCGAGCGCGGCATTGGCACGGGTGAGGACGCTGCCGACGCGAAAGTCGCGGTACAGCTCGTTGACGGTGGGCGACCGGTAGCCGTCCTGGTAGGCGGCGCGGAGCGCGAGCGCGTCGCCGGCGCGGAACGCGAGCGATGCGCGCGGCACCAGGAAGGTCTCCGCGCGCGCGTCCGAGCCGTCGGCGCGTCGCGACCGCCAGAACTCGCCGCGCATGCCGGCGCCGATGGTGGCACGCCCGGCCGACCCGGTGGCCTGTACGAACGCCGCGTGCGTGCGCTGCCTTGCGTCGGTGGCAGTCACGGTGCCCGCCGGCAGCGCGGTGTCGGCCAGCGGAGCATCGACGTGGCGGGTGGACCCACCAGCCAGGATCGCGCCACGCGCGTGCGGTCTCAGCCACTCGAACGCGGCGTCGCGTGCCATGACCTCCACGTGCTGAACGCTCGTCGGCCGCTCGGTGGCCCGGTCCGGCAGCACCTGGCTGAAGGTCTGGTCGTAATCCTGCGACGACAGCATCGCGCGCGCCGTCCACACGTTGCCGGCCACCGAGCCGCGCGCCGAGGCGGTGCCGTGTCGGAGCAGGGTGGCGTTCGCCTGGAACGGCGTCCCGTTGCCGCGGCGCTCCGTGAAATAGCTGCCGCGCACGTCGGCCGACACCTCCGACGAGAGCGGCCCGCCCAGGCCGGCAAAGCCGGTCGTGTGCCGCGAACTGGCCTCGACGTCAATCCCGCCGCGTGCCTCGGGTGCGACGATCACGAAGCCGTCGGTCACGGACCGTTCCAGCGCGGCGCCGCCGCGCAACTGCCGCCACCGGCCGGCGCCGAATGCGGACAGCCGCGCGGTACCGTGCGTCCCGCCCTCGACGAGCAGCGACGCGCCGCGGGACGCGGTCTCGATCCGGATCGCGCCGCCCATGGCATCGCTGCCGTGCAGGTCGCTCGAGCCGCCGCGCGCCACCTCGATTCGATCGATCGCGACGAGCGGAATCCTGTTCCAGTAGACCCAGCCGCCGAACGGATCGTTGACCGGGCTGCCGTCGGCAAAGACCGCGGTCCGGCTCGCGCCCGATCCGGAGAGTCCGCGCAGCGTCACGCCCTGCGTGGTGGGATTGGCGACGCGCGATGACGAGCGCCGGAAGAGGCTGAAACCGGGCACCGAGCGCAGGCGCTCGTCGACCGTGAGCCCCGGAGACGCCGCGATGGCGCCGCGGTCGAGCACTGTTGCACTGCCGGGCGTCGTCACGCGGCCCGCGGCGCCGGCGGTGACCGTGATCCGCTCCGCGATGCCTCTCGGCTGCAGCACGAAGCGCTGGCGCGCGGCGGCGGCGAGGTCGAGCGGCGCCACCAGGTCGGCATGTCCGGGCGCCGAGATGACCAGCACGATCGCCGACGCCACCCCCGCCAGCTCGAACGTTCCGTCGCCGCGCGTCGTCGTCTCGGCGGACGCCGGCCGCGTGCGGATCCGCGCGCCCGCCAGCGGCGCGCCGGTCGCGTCGACGACGACGCCGGCGACGGGCGATGCGGCCGGCGCGCCCTGCATCGACAGGACGAGAGCGGCCGCCGCGAGCCAGGCGGGCAGCATCATGCCGGGTTCGCGATGAAACGGTATCCGACGCCGCGGACGGTCAGCAGGTGCCTCGGCCGCGACGGGTCGCGCTCGATGTAGCGACGGAGCCGCACGATGAAGTTGTCGATGGCGCGGGTGTCGGTGTCCTCGCGCACGCCCCAGACGTCCTCGAGCATCGAGGCGCGCGAGACCGCCTTCCCCTCGTGCGTGATCAGGTAGCGCAGCAGGTTTGCCTCCATCAGCGTCAGCGGCAGGACCCGATCGTCGACCCTGAGCTCCAGCGCGTCGAAGTCGATGGTCCTGCCGGCGAAGCTGAAGACGTCCTGCGCGCGTCGCATCCAGTCGGAGCGCCTGAGCAGGCTGCCGACGCGCGCCAGCAGGATGGCGAGTTCGGCCGGCTTCGGCAGGTAGTCGTCGGCGCCGGAGGCAAAGCCCTTCAGCACGTCTTCCGGGCGTCCGCGGGCGGTCAGCATCAGCACGGGAACGAACACGCGCGCGCCCCGCAGCTCCGCGGCGACCGCGAACCCGTCCTTGCCGGGCAGCATCACGTCCAGCACGACGAGGTCGAACGGCTCTCTGGTCCGGTCGAGCAGGCGCGCCAGCGCCGCCTCGCCGGAATCGACGACGTTGGCGACGTAGCCCTCGGCCTCGAGGTTGAACCGCAGGCCGTCGGCCAGGTGCTGCTCGTCCTCGACGATGAGTACCCGCTTCACTGCTTACCCCTGCGCCGGCGCCGGCGCCCGCGCCCGTGGAAGGAGGATCGTGAACGTGCTGCCGCGTCCCGTCCCGGCGCTCTCGGCGAAGGCGCGCCCGCCGTGCTTCCGCGCGACCGACCGGACGATGAACAGGCCGAGCCCGCTGCCCTTGACGCGCATCGCCACGCTCGCCGGGATGCGATAGAACCGCCGGAAAATCCGCTTCAACTCCTCGGGCGAGATGCCGATCCCGTTGTCGGTGACCCGCACGGCGAGACGCCCGTCTTCCGCCTCGTCCACGACCACCCGTATCTGCAGGTGTTCCGGTGAGTACTTGATGGCGTTGTCGATGAGGTTCGAAACCGCGGTCTTCAGCTCGTCGGCATCACCCAGGACGATCGCCGGCCCGCTACGCAGCCGCTCGTCGTAGCTGAGCGCGTCGGGCGCGAGGTGAAAGCGAGTCCGGGCGAGGTCGACGCACTCGCGCGCGACCTCGCGCAGATCGACGGGAGTACGTGGCACGCGCCGGAACGGCGAGGCGGTGCTCCCGGCGCGCAGCACCTGCTCGATGGTGCGCAACAGCCGGTCGCTATCCTCCAGCATCACGCGATAGAACTCGAGCCGTTTCGCATCGCTGACCTCGCGCGTCTGCAGCGTCTGCAGGTAGAGCCGGATCGAGGCGATCGGCGTCTTCAGCTCGTGGGTGACCGCGTTGATGAACGCGTCGTGCTGCTCGTTCCGCCGGATCTCGCGCACCAGGAAGATGGTGTTGAGGACCATGCCGGCGATGATGAGGAGGAAGAAGATGATGCCCAGTGCGACGAGGACGCCCTGGCGCCAGTTGACCACGGTCCAGATGACGTTCAGCGTGACCGCGATGGCGACGAGGCAGATGCCGAGGACGGTGAAGAAGACCACCGCTCGGCGGCGGCCGGCAATCATCCAGATGAGGATACCCGAACGGACGAAAGAGATCGCCCTCCGCCGAGCGAAGCGAGCGTGAGCGGGTGAGAGCCCTCAGCCGCCGCGGGGCCCGACGGTGCGCCGTGGCAGCGCCGGGGGTGACGCCCCGGCGCACAGAAGGACGCGGGGCGCCACGCGCACTGCGGATCAGAAATGCTGTCTTACGCCGCTTCGCGGATTGCGACGGGCTGGTGGATCTTCGCCGCCTTGAGCTCGCGCACGACGCCCAGGGCGCGGAGTGCCTTCAGCGTGATCCAGCTGACGTCGAACTCGTACCAGGCGAGGCCGTGCCGCGCCGACACGGGATGCGCGTGGTGGTTGTTGTGCCAGCCTTCGCCGAAGGTCAGCAGCGCGACCCACCAGCTGTTCTTCGAGTCGTCGCGGGTGGGGAAGCGCCGGCTGCCCCACATGTGCGTCGCCGAGTTCACCAGCCAGGTGGCGTGCAGCCCGACGGTGACGCGCAGCGCGATGCCCCAGAGCACCATCCCCCAGCCGCCGACCGCCAGCAGGACGATCCCGAGCAGGATCAGCGGCACGTAGTGGTAGCTGTTCAACCAGCGGTAGAAGGGATCGGCGCCGAGGTCGGGCGCGTACTTCGACATCAGTACGGTGTTGTTGTGGCGCGTGTGGCCGAAGAGGATCCATCCGACGTGCGCCCAGAAGCCGCCGTCGTGCGGCGTGTGCGGATCCCCGTCATGATCGGAGTGCTGGTGATGGACGCGGTGGGTCGCGACCCAGAAGATCGGCCCCCCTTCCAGGGTAAGGGTGCCGCAGATCGCGAGAAAGTACTCGAAGGCCCTGGACGTCTTGTAGCCGCGATGCGTGTGCAGGCGGTGATAGCCCAGGCTGATGCCGAGGCCGACCGCCAGCCAGTGCAGCGCGAGCGCCACGATGACGTTGGTCCACGAGGTAAACCACAGCGCGGCGACCGCCCCGACGTGGAACAGCATCACCACCCCGGCCGTGACCCGGTTCATCGTGGTGAGCGAGTAATCGACCCTCAGGCTGGTGCGAATCATCGACGACGTGGACACGACCACACTCCTTCGCGCGACGCAGAGACGATCAACTTAGCAGGAGGGCGCGCGGCCGTTTGTAAGACTTGTGTACCGCCCGGGCACCCGTTTGTAAGAGTTCTGTAAGGAGGAAGAAGGGAGACGTCCGGGAGCGTCGCGTGTCGACTCCCAACCCCACCGGCCCGTTCCCGGGCAATAGGGAGTTGGGAGTCGGGGACTGGGAATTCTCAGAGCCTTGCTAGCCGTTGCGGCGCTCGAACTCCTGCATGAACTGCACGAGGGTGTCGATGCCCGGCTCCGGGAACGCGTTGTAGATCGAGGCGCGCAGACCACCGACGGAGCGGTGACCCTTGAGGCCGTCGAGCCCGGCCGCGGTCGCTTCCTTGACGAACTTCTTCTCCAGCTCTTCGCTGGGCAGCCGGAACGTCACGTTCATGTTCGAGCGGCTGTCCTTCTCCGCGTGCCCGCGGTAGTAGCCGGTGCGATCGATCTCGGCGTAGAGCGCGCGGGCCTTGCGGACGTTGCGCTCTTCCATCGCCCGCAGCCCGCCGTTGGCCAGGAGCCACCGGATGACCAGGCGCATGACGTAGATCGCGAACACCGGCGGCGTGTTGTAGAGCGACCTGTTCTCCGCGTGCACCGAGTACTGCAGCATCGTCGGCAGCGTCCCGGGCGTGCGCTGCACCATGTCCTCGCGAACGATGACCAGGGTCACGCCGGCGGGGGCCAGGTTCTTCTGCGCGCCGGCGTAAATCAGCGCGTACCTGGAGACGTCGATCGGCCGGCTGAACATGTCGGACGAGGTGTCCGCGACGAGCGGGACGGTCCCGACGTCCGGGACGTAGTGGAACTCGGTGCCGTAGATCGTGTTGTTCGTCGTGTAGTGGACGTAGGCGGCGTTCGGATCGAGTGTCAGCTCACCCTGCTGCGGAATCCGCTTGAAGCTCTCACCGGCCGTCGAGGCGGCCACCTTGACCGTGCCGACGCGCTTCGCTTCCTTCAGCGCCTTCTCCGACCAGGTGCCGGTCACGATGTAGTCGGCCGACGCGCCGGGCGGCAGCAGGTTCATCGGCACCATGGAGAACTGCAGGCTCGCACCGCCCTGGAGGAACAGGACGTGGTAACCGTCCGGCACTCCGGCGAGGGCACGAATGTCGGCTTCGCAGCCCTGGATGATCTCGTCGAACGGCCTGCAGCGGTGGCTGATCTCGAGGATCGACATGCCGACGCCGGGAAGCGACAGCAGGTCGCGCTGCGCTTCCTCGAGGACGACGACGGGGAGGACGGCCGGGCCGGCGGAGAAATTGAAGATACGGGCAGTCGTCGTAGTCGCCATGAATGCGTCTCCTACCAGGTGCTCTGGGATCGGGCGAGCTGGTACGACGCGGCGGGCGCCGCCAGCGGCACGACCGATACGTCGATGATGTTCGGATTGCTGTTCTTGAGGATGCGCAGCAGCGTGTCCTTGGGCTCGGCATCGAGGTTGATGCGGACGACGGCCGCCTCGGCGCCGCTGAACACGATGTTCTCGGTCTCCTGCACGTTGACCGTGGCGTCGCGGAGCACGTCGAAGATCGTGGCGAGCACGCCGGGGCGGTCGCGGTGGCGCACGACCAGCACGTGGGTCGCGGGCGTCTGCCGCGACAGGTTCACCACGTTGGGCACGCGGCCGGTGTCGCGGTAGGCCTTGACGATGCGCACCGTCTCGGCGGCGATGGCCTCCTGCGCCTGGTCGGTGGACGCGCCGATGTGATGCGTCCCGTAGACGTTCGGCATCGAGATCAGCGCGTCGGCGAACTCCGCGACCGGCGTCGACGGCTCCTTCGCGTACACGTCGAGCGCTACGCGCAAGTTCCGCTCCTTCACCGCGACGGCGAGCGCGGCGTAGTCGACGATCTCGGCACGCGCCGTGTTGACGAAGAACGACCCCGGCTTCAGCCGGTTGAGCACGTCGGCGTTCACCAGCCCGCGGGTGCGCTCGTTCAGGCCGACGTGCACGCTCAGCACGTCGGACTTCCCGGCCGCCTCCTCGGGCGACGCGCAGACCTCGGCGAAGGGCTCGACGGGAAACCCCGAGGAGGGGCGCAGCCGAACGAGCAGCGGCATGTCGATCGGCAGGCCGCTGCGATCGACCTCGACGCCGATCTCGCTCCAGATCGCCAGGTGCATCCCGAACGCCTGCGCCCGCCGCGCCATCTCCTGCCCGATGTTGCCGAAGCCGAGCAGCCCGAGAGTGCGGCCGTGCAGGCCGCGCGCCTTCGAGTACTCCTTCTTGTTCCATCTGCCGGCGCGCAGCTCGGCCACGTTGTCCGGGATGCGGCGATCGAGTGCGAGGATCAGACCGAAGGCGAGTTCGGCGACCGCGACCGAGTTCTTCCCCGGACAGTTCGCGACGTAGATGCCGCGCGCCGACGCCGCCTGGACATCGATGTTGTCGTAGCCCGCCCCGGCACGCACGAGCAGCGACAGGTGACCCGTGTCGAGCATCGACGCAGTGACCTTGGTGCTGCGCACGATGAGCACCTCGGCCTTCGTCTGGCCCAGCGCGGCAACCAGTGCCTGCTCCTTCAGGTCCGCGTCGTAGACGACCTCGCAGCCGGCGGTCTTGAGGCCGTCGAGGCCGGACCGCTCGAACTTGTCCGCGACGAGCACTTTCATGGGGTCCCCCTCACGTCAGATCAGGTGCACGAGCAGGCCGTCGCGCAGCTTGGGCTCGAACCAGGTGGACTTCGGCGGCATGATGCCGCCGGCATCGGCGATCGCCAGCAGGTCGTCCACGGTTACCGGGAACATGGAAAAGGCAACAGCGGCCGCTCCGGAGTCGACCGCACGCTCCAGCGCCGTCGTGCCGCGCGCTCCGCCGACGAAGTCGATCCGCCTGTCGCTGCGGACATCGCCGACGCCCAGGAGCCTTTCGAGGACGTGGTGCTGCAGACGCGCGACGTCGAGCGCACCGGCACGGGTGCCGTCGACCGGCGGCGCGGCGGTGAGATCGATGGTGTACCAGGCGCGGTCGAGGTACATCGACACGTGCCCCTGGCGCACGGGCATCGCCGCGCCGGCCAGCACCGGGAAGCGCTCCCGGATGGCCTCGAGCAGCTGCGCCGGCGTCTGCCCCGCCAGGTCCTTCACGACCCGGTTGTAGGGGAGGATCTGCACCTGGTTGTCGGGAAACGCGACGGCGATGAACGTGTCCGCACCGGCCTCGTCCGCGACGTTGCCGGACCGCGCGCGGAGCTCTCTGCGGGCACGCGCGGCGCTGGCGGCGCGATGGTGCCCGTCGGCGATATACAGCGCCGGGACGGCCGCGAACGATGCGACGATCGCCTGCGTGTCGGCGAGGCCGGCGCGCCATACGGTGTGGCGGACGCCGTCCGGCGCGGAGAAGTCGTAGAGCGGCTCGCCGGCGGCAACGCGGGCGGCCGCACCGTCGACACCCGGATGCCGCCGGTAGGTGAGGAAGACGACGCCCGTCTGGGCGCGCAGCTCCACGATGTGGCGCGTCCGATCGTCCTCCTTGTCGCGCCGTGTGCGCTCGTGCTTCTTGATCGCGTCCGATTCGTACTCGTCGACCGAGTAACAGCCGGCGACACCCGTCTGCTCGTGGTCGCCCATGCGCAACCGGTACAGGTACAACGACGGAACCTCGTCGAGCACGAGCGGCGCCTCGCTGCGCAGCCGTCCGAAGCTCTCGCGGGCCTTCGCGTAGACCTGCGGCGAGTATGGATCGGTGCCGGCCGGCAGCTCGATCTCGGAGCGCGTGACGCGAAGGAAGCTGAGCGGATTGCCCGCCGCGAGCTGTTTCGCTTCTTCGCTGGCGACGACGTCGTAGGGAACCGAGGAGACCTGGGCCGCCGCCGCCGGCGCCGGTCGCAAGGCGCGGAACGGATGAATGGTGGCCATCCCGATAATTGTAGTGCGAACGTCCGCGGCAAAACCGCGGCGATGCGAGGGGCGCCTTACTGCACGGCCTTGACGGCGTCGGCTGTCCGTTCCGGATGCCCGGTACGGACGACAGCCGGGAGCTGCCGGCTGACGGTGGCGCGCACGTCCTGGAAGGCTGCCATGTGATGGGACCTGATCGGCTCGCCCGGCGGCTGCTGGCGGTGAATGGTCACCGGGTTGACGAACACGCCGTTGCGCCGCATCCGGTAGTCCAGGTGCGGGCCGGTTGCCGTCCCGCTCGATCCGACGCGTCCGATGACATCGCCCTGCTTGACGCGCGCGCCGCGGCGGATGCCTTTTCCGTACGACGACAAGTGCAGGTAGTAGGTCTCCAGGCCGCCGGCGTGGCGGAGCCGGACCATCCGGCCGCCGCCGCCGCTCCACCCGGCGGACACGACGGCGCCGTCCGCGACGGCGATCACGGCCGCACCGTGCGGCGCGGCATAGTCGACGCCGAGATGCGGCCGCCGCACCCTGTGCACCGGGTGCAGCCGGCTCCGCGAGAAGCGTGACGTGACCCGCGGCTCGAATTTCAGCGGCGAGCGCAGGAGCATCCGCTTCAGCGAACGCCCGTGCTCGTCGTAGTACCCGGCGCGGCCCGTCGCCGGATCCACCCATCGAACCGCCTCGTACTCGCCGCCGTCGACGTGGAACGTGGCGCCGAGGATCTCGCCGTAGCCGGCGAACAGCCCGTCGCGGGTCGACTTCTCGAACAGGACGTCGTAGGTGTCGCCGGGCTGCAGGTCGTTGTCGAAGTCGATCTGTCCGCCGAAGATCTCGGCGAGCGCCATCGCGAGCTGCACGTGCTCGCCCGCCGCGTCCATCGACGCGATGAGCGATCCGCCGTCCGCCGAGATGTTGCCGTGGATCGCCGTGACCGCGGTCTCTTTCTCGAACAGGAGCACCTGCGCGTCGAGCTCGGTCGGGGCCGAGCGGTCGCGGCTCACGATCCGCAGGAAACGGTCGGCGTCGATCTCGTACTCGAACTCGCGCAGCAGGCCGTCGAGCGAGCGAACCAGGCGGTACGGGCGATCCGCCCTGAGGTCGCGCGGATCGAAGACCCGGCGCGCCGCCGACACCGCAGCGTGGATCAACTCCGCCTGAAGCTCGTGCTGGCGGAGGAGGCTGTCGAGCGTGGCCCGGGCAGGAACACGCGCCGCGATGGTCTCGGTCTCGGCACGCAGCAGCACATCGGCGCCGCCCGCGCGGCGCGACGGCGGAGGCGCTTTGCCGCAGGCGGCGGCGAGCAGCGCGCCGATCACGATCGAAAGGAACGGCCGGGCCTGCACTGGCCCGGCAGTTTATCATCAGGCACCGACCCGGACCCAGACGCTCCACCCGCCGAAACGGCTGCTGTGATACGCCACGCGCCGCCCGTCGGGGGCCCAGCTGAACGCGTCGGCCGTGGGATCGTCGACGACGCGCCGCATCGAGCCGTCGGGAACGCCCACCAGCCACGCGCCGTCGCGAAGCACCTGGACGATGACGTGCCGGCCGTCGGGCGACACTGCCGGGCTGCGCATCGGACGGCCGCCAAGCGGGGACCGGAACTCGTGCGCCTCGCCGCTCTCGACGTCGAGGACGACGAGCGCGGCCTCGCGCGTGAAAGCGATGCGCCGCCCGTCAGGGAACCACGACGCCCCCCACGGCCGTCCGGTTTCGTAAGACGTCAGCCGCCGCCGCTCGCCGGTCTCCACGTCGACGCTCCAGAGGTTCCACACGTCGGGATGATCCGGCTCGGCGCGCGCGAACAGCAGGGTGCGACTGTCGAGCGACCAGCTCGGCAGGGCGGCGAACCCGTCGCCGCTGACCCGCCGCACGTTGCGGCCATCGATATCGGCGACGTAGACGCTCCGCGGCCCCTCGCGGTCCGAATCGAACGCGATGCGGCGACCGTCTGGCGACACACGCTCGTGGTTGTTCCGCGCGCCGTCGTCGGCCACGCGCGTGATCCGCAGGGTCATCTCGTCGAGGTGCCTCGCGGGCACGACGCCCTGCTCCGCGTCGTCATCGACGACGGCCGCGCCCGTCTCCGTTGCCGGCGTCGGTTCGACCACCGTCGGTCGCGGTGCGGCCTCAACCGGTGCGGCCGGCGCAGACACGGCGGCGGGGGTGTCGAGTGCGGGACCCTTCGGCGGTACGGGGCGATCATGCAGCTGCTGCCAGGTGGCCGGGATGAGCGCGACGGCGAGCAGCGCAGCAATGCTCAAGGCAGCGGCAAGCCGGTGTCGGTGCACGGCGGGGACGGCGGCCGGCGCCGCCGGCTCGATGGCGCCACGTTCGGGCGGGACCTGCATCGCTGCCCCGCTGCCCTGTTCCGGATTGGCCGGCTGCAGGTCGCCCAGCACGATCGCCGTGCTCCCGCGGCGGCGCGCCTCGGCCTCGAGTTCCGGCCAGACGGTGCGGACGACGAGACGATCGTCGAGCCCGGCCGCACGTGCGTATCGAACGAGCTGCGTGCGACCGTACACCCCGGCGGGCCAGTGGCGGAAGTATCCCCACTCGAGCTCGCGCAGCAGCCACGCGGGGATCCGGCTTCGCTCCGACACTTCGCTCAGCGTGAGCCGCGTCTCGCGGCGCGCGCGGCGGATATCCGACACGGTGAGCTCTGACTCGGCCGCATCATCCGCCGTCGTTGACGTGGGCTCGCGAGCCGCGTCCTGTTTCCTTCCGGCGGCGGCCGCTGTTCCCGCCTCTCGCGAAGCGGACCACGATGCGTGGCGCTCTCGGATCGCCGCTGCGATGTCGCTGACGGCGAACCGCTCCAGCGCCCGGGTGAACGCCGCGAGCGATTCGTAGGGAGGGAGGTCGAGCGTGCCGAGGGCGCGAGCAACGACGAGGCGCAGCGCTCCCGACGCGCGCAGGCGCGGGGGCGCGTCGGCGTCGGGCAGCAGCGTCTCGAGGAGGTGCGCCGCGCGCGACACGTCGGGACCGTCGGCAGTTACCGGGCCCTCCACCACGATCTGCCCGGTATCGGTGAATCGAAGGACGTGCCCGGAGGGAACGCCCGGCAGATCGCCGCACACGACCCGCTGAGCGATTTCGCGAACGATGGCAGCCGCCTCGGCAGGGGGCAGGCAGATGCCCGCGCCCGCCAGATCAGCTAACGAGAAGCGTGCGTCGACCGAGGACATCGGGCGGCGCACTTGCTACTTCCCTGCCAGCGGGAAGCAGCGCGGCGGTTATCGTGACAGCGCGATCCCGATGCTCTTCCGGTACTTGACCGGCACGCCGTTCAAGGTCGCCGCCCGGTAGCGCCATTCGCGCGCCGCGAGCACGATCAGTCGATCATAAAAAGGATGCATCGGCTGACGGACCTGAACGGAGCTGACGCGGCCCTGCTCGTCGATGACGATCTCGACGCGACCGCGGTCGCGTACCTGGGCCGTTATATGCGCGGGCACAGGTGGTACGTTCTGTCGGATTACGGCGGGAGCCACGACACCCGAGTCCTCATTCGAGTACACCTTGTTCGGTGGTGGTGGTGACGCGGGCGCCGGCGGCGGCAACGGCTCGGGCTTGACCGGCTCGGGTGGCGGCGCGGCGGCGGCGATGGCGAGATCCATGAACCCCGACGCCAACGTTCGCAGATCGGTCAGCCGCCCGCGCATATCGGGATCATCGAGGAGCGCCAGCAGGTCACGGAACCGGCCTTCCGCGACCTTCCATTCCTTGCGATCGTACGCGGCCTTGGCGGCAGCGTACTGCGCGGTGGCGATATCGGGCAGCACTCGCTGCCGCACTTCCGTGAATGTGGCGCGCACGCGCGGCGAGGCCTCCTCCTGCGACGGCTGGTACGACGGGTCGGCCTGGACGAGCGCGGCAATGGCGGCTTCGGCCTCGGGCGTACGTCCCAGCGCAAGCAAGCAGAGCGACCGGTATTGCTCGACCGACCGCCGGTCGGCCGACTGCAGGCCGTTGAGCACGGCGAGCGCCTCGTCGTAGCGCGCCGACGCGTACAGCTCGCGTGCGGTGTCGAACGGTGTCTGCGTCGGGGCCGCCTGCGCGAACGCCGTCGCGGCGAGGCAGCCTGTCAGGAGCAACTGTGCGCACGTGCGCTTGACCATGGGTCACCTGTCTTCCTGCTACTTCATGTTCACGCTCAGGCGGACCGGCGTGCCGGCGGTGACCGAGATCGCGTGACGTTTTTCGCCGAACTGCGGGTGCCTGAACACGATTTCGTGCGGCCCGATGGGCAGCTCGATATTGCCGAGCGGCGTGTCGCCGGCACGCTGACCGTCGATCCAGACCTCCGCCCACGGTATCGCGTTGAGGTGCACGACGCCCCGCGGCAGCTCCAGCGAGAGCGGCATCACCTTGCCGGGCGTCACCTGGACGATCCGCGTCGTGCGCAGGCCGAGCGCGTCGTTCACCAGCTCGAGCGCGTGTTTGCCCGCCGCGAGCATGACGCGATCGGAGTCGCTCGACCCGACCAGCCGGCCGCGTTCGTAGATTTCGACGGTGAACGGCGCCTTCACCGCTACCCAGCCGGACACGGGGCCCGGCGGCTCGGCCGGCGCGATCGGCGCGACGAGCGAGGCGAGCACCCCGGCCTGCACCACGACGGTGTGCGTCACCGACGCGCTCTCGGTCTGCAGCACGACGGTGTGCTCCCCGGGCGCGAGCTCCTGCACGACGAGCGGCGTCACGCCGCGCTCGCTGCCGTCGACGATGACCCTGGCGCCGGCCGGCTGCGACTGCACCGAGAGCTGACCGGTCGCCGGCGTTTCCGTGAACTCGAGATACTGGGAGAGCTCGGCGCCGGCAGTGAGGGTCAACGGAATCACCCGCGGCACGCCCTTGCCGCGCAGCTCCAGGATGTGGGCGCCGGGCGGCAGCGAAACACGCGCCGGCGTCACGCCGCGCTCGATGCCGTCGACGAACACCTGCACGCCCGCGGGGTTCGACTGTACGACGAGGGTCCCGGTCGCCGGCGAGGCCGTGCCGATGTCGAGGAACGTGTAGGCGGCGTACGCGCCGCCGAGGACCGCGAGGAGCGCCGCGGCAGCGACAAACGGGAGCCAGCGCCGGCCGCCCGCGGGCGGCTCGCCGACTGCCTCGGCCGCCGGCGTGGCAAACGCATCGTCGACGTTGAACATCGATCTGACGTGGTCTGCTGGCGGCGCGCTGCGGCGGGCGGCACGCGCGGCTGGGGGCTCGACCGCCAGGTCCGACACGTCGACCAGGTCCGTGACCGGCCGCGACGCGGCGATCGGCGGGGCGAGCCTCGCGTCGGGCGCGACGGTCGCCGGGACCGGCGGCGGCGCCGGCGGCCGGGCGGGCGGCACCTCGTCGATGAGCGCCTCGATGTACTTCGACAGGAACGTCTCGAGCGCGACCGGCGCGGCCACGTACAGCGAGTCGTCGGCCAGCACGTCGTCGAGCGCCGCCATCGCCTCCGGTGCGGACGTGAACGCGCGGCGCATGTCGAGCTGCAGGGCGCGAGCGAGCCACTGCCGCAGCCCCGGCGACAGCGGGCGCGCGTGCCCGAGGGTCGAGCACTCGCGCGCGCTTTCGAGCAGCAGCGGGATCTGCTGCGGGAACTCGTCGGCGCCGATCGGGCGCCCGAGGACGAGCGCGAGGGCAACCACGCCGATGCCGGCCACGTCGGCGCGGTGGTCGAGGCGCGGCACGCCGGCGGTCGGCGGCACGGCGACGCGGAACTCCCGCCACAGCCGCTCACGGCTCCAGTGCAGCTGCTCGACGGCGGCGCCGAGGACGTACTCGACGATGATCATCCGCGCGTGCGGCGTGACCACGAGCCGCTCCGGCGCAATCAGCCCGTGCGCCACGTCGCGCGCGTTCTCGTGCAGCAGCGCCACGGCGGGCACGAGCTGACGCAGCAGGCACAGCGCCGCGCTGATGTCCAGCTGCAGGCGCTTCTCCTTCGCGACGCGCAGGATCTCGGAAAGGCGGATGCCCTCCACGTTGTCCGACACGACCGCCAGCGAGGGCGCAGGGGTCATCGCGCGATCGATGCGCCGGACGCGCGAGTAGTAGGCGTGGCGGAAATTGGCGAGGCGCGCGGTCCGCTCGCGCAGCGCGAACTCGAACGACGGGACCGCGGTGATCGCGCCGCGCAGCTTGAGAATCTGCAGGAGCTCGCCGGATGCGCCGTCGCTGACCACGACACGGTCGCCGACGCCGTCGGAGAACAACGGCGCCTCTGGACGTTCGGGGGTAGCGGCTACAAGTGTCATTGGTATCCCGTCAGCGTGGCGAGAGAAGACACGCGCGACAGCAGCCGGCTGCAACGTCCGGACCAGCGATCGCGCCCCGAGTTCACTACTTGAACCGGCGCGGGATCAGGCAGTAGGGGCAGGGGCGCAGAGGCGCCGCGGCAGCCGCCGATCACAGTTTCGGGGGGTGGCTGACAGGCCTGTAAGTGGACGCGGAGGCGCGCGGCGCCGCGCCTTCGTTTGCGCTATGCTACCGCGCGCAAGTGCCTTGTTTCGCAGGAGTATCCGCATGTCCTTCACGTTCCGCCGCCCGCTTGCCGCCGCTGCCACCGTTGCCCTCGGCCTGTCGCTCGTGCCTGTTTCGGCGCAGCGCGCGCCCGAGCCCGTCGATTTGGACGCCCTCTATCGGATCAAAGAAGAGGGCTTCCAGCGTTCGCAGGTGATGGACGTCCTCAGCTGGCTGACCGACGTCTACGGTCCGAGGCTGACAAACGCCCCGGGCTACCGCAGGGCGGGCGAGTGGGCGGCCGCGGAGATGACGAAGTGGGGCCTCGCCAACGTGCAGCTCGCACCGTTCCGGTTCGGGCGCGGCTGGTCGAACGACAAGTTCTACGCGATGGCGACGACGCCGGGCGGGAGCTTCCCGATCATCGGCATGTCGGCGGCCTGGACGCCGGGAACGGACGGACTCGTGTCCGGCGAAGCGGTCCACGCGGTCATCCAGGCGGAGGAGGATTTCGCGAAGTTCAAGGGGCGGCTGAAGGGCAAGTTCGTGCTCGCCGCGGCGCTGCGCGACGTGGCGGCGCTGTGGACGGCGCCCGCGCTGCGCTACACCGACGAGCAGCTGCGCGCGCTCGAGAACGAGACCGACGCGACGCCGCGCGGCGGACGCGCCGGAGCGCCCGGACGCTTCGGCGGCCCGGGCGGCGGACGCGGCCAGGCGCAGGCGTTCGCGCAGAAGCGCACCCAGTTCTTCAAGGACGAAGGCGTCCTCGGGGTGCTCGCGCCGTCCTCACGCGGCGACGGCGGCACGGTCTTCGTCGGCGGCGGCGGGTCGCGTGAGCCCGACGCGCCCGCCGGCGTGCCGACCTTCACGATCGCCGTCGAGCACTACGGGCGGCTGGTGCGCACGCTCGAGCGCAAGATGCCGGTCACGATCGAGATGGACGTACGCAACACCTTCCACGAGGGCGTCGAGTCGTTCAACGTCCTCGGCGAGATCCCCGGGAGCGACAAGGCGGACGAGCTCGTGATGCTCGGCGCCCACCTCGATTCGTGGCACGGAGGGACCGGCGCGACCGACAACGCGGCGGGCTCCGCCGTGATGATGGAGGCGATGCGCATCCTCAAGGCGAGTGGACTGAAGCTGCGGCGCACCGTGCGGATCGGGCTGTGGGGCGGCGAGGAGCAGGGGTTGATGGGGTCGCGCGAGTACGTCACCGCGCAGTTCGCCGATCGGACCGACATGAAGCTGAAGCCGGCGCACGCGAAACTGTCCGGCTATTTCAACGTCGACAACGGCACCGGGGCGATCCGCGGTATCTACCTGCAGGGCAACGAGGCGGCCGCGCCCCTCTTCGAGGCGTGGATGAAGCCGTTCCACAACCTCGGGATGCGGACGCTCACCATCCGCGATACCGGCGGCACTGATCACCAGTCGTTCGATCGGGTCGGACTCCCCGGCTTCCAGTTCATCCAGGACGAGGTGGAATACGATACGCGCACGCATCACTCCAACATGGACGTGTACGAACGCATCCAGGAGGAGGACTTGCGCAAGAACGCGGTCATCGTCGCCGCGTTCGTGTACCACGCGGCGAACCGCGAGGAGAAGCTGCCGCGCAAGCCCCTGCCGCCGCCGCAGCCGTCCGGACGCGGACGGGGAACGGCACAGTAGCTGTGCAGTGGTGCGTGGTCAGTGGTCAGTGGTAAACGGCTGGGAGTCGAATCCAGTTACGTGAGGACCGGACGCGATTCAGCACTCACCATTTACCACTTACCATTTGCCACGTTCCTGATCCTCTCAGTCGTGTGGACGTGGCCGCTGGCGACGAGACTGACGTCGCGGGTGGCGCACGATCCGGGCGACCCGATCCTCAACACGTGGATCCTCTGGTGGAACGCGCAGGCGGTGCCGTTCACGGCCGCGTGGTGGAACGCGCCGCTCTTCTACCCGATGCGCGACGCGCTGGCGCTGTCGGAGCACCTCGCCGGGCTGGCGCCGCTCTCGACACCGCTGCTGCTCGCCGGCCTTGGCCCGCTCGGCACCTACAACGTTGTCCTGATCCTGACGTTCGCGCTCTCGGGGTTCTTTGCCTACCTGCTGGTGCTGCGGCTGACGGGTTCGCGCGTGGGAGCGGCCTGCGCCGGACTCGCGTACGCGTTCTCGCCATACCGCATCAGCCAGCTCGGGCACCTGCAGGTCGTGGCGTCGCAGTGGATGCCGCTCATCCTGCTCGCGCTGCACGAATACGTCGGCGGCGGGCGGCGCGCATGGCTGGGTGTCTTTGCGGCCGCCTGGCTGCTGCAGGCGCTCACCAACGGCTACTACCTGCTCTTCATGCCGGTGCTGATCGGGCTCTGGCTGGCGTGGTTCGTGCGCTGGCGGAGCGCGCCGCGCCGGGGCATCCTCGCCGCGGCCACCTGGGCGCTGGCCTCCGTCCCCCTCGTCCCGGTCCTCCTGAAGTACCACGAGGTCCACGGTCACCTCGGACTGTGGCGGCCGCTCAGCGAGATGCGCCGGTTCAGCGCGACGGCCTCGTCGTTCCTGCACGGCAGCGCGCTGCTGTGGCTCTGGCCGTACGCAGAGCCGCGCACGACCGAGGATCAGCTGTACCCCGGCCTGGTGGCGCCGGGCCTGGTCGCCCTCGCCGCGATGGCCGCGGGTTTCCGTGGATGGGCGGCAGCGCGCCGCGCGGTCGCGACGCGATCGCCGCTCCTCTTCTACGCGGTCGCGGCGCTGGCGATGTGGATGCTGGCGCTCGGTCCCGTGCCGGAAGATGCCGGCGTCGCAGCGCTGTGGCATCCCTACGCGATGCTGGTGAAGCTGCCGGGATTCGACGGGCTGCGCGTCCCCGCCCGCTTCGCGATGCTGGCGACGCTCTGCATCTCGGTGGCCGCCGGTCTCGTGGTCGCGCAGCTGGCACAGGCGGCCGGGCGCACGCGGACCGTATTCGCGTCGATCGTCATCGCCGCCTTCGCCGCCGACGGCTGGATGTGCGCGATGCCGCTCTTTGCTCCGCCGTCGCGCGTCCGCCTTCCCGACGTCGCCGGCGCGGCGGTGGTCGAGCTGCCCCCGGACGATCCGGACGTAGGCGTCAGATCGATGTATCGCTCGATGTTCCACGGCCGCCCGGTCGTCAGCGGCTACAGCGGGCATCGGCCGCCGCACCTGTTCGTGCTCGCGCTGGCGCTGGCGCGCGGCGACCCCTCGGTGCTCACGCTGCTCGCCCGCGAACGGCCGCTCATCATCATGGTCGACAATCGACGCGATCGCGACGGCGAGCTCGATCGGCTGGTCCGCGAGCTGCCGGCCATCGAGGCGCGCGCGTCGACGGGGGCGGGGCGGATGTACGTCCTGCCGAGAATGCCGGCGGACCGAACTGCCGGCCCCGGAGCGGAGCTGCCCCACACGCTGCAGCCGGAGCGGCAGCGCATCGACCTTCGCGGCGAGCGCACCGTGCGGACGATCGCATTCGACCTGCTCGACCGCTACGTCGACTTCGACGCCAGGGTCGGATTCCAGGTATCCGGGGACGGCACGACCTGGACGCCGGCCTGGGAAGGATGGACGGGCGCGCCGGCGCTCGCCGCGATGCTTCACGACCCGCGCCGGGCGCCGGTGCGCATCACGCTGCCGGACGTGCGCGCCCGCTACGTGCGCCTGGACAACGCGCCGGGATGGTTGTGGGAGGAAATCAGGTTCTACGGACCCTAGTCTGCGGCGGTGGAACTGGTAGTCTGGTGTTCGTACTCATCCCATGCTGGCAGGTCCAGAACTCGACAGCTCCCCCGGCGAGGCGCCGCAGCGACTCGACCTGCGCTCGGTCACGGTCGGGCGCATCGCGGGTTGGATCGTCGTCCTGATTCTCGCCGGATGCACGCTTCCCGGGCTGCTCGTCGCCCTCGTCGTGGCTGGCGGCCCCGGGCCGTGGACCGCGACGCTCGGCGCGCTGCTGGGGATTGCCGCCCTCGCGTTGCTCGCGCAGCTCGCGCCGACGTGGCGCTACCGGCACACCTGGTACCGCGTGGACGCAAACGGGATCGAGATCGGCCGGGGGCGCTTCTGGCAGCGGCTCATCACCGTCCCGCACGCCCGCGTGCAGCACATCGACGTCGTCCGCGGGCCGCTCGAACGGCGGTTCGGGCTGGCGACGCTCATCATCTACACCGCCGGCCACGTGCACAGCGACATCAAGATGGAGGGGTTGTCACACAAGGCCGCGCTCGGACTGCGCGAGCGGCTGGTGAGGGAGAAGGGGCTGGATGCCGTCTGACCAGATCGTCGAGGACAGGCCGCGGCGGCTGCACCCGCTCTCGCTCCTGTTCGGAATCGCCGTGCTGGTACGCCGGTTCCTCGTTCCTGCACTGCTCTTCCTGGTCTTTGCCCGGGGCGAGGACTGGCAGCGCTGGATGCTCCTGCCGTTCGCGTTCCTGCTCGGCGCCGAGCTGATTCGCTACCTCACCCTCACCTACCGCCTGACCTCGGAGGGTGAGCTGGTGATCCGCAGCGGCCTGTTCTCCCGCACCGAGCGGCACATCCCGTTCGAGCGCGTCCAGAACGTCGAGCTCGTCGAGAGCGCCGTGCACCGCGTGCTGGGCGTTGCCGAGGTGCGTCTGCAGACGGGCGGCGGAGCGGAGGTCGAGGCGCACCTGCGCGTCGTCTCCCGGGACGCGGTCGAGGAGCTGCGCCGCGCGATTCTCTCGACGAAGCGCGTCGAGGACGCTGCGGCACCGCCCTCGACGGTGCTCCTCCGGCTGCCGCTTTCCGAGGTCGCGCTGCACGGGCTCCTCACCGGCCGCGGCCTGGTCCTGCTCGCCGCGATGGTGGGAATTCTCTTCGAGTACAACATCGACTGGGAGCCGTTTGTCGAGCGGTTCGTCCCGGCCGGTCCGCAGCAGTGGCAGGTGATCTGGGACGACGCGTTCGAGCGTTCGACGAGAGCGCTGTTCCTGTGGACGCTGGTCTTCGTGCCGGCAGTCGCCGGCCTGCGCCTGCTCTCCGCCGCGTGGGCGGTCGTGCGGCTGTACGACTTCACGCTCGCGCGCACCGGCGAGGACCTCCAGAGCCGCTACGGGCTGCTGACCCGCGTCTCGGCGACCATTCCACGCGCGCGCATCCAGGTGCTGAGCGTGCACGAGGGCGTGCTGCACCGGTGGGTACGGCGCGCGTCGGTCCGCGTCGACACGGCCGGCGAGTTCAAGCGGGAATCCGGGCGGCTCGGGTCGCAGTGGGTGGCGCCGATCGTCCGGGCGGACGCGGTGCTGCCGCTGGTGCGCGAGGTGCAGCCCGACGCCGAGATCGATCCGGCCGGGTGGACGCCGGTCCACCGGCGGGCATTCGTCCGCGTGTCGAGGCTGCAGCTGCTGTGGACGTCGGTGGGGACGCTCGTCGTTGGCGCGACCATCGGGCCGCTGGTGCTCGTGCCGGCGCTGCTCGTGGCGGGCCTTGCCGTGTGGCACGCCAGGAAGCTGACCGCCCGCCTCGCCGTCGCGCTCACGCCCTCCTCCCTCGTCCTGCGCTCGGGCGCATTCGGGCATCGCCGCAGCATCGCCCGGTTCTCGCGGATCCAGTCGGTGTCGTGCGCGCGCTCACCCTTCGATCGGCGCTGGGGGATGGCGCGGATCAGCGTGGACACCGCGGGCGGTTCGCCGCTGCACCGGATCGAGATGCCGTACCTGGACGAGGCGGCGGCACGGGAGATCTACCGTCGTCTGCGCGCGGAGGTCGCCAGCGCGGTCAGGGGCGCCGAGCCTTCGCCGGTTCGGGACAGCTCGGGATCGGGCAGGGAAGCGGCCAGTGACGAACGGGGTGACGGCCGCAACACGGTCCTGCACGCCCCCGCGCCGCACCTCCGCAAACTCCCGCGCGTCGCTATAATGCGGCCTTTGCCTGAGGAGCTGCACTACCGTCGGTCTCTGTTTCGTACCCGGCTCGTGGGCGATCGGCTCTACACGGCGTCGCATTTCTGGATCCAGGAGCAGGAGCCGGGGCTCTGGCGCATCGGCGTGACGAAGTTCGCCTCCCGCATGCTCGGCGACGTCGTCGAAGTCGGGTGGGATGTGGCGGAGGGCGCGACCGTCGCTGTCGGCGACGGCATCGGCTGGTTCGAGGGGTTCAAGGCGCGCAGCGATCTCTACTGCGTGGCGTCCGGGACGTTCGCCGGTTCGAACCCCGAGCTGGTCGATCGGATCGCGCTCATCGACGACGACCGCTACGGCCGCGGCTGGCTGTATGCGGTCCGCGGAACGCCAGACCCGGGCGCGCTGGACGTGCACGGCTACGCCGCGGTGCTCGACGAGACCATCGATCGCATGCGTAACCAACCACTGGGATGACGATGCAGGACGGCACGGCACGCTACGTGATGGTGGGCGGCTTCCTCGGCGCGGGCAAGACCACGGCGCTGCTGCGCGCCGCAGAGCGACTGACCGCGCGCGGGCTGCGGGTCGGCCTGATTACCAACGACCAGAGCGGCGGCCTGGTGGACACGGCGCTCGTCCGGGCGCGCGATCTGCCGGTCGCGGAGATCGCGGGCGGCTGCTTCTGCTGCCGCTTTACGTCGCTCGTCACCGCTGCCGCCGGGCTGGAGCGCGACGCCCGGCCCGACGTGTTCCTCGCCGAGCCGGTCGGCAGCTGCACGGATCTGCAGGCGACGGTGAACGAGCCGCTCCGCCAGATGTACGGCGCACGCTTCCGGGTCGCGCCGCTGAGCGTACTGGTCGATCCGGCGCGGGCGCTGCGCGTCCTGGGCGTAGAGCCGGGCCAGTCGTTCTCGCCGAAGGTGCACTACGTGTACCGGAAGCAGCTGGAGGAAGCGGAGCTGCTGGTCATCAACAAGGTCGACGCGGTCGCGCGCGAGCGCGTGGCCGCGCTGCGGCGGGCGCTCGAACCTTCGTTCCCGTCGGCCGAGGTGATCGAGATGTCGGCGCGCAAGGGCACCGGCCTGGACGACTGGCTCGCGCGCATTTTCGAGGATGGCAGCGGCCGGCCGCTGGAGATCGACTACGATTTGTATGCCGAGGGCGAGGCGCTGCTCGGCTGGCTCAACTGCACGGCCACGCTGCGCGGCACCGACGTGGACGGTGACGCACTGCTGCTCGAGCTGGCAAGGGCAATCCGGGAGTCGCTCGAGGCGGAAGGGGTGGAAATCGCGCATCTGAAGATGACGCTCACCCCGGATGGCGGTCACGGGATCGGCGTGGTCAACGTCGTCCGAACCACCGCGACGCCTGAGCTGGCGTTCGCGCTCGACTCGGGAGTCGACACCGGCGAACTGACAATCAACCTGCGCGCCGAAGCGGATCCGGAGCGGCTCGAGACGGTCGTCCGAACGGCGATGACGCTCGCCGCCGGCCGGTTCGGCGCGCGCATCGAGGCCGACCACCTGGAGCGCTTCCGCCCGGGCCGCCCGGTTCCGACACACCGGCTGGCAATTTCGCCGCGCGGGGGCGTTTGAGCCGGCATTCGCGTCTAATATCAATGGCCATGGCGACCCCACGCGTCCTCTACTGTCACTGCGCGTTCGCGCAGGTCGTCCCAGCAGACGTCAAGTCGCGCGTGCTCGAAGGGCTCGCGGCGTCGCCCTGCTCGTTCGAAGCGGTCCCGGATCTGTGCGAGATGTCCGCCCGGCGCGATCCGGCACTGTCGCGGATCGCGCGCGAGGGCGCCACGATCGTCGCGTGCTATCCGCGCGCGGTGAGGTGGCTGTTTGCCGCTGCCGCGGCGCCGCTTCCGGAGCACGCGCGCATCCTCAACATGCGTGAACACACGGCCGGGGAGATCGCCGCAGCGCTGACATCACCCGGACACGCGGGCGCGGCGGCGGCGGACGCCGCGCCGAGTGACTGCGTGACCGTTCCCGCGGCGCAAGCCGATGCCGCCGTATGAAAGGCCCGCTCACCCTTCGCGTGGTGTTGTACGAAGGCGCCGGCAGCCGGCCGCTCGCGGAGGAACATCGCGTGGCGGCATTGAAGCAGCTGCTCGAGCAGGGCTACAGCGTGACGCGCGTCGGCCCCGCCGGTAACGGCACGAGGCACGCTGCGCCCGGACGCACCCCCGGCGGCGGTCACGCCGAGATCGGCGATCTCGAAGGGCCGGTCGCGGTGCTCGGCCGATTCGAAACGGCTACGCCGGCATCGGCCGTGGCCGACGGACGACCGGTGCTGTTCTCGGACATCGAGGGGCTGGCGGCGGAGGAGATCGGAGCGGCGGTCGAATCCCTTCACGCCACCGCGGGCACCGCCCCCAGGCCGAAGTGGAAGCCCTGGTTTCCGGTCATCGACTACGACCGCTGCACCAACTGCATGCAGTGCCTGACCTTCTGCCTGTTCGACGTCTACGGCGTCAACCGGGAGAAGAGGATCGAGGTCCGGAACCCGACCAACTGCAAGACCGACTGCCCGGCCTGCTCACGCGTCTGCCCCGAGGTCGCCATTCTGTTCCCGAAGTACAAGGGCGGGCCGATCAACGGCGACGAGGTGCGTGAAGCGGATCTCCACCGCGAGAAGATGAAGGTGGACATTTCCGCCCTGCTCGGCGGCGACATCTACGCCGCGCTCAGGCAGCGCAGCGTCGACGCTCAGGCGCGGTTCTCGCGCGAGCGCGACGAGAAGCGCGCGCTCGACGAGCGGAAGAAGTGCCTCACCAAGCTGCAGCAGGACCTCGGCATCCCGCCGGAGGTCCTCGCGGCGCTGCCGTCGCTCGACCAGATCCAGGCGCGGACCGCGCGTGCGGTGGCCGCGCTCGACGGCGACGGCGCGACGGCGTCCGGCCTGGGACCACGCGAATGATGATCCTCCCCTTCGCCCGGCGCATGGTGACCGAGGCGGACGCGCGCGTCCTCTGGAAGTTCGCCTACAACTTCGGCTACAAGGGCGTGCGTTCGGTCCGGAAGTTCAAGAAACGGCTGGCGCGCGGCGAGTACTTCCCCCCGTTCCTCTACATCTCGGTGATCAACAGCTGCAACCTGCGCTGCCAGGGCTGCTGGGTGAAGGTGGACGGGCCGCGCCACTACATCGACGCGGCGCGCATGGACCGTCTGATCCGCGACGCCAAGTCCCAGGGCAACAGCTTCTTCGGCATTCTCGGCGGCGAGCCGTTCATGCACCCCGAGTTGCTGAAGGTCCTCGGGCGCCATCCCGACTGCTATTTCCAGATCTTCACGAACGGCCAGCTGATCACCGACGAAGTGGCGCGCGAGCTGCGTCGGCTCGCCAACGCGACGCCGCTCGTGAGCATCGAGGGGACGAAAGACGTCAGCGACACGCGCCGCGGGCGGAGCCACGTGCTGGACCGGACGCTCGCCGGCCTCGACACGGCCGTCCGCAACCGGTTGATCGTCGGCGTCGCGACGAGCGTCTGCCGGACGAACATCGACGATCTGGTGACCGAGTCCTGGCTGCGGCACCTGGTCCGCCGCGGCGTCCATTACGTCTGGTACCACACGTACCGGCCGGTCGGCGAGAACGCCTGCGCCGATCTCGCGCTGTCCCCCGAGCAGGTGCTCCGCGTGCGCCGCTTCGTCGTCGAGATGCGGTCGAAGCTGCCGCTCGCGCTGGTGGACGCGTACTGGGACGACCAGGGCGAGGCGCTCTGCCCGATGGCCACGGGGATCAGCCACCACATCAACCCGTGGGGCGACATCGAGCCGTGCCCGATCATCCAGTTCGCACGGGAGACGATCGACGACCCGCGCCCGCTGCCGGTCGTGCTCCAGCAGTCGGCGTTCATCCGCGATTTCCGCGAGACGGCCGCGAAAACGACGCGCGGGTGCATCGTCCTGGAGCGTCCCGATCTCGTGCGTGAGCTCGTGCTCCGGCACAACGCCCGCGACACGACGCACCGGTCGGAGGGCGCCGGGCTGGTGGAGCTCACCCGGATGCGGCCGCGGACGAGCCAGCACCAGCCGGGGCGTGAAATACCCGAGGAGCACTGGGCGTATAGGTTTGCCAAGCGTCACTGGTTCTTCGGATTCGGGGCGTATACGTAGGTTCGCGACGGCACGTTCGCATCGGGACGTTCGCAGCGGATGGTTCGACGTGGCGCACTGAGTATGTGGCGCCCACGCGCATTGCACAAAGACGGCAGAACGGCGCAACCAGCATGCCTGATCAGATAAAGGTCTCCTTCCCGCGCGTGCTGCCGGTGCAGCGGCAGCGGGCGCCGCAGGCGAACATCCCGCAGACGCTGGTCGAGCGCGAGCGGATCAAGGCGCTCACCCGCGACTACGTCGTCGAGGTACGGCCGGTGCCGCCGATGCCGATCGACGAGCTGCGCGTCCACGCCGATGCCCTGCTCGAGCGCGGGGGTATCCCGACGTTCTACCGCGAGTACACCGCCGTCCTAATCAACAACGAGATGTGGCGGGACGCGCTGGCCGGCATCCCCTACGAGCGGCGTCTGCTGCTGATGCCGAAGTGCCTGCGCGTCGAGGACAAGTGCCCTGCGCCGTTCGACGAGTTCGGGTTGCTGTGCAGGCGCTGCGGTCTCTGTTCGATCCAGGACCTCCAGGAGGAGGCCGAGCGCCTCGGCTACGCGGTGCTCGTCGCCGAAGGGTCGGCGATCGTGATGTCGATCATCGAGACCGGCAAGATCGAGGCGATCGTGGGGGTGAGCTGCCTGTCGGTGCTCGAGCGCGCGTTCCCCTACATGGAAGCCTCGGCGATCCCGGGCATCGCCATCCCCCTGCTCCAGGACGACTGCATCGACACCACGGTCGATCTCGACTGGGTGTGGGACGTCATTCACCTGACCAGCGACGATCGCACCTACCGCATGGACCTCGAGACCATCCGCCGCGAGGTCGACGGCTGGTTCCTGCCCGACGCGCTCGACGCGTTCCTCGGCCCGGCGGCGTCGCCGACCGAGGCGATCGCCCGCGACTGGCTGTCGCGCGCCGGCAAGCGGTGGCGGCCGTTCCTCAGCGTCTGCGCGTGGAAGGCGCTGGCGGGCGACGCCGACGGCCCGATCCCCGAAGGACTCCGCCGTGCCGCCATCGCGGTCGAGTGCTTCCACAAGGCATCGCTCGTGCACGACGACATCGAGGACGATGACGCCACGCGCTACGGCGGGGACACGCTGCACGCGGAGCACGGCGTGCCGGTGGCGCTCAACGCGGGCGACCTGCTGATCGGCGAAGGCTACCGGCTGCTCGCCGAATCCGGGGCGCCGCCCGAGGTCGTGGTCGCGATGCTGCGAGCGGCGGCCGAGGGACACCGGACGCTGGCGATCGGCCAGGGCACGGAGCTGTCGTGGGCACGGGCGCCGCGGCCGCTGTCCTCGCTGCAGGTGCTCGAGATCTTCCGCCAGAAGACGGCGCCGGCCTTCGAGGTCGCGCTCGCCGTCGGCTGCCTGTATGCCGGTGGCTACGAGGCGGTGGCCGGCACGCTGCGGACGTACAGTGCGTCGCTCGGGATGGCCTACCAGATCCGCGACGACATCCAGGACCTGGCGGGCGAGTCGGGCGACGTCTGCGGCGGCCGGCCGTCGCTGCCGCTCGCTGTCGGCCTCGAGCGCGCCCGTGCGCGCGACGACCTCCACGCGATCGTCGACCCGGCATGGCGCGGACAGGCATCCACCGATGCGGCGCGCTCGGCCGTGCTCGCCGCGCTCGCCGAGCTCAACGTCCAGGACCGCTGCGAAGCCCTGATGCAGGGGTACAAGGAAGAGGCCATCCGCGCGCTCGGCGAGATCGAGAATCCCAGCCTCAAGGGTCTGCTCCGGCGCGTCGTCGGCAAGATCTTCAACGACCTGGAAGTGAAGGGCTGGTGCAGTGAGTTTGAGGCGCGAAATGCTGCAGGTCGCGAGGCTCGCGCCGACGCTGCTCGGTGACTCCCGCGACCT
This sequence comes from Vicinamibacterales bacterium, assembly GCA_048594975.1. Taxonomy (GTDB): domain Bacteria; phylum Acidobacteriota; class Vicinamibacteria; order Vicinamibacterales; family 2-12-FULL-66-21; genus JBMDXB01. Next base: position 138,046 of record JBMDXQ010000006.1, on the reverse strand, counting down.
GGTGCGCGACTTCTACCTGCAGCGGCTGAACGCCGACGGCGGCTTCCAGGACCGGGCGGGCCACAGCGATCTTTACTACACGGTGTTCGGGCTCGAGGGCCTGGCCGCGCTTGCCCACGAGATCCCGCCGCGCACGACGCCGTTTCTCGAGCGGTTCGGCGACGGGGCTGGACTGGACTTCGTCCACCTGACGTGCCTCGCGCGCGCGTGGGCGACCGCGCGGCGGGCCGGCGTGCCGCCTGAGGTCGCCGCGGGTCTCCGCGGCCACGTGGAAGCGTACCGCGCGCGCGACGGCGGATATTCGGTGGCGGCCGGCGCGGAGATCGGCACGCCGTACGGCGCGTTCCTCGCCCTGGGCGCGCTCGAGGAGCTGCGCGCCGAGCTCGAGGATCCGGAGCGGCTGCTCGCCTCGGTGCTTCGCCTGCGCGCCGCCGACGGCGGCTTCGCCAACCACGCGGGCGCGGTGACCGGCGCGACGCCCTCCACGGCGGCGGCGGTCATGGTGATACGCCACCTCGAGCGCGAGCCTGAGCCCTCCGTTGCCGAATGGCTGCTCGCGCGCGCGCACCACGACGGCGGCTTCTTCGCCTCGCCCGGCGCACCGGTGCCGGATCTGCTCTCGACTGCAACCGCGCTGCACGCCCTGGTCGCGATGCACGCCGACATCGGGCACCTCAAAGAGCCCTGCCTGGATTTCGTCGACACGCTGTGGACCAACGAGGGCGGCTTCTGCGGCAGCTGGCTGGATCACAGCCTCGACTGCGAGTACACCTACTACGGGCTGCTCGCGCTGGGGCATCTGAGCCTGCAGTGAGTTCTCCCAATCGGGCGATCGGGCGATCGGGCGACAGGAAATCAGTGATTCGATCGCCCGATCACCCGATCGCCGCATCGCCCGATCACCTGAACGTCAACGTGCGTCTCGCACTGCTCCAGCGCCGCAACGCCGCCGGCCACTGGGAAGGGCGGCTCTCGAGCAGCGCGCTCGCGACGGCAACCGCCGTCGTCGCGCTGGCGAGCGCACGCGATGCGGGCGTCGCGCCGGCAGGCGCCCAGCGGCTGATCGAGGCCGGGATTAGCTGGGTCGTCGCGACACGGAGCGCCGACGGCGGCTGGGGTGACACGCCCGACAGCCTCAGCAACCTCAGCACCACTGCGCTGGCCTGGTCCGCGCTCGCGTATGGCCGCGAACCCGCCGGTGCCGCTGCCGCCGATGCTGCCGAGGCATGGATCGCGCGCCGCGCGGGCAGCAGTGCTCCCGAAACGCTCGCCGAAGCCCTTGCGCTGCGATATGGGAAGGACCGAACGTTCTCCGTTCCGATCCTCACGATGTGCGCTGTCGCCGGGCGGCTCGGCCCGTCCGGCTGGTCACTCGTCCCGCCTCTTCCGTTCGAACTGGCAGCACTGCCGCGCGGCTTCTACGCGGCCCTGCGTCTCCCGGTTGTCAGCTACGCGCTGCCCGCGCTCATCTCGATGGGCCTCGCGCGACATCGCCGCGGGCCGCCGGTGCCACTGCTCTCGGCGGTACGCTCCGCCGCTGTGCCCCGCGTGCTGCGGGTGCTCGAACGGCTGCAGCCGCAGGGTGGCGGCTTCCTGGAAGCGACGCCGCTGACCGCGTTCGTCACGATGAGCCTGATCGCTGCCGGCGAGCCGCGTCATCCGGTGGTCGCCAGGGCACTGGCCTTCCTCGTCGGTTCGATGCGCGACGACGGGAGCTGGCCAATCGACACGAACCTGGCGACGTGGACGACGACGCTGTCGGTGAACGCGCTTGCCGGATGGCGGGATGGCCTCGACGCCGTGGATCGCGCTCGCATTCGTGACTGGCTGCTCGCCCAGCAGTGGACTCACCGGCATCCGTACACGGGTGCCGCGCCGGGCGGCTGGGCGTGGACCGACCTGTCGGGCGGCGTACCTGACGCCGACGATACCGCCGGTGCCGTCGTCGCGCTCCACCACCTCGACCCGGACGATCCGCGCGTCCGCACGGCAGCGTCTCGCGGCCTGCGGTGGCTGTTCGACCTGCAGAACCGGGACGGCGGGATTCCCACGTTCTGCCGCGGGTGGGGGACACTCCCCTTCGATCGCAGCTCCACGGATCTGACCGCGCACGCGCTGCGCGCGTGGCGGGCGTGGCGCGCCGGCAGCGACGCCCGGACGCGCCGCCGGATCGACGCCGCCACGCGCCGCGCGATACGGTTCCTGCAATCCTCGCAGCGGCCGGATGGCGCGTTCGTCCCGCTCTGGTTCGGCAACCAGGCGGCGCCGGGCGAGGAGAACCCGCTGTGTGGCACGGCGCGCGTCGTCGTCGGCCTGGCGGCGGCACGCGACGCGGATCGCGGCGTCGGGGAGATGATCGCGCGGGCGTGCCGTTGGCTGCTCGACGCGCAGAACGCGGACGGCAGCTGGGGCGGCGATCGGAGCGTCGCCGGATCGATCGAGGAGACCGCGCTCGCGATCGAGGCGCTGGCGATGGCCGGACGCGACCACGCGGCTCCCGGCGATGCGGTCGCGCGCGGGCTCGCCTGGCTTGCGCGGGAAACCGACGGCGGCCGGTTCGCTGCGTCGCCCATCGGCCTGTACTTCGCCCGCCTCTGGTATAGCGAGGAGCTGTACCCGGTGATCTTCACCGCGGCGGCGTGCCGGGCTGCAGGGGCGCGCCACGCTGCGGAGGGATGATGTCAACCCCGTTCGAACGTGCGCTCGTGCACCTGAAGCTGTTCGAGCTGCGGTGGTGATGCCCGCGCCCGGCGCGGCCGGGATCATGCGCCGGCGGCGCGAGGCGTTCGGCGCGGCGGCGACACGGGGGAGGGCGGGGGATCCGGCGTCTAAGGCGGACGAGGAAGGGCCGTACTCGGAGCCGCCCCGCCTTACTCGGTGACGCTGCGGGAGCGGCCGTCGTGGCGCCGAGCGGCGCGTGCCGCCTCGGTTCACTGGTCGCGTCGTCCGCAGTTCTCAATTAGGTCATAGTTCGTACTTCTCAGTTTCTTGATGCGTCTCGCCCTCCTCCTCCTCGTGGCCTCCTCCACCGCCCTCTCCGTCCGACCGCCGCAACTCACGGCGCCGGCGGCGCTGCTGGACCAGCTGCAGGCGAGGTTCGAGGAGCTGCACCGGGCCGGCAGCTTTCCCGGCGGGACGGCGAGCTTCGACTTCGCCGGCGGAAGGCGACTCGGGATCGCGGTCGGCGTGTCGGATCGGACGACCCGCCGGCGTATGACGCCGTACGACCGGATGCTCGTGGGCAGTGCCGGCAAGACGTTCGCGTCCGCGCTGGCGCTGCTGCTCGTCCACGACGGGCGCTTCGCCCTCGACGACACGATTTCGAAGTTCTTCGGCGGCGAGCCCTGGTTCGACCGCCTGCCCAACGCGCGCCGGATCACCATCCGCCACCTGATGAACCACACGAGCGGTCTCGTGCGCTACGAGCTGAACCCGAAGTTCCTGGCGGACCTCACCGCGTACCCCGACCGGATGTGGACGGGCGAGGAGCGGCTCGCCTACCTCCTCGACACCTCGCCGCCGTTCGCGCCCGGCGAGGGCTGGGAGTACTCGGACACCAACTACATCGTCCTCGGAATGATCATCGAGCGGGTGCGCGGGATCAGCTACTACGATCAGCTGCGCGAGCGCATCCTGTACCCGCTCAGCCTGAGCCGCACCATCCCGTCGGACACGCGTCAGCTGCCGATCGTGGCGGGCTACGCCGGGGTGGGAAACGCGTTCGGCGGCGCCGACGAGATGGTCGCGGGCGGCTGGTTCGTGATCAACCCGCAGTTCGAGTGGACCGGCGGGGGCCTCGCCTCGACGTCGGACGATCTGGCGAAGTGGGCGAAGCTGCTCTACGAGGGCCGCGTTCTCCCGGCCTCGGTGATGGACGATCTGCTGACCGGCGTGCCGGCGCGGCTCGGTCCGGAGACGACGTACGGCCTCGGCGTGATGATCCGGCCGACGGCGTTCGGCACCACTTACGGCCACAGCGGCGTCATGCCCGGCTACCAGACAGACGTGATGTACTTCCCGGAGATGAAGCTGGCGATTGCCGTGCAGGTCAATTCCAGCGTGCCGCGGGCGACTGGCCGTCCGCTGCGCGAGTTCATCACCGAGTTCGCGCGCATCGTGGCCGCCGCGGCCGAGTGAGCGTGCGGTCCTGCTCCGTTCGATGATGGACTTCTACAGCGCTCAGTACGGCAACGTCGCGGAGGATCCGCACGTCGAGGTGCGCCGCGAGACGTACGGCGAGGATCTCGGGCAAGCCAGCTGGATCACGGCGGACGAGGCGCGCCGCTGCTTCGATCTGCTGCAGCTACGCGAAGGCGGCAAGGCGTTGGAGGTGGCCTGCGGTTCCGGCGGAGTGTCCTGCGCGCTGTCGCGGTACACCGGGGCGGCGTGCGTCGGCGTGGACATCAACGCGCAGGGCATCGAGGCAGCCAGGAGACGGGCGGAGGAGGACGCCGTCACGCCACTCGCGACGTTCCAGGTGATGGACGCGGGTGGCCGTCTGCCGTTTGCCGATGCGTCCTTCGATGCGGTCTTCTGCAACGACGCTATCAACCACCTTCCACGTCGTCTGCAGGTGCTGGAGGACTGGCATCGCCTGCTCCGGCCGGGCGGGCGGGTCCTGTTCACCGATCCCATCGTCGTCACCGGACAACTGTCGAACGAGGAGGTCCGCACCCGGAGCTCGATCGGGTTGTTCCTCTTCACTCCGGTGGGGCACAACGAACGCCTGCTCGCGCAGGTGGGTTTCAGGCTGCTGAGCGTGCAGGACGTTACCGAGGCCGTCGCGACGGTGTCGCGGAGGTGGCGCGACGCGCGGGCGCGGCGGCGCGATCGTCTCGTCGTACTGGAAGGTGAGGACGGCTTCGAGGGCGTGCAGCGCTTCCTCGACGCCGTGCATCTCCTGGCGAGCGAGCGTCGCCTCTCACGGTACATGTACTTCGCCGAGAAGTGAGCCGTTTCGCGGTGGGGTGGGGTCGCCGCCTCCGTCACGGGACACGTCGGCCGTGAGGTCTGTGCGAACGACGTGATCGGCGCAGCCCGGTCCGCCGCATAATCGGCCGAACAGGTGGACGCCGCTCGCGGCAATCGCGACCCTAGCAACGCCATGGCCGACCCCGATCCCCAGTGGTTCGCCGACGACACGTTCTGGGAAACGCTGTACCCGTTCCTCTTCTCGGTCGCCGCGCGCGAGGCGGCGCGCGCCGAGGTCGACGCCATCACGTCGCTCGCCGGACGGCCGCCGGCGACGGTGCTCGATCTCGCGTGCGGTCCGGGCCGGCACAGCGTGCGATTCGCGAAACAGGGGTGCCGCGTCACCGGCGTCGACCGCAGCCCCTTCCTGCTCGCGCGCGCGCGGGAGTATGCTGCGGCCGAGGGCGCAGACGTCCGCTGGGTCCGGGCGGACATGCGGGAGTTCGTCGAGCCGGCCTCCTTCGAGCTCGCCGTCAGCCTGTTCACCTCCTTTGGATACTTCGACGACGCGGCGGACAACCTGCGCGTCCTGGCGAACGTGCACGCCAGCCTTCTGCCGGGCGGCGCCTTCGTCATGGACGTCGTGGGAAAGGAGATCCTCGCGGCGATCTACCAGCCGTGCCGGACGCAGGAACTGCCGGATGGCTCGCTGTTCCTGCAGCGGGCGACCATCGTCGATGACTGGACGCGCGTCGAGAACGACTGGCGCGTGCTGCGCAGCGGCCAAGTACGGACGTTCCGGTTCCGTCACTGGATCTATTCGGCGGCGGAGCTGCGGGAACTGCTGCGGGCCGCCGGGTTCGCGGTTGTCGACGTGTTCGGCGGGCTCGACGGGTCTCGGTACGGTGTGGAGGCGAACCGCCTCGTGCTCAGGGCGCGACGCGACGGCTGAATCGGCCGTGGCCGGGTGCCTATGCCAACATGAGCATGTAAAACGAACGCCGATCTGCCTCAGCGGAACTCGAGGTCCGGTTCCAGGTTGAGATGCTGCGAGAGGATGCCTCCCGGCGCCGGTGCGTACGCAAGCGGGCGCAACGACACGTCTGAGAATGCCGAGCCGGCGTTCGGCGGAACCGGCTTTGGCCAACGGGGGGTGGCTGTTCCGCGCCGGGCTCGGACGAAGGGGAACGGCTGACAGCCAATGGAGCAGCGCTGCCATCTCTCGATGATCTGGCTCACGTGGGTTGGACTCCCCCTCCTGGCGGTCCTCGTCGGCATTCGCTCGGGCGCCGCGGCCGGCATCCTCGTCATCGTCGTGGGCGCGGCGGCGCAGGTCCTCTACGTGCGTCACTTTCCCCGACTCTCGCGATGGATGGGATACGGGTCGGTCGCCGATACACCCGCGGATGCGGCGGTGCTGCCGCGACGCACGGTGCGCGTACGTCTCTACAGCGCCAACGTCTGCCCGTTCTGCCCGATCGTCAGGCGACGGCTCGAGGAGCTACGCCGCCAGATGCCGTTCGAGCTCGAGGAGATCGACGTGACGTTCCGGCCGCAGATTATCCGCGAGAAGGGGCTCCGCAGCGTCCCCGTGGTGGAGGTCGACGGGCACCGCGTCGTCGGCAACGCCACATCCGCGCAGCTCGCCGCGCTGCTCGCGGGGTCGCCGCGGGACAGCCGATGATGCCGCGAATGCACCGCCTCGCCGCCTCCGCGTCTACGCGGGTCTTCGCGGCGTCCGCAGGGTTGGCATCGACCGGTCGCGTCCCATTCGGAGGACCCTCATGCCGTCACTGATGGAGCACCTGAAAGCACTCGCGGCGCGGATCCGCCGGTATGGGCCGTTCCCGCCGCCCGGCCTGCCGCCACTCGACGATGAGCCGGACACGCGCGTGCGGCAGCCGCGCGGGTCGTCGCCGGGCGGACGGCAGTCGGCGGTCGCCCTCGACGAGCCGTCCGACGCCGCTGCGGTGGACGCGCGCGGGCGGCGCGCCTAGGGCTCGCGCTCGCTGACGGATTCCCGTCACCCTGAACGGCCCTCGCCGTTCGTCCGCCTCACGAGGGCGCGATTCCGGCCCATCTTACGCAGGGGCCGGGATTTGCACGGCCCGCCACGTGACCCCGAAGGCCCTCTGTTCTGTCCTGGCGTGCTGGATTGTGGTCGCGGGCGCCACCGCTGCCGCCGCTGACGACTGGCCGCAGTTCCGCGGCCCGAACCGCGACGGCACGTCGAAGGAAACCGGTCTGTTGCGACAGTGGCCGTCCGCCGGCCCGAAGGTGCTCTGGAGCGTCCCCGTCGGGCAGGGGTACGCCGCTGCCGCCATAGTCAACGGCCGCGTCTACCACAACGATTACGACGAGAAGAGGGGCGAGTGGGCGGTATACGCCCGCGCCCTCGCCGACGGCAAGGTGATCTGGCGGTTCGCAGAGAGCCGGGTCATCCGGCCGAACCACGCGATCACTCGCACCGTCCCCGCCGTCGACGGCCGCTACGTGTTCTCGCTCGATCCGAAGCTCGGGCTCCACTGCCTCGACGCCAGGACCGGCAAGCAGCTCTGGTCGAAGAACCTCGTCGCGGCATACAAGGCGACGATTCCTCCCTGGTACAACGGGCAGAACCCGCTCCTCGAGCAGGACCGCCTCGTCATCGCTACCGGCGGGGACGCGATCCTGGTGGCGCTCGACAAGGCGACCGGGAAGGAGATCTGGCGCACACCGAACAACAGGAAGGTCGTGCTCACTCACGCGTCGGTCATGCCGGCGACGCTCGGCGGCGTGAAGCAGTACCTGTTCGGGACGCTGAACGGGCCGCTCGGCGTTTCCGCCGCGACCGGGCAGCTGCTGTGGGAGTTCCCGCGCAAGTTCAACGTCGCCGTCGCCCCATCGGTCCTGCCGGTCGACGCCGAGCGGGTGCTCATGACGGCGAGCTACGACGCAGGCACCGTGATGGTGCGGGTGCGGCGCGACGGCGCGGGTTTCAGGGCCGAGCGCGCGTGGGACATGCAGCTGAACGAGTGGAACTCGGAGGTCCACACCCCGATCCTCTACATGGGGCACCTGTTCGCGGTCGGCAAGAAGAAGCGCGGGCTCTTCACCTGCCTGAGGCTCGACGGCCAGGAAGCCTGGTCGAGCGACGGCAAGGCGGCGTTCGAACTCGGAAGCTACCTGCTCGCCGATGGGATGTTCTTCGTCCTCGAGGGACGGACCGGCATGCTGCGACTCCTCGACGCGAACACCACCGGCTACCGCGAGCTCGCCCGCGCGCAGGTGCTGAACGGACCCGACGTGTGGGCGCCGATGGCGCTGTCAGACGGCAAGCTGGTCGTCCGCGACCTCACGAAGATGGTCGCGCTCGACGTGCGCGGGAAGTAGGCGCCGGATGCGCTACCGGCACGCGCGCAGCATCGCGGGGCGCGGCGGCGGCGCCGACCGGTTCCAGGCGACGCTGCGCGGCATCACGGTCGACGCGCACGATCGCCTGTACGCGGCGGGCGACCGCGAGCTGAAGATCTTCGGGCCCGATGGTACGCTGCAGCGCCGCTGGCCGGCCGCCAGCCAGCCGTTCGCGGTGGCGGTTGCGCCAGACGGGCGCGTGTTCGCGGGCGAATCGCGGCAGATCGAGATCTTCGATCGCGCCGGGCGGCTGCTCGCCACCTGGCGCGATCCGCCGCGGCTCGGACGCGTCTGCGCGATCGGGTTCACGGGCACCGACGTGCTCGCCGCCGACAGCCACGGCCGCGCCATCCGCCGATACGACGCGTCGGGCCGGTTTCTCAACGACATCGGCGTCGACAACCGCACCCGCGGCTTCGCCATTCCCAACGGCGTGCTCGATTTCGACGTGGACGGCCTCGGGCTCGTCCATGCGGCGAGCCCCGGCAAGCACCGCGTCGAGCGCTACACGGCAGACGGGAGGCTGCTCGGGCACCTCGGTCGGTTCGGCAGCAGCGATCCGGCCGGGTTCCCGGGATGCTGCAACCCGACGAACGTCGCGGTCGCGGGTGCACGCATTTACGTGACCGAGAAAGCCTGGCCGCGCGTGAAGGTCTACGACCACAACGGCTCGCTGCTCTCGATCGTGGCCGACGGCGGGTTCGATCCGAACTGCAAGAACATGGATCTCGCCGTCGATTCGCGCGGCGTGGTCTACGTGGTGGACACCGTGCGCCTGGAGATCCGGGTGTTCGAACCGGAGGCGGCATGAGCGACGGCATCACGCGGCGCGACGCGCTCGGCAAGGTCGCGCGGGGTACGGTCCTGCTCGCGCTGGGGAGCACGGCCGGGTTCCTGGTCCGGAAAGCCAACGGGCAGGTGGTGTGGCAGGTGGACGCGTCGCGCTGCGTGAACAGCCGCCTCGGCGAGGCGGGCACGCCGATCTGCAGCCTGTGCACGACCGAATGCGTCGTCGCGCAGTCCGCCGTGCGGGCGGTGAACAACTTCGGGAAGTGCGGCCGCTGCTACATCTGCCCCGCGTACTTCAACATCAGGAGCGCGGTCGACGAGCGCGGGCTGCCGAGCGAGAAGCTCTGCCCGCGTGATGCCATCGCCCGCACGCCCATCGGCCTCGTCGATCCCGATGATCCGGCCAACAACTTCTACGAGTACACCATCGACGAGGAGAAGTGCGACGGCTGCGGCATCTGCGCCAAGGCGTGCATGGAACCGCTCGGGCTCGGCTCGATCGTCCTGCGGGTCCGGCACGACCTCTGCGCGGGCTGCAACCGCTGCGCGATAGCCACCAGGTGCCCGAACGACGCCGTCGTCCAGCAACCGCTCGACGAAGCGCTGTCGGTGGACTGGCCGGAGCACCAGCCCGCATGATCACCGCCCGGGCTGCCTGTGTTCGCGCTCCGCGGACCGGCGTGGCCCGCCTGGCGCTGGTCCTGGCGCTGCTGCTGCCACCCCCCGCGGCACTGGCCCAGGCCGTTCAGTACGAGCGGCCGGTCGAAGTGGCGCCGCAGCAGGAGGTGATCGGCGGCGGCTACGCGACGCCGGGCGTGCAGCGGCCGCAGCCCCGCCGCTACTGGCTCGAAATTGCCGACGTCGTCCTGCTGGCGGGCGCGATGGCGCTGGCGATCTGGCTGGTCGTGCGGCGCCGCAGCCGCGCGCTCGCGCTGACGCTGTCCGCGGCATCGCTGGCGTACTTCGGCTTCTACCGCGAGGGCTGCGTCTGCCCGATCGGATCGATCCAGAACGTGGCGGTGGCGCTCACCGACCCCGGCTACTCCATCCCGATCGTCGTCACCGCCGTCTTCTTCCTTCCGCTCGTCGTCGCGGTCTTTTTCGGACGGGCGTTCTGCGGCGGCGTCTGCCCGCTCGGCGCGATCCAGGAGATCGTGCTCCTCAGGCCGGTGCAGGTTCCGCGGCGCCTCGACTCGGCGCTGGGGCTGCTGAAGTACGCCTATCTTGCGCTCGCCATCCTGCTCGCCGTGCAGCCGGCGATCGCGCGTGATTTCGTCATCTGCCGCTTCGATCCGTTCGTCGGCTTCTTCCGCCGCGACGGGTTCGCGCACATGATGGCGATCGGCAGCGGGTTTCTCCTGCTCGGGATGTTCGTCGGCCGCCCGTACTGCCGGTACCTCTGCCCCTACGGCGGGCTGCTGGCGTGGTGCTCGCGGCTCGCGCGGCGAGGCGTCACGATCACACCCGGCCGCGAGCTCGATTGCGGCTTGTGTGCGAATGCCTGCCCCTACGGCGCCATCGAGAGGCACCGCGCCGTCGGCAAGGACTGCCTGTACTGCGCGCGCTGCTACGCCTCGTGCCCGTGCGAGATGCGCGTCGGAGCGCCGGTATGACCCGCGCGACCCGCCGGTCTGCCGCGGTCGTCGCCGCCTGCGCGGCGGCGCTCGTGATCCTGGCATCGGCGGGCGTGCTCGTGCGCGACTATGCCGCGGCGCAGGGTCGGCTCGCCGCCGAAAGCGCGCGCCTCGCGGACCTGCAGGCGGAGGCCCGCACCGATCCGGCGGCAGCGCGAGTGCTCGAGTCCGAGCAGCGCGCCATCACCAGCGCGCGCCTCGCCCGGCGCGCGCGTACCGACGTGCTGGCGCTCGTGATGATCGCCGCATCCGCAGCGTTCATCGGCGCGGTCAAGTGGCGCACGGCGCACGGGCCGCGACGGCCGCCGGCGCCGCCGCCGCCGGCGCGCGTGACGCTCTCCAGCCGCCGCGCCGCCACCAGCCTGCACGACGTGGCGGCTGCCAGCCCGCTGGCCGCGGCGCCCGCGGCGATCGATCTGTCGTTCGTCGAGCGGCTCGTGCAGCAGGAAGGGACCCGCGCCGAGGCGGCGATCGCCATCCTGCAGGCGATTCAATCGCACTACCGTCACCTCCCCGACGCCGCGCTGCAGCGCGTCTGCGAGTTGACCGACATCACTCCCGCGCAGCTCGCCGGCACGTCCTCCTTCTACGCCCGGTTCCGCCGCTCACCGGCGGGCGAGCACGTCGTGCGCATCTGCCACGGCACCGCCTGCCACGTCTCCGGCGCGCGGCAGATCACCGACGAGCTGCGGCGCCAGCTGGAGATCGCCGACGGCGCGGACACGGATCCGCACGGGCTGTTCACGATCGACCAAGTCGCGTGCCTCGGCTGCTGCAGCCTGGCACCTGTCCTGATGATCGACAAGGCGACCGAGGGGCGCTTCACGCCCGACACGGCGTGCGCGGCGCTGAGCGCGGTCGTGGCGCGCCGATGAGGGCCGCGGGGCGAGCCGTGGAGATTCGCGTCGTGCTCGGCTCGTGCGGCGTCGCGGCGGGCGCCGAGCAGGTGCAGGCCGCGCTGGCCGACGAGCTGCGGCTGGCCGGAGTCGCCGGCCTGCTGAAGCCGGTCGGGTGCAACGGCATGTGCCACTGGTCGCCGATGGTGGAAATCGTCGGCGAGAACGGCACCCGCGCGCTGTACGGCCAGGTCACGCCCGAGGGCGCACGGAAACTGGCGCGCACCCGGGTGAGCCCGCACGGCATCGCCGCGCACGCACGGCGCGGCGCGGCGGCGCTTGCCGATTGGCGCGGGCGCAATGGCGCGGCGCCCAGCTACATCGCGATGGACCTCCGGTCCGGCGAGCCGGCCGCCTACCTCGCCGGCCAGCATCGGATCGTGCTCGAGAACTGCGGCGAAATCGCCCCGGCGAACATCGACGAGTACACGGCTCGCGGCGGCTACGTCGCGCTCGAAGCCTGCATCCGTCGCCTGGCGCCCGATGAGGTGGTCGGGGAGATTGCCGATTCGGGGCTGCGCGGCCGTGGCGGTGCGGGCTTTCCCACCGGGCGCAAATGGGCGCTGGCCCGCGCGCAGGCCTCGCCCGTCAAGTACGTGGTCTGCAACGGCGACGAAGGCGACCCCGGCGCGTTCATGGATCGCCTCGTCCTCGAATCCGATCCCCACCGTGTCGTCGAAGGGCTCGCCATCGCCGCCTACGCCACCGGCGCGAGCCAGGGGTACTTCTACGTGCGCGCGGAGTACCCGCTGGCCGTCGAGCGCATCCGCACGGCGCTCGCGCAGGCGGAGGCAGCCGGCTGGCTCGGCGACCGGATCCTCGGGTCGGACTTCTCGTTGCGCCTCAGCGTGCGCGAGGGCGCCGGCGCGTTCGTGTGCGGGGAGGAGACCGCGCTCATCCGCTCACTGGAGGGGCAGCGCGGCACGCCGACGCTCCGCCCGCCGTACCCGGTGGAACGCGGACTGCGCGGCCGGCCCACCGTGATCAACAACGTCGAGACGCTCGCGTGTGTGCCGTGGATCGTCCGCCACGGCGCGGCAGCATTCGCCGCGCTGGGGACGCCCACGAGCCGCGGCACCAAGGTGTTCGCGCTGGCGGGCAAGGTCCGGCGCAGCGGCCTCATCGAGGTGCCGATGGGCGTCACCATTCGCGAGATCGTCGAACGGATTGGCGGGGGCATCCGCGACGGCCGCGCCTTCAAGGCGGTGCAGATCGGCGGTCCCTCCGGCGGCTGCCTGCCGGCGCGCCTCGCCGACACGCCGGTGGACTACGAGGCGCTCGCGAGCACCGGCGCGATCATGGGCTCGGGCGGCCTGGTCGTCCTCGACGACCGCGACTGCATGGTGGATATCGCCCGCTTCTTCCTGCGCTTCACCCAGGCCGAGTCGTGCGGCAAGTGCACCTTCTGCCGCATTGGAACGAAGCGGATGCTGGAGATTCTCGATCGGCTCTGCGAGGGGCGCGGCCGGGCCGGCGACCTGGAGTCGCTGGCGTCGCTTGTCTCGTTCGTGAGCCGCGGCAGCCTGTGCGGGCTCGGGCAGACTGCTCCCAATCCCGTCGCCACGACCCTGCGCTATTTCCGCGACGAGTACGAGTCGCACCTGCACGACAAGCGGTGCCCGGCCGGGAGGTGCCCGGCCCTCATTCACTATCGCGTCAACGAGCGCTGCACCGGCTGCACGCTCTGCGCCCAGGCCTGCCCCGTCGGCGCGATCGCGTACCGGCCCTACGAGCGGCACGTCATCGACGACGCGCGCTGCACGCGGTGCGACATGTGCGTCCAGGTCTGCCAGGACGCCGCGGTCGAGGTGGCGTGATGGCGACAATCTCGCTCACCATCGACGACCGGCGCGTCGACGTTCCCGCCGGCGCGACGCTGCTGCAGGCGGCGCGCGCGGCGGGGATCGATATCCCGACGCTCTGTTTCGTGGAGACGTTCGATCCCGCGGCGTCCTGTTCGCTGTGTGTGGTGGAGATCCACGGCCGGCCGACGCTCGCGCCCGCCTGCGCCCTGCCCGCCGCCGACGGCATGGTCGTGCGGGCATCGACGCCGGAGGTGCGGCAGGCGAGGCAGGTCGCGCTGGAGCTGCTCTTGTCGGATCACGCGGGCGAATGCGTCGCGCCCTGCTCCGCGACATGCCCGGCGCTGCTCGACATCCCCGGGTTCGTGCGCGGGATTGCCGCCGGCGACAACCGCCAGTCGATGGCCGTACTCGGGGAGCGGCTCGCGCTGCCGGGATCGCTCGGCCGCATCTGCCCGCGGCTGTGCGAGGAGAACTGCCGGCGCTGCGAGCACGACGAGCCGCTGGCGATTGCCGCGCTGCATCGCTATGCGGCCGACGTCGATCGACGCTCGGACGACGCCCACGTGCCGCCGCGCGCGGCGGACACCGGGCGGTCGGTCGCCATCGTCGGGGCGGGGCCGGCGGGCCTGGCGGCGGCGAGCTTCCTGTCGCGCCGCGGCCATCGATGCACGCTGTTCGACGCCGCGCCCGAACCGGGCGGGATGCTGCGCTACGGCATCCCGTCCTACCGGCTGCCGAAGGACGCGCTCGAGGCCGAGATCGAGGGAATTCGGTGGCTCGGTGCCGACTTCCGCATGGGCCGACGCTGGGGGCAGGACTTCGCTCTTGCCGATCTGCGCCGCGACTTCGACGCCGTGTTCCTCGCCATCGGGGCGCAGTGCGCGCAGTCGCTGCGCTGCGAGGGCGAGGAGCTGGCGATGTCCGGCCTCGAGTTGCTCTCGCTGGTCGCCCGCGGCAACCCGCCGTCGCTCGGCGTCGACGTGGTCGTCATCGGCGGCGGCAACACCGCGATGGACTGCGCGCGCTCCGCGCTTCGCCTCGACGCCCGCCGGGTCACGGTCTTGTACCGGCGCACGCGGCGCGAGATGCCGTGCCTGCTCGCCGAGGTGGACGCGGCGGAAGCCGAGGGGGTGCGCATCGAGCTGCTCGCGTCGCCGGTACGCGTGGAGCAGCGTCACGATCACCGCCTGGTCGTGACCTGCCAGCGCATGGCGCTCGGCGCGCCGGACGCGTCCGGCCGGCGCGAGCCGGTCCCCATCCCCGGCTCGGAGTTCGCAATCGAGTGCTCGACGCTGGTCGCGGCGATCGGCCAGACGGTCGAACGCGCCCTGGCCGAGCGGGAAGGGCTGCGCGTCAGCGGCTGGGGCATTGCCGCCGACGAGCGAACCCTGGCGACGAACCTCCCGGGCGTCTTCGCCGGCGGCGACGCGGTGCTCGGCGCCGACCTGGCCGTCCGCGCGGTGGCCGCCGGCCGGCTCGCGGCCGCGTCAATCGACCAGTACCTGCGGGGCGGGCCGCCGATCGGTGAGCCCGCCATGCGCCACGTCGCCCTGCATCCGATGGACGACCTGGAGCGTGCCGCGATCTTCAGGTCGATCGAGAAGGAGCCGCGGGCACGCCTCCAGGAACGTCCACTCGATCGGCGGACCGCCGGATTCGAGGAGATCGAGCAGGGGCTCGGCGACGAGGAGGCGCGCCGCGAGGCGCGGCGCTGCCTGTCGTGCGGATGCCAAAAAGCGTGCGACTGCCGCCTGCGACGGCTCGCGACCGAGTACGGCGCCGACCCGGATCGCTTCAGCGGGGCGCGGCGGCGATTCGCCCAGGATCGCAGCCACCCCGACGTCGTTTACGAGCCGGGCAAATGCATAATGTGCGACGCCTGCGTCCGCGTGGCGGCGCGCGCCGGCGAGCCGCTTGGCCTGGCGGTCGTCGGCCGCGGTTTCGATGTCGCGGTCGCCGTGCCCTTCGCCAAGCCATTGTCGGCCGGGCTTCGTGACGCGGCGCTCGCGTGCGCCCGCGCGTGTCCGACGGGTGCGCTCTCGGTGCGAGCCGGCGGGGAGTGCCGATTCGTCGAGCTGCGCAGGTAGATCGGTCGTTGACGGAGGACGCCGGCGACACCCAGGAACTAGACGGTCGCAAACTACCGGATGCTGCTGAATTCCGCGACTCTATCTTGCGGTGATCGCGTACATGTCGTGCTCGCGACCCGTTTCGTGAGCGCAGTCGAACGAATGGCGCACTCGATGGAGCAGCGTTCGCGCACCGGGCCGGACGTCGGCTGACGGCCCCCTGCTGATGCCCGTTCTCACGACGCCGCGCCTGCACCTGATTCCCGCAACAGTCGCACACCTGCGCGCCGAGCTCGACAGCCGCGAGGCGCTCGCCCGCGCGCTTGCGTTGCCGGTGCCGCCGACGTGGCCGCCGGATCTCTACGACGCGGCGGCGATCCGCTCCACGCTGGCGGCGCTCGAGGCCGATCCCGGCCAGGCGGACTGGCGCTTCTACTACCTGGTGCGGCGTGCGCGACGAGCGCGAGCCCCCGCCCTGCTCGGCGCGGGAGGCTTCAAAGGCCCACCTGACGCATACGGCTCGGTGGAGATCGGGTACTCGGTGCTGCCCGAGCACCAGCGTCGCGGCTACGCGACCGAGGCGGTGCTGGGGTGGGCGGCGTTCGCATTCGACGCGCCGGCAGTAAAGCGCGTCATGGCGCAGACGATGCTCACGCTGCCGGCGTCGATCCGCGTGCTGGAACGCACCGGGTTCACCTTCGCGGGCGCGGGCGACGACCCGCACGCACCCGATCGTCAACCAATCGTGCGCTACGAGCTGTCACGGGGTGCGTTCACCGCGCTGGTAGCGGGGAGGGGCCGGGATTTGCGATAGTGTGATGGCGTATGCGGACCTGGGGCGCACGGCTGACCTTGCTGGCGATTGTCGTACTCACCATCGGCTGCGACCAGGTCTCGAAACGCGTTGCCTCCACGCATCTGGTCGACACGCCGCGCAGGTCGTTCCTCGGAGACGCGGTGAGGCTGGAGTACGCGGAAAACCGCGGCGCGTTCCTCAGCCTCGGCGCCGACCTGCCCCCCTGGGCGCGTACCGCGCTCTTCGTCGTCGGAACGAGCTTCGTGCTCGCCGCGTGCCTGGTCTCGCTGTTCACCCACAGCTGGCCGCCCACCGCCGTGCTCGGCATCTGCCTTTACCTGGGCGGCGGCGCGTCGAACCTTGCCGATCGTCTCGCCGACGGCCATGTCATCGACTTCCTCAACATCGGCCTGGGTCCGCTCAGGACGGGGATCTTCAACGTCGCGGACATGGCCGTGATGTCCGGCGTTGCGCTGTTCCTGCTCGCGCACTTCCGGCCGTCGCGCGCCACCGCGGCCCAACCGGCGCGGTCGGCCAAGTGAGCGCGCGGCCGACGACGCGCCGGGCCGCCGGAGCGCGATGACCATCCTCGAGGCGCAGTTCGGGGCCATCGACATCTATCTGTTCGACCAGTTGTTGCGCGGGCGGCTGGTGGCGGGCATGCGGATCGTCGACGCCGGCTGCGGCGTGGGCCGCAATCTCGTCTACCTGCTGCGGTCCGGCTTCGAGGTGTACGCCGCCGACGCCGACCCGGAGGCAATCGACTCCGTGCGGCGTCTCGCGGCTCGCCTCGCGCCGCATCTGCCCGCGGACAACTTCCGGGCCGAAGCGGTCGACGCGCTGACCTTCCCCGATGGGATTGCGGATGCCGTCATCAGCAGCGCCGTGCTCCACTTCGCACGGGACGATGCGCACTTCGAGGCGATGCTGAAGGGATCGTGGCGGCTGGTGAAGCCCGGCGGCCTGTTCTTCTGCCGCCTCGCGTCGACGATCGGGATGGAACAGCGGATGCAGCCACTCGGGCGGGGTCGGTACCGCCTGCCGGACGGCACCGCGCGCTATCTGGTCGATGAGGCGCGCCTGCTTGTGCTGACCCGTGATCTGAAGGGCGTCCTCGCCGACCCGCTCAAGACGACCGTCGTGCAGGACCAGCGCTGCATGACGACGTGGGTGGTCCGGCGGTTGCTGCAGTAGCTGGTGTCGATCGCGGCACTGTCGGACAAGGAGGAGGGGAGGACGGGAGGCCCGTCACCGCGGCCTCGATCATTCCACGAATCGCGGAGAACGCCGAGATGGAGAAAGCGCCGAGGGACCGTTTGCCGTTCACTCCTGACGCAGCGTGATCGCCGGGTCCACCCGCGACGCCCGCAGCACGGGCAGCACACAGGCGGCGAGCGCGACGGCGCAGAGAAACACGAGCGAGACGGCCAGCGTGGAAGCGTCGGTCGGTCCCACGCCGAACAGCATCGAGCGCAGGAAGCCGGCCAGCCCGAGGCTCCCGAGCAGGCCGATCGCCGCGCCGGCGAGCGTCGGCCCCATCCCGTGGCGCAGCATGAGGCAAATCACGTCCCGGCGGCGCGCGCCCAGACTGACACGAATACCGATCTCCCGCGTGCGCTGCGCGACGACGTAGGCCAGCGTCCCGTAGACCGCCACCGCCGCCAGGACCACGGCGGCCAGCGCGAACACGCCCAGTATCGACAGCACGGCGCGCCGGAAGTACATCGCCCGGGACTGCGCGGCGATTTGCGCCATCGTCCGCACCGCGAACAGCGGCAGTGCCGCATCGATGGTCGCGGCCGCGCGGCGCAGCGCCGGGGCGAGCGCCTCCGGCTGCGCGGTCCGGATGACAACACTGAAGGTGCCCTCCGGATCCTGAGCGTAGGGGAAATAGACGACCGGCGACCGGCCGCGATCCAGCTCGTCGAACTGCTCGTCGCCGACGACGCCGACGATCTCCCAGGCGGGCCGGCCGGGAACGAACTCGAAGACGACGCGCTGGCCTACGGCGGCCTCGCCGCGCACCTGCTCGACGAGCCGCTCGTTGACCAGCACGACGGGCGACGTCCCGGCGCGGTCGCGTTCGGTGAACAGGCGCCCGCCGCGCAGCGGTACGCCCATCACCTCGAAGTACTCCGGACTGACGGTGCGGACGAGGACGGTGGGCCCCTCTCCGCCAGCGGATCGCCCCGCGAACTGCAGCGTCCCGTTGTTGCCCGTGCCGGTGAGCGGGAGGTGATCGATCGTCGCGACGCCGCTCACGCCTGGAATCGATCGGAACGCGTCCAGCAGCCGCCCGCGGACCGCTCGCACGCTGGCCGCATCGGCGTAGCGGGCACCTGTCAGCGAGACGCGCAGTGTCAGCAGGCCGCGGACGTCGAAGCCCGGCGACACACACGAGAGGTGGTACACGCTTCGGGCGAGCAGCGCCGTTCCGGCGATCAGCATCAGCGCCAGCGCGACCTCGGCGGCGACGAGCAACGTCCGCGTGCGCGCGCCCGTACCGCTCGCGGCGCGCGTGGTCAGCGCGTGTACGAGGCCGGTCTGACCGCGCCGCAGCGCCGGCCGGAGGCCGAGCAGGAACCCGCCCGCAACCGCAGTCGCGGCCGCCAGCAGCACGACTTCAGGACTCACCCCGAGCCGATCCGCATGCAACAGGGCGGCGCGCTGCTGCGGCGGCAGCGCCGCGACGGCGGAGCGGACGAGCGCGTGAGCGGCGAATAGTCCGACTGCAGAGCCCGCGAGCATCAGCAGCATCGTCTCGGCGGTCAGCTGCCGCGCGAGCCGGCCTGGTCCGGCGCCGATGGCGGCGCGGACGCTCAGCTCGCGAACGCGAGACGCCGACCGCGCCAGCACCAGGCCGGCGACGTTGGCCCACGCGATGGCAACGAGCAGGGCGGCGCCGGCGAGCAGGATCCGCAGGGCGGGACGGACGGGGGCGACGACGTCGTCGCGCAGCGGGATCGCGTGCAGCCGCGCCGCGCCGTGCCACTTCGGATCGTCGCGCGCGAGGACGCCGGCGACGATCGCCAGGTCGGCGGCCACCTGCTCGTCGGTGACGCCAGGGGCGCGGCGCGCGATCACGTCGAGCCAGTGCCAGTACCCGCGCTCTTCCTGCGCGCGGCTCGTGCGCAGCGGCAGCCAGATCTCGGCCTGGCCGCGCAGCGGGAACTCGAAATCCGGCGGCAGGATGCCGACCACCGCGTGAGGACGCCCGCCGAGCGTGATGGCGCCGCCCACGAGATACGGATCGCCGCCAAAGCGGCGCCGCCAGGCGCCGTGCGTCACCATCGCGACCGGCTGGGCCTCGCGCCGCGACTCCTCTGCCGCGAACGTGCGGCCGTGCGCCGGCACGACGCCGAGCGCCTCGAAGAACCCCGGTGTCACCTCGGCGCTCGCCACCTGCTCCGCCGCGCCGCCGTGCCCGGTAAGTGAGCGGCTGCCGCCGCTGAACCCGACGACGCGGGCCAGGTTGCGCGTCGAGCGCCGCAGCTCGAGGAAGTCGGGATACGAGAACTGGCCGGCGCGCTCGCCTTCCAGGACGCGCAGCAGGTCCGCGGCAGCGGGGTATGGCAGCGGCCGGATGAGGATCTCGTGCGCCGCCGACAGCACGGCGGCACCCACTGCGACACCCAGGGCCTGCGTCGCCACAACCGTCGCCGCAAACAGCGGCTCGCGTCGCCAGCTTCGCAGCGCGAAGCGCAGGTCGCGCGCCACCTGCGGCCACAGCCGTTCGCGAACCCGTTGCCGCAGGTGATCGGCCGGGTCGTAGCGCGCGCGGAACCGCAAGCGGATCGCGGGCGGCACGGATGCCAGCGCCTGCCGCCAGTACCAGCGCGTTGCCGTGCGCTGCCCCCGAACGCGGCAGATGTGCGTGAACTCCTCGGCGAGGTCTCCGAGGATCGCGTCGCGATCCCGCGGCGGCAGCAGCCTCAGCAGCAGGCGTGCGACGGACGGCGGTTTCATGGCTTCCTGGCGGCACGGCGCAGGTGGATGCCGGCCCACATGCGCGTCTGCAGCTCGCGCGCCTCCTCGAGGGCCGTCATGCCAGCAGCCGTGATGGTGAAGAACCGCCGGGCGCGGCCGCCGCGCTCCGATCCGCCCGTTTCCTCCCGGGCGCGCAGGTAGCCCTTGGTCACCAGCCGGTCGAGCGTGGCGTAGGCCGCGCCGATGGACACGGGCCGCCCGGCGCGCGACTCGATCTCGCGGCGGATGGCCACGCCGTACGCCCCGTCGCCGAGGTGGAGGACTGCCAGCAGCACGATCTGCTCGAACTCGCCGAGGAAGGTCACACGGCCGGACACGGTGTGGTGAATTCTACAAAATAGACTTCGATTGTCAACAGGCGGGCTGACGTAACATTTCTCCGGTATGAAAGCCCCAGTCATCGCCTGTTCGCTCGACGGTGCCGCGCTCGCCCGCCGGCAGCGCGAGCTCGCGTCCGGCCTCGTCGCGGAAGCGGCGGGCGCCGAACCGCTCGACAACGGCTATCGCTGGCGCTTCCGCTCGGCCGATGGCCTGCTCACGCGGCTGGCCGCCGCCCTCGACGCGGAACGACACTGCTGCCCGTTTCTCCGCTTCGCGCTGCACGCGGAGCCGGATCTCGGGGCGGTCACGCTCGACGTCACCGGCCCGCCCGGCACCCGGGAGTTCCTCGACGCCTGGGCGAGCGAAGCGCACACGCCGGGACCTCCTGACGCGAGGACGGACACATGATCAGCGCCCCGAGGTCGTCATCATCCTGATCATGGGCCTGTTCGGACTCGTACCGCTCGTCATCATCGTGTGGCTCATCGTCCGGGTCGTGCAGACGGGCGCGCGACAGGAGCACCTCGACCACCGCATCCAGGCCCCGGAGCGAGCAGGGAACCCGAACAGATGATCGGCCCGGCGATTGCCGTCTCGGCGGTCTTCGCGTCGCTGATTCTGCAGCAGGCCGCGGCGCCGCCCGATCCGCCTCGACTCCGCCCGCCCAGCCGCGCCGACATCCTGCGCGGCGAGTACGGCCGCTACCGCGCGAACAACGACCTGCTGTTCTACCACCTCGACATCCGCATCGATCCGGAGAAGAAGTGGATCGCCGGCAAGAACACCATCCGCTTCCGGATGCTGAAGGACGACACGCGGATCCAGATCGACCTCTACGACAACCTGAACGTCGATCGCATTCTCTTCGGCACGGTTCCGCTGAAGTACGAGCGCGAGCTGAACGCGGTCTTCGTCGATTTCCCGGAGACGCTGAAGGCCGGGCGCGTGTACTCCATCGACTTCCACTACTCCGGGACGCCGCGGCAGACCGGCCGCTTCGGCGGGTTCACCTTCGGCAAGGACCCGGAGGGGCGCCCCTGGATCACGACGGCGTGCGAGGGCCAGGGGGCGAGCATCTGGTGGCCAAACAAGGATCAGTGGCGCGACGAGCCCGAAGAGATGCTGATCAGCATCGCCGTCCCCGACGACCTCGTGGACGTGTCCAATGGCCGGCTGGCCGGCAAGACCGACCTCGGCGACGGCTACACTCGCTGGGACTGGCGGGTGCACTACCCGATCAACTCGTACAACGTCTCGGTGAACATCGCCGCCTACGCGCACTTCTCGGATCGTCTCGGCGACCTGCCGCTCGACTTCTACGTCCTTCCGGCCAACCTGCAGAAGGCGACGCAGCAGTTCACGCAGGCGAAGCCCATGATTGAGGCGTTCCAGAAGTACTTCGGCGAATACCCCTTCCCCAAAGACGGCTTCAAGCTGATCGAGGTGCCGTACTCGGGGATGGAGCACCAGAGCGCGGTGACCTACGGGAACCGCTTCGCGAACGGCTACCTGGAACGCGACTGGACGGGCGTCGGCGTCAGCCTGAAGTTCGACTTCATCATCGTCCACGAGAGCGGGCACGAATGGTTCGGCAACGCCGTCTCCGCCGCCGACGTGTCCGACATGTGGATCCACGAGGGGTGGACGACGTACCTCGAGAGCCTCTACGTGGAGCACGTGTTCGGCCCCGACGACGCCCTGAAGTACATCAATGGCTACAAGTCGAAAGTGCGCAACCGCGAGCCGATCATCACGCAGCGCGGCATCCACCGGTCGCCGTCGCAGGACATGTACTTCAAGGGCGCCCTCTTCCTCCACACGCTGCGCAGCGTCGTCGACGACGACGAGCGGTGGTGGACGCTGCTGCGCGATCTGTACCGGCAGTTCCGGTACCGCAACATCCTCACAGAGGACGTCGTCCGCTTCGTCAACGCGCGGCTCGGCCGCGACCTGACGCCGATCTTCGATCAGTATCTGCGGCGGGCGAGCCTCCCGACCCTGGAACTGGCGTTCAGCGACGCCGAGGGCACGATGGCCTACCGGTGGAACGCGGACGAGCGCGAGTTCGCGATGCCGGTCCGCGTGGGGAAGCCCGGGGCGTGGCAGGTGCTGCAGCCGACCACCGCATGGAAGATCGTGAAGGCGCCGACGACGAAGGACGAGCTCGAGGTCGCGACCGACCTCTATTTCGTCGACGTGGTGAAGCAATGAGCGATCGCCCGCACGCCGCCGACGGCGACGCGACGGGCGGACCCGAGCGCTGGTTCGACCGCACGTTCGACGCGATCAAGGCGATGGAGCGGAAGACGTGCTACCGCGCCGGCCCCGACGCCGTCGCCGCGGCGCGCGCGGCGGCGGCAGCCTGGCTGAAAGACCTCGCGCCCAGGTAGCGCGGACTGCCGTAACGGAATCCCGGCGGCGGGTGACCGCGCCGGCCGCCGGTCGGTTCACTAACTCCCTGAGCCCTAGCGCCTTGTGGCGCACAGCACGCGGTTTGCTCTCGCCTGCTGCGCCTCACGCCACCACTGAGACGCACGACTCGAACTT
The DNA here is from genome assembly GCA_048594975.1 of Vicinamibacterales bacterium. Taxonomy (GTDB): domain Bacteria; phylum Acidobacteriota; class Vicinamibacteria; order Vicinamibacterales; family 2-12-FULL-66-21; genus JBMDXB01. Next base: position 114,898 of record JBMDXQ010000006.1, on the reverse strand, counting down.
CCGGCGGGTCATCCGCCCGCCGGAAGCGGGGCCATCGGAGAATGCGAGGCAGAATTCGCGATGGCGGCGGGTCGGGCATGCGGGCGAGGCGAGACCGTCAACGACGGAGGCGCAAGTGGCCGTGTCACTCGGAACCGTCGCGTTCCTGCTGCTTCACCGGTCGGCGGCGTGGCCGCTCGTCGATCTGCTCGTCCTGCTCGCCGCGATCGGCGGCATCGTGACGATCATCCGCGTCGTCTGCCGCCGTTGACCGCGCGGCGGTTCCGCCGTCACACTACGGCGTGAACGCCTCCGCCGCCAGCGCGTCCCGCTTCCGAGGATAGACCCGTTATGACCCTGCGACTGCTTACGACGCGCGCCGCGTTCGCCGCGGCGCTGCTGCTCATCGTCCCGTCGGCGCCCGCCGCTACCAGCCCCGCCGATCCGCTCGCGGGCTTCGATTCGTACGTCGCCAGGGCGGTTGCCGACTGGAATGTGCCCGGGTTCGCGCTGGCCGTCGTGAAGGACGGCAAGGTCGCGTTCGCAAAAGGGTACGGCGTCCGCGCGCTCGGGAAGCCGGAGCAAGTCGACGAGCACACGGTCTTCGCCATCGGTTCCACAACCAAGGCCATGACCGCGGCGCTCGCCGGCATGCTGGTGGACGAGCGGAAGCTCGCGTGGGACGACCCCGTGATCAAACACCTGCCGTCGTTCCAGCTCAGGGATCCGGTCGCGACGCGCGAGGTGACGGTGCGCGACTTGTTGACGCACCGCGCCGGCCTCGGCAACGCCGACTTCCTGTGGTACGGCCAGGACAGCACCACCGAACAGATTCTCGAACGCGTCCGCCTGCTGGAGCCGGCCTACTCGCTGCGATCGCGCTTCGTCTACCAGAACGTGATGTACGCCGCGGCCGGCAAGGTCATCGAAGCGGCCGGCGGACGGAGCTGGGCCGACATGCTCCGCACGCGCATCTTCGAGCCGCTCGGGATGCGCGACAGCGTGCCGCTGCTCTCGATGGTGCCGGCGGGCGCCAACGCCGCCGCGCCGCACTACACGGTCCGCGGTAGGGTCACGGTCATCGAGAACATGCCGGTCGATGGCGTGGCGGCCGCCGGGTCGGTGTGGTCGAGCGTCCACGACATGGCGAAGTGGATGCAGTTCCTGCTCGACGGCGGGATCGCCGGCGGCCCCGGGGGCACGCGTCTGCTGTCAGAGCGTACCTTCAGCGAGCTGTTCAAGCCGCAGACGATCGTCCCCGACACGCAGTACCTCACGACGAGGCTGGTGAAGCCGCACTGGATGACGTACGGGCTCGGGTGGTTCCAGCAGGACTACCAGGGCCGCGCCGTCGATTTCCACACCGGCAGCATCGACGGGATGATCGCGATGATCGGCCTGATCCGCGGGGAGCGGCTCGGCATATACGCACTCGGGAGCCTCGATCACGCCGAGTTGCGGCATGCGCTGATGTACGCGGTGTTCGACCGGTTCGGCGGGCGCGCGGAGCGCGACTGGAGCGCCGACCTGCTGAAGCTCTACGCCGGGCAGGCGGAGCAGGCCGCCGCGGCGCAGAAGAAGACCGACTCGCTGCGTGTGCCGGGGACCACACCGTCGCTGCCGGCCGGGCAGTACGCGGGCGTGTACGACGATCCGCTGCGGGGCGAGGTCGACATCAGGACGGAAGGCAGCACCCTCGCCATCCGGCACGGACGCTACTCAGGCGCGCTGGAGCACTGGCACTTCAACACGTTCCGGGTGAAGTGGCGGACCGAGTGGCACCACGGGCCGCTCGTCTCGTTCGTCATCGGGGCGTCGGCGACGCCGGACGCGATCGAGGTGAACGGCGTGCGCTTTGCGCGGAGGCGCTAGAACCCGGTTCCGGCGGTTTCCGGAGGTTCCGCGGTTCCGGGGTTCCGCGGTTCTCGGGCTGCCGTGCGCGGGCGGAACCGGGGAACCCGGAGAACCTCGGAACCCGAGGAACCCCGGACCCCGGAACGCCGCACGCCTCCCGCGTCAGGACCCGATCGCGAACAGGTGCTTCGCGCCGCGGATGTAGATGCGACCGTTGGCGATCGCCGGCGACGACCACACCTGCTCGCCGATCGCGTTGATCTTGGCGATCTCGAACGCCGGACCGGCCTTCACCAGGTAGGTGTCCCCTTCCTCGCTGGTAAGCGCGACGAACCCGCCGAACGCCACGGGTGAGCCGAAGAACCGTGACGGCTTCGGCGGCCGGCCGCCCTCGTACTTGACCTCGCCGGTCGACACGTCGACGCACGTGACGATCCCGTTGTCGGTGAGCAGGTAGAGGTACTCCCCGTAGATGATGTTCGAGACGACGTAGCCGGTGCCTTTGGCGTACTCCCAGGCGATCCGCCGGTCCTCGGGGACGTCACCGGTGCGCAGCGCGATGACGCGCTTCGCAGGGAAGCCGGCGGTGACGACCACGAGCCCCTTGCCGACGAGCGGCGTGTGGATGGCGTTGCTGTCCACGCCTTTGGTCCGCCACAGCTCCTGACCGGTCTTCGGATCGTAGGCGATGATGAACTCCGATCCGTTGGTGACCAGCTCGGTCCGCCCGCCCGGACGCGAGGTGGTGGAGCCGGTCGACGTCGACGGAGGCACGAGGACCGGCGTGCCCCAGCTGATGCTCACGGGCCGTTTCTGCCGCCACGCCTCCTTGCCGGTCGCCTTGTCGAACGCGACCAGGAGGGAGTTCTCGCCGTTGTCCTCGTCGCGCTGGATGATGACCAGGTTCTCGTAGAGCACGGGCGACGTGCCGACGCCGAGGCCGAGGTGCGGGAACTTCTCCACCTTGCTCCAGCGGAGCGCGCCGGCCATGTCGTACGCATACAGGCCCTCGGGGCCGAAGTACGCGAAGACCATCGTCCCGTCGGTCGCGGCGGTCGGCGCGGCGAAGCTGCTACGCCGGTGCCGCGCGTCGTAGACGGGTCCTTCGTAGGGCGTGTGCTCCCACACCACCATGCCGGAGCTCGCATCCAGCGCCAGCACCTTGAACGTGTGCCTGCGATCCGCCGCGACGCTGTCGGGGTGGACCCAGTCCTCGTCCTTCTCCTGCCGGTGCTTCACCGCGCGTGCGCCCGGAATGGCCTCGCCCTCGATCACCGCCGTGAGGAAGATGCGATTGCCCCAGACGACCGGCGATGAATGGCCGCTGCCGGGCAGCTCGACCTTCCAGGCGATGTTCCGGTCGGGCGCCCAGTCGGTCGGCAGCGTCTTCTCCGAGGACACGCCGAGCCCGCCGGGGCCCCGCCACTGCGGCCAGTTCTCGGCAGAAAGCGCAACGGTAGCGCCGAACGCCAGGGCTGCCGCGGTAAACACCTGGCGAAGAGGACGCGTCATCATCTGAAGCATGGAATCGGCGATCTGGCGATCGTGTGATCGGGTAATCGGGCAATTGCGCACTGAGAAATCGCAGACGCGATGTGGCACCGATGGCCGGATTATAGCGGGCCCGCGCGGCGCGCGCGGCCGGGATTTCGGCTGCCGCTTACGACCGATCCGCGAGCGCCGGGATGGACGGGCTTGCACACCGACGTCCACCCTGTCGCCGATCGCCCGATCGCCGAGCACGCGATTCCCCTGATGTATCCTTGAGATCCTTATGAAAGCGTCCTCATCCCACCGCCCGTCCCTCGTCCTGCTCGTCGCGCTCCTCGTTCCGGCCGCGGTCGCGCTCAGCGGTGCGGACTGGCCGGACTGGCGCGGCCCCGATCGCGCGGGCACGTCGCGTGAGACCGGGCTGCCGGGCTCGTGGTCGCCCGCGGGGGAGAACCTGGCGTGGCGCGTCCCCATCGGCGGCCGTTCGGGCCCAATCGTGTTCGGCGATCGGCTCTACCTGCAGACGACGGCGGGCGCGGCACCTGGCTCGGTGACCGGCGCGAACATGCAGGAGCGGCTCATCTGCTTCAACGCGGACACCGGCAAGCAGCTCTGGGAGCACAAGTACAACATCTTCCTCGGCGACGTGCCGCCACACCGCATCGCGTGGTCCTCACCTGCCGTGGATCCGGAGACCGGCAACATCCACGCGATCAGCGGCGGCGGCCTGATGATGGCGCTCTCCCGCGACGGCAAGCTGCTCTGGGAGCGTTCGCTCGCGGAGGAGTTCGGCATGTGGACGACGCACGGCGGGCGGATGTCGTCGCCGATCGTGGACGGCCTGCAGGTCATCATCAGCGGCCTGACGTTCACGTGGGGCGCCCAGGCCGGCGGCGCGCATCGCTTCCTCTCGTTCGACAAGGCGACCGGCCAGGCGTTGTGGTACAGCGCGCCGGAAGGGCGACCGACCGACACCATCTACGCCAATCCCTACGTCGCGGTCGTGAGCGACGTGCGCATGATGTTCTCCGGCGGCAGCGACGGCGCGATGCACGCCATCAAGGCGAACACGGGTGAGCCGATCTGGAGCTGGGCGGTCAGCAAGCGCGGCCTCAACACCGCCGCGCTGATGGTCGGCCCTGACATCCTCGTCGCGCACAGCGAGGAGAACGTCCCCACCAGCCAGATGGGCATGATCGCCGCGGTGCCGGCGGCCTCGAAGGGCACGCTCACCGACAAGCACGCGCGGTGGCTGGTGCGCGGGCCGGAGGTGGGCTACTCGTCGCCGGTCTCCGACGGCGAGCGCGTCTACGCGGTGGAGAACGGCGGCGTGCTGATGGCGTTCGACGCGAAGAGCGGCGCGCAGCTGTGGCGGAAGAACATCGGCACGATCCAGAAATCGTCGCCGGTGCTCGCCGACGGCAAGCTCTACGTCGGCACCGAGAACGGCAAGTTCTACATCCTCCGCCCGCGCGCCGACGGCGTGGAGGTGCTCGACGAGGACTGGATGGGCAGCGAGGCGGCACCGGAGCCGATCATCGCCGCGCCGGCGGTCGCACGCGGGCGCCTCTACGTGACCACGATGGCGGCGACCTACGCGATCGGGCCGAAGGGAGCAGCAAAGCCGTCTTCGACGAAACCCGCCGCCGCGCCGGCAAACGGGCCGACAGGTTCCGGAACGCCGGCGACGCTGCTCGTGACGCCCACTGAGCTGATGCTCAAACCCGGGGAGACGGTCGCGCTCACGATTCGCGCGTTCGACGCCAACGGCAACCCCGTCCAGGCACCGTCCGGCGCGACGTGGACGCTCGAGAACCTCAAGGGCACGGTGCAGGACGGCAAGTTCACCGCCGACAAGGCGGCCGCCGGGCAGGCGGGCCTCGTCAAGGCGGCCGCGGGCGGCGTGACCGGGAGTTCGCGGATCCGCGTCGTCCCGGACCTGCCGTGGACGTTCGATTTCGAGGGCGCCGGGGACGCGCCGCCGCCCTGGTGGGTGAACGCCACCGGCAAGTTCGCGGTGCGCGACCTCGAAGGCAACAAGGTGCTGGTGAAGCTCGCGGAAAACCCGTTCGCGTTCGCGAAGCGGGCCCGGCCGTTCTTCGGTCCGAACGACTTCAGCAATTACACGATCGAGGCCGACGTGCGCACGAAGGAAGTCAGGCGCCAGATGGCCGACGTCGGCGTCGTCGCGCAGCGCTACGAAATGGTCCTGTTCGGCAACCACCAGCGTCTGGAGCTGCAGCCTTGGCAACCGGAAACCGAGCGCACGGTCAAGGTGCCGTTCAAGTGGGACAAGGACACTTGGTACGTGATGAAACTCGAGGTCCAGGCGCTGGACGGCGGCAAGGTTCGCGCGCGCGGCAAGGTGTGGAAGCACGGTGAAGCTGAGCCGGCGGCGTGGACTATCGAGCGCGTCGACCCGATTGGTAATCTAAAGGGGAGCCCGGGACTCTACGCCGACGCTATGAACGCCGCACCCCAAGGCGGGTCGGAGATCTACTACGACAACGTCAAGGTGTATCGAAACAGCAAGTAACATCGTTACCGGGCGCTAGGCCGGCGAGCGAAGCGAGTCGGCAGGCCCGAAGGGCGCCCCGCCGAATGGCGCTCGAGGCGCGGCGGGGTGGGGCCCCGCGCGGACCGGAAAATGCTGACCAAGATCATGAAGAAGCTCACTGTCGCCACCTGCACCGTCGCCGTCACCGGCACGCTCGCCCTCGCCTCCGATTCCGCCAACGGCGACTGGCCGATGTGGGGGGGCACGCCCGACCGCAACATGGTCTCCTCGATGAAGGGGCTGCCGATCACCTGGGACGTGAAGTCGAAGAAGAACGTGAAGTGGGTCGCGGAGCTGGGGTCGCAGGCCTACGGCAACCCGGTGATCGCAGGCGGCATGGTCTTCGTAGGCACCAACAACGAGGCGGCGAAGGACCCGGAGGTCAAGGGCGACAAGGGCATCGTGATGGCGTTCCGCGAGTCGGACGGCGAGTTCCTCTGGCAGGCGGTGCACGACAAGCTCGCGTCCGGACGCGCCAACGACTGGCCGTTCCAGGGCATCTGCTCGTCACCGCTCGTCGACAACGGCGTCGTCTATTACGTGTCGAACCGCGGCGAGGTCATGGCCGTCGACGCCCAGGGGTTCCGCGACAACGGCGAGAACGATGGCCCCTTCAAGGAGGAGAAGCAGACGCGCCCGACCGACGTCGACATCCTCTGGCGCTACGACATGATGGAGGAGCTCGGCGTCCAGCAGCACAACATGGCGAACTCGTCACCGGTCGTCTACGAGAACCTGATCTTCGTCAGCACCTCGAACGGCCAGGACGAAAGCCACGTCAACGTGCCCTCGCCGAAGGCGCCCTCGATCATCGCGCTCGACAAGGCCACCGGCAAGCTGGCCTGGGAGCACAACCCGGTCGGTGAACGGATCCTCCACGGCCAGTGGTCGTCGCCCGCGGTCGGCAGGGTAGGCGACACCGTGCAGGTCGCGATGGGCCAGGGCGACGGCTGGGTGCGCGGCTACGAGGCGAAGACCGGCAAGCTGCTCTGGGAGTTCGACCTCAACCCCAAGGACTCCGTCTGGCAGTCGACCCGTAACGAGGTGATCAGCACGCCGGTCTTCCACGAGAACGTCGTCTACATCGCCAACGGGCAGGACCCGGAACACGGCGAGGGTCCCGGGCACCTGTACGCCATCGACGCCACCAAGCGCGGCGACATCACACCGGTGCTGCCGGACAAGAAGCCGAACCCGAACAACGGGCAGATCTGGCACTACGACAAGATCCGCCGCTCGATCTCAACCGGCGCCGTGCACAACGGCATCCTCTACTACTCGGACTTCAGCGGCTTCCTGCACGCGCTCGACATCAAGACCGGCAAGCCGCACTGGACGCACGACATGTTCGCGGCGATCTGGGGCTCGCCGATGGTGATCGACGGCAAGGTCTACCTGGGCGACGAGGACGGCGACGTGGCGGTGCTCGAGACCGGGCCCGGACCGAAGCCGAAGGTCCTCGCCGAGAACAACATGGGGAGCTCGGTTTACTCGACGCCGGTGCCCGCCAACGGCGTCCTGTTCGTCGTCAACCGCAACCAACTGTTCGCGCTGGCGGCGAAATAGGGGCGCAGCCACTGAACGAGCCTGACCCGAAAGAAGGGACGTCGCGCCCTCTTTAATCGCTATGAATCACGCCTTCCTGCTGCTGCTGCTCGCTGCGACGGTGCAGTCGCCCGCCGGCGCTCCGGCCGACGCGTGGCCGCAGTTCCGCGGGTCGGCGGCGCTCACTGGCGTCTCGGCGGCCGCGCTGCCGGCGAAGCTGAAGGTCCTGTGGACCTACGAGGCCGGCGAGGGGATCGACTCCTCGGCCGCCATCGCGGACGGCGTAGTCTACGTCGGCTCGCTCAACGGCGAGCTCCACGCCGTCGGCCTCGCCGACGGAAGGGTCAAGTGGAAGTACACGGCATCTCCCGACGGGATCGGCGAATCGTCGCCCGCGGTCGCGGGCGGCCTCGTCTATGTCGGCGACCTCGCCGGTGTCCTGCACGCCGTCGACGCGGCAAAGGGCACGGCCGCGTGGACGTTCACGACCGGCAGCGAGATCAAATCGTCGCCCGTGGTCGTCGGCGACCGGGTGCTGGTCGGGTCGAACGACTCCCACCTCTACGCCGTCGGCGCGAAGGACGGCAAGCTGGCGTGGAAGGTCGCGACCAACGGCTACGTGCACGCGACCCCGGCAGTCGTCGACGGGGTCGCCTACGTCGCCGGGTGCGACGAGATGCTGCGCGGGATCCGCGTCCGCGACGGCAAGGAGCTGTTCGCGGTCAGCTCCGGCGCCTATACCGGCGCGTCCCCGGCGATCGTGGACGGGCGCGCCTACTACGGCACGTTCGAGAACGAGGTGCTGGCGGTGGATCTCCAGGCGCAGAAGGTGCTCTGGCGCTACAAGAATGCCGACCGCCATTTCCCGTTCTACTCGTCGGCAGCGGTCTCCGGCGGGCGCATCTTCGTGGGCGGGCGCGACAAGCTGCTGCACGCCATCGACGCGAAGACCGGCAAGGCGGCGTGGACGTTCACGACCCGCGCCCGCGTCGACTCGTCTCCCGCCGTCGCCGGCGGGCGCGTGTACGTCGGCTCCGGCGACGGGAAGCTCTACGTCGTCGATGCCGCGTCAGGCAAGAGCGTCTTCGAGTTCGAGGCAGGCGCCGCGCTCGCCTCGTCGCCGGCCATCGCCTCGGGCCGCCTGGTCATCGGCGCCGCTGACGGGCGACTGTACTGTCTCGGGTGAACTGCTGCCTCGTGTGGCAACTCCCAACCTGCCAAAGACCAACTGGTGGCAGTCAGGCGGCTGGAAGTTGTCGCCGCGCTTCAGTAGCATCGAATGGCCACGCGACGCGGCGGCGCAACGGCATCTTCGACGACGAGCTTCACTCGTCGAACGGTCACGGGTTCGAAACGGTCGATCTTCGCGTAACCGATGGTCGACCCCCTCGAGAGCGCCTGCCAGTCCGCGCCGGCGGATCCGAAGAGGGTGTAGGCCGCGACGTCCTGGCCGCCAGCGATGTCCTCTTCCAGGCGCACCATCGAGATCGACGCCGGCGTATGCAGCTCCACGACGGCTTCCGCCGCGCGCTGGCCCGCGGCCTTCCACGCCACGCGCGCGCCGGCCGCATGATCCACTGCGAACAGGCTGCGCAGCCGATCGTGCATGCCCGCGAGCCGCGCCACATCCGTCTCGTGCAGCACGCCCGCGCGCGTCGGCGGCACGTTGAGCAGCAGCTTCGAGTTGCGCCCCACCGAATGAAAGTACAGCTCGACCAGTTGCTCCACCGTGCGCACCGCGCCATCCTGGGCGGGATGGTGGAACCAGCCGCGCCGGATGGACGTGTCGGCCTCGGCCGGCCGCCACACCGAACCCTCCCGGTCGCCGTGCTGCAGCGCTTCGGTGATGCCGGGGCCGCTCGCGCCCGGATACGGGACCTTCGTGGGATCCACCGTGGACCAGTTTGGATCGCCGGCCGAGCCTGTCTCGTTGCCGCACCACCGCACGTCGGGCCCGGCATCGGAAAAGATGACCGCCTCGGGCTGCAGCTTCTTCACCAGCCCCCAGAACCGCGGCCAGTCGTACACCTGCCGCTTGCCGTTCGGGCCCTCGCCGTTCGCGCCGTCGAACCACACCTCGGCCATTGGCCCGTACTGTGTCAGCAGCTCCGTCAGCTGATCGCAGTAGAGATCGTTGTAGCGCGGCGAGTCTCCGTACGACGGGTTGTTCCGATCCCAGGGCGAGAGGTAGACGCCGGGACGAAGTCCTTCGGCACGGCACGCATCGACGAACTCGCGGACGACGTCGCCGCGGCCGCCGCGGAAGGGGCTGCTCGCCACCGTGTGCTTCGTCGTCTTGGTCGGCCACAGGCAGAAGCCGTCATGGTGCTTGGCGGTCAGCACCATGGCGCGGAACCCCGCCGCGCGCGCCGCCCGCGCCCACTGCCGAGCGTCCAGATTGGACGGTGAGAAGATCGCGGGGTCCTCTTTCCCGTCTCCCCATTCCCGATCCGTGAAGGTGTTCACGCCGAAGTGGAGGAAGAGCGCCAGCTCGTCGCGCTGCCAGGCCTGCTGCGCGGCCGACGGCCGGGGGCGCGGGCGCAACTGTGCAGCGTGGTTACGCACGGCGGCGCCGCCAGGCGCCAGAACGGCTCCCGTTGCCGCGGCGGCGGCGAGGAACGCGCGGCGCGTCATCCTCCCTCCCAGCCGTTTCGCTGGCTCCGTTCGGAGAAGTCGCCGGTTTCTTCCAGCTGCTCGCCGGCGACCACCGTCTGCTCCTGCGGCTCCGGGACAGCGGCCAGTCCATAGAACCCCGGCGCGAACATGGTCGCGTAGCCCTCGGCGACCAGCGCGCGGTTGCCTAGTCCCGCCTCGGGCCGACTCAGTCCGGTCACGCGCGCCAGCTCGCCCGGAATCGTCATGCCGGCGCCGGCCAGGAAACAGCGCGCGATCTCCCGCAGGGCGGCGTTGCGGCTGACGCGGCGGGTCAGGGCCTGCGGAAAGCGGCCGACGGCGAGGGTCCAGATGTACGTGAACTTCGGCTGGTAGAAGACGGCGCTCGGGACGACGAGCATCGCCGCCTGGAGCTCGTCCATCGCCCGCCCGAAGGCATGGCGGTCCTTCACGCCGGAGTCGTCGCGAAGGTCCGACGTCGCCATTTCCCACTCCTGGCGGAGCGCCTTCAGGATCGCCCGCGCGGGCCTGCTCAGGCGCGTCGCCTCGTCGGCGCGGCGCACGCCCCAGACGGCGTGGAAGTACGGCACCATCCGGGGGGCGAGGAACATGGTCGTACCGCGCGCGAGCTTGGCGTAGTAGATGCGGCCCCTCCGGACGATCTCGTCCTTCAGCAGCCAGGTCAGCGACGACTCGGGATCCTTCTGGACGTTGCGCGGCATCACGGCGTCGCGCCGGCCGCACACCGCGACGTACAGCGACGGACCGGGCCGGCGCGAGTCCGTCATGCAGGCGGCAAAGCCGACCTGCTCGACGAAGCGCTCCGCCTCGATCGCCGACTCGACCTGTCTGGTGCCCTCCCGGCGCCAGCGCCGGTCGCGGTACTCCTCGATCTCTGGGGGAATCTCGGGCTTGCGTCGCATGGTTCGACCGCGCGGATGGCGCGGCCGCGGAGACACCGCGGCCCCGCGCTAAGTCGATCAGCTCCCGCCAACCTTGCGCGGCAGCCGCGTGCGCGGAACGAACCCGTGCGAGTTGGCGGCCTTCCACGGCTGGCGTGTCTGCGGTTTGGGCGGGCGCGCCGCCGGCGGCGTGGCCGAGGACGCCTCGGCTGCTACGGTTGCCACCGCCTTGGCGCGCGCGGCAGCCGCCTTCTTCTCGTCCTTCGCCAGGCAGCAGTGCTTGTACTTGCGGCCCGACCCGCAGTAACACGGGTCGTTGCGGCCCGGTCGTGCAGTAGTCTTCGGAGCCATAAGGGAAGTGTACCGTACCGGCGATCGGCGTCCGCGTTCTGACTCCCTAGTTCAAAGTCCCCAGTTCTTAGTTTCATCTCCCCGCCGCCGCCGTCCTACTATAATCACATTCTGCCAAGAGTGGCGCGTGCACAGCCATGTCCCCGGATTCCGCCCGCCCGACGGTCCTGCACGTCGACGATCGCGACGAGAATCGCCACCTCCGGCGGCGGCTGCTCGAGGGCGCTGGGTTCCGGGTGATCGAGGCGTCGACCATCCGTGACGCACTCGTGGCCGCCTACGAGCAACGGCCCGACGTCATGCTCACCGACGTCGGTCTGGCGGACGGCAGCGGCTTCGAGCTCGCGCAGCAGATCAAGGGCAACCCGCTGACGGCGGGGATCCGCGTCGTGCAGATCTCGGCGCACTTCACCGACGCCGAGTACCGCGTCCGCGGTCTCGACAGCGGCGCCGACGCCTACCTGATCGAGCCGATCGAGCCGGCGGAGCTGGTGGCGGTCATCCGCGCGATCGTGCGCAGCCGCCGCACGGAGGACCTGCTCAACGCGATCATCGACCGGGCCCCGATGCTCGTCGCCGGCGCCGACCGCGAGGGACGCATCGCACTGTTCAATCCGGCGTGCGAGGCGCTGACCGGCTACGCGCGCGACGAGGTGCTGGGCCGGCCCTTCGTCGACACGCTGATCGCGCTCCCCGATCGCGAGCTCGTCAGCCGGCGCTTCCAGGACGCCCGCGCCTCCGACACCCCCCAGGAGGTCCGCTGGCGAACAGCGGGGGGCACCGATCGCCTCATCGAGCTTCGCCTGATCGCCGTGGCCGCACCCGAGGGCGGCGCCTGGACCCTCAGCATCGGCCACGACATCACCGAGGAGCGCGACGCGCAGCACGCCCTGCGCGTGTCCGAAGGACGGCTCCGCACCATCCTCGACAACACCACGGCCCTCGTATACGTCGTCGACGCCGACTGCCGCGTCCTGCTGGTCAACCGTGCATGGGGGGCGACGTTCCGGCTGGAGCCGGATGCGATCGCCGGCCGCTCGATGCGCGATCTGTTCGACGCCGACGTCGCCCGCCAGTTCGAGGAGAACAATCGGGCCATCCTTCGTACCGGCACGGCGATCGAGTTCGAGGAGGTCGTGCCACAGGACGACGGGCAGCACACCTACATCTCGGTGAAGGCGCCGCTGGTGGACGAGCGCGGCGAGGTCTACGCGATCTGCGGCGTCTCGACCGACATCACCGACCGCAAGCGTCTCGAGGAGGATCTGAGGCAAGCGGATCGGCGCAAGGACGAGTTCATCGCCACCGTTGCGCACGAGCTGCGGCAGCCGCTGGCGCCGATCGTCACGGCGCTCGAGCTGGTGAAGCGGGGGGCCAGCCCCGACACCGCGCGTCGCGCCTTCGAGGTCATCGAGCGCCAGGTCGGCCAGATGGAGCGACTCATCGAGGATCTGCTCGACGCGTCGCGCATCGCACAGGGCAAGGTCGCCATCCGGCCGCAACGCGTCGCCATCAACGACGTCCTGACCAGCGCGGTCAGCGTCGTCCGGCCGCTGGTACGTGAGCGCGAACAGGAGTTGTGCGTGCAGCTGCCGGGCGATATGGTGTGGGTCACCGCCGATCCGCAGCGGCTGCAGCAGGTGTTCTCGAACCTGTTGAACAACGCGGCCAAGTTCACGCCGCACGGCGGCCGCATCGCGCTGGCCGTCGAGCCGGGTCACGGGACGATCGTCGTCCGGGTGACGGACACGGGCCGGGGGATCTCGCCGGAAATGCTGCCGCGCATCTTCGACCTGTTCGCTCAAGGAACGACCGACGAGCGGGGGATCGGCGTCGGGCTGGCGGTGGTCCGCGGTCTGGTCGAGCGGCACGGCGGCAGCGTCACCGCCTACAGCGAGGGCGCCGGCCGGGGCGCCGAGTTCGTGGTTCGGCTGCCGAAAGGAACGGACGTCGCCCAGGAGGCGGCATCGTAACGCCCTCGCGCGCCCTGCTCCGCGGGGCGCCTTCCTCAACGCACCGCGTCGCGGATCCGCTTCACGATCTCGCTTGAATCCCGCGCGTCCGGCAGTGCCACTCCGCCCGTCTGCTCGGACAGCGCGCGCCGGGTGCGCTGCGTCAGCGCGAGGTAGATCTCCCACTCGGCGGCATCCGCCAACCTTGCCCTCGGCTTGAGCCCCGGCGGCTCGGTCGTGAAGATCCGGACGCCGGTCCGCCTCGCCTCCAGCACCAGCGCGGCAAATTCACGACGCAGGTCGTCGACGGTGATAACGGGTGTGCCACCGGAGGTCGCGCCTGACGGCGGACCGCCCCGCGACGAAAGCTCGAACCCGTACCCGCCGCTGACGTAAATGGCCGCTTTCCGGCGGCTGTGCGCGTCGCGCACTGTCACGAGCATCTGTCGGGCCCCAGACAGGGCGACGCTGGCGCGGTAGACGGTCTCGTCACTCCCACCGGGGCGCGACCGGGCTTCAAGGATGTCGCGCGGCGCGAGGGCGGCGCCGCTCACCTTCGCGATCGCTGCATGGAGCAGTGCCCGGTCGGACGTGAGGTCGACTGCCAGAGCGGAAGCGCCGCTCGATCGGACCGCGAACAGGTCGCCGTCACGAAACAGTTCCCGCGCGATTTCGCTGAGGCATCCCCTGAGGCGGCCCGTGTCTTGGAAGTGGAGGTGAAGATCGTCGACGAAGATGAGCCAGATGGTGCCCGCGGTCGGACCGCCTGGAACGGACGCCGACGGCGCCTGGGCGTTCGCCGCGCAAACGGCCGCGAACCACGCGGTCACGACGTAGAGCATCAGTGCACGCATGCTTCTAGGACGGTGACACGGCTCGGACGGCCGCCTTGCACGGGCGGCCCTCGAGGGCGAACAGACGCGGTCACTTCACAGGCGACGCAACCTCCCGCAGCGCGTCGTAGAAGATCTGGATCGCGGGGCCGAGCGCGTCGGCCGGGATGAACTCGGCGTCGCCGTGCATGGACGCGACGGCCGCCGCCGGCAGGATTGCCGGCATGACCCCGTAGCTCTTCACCCCGCGCGAACGGAACCCGTTGGAATCCGTGCCGTACGGGATGACCATGGGCGTGACAATGGCATCGGGGTAACGGCGCTTCACCGCCGACTCGAGGGCGCGGTACAGCGCCGAGTCGTGCGTCGTCACGACCGGGTCGTCCGACTCGTAGGTTACCGTCACCTTCACCTCGGGATCGCCCAGGCGCCGCGCGATTTCCTTCAGCCACTCGTCCTTCGACGTCCCCGGCAGCACCCGGCAGTCCAGTGTCGCCTCGGCGACCGACGGGATGACGTTCACTTTCGGCGGCTCGCCCACGCCCGAGCGAAGCGTCGTGAGCGAAATCGTCGAGTGCTGGATGGCGTTGGTGAACTTGTTCGCCGCCAGCGGGCCGACACGGGCCTTCACGGCGTCGAGCACGGGGAACGACGAGGTCGGCAACGGCTCGGCCAGCAGCCGGGTGAGCGCCCAGATCAGCCGATCGTTCGGATTGCGATCGTGCGGCTGCGATCCGTGGCCGGCGACGCCTTCTGCGGTGAGCTGCAGCCAGATAATCTTCTTCTCGGCGACAGAGATCCCGAAGACGAGCTTCCCCGGGGCAAAGAGGTCGCGGCTACCGAAGCCGCCCTCGTCGACGATGTACTCCGGCTCGAAGTCTGCATAGTGTTTCTCGCGCATCCACGCCGCGCCGAGGGCGCCGCCCACCTCCTCGTCCGGCACCGCCATCAGGATCACGTCGCGGTCCAGCCGCGCCTGCTGACGCTTCAAGGCGATGAGCGTATACAGATGCGCGACGCCGATCCCCTTCATGTCCATCGCGCCACGGCCCCAGATCGCGCCGCCGGCGATCTCGCCGCCGAAGGGTTGGTACTGCCATCGCGAGGGATCGGTCGGCACGACGTCCATGTGATGGAGGAGGACGATCGGTTTGGCGCTGGCGGGACCGGATCTGCCGGGACCGGGCTCCCGCCCTGCGGCTGCCGTCGCCGGCAGGCGGGCGAGGAGGATTGAGCGGCCGGGGGCCGACTCGTAACGTTTCACCTGGATGCCCTCGCGCTCGAGGATCGCCGCGAGGAAGTCGGCGGCCCGGGTCACGTCGCCCGGCGGATTCGACGTGTCGATCCGGAGGTAGGCCTGGAGCGTCCTGAGCGCCTCGGCCTCCAGCGCCTTCCAATCGAGCGCCGCCTGCGCCGAGAGGACGCCGGACGCGCAGGCGACGGCGGCTGCCGCAGCGAGCGTCTTTTTCACGTGCGCCTTTCCTGATTCCGAGGTTCCCTGGGTTCCGAGGTTCCTTGGGGTTCCGGGGGTTCAATGAGCGCTGGAACCGCCGGAACCTGCGGAACCCCGGAACCAAGACCGCTCAGAAATGCACCCTCACCGAAAACTGCATCACCCGCGGATCGCCCGCGAGCGTCGAGATGACGCCGGCCGTCGACGAGGTGATGTCCGGGTTGGGGTTGCCGAAGTTCGCCCGGTTGAAGAGGTTGAAGACATCCCACCTGAGCGAGGCGGCGACGCGGCCGGCGATCGGCAGACGGCGCTGCACGCTCATGTCGAACGCCACGTACCCGGGCCCGCGCGCGATGTTGCGGCCGGCGTTGCCGAACACGCCGGCGGGGACGCGCTCGAACGCGTCCAGGTTGAACCACTGCTCGATCGTCTGCGGTCCCTTCGGGTCGCCGGTGCGGTTCGGCACCCACGCCGCGCCTTCGAGCGATCCCTGTGTCACGGTGAACGGCCGGCCCGATCGCGCGGTGTAGATGCCGCTGATCGTCCACCCGCCGAGCAGTGCGTTGCCGGTCCCGCCGAGATCGAACCGGCGGCCCGACCCGACCGGCGTTTCGACGATGAAGTTGGCCACGAAGCGGTGGCGCACGTCGAAGTCGCTCGGGCCTTCCCATCCCGCGATGTCGTTGGTGTTCTGCGGGCGTCCTGACGTGGCCGCGAGGTGTTCCGGCGCCTGGTCGCGCGCGTCGCTCAGCGTATACGAGAGACGGTAGCTGTGGCCGCGTCCCATGCGCTTCTCGACCGACAGGTCGAGTCCCAGGTACTCGGAGGTTCCGACCGGGTCGCGCCACTGGATGTGTCCGAAGTTCGGATACGGTCGCGCGCCGTTGCCGTTGGCCGGCTGGTTGAGGTTGCGCAGCACCGCGATGTCGCGACCGTAGTTGCCCACGAGATCCGCCGAGACGACGAAGTCGTGCGCGATCTGCTGTTCGGCGCCGACCGAGAACTGCTGGAACATCGCGTTCTCGCCGCTCGGGTTCGCGGCGCGGATCAGCAGCCGCCGAGTATCGATGTTCGCCGGATCGAGGTAGTTCGGCGGAAAGCCGTTGTGCAGGAGCAGGATCGGCGACGTGTTCGACGAGGTCGTCTGGTTGACGTTCCGCAGTCCCGGCGGGTTCAGCGCCAGCTGGTCCTCGGATCCGATCCGGTCGAGCGGGTTGTAGAAGATCCCGTAGCCTCCGCGGAGGACCGTGCGATCGTTCAGCTGGTAGACCGCGCCCAACCGCGGCCCGAGGTTGTTGCGGTCCGGCTTCACCAGCGCCCGCTCTTCGAGCGACCCGGCCGTCGCGTACCTCAGCGCCGACGACGCGGGGTCGAAGTTCGCCATGCGGTCGTCCTTCTCGTAGGCCGGCGACATGAAGTCGTAGCGCAGCCCGAGGTTCAGCGTCAGCTGCGTCGTGGGCCGCCAGTCGTCCTGCACGAAGACCGCGTAGGCGTAGCGGCGCTGGTTGACGATGTGGACGTTCGACAGCTCCGCCTGGCGCGCGTACCCGAGCAGGAAGTCGGCCACGGCGTTGCCGGTGAATTGACCGTTGAACCCGACGTTGCCGCGGGTCGACGGGATGTCGAAGAACTCGTTGTTCATCGGCAGCATGACGTCGGTGCCGAACTTCAGGTTGTGCGCGCCGCGCAGCCAGGTCAGCGTGTTCAGGTACTGGACCTGGTCGGTGTGCTGGTACTTCGGCATGAAGTTCGGCGAGCCGAGGCGCAGGTTCCCGCTGAGGTCGACGCCGATGATCCCGCCGCGGACGACCGGATCGTCAGGCACGCCGGGCACCTGCGGTCCGGGGGTGCCGAACGGATCCTGCTGGCCGTCCGACACGCCGCGCGCCCACGAGACGCGCGCCTCGTTGACCAGCGACGCGCCGAGCACCTTGGTCCAGCCGACGATCGTGCTGTGCGACGTGAGGAAGTTACGGCCCCATGCGGACGTCGACGTCCCGTCGACGACGCCGCCGAAGAACCCCGGTACGAAGCGCAGGCGGTCGGTGAAGATGTAGCGCACGAACAGGTTGTCGCGCGCGCTCAGCTTCAGGTCGGACCGGACCAGGTAGCGCTCGCCGTCGTCCTCGACGTTCGGCTGGCGGATGAAGTTGTTCGCGCCGCTGTTGTTCGGCTCCGGGACCAGGGCGAGGATCTGCCGGGCGATCGGATCGATCCGATCCTGCGGGATGGTGTTGGTCGGGAACGGCTGGCGGCCGTTCGCCGGGTCGAGGATCTGGCTGCTGAACACGCCGGTGCGCTCGGCGAGCGTCGGCACGCGACCGGTGCGGAGCACGCCCTGCGAGATGCGCGTCGCCTCGAAGTCGCCGAAGAAGAAGGCGCGGCTCTTCACGATGGGCCCGCCGAGGTTCGCCCCGAACTGGTTCTGGTCGTTCTTCGCCTTCTCGATGGGCGGATTCGCGCGCGCGGCGAAGTAGGTCTTCGCGTCGAACTTCTCGTCGCGGTAGTAGTCGTAGAACGTGCCGCGCAGGTCGTTCGTGCCGGATTTCGTCGTCACCACGATCGCGCCGCCGGGCGCGCGACCGTACTCCGCGGTGAACGGGCTCGTGACCACCTTGAACTCGTCGATCGCGTCGATCGACGGGCGCGACACCTGCGTCGAGAGCTCCTGGACGTTGGTGGAGATCGAGTTGTTGTCGACCCCGTCGAGCAGGAAGTTGTTCTGGAGGGACCGGTTGCCGTGGACGCTGACGCCGCCGGTGCGGCCGGCGTTGGTCGTGCCGGTCTGCTCGGTGTAGCGGTCCCCCTGGACGCCGGGCAGCGTGAACAGGAGGTCGTCCCAGTTGCGGACCGCGAGCGGCAGATTCGTGACCTCGTCACGGCTGACGACGCTGCCGACGACCGCGGACTGGGTGTCGAGGAGCGGCGTCACCCCCTCCACCCTCACCGTCTCGCCGACGGTCCCGAGCGCAAGCGACAGATCCAGGCGGGCGCGCTGGCCGGTCTCGAGCCGGATGGTCTGCGCCGAGCTCTGCATGCCCTCCGCCGTCACCTCGACGACGTACTCGCCAGGGGCGAGGTTCACGATCAAGTACGTCCCCTCGGCGCTCGACTGTGTCGTCGCCTCGACACCGGTCGCGACGTTGGTGACCTTCACCGTCGCGCCGGGAACCACCGCATGCTGCGGGTCGCGCACGACCCCGGTCAGCGTGGCGCGATCGACCTGCGCCCAGGATGCCGGCGTTGTGATCAGCAGGCACGCGATCGCGAACAGTATTCTCCTCATCATGCTCCCCCCGTCATGACCTGACATTCCCCCTCGCGTACGACGACGCCGCAACGGCAAGCGGTCGTCAGCGCGCGTCTCGAGGTTACTCAGAAGCCACAGAGGCATCAGGCCGCTCGACGCTATTCACGGCGGACGCGCCCGCAGCGTACCAGGCTCGATGCAGCGCCCGCCGCGATCTTCGTGCCCTCCGAGTTCCTTCGAAACCGTCTACAATCGCCGGCATGCGTCAAACGTCCGCCGCGCTGCTCGCCGCCTTCACGCTCGTCGTCACGCCTGGGACCCGCGCCACCTCCACTGCGCTCGCCCCCGGCACGAGCGTGCGCCTCCACGCCCACAACTGCTATCCGCAGAAAGGCCTGTGGGCCGACCGACTCGATCGCGCGCTCGCCACCGGCGCCCGTCCGATCGTCATCGAGCAGGACCTGGTCTGGCACACCGGCACGTCGGTGGTCGCGCACGAGCGCGAGTCGGCCGCATCGGCGCCGACGCTCGAGCAACATTTCTTCGTCCGCGTCGGACCCCTCCTCGATCGCGCGGTGCGCGACGGCCGGCGCAGCGACTGGCCGGTCGTGATCCTGCACCTCGACTTCAAGACGAACGAGCCCCAGCACCACGCCGCCGTCTGGACACTCCTGGGCCAGTACGAACGCTGGCTGACGACCGCCGAGCGCGTGGCCGATCCCTCGCGCGTGATGCCGTTCGCGCCCGGGCCGCTGCTCGTCCTGACCGAACGCGGCCCCGGCCAGGAAGCCGCGTTCCACGATGCGTTGCCCACCGGGTCGCGGCTGCGCATCTTCGGCACCGTGGCGCCACTCCCGGCGCCACCCGGCCGCGAGAAGGACCAGGCGTACGCGGCGGAGGCCCCGGTAGAAGCGCTGATTCCAGGCGGCGCGACCAACTATCGACGATGGACGAATCACTCCTGGGCGGCGATCGAAGCCGGAGGCCCTCCAGCCGCCGGCGCGTGGACATCCGAGGATCGCGCCCGACTCCACCAGGTCGTGAAGCGCGCACATGATAACGGATTGTGGGTGCGGTTCTACACGCTTAACGGCCACGATGCCGCGGCCGCCCGGGGCTGGAGCGCCAGCTACAACTTCGGCACACTCGAAGCGGCGCGGCTGCGGTGGCGGGCGGCCATCGAGGCGCGCGTGGACTTCGTGGCGACGGATCAGTACGAAGAGTTCGCCGGCGAACTGGTCACGGCTGGCCAACTCCCAAGGACCAACGCCCATCGTCCAAAGAGCGAAAGAAGACAGTAGGCCGCCGGGCGAAGCGAGGCGGCAAGCGCGCAGCGCGCCCGCGAGCGAAGCGAGCGTAGAAGCGCGGGGGGATGGGGCCCCACGCGCATTGAGAAATGCAGCTGGCCCGACTCGATCTCCTGACCGGAGATCACTTCTTGCATCAGCTATCGGGATCGAAGTCGCGCGGGTGGAACTCCGACTTGACATGAAGGTACGGCAGCCGGTCCATGTCGTCGGCGAGCAGCGCAAAGATCGGGTCGTCGGCGGAACGCGCCCGCTGCATGAACGTGCGGTACTTCTTTGCCGCCGCCGTCATCTCCGCCTTCTGCGCGGCGACGGTCATCAGCTCGAAGGCGGCGCGCTGCCGCTCGGCGATGAAGACGTAGAGGTACGGCGCGAGCGCGGTCGACGGGTTCGTCTTGACGAAGTCCTCCGCTGCGGCCGCCTCCGACAGCGGCGCATCCGCGCGGCCCTGCCACTCGTCCAGGATGTGCGCCGCGCTGGCGTAGGCGGCGGCCTGCTCTTCGATCTGCGGCGCCTCGACGAGCGCGACGATGGCGCGCTCGACGACGCGCTTCTT
Organism: Vicinamibacterales bacterium; assembly: GCA_048594975.1. Classification (GTDB taxonomy): domain Bacteria; phylum Acidobacteriota; class Vicinamibacteria; order Vicinamibacterales; family 2-12-FULL-66-21; genus JBMDXB01. Next base: position 94,255 of record JBMDXQ010000006.1, on the reverse strand, counting down.
GGCTTCCACACGCAATGCCTGGAAGCTGGACGCGGCGTTCTGCAGCCTCGACGCGAACGCGGCGCGCCGCTGCAGGTACCGTTCCAGCCGCGGGCGAAGCGTGCCGGGCACGTCGGCGAGGTCCGTCGGCGCAAGCGCTCCTGGCCCGGAGAAGAAGACCGCTCTGTACAGCCTGCCCTTGAGATCGGGCGCGCCGCTTGCGGGTCCCTGCGCGGAGGCCGCCGCGACGAGCGCCGCGAGGGCCATGACCGCCGGAAGGATCCGAGACATGGAGCGATGTTAATCCATCAACGCTTCGCGCTTCGGCTCAGGTAACCAGGCGCTCGCGATCAACCCGACGAGGTAGACGGAGAAGCCGACCGCAGCGGCCACCAGCGCGACCTTGGTGGGCGCGTAGGCGCGGTCGCCGGTCACGGCGAGCGTCGCCGTCACCCACGCGAACGACGTGCCGATCAGGCGCCCGCCGATGTTGGCGGCGAAACTCTCGCCTGTGCCGCGCAGGTGCACGGGATACACGCGCGGCAGGTAGTTGCCCCAGAAGCTGAACTGCCCGACGGTGAAGAGCCCGGCGAAGAACATGCCGACGTAGGTCCACGTGAGGCTCGAGGTCGCGAACCACGCGAAGACGACCGGCATCACGAAGAGTCCCGGGATCTGGAACACGCGGATCAGCCGGCGGCGGCTGACGATGACCACCGCGAGCCAGGCGAGGATGACCCGGCCGGTCAGCCCGCCGATCTCCTGCACCTTCGTGACGTTGGCCGCGACCGTCTGCTCCGCGAGCCGCGACTGCGGCGGCTGCAGCCCCCGCGTCTGCTCGCGCACCTCCGGCAGCCCCGGCACGATCTGCTGGATCTGCTGGATGGCGCCGAACGCCGCGCCGTAGGACATCGCGAACATCAGCGTCGTCACCAGCGTCGTCCTGCGCAACTCCGGCGCGAAGAGCGCCGCGAAGCTCGGGCGCTTGAGCGTCCCGGCCTGCTTCTTCTCCTGCCAGATCGGCGATTCCGGCAGGAAGGGGCGAATGATGATGAGCGGGATCGCGGGGATGACCCCGGACATCAACGTGTAGCGCCACGGCGCGTGCGGATTGGCGACGACGGCGTCGCCGAGGGAGGTGATCGCGGGGAGGCCCATCGCGTACTTCACGGCCAGGCCATTGACGAACGCCACCAGCAGCCCGCCGAGCGAGGAGAACGCCTGCGTGTAGCCGAGCACCCGCTCGCGCCGCTTCGGGTCGGTGAACAGCTCGGCGAGCCACGCCACGGCGGCGACGAACTCGACGCAGACCCCGACGAACACGAAGCAGCGCAGCACGAGCAGCATCTCGACCGAGGTCGAGAAGCCGGACAGGAACGCCGACACCGCGTAGATGAGAATGCTGTAGGTCAGCACCCGCCGCCGCCCGAACCGGTCGGTCAGGTAGCCGCCGATCAAGCCGAAGATGCCGCCGGCGAACGCCGGGATGTAGAACAGGCGCCCGACCCACATCTGGAACTCCGCCGATCCGGGCACCGCGCCCGAGAGCTCGAGCAGTGCCGGCCGCACGATGAGCGGCAGCATCAGGATCTCGTAGATGTCGAACGCGAACCCGATCGCCGCGATCGCGCAGACCAGCCACTGGATCGGCGTGAGCCGTCCCGTCGTCGTCGCCTCCACTCGCATGCACCCTCTGGCTCGAACGAATTCAGGTAGAGTCTACTGCAGATGCTCCCGTTCGATTTCCAGCCGCGCACGCGCATCGTCTTCGGGCCGGACAGCCTCGCCGGCGTCGGGCCGCTCGCCCGCGATCTCGGGTTCAGGCGCACGGTGCTCGTCGCCGATCGCGGGCTGGTCGAGGCGGGCCACGTGGCCACCGTCGCGGGGCTGCTCGAGCGCGCCAACGTCGCGGTGACGACGTTTCACGACTTCGGCGTCAATCCGGACAGCGCGATGGTGGAGGCGGGACGTGCCGCCGTCGCGGCGTTCGAGCCGGACTCGCTGGTCGGGCTCGGCGGCGGCAGCTCGCTCGACTGCGCGAAAGGGATCAACTTCCTCCTCACCAACGGCGGCACGATGGCTGACTACCGCGGGTACGGCAGGGTGAGCACAGCCCTTCTGCCGATGATTGCCGTGCCCACGACGTCAGGCACGGGGAGCGAGGCGCAGAGCTACGCCGTGATCTCCGATGCGGCGACGCACATGAAGATGGCCTGTGGCGATCGGTCGGCCGCGCCGCGCGTCGCGCTGCTGGATCCGGCGCTGACCGCGACGGCGCCGCGGCACGTGACCGCGACGGCCGGCATCGACGCGATCGCGCACGCGGTGGAGACGGCGGTAACAGCGCGGCGGACGGCGATCTCCGACCTCTTCTCGCATCGCGCGTGGCAGCTGCTGAACGGGGCTTTCGAGCGCGCGCTGCTGGATCCCGACGATCGCGACGCGCGCGCGGCGATGCAGGTCGGCGCCCATTTCGCCGGCATGGCAATCGAGCAGTCGATGCTGGGTGCCGCCCATGCGTGTGCCAACCCGCTGACCGCCCGCTACGACATCGCGCACGGGCTCGCGCTCGCCATCCTGCTGCCGCAGGTGGTGCGCTGGAACGCGGCGGTGGCGCGCGAGCGCTACGAGGCGCTGATCGGCGCGCCGCGGCGGCGGCACCGCGACGAGGACCCCGGCGAAACGCTGGCGCGCCGGCTCGAGCACCTGATCGGCGTCGCCGGCCTGTCGGTGAGGCTCGCCGACAGCGGCGTCGAGGAAGCGGTGCTGCCCGAGCTCGCCGAGCTGGCGGCGCAGCAGTGGACCGGCACGTTCAACCCGCGTCCGTTCGACGCTGCGGGAGCGCTGGAGATCTATCGGGCGGCGCTCTGATCAATCAGCCGGCAGGCACAACCCCGCCCGGGATCGCGGCTAGGGCACGAACACGCCGCGAACAGAGCCGCCGGCGATGTAGAGTGTCAGCCGGTGGTGCAGGCCGGTTCGAGCGACGTCGTCCTTGTTATCGGCTCGCTCGTACGCCCAGACCAGCTGGCCGTGGGCTCTCGCGACGGCGTTTTGGAGCCCGGCGGCGTGTCGAGCACGAACCGCATCATGTCGTCGAAGCCGCGGTGGGCGTGCCGCGGCGCTCCCAGCAACCGCGCGATGACGGCGAGCGCCTTCAGCCCGACGTCTCCCGAGCTGCACGGCTGGCGCGGCCGCGTGAAGCGGGTGCGCCGGATCTTCCAGGCGCCCACCGGGTGGACGATGAGGACACCGTTCATCTCGCGCCATTCGTACCGGGCATCGACTGCGACGATGGCCTCGAGCGCCTCGCGAACAACACGCGCCCCCGTTCCAAGACACGAAGGAGCACCGCGTCTCTGTTGATGGAAGGCTCCGACGGCGACCTGAAACGCCAGCTGGTGAAGCTGTCGATTCGCCAGATCATGACGCAGGCGCCAGTATCCTGAACGCGGAGAATGTGGCATAAGTGGCAGGGCCCTGTTGTACTCGCCTGCAAGGAGTCGAGTATGCGTGGAGGGGCAGGACAACAAGGCGGTCACCAGGCGGCTGCAGATGTGTAGACGACCGTGTGCAGATGGCGGCACGCGCGACTACCGTCGCCATGGTCCTGTGTCTGCCCAGCGATCGTCAGAGCCTGGATCGATGCGCTCGAGTGCCGCACGCACGAGCGTGCTCGGTCAGACGGCCATGGCTCCGCGGTCAAGCGTCTGATTTGCACGACTCAAGGCTGGTTTAGGGTCGATCCCTGCTGGTGGAAACGCGGCCCGCAAAGGGGAGAGCACGTGCGTTCTGGTCTGCTGCGTCCGGGCCAAGGGATCCGCCGTCGGTCCTGGGGTTTCCTGGTTGCGTTCGCTGCATCAGCGTTCGTCACGCCAGGTCCCGTGTTCGCCGAACGGCTCCCGATCACCCACTTCAGCACCGCCGATGGTCTGGCCCACAATCGCGTCGCCCGCATCGTTCCGGACTCTCACGGGTTCATCTGGTTCTGTACCCCCGAGGGGCTGAGCCGCTTCGACGGATACGCGTTCGTCAACTACGGCATGACGCACGGCCTGCCCTATCCTGCCGTGAACGATCTCCTGGAGACGACGCACGGGTATTGGATCGCGACCAACGGGGGCGGCGTGGTTCGCTTTGACCCCGCCCAGCCCGATCAGCTGCAGGACGGGCGTTCCCTTCGCTTTACCGCCTATCGTGTTGGCGATGATGCCGCGACCGACCGTGTCAACGTCCTTTATCGGGATCGGACCGGACGCATCTGGGTCGGAACAGATGGTGGACTGTTCTGGCTGGAAGGCGGCGCAGACGGCGCGCAGTTCCGGCCCGTGAGGCTCGGCCTGCGAACACACGCCGACCGGTCGATTCAGGTGTGGGCCATGCTGGAGGACGGCGACGGCAGCCTCTGGATTGGCAGCAGGTTCGGCCTCCTCCGGCGTGCGCCGGATGGTCGAATCGTCCAGTACACGGTAGATCCGCGAGGTAGCAGTGATCACGTCTGGGCCATCGTGATGGATGACGAGGGTCGACTCTGGGTCGGGCACAATTCGGGGTTGATTGTTTTCCGACCGCCTCCACTTCAGGACGCCACCTCGTCGCAGCGCGGCGTCAGGCCGCCGGTCGCAGCCCCGATCGCTCCTGAGCCGGAACGGCCGATTGTGCTCGCCCCGGTGCCGACCACGCATTCGATCTCGGCGAACCTCCTCAAACTGCCTGACGCAATCGGCGAGGTTCGCCGATACACCTCGGCGCATGGCCTGCCCGGGAATCGCGTCTCGTCACTCGTCCGCTCCTCGTCTGGAGCCATCTGGATCGGTGTGCCCTCCGGCGGCCTGGCCGAAGTTCGCGACGGACGCTTTCAGACCTATGCGCAAGCTCAAGGGCTGAGCGACAACTTCATCCTGACACTGCGCGGAGACAGTGGAGGCAACATCTGGGTCGGCACCGTGAACGGCGTGATGCGGCTCGCCAGAGGAGGTTTCGTCGCGTATGGCGGGGCGGAGGGCCTCGGGCAGGCTGCCGGGTCGGTGTTCGAGCGAGATGGAGCAGTCTATGTCATCAGTAGCGACTATCTAATCAGCCGCTTCGATGGCAGGAGGTTCACAACCGTCAAGCCGCGATTGCCAGGTCGGCTCACCGCGTGGCGCGCCGACCAGAGCGTGCTCGTCGACCGTACGGGCGAGTGGTGGGTGGCTACGCGCGAAGGGCTGTGGCGGTTCCCGCGCGTCAGCCGGCTCGAGCAGCTGGCGCAGGCCTCGCCGAAAGCCGTCTACACCACACGCCACGGGCTTGCCGACAACGATGTCGGGCGGCTGTTCGAGGATCGGCGCGGAGACATCTGGGTGGCCCACTTCGCCCCCGGCCGCGATGTACTGTCGCGCTGGAACCGTGCGATGAACCGGTTCGATCGCTACTCGGATGCCGACGGGCTGCGACCGTTCAACGCGCCACGCGCCTTTGCCGAGGATGGCGCGGGGAACCTCTGGATAGGCTTTCGCGGCGGTGACCTGGTTCGGTACGCCGCGGGCCGCTTCATGGTACTGGTCGGAGCCAGTGACGGACCGCCGCGGAACATCGTTGCGCTTCACGTCGATCGGGCAGGTCGTCTCTGGGCAGCGGCGCACGCGTGGGGTCTGTTGCGCGTTGACGATCTCCAGGCTGACCGGCCTCGTGTGAGGACGTATACGACCGCCGAGGGGTTGTCCAGCAACACCGTTGTGTGCGTGACGGAAGATGATCGCGGATACATCTACGTTGGACACGGCGTCGGCATCGATCGCCTGGACCCGACCACCGGGCGCGTCAGGCACTATTCCGCGGCCGACGGGGTAATCAACACGGAGTTCCAGGCGGCGTTTCGCGATTCGACCGGCGCGCTCTGGTTCACCACCACCAACGGTGCGCTGCGCTTGGTGCCGGGCCCCGACCCGCCCGTCTCGCCTCCTCGAATCAGGATTGGCGGTCTGCACATCCCGGGCGGCGCGCAAACCATTTCTGCGCTGGGCTCCGGCGAGGTGGGACCGATGGTCCTCGGGCCGGGTCGGAATCACGTGCAGATTGACTTCTTCGGCCTGTCGTCGGATACAGGGCGGGCGCTCCGTTATCAATATCGTCTCGAAGGGGCCGATCGCGATTGGAGCGCGGCCACGACTCAGCGTCAGGTGAACTACGGCAGCCTCGCGCCGGGCCGCTACCGGTTTCTGGTGCGAGCCCTCGCTGCGGACGGGACACCGAGCGAGAGCCCGGCGATGGTTCGCTTCGCGATCCTGCCGCCGCTGTGGCAGCGATGGTGGTTTCTTGCCCTGGCGGTCGCGGCAGCGGCCTCATTGGCCTACATCATCCAACGCTCCCGTCTGGCGCGGCTGATCGAGCTCGAACAGATCCGGACGCGGATCGCGACGGACCTGCACGACGACATCGGCTCTGGCCTGTCTCAGGTGGCCCTGCTCAGCGAGATTATCGGCAGGCGCGTGGGCGCAGACCCGACGGTCTCCGAACCGCTCTCGACGATCGCGCAGGTCTCGCGCGATCTCGTGGATTCGATGAATGACATCGTATGGGCGATCAATCCGCTGCGCGATCAGCTGTCCGATCTGATCCACCGCATGCGTCGGTTTGCGAGCGAGCTGCTCGGTGCCCGCGACGTTGATCTCCGCTTTCAGGCGGATGAGGGTCACGATTTCGGGCTCAGGCCGGACGTGCGGCGCGAGATGTGGCTGATCTTCAAGGAGAGCGTGAACAACATCATTCGCCATTCGGCCTGCACGCGGGTGGACATCGCGGTCGCTGCCCGCCATGGCCGATTCGAGTTGCGCGTCAGCGACAACGGGAAGGGATTCGACCTGGATTCAGTGTCCGATGGGAATGGCCTGGCGAGCATGCGCCAGCGGACGGCGCGCATAGGAGGCACGGTAGCGCTCGCGTCCGCGGTGGGCGAGGGCACAACGGTCACGGTCACTGCACCCCTGGGACGGCAGCCATGGCGGGTGAGGTCCCGCTGAAAAGCGGAGGCGACCGGGTAGCGATGCCTGATGCCTTCCCACAAGATCATGTGGGGTCCACGAGGGGACCCGCGGTGTAACCTGCCCGTCGGCTGCCCGTAACGCCACGAGACGCCCATGGCTGAGGACGCAACGAACCGGCGCGCCGAGGCGCCCATCAAGGTTGCCATCGTTGAAGACCAGCGTACGCTCCGCGACGGCTTTGCGGTCCTGATCGACGGCACCGATGGCTTTCGCTGCACGGGCGCGTTTCGCAGCATGGAGGAAGCGTTGCCGAGGCTCCTCGGCGATCCTCCCGACGTCCTCCTCGTCGACATCGGGCTTCCCGGAATGAACGGCATCGAAGGCGTGCGTGTCCTGAAAGAACGGCACCCCCGCCTGACGATGCTCATGTTCACCGTCTACGACGAGGATGAACGCGTCTTCGCTGCGCTCTGCGCCGGGGCGAGCGGATACCTGCTGAAGAAGACTCCGCCGGCGCGCCTGCTGGAGAGCATCAGGGAGGCGGCGCACGGAGGTGCGCCGATGTCGCCGGAGATCGCACGCAAGGTCGTCGGGCTCTTTCGTGAGATTCGCCCACCGCTCCGTGCCGATTACGACCTGACCCCCCATGAATTGCGTCTTCTCAAGCTGCTGGTCGAGGGCCACAGCTACAAGACGGCGGCCGCCGAGCTCGGCGTGAGCTACAACACCATCTGCTTTCACATCAAGAACGTCTACAGCAAGCTGCAAGTCCACTCCAAATCGGAAGCGGTCAGCAAGGCCTTGCGCCAGCGATTGGCCACATAGCGCCGGCCACGCCACGGGCGAAGGCGTCCCGTCATGTCTGATCCATCGCAGAGAAGATTCCTCCCAGAACGTGTGGTGACCCTCGACCTCTCCGGAGCGTAGCGTATTGCCGTATCGCGTGCGTCACGCGTTCCATCAACATCAGAGGAGAGAAGCCATGAACACAGCAAGACCCTCGAGCACGCCGGAGAGGAACTCCCCGATCAGACCCAGGCTGAAGTACGCTCTGTGGACAGCCGCATCCCTCGCCGTCCTGTCCGCCGCCGTCGGGAACATCACCTCGGTCGATGCCGTCGCTCAGACGTTCAAACCCCTTCTGATCCGCAGCATCGATGAACCGGCGCTGCAGCCCTTCGAAGCGACCGGAAACGTGTTCACGGCCGGCGGCGTCAGCGAGTTCGCGCCGCTTCTCTCGGTCCCGGCGGGCAAGCGCCTGGTGATCGAATACATCAATGCCACCGCGTCCAGTAACGACCCGACCGCAGATCTCGTCGCAGTCACGATTCGCAACCCAACGACGAATCAGACCTACGATTTCCCCGGTGGGGATCTCTTCAGTATTCAGGGAGCCGGAGTCCTGGCGATCTCGTTCCCCGCGCGGATCTACGTGAATCCCGGCAGCACGCTCGACGTCAGCTTCGCACTGACGAACGCGGCCGGCGGGGACGCGAAAGTCACGGTGTCGGGCCACCTGGTGGACCTGCAGTAAAAGGAGACCACGTTTCCCTCGCACCGCTGCGACATCAGGCGGCCGACGAATAGCTCTGCCGGAGGCTACCGCGGTGCCATCGCGGCAAGTCAATCGGAGGCCTCGCGCCGACGAGGCCTCCACCCAGATGTTTTCGGCAACACTCCACGTGACGCCGCCTTCCCGTTTCGAAGACGGGCACCTTTCTCTTACCGAGAGAATACCCTCACGCGCAATATCGGCGCAGGGTTTCCGCCGACGGCGGCCTCGTCGCCAGCGACACCACGACCATCAGCAGCGCCGACACGATCGTCATCGGCACGACCGGCATCAGGCCGAACCAGGCCAGGCCGCCGGGGACGTTCTGCGCGTACAGGACGGCGGACGCGGTCCATACCGCCACCGCCAGCGCGCCCCACTTGGTGCTGCGCTTCCAGAACAGCGCCGCGACCAGCAGCGGCGACAGCGCCGCGTAGCCGGAGAATGCGTACTGCACCGCGATGTCGAAGATGCTCTGCGGCGAGGCCAGCGCAATGATGTAGGCGGCCACGGTGAGCAGCACGACGAAGGCACGCCCGGTATGTACCTGCACCGCCTCGCCGAACCGCTCCTTGCCGCCGTAGTACGCGAACACGTCCTCCGTGAACAGCGTCGACAGCGCCAGGATCTGCGAGTCGCTCGCCATCACCGCCGCCATGATCCCCGCACCCAGCACCCCGGCCAGCCACAGCGGCGCGTAGCGCTCCAGCATCACCAGGACGACGTCGTCGCCCGCCGCCTGCCGCCGCAGCGTGGCGCGCTCCTCGGCCGGCATCGACGGCGGCGCCGCGGCGAGCGCCGCCCGCGCCTCGAGCTTCTGCTCGATCCGCGGGGTGTCGCGCATCGCGTTGGCGGCAACGCCGAGGAACACGCACGGCAGCCAGATGGCGAGCAGGCAGAGCGGGTAGAAAATCACTGTCCGGCGGAACTGACCCACTCGCCGCGCGGTCAGGCAGAAGATGGCGATGTGCGGGAACGCGATCGTGGACAGCGGGATGAAGGTGTAGCTCAGGAAGAAGAGCGGAGCGATGCGCTCGCGGGTCAGGAGCGGCGCCGTCGCGGGCGAGGCGAGCAGCGTCTCCATCGCCGTCGAGAACCCGCCGATGCCGCGGCCGATCACCACCAGCGCGGCCGCGCCGAACGACAGGAACAGCGCCGTCTGGAACGTGTTGACCCACGCCGTGCCGCGCATGCCGCCAAAGAACACGTAGCTCATGACCACGAGCGCGACCACGGCGCCGCCGACCGGATACGGCACGGCGCCGCCGCTGATCGCGCGCAGCGCGGTCCCCCCGCCCATCACGCCGATGATGATGTAGGGCACGAGCAGCGCCGCCTGCACCGCGAAGATCACTGTGCCGATGTGCCCGCACTCCCAGCGGTCGCGGAACATCTGTACCGGCGTCATGAACCCGTAGCGCTTGCCCAGCGCCCACAGCCGCGTGCCGATGAAGAACAGCGTCAGCGGGATCACGAACGCCGACGACGAGGCCATCAGGCCGAAGGTGACGATCCCGTTCGTGAACGCATGGCCGGCGGATCCGAGGATCGTGAACGCCGTCATGTTCGTGCCGAACAGCGAGAGCAGGAACACGACCGGGCCGAGCGATCGGCCCGCCAGGAAGTAGTCCTCCGCCTCGCCGCGATGGGACCGCCGGACGGCGAACGTCCCGATGTACAGGACGACCGCGAGGTACGCGAAGACGATGAGCGCGGGCAGCACGTGTCTTTTGGATTGCGGGGACCTACACCCCGCCAAGCTCGTCGCTCGCGCGGACCCCTCGCCCCGCTCCGCTCCTGGCGTCGCCGTCGAGGTGATCGGGCCACGCGGTCCTGGTCAGCACCCACATGAGGCCGGTCGCGAGCAGGCAGTAGGCGGCGTGGTAGGCGAGGCCGATCGGAAGGAAGCCGAACACCAGCGGCCGCGCCGTGCGCCAGAACCAGACGTCCTGGTGCAGCAGGTAGACGGCGGCAATGGCGAGCAACAGCAGCAGGCGCGTCCGCATGCGGAATCGTGTTTATCACATAGAATTGCCGGGTGGCCAGCCCGAGCGCCTGTCTGGCCTGGAGTGCTCCCTTGCTGTCTCGCTGCGTTGCCGCCCTGCTCGTGTCGCTCTTCGTCACCCCGTTCATCCCCGCCGCCGCCGCGCAGACGACTGGCACGATCGCCGGATCCGTGCACGATGCGACCGGCTTCATCCTGCCCGGCGTCACCGTCTCGGCGACCAACGAGTCGACCGGGCTGGTGCGCAGCGCCATCACCGGCGTCGAGGGCCGCTTCGTCATCCCCTTCCTGCCGCCCGGCTCGTACCAGCTGACGCTCGAGCTCGCGGGCTTCAAGCCGCACACGCGCCGCGGCGTCAAGGTGACGATCGCGGAGACGTTGAACCTGAACCTCACGATGCAGCTGGGCGAGCTCGAGGTGAAGGACCACGTCGTCGGCGTGCAGCCGCTGGTGAACACCGGCAGTTCGGAGCTGAGTTACCTAGTCGGCGAGGAGACGATCGAGCAGCTGCCGCTGAACGGCCGCAACTACACCGACCTGGCATTGCTGCAGCCCGGCGTGCTCGCCTTCCCGCATCGCGACGGCGGATCGGTGGTGGCGCACGGGCTGGGCATGAGCGTGAACGGGCAGGATCCGCGGTCGAACGTGTACCTCCTCGACGGCACGCTGCAGAACGACTTCACGAACGGGCCGGCCGGGAGCGCCGCCGGCACGGCGCTCGGTGTGGAGACGGTGCGCGAGTTCCGCGTCGAGGCGAACGCCTACAGCGCGGAGTTCGGCCGGAACTCGGGCGGGCAGATCAACGTGCTCACCAAGTCGGGTGCGAACCGGGTGAGCGGCAGCGCCTTCGAGTTCCACCGCAACGACGCGCTGGACGCGCGCAACTACTTCGATGCGGAGGAGAAGCCGGACTTCACCCGCAACCAGTTCGGTGCGACGCTCGGCGGGCCGATCGCGCGGGATCGCGCGTTCTTCTTCCTCGGGTACGAGGCGCTCGTCGAGCGGCTCGGCAGGACCATCTCCACCGTCGTCCCCGACGACAACGCGCGGCTCGGCATCCTGCCGACCGGCACGGTGCCGGTCAACCCGGCCGTGGCGCCGTATCTCGCCGAGTACCCCCGCGCCAACGGCCCGTCGCTCGGCCAGGGGCTGGCCGTCCACAACTTCCCGTTCCAGCAGCGGCTCGACGAGCACTTCCTCCAGGGCCGGATCGACTACCACCTCGCCGGCAACCAGCTGTTCGCGCGCTACACCATCGACGATGCGGATCAGTTCCTGCCGACCGACTACCCGCAGTTCCCGCGCACCTTCGTGTCGCGCAACCAGTTCTTCACCGCCGAGTACCGGCACGGGTTCTCGTCGCGCACGCTGAACACCTCGCGTCTCGGGTTCAGCCGGACGCGGATCGGCCAGGAGGTCGAGGCCAACACCTCCCAGCCGCTCGCGCCGTTCGTGCCCGGCCGATCGATGATGGGCGACATCGACGTCACCGGGCTGAAGCGCTTCGGGCCGCAGAGCTCGGTGGACGTGCGCCTCGTGCAGAACGTGTTCAGCGCGCAAAACGACCTCGTGCACACGCGCGGCCGGCACATGCTCAAGGCCGGCGGGCTGATCGAGCGGTACCAGGACAACATGGTGAACCCGACGTTCAGCCTGGGGATCTTCACGTTCGCCAACCTCCCGACGTTTCTGCGCGGCACCGCCGCGACCTTCATCGGCCTCACGCCGGAGGCGCAGTTCGATCGCTACTGGCGCTTCACGCTGTTCGGCGTCTACCTGCAGGACGACGTCCAGGTGTCGCCCAGGCTGACACTCAACGGCGGCGTCCGCTACGAGTTCGCCACGCTGCCGCAGGACATTTACGGGCGTGACTCGGCGCTGCCCGACCTGCTCGCGCCGGAGCCGGTCGTCGGTCCGCTCTACCAGAACCCCACGTACACGAACATCTCACCGCGCGCCGGCTTCGCCTGGGACGTGTTCGGCGACGGCCGGACGTCGCTGCGCGGCGGCTACGGGCTCTACTTCAACACCAACAACCACCAGAACCTGATCGTGACGGTGACCAACCCCCCGGCAACGCCGCGGCCGGTGATCGTCGCGCCGGAGTTTCCCACCCCGTCGTTCGATAGCGCGACGGCGATCTCGATTCGCCCGGTGCCGTGGGCGCTCGCGAAACCGCGCGTGCACGTCTACAACGTCAGCGCCCAGCGCGACGTCGGGTGGCAGACGGCCCTGACCGTGGGCTACGCCGGCTCGCGCGGCCGGCGCCTGCTGCGCAGCGGCGACGTCAACCTGGCGCAGCCGACCGGCACGACCGCCGACGGGCGGCCGTTCATCGCGCCCGGCACGCCGCGCATCAACCCGGCCTTCTCCGCGATCGAGCTGAAGAGCAGCGACGGCGACTCCTGGTACAACGCGGTCATCCTCGACCTCCGCCGCCGCTTCAGCGCCGGCGTCGCGTTCCAGTCGTCGTACACCCTGTCGAAGAGCGAGGACACGACGCAGGCGTCCACGTTCTTCTCCGACGCCACCAACGGCACCACCTCGGCGATGCCGGAGTTCATCCCCGATTACAACAAGGGGCCGTCGGACTTCGACGTGCGCCACAACTGGGTCATGAACGTCACGTGGGACCTGCCGTTCGCCCGCGACGCCGGCGGCATCGCCGCCGCCCTCCTCCGCGGCTGGCAACTGTCGGGCATCTGGACGATGCGCAGCGGGCACCCGCTGACGGTGTTTGTGCAGACGAACCGCTCGCGTTCGCAGTGGAACCCGTCGCGCGGCCCCGGCATCGGGCAGGACCGTCCCGACTACGCTCCGGGCTACGGCCCGCACAACGCCGTGCTCGACCGGCCCGAGCAGTGGTTCGATCCGAACGCCTTCGCGCTGCAGCCGACCGGCACGTTCGGCAACACCGGCCGCGGCGATTTCCGTGGTCCCAACCTGCGGACCCTCGATCTCGCGCTGGTGAAACACGCGCGATGGACACGGCTCGGCGGCAGCGGCCGCGTCGAGATCCGGCTCGAGGCGTTCAACGTGCTGAACCGGACCAATTTCGGCACCCCGGAGCTGCGCGCGTTCGCCGGCACTGCGCCGGTCGAGGCGCCGATCGCGACCTTCGGGAGGATCACGACGACGGTCACGTCGTCGCGGCAGGTGCAGATCGGTGCGCGCGTGAGGTTCTGAGCGTGCGCTGTGGTTCCGGGGTTCCGCGGGGTTCCGCGGGTTCCGGGGGTTCCGGGTTTCGAGGGGTTCCGGGGTTCCGGAACCGGTGAACCGAACTCGGAACAAGGAACCCGCGGAACCGAGGAACCACCTCAGGGAACCCGCGGAACTGAGGAACCACCTCAAGGAACCGGTGGAACCGAGGAACCGACAAGGAGCAGTGAATGAACTGGCTGACGTTCGTGGGAGGAGCGGTGCTGTCCTGGGGAGTCTACGGCGCGATGCTGCACCAGGGGCAGGTGAAGCTGGGCAACCCGTTGCGGGCGCTGCTGTGCGTCGGCGTCGCCTACTTTCTGATCGGCGTGCTCGTCCCTGTGATCCTGCTCTACGCGCAGGGTGAAGGGCTGAAGGGCTTCAACGCCGCCGGGACGACCGGCGCGACGCTCGCCGGCGCGCTCGGGGCCATCGGTGCCGTGTGCATCATCCTGTCCTTCCGCTTCGGCGGGACGCCGCACTACGTCATGCCGCTCGTCTTCGGCGGCGCGCCGCTCGTCAACGTCCTCTACACGATGTACCAGCACCCGCCGAGGGCCGCACCGAGCCCGATGCTCTACGTCGGCTTCCTGCTGACGGCCATCGGCGCGGGGATGGTTCTCTGGTTCAAGCCGGCCTCGTAGCGTCGGAGCGCCCGTTTCCTTTCTCAACACGAGACGCGGGAGCACACAAGCGTTTCGGGAATCCGCGTTCGAGCGCCGGAGCGTGCCGATGCCTGACGCCAACCGCGGCGGCTGGAAGACGTGCTCGCGTGGCCACAAATACCGCGGCCCGGGCTTCTGCCCGACCTCATGGCCCGGCCGCGCGCAGCGGTCGGCTGCGCCCGCGCGGCCTTCTACCGGCCGGAGGAACGCGAAACACAGGTACCGTTCATGATGGAGCAGAGCGTCGACATCGTCCGCGCCTCGATCGACGACGAGCGCGACATCGTCCCGCTCATGGCGGTGTTCAACGAGGCCGAGGGGATCACGTGGCAGCCGGAGACCATGGTGCCCGCCCTGCGCGAGCTGCTGGGCAGTCCGGGCGTCGGCCTGGTACTCGTGGCGCGCGATCGCGCGTCCGGCGCGGCCGCCGGCTACGGAATCGCGACTTTCGGCTTTGACATCGAGTTCGCCGGCGCGGACGCGGTGATCACGGAGCTGTTCGTCGACGCGCGGTTTCGCGGACGCCAGATCGGACAGCTTCTCCTGGAATCGCTGGAGCAGGTACTGCGCGAGCGAGGATGCCACGCGCTGCACCTGGTGGTGCGGCCGGAAAACACCGTCGCTCGATCGCTCTACGAGAGACTGGGATTCCGCGTGGTGCCGCGCCTGCTCATGACGAAGGACCTGACGCACGGCCCCGAGTGAGTCGGACCGTGGTCGTGAACGGGTCGGGCGCCGGCCGGGACTGGATTCCCGGTCGACGGACGTTCCGGCAGGCCGGGACCGACACTCGCCTACTTCTTCGGCCCCCCGATCGCGTAGAGCTGCTTCTCCGTGCGCAGGAACAGCTGCCCGTCCGCCACCGCGATCGTGCTGAGGGTGTACTCGCCGCTCGGGTTCTCCGCGAGCAGCTCGAACTTCGGGCCCGCCCGCAGCACCGACGTGACCCCCGTCGTCTCGCTGGTGACGTAGATCTTGCCGTCGGCGAGCGTCGGTGATGCGCTGTAGCTGTCTTTCGCAATCCGCTCCGGTCCCCACACGATCGCACCGCTGTTGACGTCGAGCGCGTGGACGACGCCGCGGTCGTCGACGATGTAGAGCAGCGTGCCGTCGCTCACCGGCGTGGGAACGTCCGGCCCCTTGTCGAAGCTCCACGCCACGTGCGTCGACGTGATGTCGCCGCGCCCGCCCGGCTTGATTGCCAGCATCGGCTTGATGCGGGTGGGCGCGATGATCATCTCGCCGGCGACGAGCGTCGACGCGATGATGCGGTAGTTCGGGTTGTTGTCCGGGTTGAGGCCGTTGACCCGCCACAGCTCCTGGCCCGTCGCCGGATCGTGTCCGGTCACCACGTCGCCGCCGTTCAGCACGATTTCGGTCGTGCCCTGGTACTGGAGCAGCGCCGGCGTGACATACGCGTCGGGGGACTCCCGGATTGCGTTGGTCGGCCGCTCCACCTTCCAGATCGTCTTGCCGCTCTTCGCGTCAATCTTGAGCAGGTAGGACGGCTCGTCGGTCTTCATCCCGTGAAGGACCGGGACGTAGAGCGCCCCTTGGTGCAGCAGTGGCGAGCTGGCGTAGCCCCAGTTCAGGCCGAACTTGCCATAGTCGGCCTGGATGTCGCGCGTCCAGAGCTCGGTGCCCTTGACGTCGAAGGCCTTCAGGATGCCGAGGCCGGTCAGCACCCAGACGGATGTGCCGTCGGTCACGGGCGACGGCGACGACATGTTCTGCTTGTTGATCTTGTAGTTGCCCGGGGTAATCGGCCGCTTCCACGCGAGCTGGCCATCCGCCTTGTTGACGGACCAGAGCTCGATCTCGCCGGAATCCGGCGACGTGGCCACGTTCAGGAATATCTGCTGCCCCCACACGATGGGCGTCGCACCGCTCCGGCTGGGCATCGGCAGCTTCCAGGCGATGTTCTCGCCGCTCTCGATCGACCACTTCACCGGCAGCGCGGTTTCCGGGCTCGTGCCATTGAGCTTCGGGCCCCGCCACTGCGGCCAGTTGTCCGCGGACACGACGGCGACGGCGAGCGTCGCGATGCTGACGACGGCGACCAGGCGGTTCGTCACGCTCCCTCCTCCTCCTGCGGTCCCATCCTAGATCAGATGCTGCGATTCACAGCCATGCTGCGCCGGACGAGCCAGCGGCTTTCCGCCGGCACGATGGCACGACGCTGCGACGGCTTTCGTGCTGCCGCAGGGCAGGCCGTGGGGCGCCGTCGAGAATACGGGCTGAAAGTCAGGGTAAACTCACTGCAAAGGCCCAGACTGGAGGGACCCGCCCATGGTTGACGCGATCGTCGCCGCCCGGTGGCAGTTCGCGTTCACCGTCATGTTCCACTACCTCTTCCCCGTCCTGACGATGGGGCTGGGGGTGCTCATTGCCGTCCTGAAGACGCTCGAGCTCAGACGCGGCGATCCCCTATACGGGAACGCCGCGCGTTTCTGGGCGCGTCTCTTCGCCATCACGTTCGCCACCGGGGTCGTCACCGGCATCCCGATGGAGTTCCAGTTCGGCACCAACTGGGCGCGCTTCTCCAATGTCGCCGGTCCGGTCGTCGGCCAGACTCTTTTCATGGAGGGCGTGTTCGCTTTCTTCGCGGAGTCGTCGTTCCTCGGGGTCTTCCTGTTCGGCGAGCAGCGTGTCAGCCGCGGCATCCACTGGCTCTCGTCGGTGATGGTCGCGCTCGGCGCCGTCGTGTCCGGCTTCTTCATCGTCGCCACCAACGCGTGGATGCAGCACCCGGTCGCGTACGAGATTGTCGACGGCCGTGCGCAGCTGACCAGCCTGTGGGGCCTGCTCGGCAACCCGTACGCGCGCTGGCAGTATCCGCACGTGATCTCGGGGTCGATGATCGTCGCGTCGATGATGATGGCGGGCATCGGCGCGTACTACGTGCTCTCCCGCCGGCACGACGCGGCAGGCCGCACGTTTCTCCGCGTCGGCGTCCCCGCCGGCCTGCTGTTCTCGCTGGTGACGCTCTTCCCCACCGGGTCGTTTCAGGGCGAGAACGTCGCGCGCTTCCAGCCGGCGAAGATGGCGGCGATGGAGGGGCTGTTCCAATCGCAGGAAGGCGCCGGGATCGCGATCATCGGAATGCCCGACACGGAGCGGCGCGAGCTGATGGACCCAATCGTCGTGCCGGGCGTGCTCAGCTACCTGATCTACGGCGACTTCCGCGCGAAGGTGATCGGCCTGACCGACATTCCCGAGGACCAGCACCCGCCGGTCGAGATCGTCTACTACGCGTACCACATCATGGTCGGGCTCGGGACGATGTTCATCGCGCTGCTCGCCACGGCGGCGCTCCT
The DNA here is from genome assembly GCA_048594975.1 of Vicinamibacterales bacterium. Lineage (GTDB taxonomy): Bacteria > Acidobacteriota > Vicinamibacteria > Vicinamibacterales > 2-12-FULL-66-21 > JBMDXB01. The sequence goes on along the minus strand of JBMDXQ010000006.1, from coordinate 76,574 downwards.
GCTGTGGCGCGGCCGGCTGTTCGAGACGCGCGGCGTGCTGTGGGCGCTGATGCTGGCGATCCCGTTCCCCTACATCGCCAACCACGCGGGCTGGGTGGTAGCGGAGGTCGGTCGCCAGCCCTGGGCGGTGTACGGCCTGCTGCGCACTTCCGAGAGCACCTCGCAGAATGTCACCGCGGGCATGACCTACTTCACGCTCTTCGGGTTCATGGGCCTGTACGCGCTCGTCGGGCTGCTCTACCTGCTGCTGTTCTTCAAGATCGTCCACCGGGGACCCGACCGGGAGGAGGCGCACGCGCCGCTTGGCAGCGTCGGCACCGGCGCCGCGGTCGCGGCGGAAGGAGGGCGGCCATGACCGTCAACGCGATCTGGTTCGTCGTGCTCGCCTTCATGCTCGCCGGCTACGCCGTGCTCGACGGGTTCGACCTCGGCGTCGGCTCGCTGCACCTCCTGCTCGGCCGCACGACACGGGAGCGGACCACGCTCGTCGACGCGATCGGGCCGGTATGGAACGGCAACGAGGTGTGGTTGCTCGCCGCCGGCGGCGCGATGGTGGTGGCCTTCCCGCACCTCTATGCCGCCAGCTTCAGCGGGTTCTACCTGGCGCTGATGATCGTCCTCTGGCTGCTGCTGCTGCGCGGCCTCGGCATCGAGTTCCGCCACCAGGTGGACCACGATTTGTGGCGGCACGCGTGGGACGTCGCGTTCGGCCTGGCCAGCCTGCTGCTCGCCCTGCTCTTCGGCGTCGCGCTCGGCAACGTGCTGCGCGGCGTGCCGCTCGATGCCGGCGGAGAGTTCCGCGGCACGTTCGCGCTGCTGCTCAATCCCTTCGCGCTGCTCGGCGGCGTAGTCAGCGTGGCGACGCTGTCGATGCACGGCGCGGCGTGGATCGCGCTCAAGACCGACGGCGAGCTCCAGGCGCGCGCCCGCCAATATGCGAGCGTCCTGTGGTGGCCGGCGCTCGTGCTCCCGATCGCCATGGTCGCGGCGAGCTTCATCGTCCGGCCTGACTTCACCCACAACTTCCTCGCGTTTCCGGTGCTCTTCGTCTTTCCCGCGGCCGCGCTCGCGGCCATCGTCGCGGCGCGCGCGTTCCGCGGCCGGCACGACGACCTGCGCGCGTTCGTGGCGGGGAGCGCCTACATTGCCGCGATCCTCGCGTCGGTGGCGGCCGGCCTCTTTCCGCGCCTCCTGCCCGCCGGCCCGGGCAGCGCACACCCGGGTCTCGATATCTACAACGCCGCGTCCGCGCAGAGCAGCCTCCGCATCGCGCTGGGCATCTACCTCTTCGGCATGACGATGGTGCTCATCTACCTGGTGAACATCTACCGGGTGTGGCGAGGGAAGGTGAGGGAGGTCTATCACTGACGCGCGAATCGGGCGATCGGGTGATCGGGCAAATCCGTCAATCGGGCGATTGCGTCACTGGGCGATTGAGTCATCGAGCCATTGAATGATGAAGGCCGGATCCCCGATCCCGCACTCCGGCCCGCCCCTCCTCCCCTTGTCTTGAGTACTCGATGCGGTCCGGATCGGGGAGAGCAGCAGGCGAGGACGGGAGGCCGTCAGGCTGGTGAGGCGCCGCGGATTACCAGCCGCGTCCATCGTCAGCGGGTATAATTCACTCATCCCCGACAGTTGGCGTCCGGCGATGTGCGTGGCCACCTGTGACGGGTTGCCGCGAAATGGAGGCAGCCGTTGTGGGCTGCCGGAGGGCACCATGGACGTCGCCTTCAGCTCCGACGCGTCCGGGCGCATCGTCTGCGACATCTGCGATGCCGCGGAGAGCGCCCTTGTGACCTCGTCGGACACCCCCGGCGCGGCGCTGGGACTGCTCGGGGCGCTCGCGGACGCGGAGCGGCACGGCTACGGCGAATGCGTGTGGCAGGAGGGAGGCGGCGAGTACCGCTGGATGCTGCGGCGTGACGGCAACGACGTCACCTGCGTTGTGTTGTGGAGCCGAGGTACGCTGACCGGCTGGCAGCACTTGCTCCGCGGCACCGCCCCGTTCCAGGAATTCGCCGGGCGTGTCCGCGACGGCCTCGAGCGGATCGCGCTGGCCGGCTCCTGACCCTACGCGGACCCGGGGTCGCGGCGAGCGCCGGGCAATTCCGGACGCTGCTCCGATATGCGCTGTTCCATCCGCCGCGCGATGCGCTGCAACCCGGGCTCCAGGTTGGGTTCGAACATCGATTGCATTGCCTCGCTGTAGGCCGCGGCGTTCTCACCAAGCAATTCGATGCGCTGGGTGAGCCTAGCCGTGCGGTCGGAGAGCGGGTCGAACCGCCAGTGGACGAGGAGCACCGCGCGTTCGAGGAACGAGCTGCCCTCGATCGTGTAGCCGCGGCCGGACTCGACCTCCCGAAGCGTCCAGGACGCGGCCGGCTGGCCCGGCATGCGGGTCGTCCCCCGTGTGCCCTCGGCGAACGGCCCGTCGAGGGCGAACTCCGCGGGGGGATCGTCCCAGTTGCGGATGTCGGTCATGTAGGCCCAGGCGGACGAAACCGGCACGTCCACATCGACCGACCGCTCGCATTCCCATGCTGGCGCGACGCTCATCCTCACCCCCGCGTCGATACGAGTCAGCGCGCCGGAAAGGTGTGCGAACCATCCGTCGCGAACGATCGGTCTATTCCGTCCTCAGTGCCGCCAGCATGTTGCCGCCCAGCGCGGCGCGCGTGGCGACCACCGACGACAGCAGGCCGGCGGCGGCCACGCCGGCCAGTAGCAGCGCGAGGCCGGCGCCCGGGGTCGTCTCCGCTCGTCCCAGCCACGCCGGCGCGACCGCGAGCGCGGCGCACGCGATGCCCGTCGCCAGGCCCGCGGCGAGCACGAACGCCGCCTCCGCCACGATCATCAGCGACAGGCGGCGCGAGTCGTACCCGACCGCCCGCAGCAGCGCCAGCTCGCGCCGGCGCTCGAGCACGTTGCGGAAGAGAACGGTCGCCAGCCCGACCGTTCCGAGCAGCAGGCCGAGGCCGCCGAGCGCCTGAAACGTCGACAGGTAGGTGTTCTCGACGCGGTGAAACGACGCCAGCCGCTCCGCGGCCGTGACCGCGTCGAACCCGAACGGCTCGAGGGCGCGCTCCAGCGCCGCGATCAGATCGTCCGCTTCTGCCGCGGTGTTCACGCCGGGCGCGTCGATCAGGAACATCCGGTAGCCGGGCAGCGACGGGAAGCGCCGCACGAACTGCTCCTCCGAGATCACCAGCTCGCCCTGCAGCACGCTGTCGGCAACCGCGGCGACGAATCGCAGCCGCAGCGGCTCGGCCAGGCCCGCGTCGACGGTGAAGTCGTCGCCGACGGCAGCGTGCAGTACGTACTGCAGCGACGTCGCATCGGCGACGACCGGGATGGCGCCGTCCGGCAGCTCGCGCCGCAACAGCAGCCACGGATTGGCGCGCTCCGCGTCGGTCTCAGCCAGCGACGCGGCGAAGCGGAAGCGACCGCTCTCGATGAAGCCTCGCTCGGGCGCGACGATCGCCGGGTTGGTCGGCCGATAGAGGTTCAGGCAGCTCGCGTCCTCGCCCGGCCGCACGCGGAACCGGGTGAACGCCGCGCCGCGCAGGTCCTCGCGCCGCAGGTCCATTGCCTCCGGGTCGTTGGGGTTCTGCACGATGGGCAACTCGGCGCGCGCGAGCAACACGTACCCGCCGGTCCCGGACCGGCGGTCGCCCGCGATCTCGCCGCCGCCGCGCCGGAAAGCGTCTACCGCAACGATGATGAAGGCGGCCGAGGCGATGAGCGCGGCCGAGAGCACGGTCCGCGCCGGACGGAACGCCGCGCTGCGGAAGCCTAGCCGGGCGATCGGCCAGGCTCCCCTGCCCGACACCAGGCGCACGTCGCGCCCGCGCAACCACCCCGACATGAGGAACATCGCTGACGTGAGCAGGACGGCGCCGGCCGCAAAGAACGCCAGCGCCTGCGCGTCGCGGCGGAAGAACCCGAAGGCGATCGCACCGGCCGCAAATCCGCCGAGTGCCGCCGCTCTGCGGCGGTCCCGCCCGCTCCGCCGAGGGTTCATTGCAGCTCCGGCGTCGATGGACGCCGCCGTGAGCAGCGCGCGTGGCGAGAGCCGCGCGACCGCGCGCAGCGACAGCCACACGCAGGCCGCAGCCGTGATCGCGCCGCCCGCGGCGCCCAGCACCAACGAGCGTGCCGACAGGTGGACGTCGAGCAGCGTCGTCCCGACGGCGCCCACCCACCAGGTGCGCAGCCCGTAGACGATGAGCTCGGCGTACGCGACCGCTCCGGCCATGCCAATGACCGTGCCTGCAGCCGCCAGCATCAGCGCTTCGGCAAGGAGCATCGAGCGGATGCGCCCGACCGCGAACCCGGTCGCGCGCAACACGCCGATCTGCTTCAGTCGCTGCTCGACGCCCAGCCGGAAGAACAGCACGGCCAGCAGCAGCGCCGACACGACGAGGAAGAAGCTGAAGTAGGTGAAGTACTCGCCGAAGTCGGTGGCGCCGGAGGACGCGGCCACGGCGGTGCGCCGCACCGGAACGACGACGGCACCGAGCGCCTGCGGCTGGATCGCGGCCCGCAGCTCTCCGCGCAGTCGCTCGACGAGCTGCGCGGCGTCCGCGCCCGGCGGAACGGCAGTGCGCACCGCCGTCGCCGTGCCGTAGCGCGTGGACCACAGCTGGCGCCCGCGCTCGTAGTCGATGAACGCCTTCGGGGTCGTCCGGTACGTGTCCCAGTACTGCTCGTCGATCGGGCGCACCCGCGACAGGTCGAGCGGGAACGGGGGATTCCAGTCGGCCAGGCTCTCCGCACCCGTGATCCCTGGATAGTCCGGCGCGAGGTCGCGGTCGGCCGCAAGCCCCGCGATCGGCACGATACCGCGCAAGGTGAACCGCTGCGTCCTGGTCTTCAGACCCGCGGCGGGATCCCACACGAAGTAGTCGAGCTCGATGGCGGCGCCCGGCTCGACGCGCAGCTCGCGCGCCGCCCACTCGTTGAGGACGATGGCATCCTTATCCGCGCCGGCGTCACGCACGCCCGCCGCCGCCGGCGCCAGGCGCTCCAAGTCCGTCGCCGTGACGAGCGAGTAGGGAATCTCGTCCGGCGCCCCATTTGCCGGCGGCGATGCCGCCGCACCATCGCGTCCAGCCCGCCGGATGCTGTTCGCGAGGTACGTGAACACCGGCGCTGCCGGCAGCCCCAGACGGGCGGCCGTGTCCGTGGCCACCCGCTGAACGTCCTGGTTGATCACGCCGCCGTCGGACTCGATGCTGATCGCGCGCACCGTCTCGAGCAGCCGGACCTTCACACCGAGATCGTCGAGCGCGAGGCTCGACAGCACATCGCCCGGCGGGAGGTCCGCGTCGAGCAGCACCGTGTTGACCTCCGCTTCGACGCCGAGGTCGCGCTGCACACGCCGCAGCGGAGCAAACAGCGATCGGACCTCCCCCTGCTGCGGCTGGAGCACGAACTCGCCGAGCCGCTCGCGCGGCAAGACCCCGGCGAGCGTCAGTCGTATCGTCCGCCCGACATCGTCGCGGCGCCCGAACAGCGACTCGAGAGGGATCTCGGACGGCCGCTGCAGGCGTGCGAGCAGCGTCTGCCCGGCCGCCGCGCCGAGTTCGCGCGCCAGCGCCGGCGAGGCCTGCACGCCTTCCGGCATCGGCAGGCCGTGGAAAGTCCAGAACCGCTCGTCGACGCCGTAGACGTGCACGCCGCCGGCCCGGCGGCCCGACCCCTCGTGCGTCACGATGCCGCTCGCGGTCACGAGCGGTGCCGCGGCCGTGCCCCGCGACACGATACCGGCGGCGATCGACTCCGGCACGAACGACGGGACCGTGAGGGCGGAAACGGCGCGACCCAGCCGCCCGACCGCCAGCTCGTGCAGGCTCCCGCGCACCGAGTCGCCGACGACGAGCGCGCCGGCGAGCACGGCGACGGCGGCGGCGACGCCGAGCACGACGGCGGCGTTCGTGCGCCAATGGTGCAGCGCGCTGCGGAGGACCAGGCGTGTGACGCTCATCGCAGGCGGCCGTCGGCCATTTCGTACCGGATGGGGAAGCGTTCGGCGAGCGCGGCGCTGTGCGTGACGACGACGAGGATCGTCCGCCGCGCGGCGTGCAGATCGAGGAGCAGCGACGCGACCGCGTCGGCGGCGGCTCGATCGAGGTTGCCGGTGGGCTCGTCGCAGAGGACGAGCGTCGGATCGCGGATCAGCGCGCGCGCGACCGCCGCGCGCTGCTTCTCGCCGCCCGAGAGCTCCGCCGGCCGGTGGTCGAGGCGATCAGACAGGCCCACGTGCTGCAGCAGCGCCCTGGCACGCAGCTCGTCGTCCTTCGTGCCCGGCTCGTCCGGCGGGGCGGCGAGGGTCGGCGCGAGCCCGTTCTCGAGCACCGAGCACTGCGGCAGCAGCGAGTGGTCCTGGAAGACGAAGCCGATGTGGCGGTTGCGGAACGCCGCCTGTTCCCGCTCGCCGAGCGCATACAGGTCCTGGCCGTCGAGCGCGACGCGGCCCGACGACGGCGGTTCGAGCGCGCCGAGCAGGTAAAGGAGGGTGCTCTTGCCGCTGCCCGACGGTCCCATGATCGCCGCTGCGTCGCCGCGCTTCAGCTCGAGGGAGATGCCGTCGAGGATGGGCAGCTCGCCGCGCGGCGTTGGATACGACTTGGTGACCGTGTCGACGCTGAGCATCTGAACTTTTGGCAGCCCCGAAGGGCTGCACGACGGCCGCTGCGGTCGTGGCGTTAGGCCTTCAGGCCTGCCCCACGCGCGCGGATTTCACCACCTCGAGGTAAACCGCCTCCGCCGCTTCCGCCATGTGCGCGACGGTGTAGTGCTCGCGCACCCCCGCCGCGCCGGCCAACCCGAGCTCGCGGCCGCGCGCGGGATCGTTACGCAGCGCGAGGATCCCGTCCGCGAGCGCGTCCACGTCCGGCTCGACGACGAGGCCGCCGCCGGTCTTGGCGATGATCTCGGGGAAGGCGCCGACGCGCGGCTGCACGGCCGGCACCCCGCACGCCATGGCTTCGAGCAGGAACAGCCCCTTCGGCTCAATGTACGTCGTGGGGACCGAGAACACGTCGAGCTCGCGAAGGAACGCGATCTTGGCGGACCGATCGAGCTCGCCCCGGTACTCGAACTCGCCATCGAGACCCGCCTTCCGCAACGTCGCACGTACGGACTCGAGGTACGGGGCGTGCTCCGGTGCGAGGTACCCAGCAGCAAGGAGCCGCGCGGGGCCGCCGTGATCGCGCGACCGGAAGGAGCGGTACGCCTGGGTCAGCACCTGCAGGCCTTTCTCCGGCGCGATGCGGGCGAGGTACCCAACGGTGTATGGACCGGCACGTTCCGGCGCGCGCACCGAGTAGCCCTCGACGTTGACCCCGAGCGGCACCAGCCGCATCTGCGATCGCGGAAGCCCCAGGTACCCCGTCATGAAATCGAGGTAATACTGGCTGACCGGCAGGAACAGCTCGACGTGCCCGGCCGCCGCGCGAATCAACTGCAGCGCCTGCGTCCGGTACGGCTCCCCGAGACCGTCGAGGAACAGGTCGTCCCCCTGCAGCGTGCACACGATGGGCACGTTCAGCGCGCGCTTGAGCGGCACCGCCAGTCCGAGCAACAGCGAGTACGGCAGGTTGACGATGTCGAACTTGCGTTCCTGCTTCAGCCAGTCGAGCAGCTTCGCGATCTCCTTGCGCTGGAACCCGCGCTCGCCACGCAGCATCGACACGGTCAACTCGCCGAGGCTTTTCGGGTCGACCTGGATCTGCCGCCGGGTGGCGAGGCGCAGCACCCAGTCGGAATCCCAGAGGCGGTCGAGGAACTTCGGCAGACGGCGGAACAGCGCCGAGTGCTGCTCGAGGTAGACGCTGATGCCGCCGAAGAACACCTGGCGCCCGCTGACGTTGCGCTCGTCGGTGCGCGTCGGCGTGTAGACGGGCGTCAGGACGACTTCGTGGCCTCGCCGCAGCAGCTCGGCGGCAAGGGCGTTGTCTCGCAGACAGCTCCCGCAGTACATCGCGCCGGCGCCGCCGGTGAACGACAGGATCCTCACGGGGGAATCATACATTCCGCGGTCCGCGGTCCGGCGAGCGCTGGCCCCAGTTCGGCTGTCCGCGGTCCGGAGGATCGCGGTCCGGCTGGAACGGCGGAACGCGATAAGCGCGTCGCGTCGGTCGGCGCTCGGCGCTCGAGGCTCGAACGTCGCGGCTCGGGGCTGGGCGTTCGGGGCGGAACCGAACGTGCACGGGTTACTCCCGTTATGGCTGACCTGTCCCAGTCGCGACTCTTCGTGAACGAGGTCACGCCGGAGGGCTTCCGCTACTCGGACGAGTTCCTCTCGCCCGGTGAAGAGCAGGAGCTGGCCCGCCGGTTCCGGTCGATGGAGTTCCGCGTAATGCGGATGCGGGGCGTCGCCGCGCGGCGCCGCATCGCGGACTACGGCTGGAAATACAGCTTCGAGTCGTTCCAGGCGAGCGAGGGTCCGCCGCTCCCCGACTTCCTGCTCGCGATCCGCGATCGCGCGGCGGCGTTCGCCGGTGTCGACGGCTCAGCCCTCGCCGAGGCGCTCGTCACCGAGTACACGCCCGGCGCCGCGATCGGCTGGCACCGCGACGCGCCGCCCTTCGGCCTGGTCATCGGCATCTCGCTCCTCGCGCCCTGCCGGTTCCGCTTCCGCCGCGGCCGCACCGGCGCGTGGGAGACGACGGAGCGGATCGTGAGCCCGCGCTCGATCTACGTGCTCGATGGGCCGGCCCGGCGTGAGTGGCAGCACAGCATCCCGGCGATGAAGGACCTGCGCTACTCGATCACCTTCCGGACGATGCGGGAGACGCGTCGAGGGTCACGAGCGGCGCGCTGAGCGCGACATCCGTTGACGATTCTGCCGGAGTGACGTGTCCCCTCACCGGCCAGTGCCTTCGCCACGTGAACACAGCAGAACTCGCGAGCACGTCGGTGCCGGCGGGCGGGAGAAATGCGTCGTATCCGTACTCGGCCCGTGGCGGGCGTTCCACCTGCCTTCCGGGCCCGAGATCGGCGAGCGGTCGAGTGAGTCGCGGCAACGCGCTCGAATACCGGCTGACGGTCGGATCCGCACCGTGCGCCTGACGCCACGGGTCAGAACTGGTCCCGTCGAGCCACGCCCTCAGTTCGCCCGTGGCCGCGGCTTCCCTGCGCCGAGGGTGAGCCCCGGCGAGGTCCAGCCGCACGCGCGGCAGCGTACCGCCAGCGCGCGGGCGCCGACCACGACCTCCTCGTCGTGGCCGATCGCAAGGCACTTCACGTGCTGGAGGACCTTCCCGACGGTGAACGAACGACGGGCGGGCGCGCCGCGCGACCACTGGATGATGATGCGAATCTGCATGGCATTGCACGGTTCTGCGCCGGCCGCGCCGGCAGGGCCCGTGGCCTTCCTGCAATGGCGACGCCGCCGCTGTCGGCCGGCCTGACACGCTCGCGTCCGTTGCCTCAGCCGACACGAATGCTTGATGAACGTATCGACCGCTGACGCCGCGGCTTTACCCCCGTTGTCCGAGCACGTCGTCGTCGGCTGATCAGCTCTCGTTCCTGTGTTGCGGTAGAATCTCGCGCACCCGATGGCGTCGACACCCGATTTCGAGGCCAACCAGTTCACCGAGGAGGATCGCCGCTACAACGGATCGCGATTCTCCGAGGTGCTGGCGGCCCTTTCTGCGAATCCCTACCAGGGCGTGTGGGGCCGCCCGGGCGAACCGCCCCTTCCGGTGCAGAAAGTCACCTTCCGGACCGTCTTCGGAGCCTTGGTGTCGTTCGGACCCGATCAGTTCTTCAAGGCCAGCGAGCGGACGCTCGATTCGGGTGCGGACCTGCGGTGGGGACCTGACGGCAAGGGCTTTCGCCGCCTGGTGCACCCGAACGGCGTGTGCCTGATCGGGCGCTGGCGCATTACCGAACCGACCGGCTACTCAGGCTACTTCAGCGGCGGCAGCGAGGCGCTCGTGATCGCCAGATACTCGACCTGCTGCACGGAGACGCGCCGCGGCCAGATACGCTCACTGTCCATGGTGGGCAAGCTCTGGCCGACCACCGATCCGAACCATGTCGAGCCACTGCGGACGGCAAACTTCTTCACGCAGGATGACATCGGCGGCTCGCGAATCGCCTTCATCAACGATGTCGAGTTGCGCAACGCGCCCAACACCACCGCCTCCCATCGGGGCGGCGGCTTCGCCGTGCTGCTGAAGATCGGGCTCACGTTCGGGCGCGTCGATCGGCAGCCAAGCATGCGGCAGCTCTACCCGATTGCGGAGCTCGGCAAGCCCGCCGACGCGCCCACCCGCGCGCCCGAGTTCATGCAGCTGCGGGTCGCGGCCGGCCAGCCGCGCATCGAGGGTGCCGACCTCGATTTTCGCGACGAGATCATGGCGCAGATTTTCAATCGCGGCGAGCCTGTGCCCAGGCGCACGCTGACGTTCCACATCGAAGTCACGGACCAGGGCACGACCACCGGCCCCGCCTTCCGCGAGCGGCGCACCTTCAGGGACTGGCGGCGGATCGGGACGCTGACCTTCGACAATGCCGTCGTCTCCCGCAACGGCGATTTCGTCATCCACTTCAGCCATCCCACCTGGCGCACCGACCGGAACGACCCGCGCACGGCCACGCGCGTCGGTGGCCGGAGGGTCGGCTGAACCTGCCGCGCACGGACGCCCGTCTTCATTCGCGGCACGGCAGCGTACATGAAGCCCGAACAGGCGCTGGGAAAAGCCGCCCTCGGACGTTGTGACATCCGGGAGCGATTCTGCTCCGCGCCGGCTCAGTTGGTGCGGCATTGGTTCGAGGAGCTGAACCGGCTCGCAGCTCGGCGTGACGCGAAACGTCGGCGCCGCCCCAAGGTGCGATCCGCTCGCCCGCGTCCTCGGCTTCCTGGGCCGGAACCGACCGGAACCGAGACGAGATGCCTGGTCGCCACCCGTGTGATCCGCACCGGAGCGGCTCCGTTCCGATCCGCGATTCCATGCCATCGCCGGCCAGGCCGCCCTGCTTTAGATCGCAGGCCCTCAGCTGCGCGGAACGAGCGGGTCGGTCGCAGCGATACGGGGCACGTTGACTTTCGGGATATTGATGTGGAGCTGCCGCTTCATCTCCTCGAGGATCTCGTTGGCGATGATCGCGTGGCCGGTATTCGTCGGGTGGACGCCGTCCAGCGAGAAGAGACCGCCCAGGAACGCGGTCGACAGTTGCCGGCCCGCGACGTCGTAGCCGTGAGCGGCGATGCCGCGAAAGAGTGCATCGAGATCGACGAGCGCGGCGCCGTGCTGCGCGGCCGAGGCGCCGATGACCTGGTTGTACAGCTGCACGTACCCGCGGATGAACGCGGCATCGGCCGCGGTGAGCACGCACGGCGTCTGGGTCGACACGCCGGGAATCGCCGAGGGACACAGCAACGGCAGCGGCCCCGGGACCTGCCCGCTCAGAATCGCGAACGCGATCTGGAGCGCGCCGGGCCGCAGCAGGTCGCCGGGCTGCACGCCCAGCAGCAGCGCGAGCTGCGGCTCGGGCACGCCGGTCTGCGCGGACAGCGTCGACAGGCGCGTGAAATACGGCGCCGCGGTGACGTCCGGGATGTTGACCAGGACCATGGTCGCCTGAGTGGCCGCAAGCGTCCGGCTCAGCACGTCGTACGACGCCGCGAAGCTGGCGGGTGGCGTCAGGCGGTTCGGGTCACCGCTGATCGCGGCGGAGATCGCGTCGTTGTTGCCGATCCACAGCAGGATGAAGGAGGGCTCGAGCGCGACCGCCGTTTCCAGCTGGCTGCGCGCCGCGCCCGGTACGACAAAGGGCGTCGGGAATCCCAGCACGATGTCGGTGAGCGCATCGGATGTCCCGGGGCGCTTGTCGATGGCGTCCTGAACGGTGTGGCCGGGAACGGCGAGATTCGTCGCCTGGAGCAAGGGATCGACGCGCGGAGGCGACGGGGGCGCCCCTGGAACCGGTTGAACCACGGGCGGCGGACCAAGCGAGACGAGCGTCAACACGTTCGGCACGCCAGGATAAGGGACCAGCGGCAGGTCGAGCGTCACGAGCGCCTGCGCAGCGATCAACGCGGGCGCGCTGTACACCTGCTGCCGGTCGAGCAGCGAAAAGTTCTGGAACCCCGCCGCCAGCGAATCACCGACGACGACGAAGCGGGCCTGTTCCGGCTTCTCGTCCGCCGTGACGGGCCGGAGCACGGCCAGCAAGGCGAGAAGAACGAGGGCAATGACCGTAGTGCGGCGTGAGGCGTAACGGAACACGAGGCACCTCCGGAACACACGCGAGGTTGCGCTGATTTGACTCCGTCCGATCGGCGGGGGAACGACGGTCGAGGATGATGCGCCGCGCGGAGTGGACCTGTCAAGTCACGACGCCGCTGGATGCGTCCAGCAGCGCCTGTCCTGCCGAGGTGTCCTCAGGACAGGGCGGAGTGGCGCCGCGCTCGGCGCGATCGTCGAGAATGCGTCGCTTTCCGCCGGTTTTCCCATGGCACTGCCGTTGCTCGACTGATGGTGCCGCGCCTGAAGGACAGGACCATGCGACGCCTCACACTTCTGGTGGCCGCCGCCTGCGGCGTGCTGTTGTTCACGGCCGACGGCGTCGCGCAGACGCGCGGCAGCCTCGTCGAGGGCTTCGGCGGGATGACCTTCGGCACCACCACCGCGTCGGCGCCGACCTTCGGCGGCTCGATCGCGCTGCCGCTCGGTGACTACCTGCAGGTCGTCGGCGAGGCGGGACGCCTCTCTGACGTGAAGGCATCGCCGCTCGATCTGCTGACCGACCTCATGCCGTTCGACGTTCGGCTGTCGGCGTGGTACGGCGAGGGGGGCATCCGGGTGATCGGCTCTCGGCACTCGACGGTGCGGCCGTACGCCGAAGCCACCGCCGGCGTGGCGCGGCTGAACACCGGCATCGACGGCGGCGGCCGGATCGGCGCGATCGCCAACGCCGGGCTGTCGTTCCTCGGCACCACCGAGCCGATGTTCGGCGGCGGCGGCGGCGTCATCGTGCAGGGCGGCCCGCTCACGTTCGACATCGGCTACCGCTACAAGCGGATCTCGGCGGGCGACGGCCTGGCGACCGCGTTCGCGCTCGGCCGCGACGCGATCGAGATCAACCAGGTGCGCATGGGGTTGGGATTCCGGTTCTGAGCGGAGAGCCATGCAAGGCTGCGGGGCCACGAAGGTCTCCAACTCAGAGGGCACGGAGGCCACGGAGGGGCTCCAACTCAGAGGGCACGGGGCAAACCCTGGTTGACTCCGTGGACTCTGTGGTCTCTGAGTCAATACCTGGATTGAACCGTGCGCTCCGTGCCCTCTGAGTCGATTCCGGCCTCAGCGCCCTCGCGCAACGACCACAGCGAGAGCGACTCGGCATCCCGAATGACGATCTGCCGCCCAATCACGATCGGGTGCGCCCACGTCGGCGTCTCCGCGACCTCGTAGCGCCGCACTTCCTCGAACCGCTCCGGCGACCGCCTGATGATCAGCAGGTCGCCGTCGCTGGTCAGCGCGACCAGGCTTGCTCCGGCGCTCACCAGCACCGCGTTCTGCGCCGCGCGCCCCTCGGTCGTCCATTTCGGCACGCCCGTCTCCGCGTCCAGGCAGAAGAACTGCCCCGTGCGCCGGTTCGAGAGGCCGAAAACGAACGTCCCGTCCACCACCGGGCTGCTCATGTCCATCGGCAGTTCGGCGTTGTGCCAGGCCTGCGTCGCCGACCACCCGTCCGCGGACTTCTCGACGCGGTAGCCGAACGTGCCCTTGCGCGTGCCGGAAACGACGAGGGTGCCGCCGGCCACGACCGGCGTGACGATGTTCTCGTTCCACTCGTCGCGGAACGGCACGCGCCAGAGGAGCCGGCCGGCCGCGGGATCGATCCCCACCACCGCCTTGTCCGTCATCGTCACCAGGTGCCGCACGCCGCCGAAGGTCGCCATGATCGGCGACGCGTAGCCCGGCCCGTCTCCGGCGAGCGACCACCGCGGCTTCCCCGTCGCCGGATCGAGCGCATGGAACTCGCCGCCGCCGTCGTCGCCGACGTGGACGATGAGCAGGCCGTCATGCAGGAGCGGCGACATCGCCGTGCCGGTGAACAGCTTCGAGGTGTCGATCTCCTTCGACCAGTCGCGGCGCCACAGCAGCCGGCCGGAACCGGCGTCGTAGGCGGAGAGGATGCCGGTCACGCCGAACCTAAACAGGCGGCCGCCGGAGACGAGCGGTGTCGAGAACGGCCCCTTCGTCATTGCCTTGGCGTACTGGTTCTTGGTGAACGGCGCGGCGTAGCCGTCGGTCCACGCCGGCGTACCGGTGGCAAGATCGATCGCGGTAACGATTTCCTGCGGATCGCGCCGGCTGTGCACGAACACCCGCCCCCCGTCCACAACCGGCGACGAGTAGCCCTCGCCCACCGGCTGTCGCCACGTCATCGACACCTTCTCGGGCCAGGCCGGCGGAACAGACGCTGCGGGGAGCACGCCGTTGCGGGCCGGGCCGCGCCACTGCAGCCACTGCGCGCCGGCGGCCGCGGACATGGTGAGGGCAAAGACGAAGACGAGTGCGGTGCGGGTCATCCCATTGTCCTCCGGGGAGCTCCGGCTCCGGCACGATCCTAAACCCGGATCGCATCTGCGTTGATGGCTGCCACAGCCGCTCAGGGGTACGGCACTTTGGTGAACGTCGTGCAGCCCTTCAGGGCCGCGGCGCGCCGTCATGGCAGGCCTGAGGGCCTGCGCTACGAGCGACGAGCGCGCGAAACGCGCTCAAGCCATCTGGAACGCGCGCGCGCGGAACAGGAACTCGACGATGTTCCCCTCGTGCGGCTGCAGCCAATTCAGCTGGATGGTGGGGACGGGTCCGAGGTTCAGCCGGTCGATGTTCACCGCGTCCACGAGCGGCCGGCGGAATGCAGGATCGTTCGTAATCGCACTGCAGACCAGCGTCGGGCCAATGGCCCCGATCATCCGGTCCTGCGGACATTCCACCACGGTGACGAAGGGAAACATGTACTCCTTGTTCGCGACCGCCGCGTCGAACGAGGCGCAGTAGACGACGGTCGGCAGCAGGTAGTCTGCCCGCCCGTCCCTGACCACGCGCGGCGTGTCCCGGTATTTCGCGGTGACGTCGGTGACACCGGGCGCCTGGAGGTCGGCGTCGATCGCCTTCGAGATTGCCTCGGCGGCCCCCGGGACGGTGAAGGCGGCAAGGCTGGCCTCCGGGTGATCCGGGGGGAGCGGCCGGACCTTCGCCAGGCGACGGGCGATGGCGTCGGCGATCTCGCGCGTATGGCGGCTGGCCCATATGCCGGAGCAGTTGATGCAGCCGCGCCCGCTGTTCGAGAACACGCTGTCGACCATGATGTCGAGATACTTCTCCCAGTCGTCCACCACGTCGTCGCCGAAGAGGATCTTCGAGAAGCCGGGGCCGTGCGCCTGCACCCTGGGGTCGCCGCGGTAACGATCGACGGTCGCCGTGCCGCCGAACACCAGGCTGCGCTCGCAATGGGCGAGCACCGCCGCGCCGACCTCCGCCTCGCCGGGATAGATCGAGATCGCCTCGCGCGGGATGCCGGCCTGGTAGAACGCCTCGGTCATGCGAAACGGCGTCCACGGCTCCTGCGGGCCGGGCTTGAGCACGAGGCCGATCTGCATCGGGATGATCGGCAGCCAGAGCGTATGCACGCCGGGGGAGTTCGACGGCAGCACGAGGCCGAGCACTGGGCTCTGGGCCTGGTAGCTGATAGGGACGCCGCGCTCCTCGCCGTAGCCGGAGCTGAGGACGTCGAGATCGAGCCCGCGGGTGAGCGACGCGAGGATACGCCGCATCTCCGACAGCACGAACAGGTTCTTCTTCATGTTCGCGCGGCAGAGCCGCTCGGGCAGGCCGGTGCTCGCCGACTGCGCGTGGACGAACGCGTCGGGGGTCTGCGTGCCGTCGCCCATCGGCAGCTCGGCGTTGGCGTAGAGCTCGCCGGCCGTGGCCACGCGCGCGATCAGCTCGTCGATCGGCAGCTCGCGCAGCACATCACGGGCGCGCCGTGCCTTGCGCATGTCACGCTGGATCAGCCCGCTGTTGGCGCGGCTGACCCGCGCGATCGGCTCGCCGGTCTGGAAATGGACGACTTCGTCCACGTCCATCGAAGTGTATGGCTGGCCCCAGCGGAGGATTGGGAGGTGAAGCATGTGCTGCCCTCGTGTCAATGCCGAATGCTGAAGGCCAAATGCCGATTTCGATCGGCGTTCAGCGTCGGTACACCTCAGGATTCAGCATTCAGGATCCGGGTCGACATTCAGCATTCAGCATTGACACGCTTCAGTAAACTCCTACTGTCGTCGCCGCTGCAAACCCCCGGTACGGCCGGACGCCGCTGACGCCGTCCCAGGGGTAGGTCCCGTACGGCGGCTCGCGCTCCCCCTCGTCGCGTTCGAGGAAGCCGGGCATGAAGAACTCCTTCGTCAGCGTCGTCAGCTTCACGCGCCCGGTCCGGCCGTAGTCGACGACGCGCCCGGGGTCGTCGAAGTCCACGACCTCGACGACGGCGCGCGGTTGCGGCGCGTAGTAGGTGATCTTGTAGTTGTTGTGCGGCCCCGAGGGCGCGCTGGCGGCCAGGCCCATCAGCGTGTTGCCGTAGGTCGGCGTCATGTAGGCGCCGTCGAGCAGCTCCTCGTGTGCGAACCGGTTCCACTGCGGCGTGAACTCGGTGCCGCCGGAGAAGATGCCGGTGATCCCGGCGCGGCGGATCGTCGTGCCCTTCCCCTCCAGCCGAACCGCGAGCGCCTCGAGCAGCTTCGGCGTCGTGAACAGGCAGCGGACGTCGTGGCCGGCGCCCAGGATGGTGACCGCCTGGTCGATGACGTGGTTCTTGTACGCCTCGAGATGCTCGGTCCAGCTCTTCTGAATCAGCTTGATCACCCACCGCGGATCGAGATCGACGCAGAAACAGATGCCGCCGCGATGCTGCGCCAGATGCTCCACCGCCAGGCGCAGGCGGCGCGGGCCGCTCGGCCCGAGCATGAGCCAGTTCGATCCCTTTGGGAACTTGTCCTCGGGCAGCGCATCGCTGAACAGCTCGTAGTCGATGCGGAAGTCGTCCACGTTGATCCGCGTCTTGGGCACGCCCGTGGTCCCGCCGGTCTCGAAGACGTAGATCGGCCTGTCGGCGTACGCCTTCGGCACCCAGCGGCGGACCGGGCCGCCGCGGAGCCACTCGTCCTCGAACAGGCCGAACCGGCGCAGGTCGGCGAAGCCCTGCACGGCGGCGAGCGGGTCGAACTCCAGCTGCTTCGCCCGCTCGAGCCAGAACGGGCAGCCGGTGGACGGATCGAAATGCCATCGTACGATCTCGCGCACGTGCGCGTCGAGCCGTGCCTGCGCGGCTTCGGTCGGTGACGCAGCCATGGCGTGAGATCTTATCTCAGCGGCCGTATCTGCCCGAGAGGTCGCGAAGAAAGCCGGCGCGCTCGCGCGCCTCGGCGAGCTGGCCGAGCGCATCGACCGGGAATGGCAGGCGCCACGTCCAGTTCGATCCGGAAACGAGCGCCGGCGTGTTGACGCGATCGCGCCAGCCGAAGATATCCGGGACAGGGACGATCAGTAGATCGGATCCGGACGAGTACAACGCCGACAGCACCGCGTCGCGCAGCCGCGGCGAGAACGGCTCCTCCAGTGAGCACCCCGCCTCCCTGAGCGCCGGGATCTCACATGCGAGGCGGCGCTCGTCGTCATCAGCGGCGTCCCACCACTCGGCGACCGGCTCGGTGTCGTGCGTGCCACTGGTCGCGACCGAATCCGCGGGGTACTCCGACGGATCCCGAAAGGGCTGGCCTTGGACGGTCCAGTGCCTCTCCCAGCGCAGCACCTTCATCCCGGGAATCCGCAGCCGCGCGAGCGACAGCCGCACGAAGTCGGGAACGGTGCCGAGGTCCTCGGCGATGAGCCGCGCGCCGCTCTCCGCGAAGCACGCCATCAGGCGTTCGCCCTGGGCGAGCTGTGCGGGTTCGTCCGGCGGCTCGAACCGCGCCGTCCCGTCGCGCTCGCGCATGTAGGTACGGTAGAAGCCGACCAGGTGGTCGATGCGGAACCCGTCGTACAGCTCGGCGCAGCGCGCCGCGCGCTGCCGGATCCACTCGTCGCCGCCGGCCGCAACGACGTCCCATCGGTACGCCGGCAGCCCCCAGTCCTGTCCGCTCTCGGAGAAGGCGTCGGGCGGCACGCCGACCGAGACGTCGATGCGGAACTCGTGCTGCCGCGCCCACACGTCGGCGCTGTCGGTACCGACGACGAAGGGGAAGTCTCCGAAGATGCCGACCGGGGCGCAGTCCCGGCGCGCCTGCTGCCACTGCGCATCGGCCACCCATTGCACCCACATGTAGTAAAGGATGGCGTCGCGCAGCCGCCGCCGCGCCTCGTCCAGGGCGGCGGCGGCGCGCAGGCCGAGCGCCGGCGGCCAGTCCAGCCACGCGCGCTTTCCGTGGTCGTCGTGCAGCGCGCGAAAGAGCGCGTAATCGTCCACCCACCACCGTTCGCGCTCGACGAACGCCTGGAACGCCTCCCCGCGCGGCGAACCCGCCCGCCAGTCGTCCTGCAGGAACCGGTGGTACGCGCCGCGCAGGGCGCGCAGCTTCAACGGCCGCACCGTCGCGTAATCGATGGACGCCGCGTGCCGCACCGCCTCGAGCTGCTCGCGCGCCTCGGCGTCGAGCGCGCGCTCGCCGCCCATCCGGCGGAACTCGTCGAGCTCCCCGACGGCGATGAAGATCGGATCGAGTGCCATCGCGGTCAGCGCGGAGTACGGGGAGTTCTGCCCTTCCGCCATCTCGTTGACCGGGAGAATCTGCACGAAGTCCAGCGCCGCCGCCTCGAGCCAGCGTGCCAGCTTCGGCAGGTCCGCGATCTCGCCGATGCCCCAGCTCGACGCGGACGGAATCGAGAACAGCGGGATGAGCGCTCCCGCGTGGCGGCCGGTGGCGAAGCGGCCGCCGGCCCCGCGGGTGTCCCGGAACTCAGCCATGCGCGCGCTCCGCGATCCGGTGGATGGCCGCGTCGAACGTACCGGGGTCGGGCAGCAGGCTGACCACGAGGAACGCCTCGTGGGGAAAATCGAAAAGGAATCCGGGGTGGACGACGACGTCGTCGCGCTCGAGGAGGTCGAGCGCGAGATCCTCCTCCGGGCGTGTCGCGGGCACGCGAATCACCGCGGACCAGCCGCCCTCGACGGGAAGCGCGTCGAACGAGGATCCCGCAGCGGCGACGCGCCGGAGCCGCTCGTAGTTGCGGCCGATGCGCGCCAGGATCTGCCCGCGGATGCCGGCGCCGCAGGTGATGAGGTGAGGGGCGGCGACCTGCACGGGCGTGGAGACCGACAGGTACGTGTCGCAGATCAACTCGAGCCGGTCGAGCGCCTCGTCCACGACCCGCGGCGGACCATCGACGGCGATCCACCCCAGTTTGACCTGCGGCAGCCCGGCGGACTTGGACAGGCCACCGAGGCGGAACCTGAGGCAGGGGGCAGGTGCCGGCGATTCCTTCCGCCGAAAGGACGATTCCGTTCCGCCTCCAGGCGGAAGTTCCGCATGCGGAAGTGCACTGTCAGGACGCGACAGAACGTAATCCGCAAACACCTCATCGAGGATCAGTGCCGCATCCCGCTCGGCGCAGCGCTCCGACAACCACTCGAGCTCCGCATCGGACAGCATCGAGCCGGTCGGGTTGTTCGGGCTGACCGCGAGCACGGCGCGAACGCGGGTGGTCCAGGCCTCGACGACGCTCGATTCGTCGAGCCCCCACCGCCCGTGATACTCCAGCCGGTACGGGCGCGGCTCGACGCCGTCGAGGCGCGCGAGGTGATCGACGAGCGGGTAGCTCGGCGCGGGGACGAGGACCCGGTCGCCGTGCGCATCGCAGAGCAGCTTGAACAGAACCGAGTAGGCCTCGCTGGTACTGGCCGTCAGCACGATGCGGCCGGAAGCAACGCTGATGCCGCGGCGTGCGTAGTCGTTCGCCACGGCGGCGCGCGCCGACTCCAGCCCGCGCGGATCCGGCTCGTAGGTCTCCGCTGCAGGATGAGCGAGGGCGGCGAGGACGTCCGGTGGGTAGCGCAGCCCCACGCGGGTCGGGTTCGTGACCGTGAGATCCAGGAGCTGCCGCCCCGCCGCGCGCGCACGGTGGAGTGCCCGTGTCAGGCGGTTGGGCTCGCGTTCCGCCGGCACGCGTGACGAAAACATCGCTTGGTAGACTATAGAGCCGGAGGAGACATGACGACATCCGGCGATCGGGTCGGCGGGCCCTCACCCGCCCGGAGGCGCGCGCTGCTCGCAGCGCTCGCCGTCCTCGCCTTCGCGGCCGCGCCGCCGGCCGCCGCGCAGAGCAGGCTGCAGGTTCCGTTCATCCAGTTCACCCTGCCGAATGGACTGCAGGTCATCCTGCATGAAGACCATACGGTCCCGGTGGCCACGCTGAATCTCTGGTACCACGTGGGATCGGCGCGCGAGAAGCCGCGGCGCACCGGCTTCGCCCACCTGTTCGAGCACCTGATGTTCGAAGGGTCCGGCCACGTCAAGGAGGGCGCGTTCGACACGCTGCTCGAGGCCGCCGGCGCCGGCAACAACGGGTCGACCGAGCGGGATCGGACCAACTATTTCATCGACATGCCCTCCAACGCGCTGGAGCTGGCGCTCTTTCTCGAATCGGATCGCATGGGCTACCTGCTCGAGGCGATGTCGCCGGCACGAGTGGACGGCCAGCGCGACGTGGTCAAGAACGAGCGGCGCCAGAACTACGAGAACGCGCCGTACGGGATGGCGTCGATTGCGCTCTCGGAGATGCTCTACCCCGAGGGCCACCCGTACCGCTGGCCGACGATCGGCCACATGGACGACCTCAGCGCCGCCCGCTACGAGGACGTCGTCGAGTTCTTCAAGAAGTACTACGCGCCGGGAAATGCCAGCCTGGTCATCGCCGGCGACATCGATCCGGCGCGCGCCCGCGCGCTCGTCGAGACGTGGTTCGCGGACGTGAAGCCGGGCACGTCGCCGGTTACGCCGACCGAGCATCCGCCGGCGACGCTCGCCGAGGTGAAGCGGCGGACGCTGCCGGACCGCGTGCAGCTCCCGCGCCTCTACCTCGCGTGGCTGACGCCTCCCCACCTCGCGCCGGGCGACGCCGAGCTCGACGTCCTGGCGTCGGTTCTCGCCGGAGGCAAGAACTCTCGCCTCTACAAGCGGCTCGTCTACGACCTGCAGATCGCGCAGGACATCGCCGCCTACCAGGCCTCGGACAGCCTCGGCTCGGAGTTCCACGTCGTCATTACGGCGCGGCCGCCGGCAGCCGGGACGACGCCGCAGGCGGCCATCGAGCGCATCCGCGGCATCGTGGACGAGGAGATCGCGCGGCTGCAGAAGGAGCCGCCCGCGGCGCGCGAGTTCGAGCGCGCAATCAACCAGATCGAATCCTCGTTCTACTCGCGCATGGAACGCGTCGGCGGGTTCTTTGGGATCGCCGACCAGCTCAACTCCTACTACATGGCGACCGGGAACCCGGACTATTTCAACGAGGACCTGTCGCGGTACCGGGCGCTCGGCGCCGCCGACGTGCACGCCGCCGCAGTGCGCTGGCTGCCGCTGGGCCGCCGCGTCGAGCTCGTCGTCGAGCCGTCGGGAAAGGCGGGCAAATGACACGAACAGGAGTCCTGGCAATCGTCCTGGCCTTCGCCGTTGGCGTCGGCATCGGGGCGCAGCAGGCACCGGATCGCTCGACGGCGCCAAAACCCGGACCGGCGCCAGACTTCACGCCGCCGGCAGCGCAGAAGCGCAAGCTCTCGAACGGCCTTCCCGTGTGGATCGTGGAAGCGCACAAGGTCCCGGTGGCTCACGTCAGCCTCGTGGTTCGCTCCGGCAGCGGCGCTGATCCCGCCGGCAAATTCGGCCTGGCAAGCCTCGCCGCGCAGATGCTCGACGAGGGTGCGGGCAGCCGTGACGCCCTCCAGATCGCCGACGCGATCGACTACCTGGGCGCCTCGCTGGAAACGGACCGCACGTTCGACGCGTCGTCGGTCGGACTGCACGTGCCGGTGGCGCGCCTGCCCGACGCGCTGGCGATCATGGCGGACGTGGCGATGCGCCCGACCTTCCCTGAGAAGGAGCTGCAGCGCATCCGCGAGGAGTTGCTGACGTCGCTGCTCCAGGCGCAGGACGACCCCGAGGACCTGGTCCGCTTTGCCTTCCCCCGACTCGTGTACGGTGCACAGCATCGCTACGGCACCCTGCCCATCGGGACCGCAGCAGCGCTCAAGGCGTTCTCGCCGGAGGATCTGAAGGCATTCCACGCCGCACATTTCGTCCCGGCCAACGCGCTGCTCATCGTCGCCGGTGACGTGACGCCTGACGGCGTGTTCCCGCAGCTCGAAAGATGGTTCGGGTCGTGGAAGGGGGCGGCACCCTCCACGGCGCGGCTTCCCGAAGCAGCGCAGGTGAAATCCCGGCGGCTGTACCTGATCGACAAGCCGGGCGCGGCGCAGTCGCAGATCCGCATCGGCTGGATCGGCGTCCCGCGCTCCACGCCCGACTACTTCGCGCTGCGCGTCCTCAACACCGTGCTCGGCGGCGCGTTCACCTCGCGCCTGAACGTGAACCTGCGCGAGACGCACGGTTACGCGTACGGCGCGAGCTCCACGTTCGAGATGCGCGCGGGAGCCGGCCCGTTCTTCGCCGCGGCGGGCGTGCAGACCGACAAGACCGCGGAGGGGCTCACCGAGTTCTTCAAGGAGCTGGAAGGCATTCGTCAGCCGATTCCCGCCGACGAACTGGACAAGGCGAAGAACTACCTGGCACTGTCGTTTCCGCGCAACTTCGAGACGACCGGTGCCGTCGCATCGTCGTTCGCGCAGCTGTTCGTCTACGGCCTTCCGGACGACTACTACGCGCGGTTCACGCAGGCCGTCCGCGCGGTCACGGCCGACGACGTCCAGCGGGTCGCGGCGCGCTACATCCAGCCCGACCGCTTCGCCGTGGTGGTGGTCGGCGATCGCAAGGTCGTCGAGCCGAAGATCGCGGCACTGAAGCTCGGGCCGATCACGGCGGTGGGCGTCGACGACGTGATGCGCTGATGCTGACCATTGGGATCGACGAGCTGGTCCGCTACACCAACGAGGAGCGCGAGAAGTGGCGCGCGTGGTTCGCGGCACACCCCGCCGCGATCGACGCCGTCGTGCAGCCGGGAGGCCGCCTGCCAACCGTCGGCAGGCTGATCGACCACATTGTCCTCGTCGAACGGCGCCACCTGCAACGGCTCACGGGAGACCCGCTGTCGCCGTCGACGGGTCTGACCGGCAGCAACGCGCCGCCGCTCTTCGACTACGGCGCGTCGGTGCGGCGGGAACTCGAACAGTACGTAGCGGGCCAGGACGACGAGGAGGCGGACCAGATACGCACGTTCGAGGTGCGCGAACGGCAGTGGCCGATGACGGCGCGCAAGCTCCTCTTCCACATCCTGCTGCACGAGATTCGCCATTGGGCGCAGATCGCCCTGGCGGTGCGGCAGGCCGGCTTCGAACCGCCGGGCGACCACGACCTGTTCTACAGCCGGGCGATCAGGTAGCCACCGGATCGGCGTCGGACGCGGGCTGCCTCGTCTCGCACAGCACACGCTCGAGGGCTTCGCGCCGATCGAGCAGGGCCCGCCGGAACTCGCGCGTGTCGGTGTGGGAGATCTCGCGGCTGAGATCGATGAGGGCCGATTCCAGCAGCTCGCGCAGGATCGCCGCGTCCCCGGGAGCGAGGTAGAGGTGCGGCATACGCCACCTCCTTGGACGGTGGGGCGATTATAACGCCGGCACGCAGCGCACCGCCTGTGCGTCGCCGAGGCCGCGGTCAGTGATCAAACCGGGGGAGATCTTGTTTCCTGCACGAATGACCTCAGGAAGGGACAGCACCCACGTCCTCGCGAGAGGGCATTCGTGCAAGAAGCGAGATCTGACCCCGGATCCTATCCTCAACCCCGGTCGTACGGCGAGCGGGTGCGGATCATCAGGACGAGCACGTCGCGTGCCGCGAACGGGTGGGTCAGTATTGGGCCGGCCTGCCCCATCGCGAAACTCACCATGTCGCCGGTCTCCATGTTCTGCCAGAACTCCTGTTTCGTCCCCGGCGGGAACGCGAACACCGCCTCCTGCGGCGCCGACGCGTGGTTGACGGCAATCAGCAGCAGCGCGTCGCGAGACTGGAGGAAGCCCGCCTCGATCTCTCCGGCCGCGCCGGACACGAGAACGCCGGCCCCGCCGGCTGCGGCGGCGGCCGGGCGCAGCGGCGCGAACAGTGCCGGGTTGCGCGACACCACGCCGGCGAACTCCCCGGCCGTCCGGCCGTGTGCGTTCGGCGCGCCACGCTCGTCCACCAGGTCGCTCCAGGCGTAAAAGCCGACCGCGCGCGCCCCGCGGAGCATCGCCGTCCAGCCCCAGAGGCGCAGGTCGCGCGGCGTCGCGGCGGAGCGGACGTGCACCTCGCCCTCCCGGTCCAGGCGCGCCATCACGGTCAGACCCAGCGGCTGTGCCTGCGTCACCAGTGCCGGATCGGGAGCAGGCCGCCAGACGGCGTTGAAACCGAGGGCCCGGATCGCGTGCAGGTCGCGTTTTCCCGCCGGGCCCGCGTACCACACCGCGACCGGAAAGATCGAATCGCTCCCGCTCACGGCGGTATTGTAGGTATAAGATCGCCATCTTCCCAGGACGCCCGACCGCGCCTCCAGCCGGCTGGCACGCTGCCGCTGCGCGCGGCCGGACGCAGACCGCCATGCTGACCCAAGCCGACACCCTCTTTACCGAACTGACGGAGCTGCTGGGCGATCGCGCGTCGCGCGCCACCGCCGTCCGCGAGCACCACAGCCGCGGCGAGTCCTACCACGAGCCCGGCCTGCCCGACATCGTCGTCTTTCCCACCAGCACGGAAGAGGTTCAGGCGGTCGCGCGGATCTGTACCGCCCACCGCTGCCCGATGGTGCCGTTTGGAGCGGCGACGTCCCTCGAGGGACACGTCAACGCGATCCGCGGCGGCGTGTCAGTCGACCTCACCCGCATGAACCGCATCCTGCGCGTCAGCGTCGACGATCTCGACGCCACGGTGGAGGCGGGGGTCACGCGCGAGCAGCTCGATCGGCACCTGCGCTCGAGCGGGCTGACGTTCTTCCTCGACCCGGGCGCCGACGCCACAATCGGCGGCATGGCCGCGACACGCGCCTCCGGGACCACTGCCGTGCGTTACGGGACGATGCGCGAGGTGGCGATGGGCCTCCGGGTCGTCCTCGCCGACGGCCGCGCGATTTCGACGGGCGGACGCGCGCGCAAGGCGTCGAACGGCTACGACCTCACCCGCCTGTTCGTCGGTTCCGAAGGGACGCTCGGCATCATCACGGAAGTGATCGTCCGGCTGCAGCCGCGCCCGGAGGCGGTGGCGGCCGCGGTCGGCACCTTCGAGACGATCGACGCGGCCGTGCGCACGGTCATCTCCACGATCCAGCTCGCCATCCCGGTCGCGCGCGCCGAGCTGCTCGACACGGTGCAGATGCAGGCGGTGAACCGCTACTCGAGGCTCGATCGTCCCGAGGCGCCGACGCTGTTCTTCGAGTTCCACGGAGCGTCGGAGCGGGAGGTGGACGAGCAGGCGCAAACCGTCGAGGAGATCGCGCGCGAGCACGGGTGCGTCGGATTCGAGCGCGCCGTCGGCCTCGACGAGCGCGCCCGGCTGTGGCACGCGCGCCACGACGCCTACTACGCGGCGCTGGCCCTGCGGCCGGGCAGCCGCGGGCTGATTACCGACGTGTGCGTCCCGATTTCGTGCCTCGCCGAATGCGTGGCCGAGACGCTGAAGGAGGTCAAGGCCTCGCCGCTCGTTGCCACGCTCGTCGGCCACGTCGGCGACGGCAATTTCCACATGATCTTCCCGCTCGATCCGACCGCGCCGGACGAGCTGGCCGAGGCCCGGCGCCTCGGCGCGCGGATGGCGGAGCGCGCACAGCGGATGGGCGGCACCTGCACCGGCGAGCACGGCGTCGGCACCGGCAAGATCGGCTTCCTCCGGGCCGAGCACGGCGAGGGGCTCGACGTCATGCGGACGATCAAGCAGGCGCTCGACCCGCTCAACCTGATGAACCCGGGGAAGCTGATTCCGGCTTGATACGAGTCGTTGCCGCCGGTGTTCGACCGGCGGTGCCCCCGTGATCCTCCGGGCCCGTCGCGCCTGCGTGATTGTCCTGCCTCTGTCCGCGTACCTGGTGCGGGCCGGGGCGTCAGTGAGCGAGGAACATGGTCGTTTCTCTCGATAGCATCCGCGCGGCGGCGGAACGCATCCGCCCCATCGCGCGCGTGACTCCGCTCGTCGACGTCTCGGCCGCCGCCGGCCGGCCGCTGTTCCTGAAGTGCGAGAACTTCCAGCCGGCGGGCGCGTTCAAGATCCGCGGCGCGTTCAACATGGTCGCGCAGCTGACCGATGAGCAGCGCCGACGCGGAGTGATTACCTACTCCTCCGGCAACCACGGGCAGGCGATGGCGCTCGCCGCGCGGCAGCTCGGCGCGCCGGCGGTGGTCGTGATGCCGACGACGGCGCCGCGCAACAAGATCGACGGCGCGAGGTCGTACGGCGCGGAGGTGATCCTCGAAGGGACGACGTCGGCGGATCGGCGGAAACGCGCGGAGGCCGAGGCGACCGCCCGCGGGCTCACGATGGTGCCGCCGTTCGACCACGACTGGATCATCGCCGGGCAGGGGACGGCAGGCCTCGAGATCCTGCAGCAGCAGCCGGACGTCGCGGCGGTGCTCGTGCCCATCGGCGGTGGCGGGCTCGTCGCTGGCGTCGCTGCCGCCATCAAGCCGGTGAAGCCGGCGGTGACGATCATCGGCGTCGAGCCTGCCGGCGCGGCGGCCATGAAGGCCTCAATCGACGCCGGTCGGCCGGTCACGCTCGACCGCACGCAGAGCGTCGCCGATGGGCTGATGCCGGTGCGCCCCGGCGACATGACGTTCGCGCACGTGCAGACGTTCGTCGAGGCTGTCGTCACGGTCGAGGACGCCGCCATCGTGGCCGCGGTACTGTGGCTGTTCGAGCGCGCGAAGATCGTCGCGGAGCCGTCCGGTGCGGCCACGGTCGCCGCCGCGCTCGCCGGTCTGGCCGACGCCGCGGCAGCGGGCGGGCCGACCGTCGCGATCGTCAGCGGCGGCAACATGTCGGCAGAGAGGCTGGAAGACCTGCGGCGGTCGATGCACGCCGGCGTCGAACCGGTTCGATAAACGTCCGCTGCCGGCACGACGGGACGAAGGCGCGAACGCACCCGTGTCGTTGTTCACACGTGGAGCGGTCGGCCACTTGTCGACGTGACCGGGATTCGAGATACGTAGATGCCCATCGAAATCTTCGCCATGGAGCGCATGCAGTCGACCTGGGAGAACCTCGTCGACTACGACATGAGCGAGAGCGGCGTGCGCCCGCTGACGCTGCGCGAGCTCGTCGAGATGGGCTTCGACCTCGAGGCGTTCCTCGACCAGCCGCTCGGGTACAGCCAGTCGAACGGCACGATCGCGCTGCGCGAGCGTCTTGCCGCAATCTATCCGGCCGCGGGCATCGAGCAGATCGAGGTCACCAACGGCACCTCGGAGGCGAACTATCTGGTCGCGCTGAGCCAGCTGCGCCCGGGAGACGAGGTCGCGATGGAGGTGCCGAACTACATGCAGATGCCGGGCGTCGCGCGCAGCCTGGGGGCGACGGTGCGGACGTTCCGGCTGCGCCAGGACACCGGCTGGGAGCCGGACTGGGAGGAGTTCGACCGGGCCGTGACGTCGAAGACGCGGCTGCTCTATCTGTCGAACCCGAACAACCCGACCGGCGCCGTGCTGTCCGCCGACGCGATGGGGCGCATCGTGGACCGCTGCGAGCGCACCGGCACCTGGCTGATCGCCGACGAGGTCTATCTCGGGGCGGAGATCGAGCGGCCGCGGACGACGAGTTTCTGGGGCACGAGCGAGCGAGTCGTCGTCACGAGCGGCCTGTCGAAGGCGTACGGCATCCCCGGCGTGCGGGTCGGGTGGATCGTCGGGCCGGAGAGGCTCGTCGCCGAATGCTGGTCGCAGCACGACTATCTGACCATCGGACCGAACAAGATGTCGGATCGGATCGCCCGGGTGGCAGTGGAGGCGGCGAACCGCGAGCGCTGCTACGCGCGTACCCGCGAGATCCTCGGGCACAATCTGCCCGTCGCGCGCGAGTGGATCGCGGGGTTCGGCGGCCGCTTGACGTGGCGCGAGCCACAGGCCGGGGCCATCGCGCTGGTGCGCTACGACGCGGACGTGCCCAGCGTGAAGATCGCCGAGCGTGTCCGCACGCGGCAGAGCACGCTCATCGTGCCGGGCGCCCACGTCGGCCTCGAGGGCCACTTGCGCCTCTGGCTCGGCGGGCGGGAGGAGTTCCTCCGCGAGGGGCTGCGCCGCATCGGCGCCGAGGTGACGGCGCTCTTCGATTGAGGAATCGGGCCGGCCGCGGAGCCCCGAGTTAACCCGTCCCCCGCTCCTGCGTAATAGTGGGTAGCAGGAGCGTAAATCCCCATGATCGATCCCCGTATCCGGCCAGTTATCAACTACATAGCGGCGGCAACCCTCGTGCTGGGCGCGGCCGTCCCAATCTCCGCCCAGGAACGCCCGGCGCCGCCCCAGGCAGCCACGCCGCTGCAGGTGCCCGCCGCGGACACCCGCGATGCCGCGCAGGTCCGCGAGGAGTTCCGGGAACTGCTCGATCGGCACGCGCCGTCGCTCGGGCGGGTCCTGAAGCTGGACCCGTCGCTGATGACCAACGACGAGTACCTCGCGACCTACCCGGCGGTCGCAGCGTTCCTCAAGCAGCACCCCGAAATCGCGCGCAGCCCCTCGTATTTCCTCGAGTTCGTCCAGGTCAACCAGGGCGAGTGGCGCCAGCCGACCGACGCCGTGCGGCTGTGGGAGAACATGATGGAGGGCGTGACCATCTTCGCCGTCTTCACGCTCATCCTCAGCGCCGTCGTCTGGCTGGTCCGGACGGTGATCGAGCAGCGCCGCTGGTCGCGCCAGTCGAAGGTGCAGACCGAGGTGCATACGAAGCTCTTCGACCGGCTGTCGTCGAACGAGGACCTGCTTGCGTATATACAGACGCCGGCCGGCCGCCGCTTCCTCGAGGCCGCTCCGCTGCTGCCGTCCTCGGCACCGTCGCGACCGCTCGGCGCCCCGGTATCACGCATCCTCTGGTCGGTGCAGATCGGCATAGTCATCGTGGCGGGCGCCCTGGGCGTTCTCTTCGTGAGCGGCAGGGTAATTGAGGAGGTGGCGCAGCCGCTGTTCGCCATCGCGACCATCGGCATCGCCCTGGGGATCGGGTTCGTGATCTCGTCGATGGTCGCCTACGTGCTGTCCCGGAACATGGGGCTGCTCGAATCGGCGCCGGCGCCTGGCGGCACGGCCGGACCGGACTCGCACGTCTAGCACGTCCAGAATGGAGGGGCGGTTCTCGAACCGTCCCTCGCGGAGCACCACGAGCGTGAGCATACGCGACCTGACCTTCTCCGACGTCGAACGGCTGCAGGCGGCAGCCGATGAGGCGGAGGTGACCTTCGAGATGGACGAGGATACGTTCAGGGCGTTCTACGACAGGACGTCGCGGGCGCTCTGGGCGTACTTGTCGCGGATGTCCGGCGACCCGGCCCTCGCCGACGATCTGCTGCAGGAAACCTACTATCGGTTCCTCCGGACGCGCGTCGACTACGAAGGGGAGGCGCACCGCCGCAACTACCTGTTCCGCATCGCGACCAACCTCGTGCGGGACAGCCGCCGGCGGCAGCAGACGCGCGGCACCCCGGTCGATCGCGACTGCGAGACGCTGCCCGACGGGTCGGACCTGGCTGCCGCCTCGGCGCGGCGGGCGGACCTGCACCGCGCGCTCGCGCAGCTGAGGCCGCGCGAGCGCCAGCTGCTCTGGCTCGCCTCTGCGCAGGGCTCGTCACACCGGGAGATCGGGGACGTGCTGGGGATCAAGGCGACCAGCATCAAACTGATGCTGTTCAGGGCGCGCCGCAAGCTGGCGGGCCTGCTCGGAACAGCCGCGGGAGCACGGGCGTGAATCCGCTGGAACTGGCCAGGAGCCGCGACGTGGACTGCGCGCGCGAGCACGAGGTGCTCGAGGCGCTGACCGACGCGTCGCTCGAAACGTGGAGCGGCGAACTCCGGGCGCACGCCGGCGCCTGCCCGATCTGCCGGGACATCGTGGCCGTCGCGCTTCCGCTCCTGGAGGAGCACCGCGCGTCGACCGAGGAGGCGCATCCGCCGTCCTCCGGCATCGTGTGGTGGCGTGCGCAGATGCGGGCGCGCCAGGAGGCGGCGCGCGCGGCGACGCGACCCATTACCGTGGTGCAGGCCGCCGCCACGGTGGCCGGCGCCACCGCGGTCATGATGCTCCTCAACATCACGGCGCCCGTGTTCTCGGGCTGGTTCGGAGGGCTCGGCCTGCCGGGCGACTGGCTCGAGGCGTTCCGGCTGCCGCCGGTCGAGCTCTCCGCGCTCGTGCCGTCGACGAGCACCGGCCTGCTGCTCGCGGCCGCCTGCATCGTCTGCCTGCTGCTCGGCCCGCTCGCCGTCTACTTCGCCTTCGGCGACGAGTGAGCGAGCGCGACGCCGGCCTTCGCGCCGGTGTGCTCGCCGTTCCTGATCACCGCGACGCCGTTGACCAGCACGTGCACGAAGCCCGACGCGTAGGCGTGGGGCTTCTCGAACGTGGCGCTGTCGGTCACGGAGCCAGCATCGAAAATCACGACGTCGGCGGCGTAGCCGCGCTCCAGCAGGCCGCGATCGCGGAAGCGGAAGTGCGCGGCCGGCAGCGACGTCATCTTGCGGATGGCCTCCTCGAGCCCGATCACCTGCCGCCGGCGGACGTACTCCCCGAGCACGCGCGCGTTGTTGCCGTAGCCGCGCGGGTGCGGAGTGCCGCTGCCGGGCGTCAGGACCGGGCTGTCCGAGGCGATCCCGACGAAGCGGTGGCGCATGATGCGCTCCACGTCCTGGTCTGACATGAAGTGGTAGACCATCGACGCGCCGCCCGCGAGCATCATGTCGCGGGCCGCCTCGAGCTGCGCATCGAGCGACTCGGATCTTTCGAGCTTCGCCGCGACCTGCTTCATCGAGAGGCCGTTCAGCGACGGGTCCGCCGCGT
The DNA here is from genome assembly GCA_048594975.1 of Vicinamibacterales bacterium. Classification (GTDB taxonomy): domain Bacteria; phylum Acidobacteriota; class Vicinamibacteria; order Vicinamibacterales; family 2-12-FULL-66-21; genus JBMDXB01. Next base: position 45,388 of record JBMDXQ010000006.1, on the reverse strand, counting down.
GGGACGCGACGACCGCGAACGATAGGTCGGAGAGGCCGCGTTCGGCCAGCAGCCCGCGCATCTCCGCCTTGATCTTCGCCCACGTCGCCGGGTCGTTGAGGCGCTCGGCGATCTTCTCCTGGCCGCCCTCGAGCGCCCACGAGGGGAAGCGGATGCCCAGGGTGGAGCTGGCCGCGGTGTACGCGTACTGATCCGCCTCGACGTCCACACCTTTCGCGCGCGCGGCGTCGATGAGCGTCAGCGCCTTCGCGCTCGCCCCCCAGCGGCTCGGGCTGTCGACCTTGAGATGCGAGATCTGCACGCGGCCGCCGGCGGCTTCGCCGATCCGGATGGCCTCCTCGACGGCGGCCTCGAGCGCCGTGCCCTCGTTGCGCAGATGCGAGGCGTAGATGCCGCCCTCGTTGGCGGCGACGCGGGCCAGTTCGATGAGCTCCGGGAGCCGCGAATACGTGCCGGGCACGTACTGCAACCCGGTGGAGAACCCGACGGCGCCGTCCACCATCGCTTTCCAGACGAGGGACTTCATCTTCGCCAGCTCGCCCATGGTCGGGTCGCGCTGCGCCCGGCCCATGACCGCGGCGCGCACGGTATTGTGGCCGATGAGCGTGGCGAAGTTCACCGACGCGCCGTAATCTCGGAGCTTCCTCAGCGCCTCGCCGATATCCAGGGCCGAGCCGCCGCAGTTGCCGACGACGATGGACGTGACCCCCATGCGCAGGAAGTTCTCGGCGCGCGGCTGCTCGACGAGGGCGTCGGCGTGCGTGTGCACGTCGATGAACCCGGGCGCGACGATCATGCCGCTCGCGTCGATCGACTCGCGCCCCGCGCTGCGGGGGATCGTCCCGACCGCCTGAATCCGGCCGGCGCTGACGGCCACGTCGGCGCGGCGCGCCGGCGCGCCCGTACCGTCGACGACGCGGCCGCCGGCAATGACCAGGTCGTACCGGGGCTGCGGCTGGGTGGATGGCGAGGCGACCGCCGCGGCAGAGAGCATGGCGGCGACGATGACGCGGCGGGCCATGGCGGGTATTCTACGCCCTGCGGTACGTTCGCCGAGTAGCGTGGCAGATCGGCAGACGCCGCGCAGTCCCGCTGCAGCTCACACGGGACGGATACGACGGCACGACGTCGGCGGGACGTACGGCTCGGGTCCGGATCTTCGCGCTCTTCGTCCTCAGCAGCGTCACGACGCCAGCGTCAATCACCGCCCTGGCTGCACATCAGCTGCAGCTGCCGGGCGCACGGTGACAGCGCTCACGGCCAAGCCGACTGCCACGACGACGATCGCTCCGATCGGGTTCTGCCACAGGAACGAGATGCCCGTCGTGGCGGGGTGGAACGCCACCGTGAGCACCACCGTCATGCCGGCGATGAGGCCGACGAACGCGCCGGTGCCCGTCGTCCGCCGGAAGGCAACCGCCAGCACGAAGACACCGAGCAGCGATCCATAGAAGAAGGAGCCGAAGCGGTTGACCACTTCGATGAGCGATCCCAGTCCTGCTGCGAAGCTGGCCACGACGCACGCGAACCCACCCCAGAACGCCGTCGCCGCCTTCGACACCCGCAGGTAGTGCGCGTCCGATTCCGCGGGACGCAGCAGTCGCCGGTACACGTCGATGACCGTGGAGGTCGCCAGCGAGTTCAGCTCGGCCGCGATGCTCGACATGGCGGCTGCGAAGATCGCCGCGATCATCAGCCCGACCAGGCCGATCGGCATCCTCGTCGTGATGAAGGTCGGGAAGACGTAGTTGACGTCGGGCGCCGGCGTATCGCCGGTACGGTCGCGATACCGATCGTCGCCAACCACAGCGCCGACAAGCGCGCCGGCGCGGCTGCGGATATCCCTGACCTGCGCGTCCGCGGCGCGGAACGCATCGCGCGCCGCCTTCCCCTCCGCCTCGCCGGCGGCGTCGGTCATCGTGACCGCCGCCTGGCGCCGCGCGGCGAACGCGCGGCCGAACTCCGCCTCGAGCGCCTGATACTCTGGCGCTCGGCCGCTTCGCGCCAGCGCCTCCTCGTGCCCCCCCCGGAAGAGCAGCGGCGGCGGAGTGAACAGGTAGAACACGAAGACGAGGATGCCGGTGAGCAGGACCAGCGCCTGCAGCGGGATCTTGTAGTACGCGCTCATCAGCAGCGAGTGCCGCCCCTCGTCCACCGACCGCGCGGTGAGGTAGCGCTGCACCTGGCTCTGATCGCACCCGAAGTACGAGAGCGACAGGAACAGACCGCCGAGCAGGCCCGACCAGAACGTGTAGGTCTGCCGCACGTCGAACCGGAAGTCGATCGCGTTCAGCCGCCCGGTGGCGCCGGCGACCTCCAGCGCGTCGCCGAAACCGATGCCCTCCGGCATCCCGATCAGGAGTACGGCGACAGCCGCCAGCAGGCCGCCCACGATCACCGCCATCTGCTTGACGTCCGTCCACGTGACCGCCTGCACGCCGCCGAGCATCGTGTAAAGCACGGTCGGCGCTCCGATCGCGAGGATCGTGAGGGTAAGGTTCCAGTCGAGGACAATCGACAGAATCACCGCCGGCGCCGCGATGATGGCTCCGCACGACATTCCTCGCGACAGCAGGAAGAGGATGCTCGCCATCGTGCGCGTCTTCAGGTCGAACCGCGTCTCCAGGTACTCGTACGCGGTGTAGACGCGCGCCCGGTGGAAGAAGGGCACCAGCGTAACCGACAGGATGATCATCGCGAGTGGCAGCCCGAAGTAGAACTGCACGAAGCGCATGCCATCGGCGTAGCCCTGGCCGGTCGTGCCGACGAGCGTGATCGCGCTCAACTGCGTCGCCATGACCGACAGGCCCACGGCCCACCAGGGCAGGCTCCGGTTGGCGAGGAAGTACCCTTCCACTTCGTGGGTGTTCCTGGTGCGCTTCAGGCCGTCGTGGACGATCCAGAGCAGGTACGCTGCGACGACGAGCCAGTCGACGGTGTGCATCGGCGCGCGGCGGCTGTCAATACAGGCGGCCGAGCGCCCACAAGCCGGCCAGCACGATCGCCTCGACCACGATCACGAGCGCATAGCGGCGGCGCATGGCTGCGCTGGAGGCGTCGTCGGGGTGGGACATGGGAGGGACAGTATATCGGCTCGTCCGCCGAGCGAAGCGAGCTTAAGGCGCGTCGGGTGGTTTGCGGCCGGCCCTACGCGATGGGGTGGCCCAGGCTGTTGTCGACGCGGGGCGCAGCAAACCGCGGCCGCGCGACGCGACTGGTCCCGACCACGAAGTCGGCGTGCGCATCGACGTCGCTCCGGTTCACGTTGACGATGCCGGGCCGCTTGACGAGCTGCTCGCCCTCGAGCAGGACGAGCTCGACGCGGTACTTCCCGGGACGAACCTTGAAGGTGAAGCCCCCGGTGTTGCTCGTCGTGGTCCGTTCACGGACGCCGGTTTCGACGTTGATGATCTCGACGGTGCGTCCCTCGAACGGCGACGTGCCGGCCGAGCCGCGGACGATACCGCTGATCGTCCCGGCTGCGTCCGACGGGGCGGGGCCGGGGTCGATGACCGGCACACCCTGCCGGCACGCCTGGATGCTCAACAGGGCGGCGGCGCCCAGCATGAGCGTGACCAGCGGGAGCAGCCGGGCCGGTGGTCGAATCTCGAGTATCACGGTGTTACTCGGCAGCCGCGGCTGCAAGCGCGGGGCCACGCGAGTCAGTGCCTGCTGTGGCAGAGCCCGGCGCACACGAGCGCCGCACACTCGACCGGGGAACGCCTTTTTACACGATCGACGTATTTTCGCCCACGTCCAGGACGGGCTGACTCGCCGAATCAGCGGTAACACGCTGAACGCGCGCGGGTAGCGTTATTCACCCGGCTGGTGATCTTCTTGCTATTTCGCCGACGGATATGACGTCTCCGTCGCTCGTCCAACGACTCGTGACCGGGCCGGCGGATCGCGGTGGTGCCGGTTTCCCCCGCCGCCTCCTCCCGGCAGGGCACTGCCTATGCCCCCACCGCTGATATCCGTCGTCATCCCCTGCTACAACCACGCGCGGTACCTCCGCGAGGCGGTCGACAGCATCGAGGCGACGTCCCGACCGGTCGAGGTCGTCATCGTCGACGACGGCTCGACCGACGGGTCCGGCGACATCGCCGACGAGTGCGGGCGGACGAAAACCGTAGGGACGCTGACCGTCCGCGTCGTCCACCAGGCCAATTCGGGCGTCGCCGCGGCGCGCAATCGCGGCTTTCGCGAGAGCAGCGGCGAGCTCGTCGTTTTCCTGGATTCAGACGATCACCTCGCGCACGGCGCGCTGGACCTCGGTGCACGCGCGCTCGACGAGCATCCCGAGGCGGTCTTCGTCTACGGCCGGTGCCAGATGATGGCGGCCGACGGCACGTTGCTGCCGACGCCGCTTCAGCCGCGCATCGACCGTCGCCCCTACGTGGAGCTGCTGCGCCAGAACTACATCTGGACGCCGGCAAACGTCATGTTCCGCCGCCACGCACTCGAGCGCTGCGGGACGTTCAACCAGGCGATGAGCGGATCGGCGGATTACGAGCTGTACCTGCGCCTCGCGCGCACCTATCCCATCCACGATCACGGGCAGCTCGTCGCGCACTACCGCCGGCACGATCGCAATATCCGCAGCAACGCCGCCCGGATGCTTCGCGAGATGCTGATGGTGCTGCGCCGCCAGGTGCCGTACATCGACGGCGATGCCGACGCGCTGGCGGCGTACCGCGACGGCTGCCGGTACTGGCGCGAGTACTACGGATCGCTCCTCTTCGTCGAGATCCGCGAACACGCCCGCGCCGGCGAGTGGATTCCCGCGGCGCAGAAGGCGGTGACCCTCGGCGTGCTGCACCCGCGCGCGTTCGTCAACCACCGCAGGCAGCGCGTCCGCCGCGCCTCGGCCATCGGCGCCTCCGGCTGAGGCCGGAGACCGCCCGCATCAGCCGCGCGTCGCGGATTCAGCCTTCAGAGAACGCCGGCAGGCAGGTCCGTCGCTGCGGGCGTGTTGTCGAAGATCACGGTACCGCGATCGGGTCTCACCATAGCGGCGCGGCGCCGGGCGAGCCACCACGCGCCGAGCGCCGATCCGACGATGCCGCCAGGATGCCGTAGGTTCGTTTGCTCACCAGTTCCTCCTGGCGGCGTGGCTCGCAATTGGAGTGCCACTCGCGAGTGGAGTGGCACTCGCGAGGCCGAATCGCGATCGCGAAACGCTGCGGCCGCGCACCGCGGCGGCACCGCAGCCTGCAAGCCTCAGGACGGCTTGACGTCGATCCCGATCATCTGCATGAGGCGAAGGGCGTTGCGGGATGTCGCCAGGCCAGGGCGGAGCCGGTAGTCGAACGACATCGCGCCGGAGGCTTCGACGGTCTCCGTGAAGTGCACGAGCCGCCCCGCGGACTTCAGCGGCTCCTCGCCGGCGAGCGACAGGTCGTGGGTCGTCATCGCACCGATTGCTCCGGCGTCGAGCAGGTGTCGGGCCACCGCCCGGACCGCCACGCTGCGTTCCACGCTGTTGGTCCCCTGCAGGATCTCGTCGAGCAGGTACATCAGCTGCGGCCCGCCGCGCGAGGTCTCCGCCGCGTCCACCACCGCCTTCAGACGCGCGAGGGCCGCCATGAAGTACGAGAGGCCGAGCTCCAGCGAGTCCTGGACGCGGATGCTGGTCTGCAGGTGGACCGCCGGCGTGCGCAGCCGCGACGCGCACGCGCAGGCGCCCGCCTGCGCCAGCACCACGTTGAGGCCGATCGCTCGCAGCAGCGTGCTCTTGCCCGACATGTTCGAGCCGGTTACCAGCAGGATCGTGCCGGGAGGTCCGACGGCGACGTCGTTGGCGACGCGGTGAGTCGCGGGCAGGAGCGGGTGGCCGAGCGCCTCGGCGGTGTAGAGCGGCTCGGCCACGATCTCGGGGCGGGACCAGCCCGGGTTGTCGTGCTGGAGCGCGGCGAGGACGGCGAGCGCATCGATCTCGGCGAGCGCCTCCAGCCACTGTCGGACGTGCACGCCGGCAGTCCGGCGCCACCGCTCGAGGGCGAAGAGCACCCAGAAATCCCACAGCGTGAGCACCTGGATGGGCCCGTGCAGGATCGCCGCGCCGCGCCGCAACTCCGCGCACCCGAGGATGCGGTTCAGCCGCCGCATCGCGCGCGGCGACCCGCCGTCGCCCGAGAGCATGCCGTGCAGCCGCGCGAGCCGCGCTGATGTGAAGGTGCGGGCCGAGACCTGCTCGAGGATCACCGCGTAGCGCTCGAGCGAGCGCTCGCCGCTGCCCGCCCGGTCGAATGCGGTCTGGATCGGCTTGCTGAGCGCAAACGAAATCACGACGGAGACGATGAGCGGGATGCCGAACCACGCCGCGTCGAGGACCTCCCAGGCGAACAGCGCGAGCAGCACCCAGAAGGACGCGAGGATTACGATCGTGACGGCGACCAGCAGCCGCAGGTGCGGCGCCTGAGGTCCTTCCGCCCACGCGAGCAGGCGCGTCACGTCCACCTCCTCCCAGCCGTGCGCGATGTGGCCGTGCGCCGCCAGCTCGAGGCGCCACTCGACGGGGTCGACGAGCTCGCCCACCGCGTCCTGGCGGTCGAGGATCTCCGCGCGCCCGGCCGGCTGCATCAGCCAGCGCGCGAGTGTGCCGCCGCCGAGCGGCGTTGCGGCCGGGCCGAGCAGCTGGAAGAGCGAAGCGCGCCCGAACAGGTCGAGATCGATCGCGTACGGATGGTGGGCCTGGTCGATCGAGGGGGAAGCGTCTCCCGCGGGCAGGTCGTCCCAGCGTCGCTCGATGCGCGCGATCGCGCGCTCGTTGACGATCCGGAGCGCTTCGTGCCACTCGACTCCCTCCTCGATACGCGCGTGCCGCACGACCAGCGCGCCGAAGAGCGAGAAGCAGCCGAGGCCGGCGTAGATGGCGGCGGCTTCCTGCATGCGGAGCCCAGAGACGAGGAAGACGCCGCCGACGAGGAAGCTCGCCAGCCGGAGCCTGGCGATGAACGTCGATCGACGGCGAAGCGCGTCGCGCAGGACGGCATGGCCGTCGGCCCGCTGCCGGTAGCCGTTGATCATGCGCCCCGCGTGCGGGCGGCGAGGTTCAACCGCCAGTAATCGAGCGTGAACGGCGGGTCGTCGCCGGCCGCGGCGTCAGCCAGCGCGTCCACGAACAGCGCCCGCTCGCCGGCTGGCAACGCGTCCACGTGGTGGCGGACGCACACGCAGGCGATGAACTCCGCAAACGCCGCCCTGCCGGGCAGCGTCGTCGGCGCCGGCTCGAGCGACACGTCGATCGCCTCGAAACCGGCCTCCCCGAGGCGCCGCCGCGTGTCCTCCTCGCCGGCGAAGAGCCAGGGATCACGCCAGCCGGAGAAGAAGCGGCCGAACCGCTCGCTGTCCATGAGCGCGTGGGCGCGGTCGAGCAGCCGCTGCAGGTTCCGCCCGCCGCCGCACTGCGCGACCAGCCGCCCGCCGGGCTTCAGAACCGAGTGGATCTGCCGGAAGAGCGCGCGATGATCGGTGATCCAGTGGAAGGTCGCGGCGCTGAAGGCGGCGTCGAACGCGGCCGCGAACGGCAGCTGCAGGCCGTCGGCCCTCACGAACGCGACCCCCCCGCCGGCGCGCCGGGCTTCGGCGAGCATCGCCTGCGACAGGTCGGCGCCGATGAAGCGCGCTGCAGGGAAGCGCGCCGCGAGCTCGGTCGTGAGCCGACCGGTTCCGCATCCGAGATCGAGGATGCGCTCGCCCGCCCTCGGCTCCAGCGTCGCCGCGACGCGCCGCCCCCAGGCGAGCTGCGGGTCGGACAAGCGGTGGTAGCAGACGGCGTTCCAGTCCATCGCCAGGGCACACCCAACATACCGCCAAACGCGATCCTCCGCCCGGTCCCCGCGGCGCCATTTTCCTGTACAGTCCGTGGCACCGGACGTGACGTCAGATGCAGCGGCAGGAGGCGTCATGCACAAATGGACGCTCGGACTCGGGACGGCCGCGGCCATGCTGCTTGCCGTGGCGGCGATGCTGGCCCAGGACGGGCCGCGCGGCTATCGACTCGAGAACCACACGTGGCCAGAGGCCGAAGCGCTGCTCCAGCCGAATACGGTCGTCGTTCTTCCCGTCGGCGCGGCCGCCAAGGAGCACGGGCCGCACCTGAGGCTCCGCAACGACGTGGCGATCGCGGAGTATTTCGCGCGGCGCGTCATCGAGTCGGCGACCGTCGTGGTCGCGCCGGCGCTGACGTATCACTTCTACCCGGCATTCGTCGAATACCCTGGCAGCACCACGCTCGGTCTGGAGACGGCGCGCGATCTGACGGTCGACGTCGTGCGCAGCCTGGCGCGTTTCGGCCCGCGGCGGTTCTACGTCCTGAACACCGGCGTGTCGACGGTACGGGCGCTGGAGCCGGCCGCTTCCGTGCTCGCGGCGGAGGGGATCCTGCTGCGCTACACCGACTTCGCCGCGGGCGCCGAGTCCGCCTCGCGGGGAATCCGGCAGCAGGCTGGCGGCACACACGCCGACGAAGTGGAAACCTCCCTCATGCTGCACATCGCCCCGTCGTCGGTCGACATGGCAAAGGCGGTCCGCGAGTTCCGCCCTTCGGCAGGCCGGGCCGTGCGCCTCACTCGGCGGGCCGGCGGCGAGGGCGTGTACTCGGAGAGCGGCGTATGGGGAGACCCGACGCTGGCGACGGCGCAGAAAGGCGCGGCGATTGCCACCGCGCTGACCACCACGATCCTCGACGACATCGAGAAGCTTCGATCCACGCCGCTGCCCGCGCCGTCGCCGCGGCGCCAGCAGAGGGCGCGTTCGGGGCCGGCGCCGGCGGCGGCCGCGGGCGAGCCGTCCCCGGACAACTGCACTCCCGGGGACCTCAGGCGCATCATGCAGGTCGGCCCGGCCTACAGCTATTACTGGGCGACGGCGGATGCGGAGCGCCTGGCGGGTCTCTGGGCGGCGCTGGGCGACGTCTTGCACCCCGACGGCAACATCGAGCGGGGCCGCGAGGTGATCCGGACCTCGCGCGCAGAGCTCTTCGCCCGCCGCGAGTACCGCAACTCCAAGCACCCGCTGACGCTGACCTACGCGCGCTGCATCACGCCGGACGTGGCGGTCGCCGACGGCCGGTGGAACCTGGTGGGCGTGAGGGACGCCGGCGGCAAGGAGCTGCCCCTCTTCGAGGGACAGGCCACGCTCGTCCTGCATCGCGCGGACGACGCGTGGCAGATCGAGGCCTACCGGTACACGCTCAAGCCAACCGCGCAGCCGATGCCGGTCTGGCTGACGCGGCCGGGGTGGCAGGGGAAGTAAGTGCGCCGGCTGCTCGCCCTCGCACAACCATGTGCGGGCACCCGGCCCCGCTCCGGGCAACGTCCTTACGAGTTCAGAGGCGGCCCCGGGGGAGCGAGACGGGGTGTGACCCGAAGAAGATGAAAGCCTATCCCGGGGCAGACTTGTCGGCGGCTAACGCCGGATTTGCGCGCCGCCGCGACGGATCCGTAATTGCACGGCGGCGGGTGTGTCTGCCGGGCGGCTCACCTTCACCGTCTTCCTCATTCTGCAGGTCGCCGACGGCCTCATCACCTATGTCGCCGTAGCGATCTTCGGAAGCTCGGCCGAAGCGAATCCCCTCCTTCGCACGCTGATCCACCTCGCGGGTGCCGGACCGGCGCTCCTCGTCGCCAAACTGCTCGCCTGCGGGTGCGGCACGCTCCTCTATCTCGTCGGCACGATTCGGACGCTCGCCGTCCTGACGGCGCTGTACCTGTTCGGCGCCATCGTCCCCTGGCTGCACGTGCTCTCGCGCTGATCGCGACACGCTACCGGACGGCGAGGACGCGCGCGGGCGCGGCGGTTGACACGAGATCGCAGCGGTGGTCGGCGAAACGCCGGCGAAACGGCACCGCATATAATCCGCGCATGCGTCCGATCGCCATTGTCCTCGCGCTCCTCCTCTCGTCTGCCTGCACCGCAGCTTCGGCGCAACAGCCCGCCTCGTTCGACGTGGTCATCCGCGGCGGCACCGTGTACGACGGCACCGGCGCCGGCGGGCGCCGGGCGGACGTGGCGATACGAGGCGATCGCATCGCCGCCGTCGGCGATCTCACCGGCGCGGCGGCGGCCACGATGGTGGACGCGAGCGGCCTGGCGGTCGCGCCCGGCTTCATCAACATGCTCTCGTGGGCGACCGAGTCGCTGCTGGTGGACGGCCGATCGCAGAGCGACATCCGCCCGGGGGTGACGACGGAGATCTTCGGCGAGGGCAGCTCGATGGGGCCGCTCACCGATGAGATGAAGAAGCGCGCCTACGAGGAGATGGGAAACCTGAAGTACGAGATCACATGGACGACCCTCTCCGAGTACCTGCAAGACCTCGAACGCCGCGGCACCTCGGCAAACGTCGCCTCGTTCATCGGCGCGACGACGATCCGCGAATACGTGATCGGGCTCGAGGATCGGAAGCCGGCGCCGGAGCAGCTGGAGCGGATGCGCGCGCTCGTGCGGCAGGAGATGGAGGCGGGCGCACTCGGAATCGGTTCGTCGCTGATCTACGCCCCGGCGTTCTACGCCTCCACCGAGGAGCTGATCGAGCTGTGCCGGGAGGCGGCGAAGTACCGCGGCAAGTACATCTCGCACATGCGGAGCGAGGGCAACAAGCTCCTCGAGGCGGTCGACGAGCTGATCCACATCAGCCGCCAGGCGGGAATCCCCGCCGAGATCTACCACCTGAAGGCGGCGGGACAAGCGAACTGGCCGAAGATGGACAAGGTCATGTCGCGTATCGAAGCGGCGAGGAAAGAAGGCCTGAAGATCACGGCGGACATGTACACCTATACCGCCGGCGCGACCGGCCTCGACGCGGCGATGCCGCCGTGGGTGCTCGACGGAGGGTACGAGGCGCTCTACAAGAGGCTGCAGGACTCGGAGACGCGGAAGACCATCGGCGCAGCGATGACGACGCCCAGCGACGACTGGGAGAACCTGTATCTCGCAGCGGGATCGGCGGATCGCGTGCTCCTCGTCGAATTCAAGAACGATGCGCTCAAACCCCTGACCGGGCGGACGCTGGCCGACGTGGCGAAGATGCGGGGGAAGACGCCCGAGGAGACGATCATGGACCTCGTGCTGGAGGACCGATCGCGTGTCGGGGCGGTGTACTTCATGATGTCCGAGGAGAACCTCGTCCGGCAGATGAAACTGCCCTGGGTGTCGTTCGGATCCGATGCCGGATCGCTCTCACCCGAGCCGCCGTTCACGAAGGCGAACCCGCACCCGCGCGCCTACGGCAATTTCGCGCGGCTGCTGGGCAAGTACGTGCGCGAGGAGAAGGTCATGCCGCTCGAGGAGGCGATCCGCAGGCTGACCGGTCTCCCCGCGAGCAACCTCGAGCTCGATCGCCGCGGCTTCCTGCGCGAAGGCATGTTCGCCGACGTCGTCGTCTTCGACCCGGCGGCGATCGCCGACCGGGCCACCTTCGAAAAGCCCCACCAGTTCGCCGTGGGAGTGACGCACGTGTTCGTGAACGGCGGACACGTGTTGAAGGACGGCGAGCACACCGGCGCGAAGCCCGGGCGGGCGTTGTGGGGGCCTGGGAAGAAGTCCTGATCGCTCGCTTTCGCTCGCTCTCGCCTGCAAGGCACCGCGCCCCTTCCGCGGAACGTCAGCACAAGCACATGGTTCGCGTCACGCGCCGCGAATATTCAAGTCACGGTTGCGTGACGCAGGCACGGAGGAACGGCGTTCGCGCCTTCGTCTGCTGCGTCTCAGAGGCGTCAGCCATCGTGGAAAAGACGTGTCAGGTGGCCGTCGGCCCGCCTCAGCGCGACACCGGCATGAGGTCGATGGTCGGGTCCCGGTACTCCCACCGGATGGCGTCCTGCAGGTAGCGGTGGTGCAGCCGGTCGGCGACGGCCTTGTCGATCGGGATCTCGGCGTCGGGCGGCAACTGCGGGTAGCGCGCACGAATGTCCAGGACGAAGCGGCGGTACTCCTCCGTTCGTTCCGCGAAGCGCTCCACGCCCTCGGCCGCGAACAAGCAGAAGCGGACGCCGACAGCGGCGACAAGGAGGCCGAGAGCCGCGCGCCGCGCCGTCGGCCCCATCCGGCAAGCCAGCGCGCGATCGATCCACTCGATCAGTTCCGCGAGCAGCATCGCCAGGCCCAGCGCCGACAGGTACAGGTAGCGTGACGTGTTCGCCCAGGTGAACGGTGCGAACGGCATCAACGCGAGCAGCATCCAGGCGGTCGCAAACCGCACGCGTCGGCTGCCGCGCACCAGCAGGACCACCGCGATTACGGCCGTACCGACATACGTCGGCAGGTCGTGGCGCCCGACGTAGAGCGTCACCACGTATCGCAGCGTGTTGCCCACGACGTGGAAGCCGGGGCGGTAGAGGTTCTCGCCGACGACGTAGTTGCGAGCGTTGATCGGCAGGTCGATGGCGAGATAAGCGACCAGGATCAGGACGTACGGCCAGAACCACCGCAGGTACGTGCGCCAGCCGCGCAGGCCGCCGGCGGAGGAGAACGCCCAGGCGGAGAGCACGAGCAGCGGGAAGAAGACGACCGAGCTCTCGTGGGTCAGCAGCGCGAGCGCGAAGGCCGCGAGCGACAGCGCACGCCACCCTCCACCGCCGGCCCTGGAGAACCACGAGAAACTCCAGAGCGACAGGCACCCGAACACTGCACCGATCGGCTCGGCCAGCGCGCCGACCCAGGCAATCGCCTCGACGTAGCCGGGAATGCCCACGAAGAACCAGGCCGACACGAACGCGAAGCGCTCGTTCCCCGTTGCCTGGCGCGCGAAGGCGAAGAGCAGCAGGGCGTTGAGGACGTGCAGGCCGACGCTGACGGCATGAAAGAGGACCGGCGAGCCGCCAAACAGCGGCGCGGCGATCCAGAAATAGAGCTCGATGACCGGGCGGTAGAAGTGGTTGTAGGAAGCGAGGTCGAGGATCCGCGCCGGCTGGAACGTGAACGTCGTCATCAGCCAGGCAAAGTCGTCTTCGTAGAAGTACGCGCCGATTGCCTTCCAGTAGACGCCGGCGATCGCGGCGAGGACGGCCAGCGCCAGAACCGCGCGCTTCATCGCGCCGCGATCCGCCAATCGACAATCGCCAATCTACAATTCAATCCGCAATCCACGATCCACAATGACTACTTCTTGCTCGTCTCCTTCGTCCATGTCCCGTATCCGCCGATCAGCGCGCGGGCGTCGAGGCCGTTTTTCTGCAGCGTGAGCGCCGCACGGGCGCTCGTGTTCTCGTTGGGTCAGGCGCAGTAGGTCACGATGGGTTTCTGCAGCTTCTTCAGGTCCGGCACACGCTTCTCCACGTTGTCGAGCGGGATGCAGCGGGCGCCCGGGATGTGGCCCGCCCGGAACGAGCCTTCGTCACGGACGTCGACGACGACCACCTTCTTTGCGTCGTAGAGGGGCTTGAATTCCCCCCACGCAATGCGCAGCGTCGGCGAGGAGAGCTCCCCTTCCTGGCCGAAACCCACGCAGCCGAGCACCGCGATTGCGGCGGCGACGAACACGACCCTTCGAGTCATCGAGGTGGCTCCCTGGGTTCATTATGACAGTCGGCCGTCCACGGCCGGAAGCGAGAGTCACAGTCACTGGCCGATGCTGATGACGTGGTCGTCGGTGCGCAGGAAGATGCGGCCGGCGGCGATCGCCGGCGACGCGATGATCCGCTCGCCGACGTCGTTCTTCGCGACGATTTCGGGCTGCTCGCCTGCCTTCACGACGAAGGTCGTCCCTCCCTCGGCGGCGAAGAACACGTGGCCGGCCCCTGCGACCGGGCTGGCGGAGAACACGCCGTCGACGCGCTCCTGCCAGACTCGTTCACCGCTCGCGGCCCTGACGGCGGTCAGCACGCCCACGTCGTTCGCCATGTAGACGCGGCCGTCGAAGTACAGGAGCGACGACACGTACGGCGCACCGGTTGGCACGTGCCAAAGGACGTGGCTGGGCGGCAGCGCGCCACGGCCGCCGGGACGAATTGCGAAGTACGGACCGCTGCGGTAGCCGCGGCTCATGTAGATGACGCCGTCGTGGACGACCGCGGCGGGAATCGGGAAGCGGTTCGGCTCGCCGAAATGCCAGAGCAGCTCGCCGGTTGCGGCGTCGTAGCCGTCCACGCGCTCGCTGGAGTTGACGACGATCTCGGCACGGCCGGACACCTGCAGGACGAGCGGCGTGCTGTACGACGAGCGGCCCGTTCCGCGGTCTGCCTTCCAGCGCTCCTTCCCCGTTGCCTTGTCGAGGGCGAGCAGGTAGGACGCGGCCGGGTGATCGCACAGCAGGATCAGATGATCGCCGTGCAGCACGGGCGAGCTGGTGTGGCCCCACTGCACGTCGAACGGCGCGATCTCGCGGCCAAGGTGCCGTTGCCACGCGACCTTGCCGCTGGCCGCCTCGAGCGCCACCAGCTGGCCGGTGCCGAACCACGCGAACACGAGGCGCCCGTCGGTCACCGGGCTCGGGCTGGCGAGGTTGTGCTTGTCGTGTACTGCGGGCAGCGGTCCCTCGGCGGCGAGCCGATACTCCCAGGCTCGACGGCCATCGGCGCGGCCGATAGCTTCGACGATGAACTCGATCCGATCCGATGCCGCGGCGCTGCGCCCCGCGCCGAGCGCCCGCTCGCCCGCCGCGGCCGCATCGCCGCCCTGGACGAGCCGCGGGTGATTGCCCGGCCGGCGCACGCCCGCGCCAGCCTGCGAGGTCACGAACACGCGATCGCCCGCGATCACCGCTGTCGACACGCCCAGGCCGGCAATGCGCGCCTTCCAGGCGACGGCCTCGGTCGCGCTCCAGCGCAGCGGCAGCGTCCGATCGGGCGCGATACCAGTCGCATGTGGCCCACGCCAGTGCGGCCAGTCCGCGGCGGTCAACGACGCGGTCAGCACGAGGACGGACACGGCGATCGCCAGACGCATCGGGGACTCTCCTCAGGTTTAACGTAGGGGATCTGGCGGTGCTTCGCAAGTCGACGGTCGAAAGTCGAAAGTCAGAGTCAGAGTCAGAGCCAGAGTGAGAGTCAGAGGCCAGAGTCAGAGCCGGACTCACAGTCAGATTCAGAGTCACAGTCGCAATCAAAGTCCGTCACGGTCGCGATCGATCCCCTGGCATAAGCCTTGCCCTGATCCCTTGCGCCATGGCGAAGGACTTCGTAGATCTGCTCGTGTGGAAGAAGACGCTGGAACTGTGGGATGCAGTTAATACGCTTCTCGACCGCCCGGCGTTTGGCAGGGATTACGATCTCCGGCAGCAGATACGCGATGCCATCGACTCCATCGTGGCGAACATCCCGGAGGGGTTCGAGCAGCCTACTGATCGCAGCTTCGCGCAGTACCTGTTCCGGTCGAAGGCCTCGGCCGCCGAGGTCCGGGGAAGGCTCCTGATTGCCTGGCGGCGGCGACATATCGAACCGCAGGATTATGCCCGGTGCAGCGCCCTCGCTCTCGAACTGAGCCGGATGCTCGGTGGCTTCATCAAGTACCTTCGGAACTGCGATCGAAAGGACCGTGGCCTGGGCAACCGTACCGACCCGAACGCCCACTCGAGCTCAAACATAGGAGAAGACTCTGACTTTGACCGAGACTCTGACCCTGACCCTGACCCTGACTCGGACTCTCACCCTGACTCGGACTCTGACTCGGACCCTGACTCCCGACTCTGACCGTGACTTTCGACTATCGACTTTCGACTGACGGCTTACTCGAAGACGCCGCCCACTTCCCGGGGGGCCACGCCGCCGGCGTGGTCTTCCCGCGCGATGCGGCGGACGTGGTCGACGCCGTGACGTCGTTTCCCGCTATCCTGCCGATCGGCGCCCAGTCGTCGCTCACCGGCGGCGCAACGCCGATGGGCGAGACGATCCTCGCCACGGCGAAGATGGTGCGCATTATCGAGACCACGGCGACGCACGTGCGCGTGCAGCCGGGTGTCACGATCGAGGCGCTCCAGGAGCACCTCGCGTTCACCGGCGCGTGGTTTCCTCCGGCGCCGACCTTCACGGGCGCGACCGCCGGCGGCATCGTCGCGACCAACGCCGCTGGCGCCGCCACCTTCAAGTACGGCACCACGCGCGACTGGGTGCTCGGGCTCGGCGTCGTCCTCGCGGACGGGGCTATGCTGTCGTTCGAGCGCGGCCAGTACGTCGCGCGCGGGCGAACGCTGCAGGTCCCGGCGCGCAGCGGCAGCGTCGTCGTCCCGATCCCGTCCTACTCGATGCCGCCCGTGCCGAAACGCTCGGCCGGCTACCATGCCGCCGCCGGCATGGACCTCGTGGACCTGTTCATCGGTTCCGAGGGCACGCTCGGCATCGTGACCGAGGTGACCTTCCGGATCCTCTCGCCGGCGCCCGCGGGCGCGCTGGCACTCGTGCCCTGCCCGTCGGAAGCGACGGGGCTGCGGGTCGTGGAAGCGCTTGGCGCGGCGTCGCGCGAGACCTGGCGGACGCGCGACCCGCGCGGGATCGACATTGCGGGCGTCGAGCACTTCGATCAGCGATCGATCGAGATCCTCCGGGAGGATGGCGTGGATGCGCGTTGCAACGCGTCGTTCCCGCCGGGAACCGGGATCGCGCTGCTCGTCCAGCTGGAGCTGCCGGCCGGGACGACGCGCGAGGCAGCGTTCGACCAGATCGCGGGTGCCCTCGAAGGGGCCGCGCCCGACGCGCCGCTGGGGCGCTTCTGCCGCCTGCTCGACGGATTCCGGCTGCTCGATGAGACCGAGATTGCGCTGCCGGGCGACCGGCGGCGCATGGATGAATTGATCGCACTGCGCGAGGGGGTGCCTGCCGGCGTCAACCAGCGCGTCGGCGCGGCGAAGCGCGACATCGATCCGCGCATCGAGAAGACCGCCGCGGACATGATCGTCCCCGCCCGGCACTTCGGGGAGATGATGCGTGCCTACCGCGAGGGGTTCGCCGCGCGGCGGCTCGATTACGCGATCTGGGGCCATGCCTCGGACGGCAACGTCCATCCAAACGTGATACCGCGGAGCTACGACGACGTGGTCAATGGAAAGGAGGCGATCCTGGAGTTCGGGCGCGAGGTGGCGCGGCGGGGTGGATCGCCTCTCGCCGAGCACGGCGTCGGTCGAAATCCGGTCAAGCAGGCCTTGCTGCGGCAGCTCTACGGGGATGCCGGGGTGGAGGAGATGCGCGCGGTCAAGCGGGCGCTCGACCCCGCCTGGAAGCTCGCGCCCGGCGTGATCTTCACGCCGTAGCGAAAGCAAACGTATCTCCGGTGGCAATGCCGAGTGCCGAATGCCGAATCATTCGTCATTCGGCATGGTAATTCGTGGATCCATGGCCCTTGCGGGTGCGCGCGCGCTCGGACGATGATACGGGCCGTGCGCCTCCTCGACCTGCTCACCGACTGGCCCGTCCTTCGCCAGCTCGCGACCGGCGGCGACGGCACCGGACCCGAGGCCATGAGCGCGGAGACGCTCGCACTGCGGCCGCGCCACGAGCACGCCTCGGTCGGACGCTCGGTCTGTCCCTACTGTGCCGTCGGCTGCGGGCAGCTCATCTTCCACCGGAACAACCGCGTCGTCGCCGTCGAGGGCGATCCGGCGTCGCCGATCTCGGAAGGACACCTGTGCCCGAAGGGCGCGGCGACCTTCGAGCTGCTCACCCACGCCGCGCGCGCCACCCGGGTGAAATACCGCGCGCCGTTCGCCAGCCAGTGGTCGGAGATCGATCTCGAGACGGCGATGGATATGGTGGCCGAGCGCGTGTGGGACTCGCGCGAGCGCCACTTCGAAGAGACACGCGAGGCCGACGGCCGCCGTCTGTCGCTGATGCAGTGTCCATCGATCGCGCATCTCGGCGGCGCGACCCTCGACAACGAAGAGAACTACTTGATCAAGAAGCTGTTCACCGGCGGCCTGGGCATGGTGGCGATCAGCAACCAGGCGCGGATATGACACAGCTCCACCGTGCCCGGTCTGGGCACGACGTTCGGCCGCGGCGGCGCCACCACCGCGCAGCAGGACCTGCAGAACGCCGATGTGATCCTCATCATGGGATCGTCGATGGCGGAAAACCACCCGGTCGGCTTCCGCTGGGTGATGAAGGCGCGAGAGCGCGGCGCCACGGTGATTCACGTCGATCCGCGTTTCACGCGCACGTCGGCGATGGCCGACCTGTGGGCGCCGCTCCGGGCAGGAAGTGACATCGTGTTCCTCGGGGCGATGGTTCACCACGTGCTCGCCAACGGCCTCGAGTTCCGCGACTACGTCGTCTCCTACACCAACGCCGCGACGATCATCGACGAGCGGTTCCGCGACACGGAGGAGCTCGGCGGCTTCTTCTCCGGGTGGGATGCGGAGCAAGGGCGGTATTCCCCTGAGACCTGGGCGTACGAGACAGACGATGCCGCCGACGGCGCCGCGCAGCCCTTCAGGGCTGCCGGCAGCGAGGCGCATCCGGCGCGCGCCGGACACGGCAAGGACCGGGGCGACGAGCCGGCAAGGCTGGATCACCCCCGCCGCGATCCGACCCTCCAGCACCCACGTTGCGTTTTCCAGATCCTCAAGCGCCACTACGCCCGCTACACGCCGGAGCTGGTCGAAGAGGTCTGCGGGGTGCCGCGCGAGACGTTCCTCCGCATCGCGGACACCTTCTGCCGCGCATCGGGGCCGGAGCGGACCGGCGCGATCTGCTACGCCGTGGGCTGGACGCAGCACTCGGTCGGCGTGCAGATTATCCGCACCGCGGCGATCCTGCAGCTGCTCCTCGGAAACGTCGGCCGGCCGGGCGGCGGCGTGCTCGCGCTGCGCGGGCACGCGTCCATCCAGGGCTCGACCGACATTCCGACGCTCTACGACATCCTGCCGGGGTACCTCCCGATGCCGGCGTTCGGCGCCGATGCGGCCGCGCTCGCTCCCTACATCGCCAGGCACCGTGCGCGCGCCGGCGGGTGGGCGAACTTCGATCGCTACGTCGTGTCGCTGCTCAAGGCGTGGTACGGCGACGCGGCCACGCGTGAGAACGAGTTCGGCTTCGGATGGCTGCCCCGCATCAGCGGCGACCACTCGCACCTGGGCTACTGGCTCGACATGGCCGACGCGGCGTTGCCGGCGGCACGGCGCGGCACGCGCATGCCGATCGAGGGCCTCTTCGTGATGGGCCAGAACCCGGCAGTGGGGGCGCCGAACGCGCGGCTCGAGCGACGTGCGATGGCCAACCTGAAATGGCTCGTCGTCCGCGACATGGTCGAGACCGAGACCGCGACCTTCTGGCTCGACTCGCCGGAAGTGCAGCGCGGCGAGCTGCGCACCGCGGACATCGCCAGTGAGGTCTTCTTCTTTCCCGCGGCGGCACACGCCGAAAAGGATGGCTGCTTCACCAACACGCAGCGCCTGCTGCAGTGGCACGAGAAAGCGGTCGATGCGCCGGGCAACGCGCGCAGCGAGGCCTGGTTCGTCTATCACCTCGGCCGCCGCCTGAAAGAGAAGGCTGCGGCCGACGCGCGGCCGCGCCACTCCGGCCTGCGCGCGCTCACCTGGGACTACACGACCGAAGGGCCGCACGACGAGCCGGTCATCGACGAAGTCCTGCAGGAGATCAACGGCCGCACCGGGGACGGGCGGCTCGTCGGCGGCTTCCGCGCACTGGCGGCGGACGGCACCACCTCCTGCGGCTGCTGGATCTACTCCGGCGTGTATCCGGAGGAGGACCGCAATCGCTCGCGCGAGCGGCATCCGTCCGGACCATACGGGCACGGGTGGGGCTTCGCCTGGCCCGCCGATCGGCGGATCCTGTATAACCGCGCGTCGGCGCGGCCCGACGGCGTGCCGTGGAGCGACCGAAAGCGCCTGGTGTGGTGGGACGAGGGCAGGCGCGAGTGGACCGGTTTGGACACGCCCGACTTCACCAGGGACAAACCTCCCGACTACGTCCCGCCGCCCGGCGCGACCGGCGACGCGGCGCTCGCCGGCGATGCGCCGTTCATCATGCACCCGGACGGCGTCGGCTGGATCTGGGTGCCGGCCGGTCTGAAGGACGGACCGCTGCCCGCGCATTACGAGCCGCTCGAGTCACCGGTTGCGAACCGGCTGTACTCGCGCGACACGAATCCTGCCGCGGACCCGAAGGTGCGTGACGACAATCCCTACGCGGCGTCGCCGGGCGACCCGCGCTTCCCGCACGTGCTGACGACGTACCGGCTGACCGAGCATCACACCGCCGGCGGCATGACGCGGACGCTGTCGCACCTCGCGGAACTGCAGCCGGAGCTTTTCTGCGAGCTCTCGCCCGAACTGGCGGCGGAGATCGGCGTCGCCAATGGCAGCTGGGTGCGGGTGACGACGGCGCGGGGCGCGATCGAGGCGCGCGCGCTCGTCACGTCACGCATGCGACCGATCGCGGTCCAGGGGCGGACCCTCCACCAGGTCGGCCTCCCCTACCACTTCGGGGGCCGCGGCCTCGTCACCGGCGACGTGGTCAACGACCTGGTCGCCATATCGGAGGAACCGAACGTTCGGATCATGGAAGCGAAAGCGCTGGTGTGCCGGGTGGAGCGGAAGTGACGCAGGTGACCCTTACGCGCCACGTGCGACGTGCCACGTGCGACGTGCGGACATACCAGGTGCCGACGCGCCACGTGCCACGTGCCGGGTAACACCGTGATCACCGCCTTTCTCACCGACTCGACGGTCTGCATCGGCTGCAAGGCGTGCGAGGTCGCGTGCAAGGCGTGGAACGAGCTCGAGTACGAGGAGACGTTCAACTTCGGGAGCTACCAGAGCCACAAGGACCTCACCGCCAACACGTGGGACCTGATGCGCTTCGCCGAGGTCGACCTCGACAACGGTGACCTCGCCTGGCTGATCCGCAAGGACAGCTGCCTGCACTGCGACGAGCCGGGCTGCCTGCTCGCCTGTCCCGCTCCGGGTGCGATCGTGCAGTACGAGAACGGCATCGTCGACTTCGATCAGACGAAGTGCATCGGCTGCCAGTACTGCATCGCCGGCTGCCCGTTCGACATCCCCCGCTTCGACGAGCGCTCGAAGAAGGTCTACAAGTGCACGATGTGCTCCGACCGCATCGCCGACGGCATGGAGCCGGCGTGCGTCAAGGCGTGCCCGACGGGCGCGATCCGCTTCGGCACCAAGGAGGAGATGACCGCATACGGCGAGACGAAGGTCGCCAAACTGCAGGGGCGCGGGTTCGAAGACGCGATGCTCTACGACCCGAGCGGCGTCGGCGGCCTGCACATGATGTACGTCGTCCCGCGCGGCGAGATGCTCGGCGACTACGGCCTGCCGGCGGACCCGGAGGTGAAGGGCACCGTCAGCTTCATCGGAGGGATGAAGAACCTCCGCCGCGTCGGTGCCGTGGCGCTGTGGGCCGGTGTGATCGGGGGCTTCCTGTACTGGCTGCGCACCGGGCGCCGGCCCCTGCCGGCCGAGGGCGATGCCATCGCCGAGGCCGAGAGGATCGGCGCCGAGCGGGCCGCGGCGCAGCGCGACAGAGGGGCCGTCACGGCACCGCCCGAGGCGGCCGACGAAAGGGAAGGCGAGCGCGTCGGGTCGAGCGGGGACGGGCCGCGGCTCGATCCCGCCACCGAGGACGACGTCGCCCGCAAGGAGGATGAGCAATGAGCGAGGGAGTCTTCGAGCGAGCGAATCAGCGTTACGGCGCTGAAGGCTCACTGGTGCACCAGGCACGGACATTGGGTGATCTGCTTCTCAGTGGGGTGGTGCACCAGTGAGCACCGTCGCCGCTCCAGCCGTCCAGACCCGCGACCACGCCGTACACGACGAGCGGCTCCCGCGCTACAACCTGTTCGAACGGATCGTGCACTGGACGGTGGCGATCACGTTCGTCGCCCTGATGCTGTCCGGCTTGGCCCTCGGCTACCCGCGGCTGTACTGGCTCTCCGGCCTGTTCGGCGGCGGACAGACGATGCGCGCCGCTCACCCGTGGATCGGCGTCGCCTTCACCGCCGGCATCCTCGTGATGCTCGTCATCTGGGCAAAGCCGATGCGCACCGACGCTGAGGACCGGTTGTGGCTCAAGCGGATCTGGCAGTACGCATCGACCGGACAGAACGACGTCGACAACGGCCGGTGGAATGCCGGCCAGAAGCTGTACTTCTGGTTCTCGGTCGTCTTCGCCGTGTTCCTCCTGCTCACCGGCATCCCGCTGTGGTTCCCCTCGAGCTGGGGTTCCGGACTACTGCAGTGGTCGAGGTTTCTCCACCACGTCGTGTTCCTCCTCGCGGTGGCCGGGTTCATCATCCACGTCCTCCTGTCGGCGCTGGTGTTCCCCGGCACGATGGCCGGGATGACGTCGGGACGCGTCAGCACCGCCTGGGCGGCTCATCATCACCCGCGATGGTTCCGGGAGCAGCGCGTCCGCCGGGCGGACGAAGCCGAGACGGCCTCGTGAGGCGCAGCGGGCGGGGCGGACCAGGCGACTACGCAGCCCGCATCGGGCGCGCTGACGACATCTTGGCAGGTGCGCCGGGAGTGGCCCACGACCCGCTCCGGCTGATGCGTCTCGTTCTCCGGCACCAGGCGGTGCGGTTC
The DNA here is from genome assembly GCA_048594975.1 of Vicinamibacterales bacterium. Classification (GTDB taxonomy): domain Bacteria; phylum Acidobacteriota; class Vicinamibacteria; order Vicinamibacterales; family 2-12-FULL-66-21; genus JBMDXB01. Next base: position 22,890 of record JBMDXQ010000006.1, on the reverse strand, counting down.
GACGAGCCTCGCCCCGCGGCGCTCGCTTCAGGCGGCTACGGGCCACTGCTCGACACCGCCCAAGCGGCGGAGGAGATCGTGCAGGAGCTGCCGCTGACCATCGCCGCCATTGGCGCTGCGGCCACCGCCGCGCTCGGCGACGCGGCGGACGCACTGTCGCGGATGGCGCCGTCGGAGCTCGCCGCGTGCGTGGAGACGTGGCTCGACGACCTCGCCCTCGTCGAGGCCCGGCTCGGATTCTGGCTGTACGCCGCGGCCGGACCGGTTCTCGAGCGGGCGGCCCGAGAGGCGGTCGTCGGCGAGGACTGGAACGGTGGGGCCTGCCCGGTATGCGGCGGTCCCGCGCACGTGTCGGTCATCGCCGAGGAGAGCGGTGAGTTCATGGCCGGCTCACCCCGGTCGTTGGTGTGTGGTCGCTGTGCGAGCACATGGCGGTTCTCCCGCGCCCGGTGCGTCGCCTGCGGCGAGGACGACTCGAGTGCGCTCGTCTCGTACTGCGTCGCGCACCGGCGGGCCACTCGCGTCGACACCTGCTCGACGTGCCGGGCGTACATCAAGACCTTCGACCTCCGCCAGGGCGGCGGCCGCGATGTCGTGCCCCTCGTGGACGACGTCGCCACCCTCACCCTCGACGTCTGGGCGCGAGAACAGGGCTACTCCCGGCTGACCCGGTCGTTGGCCGGCGTCTGACGCGCGGCTGCGGAGCGTCTCGCTGACGCTTCTGGGCGCGGAGCGTCTCACCGACGCTTCTGGGCGCGGTCCGTCTCGGATCCGGGACGCAGCGCGCCCAGATGGCTCGAACGACGCCGACCGCCGGACGAGTCGGCGGGTCAGTACCCGATCGACGCAGAACCACAATTCACCCGACGCGCTCACGCGCCCGGGACAGCGCTCTACGGCGCAGCTTGGTCGCGCAGCACGCGACGCAGGATCTTGCCGGAGGGCGACTTCGGGATCGCGTCGACGAACATCAGCTTCCGGACCTGCTTGTAGTTGGCGACGTTGTCGGCCACGAACCGTTGGATGTCGGCGGCGCTGGTATCCCGCCCTGGCTTGAGCACGACGTAGGCGGCGGGGATCTCGCCCGCCTCCTCGTCGGGTAGGCCGATGACGCCGACGTCGGCGATGTCCGGATGCGTGAGCAGCAGCGCCTCGAGCTCGGCCGGCGGAACTTGGAAGCCCTTGTACTTGATCAGCTCCTTGAGCCGGTCGACGACGAAGAGGTGGCCGTCGTCGTCGATGTGGCCGATGTCGCCGGTGTGGAGCCAGCCATTCTCATCGATCGTGGCTCTCGTCGCCGCCTCGTTGTTGAGGTAGCCCTTCATCACCTGCGGACCGCGCACCCAGATCTCACCGTCGTCGCCGACACCCAGCGACGATCCCGTCGCCGGATCGACGATCTGGACCTCGGTGTTCGGGACCGTCACGCCCACCGACCCGGGCTTGAACCCGCCCGACGGCGTGGCGTGGCTCACCGGTGAGAGCTCGGTCATGCCGTAGCCCTGCACGACCTCGCAGCCCAGCCGCTGGCCGCACTCGACGGCGAGGTCGGCCGACAGCGGAGCCGCGCCCGAGAGGATCCACTCCAACGCCGACAGGTCGTAGCTGTCGACAACCGGATGCTTCGCCAGCGCGACGACCATCGGTGGAGCGACGAACGCGCGCGTGAGGCGGTGCTCCTGATGCAACGACAGGAACTGCTCGAGATCGAAGCGCGGCATCGTGACGATCGTCGAGCCGGCCCGCAGTCCCAGGTTCAGCAGCACCTGCATCCCGTAGATGTGGAAGAACGGCAGCACGGCCACGAAGGCGTCGTTGCCGGACACCCCGACCGTGGCCAGCGCCTGCTCGATGTTCGAGACAAGGTTGCGGTGGGTGAGCATCACGCCCTTCGCCAGACCCGTCGTGCCGGACGAGTACGGCAGCACGACCACGTCGTCGAGATCCACAGGCACCTGCTCGGCGAGCGCCGCGCCGGCCAGCGAGGCGATCGAGGCGTGGCCCTCGGCCTCGCCGATGACGTACACCTCCCTGACGGCCGAGTCGGCGATCGCGGCCATCGCCATCTCCAGGAACGTTGGGACCGTCACCAGGCGCGTCGCGCCCGAGTCGACGAGCTGGTGATGCACCTCGCCCGCGGTGTACGTCGGGTTGACCGTGGTGACGACGCCACCAGCGAGGGCGACGGCGTGGAAGACGACGCCGTAGTCGGGACAGTTGGGTGCCATCACGGCGACGACTTCACCCTTCGCCAGTCCGGCCTCCAGCCAGCCGCCCGCTTGACGGCGCACGGCGTCGTCGAACTCGGCGTACGTCATCGTCCGGCCAGTCGCCCCGTCGATGAACGCCGCCTTCTCGGCCAGCCGGCCGGAACGCTCGAGGACGTACGGCGTCAACGGCGAGGCCGGAATGCTGATCGGCGGCAGCGGACTGGTGAACACGAAAGCCATCGTTCGTCTCCCTCACACGACGCGCGAACCAGAACGAGGTGGGCCCGCCCTCAGCGATGGTCGAGCACGGATCCCTCGCCAACGCAGCGAAGCGTAGTGCGGGGGCGATGCGTCAGGTGACGGTCGCGGCGCGGATGTCGGGCTTGATGTGGGCGAACGCGCTGCGGCTGTTCCACGTCGGGAACGCCCGGACGAGCCACGACGGGCCGTCGAGCCGGATCCGGGAGTCGCCCGTCGCATCCGCCCAGGCGAGCTGGCCGGCGTGCCACTTCACGAACGCTTCGGCGTCGGCGGTCACGTAGAGGTCCTCATCGAGCCCGGCATAGGTCTTGCACAGCTCGACCTCGCCGTGCTCGAGCAGCAACCAGTACCGCTCGTGCGGCCGGAAGCCGGTGAAGTCGAGCCGGACGACCACGCGTTGACCCGGGAGTCGATCCCGGCGGAGCGCGTTGCACATCGACCACAGGGCGACGAAGGGATCGAGGTCCTCGGGAGCGATCTCGAGCCACCGCGCTCCCCACTCGCCGAGCGTCTGGCAGACCTTGAAGAGGTCGTGGCCAGAGCTCGTCAGCTGGTAGCGGTGACCGCGCCCCCGAGCCTTCGGTGCCGACTCGATGATGCCGAAGCGTTCGAGCTGCTTGAGACGTTGGGTGAGAAGGGTGCGGGAGAGTCCGGGTGCCCCTTCGAGGATCTCGCCGAACGTCGTACAGCCCAGGTGCACGTTGCGGATGATCACCGGCGTCCACCGCTCAGCGAAGATCTCCGCGCCACGGGCGATCGGGCAGTACTGGCCATAGGTCCTCGTGAACGAAGTGTCGCGCTCCGGTCGTCCGCGGTGAAGTCCAGATTCTTTGCTTCGAAGTCCAGCTCGCTGACTTCTCCTCGGTGCGCCCCGCTGTTGCGATGACCGCAACGACGGGAGGAACGATGACAGCACCAACCACGATGCCGATCGCCGGGTTCCGGGGCGACGTGATCGCTCCCGACCACGATGGCTATGACGGCGCCCGCGCCGTCTGGAACGGCAGCGTCGAGCGGCGGCCCCGGCTCGTCGCCCGCTGCCACGACGCCACGGATGTGGCCGCCGCAGTGCGTTTCGCCCGGACGCACGATCTCGACGTCGCCGTACGTGGGGGAGGTCACAATGTCGCCGGCACCGCCGTCTGTGACGACGGCATCGTGATCGATCTCTCGGCGATGCGCGCCGTCACGGTCGATCCCGCGGGGCGCACGGCCCGCGTCCAGGGTGGCGCACTGTGGGGCGACGTCGACCACGCGACCCAGCGACACGGTCTGGCCACCACGGGTGGCATCGTCAGCCACACCGGCGTCGGGGGCGTCAGCCTGGGCGGCGGCATCGGCTGGCTCATGCGCAAGCACGGGCTCGTCGTCGACAACCTCGCCGAAGCCGAGGTGGTCACGGCCGATGGCGGCGTCCTCCGGGCATCGACCGACGATCACCCCGAGCTGTTCTGGGCACTGCGGGGCGGGGGCGGCAACTTCGGAGTGGTGACGTCGTTCCGCTTCCGGTTGCACCCGGTCGGACCCACCGTGTTGGCCGGACCGGTGTTCTGGGCGGCCGAGGACACCGCTGACGTCCTGCGCTTCTACCGCGACTTCGTCACCGACGCGCCGGACGAGCTCGGCACCATCGTCCGGCTGGGCACGATTCCACCGCTGCCTGCCGTCCGCGACCAGCTGCATTTCCGGCCGGCGATTGCGGTGGCGAGCTGCTACGCCGGAGGCGTCGAAGATGGTGAGCGCGCCGTCCGTCCACTCCGCGAGTTCGGTTCCCCACTGGCCGACCTCGTCGGGCCCACCCTGTACGTCGACCACCAGCGGAGCATCGACGACACCGTCCCTCATGGCTGGCACTACTACTGGAAGGCCACGAGCCTCACCCGCCTCACCGACGAGGTCGTCGACGTCGTCGCCGAGCACGCCTACCGCGCAACGTCACCGAGGTCGTACGCAGCCATCTTCCACATGGGCGGCGCCGTCGCCCAGGTACGGCGGGACGCCACCGCCTACCCGGGCCGCGAAGTCGCGCACAACATGGTCATCGACGCGGCGTGGCTCCCGGAGCAGGCCGACATCGTCGGGGGAGCGGAGACGGCGTGGGCCCGAGCGTTCGTCGGTGCGCTGCAACCCCACCGTGCCGGCGTCTACGTGAACTTCCTCGACGCCGACGACGACACGAGCCGCGTCCGCGAGGCCTATGGAGCCAGCACCTATTCGCGGCTCGCCGCGGTCAAGGCCCGGTACGACCCCGGGAACGCGTTCCACCACAACAAGAACATCCCGCCCGTCCCCTGAGTCCCACGCTTCGTCCGGATTCTGGTTGGACGGTCAACCACGTTCCTGACCGAAGCGAGCGCCGGGGCCGTGGACGAGGGACGTGGGGTGCGACAGGATGGGCGGCATGGACGCTCCCGAATACGTACGCCACGAGGGGTTGAAGCGGTGGGTCGCCGAGATGGTCGACTTGTGCAAACCCGCCGCCGTGCACTGGTGCGACGGGTCGGACGAGGAGTACGACCGGCTCTGCCAGGAGCTCGGCGACGCGGGGACATTCATCCGGTTGAACGAGCAGCGCCGCCCGAACAGCTTCCTCGCCCGGTCCGACCCGAGCGACGTGGCGCGCGTCGAGGATCGGACGTTCATCTGCTCGAGGACCAGGGACGACGCCGGTCCGACCAACAACTGGATGGACCCGACCGAGATGAAGGGACTCCTCCGCGGCCTCTTCGACGGGTCCATGGCCGGGCGCACGATGTACGTCGTCCCGTTCAGCATGGGTCCGCTCGGCTCGCCGATCGCCCAGCTCGGCGTCGAGATCACCGACTCGGCCTACGTCGCCGTGAACATGAAGATCATGACCCGGATGGGTCGCGACGCCGTCGAGGTCCTCGGCGCTGATGCACCGTTCGTCCCGTGCATGCACACGGTGGGAGCGCCGTTGGCCGACGGCGCGGCCGACGTGCCGTGGCCATGCAACCCGGACGTGAAGTACATCGTCCACTTTCCTGAGGAGCGGTCGATCTGGAGCTACGGGAGTGGCTACGGCGGCAACGCCCTATTGGGCAAGAAGTGCCTGGCCCTGCGCATCGCATCTGTGATGGCGCGCGACGACGGGTGGCTCGCCGAGCACATGCTGATCATGGGCGTCACCGATCCGCAGGGCGAGAAGACCTACGTGGCGGCCGCCTTCCCGAGCGCCTGCGGCAAGACGAACTTCGCCATGCTCGTTCCTCCCCCCGCGTTCGCCGACGAGGGATGGCGGGTCACCACGGTCGGCGACGACATCGCGTGGATCAAGCCGGGGGCCGACGGCCGGCTCTTCGCGATCAACCCCGAGGCCGGGTACTTCGGCGTCGCGCCGGGCACGTCGTACTCGACCAACCCGTCGGCGATGGAGTCCATCCGAGCCAACACGATCTTCACCAACGTCGCCCTCACCGACGACGGCGATGTGTGGTGGGAGGGCATGGACGGCGATCCGCCGGCCCACGCGATCGACTGGCAGGGCCACGACTGGACGCCCGGCTCGGAGGCCAAGGCGTCGCACCCCAACGCCCGATTCACCGCCCCGGCGTCGCAGAACCCGGCGCTCGACCCGGACTGGGACGATCCCCAGGGTGTGCCGATCAACGCCTTCATCTTCGGCGGGCGTCGCTCGGGCACGATCCCGCTCGTCGGTCAGAGCTTCAACTGGGCGTTCGGCGTGTACATGGCCGCCACGATGGGCTCGGAGACCACTGCCGCGGCGTTCGGCCAGCAGGGTGTCGTCCGGCGCGACCCGTTTGCCATGCTGCCGTTCGCCGGCTACCACATGGCGAGCTACATCAACCACTGGCTGTCGTTCGGGCGCAACATCCCGAACCCGCCGCGGATCTTCCAGGTCAATTGGTTCCGCCGCGACGCCGACGGCAAGTTCGCCTGGCCCGGCTTCGGCGAGAACATGCGGGTCCTCCAGTGGATCGTCGAGCGGTCACACGGTCGGGCGTTCGCGCTGGAGAGCCCCCTCGGGTGGATGCCGCGCTATCAGGACCTCAACTGGAAGGGGCTGGAGGACTTCTCCGAGAGCCAGTTCCGCGACTGCATGTCCGTCGATCGCGCCGACTGGGACGCCGAGCTGCTCGACGTCGAGGAGCTGTTCACGAAGCTGCACACGCGGCTGCCCAACGAGATGCACTGGATCCGCTCCCTCACGGCCAGTGCCCTCTGGCGGTCCCCCGAGCGCTGGGAGATGAACCCGGACCCGACCTGAGCGTCGGAGTTCCCGTGACGGCGGAGCCGTCAGAGTCCCTTCACCAGGACCCCGAATCCCGTGGTCGAGTTGTGACGCATGCCGATGATCGCCTGGTACTCGGGAGACTCGTACCAGGTGTGGAAGTCCTCCTCGCTGTCGAACTCGAGGATCACGGTGCGAGGACCCGCCGGCGCACCCTCGATGGTCTTGCACTCAGTGTCGACGGCGAGCACCTTCACCGGCACGATGCCGAGGGTCGGGCCGGCGGCTTGCACGTACTCGTCGAGCAGCTTGGGATCGTCGATGCTCGAATTGACAACCAGGTAGGTGGACATGGGCGCCGGTGCTACCACAATCCGTGCCCAGCAGGTGACACGGTCGGTGCCGGGGTGCTCACTTGGTACCGTCACCGCCGGGGGTGCCGCAGCGGAGTGGAGGTGAGCGGTGGCAACGGGGTACGCGTACCACGAGATCTTCGGCTGGCATGACACGTCGTCGTACGTCGGGATCCTTCCGCCGAACCCGGCCGCCGGGCTGCAGCCGTTCGTCCACATGGAGAACGCCGAGACCAAGCGCCGGATCCACGAGCTCGTCGTCGTGAGTGGTCTGATGGACCACCTGGTGCGGATCGCACCGCGCCGGGCTACGGACGAGGAGATCCTCCGCATCCACACGGCCGATCACCTGGCGAGGATCGAGTCCGAGAGCCTGCTGCCCAAACGGGGCGACGCCGGTGACGGCATCTCGCCCTTCGGCCAGGGTGGTATCGACATCGCCCGCTTGGCCGCGGGTGCCGTCATCGAGTGCCTCGACGCCGTGCTGGACGGCCGCGTCGACAACGCCTACGCACTGGTGCGACCGGCGGGGCATCCACGCGATCCCATCGAGCGGCATGGGCTTTTGCATCTTCGGCAACGTCGCGATCGCCGCGGCCCACGCCCGCGCCGTCCGCGGGGTCGAGCGGATCGCGGTCGTCGACTGGGACGTCCACCACGGCAACGGCACCCAAGCCGCGTTCTACGGAGACCCAGCGGTTCTGACGATCTCGGTCCATCAGGACAACGTCTTCCCACCCAACTCCGGTCGCCTTGACGAACGTGGTGAAGGTGAGGGAGTGGGATTCGCGCTCAACGTCCCGCTGCCGCCCGGCACCGGCGACGGCGGCTACGTCCACGTGATGGAGCAGGTCGTGGTGCCGGCCGTGCGCGCGTTCGCGCCCGAGCTCATCCTCGTCGCCTGCGGGTTCGACGCCGGCGTCATGGACCCCTTGGCCCGGCAGATGGTGACGTCGGCCGGGTTCCGCACGCTGACCGAGCGCCTGCCCGCCGCCGCGGCCGAGACCTGCGACGGGCGGGTCGTGATGTCCCACGAGGGCGGATACAGCCCGGTGTACGTGCCCTTCTGTGGCCTGGCCGTGCTGGAGGCGATGAGTGGCCAGAAGGTGCTCGACGACCCCTTCCTGCCCCTGGTCTCCGGATTCGCCGGGCACGAGTTGAAGCCGGCGGAGGCGGAGATCACCGCCGCCGCCGCGGATCAGCTGCCGAGTGCGGTGTCGGGCGACCAGCTCAGCGCCCATCGCTGATCGAGACGTCCCGGACAGTCCGGGCGGACGGCGATGTGGAAGGATGGCCGACCCGCGCTCACCAACGGGAGGTCGGGCATGTCGGACGACCATGCGCTCATCGACGCTCACGCTGGTGACGACCTCATCCCGCTCGCCGGCTCGTGGGAGGTCGATCCGACCCATTCGGCGCTCGAGTTCGTCGCCCGGTATGCCGTGTTCACGCTCGTGCGCGGCCGATTCACGTCGTTCTCCGGCACCGCCGTGCTCGACCCGTTGCATCCGGACGCGACCGGGGTCGACGTCGAGATCGACGCATCGTCCGTCGACACGGCGATGGCGGTGCGCGACGAGCACCTGCGGAGCGACGAGTTCTTCGACGTCGAGCGCCATCCCACGATCTCCTTCCGCTCCCGGGGTCTGAGCGTGCTGGCCGCCGGGCGCTACACCGTGCGGGGCGAGCTGACGATCCGCGGCATCACCCAACCGGTCCGGCTGGTCGTCGACGTCTTCGGGCGCGCTCCGGACGTGTTGGGCAACCCTCGCCTCGGCCTGCGGGCCACGGCGAGGGTGCAACGGGCGGTCTGGGGCATGACGTGGAACGCGACGGTCCCCGGCGGCGGCGTCGCCCTGGCCGAGGACGTCGACATCGAGCTCGACGTGTCCCTGGTGCCCGCGTGAGCGTTACCGCGGTAGCGGACTGCGCCGGCGACGCGGGGTGACCGTCGGTTCGACCCCTGATTCCCTTTACCCGAACCGAGGTCGGACGAGCGTCGTTGTACGTTACGTGCCGGTGTCCGGGGCGCGACGTGGAGACGAACGACTCGCGACGCGCTCCTTCGTGCTCCTCGGGCTGAGCGGGCTGGCGGTGGCCCAGCCGCTGCTCGACCTGTTCGGGAGGAGCCCGCCGTTCTTCGTCGGCGGGGACGACAGCCGACTGCGGATCGTCGTCTTCGCCGTGCTGATCTCGCTGGTGCCGCCGGTGGTCGCGATCGCCCTGACGGCAGTGGCGACGCTCGTCGATCGACGGGTGGGCACGGCTGTCTTCCGGGCCGTGACCGCGGCGCTGGCGGCGGCGTTCGTGCTGGCGCTGCTGCGCACCCTCGACGTCGATTCAGCCGTGGTCGCGTTCGTGATCGCCGGCCTCGCCGGTGCCGCCGCAGCCGTGCTCATCGTGCGGACCCGGGCCGGGTGGCTCTTCGCGTCGTACCTCGCCGCCGCCAACGTGCTGTTCGTCGGCCTCGTCGTGTTCTTCAGCCCGACGTCCCACCTCATCGCCGGCGCCGCGCCGGACCAGGTCGCCCGCGTGGAGGTCTCGCCGGTCAAGGGCCCGGTGGTGGTCGTCGTGCTCGACGAGTTCCCCGCGGCGACGATCATGCGCGCCGACGGCTCGCTGAACTCGGAGCGGTACCCGGGGTTTGCCGAGCTGGCGTCGGTCAGCACGTGGTTTCGCAACGCGTCGAGTCACTACAACCTGACCTATCGCGCCGTCCCCCAGCTGCTCAGCGGCTTGATCGGAAAGCGCGACCTCCTGCCGACGTACGAGGGCTACCCCCGGACGCTGCTCACACTCCTCGGGCCGGACGTTCCGGTCCATCGCTACGAGCCGGTCACCGAGCTCTGTCCGCCGTCGGTGTGCCGCACGGACGGGAGACGCGCGTCGGTCGGCGAAGCGATCGAGAACGCCACGCTGGTCTACCGCCACCGCGTCCTTCCGACTTCGGTCCGCGAAGAGCTCCGCCGCCTTGACGACTCGGGGGAGCGCGACGGTGGCGAGGGCGCGGCGGACGAGACGTTCATCGATCGGGCGTACAGCAAGTACCGCCGGCTCCGGCGGGCCGGTGAACTCGATCCCGACCGCCAGGCCGAGATCATGGCGGACGAGATCGCCGCGATCGACGCCTCACCCGCGCTGCACGTCCTGCACTTCGTCCTGCCGCACCGGCCCTACCTCTTGTCGCCCTCGGGCCTGGAAGCGTCCATCCACCCGACCTCGATCAACGACCCGGAGGCTCCGGGCGCGGAGTTCATGGCCCGGTTCGACTACCAACGGCACAGCATGCAGGTCGGCGCCGTCGACGTCCTGATCGGCGACCTGGTCGACCAGCTCCGTGCCCTGCCGACGTGGGAGGACACGCTGCTCGTCGTGACGTCGGATCACGGGACCAACTTCAACCTGCCCGACATCGGCCGGATGAAGGTCACCGACGTCAACCGCGATCAGGTCCTCCGCGTGCCGCTGTTCATCAAGGCGCCAGGCCAGCTCGACGGCGAGGTGCGCGACGACAGCGCCCAGTCGATCGACCTGCTGCCGTCGATCGTCGATCTCCTCGACGTCGACACCGACTGGGAGTTCGACGGGCACTCGTTGTACGACGGCAGCTCGACCCACACCGAGCCGGCGGTGTCGACCGATGTCGATGCGGTGATCGAGATCGCCCGGCAGCGGGCCGAGGACTTCCCGTACGGTGACGGCTGGACCGCCCTCGCCGCGGTAGGGGAGAACGGTGATCTCGTCGGCCGGCGGGTCGACGAATTCAGCGTCGGCCGACCGAGCCGGTACGGCGCGAGCCTCCGCCAGCAATGGATCCTTCGTGACCTGCCGAGCAGGGGAGGAGAGATGCCCTACGTGCTCGTCGGCACCGCCGCCGCGCACGACGGATCGAAGGACCAGCCGCCCGAGTTGCTGGCCGCGGTGAACGGAACGCTCGCCGGCGTGGTGGGCGGTTACAGACCGGATCGTGGCGGCTGGGCGTTCGCCGGCTACGTGGCCGACTTCTACCACCTTGGTGCCAACGACGTGGTGCTCTACGAAGTGACCCGGGACGGGTCGTCGGTGACGCTCCACCCCGTTCGTCGGCGCTGACGCCGATGAGTTCGGGCGACCCGTCCGGTCAGATGTTCTGACCGAGCCCGCGAGCGATGGAGGAATCCGATGGCCTTTCGTCCGTACCTCTTCTTCGGCGGCAACTGCCGCGCCGCCTTCACCCGCTACCAGGAGATCTTCGGGGGTGAACTGACGCTGATGACGATGAAGGACGTCCCTGGTGAGGAGGAGCCCCCGGCCGACAAGGCCGACCTGATCATCCACGCTGCCCTCGCCGTCGGGCCGGAGCTGCTGATGGCGTCCGACGACCCGATGAGCGACGACTTCGGCCCGGTGCAGGGGATGATGGTCAGCTACGACGCCGCCGATGCCGGCGATGCCAAGCGCGTCTTCGATGCCCTCGCCGAGGGTGGCAACGTCACCCAGGAGCTCCTGCCGACCTTCTTCTCCGAGGCGTTCGGCATGTGCGTCGACCGGTTCGGCACGCCGTGGATGGTCGTCGCCCCCGGGGCCCAGCAGCAGTCCTGACGCGGGCGGCCATGGGCCGCCACGTGCAACGATGGGCCGACGATGCCCTGGTCACCCGATCCTGACGCGCTCCGCGGGAAGGTCGTCGTGGTCGCCGGGGCCACGCGAGGCGCCGGGCGGGGGATCGCCTGCGGCCTCGGCGAGGCCGGGGCCACCGTCGTCTGCACCGGTCGCACCACGCGGGCCGACGGCTCGGTCCGATCCGACTACGACCGCCCCGAAACCATCGACGAGACGGCCGAACTGGTGAGCGCACTCGGTGGTACCGGCGTCGCCGTCCCCGTCGACCACCTCGCTGCTGGTGAGGTCGGCGCGCTCGCCGAACGACTGCGCCGCGACTACGGCCGTCTCGACGTGCTCGTCAACGACATCTGGGGCGGGGAGGTGCTCAAGGGCGGTCCCGCCGACTGGAACACGCCGATCTGGGAGCACCGGGTCGACGCCGGACTGCGGATCCTGCGTCTGGCCATCGACACCCACCTCATCACGTCGCACCACCTGCTGCCGCTGCTGATCGAGCGGCCCGGCGGCCTGCTCGTCGAGGTCACCGACGGGACCACCGCGTACAACGCGTCGGAGTACCGGATCAGCGTCTACTACGACCTGGCGAAGGTCGCCGTCAACCGGCTGGCCTTCTCGCAGGGGCACGAGCTGGCCCCGCACGGCGCGACCGCCGTGGCGCTGACCCCGGGGTGGCTGCGCTCGGAGATGATGCTCGAGGCCTTCGGCGTCACCGAGGACAACTGGCGAGACGCGCTCGACCGCCCGCCAGGAGCCGAGCTGCCCACCGCCCCCCCGGGCTTCGCCCAGTCCGAGACCCCCCGCTTCGTCGGCCGAGCCGTGGCCGCGCTCGCCGCGGACGCGGACCGCGCCCGCTGGAACCAGTGCTCGGTGACCGCCGGGGAGCTCGCCCGCGACTACGGCTTCACCGATCTCGACGGTACCCAACCCGACGCCTGGCGCCGGTAGATCTGGGCGCGGACCGTCTCGATGAGGTTTCTGGGCGCGCACAGTCTCGGCGGCGAGACGCCTCGCGCCCAGATCGTCGTTGAGACGCGACCGAAGAGGACGCGGCGAGGTCGTCGCCCACCCCCGCTGGCAACGACCCCGCTCGGCGTCTCGCCGCCCATCGTGGCGGAAAGATTCGTCCGCGTCTGCGCCAGATGACGCTGAGCGCCCGGCGATCTCGGCGCAGAGTGGACCACACCCAGAACGGGTTTCGCGGAGGGAGTCCGTTGTGCCGCCGTCGCCGGTGCGGATCGCACCGGCGATGGTGCGCGTTGTCCGTTTCCGGGCACTGGACCGCGCCGAGCGCATCGTCCACGGGCACTGGGACGCCTGGCGGCAGGGACGGCCGACGCCGTGCGCGACGGCGTTCGAGCGGGCGCAGGCGGGGTGGCGGGCGTGCCCGCCGGGCACCGACCTGACCTTGTCATGGGACTTGGTCGTGTCGGGTGCACCGAAGAAGCGGCGGCGGTCCTAGCCGAACTCACCACGTGCGGGCCGCCGCGGCCAGACTGACGACGTGACTACCGGGGATCTCGAGCTCGTCCACGCCATGGCCGACGCGGCCGATCGGGTCTCGACCGCCCACTACCTGTCCGCCGAGCTCCGGACGACGACCAAGGGCGATGGCACGCCGGTGTCGGAGGTCGACTTCGAGGTCGAGCGGACGGTGCTCGACCTCGTGCGCACCGAGCGGCCCGGCGACGCCGTCATCGGGGAGGAGGTCGGCCCCCACCCGGGCTCCTCCGACCGCCGGTGGATCGTCGACGGGATCGACGGGACCCACAAGTACGCCGCCGGCCGGCCCGGGTGGGGCACGAGCATCGCCCTCGAAGTCGGCGGTGAGGTCACGGTGGGAGTTGTCTCGGCGCCGCGGTTCGGCCGGCGCTGGTGGGCGACGCGCGGTGGCGGAGCGTGGTCGGCGCCGTACGGGACCGACGGCACCCTCGACCGGGACGCGGCGACGCCGCTGCGGTGCGGCTCGGCGAGCATCCTCGGCGACGCGTCCGTGATCGTGATCCCGCACGAGGGCGCGTTGGTCGGTTGGCGCAACGAGCTGACGCACCGCTTCCCCCTCCCGGCGTCACCGCGCAGCCAGTGCCTCGCCATCGACGCGGCGATGGTGGCCGCAGGTGAGCTCGACGTGGCGATCCTGACCTTGGGGGGCGTGTGGGACTTCGCCGCGACCAGCCTCGTCGTCACCGAGGCGGGCGGTGTGTTCCGTGATGCCTGGGGTGGCACACGACTCGACACCACGACGGCCGTCTTCACCAACGCCGCCCTCGTCGATGACGTGCTCGCCGAGCTGTGCGCCTTCCGCCCCCCTGAGCCCGACACGCCGCGGCTGGCGAGGACGGTCACGTCGCCGATCGGGACCGACGAGGAGCAGGCAATCGACGAGTGGCGGGCCTTCGGAATCCGCTCCATGCCGTCGATGTCGGCACGCGTGCACGTGGAGAACCCGCCGCCGTTCGTGGCCGAGATCGTGGAGGAGCGGGCCGCCGAGCTGGACCGCCCGTTCGTCGGCGTGACGACGGACGGCGTCGTCCGGACCGGGTTGCGCTCGCTCGACGGTCCCACCGTGAGCACGGGGCCGATCCTCGAGGCGGCGCTGGCCTTCCTGCAGGCGCTCACTCCCGAGCAGCGACGACGGGCGTCGTTCGCGATGGACGCCATCGAGTGGCGGACGTGGATCAATGTCCACATGAACCACTTCCGTCACGGGGTGATGCTCGAGGACCTCACCCCGCCGGTGCGAGAGCTCGGCCTCGACGTCCTCCGGGCGACGCTGTCGGCCCGGGGCTTCGACCACGCCCGGACGATCATGCGGCTCAACGAGCTCATCGCCGAGCTGACCGGCGACCGCGAGGCGTTCGGCGAGTGGCCGTACTTCGTGTCGATCTTCGGGGAGCCGGGCGCCGGCGAGCCGTGGGGCTGGCAGATCGACGGCCATCACGTCTGCATCAACGCCGTGGTGTTCGACGGGCGGGTCGTGATGACACCGACGTTCCTGGGTGCCGAGCCCCGGCGCGTGCAGCATGGGCCGTTCGCCCCGATCTCCCTCTTCGACCCGGAGGAGCGGCTCGGGCTCGACCTGATCCGCTCCTTCGACACCGAGCAGCGCGCGCGGGCGGTCATCTACCCGTCGATCCACCCCGACGAGATCCCCGTCCACCTGCAGAACCCGTTCGACGGCCGGATGCAGGCCGGCGCCTTCCACGACAACCTCGTCGCCCCCTACCAAGGGGTGGTCGGGCACGACATGACCGACGCCCAGCGACGCATCCTCCTCGCCCTCGCCGGCACGTACGTCGGCTGGATGGGCGACGGGCACGCCCAGGTGCGGTCGGCCGAAGTCGGCGCCCACCTCGACGAGACCTGGTTCTCGTGGTACGGCGGCACGGGGGACGACTCGCCCTTCTACTACCGGATCCACAGCCCCGTGATCCTCATCGAGTTCGACCACCATCCCGGCGTTGCCTTCGACAACGAGGTCCCGACGCGCAACCACGTCCACACGGTCGTGCGCACGCCCCACGGCGGCGACTACGGCGCCGACCTCCTGCGCCAACACCACGAGCGGTTCGATCACCGCCCCGAGCGCCGGTCCGTCAGCGGTGACCCCACACCGGCGGAGCCCCGGTGACGGTCAGCATGAGCGAGTACACCGACGTCGTGGCGCTGATGAACAGCCGGTTCCGCTTCGGGCCGCCGAACACGAGATTGGACGCCCGCTCGGGCAACCGGAGCGTGCCGATCAGGGTGCCGTCGGGGTCGTAGCAACGGACGCCCTCGGCGGCGGCGGCCCAGAGCCGGCCGTGGTCGTCGAACCGGATGCCGTCGAACTGGCCGCCGTCGGCGAACACTGTTCCGCCGGTGAGCGTCCCGCCGTCGTCAACGTCGAACACCCGGATGTGGTTGGCCTGGCTGTCGACGATGAAGAGCTTGGTCTCGTCCAGGGAGAAGGCGAGCCCGTTGGGTCGCTCGAAGTCCTCGGCGACCGCGGTGCACGTCCCGGCCTGCGGGTCGACCCGGTAGACGAGGCAGCTGCCGATCTCGCTCTCCGATCGGTGGCCCTCGGAGTCGCTGTCGATCCCGTACGCCGGATCGGTGAACCAGACCGACCCGTCGGAGCGGACGACGACGTCGTTGGGGCTGTTCAGCCGGCGGCCCTCGTGGCGATCGGCGAGCACGGTGACCGAGCCGTCGTGCTCGGTCCGGGTCACGCGACGCGGGCCGTGCTCGCACGTGATCAGCCGCCCCTCGGCGTCGAGGGTGTTGCCGTTGGCGTAGCCGGAGGGGCACCGGAACACCCCGGCGACGCCGGTCGTCTCATCCCAGCGGAGGATGCGGTCGTTGGGGATGTCGCTGACGAGCAGGTAGCGGCCCGCCGGCACGTACACCGGGCCCTCGGCCCAGCGACAGTCGAGCTCGAACCGTTCGACGCGGCGGTCGCCGCGACAGCCGCGGAACCGCTCGTCGTGGACCTCGAGCTCGGTCGGGATGCTGGACGTCACCTCGCTACTCTCCCATCCGCCGAAAACTGGGCGGGAATCCTGCCATACGCTGGCACGATTCCCGCCCAGATCGTGATCAGTAGCCGTAGTCAGGCGTTTCGCCGGTCGAGGTGTCGGTCGTCATCCCGCCCGAGCCGTCGGCTCGCACGGCGTGCCAGGTGAGGTGCTGGCTGCCGAAGTCGTCCTCGAAGCCGTCGCCCTTGACGTCGCCAGGGGAGTCCTCGGAGAACGTGTACAGCAGCCGCCCGCCGGCGGTGACCTGCTCGGCCCCGTCGGGACGGTCGATCACGCCGAGATCCGGCACGCCAGCGGCTCCGGTCGGCGCGCCGGCCCCGGGCTCCAGCGGCTGCCAGAACGACGTGCAGCCGTCGACGCACCGGACCTGGCCGTCGGCCTCCTCGTCGGCGAAGTAGAGCGCCTTTCCCGACGAGTCGACGAGGATCTCGCCGAGGCCCTCGACGTCGGCGACGGACACCGTGTTGCTGCTCCCGGCGGCGCTTCCGGCCGTGGATGCGCTGCTCGTATCGTCGTCGTCCGAGCTGCCGCATGCGGCGAGCGCGAGCGCGGCCGCGACAGCAGCGAACGACACGGACCTGAGTCCAAGCTTCATGGGGGGTTCTCCTTTCACCACCGGTGTTTCGGTGTCTTGCCGGTGAAGCGGGCGATCAGGGACGCACCGAGCAGCACGACGGCGGCGGCCTCGGAGCGACGGGACAGATCGATCGCGGCCGGGTTGTATCCGGGTTCCTGGAACCCGAACAGCGGCGTGCGCTCGCTGATCGACAGCATCACGAGCGAACCGGCGGCGAGGACGATGCCGGCCGCGGTCACGATCGCGACGGCCGCACCCGCCCACCGGCCGGTGAGGTGCTCGATCCACATCAGCAGGGTGAGTCCGATGAGGACGGCGGCGGCGAAGTTCACGAGGAACAGCACGCCGATCGTCGGGATCTCCCGGTACGGGCCGAAGTACTGCTGGAGGTGGACGACGCCGGACACGATGAGGGCGACGGCTCCGAGCCCTCGCCCCACGAGCCAGCTCCAGCGTCGTCGCGCCGGCTGGAACGGAGGAGCGGTGGTGGCCGGTGCCCGAACCTGTTGTTGCACGCCCAGTACTACCGGTCCCGCGGGCGTTGCGGATTCGTCAGCTACCCCGGCTCGAGCTGGACCAGTGACACGCCCGGCATCGGGAGCGAGAACCGCAGCTCGACGGTGCCGTCCCGCGGCTCGACCGACCGGACCGGTTCGAGATCGTCCAGGCGGTCCTGTTCCTGCAGCGTGCGCCACTCGGCTCCCGCCGGCCACGCCCGGCCGTCGGCGATGCTCGCCCACCTCACGTTGAGGTTGGAATGGTCCTCGTCGAGCCGGCGGTGGCGCAGCTGGTACCGGCTCGCCGGGAGCTCGTCGATGACGAGGTCGATGTTGCGGTCGAGGAGGGCGTCCCCGCCCGCCTTGGTCACGTCGACGGTCGCGTTCCACGCCACCACCGCCACGCGGCCGTCGGCGTCGCTGCTGGCTACGGCGTTGACCATGTCCCCGGCACCGTCGCCGTCGACGACGACCGCGACCCGTTGGGGGAGGAGCTGCTCGAGCATCCACAACGCCCACCACCTCGGCTTGCGCAGGTTGCCGACGCTCAGCAGGCCGAAGCCGCCGTGGAACAGTGCCGACGGCCGGCCGAGCTCCTCGAAGTGGTCCGACAGGGTCCAGTAGGCGACGGCGTCGGTGCGCCCCATCGCGCTCACCATCCCCCGCACGAGGTAGGCGCCGCTCCACACGGAGTCGTGGACCCCATCGAAATGCGAGGCGTGGGCGCCCCACTCGGTCCACCACAGCGCCAGGTCGGGGCGGCCGTGGCGGGCGGCGATCGGCCGCAGGTCGAGCGGGGCGTTGCCGTATGTGTGGGTGGACAGGAAGTCGATCGGCGCACCCGTGTCGGCCACGGCGTCGAGGATCTCGTCGATCCACGCCGCCGCGGCCGACGCCGGCCCGCCGACCGGCAGGGTCGGGTCGACGGACTTCACGGCGCGGGCGCTGACGTCATAGAGCTGGAGGTACTCGGCGCGCGTGCCCGACCAGAAGACATCGAGGTTGGCCTCATTCCAGATCTCGAACCCCCAGCCGCGGACTTCGTCCCCCCCGTAGCGCTCGACGAGGTGGGCGGTGAGATCGGCGACAAGCGATCCCCATCGCCCCCAGTCCTTCGGTGGCGACACGATCGCTTCGTAGGTGAACACGGTCGCGTCGGGATCGCGGGCGAGGTCGCGCGGCATGAAGCTGACCTCGACGACCGGCCGTAGCCCGAGGCCGACGATCCGGTCGTAGATCCGGTCGATCCCGGCGAAGTCGTGGACGGGGCGACCGTCGACCTCCCGGTACGTGCCGAGCTCGTCGTGGAGGATGGCGTGGGCACGGACGCCCTCGACACCGAGCTCGTCGCGGGCCAGCCGCAGCGCGGCGGCGAACTCCTCGCCGATGTTGCGGCCGCCGGGTCCATCGCCGTACTCCAGCTGGGAGAGGTGCTCGGCGCCGATCATCGGACGCCACGGCCGGGGCAGCGGCCCGAGCCGGCGGCCGGCGTCGACGTGGATCCGGCACGAGGCGTCGCCGTCGACGCCGGGCACGGCCTCGATCGGGTCGCTGGTGGCCTGGCCGTGGTCGTTCACCGCGGCCACCGGCGCCACGGTGTACCAGGCAGCGCCGCCGGGCGGGCCGGTGGTGTCGGTGAGCGGCGGGTGGGGGACGGGCCGCACCCATGGCTCGCCGATCTCCAACGGCGCGTAGGCGCCGTCGGCGGACGCCGCCCGGCGGACGAGGTAGCCGGCGGCGCCTTGCACCGGATCCCACTCGAGGGTCACCTGGGCCCGACCGGGGCGCACCCGCACCTCGCGGGGCGGCGGGAGCCGGGGCCACTCCGCCGCGGTCTCGGTGTCGCGCCGGCTGGTGACCTCCGCCCAGTCGCTCACGACTCGATGCGGCCGGCCCCGAACTGCTCGACCGCCATCAACGGCTGGAGCGACGGCTGGAGGGTGCCCGCCAGGTAGCTCTGCAGCCGGTCGTCCAGGAGCTCATTGGCGATCGCCGACATGACCATCCCCTGGTCGAGAGCAAGGTAGCGGTCGGCGATCTGGCCCGTCCCGGTGTTGACAGCGTCCTTGAACCCGCCCTTCCCGTAGAGGCCGGGGAAGTCGGCCTCCAGCGCGGCGAGGTTGGCGAGGGCCGCCTCGGGCGCGAAGTCGAGGGCGAGGAACGCGGCGTGCGGGGTGACCACGCCGTCGCCGTAGTCGTCGATCGCCACCGGCGGACGGAAGCAGTCGGGATCGTCCCAACCGGGGTCGACGAGCGTCGCCCGCTGGGCGTCGGCGGGGTAGCCATTGGGTTCCATCCCGATCGCATCGACGCCGTACACGTCGTAGCCACCGGCGGGGTTGCTCGCCGGCGAGAATCCCCAGTAGCCGTAGCCGGCCTCGTCGAGACCGAACTCGATCTGCGACTCGACGTACAGCGGGTGGGTGACGGCCCAGCTCGCCGGCCCCCACTCCTCCTCGGGCACCACGAGCGGCGGCATCAGCGCTTCGAACATGCTCCCGCCCCACGTCGGGACGACGAGCTGGTCGTCGTAGCGGTACGCGCCCTCGAACACGTCGACGCCGCGGTACGTCCGCCACTCACCGATCGGCTTCTGCTCGGGCCACGACCAGTCGCACGTGTCGGGGAACGTGCGCCATCCGGCGTAGTAGTGCTCCGGCGGGATCTGGCCGAGAGCGATGCCGATGTACGACGCGATCCTCGGCTCGGTGTTGAAGCTGCCGTAGTGGTGGCCGGTGTAGACGACGGTCTCGCCCATCCCGCAGTAGTCGGCACGGGGGAAGGCCGCCGCGTCCGGTGGCTCCTCGCCGACCCGCCAGAAACCGCCCCGAATGAGGCCGGGCGGGGCGCCCTTGGCGGCGGGGTCGTAGTAGCAGCCGAAGTCCATGCTCGTCGCCAGCTCCCATGCGCGGTCGTGGAGCTGGGGCACGGCGTTGGCCACCATGATCAGCGCCGACGCCAGCCAACCGTTGTCGACGCTGGACAGGAACGGGTTCACCGGGTTGTGCGGCGGCTCCGGCCACGTCGTCAGCTTCTCCAGCGTGGCCGGGTCGTACCAGTTGTAGAACTGGCCCGACGGGTCATGGCGTTCGAGCCGTTCGATGCTGTCGAGCGTCTTGGCCATGCGCGCCGTCGCCTCGGCCCGACCGATGAGGTCGAGGTCGCGGGCGGCCAGTGTCGCCCACAGGTACATCCCGATGTTCGTCGGCGACGTGTACCGCGAGCGGGTGTCGGGTCGCAGCTGGCCGCCGATGTTGTCGGACGGCAAGCCGGTGCGGGGGTCGACCAGCTTGACGAACGAGTGCCACGTCGCCTCGGCGTAGCGCTCGAGGGTGCGGTCAGGACCGGGTTGAGCGCGCGAGAGCGCTGGCGTCACGGCCAGGGTGATGGCGGCGGTCGCCGCCAAGGCGATGATGCGTCGCACGTGTCGACTCCTTTCGTAGTCACTTGAGCCCGGTCGTCGCGATGCCCTGGATGACGTACCGCTGCATCGCGAAGAACAGGACCAACAGCGGCAGCACGACCACCGCCGCGCCGGCCATTTGCAGACCCAGGTTCGATTCGTGCTGTCCGATGGAGAACAGCGCCACGGCGACCGGCAGCGTGTACATGTCCTCGTTGGTCGCCACCACCAGCGGCCACAAGAAGCTGTTCCAGTTGGTGATGAACGTGAGCACGGCGAGGGTGGCGAGCGCCGGACCGCAGTTGGGCAGGACAATGCGGAAGAAGATCGAGTACTCGCCGGCGCCGTCCACCCGGGCGGCGTCGAGCAGCTCGTCGGGGAAGCCGCTGATGTACTGGCGCATCAGGAACACCCCGAACGCCCCGGCGAGGTACGGCAGGATCAGCCCGGCGTGGGTATCCGTCAGATTCATGTTCGAAACCAGGACGAACAGCGGCATGAACGTGACGAAGGCCGGGATCATCAGCGTGGCCAGCGTCAGCGGGAAGAGCACTCGCCTGCCGGGGAACTCGAGCTTGGCCAATGCGTAGCCGAACATCGAGCAGAACACGAGATTGCCGACGGTGACCGCCACGGCGACGACTGCCGAGTTGAAGAAGTATCGCGGGAAGTCCAGCCGGTCGAACAGCTCCTCATAGTTGGCCGTCGTCGGGTTCTCGGGGAGAAACGTGGGCGGCAGCTGACGAAGCTCGCCGGTCGTCTTGAACGAGCCGAGGAGCATCCACACGAACGGCATCACCATCACGATCACACCGGCGATCAGCGCCACGTGGAGCCAGAAGCCCCGCGAGCGGCGGGCGCCGACGGCACGTGACGGCGTCGTGCGCACCGGGAGCTCGGCCGTTTGCGCCGGAGGGGTGATCGTCGTGGTCATGGGAGCACCCTCAGACGTTGGGACGGAAGAGCCGGAACTGGAGCAGCGTGAGCCCGCCGATGACCACGAACAGCACCCAGCTGATCGCCGCGGTGTAGCCGTAGTTCCCGAAGCTGAACTGGTTGTACGCGTGGAACGCGACCGAGAGCGTCGAGTCGAGCGGTCCGCCCTGGGTCATCACGTACGGCTCCTCGAAGAACTGGAGCAGACCGATGCTGGCGATCACCGCGGAGAACAGCAGCGTCGGTCGAAGCAGTGGAAACGTCACCCGCCAGAAACGCTGCCACGCCCCAGCTCCGTCGACGGCGGCGGCCTCGTAGAGCTCCTGGGGGATCGCCTGCAGACCGGCGAGGAAGATGATCATCTGCAGGCCGAGGCCTCGCCAGGTGGTCATCAGGATGATCGACGGGAGCGCGTATCGGGTGTCGGTGAGCCACCCGGGGCCCTCGACGCCGATCTGGTCGAGCAGACCGTTGATGATGCCGCGCTCGGTGCCGAGCAGGAGCCGCCAGACGACCGCGATAGCGACGATGGCGGTCACCTGCGGCAGGTAATAACCGAGCCGGAACACGTTCCGGAACTTGACGATCGCCTGGTTGAGGGCGACGGCGACGAGTAGGCCGAGACCCATCGTGAGCGGCACGGTGAACAGGACGTAGATCGCGGTGTTGCCGGCCGCCTTGCGGAACACCGGGTCCGAGAAGACGTCTGCGTAGTTGTCGAGGCCGACGAAGTTGACGCTCAGCGGATTGCGGATGTCGGTCACCCGCAGGTCGGTGAAGCTGGTGATGAACGAGACCAGGATCGGCCCCGCCATGAACACGATGAACAGGAGAAGGAACGGCAGGGCGAAGCTCCAGCCGATGAGCGCCTGGCGCCACTTGCGGCGGGCTGGGCGCGTGGCACGCGGGGAGGGGGATGCCCCGCGGGCCACGGCCGTTGTCACCAACGACCTCCGGTTGTGCCGCGGTCCGTCACAGGCCGGTCCCGATCGACGTGGCCGTCTCCTGCATCGCCGCGCACGCGTCCTCGGGCGAGGTGTCGCCCTGGGTCACCGCCTCGACCTGGCTGTCGATCGCCTCCGCTGCCACCTGTTCCCACGTCGGGATCGCCGGCGGCGCCTTGGCGTCGTCGAGCTGCTCGCCGAATGCCGAGAGCAGCTCGTCGTCGGCGAGGGTCTCATCGTCCCATGCCTCCGGCACCGACGGCAGGTCGCTGACCGTCTCGTACCATTTCACCTGCACCTCCGGCCGGAGGAGGAACTCGACGAACGCCCACGCCGTGGCCTTGTTGTCGGACTGCTCGAGCACGGCCATGTTGCTG